>JAFGBR010000033.1 GCA_016933045.1 Marinilabiliaceae bacterium | reverse complement strand
ATTATCAGGGTTTTAAACAAATATTTTCAACTCTTATTTTGCTGTAAATCAATATTTTATGTCATTATTTAACGAACTATTGTATTAAGATAAAAAGATATAAGACAGAACGGACTAATGAGATATTTAATAATCCTAAATTCTTCTATATCTTGTCTATCTGTTTGAAATTCAAAAATCTTCTTATCTTAAGAGTCGTATATAAAGTTAAATCTAAATCTAAACTGTCCTTAAGACATATATTACAATAATTTTTTTTATTCTTGTTTTTATTTGATCTTTTAAAAGATATAAAAGGATGAAAATTTTCGCAACAACACAGGTGAAAGAATTGGATAAATATACCATTGATCATGAGCCAATTTTGTCTATCGATTTAATGGAACGTGCCTCTCGGGTATTGTACAATTGGATAAGTCGGCATATTAAACCATCTAATATGGTTGTATTGTGTGGTAGTGGAAATAATGGTGGTGATTCATTAGCAGTTGCTCGTATGGCTATTGAAAATGGTTGTAATGTAGCGGTTTATATTATTCATTCGCATAATTACTCTGATAATTTGTTGGTTAATTTAGACCGATTGAAAAGTGTAGATCCAAATTGTATAAGGTTTGTTAAGTCGGAAAATGATTTTCCTGATGTTGAACAGGCATCACTAATACTTGATGGTTTGTTTGGTTCGGGTTTGAATCGTCCAGTAAATGGATTGGCTGCAAATTTGATTCGTTATATTAATCAACAGAAAGTTAAAATAATTTCGATTGATGTGCCTTCGGGTTTGTTAGGAGAAGATAATTCGACAAATAGCAAAGATGCTATAATAAAAGCAACATTTACGTTAAGTTTTCAATTTCCAAAATTATCTTTTTTATTTCCTGAAAATGCAAATTTTGTTGGAGAATGGCATGTGCTCGATATTGGTTTGCATAAGGGGGCAATTGATAGTATTACAACTTCATGGCAAATGTTGACACATGATTTTGTGCGCGATTTGATTCCAATGCGCAAAAAGTTTGCTCATAAAGGAGATTTTGGACATGCTTTATTAATATCGGGCTGCTATGGCAAGATGGGAGCGGCAGTTTTGGCATCGAAAGCCTGTTTAAAAACCGGAGTAGGATTGTTAACAACTCATGTACCCCGGTTAGGGTATCAAATAATACAAACATCAGTTCCCGAGGCTATGGTAAGTATAGACAGGTCTGATATTTTGTTTTCGGAGTTCCCTTATTTGGAGAATTATGATGCTGTTGCAGTTGGGCCTGGAATAGGGATGAAGTTTAATACACAAAAGGCATTGAGTGAATTGTTAAAAAGGGCGGTATCTGCAAAAATGGTTGTTGATGCCGATGCAATAAATATTTTGTCGGAAAATAAAAATTGGTTAAATAACCTGCCTTTAAATTCAATATTAACGCCACACCCTAAGGAGTTTGAGCGTTTAGTTGGTTCATGGAGTGGTGATTTTGATCGGTTAAAAAAGCTTATTGATTTTAGTAAGTTATATAATGTAATAACGGTTTTAAAAGGAGCATATACAACCATTGCAATGCCAGATGGAACTTGTTATTTTAATACCACAGGAAATGCAGGAATGGCAACAGCCGGAAGTGGAGATGTGTTGACAGGAATTATACTTTCGTTATTGTCGCAAGGATTAAAGCCACAGGATGCCGCTATTGTTGGGGTTTATATTCATGGTTTGGCTGGTGATATATATGCAGATGAAGAGTCGGAAGAGGCTCTTGTAGCATCCTGTATTATTGAATATTTGGGAAAAGCATTTAGAGATATAAGAAAAATTAGGTATTATCATCAATGATAATGCGTGCATAATTGATTACATTGGTGTAATATTTTGAATTATTAATCGTTTCCTAAATAATGTATATTAATAGGTTTATGAGAAAGTTTAGATTATTATTTGTTATTACATTTTTTTTAGTGTCGGTTTTTGTTTTGTGTAATGGAAAAAGAAAGGTTAATGTTGGTGTAGTAAAAGCATCAGAGCAACATAATGCAGTTATAAATGTTGTTCCATATTACTTGCCAAAAACAGTTTTTAAAATCGATATAGAGATTGAAAAAAAGGTAAAAAAAGTAGGTCCATTTTATAGATATTCTGAAAAATTTTTGAATTTATCAGATGTAGTAACCTCAAATGAAGAATCGTATTGTATAAAATCAATAATGCTTACATCGGTTGGAAAAACAGATTATGGGAAATCATTTTTAATAAAGATGGAAGGAGATGGGGATGCACAAAATGTAACTTTAACAGAAAATGGAGTTTTGTGTGGTATTAATGTAGATTCATACTCTGTTGCTGAAAATCAGGATAATATTGTTGTTTTGAACGATATTGAACCCGATGATGTTACCTTTGACGGAGTGCCCTATTTAGAGAAATTATTGGTTAAAACATCAACAGCTGCAATGGCAGAAGAGGCCGCTAGTTATATATATAAAATAAGAAAGCGAAAAATGAAAATTTTCACATCCGATTTTGAAAACCTGCCACCCGATGGAGTTTCGTATGTTAAGGTTGATGAGGAGTTGGATATATTGGAGAGACAATTTGTTGAACTTTTTGCTGGAAAGATAGTTTCAGTAACAAAACATTATGTGGTTGAATACGAACCTGGATTGCAGGGCGATAAAAGGAATGTATTATTTAGGTTTTCGGAAAAGAATGGAATTTTGGACAGGATGGATTTGAGTGGCACTCCGGTTTATATTGAAGTTGAGAATTTAGAAGTTAAAATGTTGCCGGAAGGTGTTTTTGAAAAAAAGCATAGAATTGGAAATCAAGGTTTGTTTTTTATAAATCCGGGTTTGGCAAAAGTGAAAATAATTGATAAAAATATTCCAATAATTGAAAAAGAAGTTCAGGTTTCACAGTTTGGTCAATTATTGTCATTGCCTTCAGAAATACTTAAAAAAGAGGCTATTTGTATTAAGGTTTCGCCAGTTACAGGAGCTTTACTAAATATAGGAGTTTTAAAGTAGTATATTTAAAATAAAAACAAATGACAATAAAGCAGTTAGAGCCTCAGACGCTATGGAATTATTTTTACGATTTAACCCAAATTCCTCGACCATCGAAGCACGAACAAAAGGTTGTTGATTATATAGTTGGTTTTGCAGTTAAACACAATTTGGAATATATAAAAGATGATGTTGGAAATGTTATTATTCGAAAACCGGCAACATTAGGGCGTGAAAAAATAAAAGGTATTATTCTTCAGGCACATGTAGATATGGTACCTCAAAAAAACAGCGATAAAATACACGATTTTATTAAAGATGGTATTGAAACAATAGTTGACAAGGAATGGGTAAAGGCAAATAATACCACATTGGGAGCCGATAATGGAATAGGTGTTGCAGCTATTTTGAGTGTTCTTGCTTCGGAAACAATTAAGCATGGCCCTTTAGAGGGGTTGTTTACTATTGATGAAGAAACAGGAATGACAGGT
This sequence comes from Marinilabiliaceae bacterium, assembly GCA_016933045.1. Lineage (GTDB taxonomy): Bacteria > Bacteroidota > Bacteroidia > Bacteroidales > Marinilabiliaceae > JAFGBR01. The sequence continues at coordinate 67,721 of JAFGBR010000033.1, read as the reverse complement.
GCTGTTAATTTAAAACCAGGGTTGTTAAAAGGCGAGATATTAATAAATACCGACTCGGAAGATGAAGGCGAATTATATGTTGGTTGCGCAGGTGGTTCCAATGCAAGTTGTCAGTTTGAATTTGCAAAGGTTGATATACCTAAAAACCATATAGCTTTTAAACTGTCATTAAGCGGTTTAAAAGGTGGGCATTCGGGAATGGATATTATTTTAGGGCGTGGTAATGCTAATAAATTAATGATTCGTATTTTAAAACGCCTTGTATCTGAATGTGGAGCACGATTAGCATCGATAGAAGGAGGAAGTTTGAGAAATGCCATTCCTCGTGAAGCATTTGCGGTTGTTACAATTCCTTTGGTAAATGATTCTGATTTAAGAAGTGTGATAAATGAATTTAATAATATTTTCAGATATGAACTGGGTAACGTAGAGCCTCTTATTACATTGCAGGTAAAAGAGGTACCTTTGCCTTTGTATGTTATTGATGAGGTAACTCAGGATGATATGATAAATGCAGTTCAGGGATGTCCTAATGGGGTTATTCGGATGAGTGATTCGATGACAAATTTGGTTGAAACATCGACTAATTTGGCAATTGTAAAATCGGATGATAAACATATTCATGTTTTGAGTCTTATTAGAAGTTCTGTAGATAGTGCAAAAGCAGATGTTGAATCAACTATTGAAAGTATATTTCGTTTAGCAGGTGCAGATGTAAAGTTTCATAGCCGTTATCCTGGGTGGCAGCCAAATATTAACTCAGCCATTTTAAAAGCCATGAAAACAGTATATGTCGAAAAGTTTGGGGTTATACCGCAAGTGAGAGCTATTCATGCAGGGTTAGAGTGTGGTATTTTGGGAGGTATTTATCCAAACTGGGATATGATATCATTTGGACCAACAATAAAATATCCACATTCACCCGATGAAAAAGTTCATATTGAATCGGTTAAGAAGTTTTGGGATTTTTTGGTGGCGACTTTGGAATATGATATTTAAAGAAAATAAAGGAGATATAATATTATTTAAACTGTAAGTTTTTTTCAGTTTAAATAATATATAATGAATAATATTTGAATGACTTTTAATTTCGATATATAAATTATTATTGGATAATTTTTATTTGAATGCAACTGGTGTTACCACCTGTATTTTCAATCATTTTTCGGATGAATAAATTTTGAGTAATTGATTGAATTAGTGAGTTAACATCAATTTCGGCGCATAGTGTATGAGTGTTTCCGTTTGGGGTTAGTTTATGTATTGTTGTTTTAACTTGTCCCTTCAGATCACTAATAGATTTATCGGTTCTTAAAAAACCATTTGAGTATTTAAATTTAACAGGAATATTTGGCTGGTAATTATTGTTTATATCTGAAACATTGAATGTTAGTAGGTTTGATTCGACAAACTCATTTATGCGTTTGCTAATTAGGCTGTTTACAGGTGAAATTTTTAGGTTGTTAATTAGTTCTTTAATTTTATTTACACTTTCAATGCAAATATCTAATTTTTTATTCGTTGCTGAATCAATTATCATATTTTCATCGCCTAAAAAATTATCCATTGCCTCGAGCGAAGATGCATAGAGTTTTAGTGATGTAGCAATGTTGTTGTTTTGAATCTGGGCTTGTTGAAATTTACTTTTAGCGTTTGAAAAAGCTTTTGCTTTTCGTTGTTCTTTAAGAGCTGCAAACTTTGCTTTTGAAAGTTGGAAATATACATAGTAGTAGTTTTCATCTTCGTAAGAGTCAATTTCCTGATATCCTTCTAAGAACTCTTTCGAACTTGTTTTAATGTTGTTTGAGTATAATTCTGAAATACCTTTATTGTTTTCAACTTGGTGCAATACCGAAGTAGAAGAGACATTAGAGTTTATTTGACTGGCCATGTCTGATAGTGCTTTTTGGCGAGCATCTGATTTATAGTTATCAGGTAACCCCCATTTTTTTGCAATGCCAATTCCTGTATAATAGATATTTGTTATTGGTCTGTTAGTAATCCATTCGGGTTGAGGAATCGATTTTTTTGCTGTTTGTTTTGTGCTTGAACACGATGCAATTAATAATGTAACTATTATATAGCAGGTATTGAGTAACTTATTCATTATACAGGTTAAGTTGTTTATTGTTCGGGATTGTATTTTATTAGAGATGCCATAATGTTTTGTGATATTTCATCAATTATTTCAGAAGTAAGATTTTGAGCAGGCTTAATTTGCTTATTTGCCGAAAAAAGTTGATTGAGTTCTTTAACTGCATTGTTATTGTCGTTAATAATATCAATAGGTGAATTTTTGTCAGAATATTTCCAGTTTCCGGGAACTAAGTCTTTTATGTTGCCATCGAATGTGGCATAATGTATATCATCGTTTTTTGTAATATTAAAAATATCAGATAGAATTATCATGCCAGTAGAGACCTCAATAATTGAGTATTCGAATTCTATAGTTGATTTGGAGTTTTGCCTTAATTCTTTATATGTGGTTTTATCATATATTGTTTTGTTCTTTTTTTCGCCACTGGTTTTGTCGATGTAAGCAAAAGTTCGTTTAATATATCCTTTTTTAGTGGTGCTGATAAGAGAACCCTGCTCGGTGTTAAAGCGAATAATACTACCTGTAAGTATAGCTTTAGCTTTAATTTTTTTCTTATTTGCATTAATAAATGGGATTAAATCATGTAAACGACTTCGTTTACCGTTTGTGGGTAAAAGAGCAATAACAGGATCGGCAACAGCTTTATAAAATGGTGATTGTATTTGGTTTAGGTTTTTAAGAATTTGTTTGTTTAAAGTAGATGAAATATAATTATTTTGATAGGTTGAGGTGTAAAAAGGCGCTATTGCTATTGTAATTAGGGCATTTTCTAACGATTTATTTTTGTAAATATTTGATTCTTTATACACTCCGGTACCTTTTAAAATGTTGTCGAACGAGTAATATGAGGTTCGAAAACGTTTGCTGTTAAATTCGTTGATGCCTTGTCTGTACAAAGGTTCGAATTTTGCAATGGTCCAATTTGCTTTGCTGTCTTTATATGTCGGATCAATCGATAATATTTCGTTAAACACCTGTTCGGAACTGGCAAAGTCCTCAATATCCAAAGCTTGCATTGCAGATTCATATCGTTTGCCCAGATATTTTTCTTTAACTTCATTATAATAGACTCTGTGCTCTTCGGGAAAAATAAGAGCAACACCAACCATTTTTACCTTATTATAATATGAGTCAGCATCAATAAAAGAATAAACAGCTTCTTTAATTGCATTATTGTCGTAATTGGTTTTAAAAGCATCAATTTTTTCCTGGAGTAAAAGTTGTCCGCTACGTTGCAGCCCCATTTTTGCATCAATATTGTTGTTGTTAGCAGCAACTGATTTGTAGTACATTTCAGCGGCATCTTTATATAGGCCTGCCTGTGCATATTTATTGGCCTGTTTTGCAAATTTTTTAGATGCACAGTTAGTTAGTGTAATACCAATGGTTATTAATAATATAATAATCTGTATGCTTTTCATGTCTATGATTGTTTTTTAGAATAAAAAATATTTCAAAAATATTTAGTTTCTGATAATTACATCAACGGCTTCAATTATATTTTTGTTTCATTTATTAAATGTTTTGTGATTACAAAGTAAATAAAACGAATAAAATAATATTAAAGACGTTTTTTTGTTTGATAAAGGGTTAAATTAGGAAATAAAACTTTTAAAAATGGTTGAGCCAGGAGAAATAGTTTGTTTATTAGCAAACGTTATATTGTTTTTGTTTTTTATAAGGTTATATAAAGAAGGTAAGTGTCAGCAAATGCCTAAGATATGGATTTGGGGATTAGTTATGATTACTGGTTCGAATATTTTTACCGTTGCAGAAGGTTTTGTTTTAGTTGCGGTATTTAATATGTTAGAACATTTGTTTTTATTATGTGCATCTCTTTTTTTCTTTGTTGGGGCGTTTCACATGAAGACTTCGGGTATTGTTAAATAGTAAATGTTCATATTGCTATGATAATTTTAAATACCATATCTTTTATTTTGTTTTTGGGTGCAGCATTGGTTCTTGTATACAGGTTTTGGTGGAAAAATATTCCAATCCATTTTATTATTATATCATTTTTATTATTGTCGTTTGTAGCTTTTTCTAATGTTCTTGAGTGGATTGATTTTGCGGTTTGGGATGAGTTTGAAAATCCGGTTGAGATACTTTTTTTGCCGTTGTTTATTTTTTCGGTATATGCATTTTGTTTGCAATACGAAGTAAATGAAAATTTGTTGAAAGAAGAGTTGATAAGAGATAATAGCCGACGATTATCTGTAGCAATGATTGCTGCAGGAGAAGCATATTGGGAGTGGGACTCTAAAAAAAAACAGATTATTATTGATAAGGATAATTGTTATTTGTCTTTTGATCCTGAATCATTTGTTATTAACCGTGATAATTATCGAGAGGTGTTACATTCGTGTTCAGAAGATGCTGTAAATATTCTTTTTCGGCAATTTGAGTTGGAAGATAAGACGGATGTTAATGTTGAATTGTTAGTAAAAAAGAGAATTGGAGGATACTATTGGTTGTTATTTAAAGGTAAAACAGAAGAGGTTAAGAAAAGAGATTATTCAATTATTTCATACGGAACATTGATTGATATTTCGCAATATAAAAGTATACAGGAAGAGGTTATTAAGTCGAAAGTTGAAGCAGAAAGGAGTGAAAAGTTAAAGTCTGCATTTTTATATAATTTATCGCATGAAATAAGGACACCAATAAATGGAATTATTGGGTTTTCTCAAATTTTGCAGGATGAAGATTTGTCTGGACAAATGCAGAAAGAATATATTAAATTAATAACAAATAGTTGCTTTAAATTAATTGCAGTAGTTGACGATATTGTTGAAATATCAAAAATTGAAGTTGGTGATTTGAGTGTTATTCATAGGATTGTTGATGTCCGGCAGTTAATAGAGAGGTTATATTTAAATTATGATTCATTGGCAAATGAGAGGGGGCTTGAGTTTAAATTAAAAATACTTTCGCAGGATGAAGATCTTAAGCTATTTACTGATGAGTCAAAGTTGTATAGGTCAATTGAAAATATTATTCAAAATGCGATTAAATTTACAAAACAGGGGTCTGTTATTTTGGGATTAGATAAGAGTGATGAGTCGTTAATAATTTTTGTTGAAGATACCGGAATTGGAATTGCAAAGGATGATTTAGAAGCTGTATTTGATAATTTTAGGCAGCTTGAAGTCTCTTTTAATCGCAGATATGGTGGCTCGGGGTTGGGTTTGTCGATTAGTAAAGGGTTGATTGAGGCATTGGGGGGAGTGGTTAAAATTGAGTCGGAGGAGGGAAAAGGGACACGGGTATCTTTTGTTTTATCAATTGATGGAAATATGTAAACCAAAAAAGGTTATGGAAGATCTAAATTTAAAATGATAGTTTCCGGACTTAATAAAAAAGAGACTGTATCAAATGATGCAGCCTCTTTTTAGCGGAGGGAGGGGGATTCGAACCCCCGGTACAGTTACCCGTACGTCAGTTTAGCAAACTGGTGGTTTCAGCCACTCACCCATCCCTCCTGGAATGCGATTGCAAATGTATAAAAATGTTGAACATATACAAATAAAAAGAAACTAAAAAAAAGTAGTTTTTTTATCTTTGTTAGTTATTGTTTTGAAGAAGTGATAATTAAAAAAAGCCCATTCGGGCTTTTTTTAATTATTTATCTTTTTTAGGAGGATTCTTTGTTTGAGTAGATGGTTTTGCAATTGCATCTCGCATAGCAGTGTCGGCTTCAATATTCCTATACTTAACATAATCCATTACTCCTAAATTACCCGATCTGAATGCGTCAGCCATAGCTTTAGGCACCTCTGCTTCGGCCTCGATAACTTTAGCGCGAGCTTCCTGAGCTTTTGCTTTCATCTCCTGTTCAAGGGCAACAGCCATTGCTCTTCGTTCTTCGGCTCTGGCTTGCGCAATGTTTTTATCAGCTTCGGCCTGATCCATTTGAAGAACAGCACCAATGTTTTTGCCAATATCAATATCAGCAATATCGATAGATAGAATTTCAAAAGCAGTACCGGCATCTAATCCTTTTTGAAGTACAACTTTAGAAATTGAATCGGGATTTTCTAAAACTTCTTTGTGAGATGCTGAGGATCCAATAGAAGACACGATACCTTCCCCTACTCTGGCTAAGACTGTTTCTTCGCCTGCACCACCAACCAATTGTTTAATACTTGCACGAACAGTTACTCTTGCTTTTGCAATTAACTGAATACCATCTTTAGCAACCGCAGCTACAGGGGGTGTGTCAATTACTTTGGGGTTTACTGACATTTGTACTGCTTCAAACACATCACGACCGGCCAAATCGATAGCAGTAGCCATTTGAAATGTTAAATCAATATTTGCTTTAGCAGCAGATACAAGAGCATGGACAACTCTTTCAACATGTCCCCCGGCAAGATAATGAGCTTCCAGTTCATCGCGTTTAACATCTTTTAATCCTGCTTTATGAGCTTCAATCATTGCCCGTACAATAATTGGAGGAGGAACCTTTCTGATTCTCATTAATACTAATTGAATAAGAGATGTCCGGACACCGGTTACAATGGCCGAAAACCATAATAGTATTGGTACATAATAAAGCACTATAAAAAATGCTATAATACTAATTACTATAATCCCAATAGTTGGTAATTCCATAAAATGATTATTTTTTAGGTTTATATTTAAATTATATTGTTCTTATAAAGGTTTTACAATAATATGTGTTTTAAAAACCTTAACTACTTCAATTTCTTTATTTTCATCAATAAAATGACCGGGGCAGTGTGCTTCAACTATTTCATCGTTAAAACGTGCTTTGCCAATTGGATTTAATCTGGATATTGATACTCCTTTATCGCCAATATGAATTGTTTGCTCCGAAACAGTTTCTATTTTCGAATCGATAGTAGTATTTAAAGCCATTTTGTTCCATGTTTTGTTTCGAATTGAAAAGTATACTAAGAATACTCCTAATACAATTGTTCCGAATACTGTTATGTGTCCGGCTAAACTACCATAAGTTTTATAAGTGAAGAATATTCCTAAGCCAATTGCCAATACTCCACCAACACCGGCAATTGTAATGCCGGGGAAAACAAAAAATTCAAGTATTAACAAAATAAGCCCGGTTAAAACCAATAAAAAGATAACAAATGCCGACATAATATTATTAATCAATTGTTACAGATAGTTCTCTTTCCAAAAGGGAGTCTCTTATTGGTAATAATTCGTTAAACGAACCTTTTTTGATATCGCATTTACCCTTGTAATGGGTAATAACGGCACATTGTTCGGCTTGAATTTCGTTGTGATGGCAAACTTCGCACAAAGTTTCAATTACATAATCGAATGTATTAATACTATCATTATGAAGAATTAGCCAGCGATACTCTTCATATTCATTAAGCGAATGTCCCTTTTCTTTATTTTTGCCAAATGAAACCATTATTTTTTTTATTTCAAGTTACTCTTTTTTTCAAAAAAATCAATTATTATTTTCTAATTCACGTGCTTTTGATATTGTTATAGGATTTTGCTCAAAAAAAGCAGTAACAAAAGCGCCTTCAAATCCTGCATTTCTAACATTAACAATTTCAGTAACGGCTTCGTTATACGTGTTAAAGTGCCCTGAATAGTACTTCATTAAACCACTTTCGGTTAGTTTTACGAAACTAACGTCGTTTATTTTGCTTAAAAGTGTTTGATCTGGTTGATTGCGAAAAACGCCAATTTGAATTTTATAAATCAATTTGGGATTAGATTTTAATGATTCAGATTCTGTTTTTTGTGTATATTCAGGAGTGGTTACCTCAGTTTTTGAGAGAGATTGGGTTACAATATTTTTTATTTCACCAGCCGATTTTGATTCACTTTTAGTTGCGGTTTGGTTGGTTTTTTTTCCTTTGTGTATTTCAGAATATGATTGTTGTACTGTCCCTTTGGTATCAGATTGATTTTTAGTTAAAACGGAATTGTTATTTGTTTTGTTGTTGTTATAATATGATAATCCCTTTTCCTGACTTGAAACTGCATTTCGTTTAAAAGTACCGGCTTTTTCGAATGTTTCCAAATCTACACCAATCACGTTTTGGTTAATTAATTCGTTGCCAGCTTTATAATAAGTCATAGCCTCACCGGCAAAACTCATTGTTTGTTCGAATACATCACCTGCTTTAAGCAATTCGCGTATGTCGTGGTATTTAGCTCGATAAATTGAATATTTAGTATCAAGCGATAAATGATAAAGTTTTAAAGCATCAAGTTTTAAATTTCGAGCTTGTTTAACTAACGATTCGGGCATTTCTTCGTTTTGAGTATTTGTGTTAGTGTTTGACTTGAAAGGGATTGGCATTTTAACCTGAATATCGGGCGTTGTGTGGGTTGCTTTTTCTAATAACCTTGAGGATTCAATGTTTAACATGTTTCCCCAGGCATATAAAGAATCTGCATATTTTAATTTGTACACTTCATTTTTGTTAAACAGTGTTGAGTACATTTCTTGTAATTCCATTAATTTGCGTCCAAATTCATCATTGGTATATAAGGTTAAATTTTTCGGAAAAGTTATGTCTTTAATCGAAAACTGATCTCTTGTAATCATTCTGACTTCGGAATTTGATTGATATTGTCCGAGACGAACCAATTCATTAATTTTAGTTTGTTCCTGCTTTTGCGATTGGTAATAGTAATTGTCTATAGATCCATCTATATTGTAGGTTTGTTTTTCTAAAGCTAAAATGTCGACTACTAATTGATTTCTAATGGCTTCGTCGTTAGTAACAGCATATAATCGTCGTTTTTCCGACATTTTTTTTGCCAGACTATCGCGTTGGTTTACCAGTTGTAAACCTTGTTTAAATTGCGATAAAGCCAGTTCTGATTTAAAGTGTTCAAATTGTGTGTATTCCAGTGAATCAGCAACTTGGAAATGAAAAAGTGCATTGTTATTTTTATTGTACGATGATTTTGATATTTTATCATTTGAATTAATGCTTTCAGTTACTAAAGTTTTGTTATCTAAGCCAAGAATTGCTTCTTTCTTTAATTGGTTATTATCTTCAGTAAAGCTTTTAATAACACTGTTATTCCAAATAATTTGGTAAATTACTACTTTGTTGTTTGATGTATTACGATTAGAAACAAACCATGCTTTTTCGGAAAAATCATCGCAAACAAAAAAGTAATCATCTTTGGGTGAATTAAATGGGATACCCATATTTGTTATGTTTGAGAAAGTTTTTTTTTGGGTATTGTATGTAGCTTTATAAATATCGAATCCTCCTAATCCGCCTGGACGATCAGAACTAAAGTATAGAGTTACTCCATCGGTATGCAACATAGGGTAAAGTTCGTTGTATATGGAGTTAACATCAGATCCTAATGATACTCCTTCGCTCCATCCATCAATTAACTTTTCAATTTTATATAAATCCCAGTTTGTTGTTTGTTGGTTTTTAATTGAATAAAAGGCCATATCACCTCGTTCTGTTGAAAACATAATACCTTCGGGGTCGATTCCTGATTCGAAGAAATCATTGTTTTTCATTATTTTTCCAATGTCATTTGCAGGAGAGTAGTAATCGAGAATATCAGCAGGCGAGCATGTATCAGCTTTTAATACTTTTAAGTGATATATTTTGGAGCAGATAGTTTTACCTGTTTCACATTGAGCAATGTATTTTTTTGCTAAATCATTGAATGATCCGCTCTCTTCGGTTATTTTAATGTATTTTTGGAAGTTCTCAATAGCAATATCAAATTCGTACATTAACTGATATGTTCGAGCAAGAAAGAAATATACATCGTTATTAAATTTTTTTAAACTTGCATATTTTAAACATTGAGTTGCTAATGATAAGTTTGTATTTGTTTCGGCGAGGCAAGCTCCGTAATAAAAGTTATATTTAATATCACGTGGATATTCTGTGTAAAATTTCTCGTAAAGAACTAATGCCTCTTCATAATCTCCATTTTTAAAAAGTTGGTATGCTTCATTTGCCATACTTTTTGTTGTTTGACCTGTAGTAATGAACAAACACATAAAAAGTAAAAACGGAGTTATAAATAAAATTTTCATCAGCGTATAAATATTTTGTTACTCAAAAAATACATCTTCAAAAATAGCGATTCATATAGAATAACTTCAATGAAATTTTAAGTGTTTATATTTTTATTTTTTTATTGGTTACTTTTAATCCGGATTATTCATAAATAATTCCTGCTTCTGGCAAAATATGTTTATAACTTTTGAACATAGTTTTGAGAAACAATGTTATTTTAAAAATATATTTGTAATCAATCAATTAGTATTATGAAACAATTGAAGGAAGGTGATAAAGCTCCGGTGTTTAGTGGAATAAATCAGAATGGAGAGTCTATATCGTTGACGAATTATAAAGGGAAAAAGGTGATACTTTATTTTTATCCGCGCGATAATACGCCTGGTTGTACAGCAGAAGCCTGTAATTTAAATGATAATTTAAATGATTTATTATCTAAGGGTTTTGAAATTATTGGTGTTAGTCCTGATAGTGAGGCATCTCATAAAAAGTTTATCGAAAAATATGGGTTAAAGTTTAATCTAATATCTGATAAAGAGAAATCAATATTACAGTTATATGGAGCCTGGGGGGAGAAGAAGATGTATGGAAAAACATCGATTGGTGTTTTTCGTTCCACTTTTATTATTGATGAAAATGGACAGATTGAAAAAATTATATGGAAAGTTGACACAATAAATCACACTAGTCAGATTTTAAAAGAATTGAATATATTATAATAAATAAGCACATTAAATTATCAAACAAATGTCGGATAAGGAAAACTCGGTAAATAAAGAAAAACTCAAAGCATTACAGCTTACTCTTGATAAAATTGACAAGACTTATGGAAAAGGAACCATAATGAGAATGGGCGATTCGGTTGTTGAGAAAATGGATGTTATACCTACAGGATCTATTACTCTTGATATTGCTTTAGGAGTTGGTGGTTATCCCAGAGGACGTATTATTGAAATATATGGACCGGAATCATCAGGTAAAACCACACTTGCAATTCATGCCATTGCAGAAGCTCAAAAGGCAGGTGGTATTGCAGCTTTCATTGATGCAGAACATGCATTTGATCGATTTTATGCTGAAAAATTAGGTGTTGACATTGAGAATTTATTTATTTCACAACCCGATAACGGAGAGCAGGCGCTTGAAATAGCAGATCAGCTTATTCGTTCATCAGCTATTGATATTATAGTTATAGATTCAGTAGCTGCATTAACGCCCAAAGCCGAAATAGAAGGTGAAATGGGTGATAATAAAGTTGGATTACAAGCCAGATTAATGTCGCAGGCTTTACGCAAGTTAACTTCGAATATTAGTAAAACAAAAACTACCTGTATATTTATAAATCAGTTAAGAGAAAAAATAGGTGTAATGTTTGGAAATCCCGAAACAACAACCGGAGGTAATGCGCTTAAGTTTTATTCATCGGTTAGGCTTGATATTCGTAGGGTTACACAAATAAAAGACGGTGAAAATGTAATAGGTAGTCAGACTCGTGTGAAGGTAGTGAAAAATAAAGTTGCACCACCATTTAGAAAGGCAGAGTTTGAAATACGTTACGGAGAAGGGATATCTAAAGTAGGAGAGATTCTTGATATGGGAGTTGAGATGGAGATTGTTAAAAAAAGCGGATCGTGGTTTAGTTACGGTGAAACAAAGCTAGGACAGGGGAGAGAAGCTGTAAAAGATGTAATTAAAGATAATCCGGAGTTGTTTGATGAGTTGGAACGAAAAATAATGGAAACATTATTAAAGACAAATTAAAAAAAATTAAAAAACTTCCTGTTAAAACAATAGGAAGTTTTTTTATAAGTATATGTTTTTATTATTTTATTTAGTAATTAGTTTTTTTTATTTCTCCTCTAAAAAAAGAAAATAATGAACCAATAACACAAAAGCAACTCATAATTATAAGTGCAATATTGTAAGTGTTTAAAAATAAATCGTTACTTACATCCATAACTGGTGTTTTATTAAACGATAGAGAGAATAACAAAGCAGCTAAAGACATTGAAACCATTTGTCCGATAATTCGCATAGTAGCTGAAATGCCCGAAGCCATGCCAAGTTGATCTTTATTAACCGACCCCATTATGGTATTCATGTTTGGTGATGAAAACAATGCAAAGCCAACTCCCATAATCAAAAGATATATAGAAATATAAGTAATAGGAGTGTTGATATTAATAAATGCTAAAAGTGCTAATCCCAGGGCATTTAATACCATCCCCATGGTAGCTAAAAAGCGAGGTTCAACGCGGTCGGATAAATGCCCTGAAACAGGTGATAAGATTGCTTGAGTGATTGGTTGTATAACTAATATGGCACCGGTTATTTGAGGCGAAAGATGGTGTATCTTTTGCAAAAAGATGCTTAAATAAAAGATATTTGCAAATGTGCCACTGTAATTAATTAATGCTGCCAGATTTGAAAATGAAAACAAGATATTATTTCGAAATAGCTTTACCGGGAGTAAAGGGTTTGTTTTTTTGTATTGCGAGAGTATGAAGACAGGAGCTAATATGAAAAAGCATGAAATCATAATAATACCAGTTGCCTGAGGGAGTGAGGATGCTCCGTATACAAATAAAAAGAGAACAATGCCATAAAAAAATGTGCTACTTATTAAAGATGAGTTTTTATTATTTACTATTGTTTCGTTTTTTAACCATCGTAAAGTTAGAAAAGTCACAATTAATCCAATTGGAGCTGAAATAAGAAATATATTTCGCCAACCAAGATGATCGGTAATCAGACCACCCAGATATGGGCCTGTTGACAGACCAAGGTAAACAGAAGCAACATTAATGCCTAAGACACGTCCTCGTTGGGTTCCTGGAAATTTACTTACCAGGAGTGCGGGGCCGGTTGTCATAGTCATTGCGGCCCCAATGCCTTGTATAGTTCTAAAAGTGATTAAAAAAGCTGTGGAATTAGAAATGCCACATAGTAATGTTGAAGCAGTGAAAATAAATATCCCTAATCGGTAAATTTTAACTTGTCCGAATTGATCGGCCAGTTTTCCTGCAGGTAAAAGTAAAATAGCCGATGATAAAAGAAAAGAATTGATAATCCAACCCAGTTCAAAAGAACTTAATTGAAAATCGTTTTCAATACTAGGCAGAGCAACAGTAACTGATGAGATTAAAAAAGGTCCAAGGAATGATGTAATTGTTGAGATAATCAACACCGTTCTTTGAACCTTTGTAAGTTGCATTGTTTTATGCTAAGAATTATTTGCGTTTAAATTTTCTAACAGGGCTTTTTTTCTTGTAGTTATCTTTATTATCTCTATTATCTCTTCGCTCACCTCTGTCTCGTCCTCTGTAGCTGCCTCTACGTTCATTATCGGCAGGTTTGTTTTCAGCTTTCTCAATCGATATTTTTTCACCTTTGTAAAAGGCCTTTCGGAAAGCATCAACAAGTGTTTGTTCCCAATTTTTATCGATTTCGAAAAATGAAAAATTTCTCATTATCTCGATTTTTCCAATATCGATACCTTTTTTGCCAGTGTATTGGCTAATAAGTGAGAATAATACAGGGGGAGATAAGTCTTTTGATTTTCCAATGTTTATGAACATGCGCGAAAAATCACCAGAAGAATCTCTTCGAGATGTTTTGGATTCTTCTTTGTAAATATTTAAGTCGGGTGAATTTTTGTAGTAATCGAGTAAAATAGTGAATTCGGCAGCAACAAAGCGTTTAATTAAATCGTCACGATCTATTGAAGCCAGTTTGTTGAAAACTTCATCCATTATTGGGTTTATCTGGTTGTCGTCAATTTCAATATTTTCAACTCGTTCAACAAAGTGGAGAAGTTGTCTTTTGCATATATCATCACCATTAGGAACCAATTGACGTTCAAAACTGATTTTAGATAATCGTTCAATATCTTTTAAACGTCCTTTTTCGCGAGAATGGATAATAGCAATAGATGTTCCACTTCGCCCAGCTCTGCCGGTACGCCCACTTCGGTGTACATATATTTCAGGGTCGTCAGGCAGGTTGTAGTTAATAACATGTGATAGTTCGTTAATATCAATTCCACGGGCAGCTACATCTGTTGCAACTAGTATTTGCAAATGCCGTGTTCTGAATCTAGCCATAACATGGTCGCGTTGCGATTGAGATAGGTCGCCATGTAAAGCTTCAGCATTGTAGCCATCGGCAATAAGTTTGTCGGCAACATCTTTTGTTTCCTGTCTGGTTCGGCAAAAAACTATTCCATAAATGCCGGGGTAAATATCGGCAATGCGTTTTAAAACGTCATATCTGTCGCGAGCTTGTACTAAATAATAAATGTGTTTAACATTAGAAGCACCTGAATTTTTTTTCCCAACACTAATTTCGTCACGGTTTTTCATGTAACGATTGGCCATTGCTGAAATTTCATTTTGCATGGTAGCCGAGAACAGAAGAGTTTGGCGTTCTTCTGGAGTGGTTTCAATAATAGTATCTAAATCATCTTTAAAGCCCATGTTTAACATCTCATCAGCTTCATCGAGCACAAGCCATTTGATGTTTGATAAGTCGAGTGATTTTCGTCTTATTAGATCGTTTACTCTGCCCGGAGTTCCAACAACTACATGTACATCGCCTTTAAGAGCTTTAATTTGGTTTCGAATTTCGGTTCCTCCATAAACAGGTAATACTTGTAATTGCTGCCTGTATTTTGAAAATTTTTTTAAATCTTCAGTAATTTGGAGGCATAGTTCTCTTGTTGGGCAAAGAATAAGAGATTGTATGTTTTTAACCCCTATTTGTATCTGATCAATTATTGGTAGTCCAAATGCTGCGGTTTTTCCGGTTCCGGTTTGAGCCAAAGCAACTAAATCCTGTTCCGATTTTAACAAACTTGGAATGGTTTGTGCTTGTATAGGCGTTGGTGTTTCAAAACCTAATTCTTCTATTGCTTTTAACACCTCGGGACTTAGTCCGGTTTCTTTAAATGTCTTCATAAAATATTCGTCTCTAAAAGCCTACAGCGCATGGTTGAACTTGTCTATAATGAGTTGTATGCAAATCAATTTTGTTTAATTTTTGAGGCGCAAAGATAACCTCTTTTTATTTAATAAGTTACGTTGTAGTGGTTTTATTTTTTAGAGATTTTTTTAATGTATCAGATGTTATTGATTTAAAGTGTTTTTTTATAAAAAAGAAAGACCAATCAGTTTCGTTAAACTGTTCGGTCTTTCAACGGTCATATGAGTGGTTTTATTTTTATCGTTTATTATGGCAGTATTTACGTTAATGTGTTTAAATAGATTATTTTTTTACACTAATGTATCGTTTTGTATGATGAAATTTAGGAAATAACGTGTTAAGTGGATATGACGTTTTTATTTATTGGAATTTTTTGTGATGAATATTAAAGAAATAATTTTATTTCCGATAAATATCGGAACTGCCAATGGTGTTTAGTTTTAGTATTGATGGTTTTCCAATATATCCAATGTTACTGTTGTTAAAGGCATCGGCATATAATTCGTTACAAACATTAACACTAGAACCTCCATTTGCTTTTATGGGGCATATTCTTGAGATGTAATTTTCAGTATTGATTTCACTACCCCGGTCTGCATTAATTAACAATTTGTTTCCATTCCCTGCAATACTAATAGAGGCACCTCCTGTTGTGTTTATTTTTAATAGTTTACATTCAGTTGATAAATAAACATCGGAACCATTATTGTAGTTAATTGATAGGGAGTTAAGTGTAATGATGTTATGAGAATATACTTTTGATCCTCCGGTTGCATCAACTTTTTTAAATTGCTAAATGTTACAGTTACTTTTGGGGTTTTTCCTTTTTGCCATTTAATAGTTTCGTTAGATTTAATAAATAAATGGCCTTCGTGAGTTTGAGCTATTATTTTATTTAATAATTCGCGATCGCATTCTATGGTTAATGAATTGCTTTTGCCTTGAGTAAGATATAGATCAATTCCTGAACCAACTCAAATGGTGTTAAATATATCAAGGTTCTTAACTTCTTTTGCAGGATTAGAAGCCAAGTTTGTTGTTGAGATACATATTAATATTAAAAGTGACTTTAAAAAGTTCATTAAAAGTGTTTTAGCAATAATATAGTATGTTTGGTTACATAATGTTTAATTTAAAGATATAATTTTTGATTGTTATTTATAAATTAATAAAGCTGTCCGAAATAATTGGGTATAATGGACAGCTTTATCTTAAAAGGGAGGTTAATATTGTTAGATGTATTATGTGATAGATTTCATTCGGTCTTTCAAATTTCCTATGTTAGATTTGTTTTTACATATATATATTGATGTACCTATAACGAATATTGGTCGTTTTAAAAAAGTGTATTCATTTAAAATTAATTGTTTATAATCATTTTCATTTAAATCTTTTTTAAATAGTTCTAGTTTGCGATATTTTCGTGCTTGTTTGTTAAATAACGATTCGTAAGATCCATTTATTGATGCCAAATAATCTAATTGGTCTTCGTTAATTGGTTGTAGTTTGATGTTTTGAAATTTAAATTCCATTCCGGGATTAATATCCTTGATTATTCTGCGACAAGATGAGCATGTATCTAAAAAATAAACAAGTTTCATTTGTTTTGAACTAGTATTTAATACAAAAATAACTGTTATAGAGTAAATGAAATTATATGTGAGTTTGATTTTTATAAATGAAGTATTTAGGATGATTAAATAAGTGAATTTTTGTGGTTAAATGATATTTGTATTGCGATAATAATGAAACTGTATTAGTATTTTGTTAATTTATATGTATTTAAATGTTGATAACTGTTTAATATTAAGACAAAAAGAGAAAAGAAATTATACAGACAGAACAGACAAATGTGATATTCACTAATGTTAAATTCTTCTATATGTTTTATGTTTGTCAGAAATTCAATAATATTTTTGTTTTCAGGGTTATGTAAAGAGTTAAGTTTAAACAGACACTTAATATCGATTTAAAATTCTTTTGATTCATATTTCTATTATTAGGTTTGTTCTATTTTTGCAAATACTTATAACGTGATTTGAGAAATGAATAGCAGAGTTACGATAAAAAAAACAGATGACGGTTCAACAACTCTTTTTGTACCCGAATTGGATGAACACTATCACTCAATTTATGGTGCGGTAAATGAGTCGTTACATGTGTTTGTTAAAGCCGGCTTGAAGCAGCTTAAAAAGGATGTAATTAGAGTTTTTGAAGTTGGTTATGGAACCGGATTGAATGCTTATTTAACCTATTTGCATAAAGAGGATAAGAAAATTGAGTATTATGCAGTAGAGAAATATCCAATTGATAATGATTTAATATCGCAAATTAAATTTGGTGATGCAATAGAGGAATGTGGTGTTTTTGTTGGTTTGCACAATGCTATTTGGGATGAACCTGTAAAAATTAATAATGCTTTTAAAATTGTTAAGTTTCATGCCGATTTGAGAGATTTGCAATTGAAAGATGCCCGTTTTGACCTAGTATATTTCGATGCTTTTGCACCAGATAAGCATCCTGATTTATGGACAAAACAGGTTTTTGAAAAAATGTTTTCATGGTTATTGCCCGGTGGATATTTGGTTACTTATTGTGCAAAAGGCGTAGTACGTAGGATGATGCAGGAAATAGGGTTTGTTGTTGAGCGATTGCCTGGTCCTCCGCCCAAAAAGGAGATGTTAAGAGCTCAAAAGCCAATGAAGTAGTCTTTTATATATGTTTTCTTTGATATTGTTTATTATGTTGGGTTAATAATTAATTGATTTATGGTTTCATTGAAAATGTTATCTTCGCACTCTAGAAAAAAAAATAATAATGGAAAAAATAAGTTATTCGTTAGGGTTAAGTGTTGCCGGAAATCTGTTGAAATCGGGTGTTGATAAATTAGATCAGGAGGCTTTTGCAAAAGGTATTTTACATGGTTTAGGGGGCGGAGATGTTGAGATTACAGCGCAGGAAGTGAACCAGATATTAAACGACTATTTTATGAATTTACAAAATCAGGTTGGTGATAAAAATAAAGCTGAAGGTGAAAATTTTTTAAGAGAAAATTCAATAAAAGAAGGTGTTGTTATATTATCGAGTGGGTTACAGTATCAGGTGTTGGTTAGTGGAGATGGTCCTAAACCAAAAGCTACCGATAGTGTAAAATGTCATTATCATGGAACTCTTATTAATGGAAATGTTTTTGATAGTTCAGTTCAGCGAGGTACTCCTGCTGTATTTCCGGTTAATGGTGTAATAGCGGGTTGGGTAGAAGCGCTTCAATTGATGAATGTTGGATCGAAATGGCGATTGTTTATACCTTCGAATTTAGCTTATGGGGAACGAGGAGCAGGAGATCAGATTGGTGCCAATACAACTTTGATATTTGAAGTTGAGTTATTAGGAATAGAGTAATTTTTTTATAATAATTAATAACATTTAGATCGTAGGTAATATGAAAAAAATTGTGTTGCTTTTTTTAAGTGGTTTGTTCATTTTAGTTTCATGTAATAAGGTTCCGGGAACTGGAAAGCCTGAATTAACAAATGAGTTAGATTCGGTGAGTTATGCTTTAGGTATTATTATTGCAAATGACATCATAAGGCAATTGGAACAAAGTAAAAATATTTTTGATACTATTGATAATAAGATGATTGCTCGTGCTTTTGTTGGAGCTGAAGTGCAAGATAAGTGGCTTGAGTATATTTCTTCCAGGCTCGATACTATTAATGATAATATTTTCAGAAAGGGTTTTTTAAATCAATTATCATACGGGAAAAATGGAGTTTTTAACGATATGATGGCCGAAGGTGTATTGAGTAAAAAAACAAGAGAAATAAAGGAGCGAAAGGATAAGGAGTTAAAAGAGTTGGCCGATAATAATCTTGAAATGGGAAAGAAATTTCTTAGTGAAAATAAATTAAAAGAAGGTGTAGTTGAAACAGAATCAGGGTTGCAGTATGAGGTTCTTGTTGAAGGAACAGGAATGAGTCCGGAGGAAGGCGACCGAATAAAGTGTATTTATCATGGAACTATGTTAAATGGAGTTGTTTTTGATAGTTCGCGCGAAAGGGGTGATACAGCTATGTTTAACGTTGGAGGAGTTATTCAGGGTTGGAAAGAAGCATTGCCAATGATGAAAGAAGGTTCGAAATGGAAATTGTATGTGCCATCGAATTTGGGTTATGGCGAGCGTGGAAATGTAAAAGTTGAACCAAATGCAACTTTGATTTTTGAAATGGAGTTGATTGAGGTTATTAGTAAAAAATAATTCGTAATAAAATATTATGGAACCGTCTTGATATCAGGACGGTTTTGTTTTTTTAGTGTTGTGGTTGATTAGATTTTTAATAACTTGAACAATAAAATTAGTGATTAGCACTTTATAATGAATAAACGAGTAAACAATAAATATTAATTAATGAAAGCAGAAATACACACTTCAAAAGGAGTTATGAAGGTATCTTTTTATGAAAAAGATGCGCCTAAAACAGTGGAGAATTTTATAAAACTGGCTCAGTCGGGTTATTACGATGGATTGGCTTTTCACCGTGTAATACCTAATTTTGTAATTCAAGGTGGTTGTCCTTATTCAAAAGATATGAGTGATTCGAGAGTTGGTACTGGAGGTCCGGGGTATTCTATCGATTGCGAATTAAAAGGTGATAATCAATATCACGACAGGGGTGTTTTATCAATGGCACATGCCGGACGTAATACAGGTGGATCGCAGTTTTTTATTTGTCATGGCCGCGATAATACAAAACACCTTGATCGCCAGCATACTTGTTTTGGAAAGGTAGTTGATGGTGTTGAAGTTATTGATGCTATTCGAGTAGGCGATGAGATAGAAAAAATAGTAGTTACAGAAGATTAATATAATAAAGTATGAATTTTGAAATAACAGGAAAGTTAATACTTAAGGAAAGTACCCAGGATATAAGCGCGAGTTTTAAAAAACGCGAATTTGTTATTGAGGTTGAAAATGAAAGAAACTCGGAATGGAATGATTTTATTAAGTTTCAATTAACACAGGATCGTTGCAGTGCTGTTGATTCTGTAAATGAAGGTCAATTAATAAAAGTCAGCTTTAATATCAGGGGACGTAAGTGGGAAAAAGATGGAAAAGTAAATTATTTTTCAAATCTTGAAGCCTGGAGAATAGAACCGGTAGGTTCTCAGGTTCCACCTGCCGAAATATCAGCAGGTTATCAGCAAACAGATATTCCACCAGCAGAAGAAGGTGATGATTTGCCTTTTTAATGAAACAAACAGGCCGTTTCTAAAAGATTGTTTAGGATAGGCCTGTTGTTATTTAATAAAATAATGAGATATGCAATATTATTGTTTTAAAAGAACAATAGGTAATAACAGACTGGGTTGCATTAAAGTTTGTGTGTTAATTTCTTGTTTTTTAGTTTCGTAAAATCGATGTTTAAATTCTATATTAAAGTTTTTTGTGTTAGGTAGATATAGAATAAATTTGCCATTTTCATCTGTTTTGGTTTTATTAAAAACAGTATTGTCGGTGTTATATAATATAACTTGGGTTTCTTGTAAAGGAAATTGATCTGAATCGGTAACAGAACCTTCAATTTTAATATATTCTAAAGGTTTTTGAATTTTAACAAGATAAATATCGTCACTGCCTTTACCACCCTCCCTGTTTGACGAAAAGTAACCGTTAAAAAACTCATCAATAATAACAAGTCCCATATCATCACTTTTTGAGTTTATAGGGTTTCCTAAGTTAAATGCCTTTTCGAAATCATCATTGTTGTTGGCTGTAGAATAGAATATATCATATCCTCCAAGTCCCGGATGACCATCGGATGAGAAGAATAACATTCCGCTGTCAGTAATAAATGGATGTGTTTCGTTACCGGGAGTATTAATGCCAGGGCCAAGATTTATAGGAGTACTAATGAAACCATTTTTAAATTCACTATAATAGATATCCATTCCTCCATAACCACCAGCCATATTGCTAATAAAATATAGACGATTCATATCGTTTGTGATAAACGGGTGTGCGATAGAGAAATTTTTATCGCGTGTTGATAAATGATCAATTTGCTGTGACCATTCGCCATCTGTGTTTTTACTAATAACAATATCTAATTGTGAAGATGATCTTTTTTTTATGTCATTTTGAGTGATAAAAGCAATGGTGTTATTTTTGGAAAAGCATATAGGGCCATCGTTGTAACGCGAATTAAAAGCTGATGTAGCTAATGTAGGTTTTTTAAATGTTGATAAGTCGATAGCTTTTGCCTGATAAATATCGAAAAAATAATTTTCTGTTTTTACATCCCCCCTTTTTATTAGAGATGGTGTTGGTCGGTTTGAACTGAAAAATAAATCAGAATTGAATAGCGTTGGAGCAAATTCAGAATAATGGGTGTTTATTGCTAAATTTTGAATTTTGATATTGGGGTTTGGGGTATTTAAAAAGTATAGGTAATATGAGTAATCATTGCATATTAATTTAAAAGTATTGTTTTTTTGTTGAGAAAAATAGGTATTGAGATAATCAACAGCTTCATTTAGTTTTCCAAGTTTTAAAAGAACCTGTCCTAAGTGGAAATTTATAGATGGATCAACATCGGGGAAATTTAAAACATCTTTAAATTTTTGTTCGGCATTAAAGAGGTCATTGGTAAAAACATAACAAAATGCAATGCGTTGTTTTACATGGTATTGTGAAACGTTATTGTTTTCGAGTTTCAGGTATTTGTTTAGTGCTTTTGAGTAATTAAACTGGTCGAAAAGTTCATCGGCTTTTTGCAGTTTTTTGTTTTGAGAAAACAATGCAGTAGAGAATATTGCGATAATAATAACTAAAATTATTTGTTTCATCTGTTTTGTTTATTAACTGGTAGTGAATGTTTCACTTGGTACTATTTTAGTTTTAATCTCTCAATAATTTTGAAAAAATTAGAAATAACGGGGATTGTACACTTTCCCTTTTTTGAAACTGAAATCGATGTTTAGCATTATTTCGTGTGTGCCATTATTAAATTGTTTTAGTTCACCCAATTCCATTTCGTAAGCATAACCAATTTTAATCATTGGCGAGAATTGATATTGTATTAGACCTCCTAAAGCATTGCTTAAACGGTACATAGCTCCAATCCATAGTTTTTCGCGAAAAAGGGCATTAAGGTTAAAATCGGTCGATATAGGAGTAGATGATGAAAGGCGTGTTATGAGAGAAGGTTTAAGTTTAATTTCGTTTGATAAATTAAATATTGTTCCTGCAATGAAATAATAGTGTCGGTAGTATTTATTTGATAATGATGAGGTGTTGTTTTTGTCCGATAGGTCTGTTTCTAGTAATCGAGGTATCGACAAACCTAAATAGTAAGCTTTGCCGGACAGGTATAATCCAAATCCAAAATTTGGTTTTAAGTTGGAGAAGTTTTCGGCAGGATAAGCATTGTCGTTTGTGGTTATTTCCTGGTCGAGTTTCGAATAGTTTATTAAAATATTATGAAATCCGGCTTTAAGACCTAATCTTATTGTTGTATAATCAGTAATGTTTAACAAATAAGAATAGTCGGCAAATATGTCGGTTTTTGAAACCGGTAATAATTCATCTCTAATAATGGAGAAACCAAGTCCAACACGTTTTTGGTTTAAAGGTGAGTGAAGAGTTAATGTTTGGGTATTTGGAGCACCTTCGAACCCAATCCATTGATGTCTTGATAAAATCATCAGGCTCATAACATCATTTGAACCGGCATAAGCCGGATTAATAATTAATGTATTGAATTGATATTGATTGAAAATTGGGTCTTGCTCAGCTTTTACGCAGGCTGCTGACAAAAATATAGCGGCACATGTAAAAAAAATGAATGTTTTATATTTATATAGAATAAATGTCATTGATGCTATGATTAATGTTTTAAATAAAGTGTGCCATTAATAATTATTTCATTGTTATCTTTTTTTCTAAGTTTTAGAATATAAAAATATGTTCCTTCAGGGAGTATATCAGATCCAAAAGCAGAATTTGAAGCTCGTCCATTCCACCTGTTATCATAATTGGTCATTTTATACACTTCAGATCCCCAACGATTGAAGATAATTATTTCATTTTTGGGGTATTCTTTAGTGTTTTTTATAATTGGTATTATAAAAAAATCATTAACTCCATCGTTATTTGGGGAAAAGGTGTTTGGAATATTGTTTAAGTCGCAATTGTCGTTATTATCAATATAATTTAGTAAACCGTCATTGTCGCAGTCATTGATACCTTCTTCCAGATCAGGTTTGTTGTCGTTATCGCTATCAGTATCAATGTAATCGGGTATGTTATCACCATCGGTGTCTAATGGTAAATCGTTGCAAATATTTTTAATGCCCGATTCAATTGAATCTGGTATGTTGTCATTATCTGAGTCGGTATCGAGATAGTCATGTATAGAATCGGAATCAGTATCGATATTCTTATTTTCAATAAAATCGGGGATGCCATCATTATCGCTGTCTTTTGGATTAACATAAATCAATATATCAGCAGTGTCGCACGAATTTGTTTGATCACAAACGATGTACTTAAAGAATAAATCATTACAATATGAACCTGAAGCAGGAGTAATTATAAATTCGCCAGTGTTAGAGAGGTTGTAAATTGTAAGTCCATAATCGGGGTAGTTTGCAAGTTTATAAGTTAAAGTATCGGTTGATTCAATGTCGTAATCATTTTCTGATATTAAAAACCGCGACTCTTCTCCGTCAAATACCTGTTCATTATCATTGTTAGCAAAAGGTTGATCGTTAACTGGAAGTATTGTGATGAATACAGTGTCTTGATCGCATAATGAGTTGGTATAGTTATCGCATATTGAGTATATTATTTGGTCTGATCCGAAAAAATTTGCATTTGGGCGATAAGTTATAGTGCCATTGGTGTATTCGGTAGCATGTCCATTGGTTGGAGGTGTAATTATCTGAAGTGATGTTGTGTCAATATTATCATTTTGGTCATAGTCGTTGGCAAGGACGTCAAAAATGCTTTGTTGATCTTCATAAATTGTAAAAAAGTCGGTTATTGCATTGGGTGCAATATTTTCGAGCATTATATTAATATTAACTCTGGCAATGTCACAAGAGTTATTATAGTCACAAATTTCATATTCAATAAAATCAATGCCTGAGTAGCCATTATTTGATGTGAATTGTAGTTTTCCACCGGAAACAATTTGAACAATGCCATGAAGTGGGGCAGTAATAATACGAAGTGAAGTTGTGTCAATATTGTTATCAGCATCGGTGTCGTTTTTAAGAACATCAATTATTTTTGATTGTTTGGAAATTACTTGTGCAATGTCGTTGTTTGCAATTGGGGGGTCGTTTACGGCAATAATTTCGATTAATACTTTTGCAGTTGCACATGCTGCAGAATCATCGCATATTTTGTAAATTAAGGAGTCGTATCCGAAAAAGTTAAAATCGGGTACGTAAACTATATTGCCACTGATTGAATCTACAGTGCAGGTTCCGTTTTTAGTGTTTTCAATAATAGATAATGATGATATGTTAATAAATCCATCAATGTCAAAATCGTTGTCTAATATGTTAATTTTAAGAGTGTTGTCTTCGTTTGCTGCTATAGTGTCGTTAATTGCAAACGTATAGTCATTAATTGGTTGAATAATTATGGTAACTTTTGCTCTGTCGTTATATCCGTCTTTGTCATAAACAATATATTCAAAAATATCAGTTCCAAAAAAGTTTTCATTAGGAGTATATTCTATTAATCCGTTTAGTTTATTAACAATTGCTATTCCGTTAGCAGGAGGAATAATTATCTGAACCGATGTAGTGTCGAGATTATTCTGAGGATCTTTATCGTTTGTTGTAACGTTAAATAAAATTAGAGTATCTTCTTGAGTTTTTATAGAATCGTCTTTAGCAGTGGGTGCTTCGTTTGAAACAAAAACTGAAATGGTCGAGATATTACTTGTTAGGCCATTGGTATCGGCAATTATAAATGAGAATTGATCGTTACCTGAGAAACCGGCATTTGGTGAATAAATAATAGATTTTAAACCAATAATTGTACTTACAGATCCATTTTCGGGATTTGATGATATGGTAAATGTTTCGAATGAGATATTGTTTTCGGGGTCAGATGTTATATCGGAGAATGGTATAACAAGAGAACTGTCTTCAGAAGTGTTATAAGAGGCGTTGTATGTAACCGGAGGGTCATTTACTGGTTTTACAAAAATATGAACAGTAGCTTTGTTGCTTGCAAGACCGGTGTAATCTTTTACGTAATAAATAAGGGAATCGGAACCGAAGAAATTTTGAGATGGCAGATATGAAATAATGCCACCGGATGTTGATAAAACAGTTCCGTTTTTAGGTGGTGTTGTAATTGTTACGGTTGATGGATTGATGTCGTTACCCGAATCGTAGTCATTATTAATTACCGGAATGTTTAATTGCGTATCTTCATTTGTTTGGGCAGTGTCGTTTATTGCAACAGGCGATTTTCGTGATACTTCAATAAATACAAATGCAGTATCTTTTAATGTTGGAATTGGATATCCAATATCCGAAATTGAATATTTAATTGTGTCGTTGCCATAAAAGCCAAAGTAGGGTGTGTAGTTTATTGTATAGTTGGGGAGAATTATTACTGAACCATTTTGGGGGAATGTAACAATGTTGAGAGAGCTGGCATCAATACCTCCTAACGCGTCATTTGAATCGTTGTCGTTATTTAAAACAGTAATGTTTATTGATGTATTTTCACCGGTAAAAATATTGTCGTTAATGGCATTTGGTTTGTCATTAATAGGGTTTATTTGTATGCTTACCTGAGCTTCATCGCAATAGCTTGTTTCGTCGCAAACCGAGTAACTAAATTTGTCATTGCCATTGTAATTCAAATCGGGAGTATAGAGAATAACATTTTCGGTTGTTAATACTTCAGCTTTGCCATGTAATGGTTGAGTTGTAATTGTTAATGTAGCCTTGTTAATGTTGTTTTGTAAGTCGGTGTCGTTGTGTAATACATCTATTTTCACCGGGGTGTCTTCATTTGTTTCAGCAGTGTCATTGATTAATACTGGGGTTTCGTTTGATATATTTACTTTAATTGTACCATTCCCACATGCATTTAGGTTATCGCATATTATGTAAGTGAAACTATCAATTCCCGAATATCCACCATTGGGCGTATAAGTGATTATTGCGTTTGTGTGATTAATAGAAACAGATCCGTTTGAAGGGGTTGGATTAACAATAATGGAGTTTAAGTTTAAACTATTTTCAGCATCGCTTACATAGTTTAGTAGCTCAATATCAATACTTGTCGATTCCGCAGTTGAGATGTTAAAGTCGGTTGTTACAGGTATGTCGTTAACGGGTGTTATTTGTATGGTTTTGATAACCTGATTTGATTGGTCAATGCCATCGGAAACGGTTATGTCAACATATTTTGTAAGTATCGATGGGTTCTCGGAAGTGTTTTCGAAAGTAATAGAACGAATGGCTTGCTGATAAGCTAATTGGGTTGCATTTCCTGTAAGAGTCAGAACTCCTGTAAGAGAGTTCCATGAACCTGAAATTGAAGATTGGTTTGTGAAGTTTATTATGTCTTCGGTTTGAGAATAGCTCGAATTAGTGAATGATATTGTTGCCGATGTTATTGCTGTATTATCTACATCTTCAATTGTGAAATCTGAAAATAAAGTTTTAGCAGTATCGTTTTCGGTAAAACTTAAAAATATGCTTTGATTTATGTATATAACAGGTGCATCATTTGTATTTTCAACAGTAATATTAAATGACTGATTAATAGTTGTAATTCCATCAAAAACTGATATTTGAACTGGGAAAGTGCCAACATTGTTATTTTCAGGAGTTCCCCATAGGGTTGCTTTGCCATTTAGAGAGTCTGTTAGGTTTAACCACGATGGAATTGTTATTGCCGAAAAATGCAAACTGTCATCATCTAAATCGCTGGCTTCAATTTTATATTGATATAGAAAGTCTTCGGTTGCTAATGTGATTGGTGAACTTTGAAAAACAGGAGTGTCGTTAACATTATTAACCGAGAGTGTGAATGTTTGTGTAGTTTTATCAATGCCATCCGAAGCGATTATAGAAATAAGGTAATTATTAACTTGTGTTGCATTAGGGATGCCACTTAATATAGCGGTTCCATAACCATTATCGGAGAATGAAAGCCAATCGTAAAGAGTTGAACACGATAAAGTCACTTCGTTTCCGTTGATGTCACTAACCGAAATATTATAAGCGTATTCAATGTCTTGTGTAGCTTCATTAACCGCTGTTGTTAAAAAAGAAGGAGGGGTGTTTGCTTCAACATTAATATGGAAATCCTGATTAGACGATAGTGAACCATCAGATACGTTTAGTACAACGTGGTTGTTGCCAACGTGGTTGTCTAATGGAATGCCATATAAAATTGCAGTGCCGTTATTATTGTCTTCGAGCGTTAACCAAACAGGTAAAAGTGATGAAGAAATTGTTCTTGAGTCGTTGTCCAAGTCTTCAGTGGTAATATTGTAAGAGTACATTAACCCCTCTGTAGCTGTTGTTATTTCAGTAGATGAGAATGATGGAGTGTCGTTTACATTATAAACTATCAGATCAAATGTTTGTGAGGTTTCATTACTATCGTCCGATGCGTAGAGTGTAATGGAAAAGGTATCGATATCGGCTTGCGTGGGAATACCAGAAAGATAACCGGTGCTGTCGGTATTCATTGAGAAGTTGAGCCAATCGGGTAGTATACTGTGTGTAATTACTGGGGTTCCATTAATGTTGCTGGTTGTAAAGTTGTATGAATAGTTGTTACCCTGATTGGTTGAGTCTATCGGGGTAGATGAAAAGTGTATTTGACCATTAACTATTGAATGGAATAAAATAAGAGACCAGATAGTGAAAATATATCTGAAATGATTTTTGTACTTCATTTACAATTAATTATGTGATAACAAAAATAGTCTTGATCAGAATAATTCATGTTCAAAACTTATTTTTTTTTGATAAAAAGGTGAATTTTGACGATTAAAAAAGATTTGTTTGTCTGAAAATGGATAGCTCGTTGTAAAAATAAAGGTTAAAGCCGTTTTAAAGCATCTTCAGAGTTTTTTATTTCTGTTTTTAATTTTTCAACCTCTTTAAGAATGAAACTTATCTCGTATCCATCTCTAATGGCCTCTTTGTCAAATTTTTCCATAAGAACATAAAAGTTTTTTTTACCAATAAACATTACTTTAAGAGGTGCATTAACATTTTGTGCTATAAAGTCAATTATACCATTGTCATTACCATCTTTATAATTAACAATTTCCCAGTATAATCCGCCATCGTTAAAGTGTCGGTTGTTAAAAGAGTCGAATGGTACTTTCTCAGAAGTAACAGATTGATTACTGTTGTATACTTTTATCTGTTCGTGATTAATGATATATTCTCCGCAAAAGTAGCTCGAAATGTAAAATGTTCCATCTAATTCGAGATTTGTTTTTATGTAGGTTCTGTTGTATGAATTGATGGTTTTTTGACGCTTGTGTATTAATTTTTTTTTCTTGTATTCATTTGTTAAAACAAAGTTTTTCATAAGAGGCTCTAATTCTCTTTCTTTTTCTTTCAAAAGGCTGTCGAGAAATGCAATGTTATTTTTTTGCTCTTCGATGTTAATGGTTCGTAAAAGGTCTTTAGCTCGGGTGTAATATTCAATTACATTTTTTTGTTTATTAATAATGGAATCTAATATTAGTTTAGCATTATTAAATTCTTTGGCTGCATAAAACAGTTCTGCCTTGTTAAATCGTTCTTTTGCAATCTCTTCATTGTTGGGGCCACATGCGAAAAAAGTAATTGTTATAAGTAAACAAAAGGTAATTAATAATTTAAACAAACTCATACAACCAGATCATTTAAGCAAATAATAATTACACAAACTTAGTGTATTTATTATAGATATCAATAATAATAAGATCAGGTTTTTATAAAAAAAAGCTGGCTCTATGCCAGCTTTTAATCAATTAAGTAGTTCAATATCTTTAACATTAACATGAAGAGTCGATTTTGCATCTCCATCTTTTCCAATATAGCTTTCGGAGCTTGGAACTCCTTCAATTAAAACTTTTTGTCCTTTTTTTAAGTAGTTGGAGATATTGGAGTTTTGTGATTCGCTTTTCCAAATTACAGCCTTAATCCACTCGGTTCGTTCAACTTTATTGCCTTTCGAGTCTTTGTAATCTAATGAAACAGCAACGTCAAAATTAATGGCTTTTTTATTGCCAACTTGTTTTATTTCAGCATCATGGCCGAGTGCTCCATTTAAAATAAGCTTTAACATACGTTTGATTTTTAATGATTAGATAATTCAAGTTATTAACTATTTTGATAAATTAAAACATTGAATTTTATAAAAAAAAACCGTATGTAATGAATTAATATACTAAATATCAGTGTTGTTGTTTTGTTTTTTTGTAAGTTCTTTTGTTGAAAGCAAGCCGCATGCTGCAAAAATATCTTCTCCCCTGCTTTGTCTGATTGTTGTTGTAATACCTTTGTTGTTTAATTCATTTTTAAACCATTCTATTGTATTTTGATCCGATCCTAATAATGGAGTGTCGGGAATCGGATGAAAACGGATAAGGTTTATCCGGCATCTTAATCCGTTTAGTAGCTTGGATAATCCTTTTATGTGGCGTGGGGTGTCATTAATTCCTTTAAGCATTATATATTCAAAAGATATTCGGCGTTGGCGTCCGAAATTATATTTTCTTATTTCGGAAATAACATTTTCAATTGGATGCACTTTTTCAATTGGCATTAACTTAATTCTATCGTCGTTAAATGGTGTGTGTAACGAAATTGCCAAATGAGCCTCACTCTCTTCTATAAATCTTTTCATGGCGGGTATGATGCCAATTGTCGATACTGTTATGCGTCGGGGACTCCATGCCAATCCCCATTCGGAGGTGAAAATTTCGAGGCTTTTTAATACTTCGTCAATATTGTCCATGGGTTCTCCCATTCCCATGTAAACAATGTTCGATAATGTATCATATTCGGGCAGACTAACAACTTGGTTAATAATTTCAGTTGCAGTGAGGTTTTCCTGAAACCCTTGTTTTCCTGTCATGCAAAATAGACAGCCCATTTTACATCCAACCTGCGATGAAATACAAAGGGTATTTCGGTTTTCTTCGGGTATATAAGCCGATTCGATGAATTGGTTCGAAAGTGTTGGGAAAAGATATTTTTTTGTTCCATCAGTCGATTCTTGTACTTTATGGAATTTTTCACGACCAACTTTGTATTTTTTAGACAGAATAAGCCTTGTGCTTTTTGATAGGTTCGTCATTTGATCAATGGATTCTACATTTTTTTTGTATATCCAGTCTGCTATCTGTTTTCCTGTGAATTTTGGAAGTTTTTCGCCGATTACTAAATTGGTTATTTCATTTAGTGATTTACCAAGTAAACACTCTTTCATTTTATTTCGTATTGTGGTTCGAAAAAAGCCCTTTCGGGCTTTCATTTATTTTGTTAATGGAATACATACATCAGTAACCCAGTCAATAGGGTCGGGGAAAAACGATGGGTCGTTAAGGTATATTTCAAATGGTGATATTGTTTCTGAAGCTTTGAGTTTGTTTTGGTGCATATATGAGTAGGCAGCTGACCATGCATTCCCAAGGTGTTTGTAATCACCGTAAAATGTGACTTTTAATATATTACACTCGGGAATAGAATCAATAATAGCACCAATAAATGGGAACGATTTGTTTGCATTTATTAATTTGAATCCCGAAATAAAGCTGCATGAGTCAGATTTTATATCTGTATTTTTGTATATACTAATAGATTCTTCGGGAAATGTTAAACTAGCAACTAACCAGTTACTAACTTCGTAAATGGTTTGTTTCATGGTTAACCCTATTCTATCTTTATGGCTTTTGTTTGACTTTCCTACATAAGCCATTCCATCAAATTTTTCAATTCCTTTAACTACCACTCTTGAAGCTACATTATCTGTTTCAATTAAATCTTTTAGCATTCTTAAACCTCTTTCAAAATCATCAGATATAATTATCTCCATTTTTGATGTTAGAAACCTTAATAAATATGGCATCTTATTGGTCATTGACCAGGTTATTTTAACTCCATCGGTAGTTGGGGTAAATAAGAACTGAGCATCTGCTGTGCTTTTGAATGGTTTAATGTAGTTGATTTTTTGAATGATAGCGTTATTGTTAAATTCTAAATGTTCGATGCTTCCTTCTCCAATAAGTAAGCCCTTCCATGATAGTGAGTTCTTCGGTTCATTACCTCTTCCGTTTATGGTAGTTTCGCTCTGCGGTTCAATTGCAATCCATGGTGACCATTCATTCCATGTATGAAAATTTGAAACTACATTAAATGCTTTTTGAGAATTGGCTTTTACTTCAATTGATTTCGATATTTCAATGGTACTTTTTTGTGTGCCAAGCCAAATGACAACAATGCCAATTAAGAGTATGATAATTATAAGTATTGAAAGTAAAGCTTTCTTCATAATTTTATTTAAATGATAATGAGTGTATTAAATATTTTATTATGAGTCATACTTCAAATAAAGATGAAATATAAACAAGATATGTTCAAAATTCAATAGATTAAACAAATATATTAATAAATAGAAAATATTATTGCTATTAAATAACTAATTTAATTTTTTAACTGATCTTAAAACTTTTTTCTGATTGGCATACTAATTCCGCAACTTCGGTTAAAATGGTCTATTGCTTCAATTTTGAAATAGTATGTTTGATTATGTTCAAACAGGTTTTTTTTAATAATAATATTTTTTTCTTTAGTAATTGAATAGATGTTTTTTGGGTATAGTAGGGGGTTGGTTTCGTTCGCTTTATAAGTATAAATTACAAAGTGTTTGATTGTTGTTGAGGGATTGTTAATAGATAGTTTAATTTTGCCAAAGCGTTTTTTTACGTTTAATGAGGAGTTGATTATTGGCGGAGCATATTTGTCGGTAAGAGATGGAATTAAAGCAGGGTATTTATAAAATTTGTTTTTTAATGAATCTTGAAATCCTAAGATATCTCTTTTAAAATGATTAATACTAAAAAAAACACTTCCTAAAGCTGTTGTACTGTCTCTTAAAAAGCTAATTTGATTTGGCATTTGAGAAGGGTTATTCCAGTTTTCATTATCATTTTTGATACGATATAAAGCATGGCCAATAAAAAGAGGTTTACCATATGAGTTATTACTCCACCATTTTGTGAGTGTTTTGTAGTTGGCTTTTGAGTGTTCTGTATCCCAATAAATTTGGGGAATAATATAATCGATCCATCCATTTTTTAACCATTTTAAAACATCGGCATATAAATCATCGTAGTTTGTTATGCCTGCTTGCGTGGTAGAACCGGTGCTATCACGGTTATTGTTTCTCCAAACTCCAAAAGGGCTTATACCAAAAGCAACTTCGGGTTTTTTTATTTTTATTGTATTTCTAATTCCTTCAATTGTCATATTAACATTTTGACGTCTCCAGTCCTCTATTGTATTAATTTTGTTTGGGTTGTGTTTGATAAATGAGCTACTGTCGTTGAATATTTCGTTTTTTACAGGGTAGGGATAAAAATAGTCATCCATGTGTATTCCATCAATATTGTATCGGGTAATAAGCTCGTCAACAACTTTAAATATATGTTCTCTGCATTTTGGGTTTCCAGGGTCATATTGGTGTTTATTGGCATATTTAATAAACCATTCGGGATGTTTTTTTACCGGGTGTCGAGTGTCTAATTCGTCATTAATCGACATGGAAGCCCTGAAAGGGTTTATCCATGCATGTAACTCAATGTTTCGTTTGTGGGCTTGTTCAATCCAATATTTAAGTGGATCGTAATATGGGCTTGGTTTTTGACCCGATTTTCCTGATATATAAAAAGACCAAGGTTCAATAATAGATGGGAATATTGCATCGGATGTTGGTCTTACTTGTAAGAAAACAGCATTTAAATTGTTTTTTTTTGCAATATTTAAAAGGGCAATAATTTCTTTTTTTTGTATATCGCTTGGAAGGCCTGGCTTTGATGGCCAATCGATGTTATTTACCGTGGCAATCCAAACCCCACGCAGTTCGTATTTAGGATTAGCAATTGCTGTTGTTATAGCAAGTAATGATATAATAAAAAATAAAAGTTTCATAAATAGATTGATTTATTTCGGATGTAAAATAAATCAATCTTTTTTAAAAAAATAATTTGGTTAGTTTTATAGTATTTAAAAATTTTATCAGTATTAAATTGTTGAGTTATTACAATCGGATATAGGTAAATTAATTGTATATTAAGTATATAACGCTTTTAAATATGTTTTTTAAAAAAATTGCAAAACTATTTTTAAAAATAGAAAGAATGACGATTCAACGAAAGGTATTGTTGGGGTTTGGTATTAATCTAATTATTCTTGTTTTTGTTGGTTTTATTGGTTTAAAGGGGCTTAATCGATTGGATAAATTGGTTGATGCAATAGGAAGGGTTAATAATTTGATACAACGTATTTACCAGGTTCGGTTAAATGAAAAAAATATTCGTTTTTTCAATGCTGATGATGATTCAATTTTAAGGATGGATAGTTTGACTTATGATATTGGTAGGTTAATTAACGAAATTGAAACACATGATGATAATCCTGACCTATTGAAAAAGCTTAAACCAGTGGTAAACCTTATTGCAAATTACCAGGGGTTGTTGAATGATTATTTAAGATATGAATCAGAAAAACAGGGTTATGAGAATGATGCATCTTCTACGATTGGAAAAATTGATTCGTTGCTATTTAAATCGGGGATTTGGAATTTTCCCGATATGTCATCAAATGAACGTTATAGAGTTGTTTTAGCATCTAAGCAGGTTTTTCAAAATCTTTATTATATGAGGCAAATTGAATTATCGGGTGTTAAAAGTATTTTGCCTCCATCTGCAAAAGATTCCTTGAAGTTAATAGCTAAACATCTCGATATATTTACAATGGGAATAAAGGATTATATACATCATAACGAAGTACTTAATGCTTTTAGTCGTGTTAATATTGAGTTGCAGAAATACCAGATTTGTCAAAGTGGGTTAATAAGTTCACGAGAACGTCAAATGCAAATTGAAGGGCAGTTATTATTATATGCCAATCAAATAATGGAATTGGGCGAAAGGGCTAATAAAGCAACACTTGCCGATATTGCAAAAGCCAGAGTTAGAAACTCGAATATGATTCTTTTTTTAATGACTTTTGCTTTATTAAGTAGTGGATTATTGGCGTTTATGTTTACAGGCCAGATACAGAAAGATGAGAAAAAACGTAAAATTGCTGAAAAGATATTGGGTGAAAGCAGGAATTTTTTGGATAATATTATTAAAAATAACTCATCGTTAATTACTGTAAAAAGTACCGATGGGAAATATACTCTAGTAAATGAGAGATGGCTTCAACGTATGAAATGTTCTTCGTTAGATGTTATTGGAAAAACAGCAAATGAAATATTCGGATCTGATGTTGCAAAACGTTTTATTGATTCAGACAATGAGGTAATAAAAAATAAAAAAGCTATTGAGTTTGAAAATGAACTTGTTCTTAATGGTTGTGTATATAGTTATTTAACAAGTAAATTTCCCATATTAAATGATGAAGGAGAGGTTACTGCGGTTTGTTCACAATCAACAGATGTATCGTTGTTGAAATTGGTCCAGAGCGATTTGCAAGTTAGTCAGGACAATTACCGTAATATGGTTAGTAATGTGCCGGGAATTGTATTTAAAGGACTTAATGATGCCAGCAGGACAATGTTGTTTTTAAGTGAGGGGTATGACTTACTAACAGGGTATAACAGTAATGATTGCATAAAGGGGTATCAACGGTTTATTGATATTGTTTATGAAGAAGACAGGGGAAAACTCTTATCGTTATTAATGAACCCAAGGCACATGGGAAAACAGTATGAGATTGAGTACCGAATTAAAGATAGTATGGGGCAGGTAAAATGGCTTCATGAAAAGGGAACTTTTATTTCGGGTAATAAGGATGGTTCAGTTGTATTGCAGGGTGTAATAGTTGATGTGTCGCCTCAAAAAGAGGTTTTGTCAGAAGTAATAAGGCGCGATCGATTTCTTGAAGGTGTTGCTGAGGCTGTGAAAGAGTTAATTGTAAATACCGATCCTGATGTAGCTATATCAAAATCATTACGAATTATTGGACAAAGTGCAGGTGTTGACAGATCGTTTGTGTTTAAAAATACAGTAAACGAACTTGATTGTTTAACTTTTACACATCAGTTTGAGTGGGCTAAAGGAAAAATAGATCCTATTCATCGTCCTGAATTGAGAGAGATATCTTTTGAAGAATACGCGCCACACTGGTATCATTCGCTGGCCGATAATAAAGAGGTGATATCAAATATGGGCGAGTTGGCAACTGCCGAACAACACTTTTTTGACTGGCTTGATTTAGGGAGTGTTTTGTTGGTTCCAATATTTGTAAAAGAAGATTTTTGGGGGTTTATTGGATTTGGTTATTCAATGTCAAAAGTGCGGTTTTCTGATTCTCAAAGGGCAATATTTAAGGCATTTGCAGTTACTTTGGGTATAGCAATTGCAAAGGATCATGATTCGTTGTTGCTTAAAGATGCGAAGGAAGCAGCCGAAGCCGCAACAAAAGCAAAGAGTGAGTTTTTAGCCAGGATGAGTCATGAAATTCGTACTCCAATGAATGCAATTATTGGATGGACTCATTTGGCAATTGATAAAGAGCCTGAGTTACATCAGTTGGAGTATTTGAAAAAAATTCAATCGTCATCGCAATCGTTATTGGGCATTATTAATGATATACTTGATTTTTCGAAAATAGAAGCAGGTAAACTCGATTTTGAGCATATTGAATTCGATTTGGAGTCATTATTCTCAAATTTATCGAGTATGATATCGTATAAAGCTTATGAAAAAGGACTTGAAATAGCGTTTAATATTTCTCCTAAAGTACCACTTAGTTTGATTGGTGATCCATTGCGTTTAGGTCAAATATTAACTAATCTGGTTAATAATGCTGTAAAGTTCACCCCCGAAGGAGAGGTTGTTGTAAATGTGAAGGTTGAAAACCATAAAGATCAGATGGCGTTGTTACTTTTTAGTGTAAAAGATACAGGTATAGGAATTCGTGAAGATCAACAAGCTGTTTTATTTGATTCTTTTAGTCAGGCCGATAGTTCAACAACCCGACGCTATGGAGGAACGGGTTTGGGATTGGCAATATGTAAAAGGCTTTCTAATTTAATGGGTGGTGAAATATGGGTTGAAAGTTCATATGGTTTAGGTAGCGAGTTCTATTTTACAGTTAATCTTGAAATTGCCTCCAAACAAAAAAAAGATGAACTGTTTGCAAAAATATCGGGCAAAGGAAAATCGGTTCTTATTTGTGATTCAAATATTACTGCCGGTAATATTATTCAACGATATTTGAAAGAATATCATTTTGATGTTCATTTGTGGGATGACATATATGAAACAATAGGTTATTTAGAGAAACCCGATAATCGTGAAAAATGGGATTTTATTATAATTGACTGGAAAGATGCCGAGAGTGATATTAGGTTTTCAAAAATTATTAAAGAAATTGCACCCTCGTTACCAATAATTATTGTTGTATCGGCTTTTGATTTTGATGAGCAGATTGATTGGGTGAAAAAAAATAATCTGTTGTATATTTTATATAAACCATTTACTTATTCAGCTCTTCTCGATTGTATGTCGAAAGCAATGGGGCAAGGTGGCATACTTTCAAATGTTAAAGACCCGGCTGAAACTACTTGGTTAAATGAGCTGCAAAAATTAAAAGATGTTCAGGTTTTACTAGTTGAAGATAATGAAACAAACCAGCAAATAGGAATTGAATTGCTTGAGCTTGCAGGGATTAAAGTTGAATTGGCCGAGAACGGAAAAGAAGCTATTGATATGGTTCGGCGTTCGGGTAACCCTTCGAAATACGATTTGATTTTGATGGATATTCAAATGCCTCTTTTAGACGGATATTCAGCCGCAGAAGCTATCAAGAAACTATCAGGGTGTGAGTCCTTGCCCATTGTTGCTATGACAGCCGATGCAGTGGAGGGGGCAAAAGAACGTTGTATTAATGCTGGTATGATCGATATGGTTGCAAAACCAATAGAACCACATCATTTATATAAAACGATTTTTGACCAGGTAAAAAATAAAAAAGAACAAGAGGGTGCTAGTGTTAGTTCATCAGATAAACTTACAACAACCATTCCTAATATTAATAATGTTAAAATTGATGGATTAAATGTAGAAGAAGGGTTGAATCGTATGGTTAATCGATGGGATTTTTATGAAAGGCTTATTATTAGGTTTTATCATGATCATATTAAGTTTATTGAAATAGTAAAAAAAGAGATTAATGCCGGGCATTTCGATGATGCACACCGAATGTTACATTCATTTAAAGGAATTACAGGAACTATAAGTGCATTTAGGTTGTATCCATTAGCAATTGAAACCGAAAAAGCTTTTAAAGAGAAAGATAATGAAGCATTTAAAACTATGTTTCCGCAAATGGAAAACGAATTGAATAAGTTATTGACTGAAATAAAAAAGAACAAAATTTTTAAAATTGAGTAAAAGAGAATTAAACCATTATTGTTGTAGTTTTTAAATTAACTTAAAAACATAAAAATATTGAAGGGTATTGTATTTTTTATTATCGGGTTTGTATTATCATCCTGTGCCTACTTTAAAAAAGAGCCTGTGAAATCGACAGGAATACCGCTTGTTGGGTATTCTTTCGATTCAAGGTTTGAGAATAGTGGTGTTTTGAAAATGGCAAAGGAAGATAATATAGAATTGTCGTACGATAAGGGAATTGTTGATTCGTGTTTGAATTTGACTGCTACTGCACAAAAAAGAGTTCCTGTTGAGGTTAGTTTCCCAACTTTATTTAATGTTGATGATTATGAAGGATTCTCGGTTGTTTTTTGGATAAAAAAACAAAAAAATGATATTGATGGCTACATGATTGCAAGTTGTTATACCGAAGATTATATGAATAATTATAAGGGGTGGAAAGTGTTTTCAACATCAACAGGATTGTGGCAATGGGAGATGTCGGACGGAAAAAATGTGTGGAAATATAATCCATCATATCCACGTCAACGCATTAATGATGATAATTGGCATTTGTTATCTTTTTCGTATGATAAAAGTAATAAGGAGGTTCGTCATTATTTTGATGGAGTAAATGTTGCAGTTATTAGTGTTGAGGAGTGTGATAGTTTAAATCAGCCCGGAGGAATTGTTTTTGGAGGAGATCCGTATAGTTTTGATAAACGTCGAGATACTTTTAATGGATATATTGATGAGTTTACGTTTTGGGGACGAGTGTTGACAGCATCTGAAATAGCTAATATTTGGGATCATCATACAAACAAAAATGTATCTTCACCTTTGTTAGATGATAGTAAATTGGTTGTTTTAACATGGAATATATATCAAGGAGGCGAATATTTGGGTAAAACAGTTGGTATAGAGCGTATTGTTGAAATAATTCGAAGTGTCGATGGAGATATTATTTGTCTTCAGGAAACTTATGGGGGAGGTGAAAAAATAGCTGATCAATTGGGTTTTTTTCTTTATAAAAGAAGTGATAATATATCGGTAATCAGTAGGTTTCCAATTTCTGCATCTTTTAATATATATAAAAAGGAGCACTCAGGAGGTGTTCAAATACAGTTGGATAAAAACCGAAATGTAATGGTTTATCCGGTGTGGTTAAGTCCTCAACCCGATATTAGTGCCTATGTAAAAAGTGGTTTTGTGTCGGTTGATTCACTTATGTTGTGGGAACAAAAAACGCGTGGCGTTGAAATGCGTTTTATTTTAAGTGAAATACCCAGGTGGGAACGTGGTACTTCAACAAATATTATTGTAGCAGGTAATTTTAATACCGGTTCTCATTTTGATTGGACTGAAAAAAATAAGGCGAATAATAATAATATGGTTATTCCTTTTTCGATTAGTAAAATGCTTGATGGATATGGTTTTATTGATAGTTATAGAAAAGTTCACCCTGATGAGGTAAAGTTTAGAGGAAACACTTGGTCCCCGCTTTTCAAAGAGGTTTTTAATAGTAGGATTGACTACATTTATTATAAAGGAGATGCTTTAAAAGTAGTTTCGAGTCGAACTATAAGTGAGCATCAATATGGTTTTCCTTCCGATCATGCACTCGTTGTTTCTGTATTTGAAATTTCTGAGTAATTTCTTATCTTTTAATAGGGGTAATCAATCGTTTCATTTGTCTGTAATAAATATTATTAAGAAATGAAAAGGAAAAAGCCTGCAATAAATGATTGTTTGACTATTTCGACTATTTATAAGTTAAGAAATGGTGATGTAGTTGCTTATAAGCAGCTATTCGATAGGTATTACAGGCATTTGGTAATTTTAGGGATGAGATATGTGGGTGATCAGGATTTGGCAGAAAATATTGTACAAGAGGTGTTTGTGAATTTATGGGAGAAGAAGGATGTGTTAGAAATTCAATCTGTTCAGGCTTATTTGGTTGTTTCTGTACGAAATCGTTGCAGAAATGAAATTAAAAGACAAAAGGTTATCCGTACATATCAATCTAATTTTTTTCAAGATGCTTTTCAGCCCGAGGCCGATTTTCCAGATGATTTTGTAATGAAAAAAATTATGTCTGTAATAGATTCGATGCCCGAAAAACGACGAAAGATATTTAAGTTAAACCGAATTGAAGGTATGAAATATAAAGAGATAGCTCTGGTAATGCACATATCGCCAAAAACAGTTGAAATTCAAATAGGAAAGGCTTTAAAATATTTGCGCGAAAATTTAGCTGGTTTAAAGAATAAGGTGTTTCATGAGAATTAAACCAGGTAATAATTATTTAGTACTAGTTAAAGTATGAATAAAAATGAGCTTAAGAGATTATAATAAAGATTGGGAACTGATGGCAAAATACTTGTCAAATGAGGTAAACTACTTCGAAAAGAGCCGGTTTGAGGAACAGGTTAAAAATAACGAAGAGTTAGAATCTGATTTTTATATTGCAAAAAAAGCATGGGACGAAGCAGGTTATGCTCTTCAGTATAAAAAAATAAATAGCGAAGATGCTTTTAATAACATATTGGGACAGATTAAACCCTCAATGAAAAAGGTTAACAGGTTTAATTCTAGGAGTAGTTTTGTTGGAGTAATATCTTTTGTAGTAGTGCTGCTTATAGTTGCTTTTTTGTTTTATTATCCGTTTGGAACGTTGCAAAAGATGCTTGTTTTTTCAACACACAATATTAATAAAGAGTTGATTTTAGGCGATGGAAGTCGTATTTATTTGAACCAAAACAGTTCGGTTTATTATCCTACGAAATTTGATAGCGATAAACGATTTGTAAGTTTCGAAGGTGAAGGTTTTTTTCAAATTGCTCCAAAAAATGAACAACCTTTTGTAATTAACGTTGACCAAATTGAGATTAAGGTTTTAGGAACTGCTTTTAATATAAAAGCTCACCCAAACGATAAAAATATTGTTGTTACAGTTGACAATGGAGTTGTTGAGGTATCATTAAACACCCAAAAGGTTTTTTTGCATAAGGGTGAACGAGTTGTTTTTAATAAGGTTGAAGGAAGTCTTATTAAGTCAATCAATCAAAATCGAAATTATAATTCATGGATAACAAAAGAAATTATTTTTGAAGATGACCCTATGGGGTTGGTTGTTGAAACATTAGAGTCGGTTTATGGAGTTCAAATTGAATTGGCCGATTTGGGTATTTTTGATAATAGATTGACTGCTAGTTTTAATAATGCCGATATACAGAGTGTGATGTTAGTTGTTTGTAGAACCTTTAATTTAGAGTTTGAACAAGATAGTTTAGTATTTAGATTGAAAAATCAAATGCCTTATTAATAAATTGTATGTTCTATGAAATATCGTATTACATGCGCTTTATTTTTTTTATGTTTTGCATTTGCACACTCCCAAAGCAAAAAAGATAGTTTGTTTAATTTACAACTTAGGGATATTTCAATTGGTAAACTTATTGATACATTAAGTTTAATTTATGATGTGAAATTTTCGTATGATGTAGATGTTGTTCCTGTTGATTCTGTTGTTACTATTGATATACAACAATCATCTGTAGTGGATTTACTTGAAAATGTGTTGATTAGTAAAAGAATAGATGTTTTGTTATACCGAAATCAAGTTATTATACGACGAGATTTGTTGTTGCACGATCTCTCTTCCAAAAGCTATTTTCAATTTAAGGGAGTTGTAAATGATGAACAAAGCGGAGAGCCTTTGCCTTATGTTCACATTGGGTTTAATAAAGAGCCAATAGGTACTGTTACTAACGAAATGGGTGAATTCCGGTTGGTTGTTCCATTTAGTTTAGCTAATGATTCAATAATGATTTCGACAATTGGTTATCAAAGTATTAAGCTTTGCATGCAGGTTGTTGATACTAGTATAAATGTTAATATGAAGAGGGTTGCAGTTCAACTGTCGGAGGTTGATGTAACTGCAATTTCACCAGATAATATTTTGGAAAAAGTAGTGGATAATAAGGTTCATAATTATCTTGATACCACAGTGAGTTTGACAGCCTTTTATCGCGAGTCGGTTATGCAAGATGGCAGATATGTTCAGGTGTTGGAATCTGTTTTAGATGTAAATAAACCATCGTATTTGACACCTTCGGTAATGGAAAAAGTTCGGTTTGTGAAAGGTCGAAAGCGTGATGATGTGGATAGTATGAGATCGATATTGTTTCGTTTGCAAGGAGGGCCTTATCTTTTTTCGAGAATTGATATTGCTAGGTATCTTGATTTTTTCCCAAATATTGAAAATGATATTTATAGGTATTCATACGAAGGAGTAAGTTACTTAAATGATGAATGTATTTTTAATGTAGCTTTTGAGCCTTATGTTGATGACGGTAATTTGCTTTACAAAGGTATGTTTTATATTAATGCCGAAAGTTACGCATTAGTGAAAGCAGAGTTTGAAATGACTAAAAATACTTTGAAAAAGAGTCGTGAGTTTTTAATTAGGAAGGATAAACGTAACTCAAGAGCAAAGCCATATTTTGCAAAATATAGTGTTGATTACAGGTTGTATAGTGGAAGGTGGATTTTAAATAAGGTAATAGGTGAAATAAAAATAAAAGTGATTGATAAGCAACGTAGATTACGATCTGATTTTTTTGCCAAATCTGAATTATTGGTTACAGATGTACAAATTCCTAATAGGATTTTAAATAAAGAAATTTTTAAGCCTGATTATGTACTATATGATAAGGTAGAAGAGGGAGAAAAGGATATATTTTGGCTTTTATATAATATTATTAAGCCGTCAGATGATTTAGAAAAGATGTTTTTTATTGAAAAAAATAAGTTGCTTTCAAAGTAGAAATAGGATATGGGAGTTGACGGTTTTTGGAGCTACTTTGAAAACAACTTGGGAGGATTTTTTCACAATCCTTTATGCACAATGACGTTGCAAATAATCAATTGTTGATTTAACTGAATTTAACTGAGCTATTTCTTCATTTTTTAAATCGACACTAAAATTAGTTTCTAAATAATAGAGGAAACAGGTCATGTCAATATCATCCATCAACAATTCATCTTTTAATTCGGCATCTTCTACAATCAAATCTCGTGGTACTCCTGTTTTTCGTAGTACTTTATAAAGATTTCTTCTTATTGATTTTGTAGTCATATTTAAATTTTTTAACTCATCTATTCAAATACTATGACAATTGATTTAGATGTCATACGTACGCTCAATTGTTTTTTTTTGAAAAAAAGTGATTTTTTTAAAGTCTGTATTTAATCATTACCCTAATTATTCAAAAATAATCCCGTCTATGGCAGTGACTAAGATTCAGTAAAAATTTATTTCAAATTTAATATCTGCTATGTCGGGGTTAACCTTAACTATATTATGGTTTTAAATTTATTTTTAAATCTTTTCCATTTAATATTTTGGGCATATATGATATGGTAAAATGCAGGAATCATAACCAGTGTTAAAAATGTTGCAACGGTTAATCCGAAAATAATTGTCCAGGAAAGTGGGCCAAAGAACATTACGTTATCGCCTCCAAAATGGATGTTGGGTTCAAAATTTGTGAATAACCCCACAAAATCAATATTGAATCCAATGGCCAATGGTATAAGACCTAAAATGGTAGAGGCGGCTGTTAATAAAACAGGTGTTATTCTTGCTTTTCCTGCCTGTATCATGGCTTCGCGGGGGCGTAATCCATTTGCAATTTGAACATCGGTAAATTCAACAAGTAAAATACCATTTCGAACAACAATTCCAGCTAATGCAACAAGTCCCATGCCCGTCATAATAATTGAAATTGGCATTCCGGTAAATATGAAACCTAAAAGAACACCAATTACACTAAAAATTACTTCCGAAATAATAATAATGGGCTTAGCAATTGAGTTGAATTGTGTAATTAATATGAATAAAATTAAACAAAGTGCTAACATGAGTGCAACTGATAAAAATTCACCGGTTTCTTTTTGATCTTCTTGTTCACCAGTAATACTTATTTCAATATCATCAGATTTTGAAAACCTTGGTATATTATATTTAATGTCAGCAACTACTTCGTTAGCTGTGTAACCAGTAATAACGTTTGAATTTATAGTAATAACCCTTTTAAGGTTTAAACGCGATATGCTACCAACAGAGTTTTCATAATTAATTTTTGCAACTGCCGATAGGGGAATGCTGCGTAAAATTCCGGTATTCATATCTCTATATGTTATCATAATATTAATGAGTTTATCGAGATTTTCGCGTTGATTTTTTATGAATCGTAATTGAATAGGGTATTGATCTTCACCTTCGCGGTATTTCGATGCTTCTTTACCAAAAACTGCTGTACGAAGTTCTGATCCTACATGGCCGGTTGTAATTCCTTCTAAATTGGCTCTTACCCTGTCGATATTAATGATTACTTCGGGTTTGGTACTTTCAAAATCGGTTTTGAATTGGTCGGCACCCGGTATTTTTAATGAATCGAGATAAGACATGAAACGATTAGAAGTTTCAATAAGTAAATCCAAATCATCACCGCTAATTTCAATATTTACAGGTTTACCAGTTGGAGGGCCGTTTTGTTCTTTGTCAACATTTATTTCGGCACCCGGTATACCTTTAATTTCGCGTCTTATTTTTTCGAGATATTGGTTTGAATTTTCTCCGTTTCGTTTGGCAAACTCAACAAAGTTAACAGTAACTTTTCCTTTATGTGTTGTTTTTGTTCCCGAATCGAACATATCTTCAGAAGCTCCAAGGGCTACATTTGAAATTACAGATTCAACAATTGGATTGTTTTTACCTAGCACGTTCATAATTTTTCTTTCAACTACTTTAGTTACTGAATCAGTTACTTCAATGTCGGTACCAACTGGTAATTTTATGAATGTATTTATCTGATTGGGCTCATTATCGGGGAAAAGAACCACTTTGGGAGTGAAATTGATTGTTAAAAT
The DNA here is from genome assembly GCA_016933045.1 of Marinilabiliaceae bacterium. Lineage (GTDB taxonomy): Bacteria > Bacteroidota > Bacteroidia > Bacteroidales > Marinilabiliaceae > JAFGBR01. The sequence continues at coordinate 23,028 of JAFGBR010000033.1, read as the reverse complement.
TATAGTAAACAGGAATAGTCCAATAATGCCGAATAATAAATAATGCGGTCTGCGTTTCTTTAGCAGTTTCCGTAGTAGTATTTCGTACTTGTTAAGTATGCCAGGTATTACAGTGTGTTGGAAGTGGAGTAAAATTTTGTAACCCCATATATTGTGCATAACCATACTTATTGCAAAGAATATCAATAAGTTTGCCCAACCCGGTTGCTGTGTAATATGAAGTATTAATCCAATGAATAGCATAATACCATTATAAGTCCACAATTTATTTCGTGAAATACCTTTGTGTTCTTCATCGCGTTTCATAAACTGAACGGCAAATACAGGGTTAATAATATAAGCTACAATAAGTGAGGCAAATAAGGTAATAATTATGGTTACAGGAATGTAAAACATAAATTTACCTATAACACCGGGCCAAAAAGCCAATGGAAAAAATGGTGCCAGTGTTGTTAGTGTTCCTGCTAATATTGGAACAAATACTTCACCTGCGGCGAATTTTGCAGCTTCAACAATTGTCATATTGGTTTTCATAAAAATACGATGTGTATTTTCAATTACAACAATGGCATCATCAACCACAATTCCTAATGCAAAAATGAACGAAAACATTACCAGCATGTTAAGTGTAAAGTCTATGCCGGGCATAATAATGTATGCTAAGGCCATTGACAGAGGTACTGAAATGCCAACAAAAAAGGCATTGGTTACGCCCATGAAAAACATCAGCACTATTGTTACTAAAATAAATCCAATAATAATTGTATTATTAAGGTCATTTAGTGTTGTTCTTGTAAATTTGCTTTGGTCTCCCGAAATAACTATTTTCAAGTCATTAGGAAATTTTGTTTTTTCAAGATCAGTGAGAATATCTTTTATTTTATCGGAAGCATTAAGCAGGTTTTGGCCGCTCTTTTTAATAATGTTTAAGGTTAATACATTTTTACTATCTAATCGGGCATAACTGTCTTGATCTTTAAAATCGGACTTAACTTCTGCTACATCTTTAAGGTATACCAGTGCACCGCCCGAAGCACCGATAACAATATTTTTAATAGTTTCGAGGTTTTTAAATTCGCCAACAACTCTTATGTTGCGACTCATGCCGTGAAGGTTAATGTTGCCACTCGAAATGGTTACATTTTCGCTGGCAATGGCTCTTTCTATATCGCTGAATGTAAGGCGGTAAGCGTTCATTCGGTACATATCAATATTAACCTGAATTTCTTTTTCTAGAGCACCTACTATGTCAACACGAGTAATTTCGCTAAGTTCTTCAATTCTGTCTTGAGCCTCATCGGCAAATTCTTTAATCTTATCTAAAGGATAATTCCCTGATAGGTTAATGTACATAATTGGTAATTCCGATATGTCAATCTCCATAATGTTTGGATCTTGATCTAAATCGGATGGCAAATCATTTTTTGTTTTGTCAACCTCATCTTTAACATCTTGTTTTGCTTTATCAATATCAACATCGGTTTGAAACTCGACAATTATAGTTGATAAATCCTGTACCGAATTACTTCTAATATCTTTAACCCCGCTTATCGATTTTAGGTTTTTTTCGATGGGACGGGTAATAAGATTTTCAATGTCGGTAGGTGATGTTCCAGGATATATTGTATTTATAATTATTGTTGGGATAACTACTTCGGGAAATTGTTCTTTGGGAATATTATTATAGCTACTGTACCCAAATAAAGCTAAAATAATAACAAGTACATATATACTGGTTTTGTTGTCGATAGACCAGCTAGTAGGTTTAAAATGTTTTTTTATTTTTTCCATTTCATAAATTTTTGGGAATTAGTATTTAATGGTAGTTCCCTGATTTAACGATAGGTATCCCGATGTGATAATCAGGTCATTTTCTGTTAAACCATCAATTATTTCAACCATGCCGTTGTAGCTCATACCTTGTTTGATATATTTTTTTGAAGCTATGGTTTTTGAGTTGTTATGTTGAGCTACATAAATATAATTTCCTTTCGAATCGGTTTGAATTAGATTGATAGGAATAGCAAAGGCTTTGTCGTTTTTGTAATCGGCTATTTTTAGTACAGCAACCATATTTGCTTTAAAACTTTTCTCCATTTCATTAAGGCGAACTTCAATTTTAAAAGATCGGTTTATCGGATTGATATAGTTGCTTGTAGTGGTTATTTTTGCAGCTATTTGTTTTTTTAGGTCTGGGAAAAAAACTGTAACAAAATCATCTTTTTTTATTTGGGTACCATAAGCTTCGGCTACTTCAGCCACTACTTTTGCCGATGAAAAGTTTATTACAGTTGCTACGGGCATTGCCGGAGATACAGCCATTCCAACTTTTAATGGTAAATCCTCAACTGATCCGTCAATAGGGCTTTTAATTGTCATATAATCAAGTTGTTGTTCAAGTGCGGCAAGCCCTTGTTCCGATGCTTCTTTTTGTGTTTTTGCCTGTAAGTATTGAACTTCAGAGCCAATTCTTTGTTCCCAAAGCTTCTTTTGTCTTTCAAACATTTCGTTGGCTAATTTGTATTGTGCTTTAGCTTGCTCAAATGATTTTTCTAAAGCTCCGGCATCAAGTGTTGCAATTACCTGACCTTTTTTTACAGTACTGCCAAGTAATACAAGAACTTTTGTTACAACGCCTTGTCCTTTTGGATATAGTTGTACGTTCTCTTCACCATCGAGTTTTCCGTGTATTTCTATATAATGTTCAAAAGGTATTAGTTTTGCTTTTTCAACTAAAACACTTTTACTGAATTCGTTGGGTTTTACTATTGTGGTGTCAGATATAATCTCTTTTTCTAACAGTGAAATTTTTTCATCAAGTGTTTGTCGTTCTTTTTTTAGTTTTATTAATTGGTTTTGTTTATTGCTTTCACATGCTACTATTGTAGTAACGATTAATATAAGAATGCTTATTTTTTTAATAGTTGTTTTCATCGGTAAATAATTTATCAAGTAAAAACCGGATTGAATTCGCATGATGAATATTCATCCGTGTTATTGTTTAACGAATCATGCCCGTTTCTTAGGTTTTATTTTGTTAATAATTGCCAGATAGAAAGTCTTATAAGTGAGTAATATTTGCTTATAGTTTGTTTACTTGTTTGATAATAATCTCTCAATTTCGTTTTTTGTGTTTAATAGCTCCAGTATCGTGTTGTAATAATCACTTATAGAAGTTAGGTATTGTATTTGAATTTGTGTTAGATCGAAGCTTGACGAGACACCTTCTTTAAATTTTATGTTTGTTTTTTCAAATATTTTTTTACATAATGAACATTTGTCTTTATGGTTAATGTATTTGTTATAAGCTGTTTCGTAGTTTAATAGCAGGTTTTGATACTTTAATTGTAAGCCATCATTTAGTTGGCTTTTTTCAATTTCGCTTTTGTCAAGGCTAATAGATGCCTGCTTTACCTTGAAAAGCCTTTGGCCGCTTGTAATAATTGGAATAGAGAGTGAAACGCCAATAATATCCTGGGGTTGAAAATTTAATAAAGGTTCTTTCCATAGTTCCTGATGATTATAAAAACCTGCTATTACAGGAAGAAATGTGCTTTTCTCTTTTCTGAGGTTTAATTTAGATATCTGCACTTTGTTATTAACCATTTTATATTCAATATTTTGATTGACATCGAAATATTTTTCGTAAACAGGTTTTAATAAATCAATAGATGTGTTTATATCATCAACAATTGATACATTCTGGTTAAAATCCATTCCCAATTGAAATTTTAACAGGTTGATAGAGTTTTGTAATTGGCCTACAAATGAAGCTTCAAGATTATTTAAACCTGTAAGATTTATTTTAATTTGGTCAACTTCAGTATCTTCTATAAAGCCAGCATCTAACATAGCTTGCATCTCAGAGAGAGTTTTTTCAGTTAAAAACTTGTTTTCCTGAATTATTTTTAGGTTTTCTTTAAAAACCAGAATCATGTTGTATGTTCCTTCAACAGATTGGATTATGTCAAGTTGGTTTTTAATAAGGTTTTGTTCTGAAATTGACCTATACACTTTTGTAGCCTGAAGGCCAACAATATATTCACCGCTAAAAATAAGCTGAGTAATTTTAAAGTCGATGGTTGCATTGTCTCTTTCCAGGATTGGAATAGGAGGTTCGTTTGGATTGACTGGGAATTTAATTATATCGCCAATTATGTGTTGGTAGTTTGCATCAACATTAAATTGGGGTAATCCAATAGTTGTGGTTTCGCGCACTTTGTTTTTAGCAATTTCAACATCCATTTTCGATGCTAAAACTGTTTTATTGTTTGAAAGAGCAAAAGCTCTGGCTTCGGTTAAGGTTAATTTTATGGTGTCGTTGCTGTTTTGAGCCAAAGTGTTTTGACTTATTAATAGCAAGATAGCCAACTGATAAATAAGTATTGAATATTGCTTTAAGGTCATAGTTATTTATAATTTATTGTTTTTTAATAATGAGTCAAGTTTTTTTATGCCATCGTGAGTTGCAATACCTCTAATGTGGTATATGAGCATTTCTTTAAAATAGTCTTGCGAAAGGAGCTCATTATCTGAAAAAATGCAGTTATCTATTGAACTTTCTAAACGCATAAGATTAATTTTAGCAATGATTTTTTCGTTTATTTCAGGTCGGTAAAATCCTTCTTTTTTACCCCTTTTAAGGTTTTTGAGTCCGATGGAATATATTCTCTCACGTTTGGTGTTTATTATTAATTCATGCAGATGAGGGTAATATTTTTTTAAGTCATATTCAACTGAATAGCTGTGTTCACGGGCAATCTTGTTCATAAAAACATGAATCTCGTACATTTCGCTAATTGCATCGTCACAAGTTTCAATTGCGGTATTTATTATTGTCATATTTTCGTTAAAGACAAGATTAATTACCGATTCAACAAGTTCAGCTTTGTCTTTAAAGTGTTGATAAAGAGTTTTTTTTGATATCCCAGATTCATGAGCAACATCATCCATCGAAACGCTTTTTATTCCATATTTAAAGTATAAGTCTTTTACTTTGAGTGTAATGTCTTCTTTTTCTTTTGACATGCTTTTGTTGTTTTTATTTTTTGTATGAACAATTTAAGCTTCAAAATCAAACTTAGGAAACTTTTGTTGTAATAAAAGTTTCCTAAGTGTTAAAAATATTTAATTCATACAATTTTCTTTGTTTTTCGTTATTTTGTATGTTAACAACTTTTTCTATTAAGTAATTAAGAAGGTTTTATATTTGTGTTTTAAAAAATAATAAGAATATGCACAATTGGTTTGAATGTAAAGTTCGATATACAAAAATCGACGATAAAACAGGAAAAGAGAAAAAAGTTAATGAGCCTTATTTGGTTGATGCAATTTCGTTTACAGAGGCTGAAGCTCGTATTAACAAAGAACTTGAGGCTTATATTAGTGGCGAATTTACGGTTACAAATATTAGAAAAGCAAATTATACGGATGTTTTTCCTAATGAGGATGGCGATCGTTGGTTTAAATGTAAAGTAACATATATTTCGGTTGATGAGTCGGCCGGTAAAGAGAAAAAAGTGTCGAATCAAATGCTCATTATGGCATCGGATGTTAAAGATGCTTATGATAAGCTTCAAAAAGCATTATCGGGTATGACTGTTGATTTTGATATTGTGGGAGTTAATGAAAGTGCGATTATGGATTTTTTCCCCTATTTTAATGATGAAGTAGAAGATAGAATAGTATCAAGAAATGAAACGAATGAAGAATTAGTTTAATAATTTTTTGATGCTTAGATTAAAATAATTTGAATAGAAACTTAATTCAAATCATAAAATATGGAAAACCAAATTGACATTCAGGACGAAATTAAACTTCGAATTACTCCTTCGGCAGCAAATTATTTGTTAACAGCCACAAGATGGGCAAAGTTTTTAGCAATACTTGGATTTGTTTATTCCGGAGTTGTTTTAATACTTGCATTTTCGATAGGTGCAATTATGTCACTATCAATGGCCTCGGCACAGATGGCCATGGCAGGTATACCAGTTGTATTTCTTTCATTTATTTACATAGTAATTGCCATTATTTCATTTTTAGTTGCATTTTACATGTATAGTTTTGCTAGTAAGTGTCAAAAGGGGGTTAATTTACACGATGAATATGAAATAGAAGTAGGAATGAAAGCTATGAAGACCTTTTATATGATATGGGGTATTATTGCAATAGTAGGGTTGTCGATTGTTGTTTTGAGTTTATTTGTAGGTATTATTGCCAGTGCAGCATATTCTGTATAGTTTTTATTAATAGTTATTTTAATATTTAAATATCGGATAATTAATGGGTGGTTTTTTCCACTCATTTTTTTGTAAATAGGTGAGTTGAAGGTTAAAAAAACACAATAAAAGATAAAAAAATCTTAATATACAATTTAGAATGTGATTTATTTTAGGCTGTAAGTGCAATGTAATCAGGTGGTTGTTTATTTTGCTATTTAGAAAATGGTTCTTTATTGTTGTTGTTTTAGATGTTTGTGAATTGATGGATGTTTATTTTTGAATTATATTTGATAAACAAATTTAGATCAAATAAAAATAAAGTAAAATGACAACAATTCAGTTTAATAATAGCTTGTTGGGTCTTCAGAATAAGTTGCATTATTTTGCTCTAAGTTTAACATCGAATGATAACGATGCACATGATTTATTGCAAGAAACAATTTTGAAGGCACTAACTTATAGAAGCCAATTTGTTAATAATACAAATCTTAAGGCGTGGGTTTTTACCATTATGAAAAATACATTTATTAATAATTATCGTCGCGTTCAAAAAAACAGGAAAACATTTGATGGTACTGATACAGCTATTTTTATAGCTAATAAAAAGAATTACGAATCTGAAACTCCCGAAACAATACATTCAGTAATGGAATTGAATAATACAATTGAAAAGCTTGATGAAGATTTTCGAATTCCATTTAGAATGCATACCGAAGGCTTCAAATATAAAGAGATTGCAGAAAAGTTAGATTTGCCAATTGGAACAGTTAAGAGTCGTATTTTTTTTACAAGAAAAAAATTACAAGAGATGCTAAAAGAATAATATTGGAAATAAATTATTTGTAAACCGGTGTAAAGAAACTATTTTTACTTTATACCGGTTTTTGTATTTTAATAAATGAATAATGAATAATAAAAAAGAGAAGCGTTATATAAGATTATACAAACAAATAGATGAATTGCTTCATAAAAAAAGTACTCCAATGGCCCGAATGTCAACTATTATTGCATTGTTGCATAATAAAATTGATTATTTTTTTTGGACAGGGTTTTACTTGTTGCATGAAGGAGATTTATTTGTTGCCTGTTACCAAGGGCTTTTAGCATGTCAAAAGTTAGAAAAGCATGTGGGTGTTTGTTGGGCTGGAATTGATAGTCAGGAAACAGTTGTAGTACCCGATGTGACTAAATTCCCAGGTCATATTGCATGTTGCGATTTAAGTAAATCGGAAATTGTTGTTCCGCTAAAAGATAACAATGGGGTAATTGTTGGAGTTTTGGATGTTGATAGTAAAAGTTTGAATTCATTTGATGATATAGATAAAAAGTATCTCGAAAAAATAGTTGAATTAATCTATCAGTAATAATTTAATGACAGAATTAAGAAAACAAGCATTAATTACAGGATCTGTTAAAAGGATTGGAAAGTCGATAAGTTTGTTTTTGGCCGATTTGGGCTATGATTTATTGTTGCACTATAATAATTCGCATGAAGATGCAGAACAATTACAACAACAATTATCGGAAAAATATCCTAATCAGCATTTTCAACATTTCAGGTTTGATTTTAATAACTGGGAAAATGTTGGAGAAATTTTTGTGAAAAATAAAAAAATATTCAATCAACTTTCATTGCTTATTAACAGTGCAAGTATATATAAACAGGTTAGCTTTAAACAGACAGAATCGGAGCAGTTGATGCAAAATTTTGCTATTCATCTTTTTGCTCCATATATGCTGATAAAAGAGTTTTCGAATCGTTTTAAAAAAGGCAGTGTTATTAATATAATTGATTCAGCGATAAACCATAATTACACAACACACATGCCATACATTTTATCGAAAAAAAGTTTGGCTGATTTAACGCTTTTAACGGCATTGGAGCTTGCTCCTGACATTCGTGTTAATGGTATTTCTCCGGGGCCTGTATTACCTGTTGAGGGTGATTTTGAAGGACGATTTGAAAAAGTTGTGCAACAATCTCCTTTAAAAAGAGCATCTTCGTTAGGTGATCTTTCAAACTGCATTAAGTTCTTTATCGATAATGATAGCGTTACAGGACAGATTATAAATATTGATTCGGGAAATCATTTAGGAAACAAAAAAATGATATAAAATGGCAATACTTTATATTAAAAATTTATTTCTAAGGTCATATATCGGTTTTAGTGAACATGAACTTGGTAAGTTGCAGGATATTGTAATAAATATTACTATTGATTTTAAATCAGAAAAGGCTGAGTGCACAGATAATCCAGATGATACTTTGAATTATAAAATACTTAAACATGAGATAATTAAATTGGTTGAAGTTGGTCGTTTTAAATTGATAGAGGCTTTAGCACGACAAATACTAAATATGATAATGTCGTATGCAATAGTGTCAGAGGCTACTGTTGAAATAGATAAACCACATGCTTTACGTTTTGCCGATAGTGTTTCTATTAGTTTAACGCATAAGAAAGATGAATAATAAAGTTATTGTTTCAATAGGTTCGAATATAAACGCTCAAAATAATATTTCGAAAGCATTTGATTTGATTAATAAATATATTGATGTTGACAATATTACTCCACTCGAACAGACATTACCAATAGGTATAGAAGAACAAGCCGAGTTTACAAATGGAGCTTTAATTGGAATAACACGGTTGTCGTTCGAAAATCTTCGCTTAAGGCTAAAAGATATTGAGAATGAATTGGGAAGAGATCGAACCAGACCAAAATTTGGGCCGCGAGAAATTGATTTAGATATTGTTGAATGGAACGGTAAGATTGTTGATGTAGATTATTATACAAGGGATTTTTTGCAACGAATGGTAAAATGGTTGCACATTAACAGTTGATAATATTAGCGTTGTAAATTAATTATATAATAGATAATAAAATGAAGGTAGTTTTTCATCTGTTTTTATTATATTTTTTATTGGTCAGATGGAAGACGCCAAATGATTATACTGCTCATTGTAAATGTTTTACTAATGGTTTGTTTCGACTTAAAAAAGGTATAGTATTATTAATTGTTTTTGTAGGTTTTATTGTAACCTCTTATGCCGATACCGAACAACAACAGGAATTTTTAACTCGTTTGAATGGAGCTAATGTCAATGAGAAAATTGTAATATATAACCAATTATCAAGGTCATATTTGTATTCCGATCCTCAAAAGACAATAACATATGCACAAAAAGCATTGAAACTTGCCGTTGAGAAAGGGAACAAGCGAGGTGAGGCTGAAGCATATTCTAATTTGGGATTAGGATATTATTTTAAGAGTGATTTTGAAAAGTTATTAAAAAGTTATAAAAAATCGATTGAGGTATATAAAGATATTGGAGATGAGCAGAGTATCTCAGCTTTGTCATCAACTTACTATCGCTTAAAGCAGTCGGAACAAGCTTTGAATAATTATTTTCAATCGTTACAAATATATATCGATCAAGGAAAATACAATAAACAGATTGAAACTTGCAGAAATATTGGTGATGTTTATCGTGATATTAGCGATTATGGATCGGCTATTGATTATTATTTGCAGTCACTTTCTTTATTGAAAGATAGAATTCGTTACTATCCGAATTCAAAAATATTTACTGATGAGTTAACCCAGGTATTATCAAATATTGGGAAAGTATATTTTAACCAGGGAGAGTATAGACAATCGTTGATGTATTTTAATCAATTAACAGAAATACTTGCCGATAGTGAGGATTTGCATTCGAAGGCAGCTGTTTTAAATAATGTTGCAGGATCATATTTTTTTATGAATGAACTTGATTCATCTTTTTATAATTATACAGAAGCTCTAAAAATTCAAAGTAAGGCCAATGATTATTATGGAGCTGCAATGAGTTTACTAAATATTGGACGTATTTATTTGGCAAAAGAGGAGCCGGATAGTGCAAAGAAATCATTTAATAAGAGTTTGAATTTGGCTAAAGTAGTTGATGCACGTGATCTAATAAGACTGAATTACTATCAATTGAGTGAATTATATAAAAAGGAAGAAGATTATAAACGGGCATACGAATATCAAAGTCAGTTTTCGGAGTTAACAGAGACTATTGTTTTGGAAGAGAATGTTAGTCAGTTTATTAATACGTTAGCTATACACGATTTAGAACAAAAAAATGTAGAAAATCAGATGTTGAAGGCTAATAATGAGAATTATAAGTTAAAACTCGAACGTATAAGTCTTATCCGATGGCGCGTAGTGTTTATTTTGATTATTATAATTGTTTTGATATTGACATTTTTTGCCTATTACCGATATTATATTAAACGCGAAGAAAATAGAAATCTCGAAGAGCGAATAAGAGAAGAACTAAAGAAGCAAGAGGCTCAACATCAGATAATTGTGCACCAGGCAAGCTTAACGTCGTTAGGAGAAATGGCTGCAGGTATTGCACATGAAGTGAACCAGCCAATGCAAAATATTAGTCTTTCGGCCGAAGGGGTTCGGCTCGAACTTAACGAAGATAATCCCGATAAGGAATATCTTAAACAGTCGATAGATGAGATTTTTGAAGATATTGAACGAGTGCGCGAAATTGTCGATCATATTCGAATTTTCTCCAGCGGTCAAAAAGATATGGTTGTTGAAGAGTTTGATGTTTCGGAATGTGTACGAGCCGCAGTTTCTATGATAGGAAAACAATATTCAAACCATCATATCGATTTACAACTTGAGTTGTCAGATCATTTGCCATCAGTATTGGGTAATCCTCATAAATTGGAACAGGTAATTTTTAATCTTTTATCAAATGCCCGTGATGCAGTTGAAGAGATGAAACAGAGAACCCCGATTATTAAGAAAAAAATTGATGTGGTTACGTTTTCGCAAGGACGAAAAGTTGTTTTAGAAGTTATTGACAATGGGGTTGGGATACCTTTAGAAAAGCAAACCGATATATTTTTGCCGTTTGTAACATCCAAACAACTGGGCAAAGGAACTGGTTTGGGATTGTCTATTTCTCATCGCCTTGTTAAGGAGATGGGGGGGCGCATTGAGGTTGAAAGTAAAGAAAATGAGGGAACTTTAATGCGAATTATTCTTCCCAATTCGAAATATAATTGATTTATGAATAACCGATTAAAAATATTAATTGTAGATGATGAAAAACGGATAACTGATAAGTTGAAATTTCATCTCGAAAAAATTGGTTTTACCGTTGATACAGCTAATACACCCAACGAAGGTTTTAAAAAACTTGAAGAAGAACCCGAGTTACTCATTCTCGATGTTATGTTGCCAGGAATGAATGGGTTGGAAATGTTGAAAAAAATAAAAGCAGATTATCCTCGACTTGAAGTTGTAATGATAAGTGGCTATGGAGATATGGATATGGTTATTCAGGCTATGCGTAGTGGGGCATCGGATTTTATTCGCAAGCCGTTTCAAATTATGGATATACAATTAGCTGTTGAACGTACCGGAAAATTTATTGAGCTTCAATCGCGTTTATTAGATATGCAAAATAAGCAAAGCTTGATATCGAAAGAGTTGGAATCGCTTATTGAAAAAGATTTTGTTGGAGAAAGTGATTCAATAAAAAGGGTTCTTGATATTGCATTGAAGGCTGCAAAAGATAAGGATGTAAATGTACTTGTTACCGGTGAAAATGGCACCGGAAAAGAGGTGGTATCGCGAATTATTCATTATGCCAGTCCTCGTAAGAAAAATGTTTTTGCCCCGGTAAACAGCTCTGCTATACCTGAATCATTACTTGAAAGTGAATTTTTTGGTCATATTAAAGGAGCATTTACCGATGCAAAAGAAGATAAGGTTGGATACTTTGAGATGGCAAATTATGGTACATTGTTTTTGGATGAGGTGGCCGAAATGCCTCATAATTTACAAACCAAATTACTTAGAGCTATTGAGGAAAAGAAAATTAAACGGGTTGGTAGTAACAAGGAGATTCCGGTAGATGTACGTATTATTTCGGCAACGAATAAAAATGTTGAACGATTAATTGGAGAACATAAATTTCGTATGGATTTGTTTCATCGTATTAACACTATTGAAATAAATATTCCTCCGTTACGAGAACGAAGAAGTGATATTGAGCTGATATTGAGGCATTTCGTTAGTAGCTTATCGAAAAAAAAAGGTGTTGAAAGTCCTGAAATAAGTCCCGAATTAATAAGAAAACTTCGAGCCTATCATTTCCCTGGTAATGTACGTGAATTGCGAAATATGGTAGAGAGAGCCCTTATTTTAAGTGAGTCGAATGTGTTATTGCCCGAAGATTTTCCATTGCGTCAGGAAATAGAGTCTATTTCAAATAAAGATAATCGTTACGCAACCCTCGATTTAGAAAAAAATGAGTTGCGTTTAATTGAGGAAGCTTTACGTCAGGCCGATTTTAATCAAACCAGGGCGGCCGAGCTTCTTAATGTTTCACGCGATGTGGTAAAACGCAAAATTAAAAAGCACAACATTAATATAGTCAAAGATATTTTTAACGACTAAGGATAATGTATTTCTAATATGGGTTAAATTTTTATTATCCTTTTATTAAATAATTGGGCGATTTGCTTCGCCCAATTGGGCGATTTCGCCCAATTCATTGTTATTTTATCCTCACTACCTGTAATTCTAACTATTTCTTTTTAAGTTGATTACGTTTGTTTGTTTGACTTTGTTTTATTAGTGGCATGGCAATTGGCATTAGATGTTTAACAAATTAATGTCAGTTTAAACATTATAAAAACACACGTCATGGAAGCTAAAAAATCAAACAAAGCGAATCTAGAGAATAAACGATTCTTATTTTTTCAAATTGGATTAATTCTTGCATTAGGGGGTGCACTTGCCGCATTTGAATTCTCCGAAACTTTTAAGGTTGAAAATGATTGGCGAGAGCCGGTTTATAATATGAGTCTTTTGGATCAGGAAATGCTCCCTGTTACGTTTCGAAAGCAAGAAGCGAAGTTAAAACCTAAGAAAATTCAGCAGTTAATAAATTTCGAGATAGTAGAAGAAATTTTTGAGCTAAACGAGGATTTGGAATTGACAACTGAGCCTGTGACACCCGACAACAGTTTACTTACCGATTTTGCTGATGAATTAGTAGAGGAAGATGGAGACCCTCAGCCGTTTATTATGGTTGAAGATAAACCTGAATTTCCGGGAGGGATGAAAGCCTTACAACGCTTTATTATTGAGCATGTTCGCTATCCTATTATTTGCCAGGAAATGAATATTGAAGGAACTGTTTATGTTAGGTTTATCATTGACAAGAAAGGGAGTGTTACTGGTATTGAGTTGGTAAAGGGTGTAGATCGTAATTTGGATAAAGAAGCACTTCGGGTTATAGCCATGATGCCTAAATGGAAGCCCGGAAGGCAGCGCGACCAGCCTGTGAAGGTATCATTTCAAATGCCTGTAAAATTTAATTTAAGTAATTAATATCGTTCCTACCTGAAAAGGTCTCTTAACACGTCTCGCTTATTTGTGTTATTAAAAGCTACTTCCTTTACCGGATATGTTTGGAATACCCTGCATAACTTCCAAAAAATGATTTTAAAACAAATCGGGCATATAAGGTAATGGGAAGTGGTTTTTATAATTAAACTAATAATTATAAAACGAGCATGATTCGTTAATTATAACTAGTCCCGATAGATCGGGAAACATGGATGAAAATTCATCATGCGAGTTTGATCTGTAATTATAAAAGATATCGGATGAAAAGTTTATGCAAATATATAACACTCGTTTTAATAATGCTTTTTAATGTTGTTGGCTGCAAAGAAAACCAATCATTAAAGCTGAGATCTATTGGTTCGCCCGGAGAGGTGCTAATTGTAACCAATTTATCGGACGGTATTTTTAATAAGCTAATGGAGATTGATGGTTTTTTTAATGAAAATTTTCCGGCACTTCCACAATCTGAGAAACTATTTAAAGTAATTCACATTTCAGCAAAAGAGTTTACCGGACATTTACGAACATTTCGAAATGTTTTATATGTGCGTATTGATGAACAATCATCACAGCCTCTTATTCGTTTTTCTAACGATCGGTGGGCGCAATTTCAAAATGTAGTAGAGGTTAATGCGACATCGGAGAGTGTGGCTGTTGATTTTATTATTAATGAGTTCGATGAAATAAAAACGTTTTATTATTCAGGTGATGTGAAACGAATGATGGCAATAAATAGGAATGTTATGAACGAATCGTTAAATGAAACTATCAGGAATAACCATAGTTTAGATATTCTATTGCCTAAGGGATATAGGTTACGAAAAGATACCACCGGGTTTGCATGGTTGCAGTACGATAATTTTGAAACTAGTATGGGGATATTAATTTATGATTCAGTAATTGTTAATATTAACAATATTACAGTTGACGATTTGATAGAAGTTAAAAAAGCAATTAATAAAAAGATGATTCGCGGAGATAGAGAAGGCTCTTATATGACTTGTGAAGATAGGGTTCCATATATTTCGAGTGAATTAAAACTAAATGGTCGTAAGTGGACTGAAGTGCGTGGGTTATGGAAAATGGAAGGCGACATGATGGGAGGTGCATATACATCGTTATTTACAGTAGAAGAGGATAGGTTAATTGTGATTGACGCCTTTTTATATGCTCCATCCGACAAATATAAGGCTCCCAAAATGCGATTGTTGGATGCAATAGTAAGGTCGGCAAAATTGTTGTGAGTTATATTTTCTTTTTTTAGCATTTCATTTTTTCATTGTACTTTGCAGCAAAATAAAAATGAATGCAAAAGATTATAATAGTATTGATTTTATCATTTATTTCTCTGTCTACGATATTAGCACAGGATGAAAATGCCTTGGTTTTAATAGATGAAGGAGTGGAATTGCACGATAATGAACTGTACGCTGAGGCTATCCGAAAATTTGAAAAAGCTCTTCGGATTGAGTCGCGAAACCTTGCTGCTAAATATGAAATGGCCAATTCGTGGTATCAATTAGGGAATTTTGATAAAAGTGCAGAGTTAAGTAAACAGGTTGTTGATGCATTTGGAAGTTATTGGTCTGAATCGGTTATTCTTTATGGTTCATCGTTAAAACAGCAGGGAAAAAAAACGAAGGCATTACGTGTGTATCAAATGGCATTGAAAAAAGATCCGGGAAACCAGATATTAAGGTATCATTTGGGAGTAATATATTTTGAGTTAAAGGAATATGAAAAAGCTGAAGAACATGCCAAAATGTCGATAACGTTAAATAAAGCACATTCGCTTTCTCATTATCTGTTAAGCATTGTTATGCTTGCTCAAAAAAAACGGGTAGAGAGTATGATAGCTTTGTATTATTATCTGTTACTCGACCAGGATTCAGATCTTAGTAAAGAAGCTTATAAATCATTAACAGCTATTTGGAAAGGGTATGCGCAGGCATCATCTGTTAATGTATTAATGAGAAAAAGTAATGAGGAAACATTTTTTGAGCGAGTTAGTGCCACTTTGTTGAAAAACAGTCGTAATTATGGCGAAGGAGTAAAGGATAGTTCTCAATTTGTAGAGCAAACAGCTTTTTTGTTGTCGTTATTGTCGGGAACTGAATGTGACGAAGATGATTTTTGGGATAAGAATTATTTGTTGTTTTACAAAAACATTGTTGATTTACAGTTTTCTAGTGCTTTTGCTTATTACGTGAGTGCTTGTAATAACAAAGAGCGGGTATTAGTTTGGGTTTCGAATAATAGTGAATTATTTGAGCGTTTTATAGAGTGGATGGAAGAACAATAAATGAATAAACAATTTTTAGATTAGTTGTGTTATTGTTTTGTTGAATGATTTGTGGCATTAGTCAATATTTTGAATCCACTTATCCTTTAAGGCGTAATAATTAAAAAACGTTCACAATAAAAAACTTTATAAGCTATGGAAAAGGTAAAAACAAAACACTTTCAGTATACAGGAACTGATGATTACGATATGTCATTAGATGATCAGCTTAATGCTTATTTGGATAAAGAAGGGATTAGTGTAGATCAGATAGTTGATATTAAGTATGCAGGACATTCAGCCAATGGTGTAAATAATTATTCGGCTCTTTTGGTGTACGTTGAGTAGGAAATTATAAAAAAAATTATAAGCCGTCTTGTAATAATCAGGGCGGCTTTTTTTAAGTTTTGATTTTATTATAATAGTGTTATTAACAATCATTAATTGTTAGCCATACTCTGAATTGATCAGGGTTATCGGTTAAAAAAATGTGACAATTTGATATTAGTCCATCTGATGTTTTTAATGGTTTTAATATGAGATCATTAACGTTTGGGGTTTGTTTATTTAGTCTTTCGATACCCCAGATGGCATTAGAATGAGGATGTATATTAGAACGAAGGCTTAGTGTATATGTTCCCATTGTGTATCGAAGATTAATTTCGATACATGGGTGTATTTTGATTTTTTCTTTTTTGTTCATAAATAAAATGGCATCAACTCCTACTGGACCGACATAATAATGGTTAAGGTTCATTTGCGATAGTGATTCGGTTAAATGTTTTTGTGCTTCTTCGAGGGCAGATTTGAGCCATGTTTTGTTAATTCGTTTAATTATATTTAGTGGATATGGTTCAATGTGGCTTCCTGTAAAATGACCAGAGTTGTCGTTGATAAAAAAAATATGACCAATGTAGACTGCCATGCCAGTTTCGGTTATTACGAATTGAAAAGAAACATCGGCAATTTTGTTGTATAAAGGTTCAATGGTAACGAACCCTTGTTGTTTAAGTATTCCTTTTACCCAATTGATGTTGAGTGGTTTTTGTTTTGTTGAATCAACCATTAGAATTCCTCTTCCCGACGAACTCCAGGGGGCTTTTATTACATATTTTTGGTTAAATGAAGATGAATAATTGTCAATTTCATTTAAAGATATTGCCCGTTTGGGGATGATGGGTATTTCAATGTGTTCGCATAATTTTGTGTTATTGAATAATTTTGTTGTTAGCATTAGCGAAGTATTTCGACTAAAAAATAACTTGTAACTGTCGTTCCAGTTGTTGTTAGGCGATTCTTTAAAGCTATCGGAACAGTATTTTTTTGTGTTTTTAAATGTATTATGGGCTACTGGCGACCAGCACCAGGGGCGTATCCAGTTAAAATGTGAAGATTCCATTGCCTGCACTTGTTTTTGGCTTTTGTATATGATATTTTCGATTTTTAAAAGTGCTAGAGTATCAATGAATGAATTGGATATTTTTTTATTAGTAATAACAATGTCGTTTTCGGCAGCAACTAATGAAGGGAGTAGTGATAAATCGTTTTCGAAAGTTTGCAGGCTTGACGGAGGCATGTACGAAACGGTTCCGTTTAAAATTGCCATATCGGCTGTAGGGTTATATAAAAAGATACTAGGGTGTGAATGAACCATTTCGATAATTTACTTAAAGAGGGTTGTCTTTTATAGACAACCCTCTTAATTATTTTGATTCAAAATTAATTAATTTTAATTACCCTACTTGGTTTTGGTTTCGCTTCTTCGCGTTTAGGAATGTTAATTTTAAGTATGCCGTTTTCGTAAACAGCCGAAATTTTATCTCCATCAACAACAGTTTCGGGTAGTGTAAAACTGCGTTGAAACGATTGGTAACTGAATTCACGTTTTGTGTAGTTGCCTTCTTTTTCTTCTTTTTTCTCAACTTTTTTCTCCGATGAAATGGTTAATGTATCATTGTCGAGTGATACATTGAAATCAGCTTTATTCATTCCGGGTGCAGCAACTTCGAGTTCAAAGGCATTTTCGTTTTCTTTAATGTTAACTGCCGGTAAAGTGGTGTTTGTGTCGGAGAAATTGGTATTCATCCAGTCCATCATATCCCTATTTAGCCAATTGTCGAAAAATGAAGGAAATGACGGGGTTTTGTTTTCAAATCTTTTTAAAAGTGCCATTGTGATAACCTCCATAATTTAGTTAAACTTGTTTTATTAAGGATTATCAAAATAAATACCAAATGTAAAAAACTGACAAGATGTTTTAAAGGGGGAGGTGTGTGACTAAAAAAATGTCATAAAATATGAAAAAATGACAGTTAATGATTTGATATTGAGATTAATGAAGTGTTGTTTATAGGTGATTACTATCTCTTTTTTTTATATTTTTTAATGCTTCTTCTATAGGTATTATTTCTATTAAACGACCACAATTAGCACAGATATAAATTTCGCAACCTGTACAACAAAAACAATTGCAGCAGTGACGCTGCAATTCATTTTTGTTGTTTGTTTTTTTGCAATATTTACAGGTTACAAGTATGCTCATTAAAATATAATAGTTAATAATATGTTACTGATCAACCTCAGGCCAGTCATTGAATACCTTTTTTAAGATAAATTTTTTAGCTAGTTTTTTATTTAATTCTTTCGACCATGCAACCCTGTTTGATCTGTTAGCCCCCTCACCCATATTATTATACTCAGCGTAACGAGCTGTTTTTTCTTTTTCGGGATCGCGCCAGTTATGCCAGCCTTCGGGGTGTATATGTTTATCCATAAAGCAGTTCATAAATAATACATTGGCATAACTTCTCCAAGGTCGTCCAAGATATACCTTTGTTGCATCGCTGTTGGCGGTTAGTTTACAGTTGTTAAATATATATCCATAAGTATTGTTTTGTGGAGTTGATGCAGCTGTAATGTATGAGTTTTTTTTGCTTTTTATTTCGCAGTTTTCGAACCATGCCGTTGCGGGGCCAAAAATGAAATCAGTAGTGCCTTCGATATAACAGTTTTTGTAATATTGTTTGCCAAATTCGTTGCCTGTAAAAAGGGTGTCCTGGTTTCCTAACAGTTTGCAATTAAGCATTCGAAACTTAGTGCCTTCAACGTGTAATGCAACAGCTTGCCCCAGTTGCGGTGCATTATTTTCAACAGTAATATTTCTTATGATTATATTATTTCCCTGAACTTTTAGTGTGTAGGTGTTAAAAGTACCCATATTGTTTATTTTTGCATGGTCGTCGTATGTTAAAACGGTACTGTCCTTACTTTCACCAATAATGGTAATGTTGCACTTATTTTCGGGGATAACGACTTTTTCGGTGTAAACGCCATTTTTAATAAATATGGTTCGGGGAATTGGGGTGTAATCGCGAATAGATAAAATTGCTTCCTGAATTGATTTGAAATTTCCACTTCCATCTTTAGCGACTACAACATCGTAAGCTTTTGTTGATGTTTGAAAGCTTACGATTAGTAATAAAATGCTTAATATATATTTCATTGTTTGGTTATTTAATAATAATGCTTCCTTTTGTAACATCTTTTGAATTAACCGGATTTTTTACTTTAGCAAAGTTGTTTCCCCATAAATAAATATCTTTAGTTTTTTCGCCTTCGGCAGAAATGAAAATGTCAGCTTCTTTTAATTGAAAGCAGTTGTATAGGTTTATGTTGTTAGTATTATTGAGTTTAATGATGGAGGTATTTTCGATGGGTTTGTTAGTTTTGAAATTTTCAAATACCATATTTTTTGAATCAGTAACTAAGCAAGCCGATCCTTGTTTTGTGTCGATAGTGACGTTGTGAAATTCAATGTTTTCGGCAGTTGATATATCAAAACCTAAAGTAGCATCGATGTTTATATTGTTAAAGGATAGATTTTGAATTGGCATTTCGGGGATTCCAATTATACGGCAAGCTTGTTTAACTTCGCTACCGGTAACATTGCTGATGTGAATGTTGCGAAATGATGGTGTTTTTTCGTTAACAGGTTCTTCTTTCAGGTGTTTGTCGTACATGAGGTTAAACATAAATGCTTCGCGTTGTATGTTTTTCATTACAATATTATCAACCCTAATTTCTTCAACAATACCACCACGTTCGCGGGATGATTTCAGGCGTATGCCACGGTCGGTTCCGTCGAACACGCAATTTGATATTGTCACTTTTCTAACACTACCCGACATTTCGCTACCAATAACAACGCCTCCATGACCGTTTAACATGGTGCAGTTTGTAATGGTTATGTTTTGGCAAGGTACATTTAAATTACGTGCTTCTTCATCGCGCCCCGATTTAATGGTTATGCAATCATCGCCAACTGAGATGTGGCAATTTGAGATATGCACATTAGAACATGATGAGGGGTTTATGCCATCTGTATTTGGTGATTTGGGATTGTTTATTGTGATGCCATCAATGGTTATATTATCGCAAAATATTGGGTTAATAGTCCAAAACGGAGAATTGATAAATTTCACACCGGTAATACGGATGTTGGTGCTTTTGTTTGCCTGAAAAAAAGGAGGGCGAAAGAAACGTCGCTTTAAAGTTCGTTTGTAATAATCCGAAACCTTAATATCGCTATTAGCCTCCATCCACATTTTTTGGAAGTTGTTAATTGAGTCTATATCACCATTTTTTCGAATTTGGGCTACGTACTCTAAAATTGTTGCCCACCATTTTTGTCCTTGTCCATCGAAGGTGCCACGGCCTTCGATGGTTATGTTATCAACTTTTTCGGCATGCAAAAGCGGACTAAAACTGTTCATTAAAACACCCTCCCACCTAACCTGTACGAAAGGCAGGTAATCAATTGGGTTATCGGAGAATTTAACCAGAGCTCCGGCATCGAGGTGAAGTGTTATGTTGCTTTTAAGATGTATAGCCCCTGTAAGGTATTGTCCTGAAGGAAAATATATTGTTCCGCCGCCTTTTGTCGATGCTTCATCTATTGCTTTCTGTATGATTTTAGTGCAAAGTATAGATCCATCTGTTTTTGCACCTAATTGTTTAATATTATACCAATCGTTGGCAAATAACGAGGTTCCCAAAAATATCGTGCTAATTAAAAAAAGCATTGAAATTTTATTTTTCATTTCTATTCGGTTTTGCTACTTCGTAAAAGTATGTTATTAATAATTAATTCATTAGTGTGTTTGAAAATATTTTTCTCTGGTTTTATATTTATGCAATAATACAATTTACTTTCAAAAAAAAAGGGCGAAATATTGGTTAAGATAGTATAATGTTTGGTTTTGGGTTGTTTTTTTGTTTTTATGCGTTTGTTGTTTAAATTGAAGTGTCTTTTGAATTTGAAGTTGTTGTAGGTGTTAAAAATACAGTAGTATACAGCGATTATTAATTAATTGTTGTGACAAAAAAAATGGGTGTCAAATAATTTATTTTTGGTAGATGTATAGGTTTAAAAAAACTTATAAGTATTGTGTTTTTTTATATAAAAAATTTTAAATGTGTGTTTTTTGTTTTTATTAATTAGGTGGAATTAAGTATGTTATGGCATATGAAGTACATGTATTGATGTTTTTTTGTTTAGTAATAATTTCATGTTGATTGATTATTAATGATTATATGTATTAACAGATTTTAATTTTTTGAAATATAATTTTGTTTTTCATTATAGTATTTATAAAATGTTTATATAATCTGTTAATTTATTTGAAGTTATGATCAAAAACTTTAATGACAAATTCAAATCTTACAGGAAAATGCTATGGAGAGTTATAATGCTCTCATCGTGTTTTCTTTTTATGAATGCAATGTATGTTACTGGACAGGGCATTCAGGTTTCGGGTACTGTTAAGGATGGTACTACAAGTGAACCAATACCAGGTGTGAATGTTTATATTGATGGAACACAAACTGGTGTAATTACCGATTTTGATGGGAAATTTAGCTTAGATGTACCTAATTCAAATTCGGTACTTGTTTTTTCATTTATTGGGTACAAAATTCAAAAAGTTAATGTTGGAGGGCAAAAAACAATTAATGTGGCTTTATTATCTGATGTAACAGCATTGGATGAAGTTGTTGCCATAGGTTATGGAACTGCAAAACGAAAGGATGTGATGGGTTCGGTTGCTTCGGTAAGTGCCGATCAGTTAACTATTGCTCCTGTATCATCGGCTGTTGAGGCTTTGACCGGTAAAATGGCTGGTGTTCAAATTACATCTACAGAAGGTAGTCCTGATGCAGAGATAAAAATAAGAGTACGAGGAGGTGGATCTATTACTCAGGATAATTCACCTTTGTTTATTGTAGATGGTTTCCCGGTTGAGAGTATTTCCGATATTCCATCGTCCGATATTCAATCGATTGATGTATTAAAAGATGCTTCATCAACAGCTATTTATGGATCGCGAGGAGCTAATGGTGTTGTAATTGTAACCACTAAAAGTGGTGTAGAAGGAAAGATGAGTGTTAGTTATAATGCGTTTTATGGAGTTAAAAAAATTGCAAAAACATTAGATGTATTAGATGCCGAAGATTATGTAATGTGGCAATATGAACTTGCAGCGTTGCGCGATGAGGTTGAGGATAAATATGAGCCGTATTTTGGTACTTATCAGGATATTGATTTGTATGAAGGCTTGGAAGGTAATGATTGGCAAGATCAGGTTTTTGGGCGAACTGGTACTTCATTTAATCATAATTTAAGTTTAACCGGGGGAAGTGAAAAAACAAAATATTCATTTTCGTATGCCCACATGGAAGATAAGGCAATTATGTTGGGTTCCGATTTTGAGAGAGATAATTTGTCGTTGAAATTGAATAATAAACCACATAAACGAATAAACCTCGATTTTTCGGTTCGTTACTCTAATACAAAAATTAATGGAGGTGGAGCCAATGCTTTTGAGGATAAGGGATCAACATCTGAGTCGAGATTAAAACATGCGGTACTTTATTCTCCAATTCCACTTGAAGGAGTTACCTCTGATTTCGATGAGGAGGAAAGTTCAAGTGATCTTATCAATCCTTTTACTGTAATTCTGACTAACGTAAAATTTAAATCCTGATTATCAAGCAATTGCAAATCCAAGATCTTCGGGATTTAATCCAAATTTATCGAT
>JAFGBR010000032.1 GCA_016933045.1 Marinilabiliaceae bacterium | reverse complement strand
TCGATAAATTTGGATTAAATCCCGAAGATCTTGGATTTGCAATTGCTTGATAATCAGGATTTAAATTTTACGTTAGTCAGAATTAAAATGACAGTTATTTTTAGATTGAAACTACAGTGAATCTTATTATGTTTGTTAATAAAAAAGTAATTGTTACTTATGCAAAAACTGTTAACTCTTCCCGAAAATCTTGTTTCTGTTTTTTACGAAATAGAAAATGTTGATAAAAATGACTGGTTTGTGTGTAGTGACCCGGTTAACAAAAAAGTAGGATCGGGTGGAGGAACGGCAAATTTGTTATTTGAAAACTGGAAAAATAACTTTTCAGATCTTAGTTTTTCTGAATACTTAAAAGCGCAAAAAAAAATAATTATACATGCCGGAGGTCAAAGTCGCAGGCTTCCGGCTTATGCTCCATCAGGTAAAGTGCTGTCGCCGATCCCTGTTTTTCGATGGAGTAAAGGCCAAAAGATTGACCAAAATCTTTTGAGTTTGCAAATTCCACTATACGAACGTATTCTTGAATCAACATCAGACAACTTAAATTGTTTAGTTGCCAGCGGTGATGTGTTGATAATAACACCAAAAATACCAGCGAAATTACCCGAGGCTGATGTTGTTTGTTTTGGTCTTTGGGTAGAGCCTCAGTTGGCATCAAGGCATGGTGTATTTTTTACACCCCGGACAAATCCGCATCAGCTTAATTTTATGTTGCAGAAACCGTCTATTAATGATATTGAGCAACATGCTATTGCTAATTTGTATTTGATGGATATTGGTATTTGGTGTTTAAGTGATAAAGCAGTTAAGGTATTAATGAATAAATCGGGGTGGGATGATAAAACCCCCGGAGATTTTACACCATCATTTTACGATTTGTATAGTTCGTTTGGTGAATGTATGGGAACTGTTCCGGCATCAAACGATCAGCAGGTTAATGATTTATCTGTAGCTATTATCCCTTTGGATGGCGGTGAATTTTATCATTATGGCACAAGCGCTGAACTTATATCATCGACAGAAAAAATACAAAACAGAATTAAAGATCAGAGGGAAATTTTACATAAAAGGGTTAAAACGCATCCATCGTTATTTGTTCAAAATGCAATTACTGATATTGATTGGTCAATCAAAAACCATAATATATGGATTGAAAATTGTATTATAGGATCGGGATGGAGATTAAATTCACGACATATAATTACCGGTGTACCCGATAACAATTGGGAGATTGAATTGCCTGAAAGTATCTGTTTAGATGTTGTACCAATAGGCGAAAATGATATTTGTATTCGTCCTTATGGTATTAACGATTTATTTAATGGGGATCCGAAAAATGAAAAAACAGTGTGGATGGGTATCGCTTTTACGAAATGGTGTGAAACGCATAATATTGATTTTAACCAAGTTTTCAATAATCAAATTAATGATATTCAATGTCTTGATTTATTCCCTTTGATAAAAGCTGAGGAGCTAAATGTTGAACAAATAAAGTGGTTAATTGGAGTTGGAAATGCTGATTTGTCGGGGTGGTATAAATCATCAAAACGATTGTCGGCCGAACAAATTAGTGCGCAGGCTAATCTTATGCGATTAAATAATCAGCGTGCTTTGTTTCGAAAAGATAACCTGAAACTGCTTTATCAAAATCACCAGAGGAGTATTTTTTATCAGAGTGATTTGAAAAATATGGCATTGCTTTTTGCCCAGAATAAAATAGAACCTTCTAAAAGCAATGGTATATTGGAAAACGATTTGACCCGAATTAAGGATTGTATGTTCAGGTCGGAGCTGAACAAAATAAATGGAGATGAGTACATTTCGCTTGAACATGATGCTTTTACATACTTGAAGCAACTTATTATCGATGATATTGATATTAAACACACTCCAAAATTAAATGTATTCCCCGATCAGATTGTTTGGGCTAGAAGCCCGGTTCGTTTAGATTTAGCCGGAGGTTGGTCCGATACTCCACCTTATTGTATTGAAAATGGGGGTCAGGTATTAAATATTGCTGTTAATTTAAACGGACAACCGCCACTTCAGGCCTTTATAAGGTTATCGAAACAACCAATTATTGTTATTCGTTCAATTGATAATGGCGTTTCGGAAATAATTAATAGTTATAACGATTTACAAAATTACAATGCAGTAGGATCTCCTTTTTCAATACCTAAGGCAGCATTGTGTTTAGCTGGCTTTTACCCCGATTTTTGTGAATCTTCATATGGGTCGCTTGAAGATCAATTAAGAGATTTTGGAGGAGGACTGGAAATATCGTTACTTGCTGCTGTGCCAAAAGGTTCGGGACTTGGAACAAGCTCTATATTGGCAGCAACCCTGCTTGGGGCATTATCCGATTTTTGTCAGCTTGGTTGGGATAAAAGTTCTATTTGTCACCGTACATTGGTTTTGGAACAATTATTAACTACGGGAGGAGGTTGGCAAGATCAGTATGGTGGTATATTTGGAGGCATTAAATTGTTGGAGTCGGGCAGTGGTTTGCAGGATAATATATCGGTTAAATGGCTATCCGATCAGCTATTTACAGGCGAGAATTCGGGGCATTGGCTGTTGTATTATACCGGTGTTACTAGAGTTGCAAAAAATATTCTTTCGGAAATTGTTCGTGGAATGTTTTTAAATGAGTCAACGCGATTAAATATTTTAAATCAAATAAAAACTCATGCTATGCATACTTACGAAGCAATACAAAAAAACGATTATATTTTAGCTTGTTCAATGATAAACAAATCGTGGATTTTAAATAAACAACTCGATTCCGGTACAACAACACCCGAAATAGAATCGATAATAACACTTGTTGAGAAATACACCTATGGTTATAAATTATTAGGAGCCGGTGGAGGCGGATATATGTTAATTGGAGCTAAGGATGTCGAATCTGCAAAAAAAATAAAAACAATTCTTTCTGAAAATGTGCCAAATAAAAATGCCCGATTTGTTGATTTAAGTATTAATGTGAATGGTTTACAAATAACTCGTTCATAGATATTAACACTTTTACGCTTTATGTTTAATCATATTCATATATTAAGTATGGGTAAATGAAAAGCGAATTTTGATTGTTGAATAAATGTTGGCTTAAACAAACCGTTTTAAAATACCATAACTATTATTAATTTTGACATCATTTTTCATTTGAATCGATGATTAAAGAGAAAGAAAGAGGTATTAATAACCTGTTAGCCTTTATAAATGCTATAATAGCATGTTTATCGTTTGTTTTATCGTTATATTGGAAAATTGAAACCTGGAAGGTTATCGATAATAAAGATGTATTTATTCTATCCATTTTTATTCTTCCTATTTGGTTTATTTTATCAAAAAGTTTTGGACTTGGACAGTTGTATCGATCACGTCCATATTCAATACTTATGTTTAATGTGCTTGCTTTGTCAATTTTTGGAAGTATATTATTAGGAGTTATAATTTATACATTAGGCTTTTTTTATGTTAGCTACCAAACCTTAATTGTATTTAGTGTAATTGATTTTATTATAACTTTTTCGGGTTTGGTGTTGTTATATATTGTGATGAAATATATAAGAAAAAGAGGTCTTAATTTTTTAAGAGTTATTATTTATGGCGATGAATCTGCAATAAAAATAATAAATCAGTTGTTAGAACGTAAAGAGTGGGGCTATCGAATTGTTGCAATAATTGATAATGGTGGTTTAAAAGAGCATTACGAAAAAGATATTACTGTTTGGGCGCCTAAAACAACCGATATCAACTCTGTTTTAGAAGGGAAAACAATAGACGAATTTATATATTGTGTTGAACGGCCAAGTATGGAGGAGATAGAATCGCTTATTTATAGTTGTAACGAAGTAGGAGTTGTTTTTCGAATGTATTCTCCGTTTTTTAATATGCTGGCTAATAGAATGCATTTACACTATTTTAGTACAACACCTTTATTAACGTTTTCAAATACTCCTCAAGAATATTGGTCGATGAAATTCAAACAAATATTTGATGTATTAACAAGTTTGTTTTTTATTACAATTTTGTCGCCGGTTTTTGTATTTATAGCTTTAAGCATTAAAATAACTTCGAAAGGCCCTGTTTTTTTTAAGCAAAAAAGAGTTGGGCTAAGAGGACGAAAATTTTGGGTATATAAATTTCGAACAATGGTTATAAATGCCGAAGCGCTTAAGGCTGATTTGCATCAACATAACGAAATGGATGGACCGGTATTTAAAATAACCGATGACCCACGTATAACCAAAGTAGGTAAATTTTTACGAAAAACTAGTTTGGATGAATTACCTCAGTTTTTTAACGTTTTCCTGGGCAATATGTCTATTGTTGGGCCTCGCCCTCCAATACCAGAGGAGGTTAAAGACTACGAGAGATGGCAACTTCGACGTCTATCGATGAAGCCCGGCATTACCTGCATTTGGCAAATATCGCCATCGCGTAATGATATATCTTTTGAAAACTGGATGAAAATGGATTTGGAATATATCGATAACTGGTCGTTAAAACTTGATTTTGTTATTATTTTAAAAACAATACGTACCATGTTGCGTGCCGATGGTAAATAAATAAATTGTGGTGAGAAAATTTATATCAGTTATAATAATTATACTAATTTTCACTGTATCGTGCAATAGAGACAGGGTTCCTGGTTATGTGTTAAGCGAAGAAGAGTTTGCCCATCTTATTGCAGACGTTCACAAAACAGAAGCAATTTACGGCGAAAAACGTGGCCGTTATCGAAGTTTAGACCCTGAAGCTATTACTTATTACAAATCGGTTCTTAATAAGTATAATGTTAATAAAGCTATTTTAGATACTACTTTTAAATGGTATAGCAGTCACCCAAAAATTTATTTAAAGGTGTACGATAAGGTAATAGGACTTTTATCGGAAGGAGAAGCTATAATTGAGGATTCGCTAAGAATAGCAGAGAAAATAAAAAATGAAGAGGGTATTGTTGAAAAAAAAGATACATTCTATACCATTCAAGACATATGGAAAGGTAAAAAAACTTATTCAATAACACGTTCTGATACAGCTAATAGTGTTCCATTTCATTTCACTACCGATTCTCTTGTTGGAGGAAGGCTTGTATTTAGTGTTGAATATCAATTTAAAGCACAGGACTTTACTCGAAAAAATGAGTTGGTTTTGATAGCTTGTTACTCCGATAGTACATTGGATACAATTGCTACCGATATAAAAAAAACATTCTCAAACCGAACAGCTATTTTAAGTTATAATCTTAAAGATTCTTTATTTTTAGTTACATTAAATGGGTATCTTTTAAAAAATGAAGCCGTTAATAAATCGGCTGTTGATATAAATAGTGTTAAACTCGAATATGTTCCCGGGTTTTCGATTAAAAAATAGTTATGAGAATTATTTCGGCTCATTATGCGTGGAATGGCATTGGTTCAATAATTAAAAATCCTAAAATTATTTTGAACGATAAGCACGAAGTTGTAGATATGCTTACTTTGGGTAATTCTTATTATGAAACAGCTCATACTGAGTTTTTTAGTGGACTTTTGATCCCATCTTTTTTAGCTGATTTTTCAAATGTTCAGTTAAATAATAATGAGGTTGACAACCAACTAAATAACTGTTTTTCAAAAGGATCTCTTTATGCTGTTTCGAATAGTATAGAAAGTATAACAAACAGACCAAAAATTTTAAATTACAATATATTATTAAAAAAAAATAATATTCATTTTCGTCAAAACCCATGGGTTCAGGTTTTAAAAAATATAAACGAAAGGGAAAATTTAAGTATTGATTCTCTTTTGCAAAAGTATCTTTTACAACCTTGGCAACATTACAATTTGTTTAGTATTGGAGGTTCGTTTAATGTTGGGTGTAAACCCGGAATTTTGTTATTGAATGGTATTAATTGGAGTAATTTAACTTTTGATAATAATGTTACAATGAAAATTATCGATTTCCCGTATTAAAAATGTAATAAATGATTAATATCCTACAAGATGAACTTGCTTATAGTGCAATAATAGCTGCAATAACCGCGGGTAAAGAAGTATTAAAGATATACGATAAAGGTGATACCGAAATATGGATAAAAGATGATAAGTCGCCCTTAACAGAAGCTGATTTAAAAAGTAATAAAGTTATTGTAGAGGTATTGGATCATCTTCAAATTCCAATTTTAAGCGAAGAAAGTAAACAGGAAGATTATAAAATTCGAAAAAACTGGTCAAAACTATGGCTGGTTGATCCTTTAGACGGAACCAAAGAGTTTATTAAACGAAATGGAGAATTTACTGTTAATATTGCATTAATTGAAAATAATAAGGTTGCATTTGGTGTAATATTCGTTCCGGTAAAAGGTGAAATTTATGTTGGTAAAATTGGTGAAGGAGCCTATAAAGCTAAATTATATGTTAATTGGAATAATATTGATGACATTGATTTATTAGGATTAAAATGGTCGTTATTAAGTGATAAATGTTCTAAATCAACCATTAGTTTAGTTGTAAGTAAAAGTCATTTTTCTGATGAAACAAGGAAATATGTTAATTTAACTGAGTTGAAATTTGGAGAAACAGAAGCTTTATCGGCCGGCAGTTCATTAAAATTATGTCTGGTAGCCGATGGAAATGCACATGCTTATCCTCGCTTTGGGCCAACCATGGAATGGGATACTGCTGCAGGACAAGCAATTGTTGTTGCAATGGGGGGGCAGGTTCTTCAGTATCCCGAAATGGAGGAGTTAACCTATAATCGTGAAAATTTGCGTAACCCTTGGTTCATTTGTGTCGATGGGGGCAGTTATTCCGAAGCTTTAATACAAATAGCTAAAGAGATATAGTTTAGTAATAAAATTAATACTGTATTGGTTTTTTTTCTTTCATTTTAACTTTTTACCTTGTTAAAATAGTTTAAACTGTTACAAATTGAACTATCTAATTGATACTGATTAAATAATTTTTGTAAATTTGGTGCTCATTTCGAAAACCTTAAATAATAATAGATTATGGCTGCAATCGACAGTTTTGACTTCAAAGGAAAAAAAGCTATCATTCGTGTGGACTTCAATGTGCCTTTAAATGACAAATTTGAGGTAACAGATGATACCCGCATTGTTGGCGCGTTACCAACTATAAAAAAAATTCTAAACGATGGTGGTGCTGCTGTTTTGATGTCACACCTTGGTCGTCCGAAAGAAGGACCGGAAGAAAAATTTTCATTAAAGCATGTTATTTCTAAACTTCAAGGTTACCTTCCGGGCGTAACTGTTAAGTTTGTTGATGATTGTATCGGAGATAAAGTTCTTAAAGCTAAAGCTGATCTTCAGATGGGAGAGGTTTTAGTTCTTGAAAACCTTCGTTTTTATAAAGCCGAAGATAAAGATAAAGAGGCAATGCCTGGTTTTGCAAAACAATTAGCAGAAGGTATTGATGTGTATGTAAACGATGCATTTGGTACTGCACACCGTGCACATGCTTCTACCGCAATTATCGCTCAATTTGTTAAGGAAAAAATGGCTGGTTATTTACTTGACCTGGAGATTAAATTCTTAGGTGATACTGTTGCTAATCCTGAAAGACCTTTTGTTGCTATCGTTGGTGGAGCAAAAGTATCGGGTAAACTGGAGGTGCTTAAGTCGCTTACAAGTAAATGTGATACTATTCTTATAGGTGGAGGTATGGCATATACTTTTTATAAAGCTTTAGGGTACAAAATTGGTAACTCATTAGTTGAAGAAGATCTTGTTGATACTGCAAAACAAATATTAAATGATGCTAAATCAAAAGGTGTAAACTTTATGTTGCCGGTTGATAATTTAGCTGCCGATAAATTTGATAATGGTGCCGATATTGTTGAAGTTGGAACTGAAATTCCTGATGGAAGAATGGCACTTGATATTGGCTCAAAAACTCTTGCAGCATACTCAGCCGAAATTGCAAAGGCGAAAACTGTTGTGTGGAACGGTCCTATGGGATGTTTTGAAATGTCTAACTTTTCAAAAGGTACTTTTGGTGTTTGTAAGGCAGTTGCAGACTCATCAGCTATTTCAATTATTGGAGGTGGAGATTCAGTAGCTGCTGTTAATCAAAGTGGATTGGCCGATAAAATGAGCCATATTTCTACCGGTGGAGGTGCTTCCCTTGAGTTTCTCGAAGGAAAAGAATTGCCCGGCATTAAAGCAGTTCGCGAATAAAATAGTAATATATTATTTTAAAAAAAGCTCCGAAATTATTCAGGAGCTTTTTTTGTGTAAATAACATTACACTTTTCTTATATTTGCGTGATTTAATTTGAAAATGAAACTACTGTATAATATTGGCATTTTGCTTTTTCACATTGCAATAAATATTGCATCGTTGTTTAATTCTAAAGCAAAGTTATTAGTTCGTGGACGTATTGCCACTAAAAGCAAATTATCTTACCTTAAATTTCCGAAGCCTGTAATATGGTTTCATGCTGCATCGCTTGGTGAGTTTGAGCAAGGACGACCTATTATAGAAGCTATTAAAAAAAAATATCCCGATAAAATTATTGTGCTTACATTCTTTTCGCCCTCTGGTTATGAAGTGCGAAAAAAATATTCATTTGTCGATTATGTATTTTATTTACCCGGCGATACAGCTGGTAATGCCAAATTTTTTATAAAAAAGATTAATCCTGAAATGGCATTTTTTATTAAATACGAATTTTGGTATCATTATTTAAAAACATTAAAAGATAATAATATTCCTGTTTATGGGATATCTGTTATATTTCGAAAACAGCAGTTATTTTTTCAATGGTATGGAAAGTGGTTTCGCAAATTATTATTGTTTTATAATCGTTTTTATTTGCAGGATGAAAAATCAGAAAGATTATTTAAACAACTCGGTCTAACTCATTCAATTGTTTGTGGAGATACCCGTTTTGATCGGGTTGTTGAAATTGCATCATCGGCAAAAGATATAGAAATTGCACGGCAATTTATAGGCAATAGTAATAAAGTTATTGTAGCTGGAAGTACCTGGCTTAAAGATGAGATTTTTTTATCAAAATATATAAATCGTCATCCCGACATAAAACTTGTTATTGCCCCCCATGAAGTACATGAGGAGCATATACTAAAGTTAGAATCACTTTTTAGGGTTCCATTTTTTAGGTACACGCAAGCACCTCATGGTGTTAATGAGTTTCAGGTGATGATTGTAAATACAATTGGTTTATTATCATCGTTATATAAATATGGAAATATAGCATATATTGGAGGTGGTTTTGGCAAAGGTATACATAATACACTTGAGGCAGCAACATTTGATATGCCGGTTATTTTCGGCCCTAAGTACAAAAAATTTAAAGAAGCTGTTGATTTAATTGAACGTGGTGGAGGTTTTTCAATTTCGGGGTACGATGATTTAGATGAACGGTTTACGAAATTTTTTAGTAATAACGAAAAAACTAAGTTGTCGGGTTTGTTGGCAGGTGAATATGTAAAATCAATGAGTGGGGCAACTCAAATTATTATGAGTGAAATATTTGATTCTGTAAAATCTGATTAAAAAAATATTTTGTGAAAAAAGTAAAATAGTCGTTTCCATATTTTGGAAACGACTATTTTACTTTTTAATTATAAGTTTATCGGAGAGTGTTTAAAACGGTTGGTTCGTATAGTTAATGTTATACTTTATAAATGGTTAACTACTTTTTAAAAATTTATACATATCGGTTCATAAGATTTTAATTTTGGAAAACTTTTGGGGTGTTAGTAAATTGTTAAGTATTTGTAAAATAATATTATAACTACTTAAAATGGAAAACTTTTTCATTTGTTGATAAAAAATGTTTGCCTAAAGCAGAAGGCTTTTTTAAATTGCAATCATGAAAAATGATCTATTATAAAATCCTAACAAACTACATAACATTGTTTTAAAAATTTGGCATTATGGCAACTCAAGAAATGGAACTTACTCTTATGAAAAAAACCTATTCGAACGATGAAGCATTTAAAGCTGCATTAAATTATTTTAAAGGTGATGAACTTGCAGCCCGGGTTTGGGTTAATAAGTATGCTTTAAAGGACTCGGATGGTAACATTTATGAATGTACACCTGATGATATGCACCGTCGTTTAGCTAAGGAGGTCGCTCGAATTGAAAAAAAGTATCCAAATCCATTAACAGAAGATGAACTTTTCGAATTGTTCCGCGAGTTTAAATATATCGTGCCTCAGGGAGGTCCAATGACAGGAATAGGAAATGAGTTTCAAATAGCATCTTTGTCAAATTGTTTTGTAATTGGTAATGAAGGACCATCAGATTCTTATGGTGGAATTATGAAAATTGATCAGGAGCAGGTTCAGTTAATGAAGCGAAGAGGGGGAGTAGGTCACGATTTATCTCATGTTCGTCCTAAAGGTTCTCCGGTTAAAAACAGTGCTTTAACATCTACCGGATTGGTACCTTTTATGGAGCGTTATAGCAACTCAACACGTGAGGTTGCACAAGATGGTCGTCGTGGTGCGCTTATGTTGAGTGTTTCGATTAAACATCCCGATTCTGAATCGTTTATAGATGCCAAGTTAGAACAAGGAAAAATAACAGGTGCAAATGTGTCGGTAAAAATTGATGACGATTTTATGAAATCAGTTGTTAACAATAGACCATATACCCAAAAATACCCTGTTGATGATGATTATGCCAAATTTACCAAAGAGGTTGATGCTAAATCTATTTGGAACAAAATTGTACATAATGCCTGGAAATCGGCCGAACCAGGTATACTTTTTTGGGATACTATTATTCGTGAATCGGTGCCCGATTGTTATGCTGATTTGGGATACAAAACAGTTTCGACAAATCCATGTGGTGAAATACCATTGTGTCCGTACGACAGTTGCCGTTTAATTGCTTTAAACCTTTATTCGTATGTTGAGAATCCATTTACAAGCAGAGCTCGTTTTAATTTTGAACTGTATAAAAAACATGTGGGTTATGCACAGCGTATTATGGATGACATTATTGATTTGGAATTAGAAAAAATAGATGCTATAATTAAAAAAATAGATGCTGATCCTGAACAGGATGAAATTAAAGCCGTTGAGAAAAATTTGTGGAGTAATATTCATAAAAAAGCTTACGAAGGACGCAGAACCGGTGTTGGAACAACTGCCGAAGGCGATATGCTTGCTGCTTTAGGTTTGCGTTACGGAAGTGATATTGCTGTTGATTTTTCTACCGAAGTACATAAAAATACTGCTTTAGCTGCTTATCGTTCCTCTATTGAAATGGCTCGCGAACGAGGTGCATTTCCTATTTATGATTTCGAGCGTGAACGTAATAACCCATTTATTCAACGATTGCGTTTGGCCGATGAAGGGTTGTATGATGAATTAAAAAAACATGGACGACGTAACATTGCTTTACTTACTATTGCCCCAACAGGTACTACCAGTTTAATGACTCAAACAACTTCGGGTATAGAACCTGTATTTATGCCGGTTTACAAACGACGTCGAAAGGTTAATCCAAATGATCCTAAAGTACGTGTTGATTTTATTGATGAAATGGGTGATAGTTGGGAAGAGTATATCGTATTTCATCATAAATTTTTAACCTGGATGGAAACAGCAGGCTACGATACAACTAAAAATTATAGTCAGGAAGAACTTGATAAATTAATTGAAGAATCGCCTTATAATAAAGCTACGTCAAACGATGTTGACTGGATGAACAAAGTTCGTATGCAAGGTGAAATTCAAAAATGGGTTGACCATTCAATTAGTGTTACTATTAATATGCCCGAAGATGTATCGGAAGAGTTGGTCGGTCAATTATATATCGAAGCTTGGAAAAGTGGGTGTAAAGGTGTAACTGTTTATCGCGATGGTTCTCGTTCCGGAGTGCTTATTTCGAATAACGATAAGAAGGATAAAGAAGAAATATCAACAAAAATTATTAGTAAACGTCCTATTGTATTAGAAGCCGATGTGGTTCGTTTTCAAAATAATAAAGATAAGTGGATTGCTTTTGTTGGCTTGGTTGATGATACTCCGTATGAAATTTTTACCGGGTTAGCCGATGATGAAGATGGTATTTTAATACCAAAAAGCGTTAGTAAAGGGCGTATTATTAAAAGTCGCGATGAAGATGGAGTTTCTCGTTACGATTTTCAATACGACAACAAACACGGCTATAAAATTACAATTGAGGGATTATCGTACAAGTTTAATAAAGAGTACTGGAACTACGCAAAACTTATTTCTGGTGTGTTACGTCACGGTATGCCAATCGAAGATATTATTAACCTGGTTGCTGGTTTGCATTTCGATAATGAATCAATTAATACCTGGAAAAACGGTGTAGAACGTGCACTTAAAAAATACATTCCGGATGGAACTAAAGCAAAAAAAGGTCATTGCGATAATTGCGGATCTGATGAATTGATTTATCAAGAGGGATGCTTGATATGTAAAAGTTGTGGTTCGTCAAAGTGTGGATAATGTAATATTTCTTTATTTTTTGTTTTGTATCAAAAGGGGCAGGTTTATTCTGCCCTTTTTTGGTTTTTAATATTTTCTGTTTTGGGA
The DNA here is from genome assembly GCA_016933045.1 of Marinilabiliaceae bacterium. Lineage (GTDB taxonomy): Bacteria > Bacteroidota > Bacteroidia > Bacteroidales > Marinilabiliaceae > JAFGBR01. Next base: position 2,765 of record JAFGBR010000032.1, on the reverse strand, counting down.
TTATTAACACTTTAATATGAAATATAACCATTTGACATACATGCTTTTAATACATTGAATGCATGGCATAAATTGATAAATAATTGGCAAGATTTGATTACTGAGTAACTATTTTTCAACATTAATTTTAGTTGTTTTTAATAATTAAATCTATTTGTATGAAAAAAATCAAACTGTTAGTTGTTATGTCAATGTTATTATTATTTAATATTGTACAGGCTAAAGAAATTCTTAACCGTGGTGTTGTAGCTGTTGTCAGCAATAATACCGATGTATTTGTTTCGTGGCGTTTGTTGCCTACTGATTCTGAAGATATTGCATTTAATATTTATCGATCATCTGATAATGATACACCACAAAAACTTAATGATGAACCTATTACAACAGAACTTGGAACTAATTTTGTTGATGTTTCTGCTGATCTGAGTTTGAATAACCAGTACATTGTTAAGCCAATAATTGACGGAGAAGAAGTTATTGAATCGAATCTAAAGTCGGGAAGTACAACAGGATCGTCGTTTATGGGAAGTTCTTCATTTACCTTACAGGCTCGTAACCAGGGGCAATTGAAAGCTACTTCTGCTTCAGAGCCTTGCGTGGTTGTACCTATTAGGGGTGGAAATCTGATTCATTTCGTTTGGGTTGGTGATTTGAACGGCGATGGCGCTTTAGATTATGTTGTTGACCGTTTAGACTGGGCTAACGGAGGATGTAAAATTGAAGCTTACAAACATGATGGCACTTATTTGTGGACTGTTGACTATGGCCCAAACAGTAAAAACATGAATAATATATCGCCTGGTTCGGCAACTATTAGTGTAGGCCACAACGATGGAGTTACCGTTGGCGATATTAATGGCGATGGTAAAGCTGAAGTGATTACCAAAATTGCAAATGGTGTTAAGCTGGGCGATGGATCAACATGGACAAACAGCAACAACAACAAACAATGGATAGCAGTATTAAACGGAACAACAGGTGCTATTATTAAATATTGCGCTGTTCCAACCGATTATCTGTCGGTTGGTCCGTTAGCCATGCGAATGGGAATAGGCAATACGAACGAGATATTTATGATTGGTAAAAACCGTAATGCCGACAAATCGTTTAACGATATGGTTTGCTGTTTTAAAATGGGAAGCTCATTAACTTTAAAATGGAAGAAACTTGGCAGTTCATACAGTGGGGCCGATGCTCACAATATTAGAATTGTAGATGTTAATGAAGACGGCGTGGATGATTTTGTGAATATAGGTTACGCACTTAACGGGGTTAATGGCTCACAATTGTGGAGTCTTAGTGGAGTTGTGCATGGTGACAGGTTTTTAATTGGTAAATTTGATAATAGTCGTGCCGGTTTACAGGGATACGCTATTCAGCAGGATAATCCAAGCGGATTGCGTGAGTTTTATTACGATGCAAAAACCGGAAAAATGATTTGGCAACATTATGGTGCGGTAGGAGATCTTGCCCGTGGAAACGCTGCCGATTTGGATCCAAATTACGATGGATATGAAGTGTGGACTTTCGATGGTCTTTACAATGCTAAAAGCAATACATTGATTTCTTCAGGCTATCCTTATCCAGTACTACGAATGCAGTGGGATGCAGATATTTTGGATGAGAGTTATAACGATGGAAAAATTGAAAATTGGAACTATTCGACTAAAAGCGTTGAACGCCAGTTAACTACATGGAATTATTACTCGGCAACAAGCAGCGACCGCGGTGCTCCAATGTTTTTGGGCGATATTATTGGCGATTGGCGTGAAGAGGCTATCCTTACTAGTTCCGATTTTTCAAAACTAATTATTTTTACCACTAATATACCCACAACCATAAGCAGACCATCATTTAGAAATGACAGGTATTATCTTAACTGTTTATCGACTAAAGGATACGTTCAATCGAGCTATACAAGCTATTATATGGGCGATCAAAGCCAGACGTATAACACCATTAAAAACCGCGCAACCAGTTTACTTGTCGATGGTATGGGTAGAACTGCCAACGGTTCGAATTGTGGACAGTGGACAAGTAGTGGCAGCAATAATCAACAATGGATTATTGAAGGTGCTGGCGATTATGTAAAGATAAAAAACAGGGCAACAGGTTTATATCTCGATGGAATGGGACGTACATCAAATGGCTCTATTTGTGGTCTGTATAGTTCAAGCAGTAGTAACAATCAGCAATGGAAGCTGGAATATGCCGGCAGTTATGTGAAATTTAAAAATCGCGCAACCGGTTTGTATCTCGATGGAATGGGAAGTACATCAAATGGTTCTGATATTTGTCAATGGAGTTCAAGTGGTAGTTATAATCAACAGTTTATTTTGTCGAGCTTAAAAAGTACTGCTGTCTCTGAATTGGAGGCCAAAACTAATGTTAATGATGAATCATTTGAAATTTTCCCAAATCCGGCTTCTTCTTATGCTGATGTCGCATTTTATTTAGAACAGCAATCGGATGTTTCAATTGAAATATTTGATTTGTCGGGTAAATTAATTTCAACAAGTAATCTTCAAAATGTCAATCCGGGTAAAATCATTCAAACTATTGATTTATCTTGTTTCCATTCAGGAACTTATCTTGTTTATGTAAAAACCGCTAATCAGATATATTATAGTAAATTAATTAAATTATAATTTTTTTTTAATAGGTAGTTTGTATTTCAAAACAATAGTTCGTTAATTTTTAAGCGGCCATAGTGCCGTATAATATAAGCTCTTTGACATATTTCTGATTTTTAGCAGAGTGTGGGT
>JAFGBR010000031.1 GCA_016933045.1 Marinilabiliaceae bacterium | reverse complement strand
CATCAAACATTTCAACAACATGCTCCTTAGTTATTTTGTAAAAATCTTCTTCACGCGGTGTAACAATAACACCTCCCAAATCAACAGAAGCCGGGCTAACAACTATCTGTTTTTCTCCAAAATCGAAATAATGTGACGATCGATGCTTTTTTCGAGGAAACCAATGAACTAGAAATAAACCATCATCTTTATATCCTATCAAATTCATCATCGGCTCTTCATCCAAATCATTATTAAATGCTCGATAAAACTTTTGCAAAACATTCTTCATCGACTCTGCATTATCACTTTCAAAAGTAATTACCGACCTCTGATAGTTTTGCCACTTATATATCTTCACCCTATCATCACATCCAACTAATTTAATAAAAAAACCCGACTTAAAATCATTTTCAACAGGTAAAAAACCTCTGTTACCCGCCTGAAAGTGCATATGATCAGGAGCAGATGCACCACACCTAGGTCCGTTATAAAATACAACATAGTCAGTTAACAACTCTACAGCTTCTAAAAAGTATTGAAAATTAACATCAATTTCCTGAGGTGAATGTTCAAATGTTACAATAGTTAAATGACGATCAAAGATTGGATATGGATTTACCAAAATTTGAAATCGCTCATTCATATTTATTCTTTTCTGCTCAAAAGGTAAATTAATTGAACATAAAAAACAAGCACGTTTTTTTATAGATTCACTATCGACATTAGCAGCTGAAGATACTATTCTATGAGGATTAAACTGAAGCAAAACACTAAATCTGTCAAAAACAATTTCCCTGTACAAAGCTCTTTTTAATCCATTATAGTTTTCTTGAGCAAGTGACCATTCTCTCAACTGATTTTTTATTAACTCAGCAATTATATCATTATAACCTGTCGATGCCATATTCACAATCTAAAACTTTAAGTTTTTCATTATAAACAATAATTAATAAATCAAATATAGCTTAGCACTCACAATATTCATTCAAAAATTTGTATTTTCGCGAGGTTTTTGAAGGATTTATAAATTATTATGGCAAAAGTACTAACACCAAGGAGCGAGAGTTATTCGCAATGGTATAACGATTTAGTTTTAAAAGCCGATTTAGCAGAAAATTCGGCTGTAAGAGGTTGCATGGTTATTAAACCTTACGGATATGCAATTTGGGAAAAAATGCAAAGTGTATTAAATCGTATGTTCAAAGAAACCGGACATGTGAACGCTTATTTTCCGCTATTTATACCAAAATCATTCTTCAGTAAAGAAGCCAATCATGTTGAAGGGTTTGCAAAAGAATGTGCTGTTGTAACTCACTACCGATTAATGAACGATCCTAATGGAAAAGGTATAGTAGTTGATCCCGATGCCAAATTAGAAGAAGAGTTAATTGTTCGTCCAACTTCTGAAACAATAATTTGGAATACATATAAAAACTGGATACAATCGTATCGCGATTTACCTATTAAGTGTAACCAGTGGGCAAATGTGGTACGTTGGGAAATGAGAACCCGATTATTTTTACGAACTGCTGAATTTTTATGGCAGGAAGGCCATACAGCACACGACACTAAAGAAGAGGCAATAGAAGAGACCAAAACAATGATTAACGTATATGCCGATTTTGCCGAAAAATATCTTGCTGTGCCGGTTATTAAAGGGGTAAAAACTGCTAATGAACGATTTGCTGGAGCATTAGATACTTACACCATTGAAGCTTTAATGCAAGATGGTAAAGCACTTCAATCGGGAACCAGTCACTTTTTAGGTCAAAACTTCGCAAAAGCATTTGATGTAACATTCACCAATGCAGAAGGAAAAATTGATTATGTTTGGGCAACATCATGGGGTGTTTCTACCCGATTAATGGGCGCATTAATAATGGCTCACTCCGATGACAACGGATTAGTATTACCCCCAAAACTAGCTCCTATACAGGTAGTTATAGTGCCAATTTACAAAAGCAAGGAAGAACTGGAAAAAATATCGGATGTTGCTAAAAAAATAGTTTCAAAACTTAGCGACAAAAACATAGAAGTAAAATTTGACGATAACGACAAGAAAAAACCAGGTTGGAAATTTGCCGAATATGAATTAAAAGGCGTACCTGTTCGTTTAGCCATAGGCACACGCGACCTTGAAAATGGCACCGTTGAAATTGCCCGTCGCGATACCCTTGAAAAAAACATTGTTGCTATTGAAGGCATCGATAAGTACATTATTGATTTATTAGATCAAATTCAAAACAACATCTTTACCAAAGCATTCAAATTTAGAACCGAATGCACAACTAAAGTTGACAATTACGCCGAATTTAAAAAGGTGTTGGACGAAAAAGGCGGTTTTGTTTTAGCTCACTGGGATGGCACACCCGAAACTGAACAACAAATAAAAGAAGAAACTAAAGCAACAATTCGTTGTATTCCTTTAAACAATGAACTTGAGGATGGGAAGTGTATTTTAACAGGGAAACCATCGAAACAAAGAGTTATATTTGCACGGGCTTATTAAAAATTAATTATTGGTATGTTATGCAAAGCAAAAAAAACTTAAACTACCTAAATAAATACCAAGATAACACACCATAAGTATAATACAACAATCTATGTTATTACATTAAATAATGAATACTCCAAAAGCCGTTTCAAAAAAAATGAAGCGGCTTTTGGTTTATAAAAAATTAAAAATTGAACAATTATTCAAAATTTGCACTCCAACCTAATCGATTTCCATTCTTTTATGGTTTTTTAATTGTTGGAGTTGGCATTTTAGGCATCTTGGTTAGCATTCCAGGACAAACCATTGGTTTATCAGCTTTCACCAATCCGGTAATGAAAGCCATGAATTTAACTCGCGATCAATATAGCTTTGCTTACGGACTGGGCACTTTTGCAAGCTCTCTAATATTAACTCACGCCGGAAAACTTTACGACCGATTTGGAGTTAGAATAGTTGCAGCTGTTGCAACTATAATTATGTCGACTGCATTAACACTATTAAGCTTTTCTTCTCAAATAACTCAAATTATATATTCAATTTTAAACACCGATACTTGGATAATACCTTTCGTACTACTATCATTTTTATTTTTCATGCTAAGGTTTAGCGGACAAGGAATTCTCACCCTGGCATCGAAAAACATGGTAATGAAATGGTTCGACTCTATTCGCGGACGTGTAAATGCTTTTATGAGCATATTCATTTCGCTCGGTTTCTCCATTTCACCACTATGGTTAAATATTATTATTGATGAATACAGTTGGGAAAATGCCTGGTTAATACTTTCAATTGGAGTTGCGTCATTCTCAGTTATTATTTTTTTCACATTTCATGACAACCCCGAACAATTCGGATTAAAACAAGACGGCATATTATCATCAAAAAAAAGAAAACATGCTCACAATATTGCTAAAAAAGAATACACACTAAACGAAGCTGTTTCTAAACGTGTATTTTGGATATATTCACTTATGCTGGCTTTTAACGGATACTTCATAACCGGATTTACCTTTCATGTTGAATCAATTTTCGAAATGGCAGGCTTAGATAAATCCACAGCTTTTTCAATATTTCTTCCCACATCAGTAGTTTCTGTAATAATATCATTTACAAGTAATATACTTAGTGATTTTATAAAGCTTAAGAATCTGTTAATAACCATGATAACAGGGGCAATGATATTTACAATTGGCGTTGTAACCCTAAGTTTTTCAGCAGGATACTACCTTATAATTATTGGCTCAGGCATTATGGGTGGTTTATTCTCTGTTTTATCAACCATAGTCTGGCCTAGGTTTTTCGGACGCAAACACCTTGGTGCAATTTCGAGCAAAAGTATGTCGTTAATTGTTGTTGGAAGTGCAATAGCTCCAGCTCTATTTAGTTTATCAAACACATATACAGGCAGCTATAATACAATAACATATATCAGCCTTGCATTTCTGTTTTTTTTATTAATTGAAACCCGCAATGCCAATAATCCTCAATAAAAGTTCATTTTAATACCATTATTTGTATTTTAGAAAAATATAACGCATTAATTATGACAAAACAAGATATAGAAAAAGCAATTGTAACAACCCTAATTCAAAAATCAGAACTAAAACAAAATGTTTTTGATATAACACACTCACACTTTGTTCATCTAAAAGAGGTAATTCAAGAACTGGTTATTCATTATAATGAACTTCTTGGCGATACCGATCATCGAATAAAACTTGAATACCATGATCGGGGCGAATTTGTTGCAATGCTAAAAGTTGCAGGAGATATGCTGGTTTTTCACATGCATTCTAATGCTTTCGAATTCGATCGCGATCACGAAGTATGGAAAAACCAATATATTAATAATGACCCAATGAATTCATACGTCGGACAAATACAAATATATAACTTCCTAAACGATTCATTTCGCTACAATAGAATCGATGACCCCGGATACCTAATTGCACGAATATTTGTAAACCGTGAAGATCATTTTTTTGTTGAAGGAAAACGACAAAGAGGTACCGGAGTTAACCAGTTTGGGAAATCAATACTTAATAAAAAAGCCATAAAAAACATTATCGAAGTTGCAATTTTATATTGCTTACAATTCGATTTATTGGTTCAACCATACGATGACGTAAAAATTATTTCGCTCAACCAGGTTAACGAAGAAATTATAAACTCAAAAATACAAACCGGGAAGCGTTTAGGTTTTCAATATAATTCTGATGATGTAAAAAACTTAGCCGATCAATAATTATGGAACACGTTACTAAAAAATTTTTACGTTATGTAAAAATTCATACAACATCCGATCCATCAAAACAAACAACTCCAAGCACTACTGAACAGTTTAATTTAGCTACCCTTCTGGCTAATGAGCTTAACGTACTTGGGATGAAAAATGTAAAAGTTGACAAACATGCTTATGTTACAGCAACATTACCATCAAACACGTCGGAAAAAATTCCTACAATTGGTTTTATCGCCCACATGGATACAAGTCCAGATTTTTCGGGTAAAGATGTAAATCCACAAATTATAAATAAATACAATGGATCAGAAATTATATTAAACAAAACAGAAAATATAGTTTTACACCCCAATAACTTTCCCGAACTATTAAACTACAAAGGACAGGATATTATTTGCACCGATGGAACAACTCTTTTAGGTGCCGATGATAAAGCAGGAATTGCCGAAATTATGTGTGCAATGGAATACCTTATAAACAATCCTAAAATTAAACATGGCGACATAAAAATATGTTTCACCCCCGACGAAGAGATTGGCAGAGGAGCCGACCTTTTTGATATCGAAACTTTTAATGCCGACTTTGCCTATACCATAGACGGAGGTGAAATTGGAGAATTGGAATATGAAAATTTCAATGCAGCTATGGCATCCATTACCATTAATGGCCTCAACGTACACCCAGGATACGCAAAAAATAAAATGCTCAACTCCATGTCAATAGCATGCGAGTTAAACTCATTAATTCCACCCAGCGAAGTACCTGAACACACCAAAGGTTACGAAGGTTTCTACCACTTAATTGAAATACAAGGAAATGTTGAAAAAACCGAATTAAAATACATAATTCGCGATTTCGATGAGATTAATTACGGAAAAAGAAAAGAAAAAATAAGCCAAATTGTAAATATTATACAAAATAAATACCCCAATGCAAAAATTGAATTAAATCTTATCGATCAATATTTTAACATGCATCACAAAATTAAACCTGTGATGCACATTATAGACTTGGCAAAAAAAGCAATGGAACAAGCTCAAGTTAAACCATTAATAAAACCTATACGAGGAGGAACAGATGGAGCAAGACTTTCATTTATGGGATTACCAACCCCTAATATTTTCGCTGGCGGACACAACTTTCATGGCCGATATGAATTTATCCCTATACAAAGTATGGAAAAGGCAGTTGAAGTAATTATAAATATTATTATACTCACAACAACAAAAGCATCAAACAATAATTAATTACGTTAACTATATCCCAATAGTTATAAACTATATTTTTATTCTACCAAAAAATACCTAAATTTGCGCCCGAAAAAATGAAATTGTGGGAAGATCGAAAAAAAATGCGCCTCTATTGGTTGGATTGGAAATTACAGATGTAGCTGCCGAAGGTAAAGCGATAGGCAGAACAGACGACAAGGTAGTATTTGTACAGCATGTTGTACCTGGTGATATTGTAGATGTTCAGATAACTAAAAAACGAAAAAACTACCTTGAAGGATATCCTGTAAAATTCCATTCATATTCCGAAATAAGAACAGAACCTTTTTGTGAACATTTTGGTGTTTGTGGTGGCTGTAAATGGCAAAACCTACCATATAACGAACAACTTAAATACAAACAAAAAGAAGTTATTAACAACCTAAAACGTATTGGAAAAATTGATCTACCCGAAGTATCAACGATTATAAAATCGGAAAAAGATCAGTTTTACAGAAATAAACTTGAGTTTACCTTCTCAAACAAGCGATGGTTAACATACGATGAAATTAATTCAGGAATAGAAATCAACGATGCCGAAGGCCTAGGCTTTCATATTCCTGGCATGTTCGATAAAGTAGTGGATATTAAAAACTGTTACCTGCAAAAATCACCATCGAACGAAATCAGACTTGCCATAAAAGAATATGCATTAACACACTCTCTGCCATTTTTTGACATACGAAACCAAACCGGCTTTCTCCGAACACTTATTATTAGAACAACTTCAACCGGAGATGTAATGGTAATTATTTCATTTTTTAAAGAAAATGAAATAGAAAGAGTAAAACTACTCTCATTCATTAAAAATAAATTTTCTCAAATTACATCACTATTATATGTAATAAACTCAAAGGCTAACGATACCATTGCTGATTTAGATATTATTACATTTAGCGGCAACAATTATATTACAGAAGAGATGGAAGGTCTTAAATTCAAAATTGGACCTAAGTCTTTTTATCAAACCAACTCACAACAAGCCTACGAACTTTATAAAACTGCTCGTGAATTTGCCAATTTACAAGGCAATGAAATTGTTTATGATTTATACACAGGAACAGGTACCATTGCAAATTTCATTGCTAAAAATGCAAAAAAAGTAATAGGCATTGAGTATGTCCCCGAGGCCATTGACGATGCTAAAGAAAACTCTTTAATTAACGGCATCAAAAACACCAAATTTTTTGCCGGAGATATGAAAGACATCCTGTCGCATAATTTAATTGAACAGGAAGGAATGCCCGATGTAATGATTATTGACCCACCACGAGCCGGAATGCACACCGATGTTACCCAAACAATTTTAAACATTGCTCCTGATAAAATAGTATACATAAGCTGCAACTCGGCCACACAAGCTCGCGATATTAACCTTTTAGACGTTCGTTATAAAGTAACTAAAATACAACCCGTTGACATGTTCCCACACACACATCATGTTGAAAATATTGTATTACTTGTTCGAAGATAATTAATACATTAAAATCCTTTTTTGTTTTTTTTTGTTATAATTATAAAAAGCTAATCAGTTATTATTAAAAAACACATCGTTTATTTACATTCAAAGGTTTGATGTTTGATAATAACATAAAATTTATATAACTTTTATAAACCTTTAACAACAAAATAAACAATCATGGGTGTCAACGGTAAAATCATAGAACGTTACGGGAACTTAGTTAAAGAAGAGGTACTGGAGTTAATGCATGACAAAATACTCCCAAACACTTTTGTATTAGAAGCCCCGGAGCCATTTCCAGGATATTTTGGTTATTACAATGATATTCCAACGGAAGCAAAACCACTATATGTTTACTTCGTACTAAAACGACTATATACACTAGAAGAGGTAACGCGTGCTTACCAAAATATAAAAAAATATTTCCCATCAAAAAGAATGCATGCCGCAGCCGGAACAATTACGATTTACAATGAAACATACGATGTATTAAGAATTAGGCATTTAGACAGTTACGATGAGATAGCTGCACTTCAATCGCGATTCCAGGAAGAAGGTTTTGAATTTGCCAAGAAACCTGGTCGTAAAATTGGAGGCAAAGCAATCATACGAATTAAAAAATTTTTCATTCTCGATGAAAAAGAAGAAGGGATATTTTTCGACATGGTAGAGCTTGATCATGCATATTTTGTACTACCTCGTTTCCTTAAATGGATGGAATTCGAAGACATTACCAAAAAAGTTAAATACAACTGGGATAAAAGCACATTTGACGCTGCAATGGCTCACTATCATAACAACCTAGACATTACTGACATGGTTCGAATTTATAACCCAAAAATAACAATTGATTATATTAAAGCTATTCGCGACAAATATCTTGAAAGAATAAAATAATAATTTCATTTAAACACTAATTTCGTTTTATTCAATATCGATAAAATATTTTAAAGAGTGCTTCATTTTTTTGAGACACTCTTTTTTTATTTATATCTATTTCAACGATTAACTTAATTCATTACAACCATCTTTTATCAAACACCGGTGGTAATTATATCAATTAAACACACATGTCAATTAATCATAATAATTCGTTTAATTATATTTTACTATCTTGCAAAACAACAAAAAATTAATTCAAATGAGATACATACTATCTGCTTACCTTATAATCATAATAAGTATTACAAATGGTAAAAGTCAGGAAAATAATCTCCGATTAATAATTAATGAAACATATTATCAATCGGTTAAAAACAATGAATATTTTATTATTACAGCCGATGGCGAGACAGATTCAACTATTACAAAAACAAATTATAAACTAGCATTTAAGGTAATAGAATCAAGTAAAAATGATTTTTTATTAAAGTCATACTTCAAAAATATACATTTAGTCAATTTAACATCCGACGGCACATTTGAATATATGCCACAAAATGCATCACAATTTGATTTACTATCATCAATAATGGCCAATATAATAAACCAACCATTTTCAATTAGGCTTTCAAAACAAGGAAAAGTAATTGAAATAAAAGATCTGGAAAAAGTAATAAAAAGTTCAATTAAAAATTTACCCGAAAATATGACATCACAATTTGAAGAAATGTTTACTCGATGGTATGGCTCAAATATTATATCCCGGAATCTTGAAATAATAACAACACCATTGCCATTAAAAACAGACACCAACAACTCAAATTGGACTATCAAGCAATCGCTAATGTCAATACCAAATGAAGAGTTGAATATAATGTATGAAATAACAAATAACGATTCAAATACCTATAATATAAAAGGGAATTGCACTATTGATAAAGAAAAAACAGAAACTGAGGATTCAAATATAAAAGTCATTTCCAACGCGACATTTTCACTTAATGCATCCTATAAAAAATCAACAAAATGGTTTATTAATGGCGAAGTAACTGAACATATTAAAGGGAAATTAAAAATTACCGATATTGACGAAATTAAAGACTGGATTCCATTTCAAATGATTACAACAACTTCCATTTCGGACAAAGAATAAATTAAATTCCCCATACAATAATTGAAATAAATGAAACGAAACATGACTAAATTACTGGAACACATAAAAAAAATAAATACTCCAATAACATTAATCATTATACTTTTACAAATAACAACTATAGCTTTTTCTCAAAAAATTTTCGTTCGCGAAATATATTATCCTGTAAAAAAAGGAGAAGTCATTATTGAAATACGCAAAAAAGCAATTAATGAGATAAAAAGCAGGCTATCGGATGAACTAGGTGGCTATATTATGAGTCAGTCAATTATGAAACGAGGCGAAAACGATACAGTTTATTATGAATCATTCGAACAAAAAACGCAAAGCATTTCACTTAACTACATGAAAGTTTTTGTTGACGAAGAAAAAGAACTTAACGAAAAACTTTACATAAAAGCCCGTATCGAATTAGATGATCAACAATTAAATAACGAACTAAAGAATGCAGGCTTTACCAATAAAAATGAATTACTCCAAATGGTTATAGCCATGATGGAAGCCAATAACATTGGATCATATGAGTTCAAAATATCACAAGTAGCCAATACTGTATTATCGGGATTTTCAACAATACAAAACCAATCCGACAAGACGATAATAAACCAGTTAATTGTTAAAAATAACGGTCAGCTTTTTGATGGTGATAAGTGTCTTAATGGCACTTTTGAAATAATATATACTACTGGTAATTACGCATTTATAACCATAAACAACGGATTTCTGGAAAATTCCTTTCAGCTTTATAACTCAACAAAAAATAAAATTTTAGAAGGCAATTTTAAAAAAGGGCATAAAAATGGCTTATGGCAAGAATATTCAAATGGTCAACTTGTCAGTTCTATATCATATTCCGAAAGCTCATTTCACGGACTCTCATCTTGGTATACAACATTAGCTAACAAACCCACACTTACAGTTGAATATAACAAAGGAATACCACAACGCAAAACCATCATTGAAAATATACATGGCCAACAAATAAAAAAGGAAGGTTCGATAGATAAATATGAAAATTGGGATGGCATGATTATTTCAACCGACAAAGAATCGAACACTATTGAAAAAGCACAATACCAAAACGGATTACGCCACGGTGAATATCATAAATATTATCCCACTGGATCAATTGAAAAACAAGGCAACTACAAAAAAGGTAAACCAGTTGGGGAAATACTCACATACTATAACAACGGGAAATTAAAATCATCATTTGAATATATCGATAACGAAGAAGAACCATTAAATTATAAACATTTCTACGAAAACGGAAATAAAAAAGAAATAGTAACAAAGCTTTCCAATGAGCAAACAAAAGAAGAAACATATTATGAAAACGGCCAACTTAAATCATCAGGCATTTACCCTCCTAAAAACAGAGAAGCCATAAGCTACAAGCATTTTTACAATAATGGTATTCTAAAAAAAGAGAAGAAAATTATATCCGATAATCGTTTCATAATTGAATCATTTTATGAAACAGGCAATAAAAAAGAAATTGAAAATTACATTGGCAATTACATTAAAGACGGAGTTTTCAAAACCTTTTATTCAAATGGCCAAATAAAAGAAGAAAGCAATTACATAAATGACTGCAAAGAAGGAACATACAAACTATTCAATAATGATGGAAACCCAACTGAACTAAAAACATATAAAACAATTGACGGACAAGTTGTTTTAGATGGCCCAATAAAAAAATGGCTCAATGGGTATTGTAACATGGAAGGCAATTATAAAAACGGCAAAAAAAACGGAGTATTCATTACATATTATTCAAGCTCAACACAAGCTAAAAAAGAAGAAGAATATTTATATGACATATTGCATGGATATGTGAAAGAATACTTTGAAACCGGCGAACAATCAGCACAAAAGAAATATGTAAATGGTTTACGCAATGGAGAATGGTATTCTATTACAACTGGTGGTGAAAAAGAGTATCTGGTTTATAAAAATGACCAAATAATATCGCGAAAAAAAACAATGGCAAATGGCCAATCAACCGAAGAAGAATACCCATTAGATGGAAACCCCGGAATTAAAAAAATTTATTATCCTAACGATCAGTTAAAAACCGAATATTTTGTTGAAGGATATTCAAAAGATAACAAATGGATTAGTCAAAAAAAATGTGGTTTAGAAAAAGCCTATTTCGACAATGGAAAAATTCAACATGAAAAAAACTGGCAAAATGATAAACTAAACGGAATTTCAAAAACATACAACAAAAACGGCATAATAAAAGATATCACGCATTACTCCATTGGGAAAAAAGAGGGACAAACAATCCAATTTTCAGAGAATAAAATTAAAAGTGTTGGTACATATACAAAAAACAAAAAAACGGGGGAATGGTTTTTTTTCAATGCCGATGGAACAATAAAAAAAGTAGAATACGATCAATCAGGAAGAGAGAGCAACCAAGTAATTATTAGCAATGAAACCGAAATAAAAAACTTAGAAAAAAAACATTGTAAACAACTGGGAATCACTTATTAACTAACAATACAAATAATGTTGTACAAAAAAAAAGTTCCATTACAAATACTATTAAACCATTATAAAGCAAGCAATCTTTTTATCTCATTAATAATTTATATATCAATTATTTCAATCTGCTTTAGCTCTAATAAAAAAGATTTTATTGTTCCGATTACTATCTCAACACTATATATTATAGCAATAATAATTTTCGTACTAATAAAAAAAAGAACCGTAAAACTTATAAATAACGGAACTGTAACAATAGCTAAAATTAAAGATTGGAAAACAAAACATTTAGGAACCATTCCCGGCAATATTCCAACCATAGGGATGCAAGGTTTGGATTATTACAAACTAAAAATAACATATACCGATTCTAACGGAATCAATTATAGCTCAACGTGCACATCTTATTCAGAAAAATTGCCCACCCATATCCTAATATTATATTCAACAGACAATCCAAAACACTACAAAGTCATAAATAACATCAATCTTGCACTTGTAGATTTTGCATTCGCCAAATATGAAAAAGAAATTAAAATGGCAGAAAAAACAATGAAACAACTCACAAAATACAAGTCAAAAAAATTTGAATAACTAATAGTCAATTAATATCAGGAAATTAAGTAATTTGAATTATTAAACACCATTCCAATTAATTTTATCTTTTGTCTGCAAAAAAGCATTTGACTTACCAAATAAAAAATCATCATCACCCGGCTTACAAATCATAGGATGATTTGATTTAATTTTATTATTTAAGCATAATGCATTAGTTATATCCTGAGCATGTTTTCCCCACAAAAACCATGTAATATATTTATTCCTGTTATTAATAAACTCAAGCAGTTGCATAGTAAATTCTCTCCACAAAACTGAATGACTACCAGGACAACCAATTTCGCAGGTAAAACTAGTATTTAACAATAGAACCCCTTGTTTCTCCCACAATTCAAAAAACTTATCAGGTGGTGCAATTCTATAACCCTCGGGAAACAAACCATCTCCCATTTTAGATATTATCTGTTTGTAAGTCAAATACTCACTATGATAAGCATAATAAACCGATCGAACAATGTTTTTTAAAGATACGTTACGAAAAGGTTGATTCCAGTTGTTCAAACCGGCAACTTCAAAAGCCCTTCCGGTTGCTACACCTTTTTGCGGATAAGGATCCTGACCGATAACAACAACATTCATCAAATCTACATCTAATGTAAGAAACCGCAATACTCGCTCGGCAGTTGGTGTATAATCACATTCATTCAACGATTCTGAAATATTAACAAGCATTTTATCAATGCTTACCGTCAAAAAATCGCTCCAGGAAGAATGAATAGAAGAAGCAATTTCTTTTAAAAAAAGAGATTGATACATAAAAACCATCTGATTATTCAATCGGCAACTGCCTTTTAAAGGTTTCTTCCAAAGAAATGATTGTTTCAGTAGAAGCTACTCCTGCAATAGCCTGTACTTTATCATGCAAAATATGTTTTAAATGCTCGTTGCTTTTAGCGTAAATTTTAACAAACATAGCATACTTTCCAGTAGTAAAATGGCACTCCACTATTTCGGGAACCAACTCAATTAATTTATATACTTTGGCAAACAAACTTGCTTTTTTTAAAAAAATCCCGACATACGCACATGTATTATAGCCAATACTTGTAGGACTAACAACAAATTCAGAACCCTTAATAACTCCCATATTCATCAACCGCTGAATGCGCTGATGAATAGCAGCACCAGAAACCTTACACTCCCTGGCAACTTCAAGAAAAGGTATACGTGCATTTTGCGTTATTAATGATAAAATTTTTTTATCCAAATTATCAATCTGAACATTACTAATATTCTCGGTACTCACCTTATCAATTTTAATTTATAAGAAATAACTCATAATTATTTATGAATTATTCCGAAAATAGTTGATTTTTTAATAATTTCCAACACTAAACCAAAAGCAAATAATTCAAAAAAAATATAACTTAATCATAATTTAAAAAATACAATAACACACCATTAGTCCATCCAAATCCATCCTGTCCAGGATATTCACCTCCGCCACCGGGTTTAACAACATCTTCAACATTATATTTCTCATTTAACTTACCCGATTCCTCATAAACCTTTTGATTAAACCGCACCCATCGCATACGAATTTCTTTAGCCAATTGATTAAAATTATAAGACTCAAGCCCTCTAATAGCCATATACTGTAGCGGAGCCCATCCATTAGGTTTATCCCACTGATGACCTGTTTGGTTTTTCGAAGTAACTAAGCCCCCGGCCTTAAAAAAGTATCGTTGCAAACAGCTCTTCGAATATCGGGCACGATCAACCGTTGCCAATCCAAAAAACATTGGATATATACCAACAATAGTATGCACCGGTCGTATTTCGTCTGTTTCCCAGTTATAATCGCTATATAAATATTCTGCTTCATTCCAAAAATATTTATTTATTGCTTCACGTCTGTTCTCAGCAAGTGTTTTAAATTTTACACTATCATTAGTAT
This sequence comes from Marinilabiliaceae bacterium, assembly GCA_016933045.1. Classification (GTDB taxonomy): domain Bacteria; phylum Bacteroidota; class Bacteroidia; order Bacteroidales; family Marinilabiliaceae; genus JAFGBR01. The sequence goes on along the minus strand of JAFGBR010000031.1, from coordinate 64,405 downwards.
TTCCTTGCAAATGATAACAGTGCATCAAAGTTTTTTCCAAATGATGCATCAGGCAATTTAAATCAACTGGAACAATACTGGTTGTTATTATAGAAGAAGGATCATCAATTTTCTCGAGCCATCGCGAACTAAAGTCCCATCCCGACTCACATGCAGCTCTAATATTACGAAAAAGCAATTCATCATCAGTTTTTCTTTTAGCCATTGCTTCAACGGCCATATCTTCTTTATAAGCCTCGGGGCGAGGTGTCGTTTCCGAGTCCCAGTAACGATTTAAAACAACATCACCATCAATTAAAACAACTCTTTCAACAGCTCTCACATCCATCGATAATTCTTCTTTACCTCTCATCCAAAAAGCATATTCTTTTTCTAAAGCACTCTGATAAGTATTATAAGCAGCTTTATCGGTTATATCGGCATATAATTTCACCATTAATGAAAAGAAAGGAGGTTGAGAACGAGTCAAATAATACGATCTGTTTCCATTAGGAATATATCCATAGGTATCAATCAGAAACTTAAAATTATCAAGCATATTTTTAATCAAATCTTTACGTCCCGACTGAGCCAAACCTATCATGGTAAAATAGCTGTCCCAATAATACATTTCACGAAAACGCCCACCCGGCACTACATAAGGATGAGGCAATGCAATTAAACTACCTTCGTTCGTTAACGTTTTTACAGTAAGTTCATCCCACAATTTATCTATATGAATTTTTACATTTTCCTCCTTTCTTATCGTAACAGAAATAGTGTCAGGAATAATAAAAAGAGAGTCGACAAAATGCTGCAATGAAAAATCGGGTTTTTCACTTTTTATCCGATAGCGGCTATTAAGTTTCCTTGCTTCAATCTTAGGTATGGCATCACAAAATGTTTTAGAATCGGGAAACATACCACTCATTTGAACAGCTTTAAACAAATCAGGATAATCAGTTGCAGGATTAATTTGTGCATAAAACCCAAACGGAAATAAAGCAAAGAATAACACAAAAAAAGAAAAAATTTTCATACTTAAATAATTGTTTTTAAAAGGCAAAATAGTACTTGCATAATTTTGTTTATACAAGTTTTCCTTCATTTCGGAACAAGTAGTGTTTAGGCTTAAAAATGCTCGTTTCATATTCATACTTTTTTCAATTGCCACATAAAACTAACCAATAATAATTTTACAGCCACAACCATTTTATTAATTTTGCAATATAAAATAAAAACAAAATGCTTGATAAAATAAAAGCAATAAGCCGGGAAATAAAAGAATTAGTTGCTAATTCGGCTGATGAGGCTGAACAATTACGCATAAAATACCTTAGTAAAAAAGGAATTATTACCAGTCTTTTTGATGAATTTAAAAACATTGATAACAATCTAAAACGTGAGGTTGGAAAAGTACTTAATGAACTTAAAACAGAAGCTACAGAACGCATAAACAACCTTAAGGAGAGCCATTCAAAAACAAATTCCGACAATACTAAAAATGATCTGACAGCTCCCGGAGTATCTATTCCACTAGGAGGCAAACACCCGTTAACCATTGTTAAAGATGAAATAATTGAAATATTTGCCCGTTTAGGATTTAATGTTGCAGAAGGACCCGAAATTGAAGACGACTGGCACGTATTTACAGCATTAAACTTCCCCGAGGAACACCCTGCTCGTGATATGCAGGATACCTTTTTTATTGCACAAAAACCAGATATTTTATTACGTACCCACACCTCATCGGTACAAACAAGAGTAATGAAAAACAACCAACCTCCTATCCGATCGTTATTTCCGGGACGCGTATTTCGCAATGAGGCAATTTCAGCTCGTGCACACTGCATTTTTCATCAGGTTGAAGGATTATATATTAACGAAAATGTTTCGTTTGCCGATTTAAAACAAACCTTGCTTTATTTTGCCAAAGAAATGTTTGGCCAAAACACGCAAATTCGATTACGACCTTCCTTTTTCCCATTCACTGAACCATCAGCCGAAATGGATATTTCATGCTCATTATGTAACGGCAAAGGTTGTAATGTTTGCAAATATACCGGCTGGGTCGAAATTTTAGGATGTGGTATGGTTGACCCTAATGTACTTGAAAATTGCAATATCGACAACGAAAGATATACTGGCTTTGCTTTTGGCATGGGTATTGAACGAATAACCATGCTGAAATATCAAATTAAAGATATCCGACTATTTTTCGAAAATGACATTCGGTTTTTAAATCAATTCACATCTGCTCATTAAAACTACTTATAAATATTATTTTTTTTACAATACTATCAGGAATCTTATTAACAATAAAACTCCTGCTAGTATTATCATGGTTAACAATCGTTTAAATTATATTACTATTCAATAATCTTAATAGAATAAGTTACCGGAATTGCCAACTTAAACAATGCAGATACTCCGCAATATTTATCCTGACTTAATATCACTGCTTTTTCCAGTTTATCATAAGATAAGTCCTTTCCTTTAAAAATATAATCAACGTGAATTGACCGAAAATACTTTGGATGCTCTTCTGTTAAATCTCCTTCAATAATCATTTCAAAATCATCCACCTCAACTCTCATCTTTTTTAATACCGATACTACATCCATTCCCGAACAACCACCTAAAGATGCCAATTGAAGTCTTTTAGGTCGATATCCTTTATCTTCACCTCCGCTCGCTTTATCTGCATCCATAATTAATTTATGACCTTCAATATCTGTTTCGAAAGCCATATTTCCAGACCACTTTACATTTATTACCGATTTCATACTAATAATAATTTACTTTATTAAATAACGCTCTCTGCAATAATAATGTTTACAAAAACCAAATGATTATGGTTACAAATTTCGCACAAAAGAATTTTATGGTAACTTAACTGTGAATTACATTGCCATGAACAACAAAAAAACAATATTATACAACAACAATATTAATCTATCTGATTTTGAATTGTTCAATTCCTTAACCCAAATGCAAATTGAATATCTAAATCAAAATATTATCTGCAATCAATACCACAAAGGCACTGTAATTATTCATGAAGGTAGCAGAACCAGTAGTATATATGTAGTAATAAAAGGCATATCAAAAACATATAGCACTGGATTTGATGGCAAAGAACAAATATTACGTTTTGAAAAACCTGGTGATATTATTGGTTTTAATTCGTTATTAAATGAAGAAATATCTAATACATCAACAAAGGTTATTTACGAATCAATAGTTTACCAAATTCCAGGCGAGCAATTTATTAACATAATTAAAGCAAATCCTGATTTTTCCTTGTCGTTAATTAGAAAAGCATGTAAAGAACTAAACACGACCAATAAATACCTTACCGATGTGGCACAAAAAAAAGTTAAAGAAAGACTCGCCGAAATACTTTTATTTATGCATAACACATTTGGTGTTGACAGCGAAAACTTCATAAACATATCACTCACTCGCGAAGAAATGGCTAATATGGTAGGTACAGCAACCGAATCGGCAATACGGTTACTTTCGGAGTTTAAACACGAAGGATTAATATATATCGAAGGTCGAAAGATTAAGCTTTTAAACAAAAAACAACTAGCCCGTATTGGTAATATATACAGGTAATAAACTCGAAAACTCATTATTATCAAAACTTCATCATTTTTTTTAGTAAAAAAATATAAGTGTCCATGCCATTACTAACAAATTATTTTATTTTTAAGAGTTTAACATTAATCATTTAATTTTGAAAAAATTTGGCACTGCACCAGTATTTTTCACAGCTATATCAACCATTCTAGGAGCAATATTATTTCTCCGCTTTGGGTGGGCTGTTGGCACCTTAGGTTTTTGGGGTGTTATTTTAATTATTTTACTTGGTCACCTCGTAACAATACCAACAGCTTTAGCAATATCAGAGCTTGCCACAAACCGTCGTGTACTTGGCGGAGGTGAATATTTTATTATTTCACGCTCATTTGGATTAAATATTGGTGCAACCATAGGTTTTGCTCTGTTCTTATCGCAAGCAATTAGTGTTGCTTTTTATGTTATAGCATTTACTGAATCATTCTCATTTCTGTTTAACTTTTTTATAAGCCATTTCAACATCGATTTACCCCGACAAGTTATTAGTCTGCCGGTAATGATAATGTTAGGTTTTATGATTTACAAGAAAGGAGCAAACCTTGGAGTTAAAGCACTTTATTATGTTGTTGGTATTTTATTTATTTCACTTGCCCTGTTTTTTTTTGGACATCCAACTGAAAATGCCATTGAAGGTTTTACTTTTGGCAACACCACCTTTCGAAACGGGAATATGTTTTTTGTTGCATTTGCAATAATATTCCCCGCTTTTACTGGCATGACTGCCGGGGTAGGACTTTCCGGCGATTTAAAAGACCCATCAAAATCAATACCACGGGGAACCGTATTAGCTACATTTTCAGGAATGATAATATACTTTTTTGTAGTTTATAAATTAGCAGGTTCTGCTTCTATCGATGAGTTATTAGTTGATCAATTGGTTATGTCAAAAATAGCAATTGGAGGATTTGCAATTATACCACTTGGCCTTGCAGCATCTACAATATCATCGGCTTTAGGTTCAATAATGGTTGCCCCACGCACGCTACAGGCATTGGCTCATGATAAATCATTTCCAAACCAAACAGTTAATAAATGGCTGGCTCATAACCATAACGGCGAACCAAGAAACGCATCCGTTATAACAATAATAATCGCAATTATTTTTGTAGCATTAGGCGATGTTGATGCAGTCGCAACCATCATATCGATGTTTTTTATGGTAACATACGGCTCCATCTGTTTAATATCATTCCTACATCACTTTGGCTCATCACCTTCTTACCGACCAACCTTTAGCTCAAAATGGGGTTTCTCACTCATTGGTTTTCTAACTGCCGGATGGATTATGTTCAAAATAGATGCTCTTTATGCATTATCATCACTTGTAATAATGTCATTACTATATCTTTTTATAAACTACTATAATAAAGAACGAGGAGGACTTCAATCAATATTTGCCAATGCAATATTTCAGATTAATCGTAACATACAAGTTTATCTTCAACGCACAACCAGCATTAAACAACAAGAAGAATGGCGTCCAAGTGCAATATGTATCTCGTCCGATTCATTAAAACGCGATCAGATTTTTAAATTGCTCAACTGGCTATCGTATAAATATGGCTTTAGCACTTATCTGCATCTAATACCCGGTTATTTCAGCAAAGCAACTTTTCAACAATCAAAAAACGAACTACAGGAACTAATAAACAGATCGACCGACACAAAAGGTCAAATATACATCGACACACTCATTTCTCCTTCATACACATCGGCCATTGCTCAAGCAATCCAACTCCCAGGCATTGCCGGCATGGAAAACAACATGGTAGTATTTGAATATGAAAAAGAAACAAAAAACAACCTTACAAATATTATAGACAACTATTCACTTGTAAAAGCAGGTGATTTTGATGTTTGCATTATGGCATCATCGTCTCGCAATATAAATTTCACCAATGGAATTCACATATGGATAAAATCGTCAGACAGCGACAATGCCAATTTAATGATTATGCTAAGCTTTATTATTTTAGGTCATCCCGATTGGAAAAAGTCGAGTATTAAGATATTTGAAATCAGCCCAAAAGAAAAGATTGAAGAAACCCGTATTCGCCTCGAAACATTAGTAAAAGCAGGCCGTTTACCCATTACAACACATAACATTGAAATAATACCTCAACACGATCACATTCCCATAAAAGAAGTCATTAACAAACACTCATCGAATGCCGGATTAACCATTCTTGGTTTTAGAAGCGAAATTCTTAAACATCAAAAAGATGAAGTATTTGATGGTTATGATAACCTTGGTACAATTCTGTTTGTAAACTCACACAATCAAATAGAAATTAGCTAAACATTATAAACTATAAATGTTAACATGTTGTTATTTTAAATAGATTACATAAATAAATAAAATAATAATAAGAAATTGCAGTGTTTTAATACTCAAAAATAATGTTCAAAAAACATATAAAATGCTACACAGAGCTTTAGATCACAGATACGGCACAATGGTATACAACCGATGCGGGAAAAGTGGATTAAAACTACCTGCAATTTCACTTGGACTATGGCACAACTTTGGTTCCGTTGATATTTTTGAAAATGGGAAAACTATCATATTAAATGCATTCGACAGTGGTATTACCCATTTCGATTTAGCTAATAATTATGGCCCGGAGCCAGGATCGGCCGAAGAAAACTTCGGTAAAATACTTCACCACAACCTAAGGCTTTATCGCGATGAAATGGTCATCAGCACCAAAGCCGGTTATTATATGTGGAAAGGCCCTTATGGCGACTGGGGGTCGAAAAAATACCTTATTGCCAGTCTGGAACAAAGCCTTCACCGAATGGGACTTTCGTATGTGGATATTTTTTATCATCACCGACCCGACCCAGAAACTCCATTAGAAGAAACCATGGCCACTTTAGATCAAATTGTAAGACAAGGAAAAGCCTTATATGTTGGTTTATCAAACTATCCGGCAGAACTGGCAAAAGAAGCTGCTAAGATTTTAAAAAATTTAGGAACCCCCTGCATCATACACCAGCCTAAATACAGCATGTTCGAACGCTGGGTTGAAGGAGGTCTTTTAGATGTACTCGAAGAAGAAGGCATTGGCTGCATTGCTTTTTCTCCATTAGCACAAGGACTTTTAACCGACAGATATTTAAAAGAAATACCAACAGACTCCCGAATGGCACGGAACCAATTTTTGAAAAAAGAAAATGTTTCGCCAGAACGCTTTGAAATTATTCGCAAGCTAAATGATTTTGCACAAAACCGAGGTCAATCACTAGCTCAAATGGCAATTGCATGGCTTTTAAAAGACAAAAGAATTACATCTGTACTCATTGGAGCCAGTTCAGTTAAACAACTTCAAAATAATCTGGACACATTAAAAAATTTAAATTTCTCGAACGATGAACTAATTCAAATAGAAACAATTCTTAAAAATCAGTAAAACTAACTTATTAAATAACATTTTTGCAGTCCACAATATACACTTTACGGACTGCAATCAAATTACAAACATTTCTTCGTAACCACTTTTCTTTTACCTATTTTTGAGCTTCAAAACTAATATACATGATCAATTATTTGTCGGTAGAGAATGTAACCTATCATTATGGCGATATTCTGCTTTTTAATGAGGTCTCATTTGGAGTTGCACAGGGGCAAAAAGTAGCATTAATAGCCAGAAACGGCGCCGGTAAAACAACGCTATTTAACATACTCACAGGAAATATTCCTCCACAGGCAGGAGCCGTTACTATTCGAAACGGCATCGAAGTAGGCTATTTACATCAAGATCCCTACCTAAATCCTGCAAATACTGTTTTACAAGAACTGTTTGATGCCCCCGGAGAGTTAATCAAAACCATTCAACAATACGAAAATGCCATTCAGCACAACAACATTGATAAGATAGCTGTATTAACAGACAAGATGGATCATCTAAATGCCTGGGATTACGAAAACCGCATTAAACAAATATTATCAGAATTAAAAGTTGACCAGTTCGATCAGTTGGTAGGTAACTTGTCGGGAGGACAAAAAAAACGTGTTGCCTTGGCAAAGGTACTTTTGAGTGAACCCGATTTTATTTTGTTGGATGAACCAACAAACCACCTCGATCTGGACATGATTGAATGGCTCGAACAATACTTGAGTAAATCAAAAGCCACTCTTTTGATGATAACTCACGACCGCTATTTCCTCGACCGCGTTTGTAACCACATTCTCGAACTCGATGACGAAACCATTTATCAATACCAGGGAAATTACAAGTACTTCCTTGAGAAACGAGAAGAAAGAATTAATCTGAAAACACAAGAAATAGAAAAAGCCCGCAACCTTCTTCAACGCGAACAGGATTGGATGAACCGACAGCCACAGGCTCGGGCAACCAAAGCCAAATACCGAATTGATGCCTATTACGATTTAAAAGATGTTGCCAATCAAAAACTCGACAACAGATCAATGGACTTAAACATTACAGGCGCTCGCCTTGGTAAAAAAATACTTGAACTCGACCATATAAGTAAGGCTTACAACAATTTAAAACTCATAAATAACTTTACCTATAAATTTGCCCGACTCGAAAAAGTTGGTATAATTGGAAATAATGGAACAGGTAAAACAACATTTTTAAATATTATTACCAGATCATTACCCCCCGATACAGGAACAATAGAAGTAGGAGAAACAGTTGTTTGGGGTTATTACCAACAACAAGGCATTGAAGTAAACGACGACAAAAAGGTTATTGAAGTAATATCCGAAATATCTGAAAAAATAGATTTAGGCGAAGGACAAAGCTTTTCGGCAGCCCAATTTTTAAGGTATTTTTTATTTCCCAATGAGATGCATTATGTGCAAGTAAACAAATTGAGTGGAGGCGAACGAAAACGACTCCATTTGATGACGGTTTTAATGCGAAACCCAAACTTTTTAATTCTGGATGAACCGACCAACGATCTCGATATTTTTACACTGAATGTTCTTGAAGAGTATCTGAAAAGCTTTAAAGGATGTGTTATTATTGTATCGCACGACCGCTATTTTATGGATAAAGTCGTTGATCATGTATTTGCATTTAAAGGAGATGGTATTATCAAAGATTATCCCGGAAACTACAGCGATTACCTGGAAAAACGGACTAAAGAAGAACGGCTGCAAAAAAAAGAATCTACACAAATTCAATCTATCGTTGAAAAAACAAATAAAAACACCTACAAGCTATCCTATGCACAAAAACGCGAACTAGAGCAACTCGAAAAAAAATTGAGTGAGCTGGAACATGAAAAATTTGCCATTGAAAAAGGACTGGCTGATGGCAGTTATTCTGCTGAGGAATTATCAACAAAAACAATACGATTTGGAGAAGTTTTGCAACAAATTGAAGAAGTTGAAATGCGATGGTTCGAACTAAAAGAAATTGAAGAAATAGACAATTAAAATACAAATACACCCCATATACCAGTTGCAAATATGCAACTTATTACTATTCATTAATAGTTTATATTAACATCTATAATCATATTCACTGTTATTAGCCGCAGCTATCGCGCTATTACAACTCGCGACTAAAAAAACTAACATTTTTTAAAAACCCAAAATACTAAAACATACGCTACTTACTTGTGCTTGCAATAACGTAATATTATTACATACATTTGAATCAACAAACCTTAATCATATTATTATGAACAGCTATGTTTTAAAAGCAGTTATTTTATTTATCGCAGCAACATTCACCCCAATTTTAGGCATTACCCAACCAAAATATGGAAAAGAAATTAAAGTAACTATTAATGGCTATAACCAAAACGATGCCATGGAACCATTAATTTCCAGCGATGGGCTCATTCTATTCTTTAATAACACCAACGATGGCATCAATACCAATTTATATTATGCATTAAAAGTCAACGATTCAACTTTCACCTTTCAAGGTGAGCTAAACGGCACCAACCAAACAACCTTACCCCATTTAGATGCAGTTGCCGACATGGATGAATCGAGACATTTCATCTGGACATCTACAAGAAATTACCCTGCGAAAATGAATAATTTGTTCCAGGGTAAATACGTCAATGGAACGGTAAGAGATACATGCCGGGTTTATGGTAATTTTTACAAGAACATTACAGGTTGGCTTACAATGGACCATGGACTCTCAGCCAATGGACAATATTTATATTACAACAACGCACGATTTGACGGAACTAATACAGGTCCAAAGGAAACAGAGATTGGTGTTGCTTCAAAACTTAATGATTCGACATTTAATAAACTTTACAATTCAGATGAATTACTTAAAAACATAAATGATGCAAGATATATATATTACGCCCCATGCATTAGCAGCGACAATCTGGAACTTTATTACGCAAGATTTTTAAATGAGACACCAACAGCAAACACGACTTCTGAAATTTGTGTCGCCGTTCGAAATTCACCCATCGAAGCGTTTGGCACTCCAACAATTTTATTCTTCGAAACATTAGAGAATATGATTGAAGCAGTGTCAATTGTAAAAGACAAATCACGAATATACTATCACAAAAAAGAAAACGGTAATTACCGAATTGCGATGAAATATCGAGAACTTCAGTTAAGCAAAATAAATCCAAAGCATAACACAATTGATTTCTCAATCATCCCCAATCCATCTTCTGATGAAATAGTCATTACTTCAAATAAACAATTGGATTGTATCAAAATAACAATTTTCAATCATTTTTCACAAACTGTTTATTGCAAATTGAATTCATCAATACCCCATAAAACAGATATATCCAATTTACCTCCGGGAATTTATTTTGTCACTTTTTCAAAAAACAACGAAATAATTAAAACCCAAAAACTTATAAAAAAATAGATAATTATTAAAATTTTTCAATGAAACAAATTATAAAAAAACAAATTATTTCAAATCATTTCATCACATTATTCATTTGCATTCTTGCCTTTAACTCTATGGTTCTCAAGCAATCTTTGTAAGCATTATATTGATTTATTTTAGCAGTATCGAGAGCTGCATCAGAGTTATCATCCCAACGACGACACAGATACAATGGATCGTAAATTCGTCCGATTTGATACTCGCGACTTATCCTTAAACCAACAGCATAATCTTCACCATAACTCACATTGGGAACTTTAACTTTACGCAATAGTGGGGTATAAAAAGCCCTTGGGGCACCCAACCCGTTTATTCTAAGCGCATTATTATGCCCATTTTCAGGTGTCCACTCTTTATGATCAATTAAACCGGGAGAAATTGGCATCAACTTAAAGTTAACCACCTGATAGGATCCAATAACCATAGCACATTTTTGCTCATAAAAGGTTTTTACAATCTTAACCAACACCTGACTGTCAATATAAAGATCATCACTATCGAGCTGAATAGCAAACCTGCCACATTTCTCATGTTCTAATGCTGCATTCCAACAACCTCCAATACCTAAATCAGTTCGTTGAGGTGTTAAATGAATTACCCTATCATCATTCTTAACAAATTCTTTAATTATATCAGTCGTTCCATCAGTCGAATGATTGTCAACAATAATCACATTATATCGAAAATAAGCCTCTTGTATAAGAACAGACTGAATAGCATCAGATATGGTTTTCACCCTGTTTTTAACTGGTATAACAACTGACGCCTCAAACTCAAACAATTCACTTTTTAAGTCAATTTGCTTAAACGAAGGCTCCAACCATCCGCCAACTGACTTTAAAAACTCGGAACAAACAAGTTCCATTTCAATTTGTACAGCACGATTTCGCGGGTCGACATAATCGAACTGCTTTTCGCCCGACTCTCGCACATCAGTTTCTATTTCGGTGTATAAAAACTCCGGAATTCTAATCAAATCTGTCATTTTCGATAACCTTAACCGTACATCGTACCACCCTGCAAACTGGAAATTATCCTGCATTTGACTAACAACACTTTTCAGTAAAGAGGTATTAAGCAACACCAATGACCCAAAATTGAAGTCATCTCTCAAACTACCCACCTGATAATCGGTTAGTGGAACAGACAACAAATCACCACGTTTCTGCTGATAATAATCGGCATAAACCACTCCGGCACCAGTATCAACTGCAATCTGCACCATGCGATGCAAAGAATCTTGCCCGATATAAATTGGTGAACTTTTGAAATATAAAAGGACATATTCGGTTTGTGCCTGTCCGGCAATCTCTTTCATAGTTTCCGAACTTAACAATGCGAGCGACTTTCCCTGGCCCGAAAACACAAACACATCTTCGACCAACGAAGTAGCCATAAACGATTTAAATAAATCATTATTTACACTAGATTCTCCATCGGAAATAAAACAAGTAATTGGCTTTAACATAATATCTGATAGCAATTATTTATTAAAGAATGATAATATTTCGCCCATTAATTTATTTCTTCGGGCATCATCAACAACAGTTTCAAAAGGAAAACCCATCACAATAGTTTTATAATAACCATCAAATGCAACAGCCGATGTTGTACCATTTTCAGAGTAACGCAACACATCATTTCCTTCAGTAACAGACTTAATAGCATCGGGGCTTTCAACTTTATATATTTTTGCATTGTTCGTAGTGTTAAAAAATAATGGAGATGAAAAAATTGGCATCCCACTATCGATAACATCAATATTTCCTTGTTTAGAAGCATGATTGGTCTGCAGCTTAAAATGCAGTTTATCGGCAGCAAAACGAATTGCCAATGAATCATGCATAGAGTTTTTTAAATCAGTGCCAACATAAGCTCCCGATAAAAAAAGGTTACCGCCAGAATCGAGAAAACAGGTAAGTTGTTTTATCATTTCAGAGGAATAAACCGAGAACTCCTTTGTATTCTCACTTTTTAAACTGCTTGTTGTTTTCTCTTCACCTGCAATCCAATCAATAACTGAATAATCTTTATTACTTGAACTTATCTCAAATGCTTCATCACTCATCGACACAAACGAAAAACCATTTGACATAATAGCCTGTCCATGTACAAATACATTATCGAAACTATTTCCCGGCATATTCAGTCCTTCCATATCAGCATAACTGGCACCCCAGCCTGGAGCATCATCGTCTACCCATTTAGAATTACAATCGAAGTTATATTGATTACCGGTATTAATAATACTTTTTTTATAAACCACACCTTCATCATCCCACCATGCAACTCCTCCAATATTGCCATTCAAAAATGTATGTGGAGCACAAACCCGGTCAAACCCGTTTACAACTAAAACAGGTTTACTGATCGAATCTACCAACCCAACTGATAATATCTCTGATGGAAAACTCTCCCCTCCATCATTAACTGCTGTAACCTTAAAACTATACATTTGATTATATAGATCTAACTCTAAATCAAGATGTTTATCATCAACCCTTATTCCATTATCGAAACCATCATCTCCAATTCTCTTGTAAACCATAAAATAACTTGCTTCAGCTAATGACTCCAACGGATCAGATACCGATTGCCAACTTAACAGTATACGTTTACCCTCAACACGAGTTATTGCAAGATGAGATACCGGTAACGGCTGAACTATTGCATCTCTCCCATCCTGAAAAGCCTGATGTTTTAAAAACGACTTATAAATAGCACGCCCTACAACAAACTGAAAACGAGGATCTAAAGCCCGTTTCATATCAGCCAGGTTTTGATGCGAAAGTAACTCAAGCAACACAATAGGTACCTTAGGACGCCAGGCTTCAGAATATTGTTTATCCCATAATCCCCTTCGTTGCCAAATAGAACCGACTTCGGTATTTAAATCATTTACCAATTGGGTTTGAAGAATATCGGCAAAATCACGATTAATCATTTTCGACCGACCGTCAGGAAAAACGCCATCATGCCTTTCTGTACTAAATATAGCAAGCGTACCAACAACAGAATCATTTTGAGTAATACCTGCATCGGTATGAAATGCAAGAGCCAAACTAATTGGTATATTTAAACCTTTAACACTAGTTCCATCACCACATTGTCCTGATAAATAATTAATCCATTCGCCACGCGACAAGTAATCATCTTTATAATCATTCGAATAATGTTGCAGACTATAAACAGTTTCGGCAGGAAAACCACTGTATTGCAAATTATATCTTGCTCCCTCCATGTAACGTGGCACACCACTAAGTGTCCAACTTTGTTCTTCATTTACTCGCCTAGCCACATTCCCCATTCCACCTCCAAACCTAACAGCATCAGCCGATAACACAGCAGAATCTCCAATACTGCTCAATTTTACAATTCCTGAACCTGAATTTATTCCTTTATTGAACTTAAAAGTCCCAAGATAAATCCACGTACCACCTCCAATGGACTGATTAACAATAAATGTTGTAACTCCTCCGCTATGTAACACCTCATATTTAACTTTACCTCCCCCAACATTACCAGTTGCAAAAGACACATAAACAGCATAATAACCATCTTCAGGAATATCAGGTATATACTCAACAACAATATCACCTTTTAGTACATTATTAACACTTAAACAAGTACCTGCTAAAAAAGGATTATCACCATCAAACAAAGTATCTTTCCATGCGAAACCAGGTTGTTTTTCAATAATCAAATCTTTTGATAGGTTCATAAAAAAACGAGATTTCCCCGATGACCAATCGTTATCAACAATCACCTCATTTGTTTGAGTATCACGTTCGCGAGGCATCATAACATAAGCACCTGCATTTTCGAGCATTGGAGTTACATAATTCAATACAAATCCCGTTGGGAGCAAATCTTCAACCGAACCAAAAAGACGTGGTCTTTGCCACTTCCACCGATCGTTTGTAATATCGTAATACCTGCCATGACTACCCCACAAAGCAATATTTAATCCTGATAATCCACAACTAAAAAAAGGTTTATTAACACAAGTAACAAATGGCTTCATTTTAACAGCAGACTTACTAAACCTCAAAGAATCAAATAAAAAATTTTTCCTGTAATAATTTGGTATTAGCGACTCTATTGGTTTATTATCGGCAAAAACAAACATATTGAACTTACGGAACCTGCATTTAATATTATCTTTTATTTCATCCTTTATTTTTAACACAAAAGGCTCACGAAATGGCAGATACGAAAATGCCTTATTAAAATAAATCTCAACACTATGTTCATCCATGTTTACATAGGTCGAATCAACTTTAACATTTCCAACATGCTGTTTAATCAACAACTCAACTTCCCAATTAATATCGAGCCTTTGTTTAATTTTTTCGGCCCATCTCAACTCTTTTTTATTTTGTGCACTAACTATATAAGAAAGAGCCATCAAAAAAACAAAAGTCACTATTATAAATATGTTTTTTTTCACAGGCATCATGTATATTAATAAATTCAAAAATAGATTAAGTATATTCGCTAAACAAATAAAAAATTCGTGATTCTTATAGCAGACAGTGGGTCAACATCGACACAATGGTGTTTTTTAGACAATAATTCAATTGTAAAATCAATTGACACCCCGGGTATAAATCCATATTATCAAAACAAAAAAGACATTTACTCACTTATTAATAATCACTTACCAAACTATAATAATAGTATTGAAACAATATATTTTTATGGTGCAGGATGCACTAATACCGAAAAAAACAACATCGTAAAAAATGCCTTAAAAACACATTATAAAAATGCAGAAGTAAATATAGCAAGTGATCTGCTAGCCGCAGCTCGTGGACTGTGTGGCAATAACGAAGGCATAGCCTGCATTTTAGGAACCGGTTCAAACTCATGCAGATATAATGGTACTGAAATTGTTGAAAATGTATCGCCCTTAGGTTATATTTTAGGCGATGAAGGTAGCGGTGCTGTATTGGGCAAAAAATTAATTGGCAATATTCTAAAAAAACAATTACCCTCAGAAATTATAAATGATTTTAACAACACCTATAATTTATCTACAGCCGAAATTTTAGATAATGTATACAAACAACCATTTCCCAACCGTTACCTCTCTCGATTTACATTTTTTTTAAAAAAACACAAAAATCATTCAGCGATTTATAGTTTAATATCGTCAGAATTTCAATCATTTATCAATCGTAATATTTTAAACTATTCAAATATCAAAAAACTCGATATACATTTTACCGGAAGCATTGCATTTTATTTTTCTGACATTTTAAAAGATTCTTTAACACATTTTAAACTTAAAAATGGAAAAATTGAATCATCTCCAATGCAAGGATTAATAGAGTTTCATATAAAAAAATAGGCTAATTAAATGTTTTAAAAGAGCTATCAACCTAACTTAATCACCTAAAAATCAATCATTATATTAACATTATTCATATTGTATTAACATACATTGACATGAACATCACATAAAAAAGTATGAATTTTGCATTGCAAATCAAAAATCTAAAAAAGTATGTACTTTACCTCAAAAGAACAAACTGCAATGAAAGTCCACATCCAATATTTAATATTACCAAAATACCAATTGATTATTGAAACTTATCAGGGTTCAGTAACATTAGCTAATTATGTAGAAATGAAAACCAAACAATTTGCTGATGCAAATTTTAACAAAGATTTTGACATAATAGCAGATTTAAGAAATGCAAACTTTTCATTTGATGAACCAATGACTGACCTACTCGATTTTTTTTCAACAAACAAAAATAACATTGGAAACCGAAGAAGTGCATTAATAGCTCAAACACCTAAAGAAACTTCAAAAGCCATTATTTTTTCAAACCTTATTCAAAAATTTGCAACAGTTAATGCCAATGTTTTCTCAACATTAGAGGCAGCTTACTCATGGTTAGGCAGATACAACAGCGAACTCTTAACTATTTACAAGTAAATATTGCCAACAAAAAATTAAAAACAGTAAAAAATGCAAAAGGCATCTCGAATTGAGATGCCTCCTTTTTATTTAATAATACAATTAACTATATGCATTTTCACCATGTTCATAAATATCCAAACCTTCAATTTCAACCCTTTTATCAACTCGTAATCCAACAGTTTTCTTAAGAATAAAGAATAATACAAATCCACACCCCATTGCCCATGCACCAATTGAAACAACACCAATAAACTGGGTCAAAAGCAATTTTCCACCAAAACCGTAAAGCAATCCATCACTAGTTGAAAACAAACCAACCATAAGGGTTCCAAAAGCACCTACAACACCATGAACAGAAGAAGCACCAACCGGGTCATCTATTTTCAGAACACTCTCGATAAAACTAACCGAGAACACCAATAAAACACCAGCCAATAAACCAATTACCATAGCACCAACCGGACTCACAGTATCACATCCGGCAGTAATAGCAACTAAGCCCGCCAATGTACCATTAAGTGTTAACGACAACGATGGCTTTCCGTATCTAATCCAGGCAGTAATTAAAGTCCCAACAGTACCGGCAGCAGCTGCAAGATTTGTAGTTACAAATATTAACGAAATAGCCGAAGCATTATCAGTACCACTTGCAGCTAACTGCGAACCAGGGTTAAAACCGAACCAACCCATCCACAAAATAAACACTCCAAGACCTGCTAAAGTAAGATTTTGACCGGGAATAGCATTCGTCTTTCCGTTAAACTTACCAATACGAGGACCTAACATAGCAGCTCCAACTAAACCAACCCATCCACCAACAGAGTGAACAACTGTAGAACCGGCAAAATCGTGAAAACCAAGCTCACTTAACCAACCACCTCCCCACACCCAGTGACCAGAAATTGGATAAATAAACATGGTAATAACAATACTAAAAACCATATACGAACTAAAGTGTGTACGTTCGGCCATTGCACCTGAAACTATTGTTGCAGCAGTTGCAGCAAAAACAGTTTGAAAAAACAAAAATCCTAAACCTGTAACTCCACCTTCCCATCCATTTGAAAAGAATAAATCGGGGGTTCCTATAAAACCGGCAATATCATCGCCAAACATAAACCCAAAGCCAATAATGAAAAATATTAAAGACCCAAATGCAAAGTCTACAAAATTTTTCATCAAAATATTCACAGTATTTTTAGATCGTGTAAAACCTGCCTCAACCAAGGCAAAACCAGCCTGCATAAAAAATACCAAAATTGCAGCAATCAATATCCATAATGTATCTATCGAAAAAGCGTTCTCCGCCAATGCTTTCGTTATATCAATTGTTTCCATAATTTCCAAAAATTAATTGATTACTTACCTGTTTCTTTGTCGTAAAGTGATTCATCGCCTTCAAATCCGGTACGAATTTGTAATGACTGGTCTATTGTAGAGATAAAAATCCGTCCATCTCCAACTTCACCGGTATATGCCGATTTCAACAATGCTTTAACAGACTTATCAAGATTGATATCACGAACAACAAAAGAGATCATATAACGCTCAATAATACTCGTATCGTACATAACGCCCCGGTATATACGCTCCTGATGTGCTTTTCCATGACCACGAACTTCCCAATAAGTGAAAAATTCAATATCAACCTCATGAAGAGCATTTTTAACCTCTTCAAATTTGGTTTTTCTAATAACTGCTTCTATTTTTTTCATACGAAATAATATTTAAGATTTTTTTATCGTACTCGGTCATCCATCCATTAACCATATTTTAAAAAAACCGGGAGAGTTACTAACGGATGGTATTAAATAAACGGTATCTAGTTGTAGTCACCAACTTTTAACAAACGGATTATAAGTTGGCTTTCGGTTTAAAAGAGAATAAATGGGTAACTCGTCCCGGTTTTATTTTTATTTTTTAAAATGAAACCCCTACAACAAGAAATACCTGTTCCCGATTTGGATTAAGAATAAATGATGCAAAAGGAGATACAGTCCATGACTCAGTAAGCTTAGCTTCTTTACTGTACGACAAACCCATATTACACACATTAAATTCACCTGAATCTGTATAAGACTCATTTCCGGCACCAACAGTTAATGACAAATTATCGTTGAATGCATAACTAGCCTCAAAATACATATCGTTATTATCAGCAGTTGCATAAACATAAGCCCCTAATGAAATTTTACCAACAGAATAAGTAGCACCTACCTCAACTGTATGTAAACTGTCAAATTCAAAGTATCCAGCTTTTGGAGCAGATATTGGATCTTGAGGAAAAAAATAATCTGTTACAATTAACCCTAATCCAAAATCAAAATCGTATCCTACATACAAATCTAATTCACTGCCAACTCCAGCTGCTAAATCATAACTTCCCCAAGCTCCTAATGATAAACCACCATTTGAATAACCAATACCAGGTTGAACTGAAGCAGCAGCAAACTGAGACCCTCTCCAAACATAACGACTTACTACATCAGTCGAAATACTAAACTCTTGTGCAAATGCACCAACGGCCATAAACAAGGCCACAACAACAGTTAAAATTGTCCTTTTCATTACAGTATGTTTTAGGTTAATAAATACATCCAATAAAGATCATCTGACGATCTTTCTACATCTAAAATCATTTTCAGGGGGCAACAACAGTACAAATGTAGAAATTTATATTTATACTCCAAATATTTTAGGGTATCTTTTATTATTTTTATTATTTTTTCACAACAACCCCCATAAATATATAGGGGGTTGTTAAAAAATTTAATGTTTTACGGGTAGCTATCAAAAAAATTTATTCAAAGACTATAAATTTATACCAAAACAATAAGCAGAAACGAAAATTACATAAAGTAACAAACCAAAAAAGGGTTTCCATAAATGGAAACCCTCTCATATAAAAGTAAACTTAACTACTTAATCAATCAACCCCAGAATAGTTTGACTACCGCTAACTTTCTGACCAAGTTTAACATCAATCTGACTGCCAATAGGAAAATAAACATCCACCCGCGAACCAAATTTAATAAACCCTGTTTGCGCACTTTGCTTAACAGTTTCCCCCTCCTTTGCATAACAAACAATTCGTCGTGCCATAGCACCAGCTACTTGCCTAAACAATATTTGCTGCCCGTTTTTAGCCTCCACAACAACAGTAGTCCGCTCATTTTCGGTAGATGACTTTGGCAAATAAGCTGCCAAAAACCGACCATTATGATGTTTTGAATATTTTACTACTCCCGAAATAGGAAACCAATTAATATGCACATTAAAAACCGACATAAAAACCGATACCTGAATACACTTTGTTTTCAGATATTCAGTCTCTTCAACTTCTTCAATGGCTACAATTTTACCATCTGCAGGTGAAATAACTGCTTTTTCATTTAATACAGCATCTCGTTTAGGACTTCGGAAAAAATTTATTACCAAAACCAAAACAATTAAAGAGGGTATTGATGTAATTTTAATTACATTCGAATCCCAATCTGATAAATATCCTGCAAAAGCATTTACCATTAATAATAAAATAAACACAACTGCAATTGTACCAAAACCTTCTTTATGTATTGTCATTTCTTTTTAATTTGCACTACAAAATTACTTAAAAAATTCAAAATATATATACACCATTGGAGCTGCAAATGTTAAAGCATCAAAACGATCAAGAATTCCTCCATGTCCGGGCAATAAATCACTTGAATCTTTTATGCCCTTACTTCTCTTCAACATCGACTCCGTCAAATCACCCCAAGTACCTAATACCGAAATAATTAATCCAGCTACAATAAAATCAAACAATGATATTACACTAATAAACTGCGACAACACAACCCCCAAAAAGAGAGTCAGCACAACACCTCCAACAAAACCTTCCCAACTTTTTTTAGGTGATATTCGAGGAAATAATCTTCTTTTACCGAATGATACCCCTACCAAATATGCCCCTGTATCATTCATCCAAATCATTAAAAAGAAAACTAAAGGAAGGTGACAATTATAAACACCATTTTCAACAAACCCCAACTGTACTAAAAACACAAAAGGAATTACTGTATATACAAAAGAAAAAACTGTCAACGAAATATTTTCAAACGGATTAGTATTACCTTTAAACAATTCAACAGATATTATAGAAATAAATACAGGCACCAACAACAAAAACCATTTAAAATCTACACCATAATAACTTACCAAAAAGCCAGTAACATAAATTATTAAACCTCCTACAAAACTGTTTATTACCTGAATATTACCCCCCGACTTTCTTATAATATTCTGATATTCAAACAATCCCAAAAGAGATATAATTAAAAACACAATACCAAAAACAAAAGGGTGAAATACTATTGAACAGATAATTGCAAAAATAAATACAATACCTGTCAACGTTCTTTTCCAAAAATTATTCATTATAGCTTTATTGATTAAGAATAGACTTTGATATTATTACAGGTGTAAAATTATCATTTTCTTTTAAATCCTACTAAGCATTTCTATTAATCAGTACTATCAACTCTTTAGGACCATGAGCTCCTAGCACCAATGTCTTTTCAATATCAGCAGTTCGGCTGGGGCCAGTTATAGCTGTTATTTGAGAAGGCAACCCATTTAGATATCTCTCTTTTATTGCAATAATTGCATCCTCAACCATAGGAACTAATTGGCTTGCCATTGCCCAAACAATATGTATATCTGGAAATATATTAAAACGCCTCCCCGACTCATGAGCCGAACTAACAAAAACAGAACCTGTTCGGGCAACCAAATTTTCGCAACGGGTTATAATAGCCTTAACACTATTAAAACTTTTCTTATCAGAAATAACATTAACCTTATTTAATATACTTTGCAACAACAATGTATCAACACAAAATACCGAATCAAGATTCTTAATTGCCAAAACCATCTTTAAAAGTTCAACCAAATCATCATCAGATTCACCAACAAAAACCTCCCCTTTAATAGTTTCAAGTTCATCCTTAAACGTATCCAATAAATTTACAGGAACAGGAACAACATCATCATTCCAATCGGGTTGTTCATAAAAACTTTCAGTCCTTTCAGATCTTCCTTTTCTTAATTTTTCCAATATCGCATCACGCGATCCGCAATTAACATCACTCATTGCAATAAATTAAGCAGAAATTGTTTCAGCACCAGGTTCTTTATCATCCAAAACCGGTTTAATGTCGTTAACTCCGTTCTCTTCCTGTATAACATGACCTCCAACCTTACGAGCCCCAAATATTTTTTCAAGGTCTTCACTAAAAATAACCTCTTTTTCTAGTAATAATTCGGCCAGTTGCTTATGTTTATCTTTATTATCAGTCAATATCTGTTTTGCTCTTAAATACTGATCTTCAATCAACTTAGCAACCTCTTCATCAATTATTTCAGCAGTTTTTTCACTGTAAGGCTTATTAAAAGCATACTCATTTTGACCGGTAGAATCAAAAAAGCTAATATTCCCTATTTTGTCACTCATTCCAAAATAAGTTACCATAGCATAAGCTTGCTTAGTAACCTTTTCCAAATCGTTCAAGGCTCCGGTACTCACTTTTCCAAAAATTAAATCTTCAGCAGCACGGCCTCCAAGTGCCGAACACATCTCATCAAGAATTTGCTCTTTAGTCGTCAACTGACGTTCTTCGGGCAAATACCATGCAGCTCCTAATGCTTTACCTCGTGGCACAATAGTAACTTTAACCAACGGATGGGCATATTCCAACAACCAGCTAATTGAAGCATGACCAGCTTCATGATAAGCCACTGCAGCCTTTTCGCCACGAGAAATAATTTTATTTTTCTTTTCAAGACCTCCAACAATCCTATCAACTGCATCGAGAAAATCCTCTTTTTCAACAATTGTTTTATTTCGTCGAGCAGCAATAAGAGCAGCTTCATTACAAACATTGGCTATATCTGCTCCAGAAAAACCTGGTGTTTGACGTGCTAAAAAATCAGATTTCACATCACTACTCAACTTTAACGGTCGCAAATGAACTTCAAATATTTCCTGCCGTTCATTTAAATCAGGCAATTCGACCTGAATCTGTCGGTCAAAACGACCGGCTCGCATTAAAGCTCTATCTAAAATATCAGCACGGTTAGTTGCAGCCAAAATAATAACCCCACTATTAGTTCCAAAACCATCCATTTCGGTTAGTAACTGGTTTAAAGTATTCTCACGTTCATCATTCGAGCCCATATTAGGATTTTTACCCCTGGCACGACCAATTGCGTCAATCTCGTCAATAAAAACTATACATGGCGATTTAGATTTTGCTTGTTTAAATAAATCGCGCACACGCGAAGCTCCAACTCCAACAAACATCTCAACAAAATCGGAACCCGACATACTAAAAAATGGCACATTAGCTTCGCCGGCTACTGCCTTTGCCAATAAAGTTTTTCCGGTACCCGGAGGTCCTACCAGCAAAGCCCCTTTAGGTATTTTACCTCCCAACTCGGTATATTTTTCAGGACGCTTTAAAAACTCAACAATCTCTTCAAGTTCTTGTTTTGCCTCAGCCAAACCTGCAACATCTTTAAAATTTACATTAATGCTCGACTCTTTATCAAATATCTTGGCCTTTGATTTACCTACACTAAAAATACTACCTGCAGCACCACCGGCCTGAGCTCCCATACGTCGAAATATAAAAATCCAAATAACAATTAAAATAGCTATAGGCCAAATAAAACTTAAAAAGTCAGTAAAAATATCCTGCCTTGTTTGAACATCAAAATTAGGGATATCTTTTCCTGCATCTTTAGCTTTTTGACGAGCAGAAGCCAATTCTTCGCTCGATGGAATTTCAACCGTAAAATGAGGACCTTCAGTTGGAGGAGTAGTCATCTTACCCTTAAAAAGATCCTTATAATTATCGAGTGCCCCTTCTTTTAATGTTATCTCAACAATACCTTTATTTCGCACCAAAACCATTTTATCGATATCGCCACTCATAAGCATCCGCTCCTCAAACTGGCCATATTCTATAGGAACAGCATTCCCATTCATGTTTAAAACACTATAAATGATTAGTGCAAAAAATATTGCCCCATAAATCCAGTACAAATTAAACTTAGGTAATTTAGGTTTATCTTTGTTTTCTCCAAGAGGAGTGTTTGGTTTTTCTTCTGCCATATTATATTTATATCTCAATTTATTAAAACAAATTATCTATCTCTTTGCGTACTGAATCGGCCCATAACGATTCAATGTTATAATGATCACGCACCGAACGCTGAAACACATGAACCACCACATCAACATAATCTAGTAAAACCCATAAAGAATTATTTTTACCTTCGATGTGTATAGGTTTATCACTTAATCGTTTCAATACTTGTTCCTCAACGGAATCGGCAACTGCTGATACATGTGTTGTACTTTCGCCACTACAAAGCACAAAAAAACTAGTTACACAATTTTCGAGCTTACGCATATCCAGAATTACAATATCTGTGCCTTTCTTTTCTTGTAGACCAAAAACAACTGCATCAACTAATTGTTCAGAATTTATCAACGCCTCATTATTATCAATCATTCAAATAACCTCCTGCCAAAAATCAATTTCATAGTGTGTTATCAATATATTATGGCCAAAGATACTATTTTTGTCATTATTTAACGTAGGAAAAAAAACTCTGATAAACTCCATCCAGCAATAATGTCAATATGACCGAAAAAATGCATATATGTCAAAACCTAAGTATATATTTCTAAAAGAGACATCATCGACCAACAACAAAATGAAAGAACTTATTGAAACATCTTCTCCAGAAGAATTTTCAATAATACAAACAACCCATCAGTATGCCGGACGAGGGCAAATGGGGAATTGCTGGGAGAGTGAAAAAGATAAAAATTTAACCTTTAGCATATTTCTTAAACCCACATTTCTTCCTATTCAGGATCAGTTTATTATTTCAAAAATAACTTCTCTTGCAATTATAAAATCACTTGAAAAATTTTGCATTGAAAAACTAAAAATAAAATGGCCAAACGATATTTATGTTGATAACAAAAAAATTGCAGGGATATTAATCGAAAACAGCATTATGGGCAAACAATTGTTCAACTCTATTATCGGCATTGGCTTAAACATTAATCAAATAATTTTTAGCAACAACGCACCAAACGCTACATCACTTGCAATTATTAATAATAAAACTTACGATATTAATCCTATACTAAATGATATTGTCAATAATATTATTAATTATTACATTTTAATACAACAAAATAAAACCTCCGAAATAGATAAAAAATACCTTCAATTACTTTATAGAATTAATGAAAATGCCAACTATAAAGATAACAGTGGAATATTTAACGGAATAATAAAAGGAGTTGATTCGTTTGGCCGATTGCTAATAAAAACGGCTAACAATGAAATCAGATGCTACGAATTTAAAGATGTAGCCTTTATTATTGAAAAAGAAACACGATTTTAATAAGCAGAAATAGACTGCACCAATGTTTCGATAAATTTTTTAATTTGTGGCGATGCAACCATCTTTACAAGTGGATTTAACTTTGCATCGACACAAACCTGAACCTGTGTACCCTCATAAACAGCAGGAGTAAGATTCACAAACAAATAAAAATTAAAAGGAATTTTTCCAAAGCCCACATACTTAACTAAACGATCAGTTTCAAAACCTGAAATTTTTAAACCAACTTCGCCTAATCCATCTACAAAAAAACTACAAGAATCATTTTCGGCCTGCCAGTTTTTTAATTTATCGCGTGGCAACACTTTTTCCATCGAATTAAAGTTTGATAATAAACCAAACAATTCCGAATCTGAACGATGCGATATTTGTATGCTACTCTGAAACGATGTCATAATTAATCAAAAAAAAACCGACTTCTTAAAATAATATCAACACTTAATATTACAAAAACAAATAACTACATTCATTTACTTATTATCTATAAATAATTGAATTTAAACCGTTTTAGGCACTCTACGTTTTGTAATTTTTTTACCCCAACCAGCCGGATCTTTTCTCCAGTTCGTCAATGTTTCAACATCATCGGCGGTTACATAACCAGTTTTAGATGCAACCTGTATTAACGTATTATAATCGCTAAGAGTTGTTAAATCAACATTAGCTTCAACAAAGCTATCAACAGCTTTTTGAAAACCATAAGTAAAAATAGCCATCATACCCAACACATTACCACCATTATTACGAATGGCTTCAACAGCTTTAAGGCTACTACCACCGGTTGAAATCAAATCCTCAATAACAACCACTTTTTGCCCGACACTCATATCGCCTTCAACAAGATTTTCCAAACCGTGCCCCTTGGGCGATGAACGCACATAAATAAACGGTTTATTTAACAAATCGGCCACCAAAGCACCTTGAGCAATAGCTCCAGTGGCAACACCTGCTATTACATCAACATCGGGATACATCTCTGCTACTAACCGGGCAAACTGCATCTTAATAAAATTCCTAACATCGCCATACGACAATGCTTTTCGGTTATCGCAGTAAATTGGCGATTTCCAACCCGATGCCCATGTAAAAGGAGTAGATGGCTGCAATTTTATTGCTTTTATCTGCAATAATTGACTGGCAATAATTTCTGATACTTTTTCCATAACGCAAAAATATTAGATTTTAATAAAACCTGTGAAATATATTAACGTTTTTTTTATCTTGCATAAAATAGGTAATAGTTATGAGTGAAATCGACAGTGAATATAACACATGGAAAAAAGACACACGAACCAGTGCCTTAGAGAAAGAGATTGAAAGACTTAGGCAACTCAACCGAAATCAATCACATAAAATTCACAACTTAAGAAAAATATTCTACTTCCAGTTATTTTTCTTTATAGCTTTTTTAACTATTCTTTTTTTTAAAGGTTTTATTAGTTTACCCGGCAAAAATATTAACCAAAACAATTATCAAGAAACTATTGCTCAACTTAAAGATAGTTTAGAAAAAACAACGTCTCTAATTCGTCCTATCGAAAAAGACACAATTTATTTAATGGGAACTCCCGATTCAATAATAAACAGCTCTATTATTTACAGCATTCAAATTGGTGCTTTTGAGGGCAAGGATTTAAGCATGTTCGAATCTAATTTTACAAAAAACATAAGACAAGACCGCTATGGAGCCATTAATCAAATATCAGTTGGTCTTTTTACAAAATACAACCATGCAACATCATTTCTTTCAATAATAAAAGACCTTGGTTTTAAAGATGCTTTTATTATGGCATTACGCGATGGTAAAAAAACCAATTTACAAGAGATTATCTCATCTCTACCCGACAATGAAAAAACTCCAATAAAAGTAAAACAACCATACATCAATTACAACAAAAACGACTCTGCCACCATCACTTCTGATTCTCTTTAAAGCTAATTATACCCATAATCATTCTAAAATATTTTAATTTAAAAGCATAGACTATTGGGTTTATTTGTTTTTCAACAAATACAGATCATCAACACTTCAATGCTTTTCGACAAAAAAAAACATAGTAGTACCGACTTTTTTATATTTTGGACACAAAAAATCAATAAAATCAACTATTAATTAAACAAAAGAGACAAAAAAACATATGAACATTTCGTACTAAAAAAAAAAACACACACCTTTACCCTTATAAAAAACAAATAATTAGTTATTAAAAAATTGAGTTAAACAATACTATATGAGAGGAGCCATTATAGGAGACATTATAGGTTCTGCATTTGTAAATAACAATTTGGACGTCACAAATTTTCAACTCCTAAAACCGTTTTCTGCCTATACCGATAATACCATTACAACCCTTTCAACAGCTGATGCAATAATTAATAACAAAGATTATGCACAAACACTAAAAGAGTGGGTTCGAGCATATCCGAAAGCAGGTTATAAATCGAACTTTCTCGACTGGGCATTATCGGAATCAAACACCCCTTATGTAAGTGGTGGAGATGGGGCAGCCCGACGAATTAGTCCGATTGGATATGCTGCACCTACATTAGAATACGCACTTGATCACGCTCAACTATCAACTATCATTACACATCCTGTAAAAATAAGAATTGAAGCATCACGCGCTGTTGCAGGATCAATATATTTAGCCAAGCAGGGGCAATCTAAACAAGAAATTAAAGATTTAATTGAGAATGAATTTAATCACAAACTTAATCTATCATTAAAAGAGATTAAAAACGAAATTAAGATCAATCCTGTTTTAGACACGCCTGTACCTGCCGCAGTAACAGCTTTTTTAGAAAGTACTGACTTTGAAGATGCCATAAGGAAAGCAGTTTGGATTGGAGGCCCCAGCCATACAATTGCATCTATAACAGGTGGCATTGCTCATGCATACTACAATCACATCCCAAAATCATTAATAAGAAAAACACTATCGCGAATGACATCGCAAATGGAAGGGATTATTGAAGAGTTTGAAGCACTATTTTTTGCACCAACTTATTAAAAAAACAATAAAAAAAGCGACATAAAAGTCGCCTTTTTTTTATACAATTTTTATTGGGTTAACAACTTTTTCTTTTAACAGAGCAATATCAAGAACATCTGAAATTGTTTTCACATAATGAAACTCAAGCCCTGATAAATAAACCTCTTTTATTTCAGAAATATCTTTACGATTATCTTCTGATAAAATAATCTCTTTAACACCAGCCCTTTTTGCAGCAAGAATTTTTTCCTTAATACCCCCAACTGGTAAAACTTTACCTCGCAAAGTAATCTCTCCGGTCATAGCTAGTTTATCTTTAACCTTTCGTTGAGTATATACCGATGCTAATGAAGTAATCATTGTAACCCCAGCCGATGGCCCATCTTTAGGAATAGCTCCTTCGGGCACATGAACATGAACATTCCAAGCTTCAAAAACAGAATCATCAATACCATATTGACTTGCATGCGAACGCAAATATTCAAGAGCCAACACAGCCGATTCTTTCATTACGTCGCCAAGATTACCGGTAAGAGTCAACTTACCATTTCCTTTACTCACACTACTCTCAACAAAAAGAATTTCACCACCAACCGCAGTCCATGCCAACCCCGTTACCACTCCGGCAAATTCATTACCTAATGATTTTTCTTTACTGTACTTTTCAACACCCAAAAATTCAACTACATCACTTACTATCAAGTTTTTCTTTACAGTTTCATCAGTTGCAATTTTTAATGCAATTTTTCGAAATAACCGTGCAAATGTTTTATTCAACTCACGCACTCCAGACTCCCTGGTATATTTTTCGATAATATAAGCAATAACCGATTTCGACAAAACAACAGTTCCTTTAGGAACTCCATGATTTTCCATAGCTTTAGGTATCAAATGTCGCCTTGAAATCTCAACCTTCTCATCGATAATATATCCACTAACATCAATAATTTCCATTCTATCGAGCAATGGTGGCGATATAGTAGCCAAAGTATTAGCAGTAGCAAAAAACAAAACTTTCGATAAATCGAAATCTATCTCAAGATAATTATCATGAAAAGCCATATTTTGTTCAGGATCTAACACTTCGAGTAAAGCAGAAGCAGGATCGCCATGAAAACTATTACCAATTTTATCAAGTTCATCAAGAACAAAAACAGGATTTGCAGCACCTGCTTTTTTTACATTTTGAATAATCCGTCCGGGTAATGCTCCAATGTAAGTTTTTCGGTGACCGCGAATTTCAGCTTCATCATGAACTCCCCCCAATGACATACGGATATACTTTCGACCAAGAGCTTCGGCCACTGATTTACCAAGTGATGTTTTACCAACACCGGGAGGGCCAACTAAACATATTATTGGCGATTTTAAATCGCCTTTAAGCTTAAGTACTGCCAAATGTTCGAGAATACGATCTTTAACCTGATCAAGGCCATGATGATCTCGATCAAGAATTTTACGAGCCCGGTTCAAATCAAAATTATCCTTAGTATACTCATTCCAGGGCAATTCAATAAGAGTTTGCAAATAACTATACTGAACTGAATATTCACCCGTAGCAGGATTAAGCCTTTGAAGTTTATCTAACTCTTTTTCAAAGGATTTTTTCACCTCTTTAGACCAGTTTTTTTTGGTTGCTTTTTCTTTTAAGTCCTTTACTTCCTGTTCAACAGGACTAGCTCCCAATTCGTCCTGAATTGTTTTAATTTGCTGATGCAAAAGATATTCACGTTGTTGCTGATCAATATCCAATCGAACTTTTGACTGGATATCATTCTTTAATTCAAGCAACTGAAGTTCTTTAACCAACACCTCTAAAAGATACATTCCCCTTTTCTTCAGTTCATCAAACTCAAGAAATTTTTGTTTCTCTTCTATCTTAACATCCGAATTAGAGCAAACAAAATTTATAAGAAACTCTTTATTTTCAATATTTCGGATAGCAAAGGAAGCTTCAGCCGGAATATTATTCGATGTTTTTATTATGCGAAGCGACAAATCCTTAACTGAGCTAACAATTGCTTCAAACTCCTTTTTTTCGTCATCAGCCGGGTAAACATCTGATAGCCCCGTCACTTTGGCAGTGTAATAAGGTTCCTTGCTCACCACACTATCAATTTTAAAACGTTTTTTTCCCTGAATAATAACCGATGTTGAATTATCGGGCATTTCCAAAACTTTAATAATTTTAGCAACCGTTCCAATATCAAAAAGGTCATTAAACCCGGGATCATCAATTTTCGGATCTTTTTGAGCTACAGCACCAAAATAACCACGTGATAATTGCAATTCACGTATTAAATGAAGTGACTTTTGACGTCCCAAAGTTATCGGCACAATAACACCAGGATATAAAACAGTATTTCTTAACGGCAGTATTGGCAACACACCAGGAACTTTTACATTTTCTCCCGAATGTTCGTCATCATCGGCTACTAATGGTATCATTTCTCCATCAGATTCAAAATTATCATTCATTCCTAACTGATCAATTGATATTTTATACTTATCCATAATTTACGAGGTATGCCACTGACAAAGTGGCTTAATATTTCGTTAAAAAAAGTGGTTTATAACTATTACAATTGACAGACCAAAAAAATCATACCGCAAAATAATTTCAACCAACTCATATTATTTACTAATCAATAATCCACACACACGAGAATTATAATAAATACAAAAAGCCCCGGCATTGACCGAAGCTTTCCTGTATTTTAAGATAGTAGAAAAAAACTACTTTTTTCTACCTTCTAAATGTTTTTGGTAACGATTCATAAACTTATCAACACGTCCGGCAGTATCAACTAATTTCATCTTACCAGTAAAGAAAGGGTGAGAAGTATTAGAAATTTCCAATTTCACCACCGGGTACTCAACACCGTCAATCACCTCTGTATCTTTAGTATTAACAGTAGAGCGCGATATAAAAGTTTCTCCATTTGACATGTCCTTGAATGCAACCAACCTGTAGTTGTCTGGATGAATCCCCTGTTTCATTATTATAAATTTTTAATCTATTTTCAAATATTTGGATTGCAAAGGTAAGTATTAATTTGAATATTACAACATATCCGATTCAAAAACTAAACTATTTTTCACTTATTAACAATCATCTCTTTTGTATTCATAGGTATTACTGAAAACTGTTTAAAATCATCTCTACTATCATTAAATAAATATCTATACGTTATATGTTTTTTGCCAAATTCAGATCCCATAGCATCTTCGAGCTTTCTCATTTTTGGATTAAAATCACCAACCCACGACAATTCCATTTCAACAATATGTGGATTTTGTGCAACCACATCACGATATTGATAAAAAAGACATGATTCAATTCCCATCTTCTGAAACTTAGGTTTTACCCCTAAAACAGTAACTCGAATACGAGTCATTAGTTTTCGTCTTTTATAATACAATAATCGCAACTTATTAATAAAATTTAGCTTGCCATTAAACATTTTAATAACCTGATTAGCATCAAGAAACATAACAATAAATCCCACAGGCTCGCCATTATAATATGCAAACCAAATCAAATCCTCCATAACAAAAGGCTTAGCCTTATTAATAATATTGGCGATATGACTGGGCTCCATAGAACTAAAACCTTCGTGAAACTGCCATGCCTCATTATATATCTCAACAAAATCGGCAGCAAACTTATCAATATCACTCCATTTAAAATGTTTAAAACTCAGTCCCGGTTTTTGCATCACACGCTCAGCAATTTTCCAAAAACGATCAGGAAAAGGTTTTTTCAAATTTAAATGATTTGTTATTTGCTCGTAATAAATTTTAAACCCGTAATTTTCAAATAACTGCCGATAATAAGGAGGATTATACTGCATACCAAAACCGGGTTGAGTAAAACCATCGACCAACAAGCCCCAGAAATTATCATTTTCACCAAAGTTAATGGGACCATCCATAGCCTCCACTCCCTGAATGGTTAGCCATTGTTTTGCACTATTAAACAATTCATTAGCGGCTTCCTGATTATTTACGCATTCAAAAAAACCAACTCCTCCAACCGAAGGTGAATTTAAAAATGCTTTTTTTCGATTAACAAAAGCTGCAATTCGTCCAACTACCTTATTATCATCAAAAAGCAAAAATCGAATTGCATCACCATTTTTAAAAAGATCGTTTGTTTTTAAAGAAAATATTTCTTCAATCATAACATCGAGAGGTCGAACATAATTTATATCATCTCGATAAATATAATCAACAACATCCAAAAATTTTTTAATATGATTAGGCGATACAACTTCAACAATTTGCATTTTAAAAAAATTAAAATAAAAATCAGGATTACAATAATACAAAAGTATCAGTTTATTTTAAAACACCTAATTTTGAAATGCGTCAAGAGCCTTAGTAGGCTTTCCAGAATCGTCAAAAGCGCCCTTATCATAGCTCTTCCACCCTGCATAAGCCTGAGGTTCCCAATAAAACACTCCCATACATTTTTCAATGGCTTTACTCCGTGTAATTAAATCGGACAAAAAGTTATATGCAGCATCTTCCTCTACCCAGCTCATGCCTACTTCACAAATAACCACCTCTTTATTATAACGACTAATCATATCGTTAACATTTAAAATGATGTCGTTATTAAATGTTTGCCAAGTATCAGCCTCGGGATAAAGTGACATACCTATCACATCCCATTTGCCCCCATTATTTTTTAACCCATCGAAAAGCCAGCGAAATTGAGCATTTTTATTTCCTTCTTGCAGATGTACAATAACTTTTGCATTTGGGAACACTGATTTTACAGCATCATAACCACAATTATTTAGTTTAGCATAATTAGCCATATTAGCATTAGCCTTGCCATCATCCCATAACATACCGTTACCGGTTTCGTTACCAACCTGCACCCATTCGGGAGTGATTTCCCAGGTTTTTAAAGCAGATAACACTTCTGTTGTATGTGCAGTAACAGCGTCGCACAACTGCACGAAAGTCATGTTTTGCCAATCAGCCGGCTTTGTTTGATTTGCAGGATCAGCCCAAACATCGCTGTAATGAAAATCGATCATAACCCTCATTTTTAAATTACTGGCGCGCTTTGCCTTAACCAAAACATCGGTTTTATTACACCAACCAGTTACAGGATTAACCCACACCCTCAACCTTATCGAGTTCATTCCAAGTTTTTTCATTAATGCCATGCATTCAGTTTTTGCTCCGGTTGAATCGAAGAACTCAACCCCTGCCTTCTCCATTTCAGTAACCCAACTAACATCGGCACCTTTTGCAAACCCCGACATATCCTCAACCGGCTCTTCATTTCCACTACTAGATGGAATAACATCATCATCGTAGTTACACGAAAAAAAACTAATGCAAAAAATAAATATGAATAAATAAAAATATTTGCCTATCATAATAAAAAATAATTAATTATTAATTGCTAATTATTGTGCCACAAAAGAACAGGTTTTATTAATAAAATCGACAGTTACATTATATGTTCCCACAGCTAAGCTTTGGTCGTCGGTTATATTTGTTCCTTTATATACAAGAGAATTAAATGTCCCACCAAAAAAACGATCCCATGACTTTCCGATATGGATTTTTATTCCCCAAGGAGACGGTGAGTTAATTGTTGCAACTCCCTTATAAACTCCAGTTTCAGTACTTAATAAAACAACTGATTCAAAATCCCAAACATCATTTAACCCCTGAATAAATATTGTATCAATAAGTGTATGACTATAAGTTAGATTTTTTAAATCTGCCTCAATTAAATAAAAACCAGAATCGGGAGCAATAATATTAGAGGCTCCTTTAAACTCAAGAGCACCTTCTGCATTTCCCATTTTATATACCTCATTCCATTCATCTTTAATAAGAGACATAGTATAACCCCACAAAGAATTAACATTAATTGCTCCCCCAAAAGTTGAATCATCTTCACTAATTAAATCAATATAATTATCAAAAGTCCAACTGCCGGAAATACCATCATCAATACCGGGCAAATAAAGATATTTACTAATAGGATCAGCAACAACAGTAGCTCCGGATTTAATTTCGAAAGTCCAATGAGTAGGATCGGCCAAATAAAATGTAAGCGTATAATCGCCGGCCTTATCAAATGTAATGTTTCCAGCCGAAGTACTATTCCAGTCAATTGACAAAGTGCTGTCAGCAGCCGGAATAAAGCCTAAAGTTTTATTAATTGCCAAAGCATCATCAGTACCAGTTGAGACATTATAAAGCTTCGCACTATCGCAACTAACTTTAACCGAAATATTATCGGTAGTAGTTTTTAGAGAAGCAAACCATTTAACCTGTGCTCGATCGAATGTCATATCTATTAATACCGTATCATACGAAATGGTTAACGAAGGAATTAATGTAGCAGACCATTCTTTATCACCAGTACTAACTGTAGAGTAATAACAGCCACCAATACCGGGATACCAGAAATTCCACATTGATGAAACATCATTTGATATATTAAACTCATTACCATCCACACCAACATTACCCCAAACAGCATCATCACCCTCTTTTATAAACCAGTTATTCCATGCCGTTGCCCCAACAAAACCGGCATAATTACCATCACTATTTTGAGAATATAGTTTAAATCCTGAATCGTTTTTATCTTTATCAAGAATAAATCCGATTGACATATCGATATAATAACTGGTTACATTTATTATAATTACATTACTATAAAACGGATCGGTATTAGAACCATAAGCCGATTTTACCCTAAAAAACATTGGAGTGCTTACATAAGCCTCAAAACCCAGATTTTTAGCCATTGTATTCAACTCTGCTCCTGTAAACTGAATTATACCAGACTCATTTACATATACAATTTTAGAGCTAAAATCAATTGAGTCGGACACTTCCAATATAATATTAGGAATAGAAGAAGGTAAGCTCAAAGATTTGTCATTTATATATAACGAATCAACATCCCAATTAAAAGCTAAAACATTGGTATTTGCATTTAATTTCGACAAAACTACATCCGTTTCACTGGTAAACAGATCGGACGAATTTAAACCCGAAACGGTTAATATTTCGCCATCTTTTTCACAAGCAGAAAATAGTGCAAGGAAAATAGCTGCTATAAAAAATATTTTTGTTTTCATCCGTAAATGATTTTTATTAGTAAGATAGGATGAAACTCGCATGATAAATTTTCATCCGTGATTGTAATTAACGAATCATGCTCGAATAATAAATAAACATCTATTTTAAATTTGGATTAGCACTTTGATCGGCCAATGGAATAGAATAAGTATTACGATCATTTTCTACCGCCTTACCTTCAACAACACCACCTTTCCACTGCCATAAGTACTTATCGGAAGTAAAACAACCAAAACGAACCAAGTCGGTACGACGAACAGCTTCCAGGTAAAACTCCCGGGCTCGTTCATCCAAGAAAAATTTAAATTCAATTCCATCAACAGTAGCAGTCAAATCGTCCTCATTAACTAACTTTGCATTTCTTTTAGATCTTAAATTATTCACATAAGTTAGAGCAGTTCCTAAATTAGTATTAGTACGAGCAGCAGATTCGGCATACATAAGGTAAGCATCGGCCAACCGAAACATTGGAAAATCGGTATCAACACCATCATCAATAGTATTCGATGCAATTTCTCCGGCATCGTTTATATTGGTCCATTTTAATGCAAAATAACCACCAGAGCGATCTGTTACACCATTATCCATGTATTGCGACTGTCCATCAGTATACAACATATTTCGATCGTCGGCTTGGCTATTAAACAACTCAGAGAACTCACCACGAACACGAAACATACTCCATGCACTGGCACAACCTACTGTATCGGCCGATGGACCATAATCAGTATCGACCTCACCACATATCAAATAAGTAGTTGTACCCGAAGCCACTGTTGAAACATGATCAACCACCAATGGAAATATTATTTCATGTCCTTTACCAACTCTTTTATCGTTATCGGCATTAAAGAGTTTAGAATAGTCAGATTCCAAAACATAACCTTCATCAATTACTTTCTGACTAAAAATCATACATGAATCATATTTTGCACTAACACCATAACTTTCAGCATTAAGGTATAATCGTGCCAAAAGCATCCATGCCGCAGCACGAGGAGCATGACCATACTCACAATTATTAGTGTCAAGCATCCCAGTACTGCAATCTTTTAATTCGTTAGTAACAAAACTAAATATTTGCGAAGCCGAATATTTTTCAGGAATACTCGAACTACCAATTGAACTTTCATCAGCAAAAGGGATATCGTGAAATAAATCCATTGCATGAAAATAGAATAAAGCCCTCAGGAATCGAGCTTCAGCTCTGTAAGTACGTATTTCTTCCTGCTGCTTGGCAGTAAAAGACGAAATTTTCGCATCAGTGCTGTTTTTAAGAAACTCGTTACATAACGAAATAGAATAATAACAATGATAGTACATATCAAACACCCAATCGTCGTCATTATCCCAAGTAAGGTAAGTTATACCTGCAAATTTATCTCCCTCTAACCAGGTAGCACCAATTTCATCAGTACCCGCTTCCTGAAGGTTAAAATAAGTACGCATATAATCTTCATTCCGCCTTATAGACAAATCAGCATTATCACCCCATTTTTGCTGCCCCTCCAAAACCATAGAACCATAGCATTTTGCTAAAACAGAAATATAATTGTCAGGATTTGAATAAACAGACTGAGATGTTTCTTCTATTGCTGGATATTGATTCAGATCATCGGCACACGAACTATATACCAATGCTCCTACCACTAAATATATAAATATTAACTTTTTCATAATAATTTCAGATATACATTAAAACTCCATACCAACACTTAATGAAAAGATTCGGGGACGCGGATAGAATGAATTATCCATGCCATTAGGCACCTCAGGATCGACACCGGTATATTTTGTAACAGTAAATACATTTTGAATCATAGCCGATATATTAAGTCCAAACATATCATTTATTCTTCCGAAATTATACCCAATCGTAAAATTATCCATTTTCAAGAAAGATGCATTCTCAACATAATAATCGGAATAGTACTGACGGCTTTGAAATTTAGTTTCCAAATAACTGCTGTGCAAATTATTTAATTGATATGCATTATACGACATAGTTCCAAAAGCACCTGTATTCATTGCCATACCATTATATACATAATTACCAATATTAGCACGCAAACTGGTACTTAAACTCCACTTTTTATAACGCAAAGATGTGCTAAACCCCAAAATATAATCGGGAGTTGGAGAATTGTAATAATAAAACTCTTCGCCGTTAACACTTGCATAAGCACCTTCAATTGGGGTGCCATTTCCATCATATAACTGTCGCTTAACATAAAACATATTTGGCGAATAACCTTCGGCCAATCGTAGTACTGTTTTACCATCGATAGTTGGCCCTGTTGGAGAACTTTCGGCCGGCTGTCCTTTAATATTAGAGAGGTTTTTAACAATTTGCTTTTGCCAGGTTGCATTAACGCTTAAATCCCATGTCCAATTCTTATTATCAACTGGAGTTCCATTCAATGAAACCTCAACACCTTCACTATCGACATTACCAACATTAGTAGTAATTTTTGTATCAAAATTTGTTCCGGCAGGAGATGAAACTGTTGCTAACAAATTCTTCGTTTTCCTGGTGTAGTATTCGACAGTTCCAGATAATCTGTTCTTAAAAAAGCCAAAATCAACCCCATAGTTATAAGCCTCGGTACTTTCCCAAGTAAGTGCCTTAACATAAGCCTCAGGACGATAGGTGTTTACAATCTCATCTCCAAATCTATACTGAGCCCCATCCTGACTAATTGTATAAACAGGTAAATAACCATAATTACCAATACCATCTTGTTGCCCTGTTTCTCCATAACTTACTCTGAGTTTTAAATTACTCAAAGCACTAATACCTTTCATAAAAGATTCTTCCGACAATCTCCATGCCAAGGCAAATGACGGAAATGTACCACTATTATAATCCTCTCCAAAACGAGAAGAACCATCTCTACGCACAGTAGCAGTAATCATGTAACGCGACAATAAAACATAATTCATCCTTCCATAAAAAGAGATCAAAACATGCCTCTGATCGCTTGCAGCAACGGAACTTTGCTTTTCACTTAACGTATTAAAGACTTCATAATAAGGCGATGTACTTTTCCAAAACTGGTAATCGTAACCGGCAGTAACATCAATTTTACTATTTAAAGCATCAAAATTTTTAACATAACTCAAATAAGTTGTCAACAATCGATTCTCTTTTTTTTGCGGACCATAAGAGTAGTCTCGTCCATCTGACGAATAATACTGTACAGCTGTTGCAGGAACATAAATATCTCCCTCACCCTCAGCATAATCATAACCAAGAGTGGTATGAAACTTCAGTTCAGGCAAAAAATGGAATTTATAATCCAAATCAAAATTTCCAATAGTTCTTATTACATCACTTGTTGATGAATATTGATTAAGCATTCCAACCGGATTAAGAACAGCACTTGTAACCGGCACTCCATTATTATCGATTGCCTCGGAATAACCACCAAACAAATCATTACCCGACATCACAGCTAACGTAGGATTATATGTAGCTGCTGCCCATATTGCCCCAGTATTTGCAAACTGGTTTTTATTATATGATAGTTTATATCCAACGTTCAATTTCAAATGATCATCGAAAAACGATGGAGAAACAGTAAAACTAGACGAAAAACGCTTTGCATTATCACTCTTAATAATACCATCTTGGTTATAAAACCCTGCCGAAAAACGATATGGCGTTTCATACAATGATCCTGCCATGCTAACATTATTATCGGTTCCAAAAGCTACCTGGTAAATTTGATCATTCCAATCTGTATGTTCATTTCCTAATAATGCGATCTGATCAGCAGACCCTTCAGTTATAACAACATTATTAAACTCACCATTAGATAGCATATCGGCAAGTTTTGTTTTAAATTGTAAAGAATTTGTTGAGCTAACATCAATCTTTAATTTATCATTAGTTCCCTTTTTTGTTGTAATGATAATAACTCCATTTGAAGCACGAGAACCATAAATTGCAGTAGATGACGCATCTTTCAAAACGGTCATGCTCTCAATATCATTGGGATTAATCAAACTCAAAAAATTGCTGTTATTACCAGTTATCCCACCCGATTCCAATGGCACACCATCAAGAACAATTAACGGATCATTACTGGCATTAAGCGAAGCCCCTCCACGAATACGAATTGTACTACCAGAGGTAGGAGAACCATTGCCCGACATAATTTGAACGCCGGAAACCTTACCGTTAATCAATTCAGCCGGTGTACTCATAACCCCCTTCTTAAAGTCTTTACTCGAAACCGCAGCAACAGATCCGGTTAAATCGCCTCTTTTC
This sequence comes from Marinilabiliaceae bacterium, assembly GCA_016933045.1. Lineage (GTDB taxonomy): Bacteria > Bacteroidota > Bacteroidia > Bacteroidales > Marinilabiliaceae > JAFGBR01. The sequence goes on along the minus strand of JAFGBR010000031.1, from coordinate 25,126 downwards.
TGTTCGCCATAACCAATTACTACCACCTCGTTCATTCCAATCGTCTCCGATTCCAAGACAATGTTGATCACCTTTTGGTTGGTAATTGTAACTTCCTGAGCTGAATAACCAATAAATGAATAAACCAGAACATCACCAACTTTAGTTTGAACTGAATAATTCCCATTAAAATCGGTAATAGTTCCATTTGTAGTACCTTTTATTACAATTGACACGGAAGGGATGGATTCGCCATTTTCAGCATCGGTAACACGACCTGTTATGGTAAGGTTCTGGGCATTAATATTGGAAACCAATATTAACCCCACCAGCAAAAACAGGATTTTTAACAAAAAAACTGATTGTCTCATAAATTTTGGTTTTGTCAATTAACAATTCGTTTCATTCAATTTTATAAGGCCAACCATTACTAATTAGCCAAATAGGTTTCTTTTATTTGATTATATATTTCAATTATTTCCTTAACATTGCCTTGTTCATCGCATATAGACTCCCATGTATTAAGTGGCTCCCAAATACAGGATCCTACCCCTTTCCCATCTGGCAGATTAAAAACAATATCGTTCACCTCTTTTTTCCGGTGTGAGTATTCAACCAGGTTAATATCTTTGCCATACCTGCGAATCAAATCGTTCATATTAAATTCCAAATCGGCCAGAGTACCATGCCAACGCGGATAATATGATAAGCCAATAACATCGCAGTCAACACCACGCGAAAACATGTTATTAAACCAAAAGACCGATTCATCGTTCTGGCCTCCAAGAGCCACATGAAGCATAATCAATATAGAATCATCTACTTCCTTCACCCCTGCAATGCCTGATTTTATAAGTTGTGCAAGCTGGTCGACATTTTCAATATGACCATCGGGCCAAACCATACCATGATTAATTTCATTGCCAATTTGAATCATATCGGGTGTAGTACCTTGCGATTTTAAAGCGTTAACAACTTCCTTAGTATAGTTTTTCAAAGCATCTTTCAAATCTTCGAACGATAATCCTTCCCATGCAAGAGGCTTGTATTGCTGCTGTGGATCGGCCCAATAATCGCTATAATGGAAATCAAGCAATAATTTCAAACCGGCATCCTTAACCCTTTTGGCCATTTTTAAGGTGTGATTTAAATCGCAAAATCCTTTATTGGGCGAATATCCTTTTTCGGTCGATGGATTATGAAACAATCGTAATCGGATATAATTAAATCCATGTTCCTTTAACAGCTCAATAGCATCTTTCTCAACCCCGTTTTCTTTAAACTTTATTCCCTTTGCCTCCAGTTGAGGTAAAAACGAAATGTCTGCTCCAAGCATTTTATAATCTTTATTACCCGATGATTTTTTAAGATTCGCATTATCTACATTAGGCAGAGTTGTAAGCGGTTTAATAGTATGTATCTCGGTAGACGCAGTGTAAACTCCATCAGTTGATGCTTCGAGTTTTATTTTATCTACTGTTTTCCCCGATTGGATAATTAACTGACATTTGCCATTGAACAATGAGCGTTGCCACTTTCCATCCTCGCACTTATCTGGCTCATGAGAGCTTGGATCACCATTACCAACTCCGATAATTTTTGCATCACCTGTCAATTTGAATTTGATCAGATTTTGTGCAGTTGGCACTTCACGACCTTCCTTATCTAAAGTCCACACATTAACCACTGTTGCATCTTTCCCATCGGCTAACATGGTTGTTTTGTATGGCATTAAAACCAAATCGAAAGGTTCGCCTGTTGTTTCAACAACTTCGGTTAAAATGCGATCTCCTTTATGTGCAATGGCCTTTAATTGTCCCTGCTCATATTTCACCTGCCATTTCAGGTGACTATTGCGATGCATCTCTATTTTACCAAGGCTCACATCATTTAAGAATAACTCTATATCATCGGCATTGGTATTCACCCAAACATCAATCATTTCACCTTCTTTACCTTTCCAGTTCCAATGCGGAGATATGTGTAACACATCTTTATCTGTCCACCATGACTGATAATAGTAATAGATGTTTTTGGGGAATCCGCACACATCCATTATCCCAAAATGAGAGTTAATATTAGGCCAGTGATATGGAGTTGGCTCTCCACGATAATCAAAACCTGTCCAAACAAAACCACCCATCATCCATGAGCTATCAGCTGCCAATGGCCACCACTCCTCAGCACGATTAGCCCACCAGGGAGCTGTAATGTCCTGGTCGGGAACATAGCAACGAATGGTATCTTTTTCGTAAACACCACGGGTTGTAACTGTGCTTCCCATCTCGGTTCCGATAATTGGCTGAGTTGGATGATCCTGATGGTACGGCGACAATCCAAACACACGATAGTTAAATCCGCGAACCGGAATGACCTCATTAATACCCTCAAAATCATTTGCTAAGTCAGCAGCGTATGTACTGGTACGAGTTGGATCGAGCTCTTTTTGCTTTGCCAACATGGTTAATGCAATTCGTTTACCATAACTGTTTCGTTGAACAAAACCTTCTTCATTTCCAATTGACCACATGAAGATACTCGGATGATTCCGATCCCTGATAATCAGTCGTTCTAACTGATTCATATACTCGGGGCTACTATTCAACAGACGAGTTTCATCCATAACCAACATTCCCAGGCTATCACAAGCTTCAAGTAGTTCGGGTGTTGGAGGATTGTGACTTGCACGATAGGAGTTCACTCCCAAATCTTTCAAAAGTTTTATCCGGTGATACTGCATGGCATCAGGCAAAGCGCTCCCTATCCCTGCATGATCCTGATGGTTGTTAGTCCCTTGAATTTTTATATGTTCTCCATTTAGGAACAATCCTTTTTGAGCATCAATTTCGATGGTGCGAACCCCAAACTTATTTATTACTTCATCAACAATTGTATCATTAACAGCAACCTGAGCAATAACCTTATATAAATATGGATCTTCAAGATTCCATAACCTTACGTTAGGAATTTTCAAACTTTGTTTTACAACGGGTGTTTCATTTACATCAAGTGAGGTAGAAATCCAGCCTGCCCCGGAAACCAACTGCCCGGACCGATCAACAATAAGAAATTTAACCTTTGCAAAGCCACTGTTCAACCCCTTATTTTCGAGTTTTGCTTCAACTACTATAGTTGCTTCGTTTCCGTTTAGCTCGGATTGAACAAACACCCCATCGTGAGCCACATGTATATTATTGTAACGATTTAACCAAACATGACGGTAAATTCCGGCTCCTTCGTAAAACCAACCTTCGTATTGTGTAGCATCCACTCGAACTACCAAAACATTCGGTTTCTTAAAGTTGATATAGTCGGTAATATCATAAGTTTCACCAATATATCCACTCTTATTATTACCTAAGTAAAAGCCATTGATCCAAACCATTGCATCGCGAAAAATTCCATCGAAGGTTACAGAAAATCTTTTACCAGAATCAGCTTCGGCAATTGCAAATGACTTGCGATACCACCCAACACTGTTTTGAGGATATAGCCCTCCAACAGGTTTGTATCCATGAGCCATCACATCAAAATTGGGAGAATTTTCAAATGGTAACTCAACAGCCCAATCGTGAGGCAGTTGAATATCTCTCCAATCGCCATCATCGAAAGATGTATTGATAGGTGTGTTTTCAGTCTTACCAGTTTTAGCAAAAATATTGGCTACTTTAAAATTGAAATCTTTCGATGGATCGGCTGCATGTCCTAAATGAAACTTCCATCCTTCATCGAAATTCAATCGTAATCTGTCACTACTTTTCTCTATTTTGGTTTGAGAACATGCTGTAATAAGCAATAATGCACATGCTCCAACAATTTGATAGATTTTTTTCTTCATAGATTCATTTCTTGAGATGATTAGCACATCTCCATTGGTTGTATTTGTTATTCTTCTCTCAAATAATCAGCACTTTTAAGCAGGTTACCTTCAAAATCGAATAATGCAACATTTTCCCACGATGTTCCCTGCCCCCATTTATCTTTCATACCCGATGGTATCCAACAAGGCTCCCAATACATCACTCCCGAACCACCAGCATTTTTCATTAACCGGGTTAAATCGACAAGAAACTGTAATTGCCCATCAACAGTAAATGGATATCCTTTCAATGGCTCCTGACTTCCAAACAGGTTATTATAATTGTCAGCACTATCTTTTGTCCATGGATAAGCTGTCTCCAAAACCATCACTTTTCGATGATATGTTTCAATCATTTCCCTGACAATACTTGGCAGACTATCCATGCCAACTGTCGTGTGCCATAATGGGTAATATGAGAATCCGATAACATCGAAATCAGAAACATTTCCTTTCACAGTCATTCCATCAAACCACCATTTTAAATTTTTGGGATCGGCAACATGAAGTGCAATAGTGGTTTTTGCGCCAATTTGTTTATCAATATCGCGCACAGCTTTAATTCCTGCATTGATAGCCAGTCCATAATTTCCCCAATATTTTTCACAAATATTAAGTTTAGGAAAAGAAACATTTGCATCGTGCAGCAACATTCCACAATTAGTCTCATTACCAATTTGAACCATTTCGGGCATCAAATTTTTCGAACTCAAAAAAATAAGGGTTTGGTAGGTATAATTATATATTGAATCAGTCAGGTCTTTTATTGAAGTAATATTCTCCCATGCTTTGGGAACACTTTGATGCTCCGGATCAGCCCAAATATCGGAATAATGAAAATCGAGATTTACTTTTAAACCATTATCTTTTGCTCGTTTTATTGCATTGGCAACATCTTCAAGTCCACTATAAAGTTTCTGCCCGGGATTATTATAAACATCACGAACCCATATCGGATTATGCCACAACCTCAAGCGAACCATTGTAGCACCTTTACTTTTTAATATTGCATAAGGATCACTAGCTATACCATCATCTTTAAACTCAGCTCCATAATCTTCTACCTGTTTCACATACGACAAATCGACGCCCTGTTCAAAATCTATTTTAAAAACAGAATCAGAACAAACATGCATATCATTTTGAGCATTTATCAACGAAAAATTTAGCACACAAAAAACGCTTATTACAAAACTTATCTTACACATTTCTTTATAACTTTTCGAATTAATATTCAAACACCATCCATACCAATACAAAATTAAACTACTAAAAAAACAATGACTGAAACAAATCTTACAGGAAATGAAATTTTTAATACATAACCCATATTGCAAATAGGTTTTATTAAAATTTATACATTAAAACAAAAAAAGAGGCTCCTGTAAACAGAAGCCTCTTTTTTTAATATTTTATGTATATTATTTCAATTTATCATCAGGAATTGCCATATCCTGAGTAATTTGTCGTGTTGCCCCCGGATTACTCTTCCAGTCTTTCTCAAACCGCTCCATAATAGTTTTAACAAAACCTTTTTCTTCAAGTTTTTTCTCTGTTTTAGCTATTACTTTATCAGGAGTCGTAATAGGTTCCTTGCTCATTATTAACTCCTTAACCCGTTCAAAATCTTTATTGTCGACTAAAACAGGCTCAAGATCCATGCGAGCTTTCCACGCTCCCATTTGAATGTTCACCAAAACCAAATATGTACCTCCGGCTTTTAAATCACACTCTAAAAACTCTTTATTTTCTGATGATGCCCATAACAAATGCTTACCGGCAGGAAGTTCATATCTCATATAATTCTTCCCTTTAAAAACACCAATAAATTTTTCGTTATGAAAATACTCAAACGAAACAGCAGCACCCATAACTGTTACTCTTGCAAAATAAACAACAGCATTTCCTTCGGCTGGTGGAGTAAAACCTTGTGCTTTAGTTGAAAAACTAAACAAACTTATTAAGCCTAAAACAAAAAAAAGTCTCATTTTCATAAATTTAGATTATTAGTTAAACAAAATATCAATACAATAATACTTATTTTAATATACTAATTTGCAATTTTAACTATTGAATTATTTGTACACATTTTTATTTCTTTTTACCCTTTACAAGCCTACAACTAAAAATTGGACCACCTCTATAACCTTTTGATGACATAATTTTCAATTTTATCATCCCACTATTACTTAAACCATTTTGTGGAATAAAAAACTCTGAATTATAAAACCCAGTAGTATTACGAATTGAAATGGTGTCACTTCCAATTAAAATATCATTAACATAAACCTCAAAAGCTCTTGCTCCAGGAAACCCCGACCAACACTCGCAAATAACCGACAATGATTCATTTGTTTTTGCTTTCATCTCAAACTCCATAAATCCGGGCAAATCAACTTCGCGATATTTTTTTAGTTTATACTCACCCACCCAACTCCGTTCGCTTTTAAAATTATGATCGCGTTCAGGTTGCATCTCTCCAAATTGTAAAAAATCAAGTGTAATAGCATCCAAACCTTTTTGTTCTTTAACATTTGCTTCATAATCAGCCTTAAATGCCTCCCATTTTTCGACCGAAAACAGATCGAAATAAACCGAATATCGTTTATCGTTAACAGTAAAAAAAGGCCGAAACTCAACATCGAGAGGGTAACCAACTTTATTTGAAATAAAGGTATATAATTGCCCATCAACAGTTTTTAACCAGGCAGAGGGATCACGATCTTCAGTTTTTAAAACCGGCACATACATAGGATCTTTAATCGCCTCATCATCAATTGGCCCTAAAATGCCAGCCATCACCAAAGGACCGTACATCACAGCCACACGGTTCGAATCGTCGGGCATGGTTTCTAACCTCAATGAAAAAGGAAACTCAATTCTCACCTCATCACCATTATTCCATCTGCGGTGAATGGTAACAAACTCTCCCGGCTCACTTTCAAAACTATACTCTTCATTGTTTAAATAAATTTTCATCCCATTGTTTGCCCAATAGGGATACCGAAGTATTAAGCCAAATTCAACCGGCTTAATACATTCTAATGTTAATTTGGTATTCTGATCCTCAGGAAAAAAAGTTTGTTGTGTCACTTTCACACCCTTATCTCTCCAGTTTAGTTCTGAAGCAATAAACTGACCAACAAACAACTCCTCATTATTATAAAAATAAATACTACCTGCATATTTCGAATGATTTTCCATACCCGTTCCAATGCAACAAGTAAACCATTCGGGATCCTGAAACTCCTTATATCCGCCCATATCAAGCGATAAATTATAAACCACATGCCCATCATTAACATTTTGAGAAGATAATATTTGATTTAACAAAGCACGCTCGTAAAAATCAAGTACATGAGGATTTGCACTCCACGAAAACAGATGTTGCGAAAGTTTTAACATGTTGTAAACATTGCAGGTTTCGGTAGTACCCGAACTTAATCTGTCGCGCAAAGTATCAGGTGCTCCAAAATATTCATGATTCCCATTTCCACCAGTAACATACGAATGATGATTCACAACACGATCCCAAAAATTAAGCGATGCATTTTTATCCTCCTCACTTCCCGTTAACTCATAGCGACGAGCCGTTCCTACAAACTTAGGAATTTGAGTATTGGCATGTTTTCCCGGCAAAATATCAACTCCATGACTCAACGAATCGATAATCTCTTTGTGATGAAAAATATATGACATCTTCAAATATTTCTCATTTTGAGTGACCTGATACAACTCAGCAAGTGCTTCGTTCATTCCTCCATGTTCGCAATCGAGCATAGCTTGAACCTGATTTTCATTCAATCCTTTAACAACAGAGTAAAGCCAATCGGCAAAATGAGCGCTAACATCCAATGCCTTTTTGATACCACATAATTGGTAAGCATGATAAAGACCATCCATCACCTTATGTTGGGTATAAAATGGAACCCAAATTCCGTTTAAATCGAATCCCTTTGAACGAATATCACCTTTAGCAACCTCTTCTTCTAAGATTTTTTTTCCATTGGGGAATGCGCCAATATATCCATCACCATCAGCTTTCTGACATTCAGCCAGCTCGTCAACAATATATTGAGCCCTTTTTAATAACGAATCATTTCCGGTAGTTTGATACATTAAACAAATGGCAGTTAAATAATGTCCCAAACTATGACCGGCAATGGTTTCGCCTTCCCATCCTCCGTAATGCTCAGCTTTAGGTTGCAAACCAGCTTCTATCCTAAATTTTGCTAAAAGCCGATCAGGATTGTAGTTCATTAAAATCTGCTCATTGAGTTTGGTTGCTCTTAAAAATGGGCCGTCCAACAGATGCACATCTTCTATTGAAAATGGAATCGCTCTGAAATTGATGACTTCATTGTCGGGACCCTTTATAGTTGGAGGTATCTCGTTACAAGAAACTAATACAGAAACGAAGACTAATAAGTAAAGTATATTTTTCATAGCAATGGATTTTATATTGAAAGAAAACAATTAAAACATCATTCCTGCGTAGGCAGGAATCTCCAGATTTCACCCCTGATATTACCGCCTACGAGGGAATGGCTTTTACTTGTACTGATATTTATTTTCTCTTGCATGGCACGATGGGTTCTCTTTAAAATCGGAGAAATAACGACTGACCACCTCATATAAAGCCTGGTCGTATAATTTCATCTCTTCGCGAGTGTTCACCTGATTATGCTTACCATCTGCCAGGCATCTCAGCATTGGTATTGAACCAGTTTTGAACCCCCTCTGCCCAATATTCATAAATATCAGTTTTTGCATAAGTGTTTTCATATTTACCTGACTCAATCGCTTCATTCATAATTTTTGTCAAGTGAGTATTAAAAGTAGAATCAATTGGAACTATCCCTACAAAATGAATAGTGTGAGCAAATTCATGTATCAATAAATCTTCAGCATGGTATTTATCTATTTGATAACAAAGCAAATTTTCCTCGGCACATGTGGTTAAAGGCAAATCTAAATCACCACCTAAACCCCTTGCTCTTAAATCCCAATTTAAAGTTGTATCATTTGCCAGATAGGCATGTTCCGGAATGTCTGTTGTGCCTTCGTATCGTGCCATAATTCCGTCTCGAACGCCATAATCCTGCATATTTTTTAGAACTGACTTTGGCAAGTCGTTTGTCATAAAAGTGATGATTTCTGCTGCTTTGATTAAAGCTGCATCAGGCACTTTGTTTGAACTAACAATGGGGATGCCATTTGCATTGATATATTTCTTGTAAAAAACATTCAGTTTTAATTCTTTGGAAGGGGAGGTAATTTGTTGAGAATAAATATTCTGGCAAAAGAACAAAACTAAAAAACCTATTTTTAAAAACTTCCTAATCATTTAATGCAATCTATAGATTAAAAATTAACCATTCCCATGAAAATGGGAATCTCATAAAAGGACCATTTAACAACAGGTTCCTGCCTTCGCAGGAATGTTCAATATGCTAATTATTTCCTCTCTTTCGGCGGAAACTGATGATACAAATTTTTCACAAAAAAATCTCTTCGTTTGCGCTCGCCATAATCACCACCAAGGGTGTGATTCATGCCGGGTAGTACAACCAACTCAAACTCTTTATTGGCTTTTATTAATGCATCAGCGAGTTGCATGGTCGATGCGGGATCAACATTGTCATCCATTTCACCCAAAATCAACATCAAATCACCTTGCAACTTTCCAGCATTACACACATTCGAATTTTCTTCGTACTGTTTGCCAATTGGATAACCCAGCCACTGTTCGTTCCACCATATTTTATCCATTCGGTTATCATGGCATCCGCACGACGACACTGCCACCTTATAAAAACCCGGATGAAACAACAATGCAGCCGTTGAACTTTGGCCCCCGGCTGATCCACCAAAAATACCCACCCGTGTAGTATCCATGAATAGATGCTTTTCGGCAGCAGCCTTTATCCATTTTATGCGATCGGGAAACCCTGCATCCTTAATATTTTTATAACACACATCATGAAATGCCTTTGATCGGTTAGATGTTCCCATGCCATCAATCTGGACTATTATAAAGCCTAATTCTGCTAATCCTGAAAAATAATATTTATATGGTGAGAAACACTTTTGGACAAATGAACTGTGAGGCCCTGCATAAATATATTCGATAATTGGATAACTCTTTGTTGAATCGAAGTTGGTAGGATAATAAATATTACCCCATATATCCGTTTTATCATCACGCCCTTTTGCAACAAATACTTCTGGCGTTTTCCATCCAGCTTCTTTTAATAGTGAAATATCAGCTTTTTGCAAAATTTTTACTACTGATCCATCGATTGCTTTTCGAAGCACACTTACAGGAGGAACAACCACTGTTGAATAGGTGTCAACAAAATACTTGTAATCACTTGAGAATACTGCTTCGTGTTGATATGATTCGGGGGTTAAATCAACCAGGTCCGTTCCATCCAGATTGATTTTATAATAATGGATGAAATATGGATCTTCACCTTCATTCCTTCCACTACCTTTAAAAATAACATATCGATCTTTTTCATTCACATACTCAACACCACGAACCACCCAATTACCTTTTGTAATCTGATTTTTTACATTTCCAGTTTTTGCATCAATCAAGTAAAGATGGTTCCATCCATCACGCTCCGACGCCCAAATAATCTCTTTTGTATCATTGATATCGTAACGATAAAGTTTGCTGCTGTAATCGATGAATGTTTTACTGGTCTCATTGATGATATCGCGCGAAACGCCTGTGTGAGCATCTACCTCAATCACCTTATAAGCCTGATGCCCGCGTTGATTAAACTCAAAGGTAAATGCTTTGCTGTCGGGCCACCATTTTAAGTTTGCCAAATAGTATTGCATCGGACAATCATCGCAATCAATTTCAATTTTCGAAAATGATTCAACATCAAAAAGCGCAGGTTGTAAAATTGGAAGCGCATCACCGGGTTTCAGATATTCTCGTTTTTGCAAACGTGGTTGCAACTGATCTTTGGGCGATGACTCAACAAAATAGATATAGTGCTTTTCGTTTGGACGAACTTTAAAAGTAGCCAGTTTTTTCGAATCGTGCGACCAAACAATACGCTTTGAATAAAACTCACCAGGAGATCCATCAAAACTCAATCGGTGTATTTTACTTGTTTTCAAACAACGAACAAACACATTATTTTCTTTAACAAATGCAACATAACTACTGTCAGGAGCCGCCACAGGTGGAGAATCATAATCACCTTCGGTTGATGACCAATAGCGAGGAGATGTTGTTTTTTTTATTTTATCGAGTTTTTTTATTTGATAATTCAAGAGCTTACACTCCCACCTAATACTATCCAAAACAAATGTGCATACTTTTTCATCTGTTTTAAATTTAATTTGCGATAGCTTAAGCTTATCAGGATTGTACTTTTTCCCACTCAGTTTATTCAATCTACCTGTAAGCTTTTCAAGGTTAAAAGCCGAACCAACCGATCCTTTAATGGCATCAACCAATTTATAATCAAAGCCTGCTTTTGTTTTAACGCGATACCACAACAAAGGAGAATCGCCACTCCATGTCACATCCGAAATGATTTGGTACACCATATCATTGAACCTTATTGTCGAATCGGCTCTTCGATAATCGTCAATTGTAACTCTGGCTTTTGTTTGAAATTGTAGAAATAAAAAGAAAAAAACTGTGATAAAAATAAATTTTGACATTATACTTATTAATTTGAACAATATATTACAACAATAACAAAACAAATATAAGTCAAAAAATAATCACATACTTAGCCTCTAAGCTTATCGGGATTTTTAGAAATAAAATCTTTCCAATTCTTTACCGTCTTTCCTGATTGAAGAGTATTTGATTGAAAATGATGACAAACAGCAGCAGCCAAACCATCAGTAGCATCTAAATATTTGGGGATATCTTTAAAATTAAGAATATGTTGTAACATAGCAGCCACCTGTTCTTTCGAAGCCGATCCGTTACCTGTTATAGCTTGTTTAATACGTAATGGTGCATACTCAAAAATTGGGATATTTCGGGTTAGAGCAGCAGTCATAGCCACACCTTGCGCACGTCCTAGCTTAAGCATCGACTGAACATTTTTTCCAAAAAAAGGAGCTTCAATGGCCATTTCATCCGGGTTATAAGTATCAACTAACTGACGAACCCGTTCGAAAATTTTTTGAAGTTTTATATAATGATTGTCGTACTTTTTTAAATCAACAATTCCCATAGCAAGAATCTTTATTGACTTACCAGCAATTTCAATCACACCATAACCTAACACTGATGTTCCGGGATCAATACCAATAATAACTTTTTCGGGGTTCACTCAGTCGAATATTCTTTTAAAACAGTACTAAAATATAAACAATCTTCGCCAAAAACAGAAGATAATCGACCATGCAATTCAGATGCCTTATTATTAATAGTTTCTAAATGATCAGGAATCATACATCGCCATTGAATAGATAACGTTCGACTGTCGTCCTGATCGGCCATCATCACTTCAAAAATCTCAACCCCGTTAGTAATCATTAAAGCACCTACTTCGGGCAAATATTCTTCATTTATCCATTTATTCCATTCATCAAGCCGAGAGCTTTTTACTGAAAAAGTAGTGTTAAAAATAAACATCAATAAAAGATTCTGTTTTGTTTATAAACTCTAATACTATATAAAGTTATTATTTTAAATGTATTTACCTAATAATCAAGATCAATAATATTTAAAAATATAACAATAAGCATCTTATTTAAATACAATTCCGAACATAACCTGCCCGAAATTGTAATTTATAACAGTATTATGTTAATTTATAATATCGAATCCACAATATGGAATTAACACTTTTGGCATTTTAATACCATCATTAGTTTGATTATTTTCAAGAATTGCAGCTAATATTCGAGGCAATGCCAATGCACTTCCATTTAAGGTGTGTACCAAACGAGTACCTTTGCTTTCATTATCTTTAAAACGACACTTTAAACGATTTGCCTGAAAGGTTTCGAAATTAGACACAGAACTTACCTCAAGCCAACGTTCCTGGGCAGCCGAAAACACTTCAAAATCGAAAGTTAATGCCGAAGCAAAACTCATATCGCCACCACATAAACGCAAAATCCTCCAAGGTAATTCAAGTTTTTCAACCAATCCCTGTACATGAGACACCATTTGGTCTAATATTTCGTACGATGAATCAGGGTGAGCAATTTGAACAATTTCCACTTTATCAAACTGATGCAAGCGATTTAATCCACGAACATCTTTTCCATACGAACCGGCTTCACGACGAAAACATGCCGAATAAGCACAATTTTTAACCGGAAAGTCAGTGTCTTTCAAAATAACATCGCGATAAATATTGGTTACAGGAACTTCAGCAGTAGGAATCAAATACAAATTATCGGCAGTAGCATGATACATCTGCCCCTCCTTATCGGGCAACTGTCCTGTTCCAAAACCCGAATCTTCATTAACCATTAAAGGTGGCTGAACTTCTACATAACCGGCATTCACGGCCTGATCTAAAAAAAATGATATTAAAGCACGCTGCAACCGAGCCCCTTTTCCTTTATAAACAGGGAATCCTGCACCGGTTAATTTAACCCCTAACTCAAAATCGATAATATCATATTTTTTAGCAAGCTCCCAATGCGGTAAAGCATTTTCTAATTTTGGTATTTCACCTCCTGTTTTAACAGTAACATTATCTTCGGCTCCTTTTCCCTTGGGAACTGAAACATGAGGCAAATTAGGAAGTAAAACCAAATTCAATTGCAACTCTTCTTCAACTTTCACCTGCTGAGCATTCAACTCTTTAACATCATCCTTTAAACTGGCCGTTTTACTTTTTACTACCTCGGCTTCTTCGTTTTTTCCTGCTTGCATTAAAGCGCCAACCTCCTTTGCAATTAACTTTGCTTCAGCTTGTTTAGCATCGGCCTGAGCCTGCAAAATCTTACGCTTATCGTCCAATACAATGATGTGGTTAACAATTGTTTGTGCATTAAAGTTTTTAACGCTCAATCGCTCAATTACCTCACTCTTGTTATCCTGAATATATTTAAGAGTCAACATACAATTAAAAAATGATAAAGGTGATACAAAAAAGAAAACTCCTGAAATCATTACGAAAGTAATAAATTCAGGAGAATCTTATAAACTCTTTCAAAGAAACTTATTCAGCAGCTACTGGTTCTACTGAAACATATGATTTGTTGTCTTTCTTTTTACGAAAAGTTACTTTACCATCAATTAATGCAAATAAAGTATGATCTTTTCCGATTCCAACATTATCACCAGCATGATGCTGTGTTCCTCTTTGACGAATAATAATGTTTCCTGCTTTGGCAAATTGACCACCAAAAACTTTTACTCCTAGTCGTTTACTTTCTGATTCACGACCGTTTTTGGAACTACCGACGCCTTTTTTATGTGCCATCTTATTCTAATTTTTTTTAATTATCAACCTTGAATGCTTTCGATTTGAATTTGGGTGAAACACTGACGATGTCCGTTTTTCTTCTTATACCCTTTACGTCTTTTCTTTTTGAAAACAATAACTTTATCTCCTTTTAAATGAGATAAAACTTTTGCAGTTACTTTAGCACCTTCCAAAACTGGAGCACCAATACTAACTTTACCACCATTATCAACCAAAAGAACCTTATCGAAATCAACTGAAGAACCTTCCTCAGCACTCAAACGATGAACAAAAATTTTACGATCAGCCTCAACTTTAAACTGTTGACCGGCAATCTCTACAATTGCGTACATTCTTATTTATTTATAAATTATTCCAGGAGGTGGACTTCTCACTCATTATCAGTCACTTTACAAAACCCCACAAGATTCTAAGGACTGCAAAAGTATAAAAAAAAAACATCACACACAATAAATTTTCGAAAAACAACATTTAAATTTAGTAATTGAAACAAAAAATATCGAATTAAAAATGTGACTATTATTCTAAAAATGATTTGTTATATTTGTTATGCGGGTAAAAAAAATAGAGTCCCGGTTTCAAAAAAATTATGGACAGTCATAACAAAATAAAACTTAACATTTTAGGATTATCATACAGCCAAACTCAATCGGGTGCTTATGCTCTTGTTTTGGCCGAAGAAGACGGCGATCGTAGAATACCAATAATTATTGGAGGCGTTGAAGCACAGTCAATAGCCATTAAACTTGAAGGCCTTGAACCTCCCCGCCCATTAACGCACGATCTATTTTTTAACTTTGCTAATACTTTTAACATACAGGTTTTAGAAGTGATAATATATAAATTAGAAGAGGGTATTTTTTACTCCGAACTTGTTTGTCAGGATGGAGCCAATGAAATACGCATTGACTCCAGAACCTCAGATGCCGTTGCTCTTGCTCTTCGTTTTAATTGCCCTATTTATACCTACGAAGAGATTATTGATAAAGCCGGTATTGTTTTAGAATTTGGAAAAAAAGAGTCCTCAAAAGCAAAAACAACAACAAAAGGAAGCGCAAATCGATATGGAAAAAAAACAATAGAAGAACTTCAGGATTTACTTGAAGAAGCCATTAGCAAAGAAGATTACGAGAAAGCCTCGGAAATTCGCGATGAGATTAACAAAAGACACAACGAATAATTTTTCTCATTAATATTAAAAAAAGCCCTCAAAAATGAAGGCTTTTTTTTATTACTATCTATCAAAACAATTTAGTAACATTATCCATAGCCTCAATAACACTATCTCGGTCGGCAAAGGCAGAAAAACGGAAATACCCTTCGCCCGAAGGACCAAACCCAGAACCAGGAGTTCCAACAACTCCGGCTTCTCTCAACAATAAATCAAAGAAATCCCAAGAACTCATATTATTCTTTGTTTTAACCCAAACATAAGGAGCATTAACCCCACCAAATACTTTAAAACCTGCATCAGAAAGTTTTTGTTTCATTATTGAAGCATTTTGAAGGTAATAATCAACCACAGCCTTAACCTCTTTTTTACCTTCTTCACTATATATTGCTTCAGCAGCTTTTTGAACCGGATACGAAACCCCATTAAATTTTGTTGATTGCCTGCGATTCCACAATGGTTTTACAGGATGAGCCTTCCCGCCTTCATCATAAGCAACCAGGGTTGATGGAACAACAGTGAATGCACAACGGGTTCCTGTAAATCCGGCTGTTTTCGAAAAACTACGAAATTCAATAGCAACTTTTTCGGCACCGTCAATTTCGTATATTGAACGAGGGATAGTAGGATCAGTTACAAAAGCCTCATAAGCTGCATCGAAAAGTATAATACTTTTATTTGCAATAGCATAATCGACCCACCTCTTCAATTCCTCTTTTGTAGCAACCGTTCCTGTTGGATTATTTGGATAACACAAAAAAATCAGATCAGCCTTTACAGAAGGTAATTCAGGCACAAAGCCATTTTCATCTGTACATGGCATATAAATAATATTTTTAAAATATCCCTTTTCATCACAAACACCAGTTTTACCCGACATAACTGTTGTATCGGCATACACAGGATAAACAGGATCGCAAATAGCTACTTTATTATCGAAACCAAATATTTCCTGAATATTTCCTGTATCACATTTCGACCCATCAGAAATAAAAATATCATCAGCCGAAACATTTATCCCCCTGTTATTATAATCATTTTTTGCAATTGCTTCTCGCAAAAATGCATATCCTTGCTCAGGTCCATACCCCTTAAATGTAGAGGCACTACCCATTTCATCTACTGCATTATGAAATGCCTTTAAAACTGTTTTTACCAAAGGTTGAGTAACATCACCAATTCCCATTCTGATAATTTTTTTTTGGGGATTCGCATCAGCAAATTCGTTAACTCTTCTACCTATTTCAGGAAACAGATAACCTGCTTTAAGCTTCAAATAATTTTCATTAATTAATGCCATACTATATTTACATTTTGAATTTTCTGGGCACAAAGATATTAAAATAATATAAGATCATTTTACTATTGAATGTGAAAATAACAGGACAAATGTATAAAATTAAATTATATAGTTAAAAATTTAACTATTTGTAAAAAATAACAACTTTTAGGGATGGTAATACAATTTGAAAACTAATATCTTTGTAAATAAATTAATTCAAAGAGACATTTTATGAACGAATTTGTAAAAATACATGGCCTAGGAAATGAATATATTGTACTAAATGAAGATAACATAGATTTTGAGCTAACCACAAGCATAATTCAAAAACTATGTAACGTACATTTTGGAATTGGATCAGACGGTATATTACTTAAAGTTACATCGTCAAAAGCCGACTTTGGATTAAAAATATTTAATCCCGACGGGTCAGAAGCTGAAAAAAGTGGAAATGGGTTACGAATATTTTCAAAATATCTTTACGATTATAAATTTACAGTATCGAAAAACTTTTCGATTGAAACACTAGGAGGTATTGTACAATCATACATAATTGAAGAAAAAAACAGTAAAGCAAAAATGATTAGAGTGGATATGGGTACAGCAATTTTTAACTCACGACAAATACCTGTTAATTCTGATCTTGATATATTTTTCGACCAACCACTTACCGTTGGCGATAAACAATTCCTTGTTAATTGTGTTTCAGTTGGCAATCCGCACTGTGTTATTATTGTTGATGAATTAAATATTGAAGAGGTTAAAAAATATGGCCCTTTAATCGAAAATCATCCATTATTTCCAAATCGCATTAATGTTCAATTTGTAAAACCTGTTTCGAACACCGAAGTAGAAGCATTAATATGGGAACGAGGAGCCGGATACACCCTGGCATCGGGCAGTTCGTCGAGCGCAATAGCCTGTGTTGTGTACAAAAAAGGTTTAACGGGTAACAATATTACTGTTAAAATGCAGGGTGGCAATTTAAACCTTGAAATTGATAACGAATGGAACATAAAAATGACAGGTCCCATACAAGAAATAGCATCAGGAACAATTAGCAGTGAAATAATTCATGAATAAAGCAATCTTATTTTGACAACTATTAAATATAAATATGACATGAAGGGAAAAAATATTCCGTTTTCGAAAGAACAAATTGAGTCAATAATAAAGACTTATCCAACTCCATTTCACATATACGATGAAAAAGGCATGGTGGAATATGCAAAATATTTTGTAAATGCATTTTCATGGAATAAAGGATTTAAAGAGTATTATGCCATTAAAGCCTGTCCAAACCCATATTTAATGAAGATATTAAGAAACCAGGGTTTTGGCATTGACTGTAGTTCATTGGCCGAATTAGTATTGGCCGAAAAACTAGGTATGCGTGGCGAAGAGATTATGTTCACTTCGAATGACACTCCCGACTACGAATACAAAAAGGCCGTAGAACTTGGTGCAATTATTAATTTAGATGACATAACCCATATTGATTACCTGGAAAAAACAGCCGGGATACCTGAATTAGTTTGTTTCCGCTATAACCCAGGAGCTCTTAAAGGAGGTAATGTAATTATTGGAAATCCCGAGGATTCGAAATACGGATTTACACGAGAACAGCTCTTTGAAGGATATAAACGACTGAAAAACAAAGGCGTAAAACGATTTGGCATACACACAATGGTAGCATCAAACGAGCTAGATCCTGAATATTTTATTGAAACAGCCGAAATAATTTTTGATACTATTGTTGACATTTATAAAGAGGTTGGGATTCGTTTTGAATTTGCAAATTTAGGAGGAGGCATTGGAATACCTTATAAAAACGAACACAAACCAGTTGATTTGGAAAAAGTTTCGACCGGAATACAAGCATTGTATGAAAAAATGATTGTAGGTAACGGATTAGATCCTTTAAAAATATTTTTCGAGTCAGGACGTGCAATTACCGGCCCATTCGGCTTTTTAGTATCAAAAGTACTGCATTTAAAAGAAACATATAAAAAATATGTTGGACTCGATTCGTGCATGGCAAACCTAATGCGACCTGCATTATACGGAGCCTATCATCACATTACTGTATTAGGCAAAGAATCAGAAACATGTAATACAATTTATGATGTTACAGGTTCGTTGTGCGAAAACAACGATAAATTTGCTATCAACCGTTTGCTGCCCAAAATTGAAGTTGGCGATATAATTGTTATTCACGACAGTGGTGCACATGGTCATTCAATGGGCTTTAACTATAATGGAAAACTAAGATCGGCCGAATTATTGTTACGCGAAGATGGATCGGTAAAGCAAATTAGAAGAGCTGAATCTCTTGATGATTTATTTGCCACTTTAGATTTTGACGGACTTCAAAATTTTACTGTATTAAAATAATTATTTAACCGGGTTGCTTTATTTTATTAACAAAACAACCCGGTTAACACATTAAAAATTAACACACAAACAATGCATGATGATTTAAAAAATGCGCTTAATGTTCTTTACAAAGGAGGTATAATTCTTTACCCAACCGACACTATTTGGGGAATTGGTTGCGATGCCACAAATGCAAATGCGGTAAAAAGGATTTACGACCTCAAACAAAGAGCTGATTCGAAAAGCATGCTAATTCTTATAGATAACGATGCAAAACTGAATAGTTACCTATCGGAAGTTCCCGAAATAGCTTATGACTTAATTGATTTGGCTGATAAGCCACTAACAATCATTTATGATGGAGCAAAAAATCTTGCTCATAATTTAATAGCCGAAGATGGAAGCATTGGCATCCGAATTACTAATGAACCATTTTCAAAACAGTTGTGTAACCAATTTAAAAAACCAATAGTATCAACATCGGCTAACATTAGCGGACAATCGTCACCAGGCCATTTTGGTGAAATAAGTAACAATATTATATCTGCAGTGGATTATGTAGTAACATACCGACAAGATGAAACAACCATTGCTAAACCATCAGGTATTATTAAACTTGGGGTTAATGGTGAAATAAAAGTTATCAGACAATAAAAATGCACAATCATAATATTTTTCATCACGAAACAAACGTTCAAATCAGATTTAACGATGTTGATATGCTTGGCCATATTAATAATGCAACCATCCAGGAATATTTCGATTTAGGACGAATGCACTATTTAGGAAAGTTATTTGAACAAGGCAAATTATACGACAATAATCATGCTTTAATAATAGCATCAATTTGCACCGATTTTCATATTCCAATATACTTAACCGAAAAAATAAAGGTACAGACAAAAGTTATTGAGCTTGGCAACAAGAGTCTGAAAATGTTACAATTAATAGTAGATGAAGCGGGTGAAATTAAAGCTACAAGCAACTCCATAATGGTATGCTTTAAAAAAGAGAATAATGCTTCGGAGGTAATACCTGATAAATGGAGAGAAAAATTTAAAACGGCTGAGTTTGGCGATTTAAAATAAATATTAAAAAGGAGATAGTATTGCTACTACCTATAACTAACAATCTCCTCTACAGTTTTTGGTTTTAGTTTTCCTAATCGTTTATATCCGGTACAGGTAATCACAAAATTCTCTTCATTACGGTAGCCACCCATGTTACGGTAGCTATTAATCTTTTCCCAGTTTAAAAACTGATTGAATTTATTTTCGGCTTGCCAAAGATCAATCAATTCGGGAATAAAATAGATTCCGGGTTCGATGGTAAACACATGACCGGGTTGCAAAAGCTTAGCAAATCGGAGCGATTTTAAACCAAACATGGTACTTTTTTTTTCATTTTCGTAACCAACATATTGTTCACCTAAGTCTTCCATATCGTGCACATCAAGTCCCATCATATGCCCCGTTCCGCAAGGAAAAAACAAAGCATGAGCCCCTGCATGTAAAGCATCTTCAGTATTGCCTTTCATCAATCCTAAATCCTTCATTGAGTTAATAATTGAGCGACAAGCAGCAAAATGTACCTCTTTAAACGAGATGCCGGGATTTAATGTATTAATAGCAGCCTGATGAGCCTTTAAGGTTGCCTCGTATATTTCGGATTGTTGAACTGAAAAACTCCCCAAAACAGGTATGGTACTCGACAGATCTCCATTATAGTGCATAGCGTTTTCGGCTCCTGCATCGATTAAAAAAACATCACCATCATTCAGTGTATTTCCATGATAATGGTTATGCAAAGTTTGGCCATTTTTTGTAGCAATGATTGGGAAACCAATATTACCACCGGCAGACAGTGCTACTTCATGAATTTTTGCAGCAACAACACACTCCTTAATACCCGGACGAATAGCTCTTATACCGGCAATGTGCATATCAACCGAAATATTTACAGCTTCTTCTATTTGACAAATCTCTTCATCCGATTTTATTTCGCGTTGTTTTACAACTGATTTTACCAATTCGACAGATTGATTTATTTCAACAACTTCAATAGGTATGTTGAGCAATTGACTAATTGTAATTTTGTTTTCAACCCGATATGGAGGCAGATAGTGTATTTTTCGGCATCTATCAAGTGCCATTTTAATCACATCTGCAAGACGATAAAAAGGAAGAGTCTGTTCAATACCAGCTGAGTGGGCATATTCAGCAATTTTTTGTTGCGAACCACGCCATACAATTTCATCAATGGTATAATCATCGCCAAACAGATATTCTTTTTGTTCATCAACATCGATAATTGCGGCCAAATTAGGAATATTAATCCCAAAGAAATAAAGAAACGTACTGTCCTGTCTGAAAAAATAAGTGTTATCGGCATAATTCATTGGCGATTCGCCATTTCCTAACAAAAGAATTAAACCTTTACCAACCTGATCTCTTAATTGTTCTCTACGGTTAATATATATTTGGGGAGCAAACATCGGTTTGTTAATTTTAAATATTAAAATGTTCAGTTCGGGTAATAATCTCGTTTTGCAGGTCTTCGCCCAAGTCGTTGAAATAATCGCTATAACCGGCAACCCTAACAATTAAATCGCGATAATTTTCGGGGTGTTTTTGTGCATCTTTTAATGTTTCGGCATTAACCACGTTAAATTGTATGTGATGACCATCCATACGGAAGTAACTACGAATAAGACTAACCAGCTTACCATTAGCCGACTCATTGGCAAAAAATGATGGAGTTAACTTTTGATTGAGCAATGTGCCCCCGGTACGCAAATGATCAATTTTTGCAGCCGATTTAATAACGGCTCCCGGCCCATTACGGTCAGCCCCCTGAACAGGCGATATACCCTCGGATAGCGGCTTACCTGACATGCGACCGTCGGGTGTTGCCTGTGTAACTTTTCCAAAATAAATGTGGCAGGTAGTAGGTAGCAGGTTGATACGATAAGTAGCTCCACGCGGACTTTTATGACCAGTTACAGCATTGTAATATATTTCAAACACATCTCTTAACTGATCATCAGCCCAGTCATCATCATTGCCGTATTTAGGTGTTTCGTAAACCAATTTAAAATGCAAATCGTCATTGTTTTCGAAATTATTTGAAAGTGCTTCAACAAGCATTTTTAATGTAATGGTTTTTTTTTCGAAAACGTGATATTTTATTGCAGTGAGACTGTCGGTAATAGTGCCCATACCAACACCCTGAATGTAATTGGTATTATACCGGGCTCCGCCTTTTATATAATCTTTGGCATTGGAAATACAATCATCAATAATCAGCGAGAGGAATGGTGTAGGAATGTAATCCATGAATAACTTTTCAATGATATTACTACCTTCAATTTTAATTTTCACAAAGTGTTCTACTTGTTGTGAAAATGCAATGAGCAAATCGTCGTAACAGGAAAATTTTACCGGATCGCCCGTTTGAATACCAATTGTTTTCCCAGTAACAGGATCAACGCCATTATAAAGGGTAATCTCAAGTATTTTAGGCAAATTAAAATAACCGGTTAAAATATAACTCTCAGTACCAAAAGCACCACTCTCCACGCAACCACTGGCCCCTCCGTTTCGAGCATCGACAAGTGATTTCCCCTGCATGGTCAACTCCTGAACAATGGCATCGGTGTTAAAGATGGAAGGTTGACCAAAACCAGTTTTTGTAATATCAAGAGTCCTGCTAATAAAACGATCGGGATTTTTTTTACTCACCTGCACCATTGAACTTGGCTGCAACAGGCGCATTTCCTCAATAACATCGAGAATTAAAAAAGTCATTTCGTTTACAGCATCCGATCCATCGGCCTTAACACCACCAACATTTATAAGTGCAAAATCGGTGTAAGTATTACTCTCTTGAGCAGTAATACCCACTTTAGGTGGTGCAGGATGATTATTGAACTTCACCCAAAATGATTGCAGAATTTCTTTAGCCGATTCCCGTGTAAGAATTCCATCGTCAATATCTTTTTTAAAAAACGGCATCAGATGCTGATCGAGGCGGCCGGGATTAAACGCATCCCACGGGTTTAACTCGGTAATAACACCCAAATGCACAAACCAATAGTATTGCAATGCCTCATGAAACGTTTTTGGGGCATTGGCAGGTACATTGCGACAAACTTCAGCCATTTTAAAAAGCTCTTGTTTTCGGGATAGATCCGTTTCGATATTGGCCAGTTTTAACAATTCTTCTTCGTGACGTTGGGCGAACATCATAATAGCTTCGGCTGCAATATGCATTGCCTTAAGCTGCTCCTGCTTGTCGAAAGCATCAGGATCGTTAATAAAATCGATAGTTTCGAGTTGTTGCTTAATTTGCAACATCAGGTCGTTCATGCCCAAATTATATATTTTGTTGCCGGCAACAGTATGACCTGGAGCGCGCTGTTCCATAAACTCGGTAAATACACCTGCTGCATAAGCCTCTTTCCAAACCGGTTTCATGTGCGCCATAATACGTTCGCGGTTCGACTTTCCTTTCCAAAAGGGGATGATTACATTTTCAAAAGCATCACGAGTTTCATTATCAACCTTAAAAAACACCTTTTCACGTTTGTCGAGTATCTCCAGATCATGCAACGAATGCAGATTTATTTCGGGATAAGTAGGCGTTGCTTTAGGAACCGGGCCACGTTCGCCCACAATCAATTCGTTGTTGTTAATACAAATAGTTTTATTTGCAAGGATATGTCGAAACGACTTTGCCCTCTGAACAGGGATAGAATCCGATGGTATTAAATGGTTCTTATAAAAATCAGTGATTAAAAGAGCTCTTTCGGCATTTAGTTGGTTTACTGCATTAAGGCTTTGTTCCCGTAGTTGTTTTATTCTTGTATTCATAGTTGATGAAACTACATTTTAATAAATTAACCACCGATTTTCACATTAAAACCGGCACTTTCAAATATTGATTTAACATTATTTACACTCTCCTCAGATATCTCTTTAAAACCTTGCAACCTATATGCGATATTGAACCGATTGTACTTAGCCTTTGCAATGTTATGAAACGGCAGCAGATCGATACCTTGAACAGATGTTTTTATATCGCACAAAAATTTTACTGAATCATTTATATTTTCTATTGTATCTGTTATTCCGGGAATGAGAGGAATACGTATTCGAAATGGTTGTTTTAGCTGTGACAGCCGTATAATATTTTCAAGCACTCTTTGGTTCGAAACCCCGGTGTAATAATTGTGTTTTACATCATCCATAAGTTTTAAATCTACTAAAAACAAATTAGTATAAGAATGTATTTTTTGAATAACATCAAAATTTGAATAAAGTGTTGTATCAACTGCGGTATGAATGTTTCTATCACGACACAAAACCAACATCTCATTTAAAAAACGATTCTGCATTAACGGCTCACCTCCCGAAAAAGTCACACCTCCATTGGATTCATCCATAAGCAATAAATCTTTCATCAATTCATCAATCAAATCATTACTTTTTATTTTATAACCTATTGGTTCATCTTTACAAATAAGTTTACCATTTAAAGGATAATGCTTTTGAACAAACTGAATTTCGGGGCTTATACTTTCGGGGTTATGACACCAATGACAGGATAAGGGACAACCTTTTAAAAATACGGTAGTACGAACTCCTGGCCCGTCGTGTATAGCAAAACGCTGAATATTAAATATTATGCCATCCATACAATAATATGTTGAATGAATTGAATAAAATTATTACTAATAAAGGCTTGAAAAAATAATAAAACAGGAGATAATGGCTTTTTAAATAATCCAGCACTCGAACAAACCAACTCCAAATTTGTGATAAAGGGTGGAGAAATATTTTACAGTTTCGTTCATATTTATTGAGAGAAATTTATTATGCAAATTAATAATAATTCATAAACAAAAACATCATCATTTAATACTATTTAACTTATTACCTTAAATCCGCAAATCTTTTTTTTGACCACGAATTTCGCGAATTAGCGCGAATGAAATTTCTTATGTAAATAAAACGCAACAGTTT
>JAFGBR010000030.1 GCA_016933045.1 Marinilabiliaceae bacterium | reverse complement strand
TAGATTTTATCTTAGCAAGTAGTTATTCATCTCTGCGCAGGCAGAGATCTCCCAGAACATTGAGTTACTTTGCCAATACGTAGTTTTCTGGAACCTATACCATATAATATGTTTATTTAACCTCATGAATTTTAAATGCCTCAGCACTTCCCATTCCGATCTGCATCGGATGATTAGCATTGTTGCGTCATATAGCTTGTTCTGGTTTGCCGAATCTACCGAGTGTTGTGTGAACCCCGATATGTTTACAGAGACAAAAACGGTTAGAGGATTATGGTAAAATATAACCTCAATTGTAGATATTTACGTATTGTAAAATAAAAGTTTCAATTGTTAAAAGAGCTGCAAATGCGGAGTAAAAAAAGTTAACAAAACACATTTGTTTTTCATTATCTCAAAGTCTATATTTGTAAACTTTTTAAAAATAAGGTAACAAATATGATAGTATGAGCTTGAAATTTCCTGAGTACAAAGGATTAAATCTTTCGCAAGTAAATAAAGAAATATTAAAGCATTGGGAAAATAATAAGGCTTTTGAATTAAGTTTATCTCTGCGTGAAGGAAAACCTGGTTTTGTGTTTTACGAAGGGCCCCCATCTGCAAATGGAATGCCCGGTATTCACCATGTTATGGCTCGTACCATTAAAGATATTGTTTGCCGATATAAAACCCAGCAAGGTTTTCAGGTTCATAGAAAAGCAGGGTGGGATACGCATGGTTTGCCAGTTGAGCTTGGTGTTGAAAAGGCTTTGGGAATTACCAAGGAAGATATTGGAAAATCAATATCAGTTGCAGAATATAATAAGGCATGTCGTACCGATGTAATGAAGTACACCGATATGTGGGAAGATTTGACTCACAAAATGGGGTACTGGGTAGATATGAATGATCCTTATATAACATACGATAATAAGTATATCGAATCATTGTGGTGGTTGCTTAAACAGTTATATAATAAGGGATTGCTTTATAAAGGTTATACTATTCAGCCATACTCACCTGCAGCAGGAACCGGATTAAGTACTCATGAGTTGAATCAGCCTGGTTGTTATCGTGATGTAAAAGATACAACCTGTGTTGCTCAGTTTAAGGTGGTTAAGAATTCAGCATCTGAGTCTTTGTTTAAGGATGTTGATACTGATTTATACTTTTTAGCATGGACGACTACTCCATGGACATTGCCTTCAAACACAGCATTATGTGTTGGTCCTTCTATCACTTATTTAAAAGTTAAGACATTTAATCCTTATACAGGAGAACCTGTTACTGTTGTTCTTGCAAAAGATTTGCTAAGTGCACATTTTAGTGCTAAGGCGGCAGAATTAGAATTGTCAGATTACAAACAAGGCGATAAGCATATTCCATATAAAGTTATTGCAGAATATCAGGGAAAAGAGCTTGCTGGAGTAAGTTATGAGCAGTTGATTCCATGGATAAAGCCGGAAGGAAAAGCATTCGAGGTTATAACTGGTGACTTTGTTACCACTGAGGATGGAACCGGTATTGTTCATATTGCGCCGACTTTTGGTGCCGATGACGACAGAGTTGCAAAAATGTCAGGTATTTCACCTTTAATCTTAATCGATAAAGATGGAAAACGTCAGCCAATGGTTGATCGTACTGGTAAATTCTTTTTAATTGAAGATTTGGACTCTGAGTTTGTTAAAAACAATGTGAACCTATCAGAGTATAAAGAATACGCTGGCCGATTTGTGAAAAATGCTTATGATGATAAGTTAACAGAGCAGGATGCGACTATTGATGTCGATATCTCAGTAATGCTAAAGCTTGCCAACAAAGCATTCAAAATAGAGAAACATACGCATAACTATCCTCATTGTTGGAGGACAGATAAGCCTGTTTTATACTATCCGCTTGATAGTTGGTTTATAAAAACGACAGCGTCACGCGATAGAATGATCGAGTTAAACAATACCATCAACTGGAAACCTGCTTCTACAGGATCTGGGCGTTTTGGTAAATGGCTTGAGAATCTGGTTGACTGGAACTTAAGTCGTTCAAGGTATTGGGGGACTCCTCTTCCGATTTGGCGTACTGAAGATGGCGCAGAGGAGAAATGTATTGGTTCGCTGGAGGAGTTGATGGCAGAAATAGAGAAATCAATTGCTGCCGGATTCATGAAGGAAAATCCGTATAAAGGATTTAAATCAGGTGATTTCTCAAAAGAGAATTATAATAAGGTTGACTTGCACCGTCCTTATGTAGATGATATTGTTTTGGTTTCATCGAAAGGAAAACCAATGAATCGTGAAACTGATTTGATTGATGTTTGGTTTGATTCGGGAGCCATGCCTTATGCTCAATTGCATTATCCGTTTGAAAATAAAGAACAATTTGAAAAAGCATATCCGGCCGATTTTATTGCAGAAGGAGTAGATCAGACACGAGGATGGTTCTTTACACTTCATGCAATTGGTTCGATGTTGTTCGATTCTGTTGCATTTAAAAATATTATATCTAACGGGTTAGTATTGGATAAGAACGGCAACAAGATGTCAAAACGTCTTGGAAATGCAGTAGATCCGTTTGAGGTGATTGAAGAGCAGGGTTCTGATCCATTACGTTGGTATATGATAACAAATGCTCAGCCATGGGATAATTTAAAGTTTGATAAATTAGGGATTGAAGAGGTAAAACGTAAGTTTTTTGGAACTCTGTATAATACCTACTCATTTTTTGCTTTATATGCTAACATTGATGGGTATTCAGGCAAAGAAACTTTGATACCGGTTAATGAAAGGTCTGAAATTGATCGATGGGTTATGTCATTATTAAATAGTTTAATTGCAGAGGTTACAGATGCGTACGAGTCGTTCGAACCTACCAAAGCCGGACGTGCAATTCAAAACTTTGTGACAGAAAACTTAAGTAACTGGTATGTAAGGTTAAATCGCAAGCGTTTTTGGGGTGGCGAATTTGATAAAGATAAGCAGGCAGCTTACCAAACCTTACATGCATGTTTAGAAACGATAGCTTTGTTAGGAGCACCAATAGCTCCATTTTATATGGATCAGTTGTTTACCGATTTGAATATTGTTTCAGGACGATTTTCTGATGTTTCAGTTCATTTAGCTAAAATGCCTGAGGCAGACATATCAATTATTGATAAAGAGCTTGAAGAGCGAATGGAGTATGCGCAGGCTATTTCTTCAATGATTTTAAGTCTTCGTCGCAAGGTAAGCATTAAGGTACGCCAACCATTGAATAAAATACTTATCCCTGTATTGGACGACAAGTTTGAGGCTCAGGTTGAAGCTATAAAAGATTTAGTTCTTACAGAAGTAAATGTAAAAGAATTAGAGCTTTTAAAAGATTCATCGGGAATATTGGTTAAAAAGATAAAACCAAATTTTAAAACACTAGGTCCAAAATTTGGAAAGCTGATGAAGCAAATATCTTTAGCAATTTCAGGAATGAGCCAGGAGGATATTGTTTTACTCGATAAATCAGGTAGTTTTGTGTTTGAAATAAATGGAGAAAAAGTAGTTATTGATTCTACAGATGCTGAAATAACATCGGAAGATATACCCGGATGGTTGGTTGCATCGGATGGAAAGATAACAGTAGCTTTGGATATAGATGTAACAGATGAATTAAAGCTAGAGGGGATTGCACGTGAGTTTGTTAATCGAATACAAAATTACAGAAAAGAGTCGGACTTTGATGTAACAGATAAAATAATATTAACCATTCAGCGACATGAAGCTATAAATGAGGCAATAGAGGTTCACAAAGACTATATAGGGACTCAAACCCTTGCAGTTGAAATTTTATTGGTTGATAAATGTGACGAAAAATGTGCAAAAATGGTTGAAATTGACGAAGAAATTATAACTTACATGTCAATTAAAAAGAGATCATAAACTAAAAAGAACCCGTAACCGTTAAATCTATTAATATGGGAGAGAAAACTCGATATTCGGATGAGGAGTTGCAAGAGTTTAAAGATATTATTTTGCGCAAGCTCGATCAGGCAAAAAAAGACTATGAACTTTTGAAAAATACCATTACACATGGTGATGGTAATGATACTCAGGATACATCTCCAACTTTCAAAGTACTGGAAGAGGGAGCCGCAGTGTTATCGAAAGAAGAAGCCGGAAAACTGGCTCAGCGACAGTTAAAGTTTATTCAATATTTACAGGCAGCATTGGTTAGGATTGAGAATAAAACCTATGGTATTTGTCGTGAAACAGGTAAACTAATACCAAAAGAACGATTAAGGGCAGTGCCACATGCAACACTGAGTATTGATGCTAAGCAAAAGCAGAAATAATTAATTCGATTTGAAAAGTATTTATTAATACAGGTGATGTTTATGATTATTATCATAGATCACCTGTTTATGTTTATGTTATAATAAAAAGAGATGTCGTTAAAAACAAAATCGTTATTGCTGATATTTTTAATCGTATTAGCCGATCAGGTGCTTAAAATATGGATTAAAACAACAATGATGCTTGGTGAAGAAATTCGGGTTTTTGACTGGTTTTATATTCATTTTGTCGAGAATCCCGGTATGGCTTTTGGGATGGAGTTTTTTGGTAAGTATGGTAAACTATTTTTAAGTATTTTCCGAATTGTTGCTGTAGTAGCAATTGGCTATTATTTGCTAAAAATGATTGAGAAGCGTTCGCCGGTAGGTTTAATAATATGTATTTCGATGATATTGGCCGGAGCCATAGGAAACATTCTCGATAGTGCTTTCTACGGTTTGTTGTTTAGTGATAGCTATAGTCAGGTTTCCAATTTTTTGCCCGAAGGAGGAGGTTATGCCAGTTTTTTACATGGCAAAGTGGTTGATATGTTCTATTTTCCTCTTTTCAGAGGGGCTTATCCATCTTGGATTCCAATTGTTGGAGGAGATGATTTTTTATTTTTCCGTCCTGTTTTTAACATTGCCGATTCATCAATTACCATAGGAATATTGTCGATTATTATCTTTCAGAAGAGATTTTTTAAAGAAAAATAATAGATAGAATAATAAATAGGTGAATTATTCGTTGCAGAAATAACGAAAAAAATATTAGCAAAAAGTTACAATAGATATGAAGTTTTTTTACTCTCTTATAATCGTTTCATTATTGTTCGTTTACACTTTCAATACTAAATCGCAAAGTATTTCGGGAGGCATGGATGTTGCAAAAATTGAAGTTGATGCTTTTTCTGATTTTCAGGTATTGAAAATTGTGCAGGAAATGAGCAAGCGCGGAATGTCGGAGAATGAAGCAGCTGCTTTGGCGAAAGCAAGAGGAATACCTCAAAATCAGATTGATAAGTTATTGCAGCGAATGCGCGATTTGAAAACCCAATCGACCGATCAGATTAATGATATGCAGATGCAGATGGGAGCATTGGGTGGAGATGATAGTGAGTTCAGTTTTTTGGGTGGAGATTTATATTCAACTAAAGAGAAACTCGATTCTTCAAAGATCGATACCCGTATTTTTGGGTTTCAGTTTTTTAACAATGAGAATTTAACTTTTGAGCCAAATATTAACATCCCCATTTCATCGAAATATGTATTGGGAGCCGGAGATGAGATTTTAATCGATATTTGGGGTAAATCGGAAAAGAGTTATAAAATAACTGTAGAACGTAATGGTACAATTAATGTTACTTCAGTTGGGCCTATTAATATTACCGGATTGACACTGGAGGATGCCCGGAAAAAGATTATTCAAAGATTGTCGTCTATTTATAGTGATTTGAATTCTTCGTCTCCTCAAACGTTTGCATCTGTTAATTTAGGAATTGTAAAAGCAATTAATGTGCATGTTATAGGAGAAGTGTTTTTACCGGGTACATATACATTACCGGGTACAGCATCGGCATTTAATGCATTATATCTGTCAGGGGGACCTAATAAAACCGGTTCATTTCGCGACATACAGGTAATTCGCGATGGAGTGGTTATTGACCATTTAGATGTTTACGAATATCTTATTAAAGGTAAATCAACAATGAATGTTGCTTTGCGCGATGATGATGTTATTTTAGTACCTACATTTATTAATCGGGTTAAAGTTGGAGGTCAATTTAAACGAGATGGGCTTTTTGAAGCTAAAGATGGTGAAACAGTTAAGGATATTATTGAGTTTGCCGGTGGTTTTAAAGAAGATGCATATACAAGCAGATTAGAACTTTACAGGAATACAACCAGTCAAAAGCAATTTAAAGATGTTACAATTGATTCATTTGCTGATTTTAAGTTATTAAATGGAGATAGTATTTATGCCGGAGAGATTATTAAACGGTATGAAAACAGAATTAGTATTTCGGGTGCTGTTTTTCGTCCCGGGAATTATGAATTAACTGAGGGATTGACACTTAAAGAGCTTATTAGTTTGGCAGAAGGTGTTCGGGAAGATGCATTTATGAAGAGAGGTTTAATAACAAGACTTAATGATGATTTATCGTTACAAAATGTCTCTTTTGATGTTGCTGAAGTTCTTTCGGGCAAAAAAGATATTGTGCTGAAACGAGAAGATGCGGTTTTTGTTCAGTCAATTGATGATTTGAGAGAAAACAGGTTTGTTAATATTCTTGGAGAGGTGAAGATGGGGGGTGAGTATACTTATCGTGATAGTATGACATTATCAGATCTTATATTTTTGGCCGGAGGGTTTAAAGAGTCGGCAACTGAGGCATCAATTGAAATATCGCGAAGGTTAAGCTACGATGAAGCAAACAAATTTAATACTCAAATAGCACACGTGTTTCAAATATCAGTTTCAAGAGATTTGTCATTAGAGGCTGATGACGCTAAATTTTTATTGAAACCTTTCGATCAGATATTTATCAGACGAGCACCTTCTTATACCGAATGGGGCGTTGTTAAGGTTTTGGGTGAAGTTAAATATGCAGGTGATTATAGTTTAACATCGAAGAACGAAAAAATATCGGATTTGATTAAGAGAACCGGTGGGTTTTCGCCCGATGCTTATCCTGATGGAGCTATGCTTACCCGAAAAGTTGAAGTGTCGAATAAAGTTAAACGTTTGCGTCAGGAGTTAATGCAGCGCGATAAAACACTAAAATTCTCCGATCTTGAGTTTGATGTAGTTGGTGTTAATTTGAAACAAATAATGGAGAAACCCGGCAGTAAAGAAGACATATTTTTAAGGGCAGGAGACGAATTGGTAATTCCTCGTGGTATGCAAACAGTTAAAGTATCGGGAGAGGTTTTAAATCCGCTTTCAGTTTCGCATGTTAAGGGAGTGCGTATGAAAAAATATATCGATCAGGGTGGAGGATTTGGTGTTGAAGCAAAGAAAAACCGAACTTATGTTATTTATGCCAATGGTGTTGCTTCGTCGACAAAGAATTTTTTGTTTTTTAAAAAGTATCCAAAGGTAACTGCCGGGTCTGAAATTGTTGTGCCGAAAAAGGTAGAGAAACCAGGTATAGGTGCTGCCGGATGGGTGGGTATTAGTAGTTCGTTTATTAGTGCTTTAACTCTAATTGTTGTAGCTACTATTAACAATTAATTATTTGATAATGATAGTTTAAGAATATGAAAAAGGTATTAGTTGTTAATGTAAAATATTTATAATTATCAAATGAATTTTTCAAATCAAGATCCAATAATTAAAGACGATAATATTAATATTATTGGGATATTAAAAACTATATGGATAAAAAGGATAACTATATATTATACTATAGGATCATTTTTAATAATTGGTTTAATATGGGCATTTGCAAGTCCAGTAAAATATTCTGCAAGTGTTACATTATTACCATCAGTTGAGAATCAAAGTAGTATGAGTAATTTGGGAGCACTTGCTGGAATGGCAAGCATGGCAGGACTTAATCTTGGTGGTATGATGGGTAATACTTCGGGGATTCCAACTGAGATATATCCTGAAGTAATTAAGAGTTATCCCTTTTTAAGTGAATTTTTAAATTTGAAGTTTAATTTTTCTGAGTATAAAGAACCTCTTACGATGCAAGAATATGTTAATTCAGATACAATAAAATCAGTTGGTGATATTATTCTTGCATATACAATACGTTTACCTTGGACAATTAAAGATAATTTATTCTCTTCTAATGAGAATTTTGGAACTATAAATAATGATTATGGAGTACTAAATATTTCATTTGAAGAGTTTAATGCTTTAATGGTTGCTCAAAGTATGTTGCAGGTAGAGTCAGATATTCAAACTGGCTTAGTTACCGTTAGGGCTGAAGCAAAAGAGCCTTTATTGGCTGCAGAGTTTGCTAAAGAAGCAGTTGATTTACTTCAAAAATATATTATTGAATTTAAAACTAAACAAGTAAGGGAGAATTTAGATTTTATACAAAAGAGCTATGACGAAAAGAAGTCTGATTATAAGAAATTAAGAGATAAATTTTTACAATATAAAGATAGGCATAGAAATGTAGTTTCAGAAAGGATAGATATTGAATTTCAACAGTTAAATGATGAATATGATATAGCAGTTTCAATGTATAAAAGTTTAGCTCAGCAATTGGAGCAAGCGAAAATATCTGTAAAAGAAGAAACTCCTGCATTTTCAGTTATTGAACCGGCAATTGTTCCTTATGAAAAATCATCACCTAATCGAAAGTTAATTTTAGTTTTTTGTGTTTTGTTAGGAGGGATGATTGGACTTGGAATTATTTTTGGGAATCTTTTTTTAAAGCATTTTATAGAAAAGTGGAAAAGCTCTGATGAGTTATTTTTTGAGAAATAAAGATCTAACCGAACACAAAATGAAAAAAATATTAATTGTTTTTGGGACCAGGCCTGAAGCAATAAAGATGGCTCCTGTGGTTAAAGCCTTTAAATCAGACACAAACAATTTTAATACAAAAGTTTGTGTTACAGCTCAACATCGAGAAATGTTGGATCAGGTTTTAGGTTTTTTTGATATAAAGCCTGATTATGATCTTAACTTGATGAAACCTAATCAGAATCTTTATAATTTGACGGGTGAGATTTTGGTTGGATTAAAACCTATACTTGAGAGTTTTGGGCCAGACTATGTTTTAGTTCATGGAGATACTACCACTTCAATAGCAGCTGCTTTGGCTGCTTTTTATTCTGGTTCAAAAGTTGCTCATGTTGAAGCTGGATTAAGAACATATAATAAGTTAGCTCCTTTTCCAGAGGAGATAAATCGTCAATTAACAGGGCGAATAGCTGATATTCATTTTGCACCTACAAAACAATCAAAGGAGAATCTTTTGAAAGAAAATGTTTTGGAAGATAATATTATTGTTACAGGAAATACTGTTATTGATGCTTTACTTGAAAGTGTTGGCATAGTAAAAGAACTTAAGGATAATCAGCGTATTATAGATTTAAAGGTGCTGTTGAATGGGAACGATGAAATGATTTTAGTTACAGGACATCGAAGAGAGAATTTTGGGGATGGGTTTCTTAACATTTGTGCTGCGCTTAAAGAAATTGCCCAAGTATTTAAAGGAAATATTGTGTATCCGGTGCACCTCAATCCAAATGTTCAAAAGCCTGTTTATGAAATATTGAAAGGAATTGAAAATGTAAAACTTATTGAACCTCTTCCGTATGAAGCTTTTGTGTGGTTAATGAATAGATCAAAATTAATTATTACCGATAGTGGAGGAGTGCAAGAAGAGGCCCCAAGTTTAGGGAAGCCAGTTTTAGTAATGAGAGAAACGACTGAGCGACCTGAGGCTGTTGATGCAGGGACTGTTATTTTAGTTGGTACAGATAAAAATAAAATTGTTTCAGAAACTTTAGATCTTTTGTCAAATAAAGATCGTTATCAAAAGATGAGTAGCCTACATAACCCTTATGGGGATGGAAAGGCAGCACAAAGAATAGTTGATCATATTAAAGGATTAGATTAATCGATTCAATACATAGCAAAGCATTTGGTTTTAATAATAGGATTTTGCTATTATTTTTTAGTAAAAAAATATATATAGTAGTGATTGTGGTTTTAATTGCTTAAATGAGATCTAGAAATCTGGTTAAGTGATATGTCAAATTTTTAGATTTTTGTAGAATTTTAAAAATAAACCTTTAATGAAAGTATTGGTAACAGGTGCAGATGGATTTATTGGATCTCATTTAGTTGAATCTCTTCTTGATAAAGGTTATCATGTAAGAGCATTGGCTTATTATAATTCATTTAATAGTTGGGGATGGCTTGAAGAGATACCTCAAAATGATCGATTAGAGATAGTTACTGGAGATGTCCGTGATCCATTCTTTTGTAAAACGATTACAATAGATGTAGAATTAATTTTTCACCTTGCAGCATTAATTGCCATACCTTATTCTTATGTAGCACCAGATAGTTATGTCGACACTAATGTAAAAGGGACTTTAAATATTTGTCAGGCAGCAAAAGAGAATGGAAATATTAGGGTAATCCATACCAGCACTTCTGAAGTATACGGTACAGCTCAATATGTTCCAATTGATGAAAAGCATCCCAAACAACCTCAATCGCCTTATTCTGCATCAAAAGTAGGTGCAGATGCAATGGCAATGAGTTATTATAATGCATTTGAACTTCCGGTTACTATTGCACGGCCTTTTAATACTTATGGACCACGTCAGTCGGCTCGCGCAATTATTCCCACTATTATTTCCCAAATAGCAAATGGTATAAAGGAAATCAAATTAGGAGATTTATCACCAACCAGAGATTTTAACTTTGTAAAAGATACTTGCCGAGGGTTTATTGCACTAGCTGAAAGTGATAAAACAATTGGAAAAGAAATAAATATTGCCAGTAACTTTGAGATTTCCATGAAAGATACATTGGATATAATTAAAGACATTATGCAATCTGATGTGCAATTTATTACTGATGAACAAAGAATTAGACCGGGAAAGTCTGAGGTATTTAGATTGTGGGGTGATAACTTTTTGATAAATCAACTAACAGGGTTTAAGCCTGAATTTGATATTCGAAAAGGACTTGAAGAGACATGTGGTTGGTTTACAGATAAAAAAAATCTGAACAGATATAAGGCGGGAATCTATAATATTTAGTTAAGTATTTGAGAAGGCATTAGTGTTCTATAGAGTTGTGTTAGGTTAATAGTTTAGATATCATATCAGAAAAATATTATCAGAGAGATGAATCGTTTTAGTTCAATTGTAAAAAAGATTAGGGAGATATATAATGAACCTGAAGGATTTATACCTCTTCATGCTCCTATATTCTTAGGTAATGAGAAGAAATATTTGGGTGAATGTATCGATTCTACATTTGTTTCGAGTGTAGGAAAATTTGTAAATATATTTGAAGAAGAAATAGCTAATTATACAAAATCAAAATCGGCAGTAGTTTGTGTAAATGGGACAAATGCACTTCATTTGGCATTAAAACTTGCTGGAGTTGAAGAAGGCGATGAAGTTATTACTCAGGCTTTAACATTTATTTCAACTGCAAATGCAATAAGTTATTGTAATGCAAAGCCTGTTTTTATAGATGTAGACAATGATACGCTAGGTATGTCTCCCAATGCATTAGCTCAATTTTTAGAGAAGAATGTAGAAATAAGGAGTACTGGTTGTTACAATATAATTTCCCAAAGAAGGATAAAGTGTTGTGTTCCCATGCATACGTTTGGACATCCTTGTAGAATCGATGAAATAATTGAAGTATGTAATAGGTATAATATTGAAGTAGTAGAGGATGCAGCAGAGAGCTTGGGTAGTTATTATAAGGGGAAGCATACAGGAACATTTGGTTCTATAGGAGTATTAAGTTTTAATGGAAATAAGATTATTACTACAGGAGGAGGTGGAATGCTCCTTTTTAAGGATAAAACACTAGCCGAAAAAGCAAAGCATTTAACAACACAAGCCAAGATACTACATGCATGGGAGTTTATTCATGATGATATCGGTTATAACTATCGAATGCCTAATTTGAATGCAGCACTGGGGTTAGCTCAGTTTGAAATAATTGACAAGTTACTATTCTCTAAAAGATCAGTAGCGGAAATATATTATAGCTTCTTCAAAACAGAAGGGATCAATTTTATACAAGAGCCTGAAAATGCTAAATCAAATTATTGGCTTAATGCTATATTATTAAACTCGAAAGACGATAGAGATCAGTTCTTGAAAATAACAAACGAAGCAGGTGTTATGACTCGTCCAGTTTGGCGATTAATGAATGAGTTGCAGATGTTTAGTGATTGTATTACAGATGACTTAAATAATTCAAAATATATACAAGATCGTTTGGTTAATATTCCTAGTAGCGCAATAATTAATGAGTAAAAAACCAATCATATTAGTTGGAGGAGGAGGTCATTGTATCTCTTGTATTGAGGTCATTAATTCAATTCAGGAATATGAGATAATAGGAGTTCTTGATTTAAAGGAAAAGGTAGGAAAATTGATTAATGGAGTTGAAATAATTGGAACAGATGATGATATACCAGAATTAGTTAAAAGCTGTTCAAATTTTTTAATTACTGTTGGACAAATTAAATCATCGGCTTTAAGGCATAAGATCTTTGAATTGATTGAGTCTGTTGGAGGAAATCTACCAACGATAGTTAGTCCATATGCTTATGTAAGCTCTACATCATTAATTGGTAAAGGAACAATTGTTATGCATAAAGCAATGGTAAATGTTAATGCAAAAGTAGGTATCAATTGTATATTAAATACAGGGTGTTTAATTGAACATGAAACTGAAGTTGATGATTTTTGTCATGTTTCTACACATTCAGTATTAAATGGACAAGTTAATATTGGTTCAAATTGTTTTATTGGAAGTAGTGCTGTAATCGCAAACAATATTTCAATACCGGCAGAAAGTATTATTGCTGCTGGAGCCGTCGTTTTAAAAAATCCAACAATGAAAGGTACGTTTATTGGGAATCCTGCAAAAAGAATATGATAGAGAAGAAAAAAACCATAATAATTGCAGAAGCAGGGGTGAATCATAATGGGGATTTGAATCTGGCATTTCAGTTGATTGATGTTGCTGCCAAAGCTGGGGTCGATTATGTGAAATTTCAAACGTTTAAAGCAGAAAAACTAGTAAGTACAAAAGCCAAGCAGGCAGCATATCAAACAAGAAATACAGGTAAAGAAGAGAGTCAATATGAAATGTTGAAACGGTTAGAATTAAGCCCTTCAGATCATTATCGGCTTATAGATTATTGTAATGTTAAAGAAATCCGGTTTTTATCATCAGCATTTGACATTGAAAGTATTGATGAATTGAAAAAGATGGGGATTAATTTATGGAAAGTTCCCTCTGGAGAAATAACAAACTTACCCTATTTACAAAAGATTGGGAGTTTTAATGAAACCGTTGTTTTAAGTACTGGTATGAGTACATTGCATGAAGTTGAAATGGCAATCCATGCCTTGGTAAATGCAGGTACTGAGAAGTCGAAAATAACAGTTTTACACTGCAATACAGAGTATCCAACTCCAATGAGTGATGTAAACTTAAATGTTATGCATACTATGCAAAGTCATTTAGGAGTTTCGGTGGGGTATTCTGATCATACGCTAGGCATTGAAGTTCCAATTGCCGCTGTTGCAATGGGTGCATCGATAATTGAAAAACATTTCACGTTAGATAAAAACATGGATGGACCAGATCACCGGGCATCACTAGAACCCGGTGATTTAAAGAAAATGGTTGAATCCATAAGGAATATTGAGAAAGCCCTTGGTTCTGGTATAAAAGAACCATCTCAGTCAGAACTAAAAAATATTGATATAGCCAGAAAAAGTATTCATTTGGCAAAAAATATTAAAAAAGGTACAGCCATTGACGCAACTTATTTAGAAATGAAACGTCCCGGTAATGGAATTAGTCCAATGGAGTTCGAAAACGTAATTGGGAAAGTAGTAACAAAAGATTTAAGAAAGGATGATCAACTTAAATGGGAGGATCTTCAATGAACATTGGAGTTTTAACAAGTTCAAGAGCCGACTATGGCATTTATAGGCCATTGCTTAAAGCGATAGCAGCTGATGTTTTTTTTAAGCTTGAAATCATATCTTTTGGAACTCATCTTTCACCTTATCATGGCAATACAGTTGATTTTATTGAAAAAGACGGATTCGATGTAAAGTATAAAATAGAGACAGTAATTGCAGGAGATACTGAAAACTCAGTTGCAACATCAATGGGATTAACAATGATAAAGTTCTCTGAGTTTTGGAGAAGTCATAAGTCTGATTTTGATGTTGTATTGTGTTTGGGTGATCGTTATGAGATGTTTGCTGCTGTAAGCGCAGGGATTCCGTTTAATATTTTGTTTGCTCATTTGCATGGAGGAGAGCGTACCCTCGGTGCAATTGACAATATTTTTCGACACTCTATATCTCTGGCCTCAAAGATTCATTTTACTGCTTGCAATGAATATAAGCAAAGAGTGGTTGAAATTATTGAAACAGATGAAAATGTTTATAATGTAGGTGCGTTAGGGTTAGATAATCTTGAAGCATTTTCTCTATTTTCAACAGATGAGATGCTTCGGATGTATAAAATTGATTTTAATAAACCAACGATTCTAACCACTATTCATCCTGAAACTGTATCAATAGAAAAGAATGAGGAAAACATTAAGGAGATATGTAATGCGTTTAAAAAAGTATTGAATTATCAAATTGTAATTACCATGCCGAATGCTGATACAGAAGGGATCAAGTATAGGAAAGCTTTTTTAGAATTGGAAAAAGAGTGTAATCATATTGTTTGTATCGAGAATTTTGGTAGTCAAGGATATTTTTCGGCTATGAATCATTGCTCCTTTCTTCTTGGAAATACATCGAGTGGTATTATTGAAGCGGCTTCTATGGCAAAATATGTTATTAATGTTGGCGATCGCCAAAAAGGTCGAATATGCAGTGAAAATGTTTTTCATGTCCCATTTGATGAGAAATTAATTTTACAGCAAATAAGTTATATTGAGGAAGTAGGAAGATATAATGGATCAAATATCTTTTATAATGGTGGGGCTACAAAGAAAATAATCAAAATCCTGAGAGGTCTATAATGGAAAAACAGTATAAGAATATATTATTACATTCAGAAAAAGGATATGAAGCATTGAGGAGGCTTGATGATGTAATCAATAACCACACTATTTTTATAGTTAATGATGAAGAATCTCTTATTGGCACCATTACTGATGGAGATATGCGCAGAGGTCTTTTAAACGGATTATCGCTAGAACAACCGGTGCTTGATTTTTGTTTTAAAGATTATGTATATATCAATAATAGTACTGATGTATATCAGATTAAAGAGTTTAGAAAGAAAGGAGTAAAAACATTACCAAGATTAGATGATAAAAAGAGAATTGTTGAGATTTATAATCTGGACGAACTAAAAACATTATTGCCTATTCATGCAGTGTTAATGGCAGGAGGAAGAGGTGAGAGACTGCGTCCTCTAACCGATGATATTCCAAAACCTCTTTTATCTATTGGTGATAAATCCATCATTGAAAGAAATATAGATAGATTAATCCGTTATGGAATAGAATCAATAACAATTACAGTTCGATATTTAAAGGAAAAGATAATTGATCGAATAGGAGATGGATCGAAATGGGGGATTAAGATTAATTACATTGAAGAAGATAAACCACTT
Organism: Marinilabiliaceae bacterium; assembly: GCA_016933045.1. Taxonomy (GTDB): domain Bacteria; phylum Bacteroidota; class Bacteroidia; order Bacteroidales; family Marinilabiliaceae; genus JAFGBR01. Next base: position 54,683 of record JAFGBR010000030.1, on the reverse strand, counting down.
GGTACTATTGGATGTTTGTCGTTAATTGATACATTTTCAGAAGATACAGTCTTATTAATGAATTCTGATTTATTAACTAACATTGATTTTGAAGATTTTTATTTAGAATTTCTGGAAAGTAATGCCGAAATGAGTGTTGCATCAATTCCGTATTCCGTTAGTATTCCATATGCCATTTTAGAATTGGAAGATAATAAAGTAGTCGATTTCAAAGAAAAACCTAAGAATACTTATTATGCCAATGCAGGAATATATCTCATGAAAAGAGAAGTGTTGAATGAGATTCCTCGAAATGAATTTTTCAATGCAACAGATTTAATGGAGATTGTGATGAAAAGAAAAGGCTTAATTCATAGTCCTATAACAGGGTTGTGGATTGATATTGGTAAGCCTGACGATTACAAGAAAGCGCTGGAATTAGTAAAACACCTCAATGATAGAGAATGAAAACATTATACGTTATTCCAGCTAGGGGCGGTTCTAAAGGCTTGCCTCGTAAAAATATTAAACTTCTCAACGGGAAACCTCTTATATGTTATACAATTGAAGCAGTCAGGGAAGTTGCTAGTGATGAGGATATATGTGTTTCGACAGATGATATTGAAATTAAGAATATTGTTGAATCACATGGTTTATTTGTTCCTTTTATGCGTCCAGGTGTTCTCTCAACAGATACGGCATCAACAGAAGATGTGATTAAGCATGCATTGTCATTTTATAAAGCCAGAGGGGTAGAATACGATATTGTTGTTTTGCTTCAGCCGACTTCTCCATTGCGTAAAGGACATCATATTCATGAAGCACTAGAGCTATATACCAGCAATGATGATATGGTGGTTTCGGCCTTTAAAACAAAATCCAATCCATATTATTTACTTTTTGAAGAGGATGAGAATGGATATCTTCATAAATCTAAAACCGGAAATTTTAGCAGACGCCAGGATTGTCCGAATGTATGGGAGTTAAATGGTGCAATTTATGTGATTAACGTGAGATCGTTAATTAATAAAGGAATGGCTAACTTTGATAGAAAGGTTTGCTATGAAATGGATCCAAAGGATTCAATTGACATTGATGAAGAGATTGATTTCTTATTGGTAGAACTAATAATAAACCGACGTTCGTGTTAAAAAAACTAATTCAGAATAAATCACTTCCATTCTTAATTTTAAGATATATAACATACCTAGTTACGTTTGTTAAAATAAATCTTCTTGCTGCAAAGCTTGGTGTTCATGATTATGGAATATGGGGGTTTATTAAATTAATATGGCAGTATTTGAGTTTTATTACTATTGGGATTCATTTTGCAGTAAATGTGTTGATTGCTTCAAATAAAGGTAATCATATTTTGATTAAACGATTCTCAAATAGTTCAATATCAATTGCAATGGTTTTGTCTGTTATGTTGATTGGATTATCTATTTTCATTAATCTTTTAGATACTAATTTATTCCCTAAATATGAGATTTCAGGATTGTTTATAGCAGTTATCTCAATTGGAATGATTAAGAATATTAATGTTGTAAATATTAATATTGACCGAAATTTTAATCGTTTGTATACGATTGGGCTCTATTATATATTGAGTGAAGTATTAATTCTTCCTGTTTTGTTTTTGACTTCTCAGGGCAATCTTCTTAGTTGGGTTGTTTATGCCACTTTGTTTATTGAGATTATATTCTTATTAGCATTTATTATAAAACGGTCTTTCAGATTCTCTTTTGAGTTTAAAGCAGATACAATTGTTTTACTGGTGAAAAGAGGTGTAAAACTGCTTTTGTATAATTACAGTCTCATATTTATGTTTTTATCGGTAAGAACTATTGTAGCTCATTTCTATACTGTTGAGGAATTTGGAGAATACTCTTTTGTAAATAGCATAGTTGATGCGCTATTTGTTGCATTTTCGTCAATTATATGGGTCTTTTTTCCAAAGATGATTACAAAATTTTCTTCTTCGAATGATAACGAGGTGTTACCAGCAATTGATAAAATGAGACAAATCTATATTCCGCTCCTTTTCTTATCTCTTTTATGCGTTGGATTTAGTGTTTTTGTGGTTCATTATTTCTTTCCTGATTATAATAATTTTCAAGAGCTCTTTATTTTTATGCTTATTGCATTAGGAATAAGAGATTATGCATTTGGATTTAACACTCTAATTATTGCAAAAGGTAAAGAGATAGTATTAGCAAAGACAGCTCTGGTTTCAATAATAGTTAATACAGTTATAACAGTTATTTTAGGTTGGATGCACTCTCCTTTGAGGTTTATTCCTGTAATAACTATTATAGCATCGTTTTTATATTCAATTGCAGCAATTCGAAAAAGCTATTCTGTATTTTCGACCGAAAGTCGAATAAATTTGTTAAAGACAGATTGGAGAGTACTGGTTCCAATAATTTTTGTTTTGGTATTATTATTAAGCGATCAGTTTACATTAATTACTTATTCAGTAGTATTTGTTCTGTTTGTTTTGTTGAATTTGCAAATTATTAAAAAGGCGATTAATAACTCAATCGTTATTTTTACACATAAAAATGATTGAAAAAGCTATGAGTTGCAACAAGTATGATGCTGTTTTTTATTATGAAACCAATTTTCAAAAAAGTTTGGTTGAAAAAATCGTGGAGCAGTATTATTCTGAAAAAAATATCTTAGTAATTTTTCGTAAAGGTAATTCTCTTAAAATAGATAAGAGTTCGTACTATTTTAATTTTCACTTTCGGCTTAACTCATTAATTTCTTTTCTTTTACTTTTTGTTGTAGTACCAAAACTGAGAAAGATTGAATGTGATGAGTTTGTAGCGTCTTTTTTTCCAGGTATTAATGCTAGGATTTTAAGTAAATATATTGGTCACAATAAGAAGTGTTGTATTGAAGATGGATTAGGGACGCCTTATAATATTTTTTTCCCTGAGACAATTATATCTAATATTTCATTAAAGATTGTTGATTACTTGTATTCTCCCAAATTATTAAAAGGAATTGATGCATTGGATGAGGTTGATGTTTTGTACACGATATATGGAGATATTAATAGTAGTAATCTCAAGGCAAAAGTAATTTATTTTGATTTTATAAAGAAGCAGTATCCTGACCTTACAAAAGAAATATATTTTATTGGACAGCCATTAGTTCTAAAAAAGTTACTTTCTGTTACTGAGTATTCAAATATGGTTAATAAGGTAGCAGATAAACATGGAAGGCTGAATTATTTTTATCATCCTGCAGAGATAGAAACAAAATACATGTTTAATGATAGTATTTTTTGTAGAAAAGTTGATCAGAATATTGAAGAATATATTAAACTTCATCAGAAACCAAAGATAATTATATCATACTTCTCAAGTGTTTTGATTAATATTAAAACTCAATATCCCAACATTGCATGTTATTATATCGACTCAACTTTGATTAATGAAAAAGCAAAATATCTGTTAGAATATTTTGGGGTTCAGAAATATGATTTAGAAAAGTAAACTATATGATTTGGATTATAGCATACTTTATTATTGTTGTTGTTTCTTCTGTTCTTATCTATAAGAAAAAGGATGGATTCTTGTTTTATTTTATTGTGGCTCTGGCATTCATTGCTCCGTATTCTGATATAACTAAGGTGTCGTTATATGGGATCTTTGTTAGACTAGTGTTGCCCGCATTTGTAATAACTTATTTCTTTTGGAAGTTCAATGACTTAAAGAGATTGCTGCTGTTTTCATTTAAATCTTATTTGAAGTATACTTTCATGGTTTTTGGTCTCTTGATATTAATATTTTGTTATGATGCATTTGCATTGCATTTAAAAGCTTCAAAAATATCAATTAGTTATTACCTAAAATATTTTGAGCTTTTATGGAGTGTAGCTTTCTTTCTTATTTTATTTGCAAGATTAACTGGAGTAAAACGATTGTTGGTTTTTAACAAGATTCATTTTATAGTATTAGTAATTGCTAGTTTAATAGGGTTTCTAACCTATATGCATATTCCATTTGTATATTCGTTTCATCAAAATATGTATAATAAAACTTTTGTTATATACGATGAGGTTCGAGAGGTTTTTAATTATGTAATTTGGTATAATAGGCCATATTCTATTTTCTCAGCATCAAATCAGTTTGGAGTTTTTGCAAGTCTTTCATTAATATTATCGTTCTATTTTTTTGATGAAAGAGTTATAGGAAAAACTAAGCTGATAATTAGTATAATTCTTCAATTACTGATATTAATATCATCACAGTCGAGAACAGGTTTTATTTTTTATATTTTCATTGCTGGAATTCTATACTTAAAAAAAACAGACGTTAAAAAGATGATAATGATGATACCTGTTTTTATTCCTCTTTTAATCCTAATGTATTTTGTATTGCCAGATCGTATTATCGAATTATTTAGTGGAAATGAAGGATTAATTGAGGTTATGGGTGCGCAAAGGATTTATTTTTGGGCTAAGTTTTATAATTCATTAACCTGGGATTCATTAATAAGTGGATTGCCTTGGCTAGTTGGAGGTAAAGAGCAATTTACATTTTTTGAAAGTGGCTATTTTAATATTTATTTTGAAGGTGGAATTGGATTTGTATTATTACATTTTATTCATTTAAGAAAAATAGGACGTTTTAGAGTTAGTAACCTCAATATTAAAAGTTTTGCGTTTCTTTATTCTTTGGTTTTTATTCTAAGTGAATTTTTGCAGGGGTCATTTATAACTACCCGATACGTATTGATTAATGGAATGGTGATTGCCTACCTTATTATAAAAAGATATGAAGAATGGCAAGTTTTAGATAATGAGAAATTATTAGATGGGACTTGTGATCAGAATTAAATTAATCAGTTTTTGAAAAGATGAATTCTAAAGTAACAATTATAATGTATCACTATGTAAGGAATTTAGTACATAGTAGATATCCAGAAATCAAAGGGTTAGACATAAGTCTTTTTAAGGAGCAAATTGCATATTTAAAAAAACACTATAATTTTATTACAGTAGAATGGTTAATTAATTCTATTGAAGGCAATTCAGAATTACCCCCTAAAGCAGTTTTATTAACCTTTGATGATGCCTATATTGACCACTTTAACTATGTTTTTCCAATACTAAATGCGCATAGCATTCAAGGTGCATTTTATCCACCTGTAAAAACGATTAAAGAACATTCTGTTTTAGATGTGAATAAGATTCATTATATATTGGCATCAGTAGATGATAAAAAAAAGATTATATCAGAAATAAAAGTTGCGATACAAAAATATCGTGAAGAATTTAACCTGCATGATTTTGATTATTACTATAAAAAGCTAGGGAACGCAAATCGCTTTGATTCAGAGGAGGTAATTTTTATTAAAAGACTTTTACAGGTTGAGCTTGATGAAAATCTCAGAAATATAATAAATAGTTATTTGTTTGAGAAATTTATTGGGATGGAAGAGAGTTCATTTAGTAGAGAGTTATATATGGATATTGAACAGATAAAATGTATGAATCGAAATGGCATGCACATTGGAGTGCATGGATATGATCATTTTTGGTTGGGTTCATTATCAAGAGATAAGCAGAAATATGAAATTGAAAAATCCCTTGAGTTTCTAAAAGAGATTGATTGTGATTTGAATAAATGGACAATGTGTTATCCATACGGAAACTATAATGAAACTACAATTGATTTGTTAAGTGAATATAATTGCAAACTAGCTTTTACAACAGAAGTTAATGTTGCAGATATAAAGATTAAACATAGGTTTACTCTGCCGCGATTAGACACTAATGATATTCCTAAGGAAAAGAATTCAGAGGTTAATGAGTGGTATTATAAATCATAAATTATTTATATGGCATTTGGCCTGTCCTGATCTGAATCCCCCTTAAAAATCACATAGTTTTTTAAATCGCTAGAATATGCAAATTGTATGGGTACATTTTTAAGTTCGAATGGTTCAAAATAGGTTGGGATTATGGTTTGATCTGAAAAATTGTGTTTTGAAAAACCTAAATTTATGAAAGTTTGTTCTGGTATCCCAAAGTTAAGACAATCAATGTATTCTGCATTTTCGACAATTAGCAGATTGATTAATTCTGATTTAATTGAGCCAAGATTAAGGTTGCCCAATATATCAATAATTCTAATACATGATGAGTTATTTATCAGAATTTTGCGAGTTACTAGAATGCAAACTATGGCATTGTGCTGGAAAATGCCATAGAAATTGTAGTTATATATTGGGTGATTAGTATATCTATTTATTATATAATCTGAACTCTTTTGAGGGTAGTACAAATAATCTAGATTGTTAAACTGCGAAGGATCCCGCAATTTTATTACAATGTACTCTGAATTTATTACTTTGTCATTTATTGGTAAGGGGCTTATTTTTGCAATATTATAAATTTCCAATGCTGGATTTAATAAATAATATTGGTTTAATATACCTGTTTTAAACTTTAGAACTTTATATAATCTGCGAACTGTATTGTTTATTCCAATACATCCAATAGAATTTGGTTTGAATTTCTTGACAAAATAATTGAATAACTCAATGCCTATGCCTTTGTAGTCTGATTTTATTTTCCAAATTGCTAACCAAAAGTCGTTATTGTTAATTAATTTATTGTCAAAATGATAAACTGGGATAAAGCCTAATATACCAACTATTTCATTTTTTTGCTTGTCATAAGCTATAATGAAGTTGAAATTGTTACTAGGCTTATTATAATGCTGCCATTTTAAAAGAGTTGTGTGAGTCGCTAAAATATGATCCTTTTTCCAGTCTGTGTCGATAAACTTTTTTAAGGATTCTTTTTCATCAATTTTACAGAGTCGTATCTCTACCATTATATAAATAGGCTTTAATGTTTTTACTGGCAACTATATCCACCATCGATAACCAATTCAGTTCCTGTGATCCATTTAGATAAATCAGAAAGTAGAAATGCACATAAGTTTGCAATATCTATGGTTTCTCCGTAACCTAGCGGATGTTTGGTTTTTATTTCTTTGGCAGATTCAGTAGGAAGTTCTAAAATCATTTTTTTTGTCATTTCAGTTTCAACCATTCCAGGAAGTACACAATTCACTCTTATTTTCTTTGGAGCAAGTTCAACCGCCATTGCTTTCGATGCCGATATTAATGCAGACTTACTACTGCAATACCCAACCTTTCCTGATGCACCAAGTATGCCCATTACAGAACTGATAAATATGAAACTTGCCCCATTAGGGTTGATGTTTTTCTTTTTTGAAATAATTCTGGACAATTCTAGTGCTGAAATTGTGTTCACTGAAAATAATTCGCGATATTTTTTAGCGTTCATGCTTCTGAGTGGGACTGTCGATTCAATTCCTGCACAATGTAAAAAACCATCAATCTTTCCAATATTTTCAATAGCTTTACTTATCACTGACTCTAAACTCTCAAAATCAGTAATATCTAACAGTAATTGAATATGATTTTTTCCTGATAAACTATCAAGCGTATTTTGCAATCTGGACTTATCTCGACCGATAATAATTAATGTAGCACCAATTTTACTACAAAAAATGGCGCATTCTCTTCCAATACCCGAGGATGCACCACTTATTAAGATTTTTTTCCCTATTAGGTCAAGCATTTAGTCTTCAAATTTTTCATTACCAACTAATTCAATTAGGTCTTTGATTGTAACAATTCCAGCTAATTGATTTGAAGTTAATTTAGAGGAAAACTTCTCATCAATAAAAGCAACAATAGACATAATTGCTAAAGAATCATACTCATCAAGATTTATAAGATTTGTATTTACATTAAATGATTCTACACTTTCAATTTCAAGAAATTCGTGCAATTCGTTTAAAAAATCACTTTTTTTCATGCATTAGATATTTAAATTGTAATAATTGTTGCACCCCAAGAATATCCAACTCCAAAGCCACATAGAAGAACTTTATCGCCAGGTTTTACTATCCTATTCTCAATGCAATCTTTTAATGCAATTGGGATTGTTGACGATACTGTATTGCCGGTATACAACATATTAATATAAAATTTTTCTTTTGGGATTTTTATCTTTTTTCGAAGATAATCTAGCATAAATTTGTTTGCCTGGTGAAAAATGAAATAATCTACTTCTGCTAAAAGAAGAGCGTTTTTCAGCAAAACTTCTTCGATTAATGCAGGGACAGTTTCAATTGTAAAATTGAAGATTTCTGGCCCATCCATGAATAAGTTATTATCAGTTCTTTTGTTTCCAGTTTCATCTTCGGTTAATGGAGCATCAGGGATCCATTTTTTTCTCATACCTCCGGTTGGAATGATAAGATTATTTGCTCCGGTTCCATCAGTGCCTAATGAAAATTCATGAATCTTAGAGTCAGCACATTCTTCAATAATGATAGCTGAAGCTCCATCTCCGAAAATACTTCTGTTTGCAAAATCTAATTTGTTTATGTGTTTTGTGTATGTTTCAGACATTACTAGTAAAACTGATTTTGCAATTTTAGAAGAAATAAAGGCTTTGGCAATAGCAAGTCCATATACAAATCCTGAACACCCTAAGTTAATGTCAAAAGCTCCAATATTATTTCTTAACTTAAGTTTTGATTGCAAAATGCAGGCGCTAGTAGGCAAAAAATAATCAGGACTTTGTGTACATAAAATAACGAAATCAATTAGCTCTCGATCATATTTTTCAAAAGCCTTCTCACATGCATTTATTGCTAAATCTAGTGCAGTTTCGTTATCACTAACTATATGTCTTTCTTTGATTCCAATTTTTAACTCAATCTTTTCTGGATTCCAGTGTGGAAACTCATCAGAAATCATTTGGTTAGTAAGTATATTCTTTGGTAGATATGTTGCTATGATACTTATTTGGCTACTCATAATTTAATAATTATTAATAGGGAATGCATGCAAATATAATTTACTTTGTTTAGATAATGCAATTATTTATTATGATATTTTGAACTAAGTGGGGATTGTTTTATTGTAAAGGCAGTTTTTTTAGGAATGATGTTATATAAAAGAAAAAGCGAGTCGAAGGAATGTCTAACTCACTTTTTTATTGATAATACACAAAAGAACTTAGTTTATAACAATACGTTCTATCTGTTTTATTCCGTTGCAACAAATCTCAATGAAGTATATTCCTCTATTATTGAATGATAAATTAATATTGCACGAACTGGAATTGAAGTTTTTTGAATAAATTAAGTGTCCGTCAATATTAAATATCTTAATGGTATTTAACCAGTTTTCAGTATCAATTGAACTTTTGACTTCAAAGTTACCATTGGAAGGATTTGGAAAAATGCTAAAGTTCAAGTCTTCGCTTAAATCCAATAAATCATCTTCAGGTTTTTTGTTTTTTACTGATTTTAAAGACGAACTACATTCACTTCCAATTCTAGCATTAAAATAAGAACCTTCTTCTGCAATAAATCCATCTTGCAATAAAATATAATTATCAGCAATGAAGTTTACTATCGTAGTAGCTTGAATACTCAAATTATCAGCAATGATGTAATTGATGGCCGAATAAATTCCACTTTCATCTGGTAACTCATGTAAATTATTTAAGTTTGAAAATGTGTAATGATCTTGGCATTCATCAGTAATAGACACATTGTCAATTAATAATTGAGCTAGGTATTTATCTCGGCTATCATAAGCAACAATTGATCTGAATTTAATCTGAAATTCAGATGTAAAGGAGATCCCATAAGTGTTTGCTAGCTCGTATAGATTTAGTGTCACATATTGCCAATTATTGTCGGTTTCAAAAAAATCAAAAACTTTCACAGAATCGCTGCCGTTTGGAGATAAATATATTCCGCTAAAGGAGGCGAAATTATTAAAACAATTGCCATAATCACCAACAGAATAGGCGTTTATTTTATAATAGAAATGTAGAAATGCACTTGATTTACCAACAAGGTTTACAATTAAATCTGCGCCGTTCTCTAAAAAATATTCGCAATACAATCCATGAGATGAATTTGAAGTCGTAAAGTCTTGATAGAAGTCAAGTGAATAATTACCATCCTTTGCATCTTCATTCTTTGCAGTTACAGCAACTCCAGAAGGATATATTTGTGTGTTCCAATATCCATTGTCATTCCAGCCTTCTTCAAAACTAATTTCATATGGAATGGTCGCGCTTTGTCCCCATGATGAAATTATATGTAGTGTTTGTAGTATTAATAATCCTACTATGGTTCTAATATTCATTATGGTAAAGCTTGTTAATTAGTTGAATTTGCTTTTAAAATATCAATTTCTTTTTGTTGCTGAATCAAATACAATGTCAATTCTTCAACTTTTTGAAGCAATATTTTATTCATTTTACCTAAATCTACTCCATTTTCTTCTACTGATTTTGCGCTAGGTACGTCTGGTAAATGCTTATTGGTTTTTATAAAGGACTCTATATCATATATATTTTTAAGATTATAGTTTTTAGAGAAAACATAATCAGGCCAATCTGCGGCTTGTGTCGAAACTTTTACTTGTTTTGCTAATATGGTCCCATTAACAGATAAAAGCTCATGAGGATTTGTTGTATTTATTCCAACATTTCCATTAGGTAAAAATACCATCCATGGACTAGCTAAACTACTTGTAGAGTTACCGCCTATATACCCATAATATAAACTGGTTGCTGATCCATATGCGCCAAATGAAAACAGTTTACCTGTTCCATTCTTGCTAAATGAAAATTCCCTCATCCAATTACCGGTGTAATTATTGTCGATATTTATGCCATAAGGATATGATGGAGGATTATAGGAAATAATATTTTGCGCTTTCATTGAAAGAATGAGAAATATATTTAAGATAATAATTAGTTTGATTTTTTTCATTTTGTTAAAATTAAAATTGTTAAATATTTAGTAATTTTTTAGATATCATATATTTTTTAACCAAAAACAAAAAAACAAAAAATACAAAAAAAATATTTTAATAATGTGTAGTAATAAATATTTAGATAAAATTAGATCTTTAATAAGTTTATAAATTGGAGGTATAATGAATAAGATTGGATTATAATCTTTTTAAATTAATTTATCAGTAAATTTGCATTTCTTATATTTATTGGAGGTATGTTGTGTGATATATTATATTGCCAGTTATGCATTATTTAATGGGATGGTGATTGCATATTTAATCATAAAAAAATATGAAACAACTGGGGATGAAGGTAAACCTAAAGTTGAATTAGAAAGCAATACAACAGATACTTCGGCATAGTTGATAAAATAATGAAATGAAAAGTAAAAGGAACTCAATATTGATTATAGGACCAATGCCAGGGAAAGAGGCACGATCTATTGGTGGAGCTACGCTACTAATGAAATCGATAATTGATGAACTAAATAAGAAAGGATTTGAGTATGATTTTTACCCTTTAAGGAAATTTTGGGTTCGGCTTGGTCAGTTATTAGATTTTCCATTTTTAGGCTTCGTTTTACTATTGAAAGGATGGCGTTATAAAGTAATTTCGATACATGCCTCATGGGATTTTCTATTTACTGCAGCTCCTTTTATAATTTGTATTTTAAAATTGTATAGAGTTCGTATAAATATCCATGCATTCGGAGGACATTTACATAAACGTTACAAAAGGCTTCCTTTTTTCTATAGGTGGTGGGTCGATAAAACAGTATTCTCATGTAACCTGCTAAATTTTGAAACCAAAGAAATGGTTCGATTCTTTAATGAAGAGAAAAAGAAAAATGCAGTTTGGTTTCCTAATTGTAGAAAATCCTATGACTATAAATTTGAAGATAAATTATATAAGAAAAAGTTTTGTTTTATATCGCGTATCACCAGCTCAAAAGGAATTTACGAAATAGTTGAAGTATTTAAGGAATTGGGAGATGAATATATTGTTGATTTCTACGGACCAATTGATGATGAGCAATTTCTTAATCATATTAGTACTATATCAAATATTCATTACAAAGGGATTATTACTTCAGGGAAAGTGCAAGCGATTATCTTGTTATATGATATTTTACTGTTGCCTACATATTATGAAGGGGAAGGTTATCCTGGAATAATCATTGAAAGTTATTCAGTTGGAGTGCCAGTGATATCCACTAAATGGAATTCTATACCCGAAATTGTTGAACATGACTATAATGGGTTATTAATTGCCCCTCGAAGTGCTATTCAATTAAAGAGAGCTATACTGTCAGTTGAAGATTTTAATTATAGGTTGCTAAGACGTAATGCTTTCGAGAGCTTTGACCATTTTAATATAGATAGAGTTGTATCTGACTGGACAAATGATTTAAGACAAATTAGTTTCTTTTAAAAAAGAATGTTCTATTTTTGTTAATGAAAATAGAGATATAATGAGTTTGTTCTTCCAAGACGTTTTTTACAATCTGGAAAAATATTGCGAATCAGAATCATTTAAAGGTTGGGATCCTTATGATGGGCTGAATAGTAAGGTATTTATTTCTTTGCCTTTTAAGAATAGTAGGATTATGAGGCTGATATGGATTCAGCTTTTTAAGCGCAGTCCAATTAATTTGCGAAGAATATTTCTTGTCCCTAAAGAATATAATGCAAAAGGGTTAGGATTATTTTTAGCAAGTGAGTGTAAAAATTATTCCAGGACTAAATCTGATAAGTACAATAAGAGAATCAATCTGTTTGTTGAAGAATTGAAGAAGCTAAGATCGAACGGTTACAGTGGTAGCTGTTGGGGATATAACTTCGATTGGCAGGCAAGAGTTTTTTTTCAGCCGAAAGAGACTCCTACCGTTGTTGCAACTTCATTTATTGCCAATGCTTTTTTGGATGTTTATGATCTTTTTCATGAACAAGAGATGTTGGAGGAAGCTCGATCTGCATGCAATTTTATTTTGAGAGATCTTAATCGAACATATGACGATGATGGAACATTTTGTTTTTCCTATTCACCATTAGATAAAAGTCAGGTTTACAATGCATCATTGCTTGGAAGTAAGCTTCTTGCTAGGGTATATAGTTACACAAGAGAAGAGGAGCTGATAGATGTAGCATGTAAAAGTGTTGAGTATTGTGTTAAAGCACAGCAAAGCAATGGGGCATGGTCATATGGGACTCTTCCATTTCACAAATGGATTGATAATTTTCACACAGGTTACAATCTTGAGTGTTTATCAGATTATGAATTATTTTCGGGTGACAAGAGATTTAGAAAACACCTGGAAGCAGGTTTTAATTATTATAAAAATACCTTTTTTACCAACGAAGGGATCCCAAAATATTATAACAATAATATTTATCCAGTAGATATTCACGCAACAGCTCAACTGGTATTGACAGTCAGTAAGTTGGGAGTGTACGAAGAGAACAAAGATCTTGTTGAAAAGGTGCTTAAATGGACTATTGAAAATATGTTAGATGATAAAGGTTATTTTTATTATCAGAAAAAGAATACTTTTACATCGAAAATTTCATATATGCGTTGGGCACAGGCATGGATGTATTACGCGCTATCAGTATATTTATATGACATTAACATTAAATAATAACTTTCCTATTAAGACTATTTTGGGTATTCCGATTGCTTCATTATCTATGTCGGAAACTGTAGATTTTATAATTAAATCAATTAAGTCTAAAAAACAGATTCAACATGTTGCTGTCAATGCTGGAAAGATTGTAGCAATGCAAAAGAATGAGTTATTAAGGAACTCTGTATTAGATGCCGATATTATTAATGCTGATGGACAATCTGTGGTATGGGCAGCAAAACTTCTAGGGAAGTCTCTTCCTGAAAGAGTTGCGGGAATTGACTTAATGATGAATATAATAGAACAGGCTCATTTAAATGGATTGAAATGTTATTTTTTTGGTGCAAAAGAAATAGTTGTAAAAAAGGTAGTTGAACATTTTACAGAAAAATATTCAAAAGAAATAATAGCTGGTTATCGGAATGGTTATTATAGTGAGGATGATACAGATTTAATAGCAGAAGACATTGTAAGATCAGGTGCTGATATTTTATTCGTAGCTATTAATACTCCAAAAAAAGAGATATTTGCTAATAAATATAAAGCTCAAATCCAAGTTCCTTTTATGATGGGAGTTGGAGGTAGTTTTGATGTTGTGGCTGGAATAACAAAACGTGCACCTTTATGGATGCAACATGCCGGATTGGAATGGTTTTATCGATTATTGCAAGAGCCTAGTCGAATGTGGAAAAGATATTTAATTGGGAATCTATCATTTATTTTTCTTGTGTTGAAATACCTGTTTAGAAAGTAAAGGATTATAAAAAAATTCTATGTCAGCTACAAAAAAAACACTTAATCTATTAGCTAATAAATATGGTCATCGAATAATAATTATATGTATAGTATTATTTTTTATTACTGATGTTTTAAATGTTTTTGCTGCTTACTTTCCTAATTATTTTGAATCATTTTTTGTATCTCCCTTTTTTCGTTTTTCGTCATATAGTAAAGGTTTATCATTGATTGGTCTTATAATTATAAATTCATTTGATTCTGATTTTAGAAGAGTTTACAAATGGATATTAATAATACTAGGATTATCATTTATAATTAGTGTTGATTTAAACAACCCATACACTTTTTTTGTTTGGATTATTAGATGCTCTCAGTTAATTTTTCCATTTATAATCTTTCGGTTTTTGGTTAAGACAGACTCAAATAAATTAGACTATATACATCATTTTTTAAGGGCAATTATTGCAATTCAGGTTTTAGTTGTTGTTTTTTTATTCTTAAGTCATAGTAATTTATTTTTAACATATGGTAAAAGCCGTTTTGGTTACCTTGGTCTTATCTATGCCCAAAACGATGCAAGCTTCTTTTATATAATCTTTATTGTTTTAGAGTACTACGCATGGAAGGTGAAGAGGTCGTGGATTGATTTTGTTTTGTTTATAGGGGTTTTTATAACGGCATTATTGCTAGGTACAAAAATTATCTATCTTTTCTTAGGTTTGTTTGTCATATTTATTGGTTTTGAGCTTAAAGTAAAGATAAGGTATTTGTTCTGGTTGGGTATGTCGGTTTTATTTGTTGGACTTATAATAGTGTTTTATCAGAATGGTTTTCTGGTATTTTATATTAAAGTTATCCATAAAAATGGGTGGTTGTTTATGATAACCTCCATGAGAAATGAATTATTTATGATGTCAGGTGCTGTTATTAAAAGTGACTGGTCCTTGCTTAACTATCTGTTTGGTGGAATTACAGGTCGTTACACTGAAATGGACATTATAGACAATTTTATTTATTTTGGTATCATTGGATCTATTGCATATTATAAATTGTTGTTTAAGGAGTTGTTTTATTTCTCAAAAGAGAACCGTACTGCCTGGTTTTTTGTAGTAGTTTTTTTTGTAGTGGGAGGATTAGCAGGCCATGTATTCGCCAGTGGTGTTAATGCAATATATTTGGCAATTTTATGTTATTATTTACAAAAGAACGATCCGGAGAGATTAAAAAATGATAAAGAAATGGTTATCGATGTAATAAGTAGATAGCTAATTGCCATTTGAAAATGAATTATTTGTAATTATTATTCTCTTAAGCCTTCAATTAGCATAAGTAGATATTGCGCAGGAGTCATTATTTTAAATATCTAATACTGATGAGAAAACGACAGTATATTATATACATAGTAATTTGTAACCTAATATTGCTGGTTGGATTTGAGAAGGCTAATTCTCAAATAAAAACCCGGTTTAATTTTTCGGGTTATGCTACATCTTATTCTAGCGAAATTATGCCCTTATGGTTATACTCGAATAACTGGGGGATGCACAGATATGATGATAAGAATCTGGGGATTCTGACTTACGTAAATGGACAGGTTCAATTGCTAGACAAAGATTCACATAAGCTAGAAGTAGGTGGCGGATTGTTTGCACATAATCAAACCCAGGCTGTTGTTTTACACGAACTGTACCTGAAAGGAAGCGTTTATTTTTTTGACTTTTCAGTTGGAAAAGAAGCTTATTCCCCAATAGCGATAGATGATGATTTGACATCAGGTATGTATTTAGGAAGCTCAAATTCACGTCCTATTCCAAAAATTACATTAGGAATATTCGATTATACTAATGTGCCTTTTACAAATGGATTGCTTCAGGTAAAGGGAGCTTTGTCGCAAGGCTGGTTAAATGACGACAGGGGTAAGTATGGAAATAGCGATGTGTTATTGCATGAAAAATTTGCATATCTCAGGGTTGGTAAAAAGATGTTTAAACCATACGCCGGATTAATGCATAGTGCATTGTTTGGGGGAATAAAACCAGATGGAACTGAAATAGCAGTCGATTATTGGCCCACATTTTTTGGGCAAGGATCATCAAAAGTTGGGGGAGGTGAGGAAACAAATGTGGCAGGTGCCCACATGGGTTTATTTGACTTTGGTATAGACTTTAAAAAGGATGAGATGACAGGTCGTTTTTATCTTCAGAAACCATTTGCTGATCGTTCGGGTATGAATATTCAAGAGGAGTTTCTTAAAGACCGGATTATTGGGGGTGTTTTAAAGTGGGAAAGAAAGCAGCTGGTTAATGGGGTGTCTTTCGAATATGCGAAAACAGATTACCAAAGTGGACCAGGAACACCAGATCCAATAGATCCTATTAATAATACTTTAGTGTTTGTATACAAGCTTGATGATGTAGAGGGTTATATGAAAGGCAGATTCCCAGAGGTTGATGCAACAGGTTGGTCAAACGAAGATTTAGCTGAATTCTTGAGGAATGAATGGAATTATGGTTACGATTTTGGAGGACGTGATGATTATATGAATAACTATCTGTATTACGGGGGTTGGACTTATGGTGGTATGAGCATGGGAACTCCTTTAATAAATACAGTATCGCAACTATCATTGACTAATCCTGATATAACATATACAGGCAAGCGTTTTATAATTAATAACCGCATTAGGGCTTTTCATTTGGGTATTCAGGGGTCAGTTGGAGCTTTTAATTACCGTATTAAACAAACATTATCGTTTAATAAGGGAGCTTATGGCGAAGAATATCTTAGTAGGTACCGTTGGGAAAAGACACCAAACTATTTTTTTGAACAAGAAAAAATTCAATCATATTCATTCTTAGAGGTCGACCGAAGTTTTATGGATCACAAACTGGATGTGGCATTGAAAATTGGTGCTGATTTTGGGGAGATCTATAATTCATTTGGTGCACAAATAGGTGCAACTTATCATTTAGACTATTAGGGGCGCAAATATAAAAAGGGTGTAAAGCAAAACTATACACCCTAATTGATTATATCCAAGCTTGCTTATATCCATCTAACCAGTCCAAAATCCTGTTTATAAGGCAGGTCACTGTTTTTGGGAAACATTCTGATACCGAAATTGAATACACCCGGTAGTTTAAGCACATTTTTTAATGAATAATAAACTTTTGAACCTTCTTTTTTAGTAACCTCAAACTCTTTTATGCTAAGTATTTTTGTGGATTGTCCTTCAGACAGATCGGTAAATACCATTTCAATGCCAACGTCAATACCGGTTAATTTTTTCAAGTCTAAAATAACATTAACTTCATAAATATCACCAATTCCCAGTTCAACTTTCCAAATGTCAGGCATTTCTATATCCATAACTTCAATGTCGTTCCATCCGGCTAAAACTTTTCGTTTATAAGCAGCAATTTCAATGGCCTTTTGGTATTCGTTGGCTTTTAATAGCTTGAACCTGTCGTAAAGTTTATTGTAAAAACGGTCGAGGTAATCGTCGAGCATACGTTTTGTTGTAAACTCAGGTGCAATGTGGGCAATGGAGTTTTTAATGTATTGTACCCATTGTTTAGGCACCCCATTTTCGTCCTGATTGTAGTAAAGTGGTATTATTTCGTTTTCGAACATGCTATAGATTGTTGCAGCATCGAGTTCGTCTTGGAATTGTTGGTTTTCGTAAGTGCGTTTTTCGGTCAATGACCACCCAGCACCTTCGTTATAACCTTCGTACCACCAACCATCTAATACGCTAAAATTGAGTACCCCGTTTAATTCAGCTTTCTGTCCACTTGTGCCTGATGCTTCCAGAGGACGGGTTGGGGTGTTCATCCAAATATCAACGCCCGTTACTAGTCGTTTTCCCAGCTCCATGTCGTAGTTTTCGAGAAAAACAATTTTACCAACAAACTCGGGTCTTTTCGAAATTTCAACAATATGTCTTATCAATCCTTGCCCAGCACCATCGGCCGGGTGAGCTTTGCCTGCAAAAATGAATTGTACAGGTTGTTTCGGATTATTAACAATTCGAGATAACCTGTCAAGATCGGTAAATAGCAGATGAGCCCGTTTGTAAGTGGCAAAACGACGTGCAAAACCAATAGTTAATGCGTTCTCGTTAATTTTTTCGAGTACCTGTAATACTTGCGAGGGGTCTTCATGGCGGTTAACCATGTTTTTTTCGATCCGTGCTTTTATGAAATCGAGAAGTTTTTTACGAAGCTTTTTTCTTGTTTCCCAAACCGTTTGGTCGGAAACATTGTAAATTTGTTCCCAGTGTTTTTTATTAGATAGATCGGATAAAAAATCGGATCCAAATTCTTTTTCATATAGACGTTGCCAATCAACAGCCGTCCATGTTCCATAGTGAACACCGTTTGTAACAAATCCAATAGGAACTTCTTCCTGGAAATAACCTTTCCAGATATTTCTGAACATGTTTTTGCTTACTTCGCCATGTAGCCAGCTAACACCATTCACCTCTTGTGAAGTTTTTAATGCCAAAACACTCATCGAGAATTTTTCGTTAGGGTTTGATGGATTTTCGCGCCCTAAGCTCATAAAGTCTTCCCATGATATATTTAGTTTTTCGGGGAAATGGCGCATGTACATACGAAACATATCTTCTTCGAACGAGTCGTGGCCAGCAGGAACAGGCGTATGAGTTGTGAACAGTGATGATGCACGAACCATCTCCATAGCTTCGGTAAAACTGAGTTTTTCTTCAATTAAATTGGTTAATCGTTGTACGTTAATTAAAGCAGCATGACCTTCGTTGCAATGATATAGATCGCAATTGTGTTCCAGCAGCTTTAGTAACCTTATACCTCCAAGTCCGAGTAGCATTTCTTGTTTTAAGCGGTTCTCCCAATCGCCGCCATATAGTTTGTGGGTTATTTCGCGGTCTTGAGGATTATTAGAGTTGTTATCGGTATCGAGAAGGTATAAAGGGATACGTCCAACTGATACCTTCCAAACTTTTGCGTACACATTTCGTCCGGGCAGATCAATTTCGATTAATGCTGGTTCTCCATTTTTAGCGCGAACCTCCTCTATAGGCAGCTGAGAAAGCTCTTGGGGTTCGTAATTAGCCATTTGATCACCGTTTAAAGAAAGTGCCTGTCTGAAATAGCCGAATTTATATAAAAGACCAACAGCAACCATGTTAACCCGGCAGTCGCTTACCTCTTTTAAGTAATCGCCGGCTAATATTCCTAATCCACCTGAATAAATTTTTAAGTTAGTGTTTAGTCCATATTCCATGCTGAAATAGGCAATGCTTTGTTTTGTAGAATATGGTTGGGCTAAGTAATTTTTAAACTCGTTGTAAACACTATCGAGTTTTTCGGTAAAACCGTTATCGTTAGCTAACTGTGATAGTCGGTCGTACGACACTTTGTCGATAAGTTGAATAGGGTTTTTATTAGTAGAGTGCCATAAATCGTCGTCTATCATTTCAAAAAGTTCCGATGCCCTGTAATTCCAACACCACCATAGGTTACGTGATAGATCGTGAAGCGTTTTTATTCTGTCGGGTAATTTCGATTTTACAACGATTCTTTTCCAAATAGGCATATTGCTGGTTTCGGCATGAACTTTAATGCGGGCAATTGGCTGCTGAATCTGTGCAATTTGGTCTTTTCGGTTATTAACCTCTTTGAGAGCTAAATCAAAAGCTTTAAAATAATGTTTTATCAGAGTATCCCACTCAACGGTTGATGAAATTTTTTGAGCTTTTTCGCGAATAATAGTTACTTCATTATTGGTTTTGCTACAGAATGTTTTAATTATGTTGGCAATATTTATCGTTGTTTGTTGATGATTTGAATCGTTACGGGTAATAATTTCTATTCCGTCATTAATACCTTTAGAAAGAGTACTTGCATATATTCCAAAACCAGCCAGACTGGTAGTTATGGTTGGTATTTTAAATGCAAGACTTTCAACCGGTGTATATCCCCAAGGTTCGTAATATGATGGGAAAACCGTCAAATCCATGCCAATAAGGATGTCGTAATATGGCATGTTAAAAATACCATCATTGCCATTTAAGTACGATGGAACAAAAATGAGTTTAACTTTGTCGGTTGCATCATTACTCAAATGTATGTCTTGAATTTTATTAATAATGGGGTCGTAACCTAAATCGTTTAATCCATGTGTTAAGAAGGGGTTTTCCAGTTTAACCGATGAATCATTATTTGTCAGTTTATCTTTTAAATCTTTACGGGGGCCATAAGTATTTGCAGGAATAAGAACAAATGCAACTATTTGAGGGAATTTTCCAGATGACTCTTCATTAAGAAGTTTAAGTGCATCCATAAACACATCAATACCCTTGTTTTTATATTCGTAACGACCGCTGTTTGCAATAAAAATAGTATCGTCCGATAATGAATAACCTAACAGGGCTTCGGTAACCGTTTTAAGTTTGTTACGAGCTGTTGATCGTTTTTTTTCAAATTCGACACCAGTAGGTACGAAATCTTCTTCAAAACCATTGGGCGTTACAACATCAACTTCGCGACCAAAAAATTGGCGACATTCTTTTGCAGTTATTTCCGAAACAGTAGTGAAACAGTCGGATTGATTGGCTGCAATTTTTTCGATGGAGTGTTTTGAAACAACACCAAGTTCATGAGCTTTCAGGTCGCCATCAAATTCAGTAATATTATCGTAAAACGATTGGCCGTTACCGGATAATGAGCGACCAACGGTGGTGGCATGAGTAGTGAAAACGGTTGCAATTTGAGGGAGTTCATTTTTTAAAATGAGGACCCCACTTCCGGTCATCCATTCGTTAAAATGAGCAATAACCTTGTGTTTTATATTAAGTTTAAAGTTGTAAAAACTCTCAATTACTTTTGCTGCTGCATATCCAAATAAAACAGGCTCTACATAGTCCCATTGGCCACTAATACTGTCGACCTTGTATTTTTCCCACAAGCTTGAAAGGATATCATTTTTTTGAGGGACAAAAGGGCTAAAATCAATTAACAATGCAATAGGTTTGCTAACTACATTCCATCTGCCAACTTTAACATGAAACCCTTCTTTTAAAAGTACCTCCTGCCAGTCGGCAAATAAGCTTTTATCTTCAATAAATTCGGGGTTTGGCTGAGGGCCTCTCCAAACATCAGGGCCAATAAAAATCAGATTGTCCTGAAGTTGTTGCATTAATGTTTGAGCTTTTGTTGCCAAAACGGTGTGTATTCCTCCCATTTTGTTGCACACTTCCCAACTTGTTTCGAATACGTAATCCGGTTTTAAATAACTGTCTATCATAGTCAGATGAATGAATCGTTTTTCCCTAAAAGATATTCTTCAATAATTGTAACGAGGTTGTTATTTTGTTGTTTTAGCACTTAACTTTTTCTCTCTCATTTTTTTTAGTTCCTTTTCGAGGCGTAATATTTTATCGTCTTTTTCGGTTAGAAGTGTCGATAAGTTTGCCAGTTCAACTTCCATTGAATTTTCGGGGACTGCCGAATTTAAACGGATTGTAAAATCGCTTAGAATATTCATGTAGTTAATAAAAGCCTCGTAAGGTGTTTCGTAAGGATTAAAGTAGGCATGTACATCTCCGTCGGAGAAGTATTTTGTGCACATGTAGTAAAAATGATCGCTGGTTTGAAGGTATTTCCAGTCGGTAAGTAGTTTATTGTCCTGGCATTTATATATTTTGGGTAAAAGAGAATATAATTTATTAAAAGCCTCTTGTTGCATTTCATTACCAAGCCAGGCTGTTAAGTCACGCTCTTCATCAGCCCAGCTAATTGGGGTAGGTACATGTATGGCTGCTACAGGTTGAAGCGAGTCGGCTACCTCAGAAGGTGTTGAGAATGTGAATTTAGATTTTTTAAATACTTTTTCGGGTAATGCACTTATGAAATCAAAGATGCCGGTCTCTTTTGACTGATGTTCACCAAATGTTTCATAATCGAGGAATAGGTTAATTACTTCATCTTTTTTGTCAATTTGGTTGAGCCATTTTACGTATTTATCTGCAGTAAGAGGCCATTCACACCAGCTTTTATTACCAAAACGGAAAGCAATATCATCACTTAGAATATAGTTTTTGAGTAATATTTTTAAGCGTGGATTGATTGCATTGCAATATAGGTAATTAGGGCTCTTCCAACCCAGAATGTGTTTTGCACCTTCGGTAATCATTGCTTTAAAACCCATTGATGCAACTATTTCCCCCATTAAATCGGAATAAATTAATTCGGTGTTTCTAAATACTGTAGGTTTAACACCAAAAGTTTCCTCAATAGTGTTCGAATGTTGAGTTACTTGTTTTTTAAATTCATCAGCGTTTTTTAATGCCACTAGTGAATGCGAACAGGTTTCGGATAAAAATTCGACACAGCCAGTTTTTGCAAGCATTTTAAAACTGTCAATAACTTCGGGGGCATATAGTTTAAACTGATCAATGGCAATCCCGGAAATGGAGAAAGAAACTTTAAATTTTCCTTTATGTTTATTTATTAATTCAAGTAATAATTTGTTAGTTGGCAGATATGATTTGTTGCTTACTTTTCTGAGTATCGATTCGTTGGTGTAATCATCGTAGTAGTAATGATCATTTCCAATATCGAAAAAGCGATATCTTCTGAATCGAAATGGTTGGTGTATTTGAAAATAGAAACAAATTGTTCTCATGTGTTAGATTGTTATATGGTTAGGCCTCTAATTAAGGATTTAGAGACATTTTTTAGTTAATTAAGTTTAGTTGTTATTTGTAATTAAGGCCATATCATATACCTCTTTTACTTTTCGTGCTGAGTTTTCCCACTTTAAATTATCGACTTCAAATTTTCCGTGTTTGATAAACATTTTTGAGAGTGCCGGATAGTTGAGAATACCGTAAATGGCATCGGCCATGGCATCAACATCCCAAAAATTAGTTTTAATAGCATAGGTTAATATTTCGGCTACCCCCGATTGATGAGATATTAGCACCGGAACATTGCTTTGCATTGCTTCTAAAGGTGATATTCCAAATGGCTCAGACACAGATGGCATAACATATAAGTCGCTTATTTTTAACATTTTAAAAACATCATCACCACGTAAAAAGCCTGTAAAATGAAATTTGTCGGTAATTTTAAGCTCGGCAGCCCTGCGAATCATTCGCTCCATCATATCGCCACTACCAGCCATTATAAAGCGGACGTTTTTCATTTTTTTAAGTACCTGATTGGCGGCTTCGATGAAAAATTCGGGGCCTTTCTGCATTGTTATACGTCCAAGGAAGGTTACTATTTTTTCATCGACCCCTTTTGTAATTCCTGATAATTCCCTGTCTTTTATTGTGTCAACAGCGTTGTATACAGTATGTATTTTTTCGGCAGGAATGCCATATTTTTCAATAACAATATTTCGGGTAAGGTTACTAACCGTTATTATTTTATCGGCAGCTTCCATGCCTCTTTTTTCAATTTCGTATACTGTTGGATTAACACTACCACCACTTCGGTCAAAATCGGTAGCATGAACATGTATAACCAGTGGTTTTCCTGATGCTTCTTTGGCTGCAATGCCGGCTGGATAAGCCAGCCAGTCGTGTGCATGAATAATATCGAACTCGTTGTCCTGTGCAATAATATTTGCTACTATAGCGTAATTAGCAATCTCTTGTAATAGATTATTCCCGTATTTTCCCGAGAACTCAATTTTTCCTTCGTTGTTTATTTGCACAAATTTGAAACTACTTGCCACTTCGGCTTTTGAAAGTTTATAATAGTCTTCGGGATCGATATAGGGTACTAATCGAGAGTTTACTTCGATATAATCAAGTTCTTTTTTGAAATGTTCAATATTCAGTTTTCTTTGTGAGACATGAATGTCATTTGCTCCAATTAACTGAATGGATTTTTGTTCTTCATCGCCGTAAGCTTTTGGTACCACAAATAGCACGTTTAAATTAGGAATGTGCGATAGCCCTTTAGTGAGTCCGTAGCATGCTGTTCCTAAACCACCTGAAATATGAGGTGGGAATTCCCACCCAAACATTAACACCTTCATTTGTTAACTGTATTTTTCGATTAGTTTTATGACTTTTAAAATTGCCGCAACATTCCAAGCCATCGACACAGCACCTTTCCCTACGTGCGGAGGAGTTCCCGTATAAAATTCGGGAATAGTTCCTAAACAGTGATCGTACATTTCTTCATCAAAACCTTCCATTATTCTTTTAATAAATGCTAAACCACCTTTTTTATGAGTATTTAAATAAGCATCGGCAAAAAAACCAAATAGCCAGGGCCAAACGCATCCCTGATGTAAGGCTCGATCTCTTGAAAATGGTTCATTAATTATTATTCCTTTGTAACTGGGATCGGAAGGAGATAATGTTCTTAAACCTTTAGGAGTAAGCAGTTCTTTTTTTATTATATCAAGTACCGATTTTTGTTGTTCGTTATTAAGAGGTGAGAAATTTAGCGCAATGGCAAAGAGTTGATTTGATCGTATTGATTTATCAATTATATCATTGTCTATGCAGTCAGCTAAGTAACCTTCGTTTTCGAGCCAGTAGTTATTAAGGAACGATTGACTTACTTTTTGGGCAATAGGAGACCATTCTGCAACAAATGCAAAATCTTTTGCTATTTCGGCCTGTTCAACAGCATAACAGATGGCATTATACCAAAGTGCATTAAGTTCAACAGGCATTCCATATCGGGGAATAACAGGCTTTTCTTCGCACATTGAATCCATCCATGTAAGTGGCGTTTCTTCTCGTTTTGCATAGATAAGATCATTTGATAAACATTTAACAAATTCTGATTTTGGATTTCGGTAGAAGTTGAGAATATCCTTAAGCACAGATCCGTAAGTGCTCCAAATTTTATCTATTTTGCATATTTCGGCACACTCTTTAAGAGTCCAAAACAGCCAAAGTGGAACATCTATTTGATTAATATCGGGATTTTTTATAAGATATTCTTTCTGGATTCGTTTGATTGTTTTCTCTAATATTTCCTTATAAATATGCTGATCGCTTTGGTAAAGAGTAAGGCCGGGAAGCGATATCAGGGTATCTCTTAATCGAACGCCATACCAATGATAACCTGCAATAAGTTCCGATTTATTGTCTTTAATAACAAGGAATTGTTGTGCCGAATTAAGCAGGTTATTTAAAAGTGTATCGCGGGGAATACGTTTATTCGACTCTTTAGTAAACTTGGCTTTTAGTCCTGTTGTTTTATGTATATTTGTAGATGCTGAAAAAACAATACTTTCGCCTTTTGTTATTGGCACTTCAAAGTATCCGGGTACATATAAATCTTCGTGGTATTCGTATCCTCGTTCATATTCTTTAATGTATTCAATATCGCGGTACCAGTCGGGATTTGGCACAAATTCGGCTGGTTTGTTTATTTGCATGTTTAAATCGGGGAATGCATCGTATAGCCTTAATTGTATTCCGTTTTCTATTGAATTGTATTTTGTATTTACTTGAAGGTTTTCGTGAGTTAAGCGGTGAACGCTTCGAAAAGCCAAATAGGGTTTAAAGCGTAATAGTGTAGGTGAGTTTGCTTCATCAAGGGTATATCGTAATAATACCTGCTCTTCTTTTTCGGAGAGTAGCATTTCCATTGAAAGAACAACTCCGCCAACTCTGAATGTGAGTTTTGGAATGTCTTCGATTTCGAAGTTACGTATATATTTATGTCCTTTAGGTTCGTAATGGTTCCCACGGTATTTGTGAATGCCTAAATTAAAAACTTTATCGTGCTGCACTACCGAAACATCGACATTTGAAAGTAAAACATGTCTTTCGTAGTTCATGTTTTTTAAGGGGCATACCAGTAATCCATGGTATTTTCGGGTGTTGCATCCTATAATAGTAGTGCTGGAATATGCTCCTGCTCTGTTTGTCCTTAGTATTTCCCGAAAAAGAGAATATTCAAGGTTAATAAGTTTTGATTTGTCAAGTTGAAAATAGATCATATGACAATTAGATTAGGAAATGGTTGAATAGTGAAAATGACTTTAGATTTTTTTGGGGAGCTATTGCCAAATGGGATATTTGGCTTAAGCATCAATCAAATTTATTATTATTTAGGTTTATAATCCATTTGTTTTTAATTATTTAACTTTTATCTACACTTGTTTATACTATTAATAATTGGTTAACTCACTAATTCGGTCAGTAAAAAGGTCTCTATCGTTAATAAAATTGGCGTTGGGGTATCGTTCAATTAATAGGTTAACTTTTTCGAGCATCGACTCTAAAAATGTTGAGTATTCTGGCGAATCGGGAAATAAAGGCCGATGATTTCGTGCTTTTATTAGCTGATCTGTATCTTTGCAAAACTGTTTGGTTTGATCGTTAAACCAACTTTGAATTTTTTCCCATATATAATCAGTAGCCAGGTTATTGGTATGCAATAAATCTTCGGCAAAGAAACGGTAGTCTCTAAGATCGTCCAAAACCAATTCGTACGATGGGAAATAACTGACATTTTCAAATAATTGTTCGAGTTGATCGATGGCTAATAATAGTACGGCTTTACTAACCTGGTTGCCATGTGCGCCGTCTTTCCAGTGGCGAACGGGACTAACGGTGAAAATAATTCGAAGTTTGGGGTTGAATACAAGTAATTTTACAATTAGGTTTTTGTATTGATCAACAATTTCGTCTACTTCCAGTCGATATCGGTTAAATGTATCTGATGGATATTTATGGCAGTTTGATACCACCATTTCGAGATTTTTGTGTTCATATACAAAAGATGTACCTAGTGTAATAAACAGGAAGTTTGCATTTTTTAGGAAGATTGTCCCGTCATTAATTGATTTATTTATTTGAGCTAAAGCCAAATCTTTATCGGGTGATGAAAACTTGCCATGATGACTGAAGCTGTGCCAAAGTCCCGATTTGAAATGGAGGTCTTTTTCATTAAAAATTGTTTGTTCCATAAGCATTTCTAAACTTCGTGCAATTGAAACCGGGTTGTATAAAATGCCAAATGGGTTTATATTGGTAATGAATCGTGATTCTTTGAACTTTTCTCCAATAGCCTCGGCAAAGCATGAGCCAACAAAACAGATTTTGTCTGAATAGTTAATTTGAAATGTTGGCTTTGATACTTGTATTTCAGTTCTAAATCGAGGCATATTTATTATTATTTAATGACACCAAAATAACCATGGGAAATAAATCCTGTGGTTAATCAATATGATATTAGTGTTAATAATTGATAAGATTGACTTTTCAATTTGATTTTTTTGCTATTGATATCTTTTTTGAAAGAGTATTACTAATAGCTTTTTGAATTTAATAAATTATTTTTTGCTTTGGGAATATTTTTGTAATTGATTTTTATTGGAGGTGTATTTTCTTTTCAGGATTTTAATTTTTTCTTATAAAATGTAGATTACGTGATATTCCTGAAAACCGGGTTCGATTAACTGCCGATCCTTTAAATAGTTCGTTAAATGATATCTCATTTAACTGGTACCATTGTTCGTTGGTGAGTTTCATTAGTTTTTTTGGGGGATTAAAAGCTGGTTCGTTATGAGGAATTGATTTATTGTTCCAGGGACACACTTCCTGGCAAATATCGCAACCAAATACCCAATTGTTAAATAACCCTTTTAGTTCAGGTGGAATGGTGTTTTTATTTTCAATTGTTTGGTAAGATATACATTTGTTTGAATCAATGATTCGGGGTGATATAATTGCAGACGTAGGACATGCATCGATACATTTTGTACAATTCCCACAATGATCATTGATTGGGCTTGATGAGGGGAGATCGATATTGATAAATATTTCGCTAATAAAAAAAAATGAGCCAAATTTTGGATTAATTAGGTTGCTGTTTTTTCCTATCCATCCAAGACCGGCTTGTTTGGCAATTGTTTTTTCCATCACGGGTGCCGAATCGACAAAGTATCGTCCTTCGAGTTCGGGAATCAGTTTTTCTTTTATGAATTGGAAAAGAATTTTTAATTTTTTCTTTATTATAATGTGATAATCGCGGCCATAAGCATATCGGGCTATTTTAGGGGCATCGGGGTTTAATGGTGTTTCATTGGGATAGTAGTTATGAATGAGTGAGATAATACATTTTGTTCCTTCGACCAGTTTTGCAGGGTTTGTTCTTTTATCGAAATTATTTGTCATGTATTCCATGCCGGCATGGAATTTTTTTGATAACCAGTTGGATAAATGCTTTGCATCGGTTTGTAAAAATTCGGCTTTTGAAAATCCAACAGCCATAAAGCCTAATTCATTTGCTTTATTGGTTATTTGATTAACAATGGCTGTTTTGGTGAGGTTCATTTGTGTTTATATAACGATTAAATTTTTTTGAGCCAAAAAAAGGATGATTAATAAACCATCCTTAATTATAGCGAATATTAATAATTAAAGTAAACCTAATTCGAGTAGAGCTTCTTCAGAAAGCATATCCCTTGTCCAAGGAGGGTCAAATGTCATGTTTAGTTCAACGCTTTTAACACCATCAAGAGCCATTACTTTCTCGTATACTTCTTCGGGCAGAGATTCGGCAACCGGACAGTTGGGTGAAGTTAAAGTCATTACAATTCGAACGACTCCGTTTTCTTCAACATTTATTTCATAAATTAATCCTAAATCGTAAATGTTTACTGGTATTTCGGGGTCAAAGATTGTTTTAATAGTATCAACTATTTCTTGTTCCAGTTTCAAAAACTCATCAGCCATTATAAATATTTTTTACTAATAATAAAGTTATTTGTATTTAATTTAGTTTTTTGCCGAAAAGGCCAGAGCATATAATTTCATTTGTTTCACCATTGAAACCAAGCCATTTGAACGGGTAGGTGTAAGATGATCTTTAAGCCCTATGCGATCGATAAAATAGAGGTCGTTATCAAGTATTTCCTGTGGGGTATGATTTGACCAAACCCGAACCAGAAGAGCAACAATGCCTTTTACAATAATGGCATCGCTGTCGGCGGTAAAAATAACTTTCCCATTTGTCAGTTCAGCATTAAGCCATACTTTGCTTTGGCAGCCTTCAATTAAATTTTGGTCTAACCGGTTTTTTTCGTCAAATCCATCTAAATCATTTCCAAGTTCAATAAGGTAGGAGTATTTATCCATCCAATCATCGAAACCCGAGAACTCTTCAATAATATCTTCCTGTATGTCGTTAATCTCCATTATAATATTGGTTTTGAGCGGACAAAGATCAAAAAAAATAGAAGGTTAAGCAAACATTTGCTTGACTTTTCTAACTCCACTAACAAAGCTGTCAATTTCGTCTTTACTGTTATAAAAAGCAAAAGAGGCTCTAACCGTTCCTGGTATTTTAAATTTGTCCATAATTGGTTGAGCGCAATGATGTCCGGTTCTAACTGCAATGCCAATCTTATCGAGCATCATGCCCATATCGTAGGGGTGAATGTTATCGACCAAAAATGATGTTACGCTGGTTTTGTGTTTTGCAGTTCCAATAATTCTTAATCCGGGAATTGTAAGTAGTTGACTTTCGGCGTATTTATGTAGTTCGTTTTCGTAGGCTGTAATGTTATCGAGTCCTATTTCGTTAATATAATCTATAGCTGCTCCAAGTCCAATAATTCCGGCATAGTTTGGTGTACCGGCTTCAAATTTATATGGTAATTCGTTAAATGTTGTTTTTTCAAAACTAACAGTTTGTATCATTTCGCCACCTCCCTGATAGGGAATCATAGAGTTGAGTAAATCTTCTTTACCAAATAACACTCCAGTTCCTGTTGGGCCATAAAGTTTGTGTCCCGAAAAAACATAAAAATCACAATCGAGCTCTTGTACATCAACTTTAATATGCTGAACAGCCTGAGCACCATCAATAAGCACTTTAGTGCCATTATTATGAGCTATATCAATAAGTTTTTTAATTGGATTAATGGTCCCCAAAGCATTAGAAATATGAGTAATTGCCAAAAGTTTTGTTTTTGGTGATAAAAGGTTTTGAAAAGCTTCGATATTCAATTCACCTTGCTCATTAACAGGTATTATTTTTAAAGCAATGCCTTTGTATTGTTTCATTAATTGCCATGGAACAATGTTCGAATGGTGTTCCATTTCAGAAATTATAATTTCGTCGCCCTTATTTAAAAAGGTATTAACAAACGAAAATGCAACCAGGTTAATTGACTCAGTAGCTCCTTTTGTGAAAATAATTTCGAAATTGTTTCTGGCATTCAGGAATTTAGCGGTTCTTTTTCTAACATCTTCAAATGCCTCGGTACATTTATTACTTAAACAGTGTACGCCTCTGTGAATGTTACTGTTGTATGTTTTGTAAACATTTGCTTCGGCTTCAATTACCTGTAATGGGGTTTGTGAGGTTGCAGCATTGTCGAAATAGATCAGTTGTTTATTATATATTTTCTGATCGAGTATTGGAAAGTCATTTTTTATCTTTTCGAAATCAAATGCCATTTGTATGATGTTATTAATAGATTAGTTTTGTTGGATAAATAAAACAGTTATAAACAGGAAATTTGATGACCCAACTGGCCACAAACAACACACGATTCACATTTGTCCAGTTCACCTCTGAAACGTTTTTCGACTAAACCTCTTATTTGTTCTTTTAAAGGTTCAACTTTTATTTTTTCAATTACTTCGTAGGTAAATGCATACATTAAAAGAATTCTTGCTTCTTCCTTACTTAATCCTCTTGATCGTAGATAAAAAAGAGCGTTTTCGTCCATTTGACCAACGGTTGCTCCATGGCTGCATTTTACATCGTCGGCATATATTTCTAACTGTGGTTTTGTATTAAATTTAGCATCGGGTGTTAATAGCAGATTGCGATTCGATTGGAATGCGTTGGTTTTTTGAGCATTGGGGCGAACCATTATTTTGCCGGTAAATGAACCGCTTGAATAGTCGTCGAGTACTCCTTTGAACAGTTCACTGCTAAAACAGTTTGGTTTTACATGATCGATGAAAGTAAAATTATCGACATGTTGGTTTTTATCATTTAGGTATAGTCCATATAAATGGGTTTCACAGTGTTCTCCATCGAGTGTTACGTATATGTTGTTGCGCACTATTCCCGAATGCAGGGTTAAATTATTAACCATCACATTTGAGCCTGTTTTTTGTGTTATGTATGTACCAGCAACCTGGGTAGTCATATTGTGCTGGCTTTGCAATCCATATATGTCGAAAACGGCTCTTTCGCCAATAAATACTTCGGTAACAGCATTAATGGCAAATCTTTGTGTGGATACTGTATGATCGCAAATCATCACTTTTGCCTGGCAGTCGTTTTCAGCTATAATAAGGTTGCGTTGGTTTACAAACAAATCGGTGTTATCAATCATTAAATTAACAACCTGTATGGGATTATCAATGATGCATCCTTTGGGTATGTATATTACAAATCCATCGCGAGCATTCATGGTGTTTAAGGCAACCATCGCATCGCTGTTTACCTGAGCTGTTTCACCGTAATATTTTTCGGTATGTTCGGGGTATTTTGTTGTAAAATCTTCAAAACTACAAATTATAACACCATCAGGAAGTTTAGGGAATGTATTTCCTTGAAAAAATCGACCGTTTATTGTAAATAGCTGATATGTGTCGAGTTGAGGAACCTCACATTTGAAATTGGGATTTGAATTATCAGAAATATCTTCTTTAGTAATAATTTGCTTATATTCTGGTCGGAAAAAGGGCTGTAAGTTGGTGTATTTATAATTTTCAACCTTAGTATTGGGAATGCCAGTTTGTTTGAAATGATTTAAAGCAACATCTCTCAATTGGTTAACTTTTGGGTGCATACCATTAGATAATGCTGATTGGTTTTTTTCAAACAGTTTTATGAATTGCTCTGTAGTATTGACCATTTGACTTGCAATGCTCATGATCATTTATTTTTTTTGAAACAATGGTTCGATTAATCTTCAAATTCTTTTTTAATCCAGTCGTAGCCTTTCTCTTCAAGCTCTAAAGCCAGTTCTTTGCCGGCCGAGCGCACAATTCGACCTTTGTATAATACATGAACGTAATCGGGAACAATATAATCGAGTAACCTTTGGTAATGGGTAATAACAATGGTTGAACGTTCGGGCGATTTTAACTTATTTACACCATTAGCAACAATACGTAATGCATCAATGTCTAATCCGCTATCTGTTTCGTCAAGTATTGATAGTTTTGGTTCGAGCATGGCCATTTGAAAGATCTCGTTTTTCTTTTTTTCGCCACCCGAGAATCCTTCGTTTACAGAACGATTAGTGAGATTTGAGTCAATTTCAACAAGTTTTTTCTTTTCGCGCATCAGTTTTAAAAAGTCACTGGCCGACATAGGTGGTTCACCTTTATATTTGCGGTGTTCGTTAATGGCGGTACGCATAAAATTAGTCATGCTTACTCCAGGTATTTCTACTGGATATTGAAAACTTAAAAACATACCTTCACGGCTTCTGTCTTCGGGTGAAAGATCCATAAGATTTTTGCCGTTAAAAATTATATCACCTTCAGTCACTTCAAATTTGTCGTTTCCGGTAAGTACTGCCGATAATGTGCTTTTCCCCGATCCGTTAGGCCCCATGATAGCATGTATTTCACCTGGTTTAATTGTCAGGTTTATACCTCTTAATATTTCTTTATCGTCGATTTTTGCGTGTAAATTTTTTATTGTTAACATATATATAATTTCTATGTGTTATTTTATGATTTTATCCAACACTGCCTTCGAGACTTAATTGTAAAAGTTTTTGTGCTTCTACAGCAAATTCCATGGGTAACTGGTTTATTACCTCTTTAACATAGCCGTTAACAATTAAGCCAATTGCGTCTTCGGTCGAGAGTCCTCTTTGGTTGCAATAAAAAATTTGATCTTCGCCAATTTTACTTGTTGTGGCTTCGTGTTCCACAATGGCAGTATTGTTATTTATTTCTAAATATGGAAAAGTGTGAGCTCCACATTTATCACCTAACAATAAAGAATCGCATTGCGAAAAATTACGTGCATCGTTTGCTTTTTTTGATACTTTTACCAGTCCCCGATAGCTGTTTTGGCTTTTACCGGCCGATACTCCTTTTGAAACGATAAGGCTTTTAGTATGTTTTCCTAAATGTATCATTTTTGTTCCTGTATCAGCTTGCTGATAATTGTTTGTAACAGCAACAGAGTAAAATTCACCAACTGAATGATCGCCTTTTAAAATACAACTGGGATATTTCCATGTAATAGATGATCCTGTTTCAACCTGTGTCCACGATATTTTTGAATAGTCGCCTTTACAGAATGCTCTTTTAGTTACGAAGTTAAAGATGCCTCCAACGCCGTTTTTGTCGCCGGGATACCAGTTTTGTACAGTTGAGTATTTTACTTCGGCTCGTTCCATAACAACAATTTCAACAATAGCAGCATGGAGTTGATTTTCATCACGCATAGGGGCTGTACAACCTTCCAGGTAACTAACATAACTATCGTCATCGGCAATAATTAGCGTTCTTTCAAACTGTCCGGTATTCATGGCATTTATACGAAAGTATGTACTTAGTTCTAACGGGCAACGGACTCCTTTTGGGATATATACAAAAGATCCATCGCTAAAAACCGCTGAATTGAGAGCTGCAAAATAATTGTCGTTATATGTTACAACTGAGCCTAAGTATTTCTGTATCAAGTCGGGGAATTCTTTAATGGCATCACTTATGCTGCAAAAAATTATTCCTTTTTCGGCCAGTGTTTCTTTAAAGGTTGTTTTTACCGAAACACTATCCATTACGGCATCAACGGCAACCCCGGCTAATGCTTTTTGTTCGTTTAGCGGAATTCCCAGTTTGTTAAATGTATCGATTAACTCAGGATCAACATCATCAATACTATCGTATTTAGGTTTGGTGCGAGGTGCAGCATAAAAAATTATTTCCTGAAAGTTGATTTCGGGAATATTTAAGTGAGCCCAATCGGGTTGTTTTAAAGTTAACCAGTGTTTGTAAGCTTCCAGACGATAATTAAGCATAAATTCGGGTTCGTTTTTTTTTGCCGAAATAAGACGTACTACATCTTCACTTAATCCCTTTGGAATGGTTTCTGTATCAATGCTAGTGGTAAAACCAAACTTATAATCACTACCGGTAACTTCTTCCAGTATTTTATTTTGATCTTCTGCCATATCAATTTTGTCATTCAAAATCGTTCAATCTTCGAGGTGCCTTTGGAGGAGAACACATAGAAAGTGCTTTTGTTTGGCAAAATTAAAAAAAACTTAGAACAATTCTAATTAAGTGATTGCCAAAAATGGTTAAAGAAAACAAAAGTTCGGGTTTATTTCATTTTTGGGGATATTGTTGTATTTGGGTTTTATATTTTTTATTTTGCGAATCATTTTTTGGAATTATAATAAGCTACAATGATAAAAGTTAACGAGTATTTCGATGGAAATGTGAAGTCTTTGAGTACCTCAAATAATGATGGTAATGCTACAGTTGGAGTTATTGCTCCCGGAAATTATGAGTTTGGAACAGCTACTGTTGAAATAATGACAGTAATTTGGGGTGAGTTTAAAGCTCTTTTGCCTAATTCTGATTGGAAATTGTATAAAAAGGGAGAGTCGTTTCGAGTTGAAAAAGGGGAGTCATTTAAAGTTGAGGTTGCAGATACGATGTCGTATTTGTGTCAATATTTATAAAATGTATTTTATTAGTTTATTTATAGTTCGGTTATAGGATCCCAAAATAACGATTTGAAGTTGGTTATTTTATCATCAATAACTTCAATATTCTCATTTTCTAATAGTTCTTTCATCATATTGTGATGAGGAAAATGATTTTTACCAGTTAAACAGCCATTTCGATTAACAACGCGGTGAGCGGGTATAAATAAGAGTTGGTTTTTCGATTTACTTAAAGCCATTCCAACCATTTGCGAAGCTTTTGGTGATCCTATGTATTTGGCAATGGCACCATACGAAGTTACTCTTCCATACGGTATTAAACGGGTAATAGAAAAAACTTTGTTATAAAAGGATTCATTAATATTCATTAAATTATCGACCTTTTGTGCGTTCACCATCTTTAAAATTTCGGTTTTTATAACCACCTCGTCCTTTACTGTGATAATTATCAAATTCTATTTCAATATTGGGTTCGGTAAGATATGAAATGTCGGGAGCCATGAACTTTAAATATTTAATAGGAATACCTTTTGTCAGCCATTGATTTTCGTAATAAGTTTTTAATGATAAAATTTCATCGGCATATCCATTATTATATAAATCTGTTTGATCAACAATGCAAGGGAGCTGACTTATTTTTATCAGTTCGCGAGTGTAAGTGTATAAGAATGTGCTGTCTGTTTTTAAGTGGATTACTCCATCGGCTTTTAAAAATTGGTGGTATCGTTTTATGAAAAATCCCGATGATAGTCTTTTGGTTGGTTTTTTCATTTGTGGATCGGGAAATGTAAGCCATATTTCGGATATTTCGTTTTTACCAAAAAAAGATTCGATAAATTCAATTCGGGTTCGTAAAAAGGCTGCATTTTGTATTTTACGTTCTTCAACAAGCAATGCTCCTTTGTGCATTCGAGCTCCTTTTATGTCGATACCAATAAAGTTTTTGTTTGGAAATAATTCGGCAAGGCCAACAGTATATTCACCTTTTCCACAGCCAAGTTCTAAAACAATTGGGTTATGGTTTTTAAAGAAATCGCGATTCCAATTTCCTTTTAACTTATAATCGCGATTAAATATTTCATCGAATTCAGCTTCGATAAAATGTTTAAACTTCGCATTTTCAGCGAATTTTTGTAATTTATTTTTTGCCAAGATTAATCTGTTTTTTACTCTTTAGAGTATTCTACTCTTACTCCAATGTTGTGAATGCCTTTTAAAACATTAGTTCGCATTCCCTGGGTTATTCTAAATTTGTATAGTCCGGCATTTTTAAACTTAATATTTAGTTTATAAGGTAGTTTCAGATGGTATGTACCTCCCCATCCGCTACCATACCATTTTCCATGTGTATTTGCAAGAATACATTCTACAGTATCTCTTTCGGCAAAGCCAGATGGGGATACTATATCGCAAAATAACCAAAGGTTTGCATTTGGGTATTCAGGTGTGTTTCGGATATTAAGATAAATATTGTAACTAGGTTGATTATTGGTAATGTCGAAGTTGAAAATTGCAATAGAATCTTTATTCCAACCATTTTGAGGGATTGTAACATATTCGTCAATAATGTTTCTATTGTCGCAAGATGCGAAAATCATTATAATAACGAACAGACTTACTAACAGATAATTATTTGACGTCATTAGAGCTTTGGTTTTGTTTGTTAGGATTATTCCGATTGCCGGGTTTAAATTTTCGATTCGGACGTTTTTTATTTCTTTTTTGTTGATTTTCTTTATCATCAAAACGAGTTAAACTTTCTTCAACAACTACATTGTGAAATCCAATTTCTTTTGGTTTTTTTGTTAGATCTTCAATAATTAATTGAGCCGGTTTTTTGCCTTTACGGTTATTAGTAACAATTTCTTTAACCCTATCAACGCTTACGGCAACCATTCCATTGGGTGAATTTGGTTCTGGGGAGTACCACATAATACGTTTAAAGATGTCAGTTTTAAAATAAAAGAAAGTACCTTCCATTGTTTCTAATGGAATATTTGTAGGAGGAAAGTCTTGTTGTGCATCAATATAAGCATCGAGTTCGTAATTTAAGCAGCATTTAAGTTTTCCGCATTGACCGGCTAGTTTTTGAGGATTTAATGATATTTCCTGATAACGTGCTGAATTAGTTGTAACCGACACGAAATTTGTCATCCATGTAGCACAACAGAGTTCTCTTCCACAAGGGCCGATACCTCCTATTCGTCCTGCTTCTTGGCGGGCACCTATTTGGCGCATTTCAATTCGTATTTTAAATCTATCGGCTAATATTTTAATGAGTTCTCTAAAGTCAACGCGTTCATCGGCAATATAGTAGAAGATAGCTTTTGTGCGGTCGCCTTGGTACTCAACATCGCCAATTTTCATGTTAAGGCCTAGTTTAGAGGCGATTCTGCGCGATTCCAACATGGTTTCGTGTTCAAGACCTTTAGCTTCTTCCCATTTTTCAATATCAAGTGGTTTAACTTTTCGGTAAACACGTTTGAACTCGTAATTAGTCGGATTGAGGTTGATTTTTTTCATTTGAATTAACACCAGTTCTCCGGTAAGGGTTACATGGCCAATGTCGTGCCCGGGCGATGCTTCAACTGCAACAATATCGCCTTTTTTTATAGGCAATTGATTGCTGTTTCGGTAGTATCCTTTTCGGGTGTTTTTAAATTGAATTTCAACAATATCGGATGTATTAACTCCTTGAGGTAAATCGCCAAGCCAATCAAACACATTTAGTTTGCCGCACCGGGTAGTACAATTTTGGCAGTTATTTGGTGTTTCTTTAATATCTTCAGTCATAATAAATTATTAAAAGGGCATTGCCCTGAATATATATCGATTATTCTTTTAGTAATATTATAAGTTTTAAAATAAAATCGGTTAAAATAATTTTAACATTTCCATTTTGTTCAAGATGGGCATGAACCAGCGATAATTCTTCAGCAATTTGAAAAGCATTACGGTCGTTTATAAATGGAGAAAACCTATTTGAAAAGTTTTCTTCATTTGGTGTCATATAAACAATAGAAGGTTGTTTGAGGTTCATTATATAGTTTTCACGAACCATTCTTAAACAGTAAATAATAAAATTTTTAATGCGTTCTTTGGGTTGGTCGGTTAATGAGTCTATCCAATCGAATAAATCCATTAGTTTTCGACCATATGACAAGCGCATTAATGAAATAAATTTTTCGAAATAGAACTCGTTTTCTTCACTTTCATTAGCTATGTCAATAGCTTTAATGAAATTACCGGTTGCTAGTTTAGCAGCATATTCTGCAGTTTGTTTATCAATGTATTGTTTTGTTGTTAAGGCTTCAATAATTTCAGAATCGTTTAGTTGTGAAAATTTTAATTGTTGTGTTCGTGATAAAATTGTCCCTAATATGCCATCAAGGGTATCAGTAATCATTATGAATATTGTTCTTGATGGTGGTTCTTCAATCATTTTAAGTAACTTATTAGCTGCCGAATCATGCATTTTTTCAGGATGCCAAATAATCATTATTTTGTATTCACCTTCAAAAGCCTTCATGTTAAGTTTTTTTATTATTTCATGGCTTTCCTGTGAGTAAATCATTCCTTGTCCTTTGTCAGAATCAATTGATTCAAACCATTGATTAAGATTGAAATAAGGATTTTTCAGTATTTTTTCGCGCCATTCCTTAATAAAACTATCGCTAACAGGATTTTTTATAGATGTTGTTTTTAAAACTGGAAACACAAAGTGAAGGTCGGAATGAATTAATTTGGCATATTTTTTACACGAAGGGCAATCGCCACATGAGTCGTTATCATTTTTATTGGTGCAGTTGAGGTATTGTGCCAAAGCTAAGGCAATTGGGAGCTTACCACAGCCTTCGGGGCCTATAAAAAGCAAAGCATGGCTTAACCGATTGCATTGAACGGTTTTTAATAAGTGTTGTTTGACTGTTTCTTGCCCTATAACCTCTTTGAATAACATGATTGTGTAAACTAAATAAAACCACCAAAGATAATAAAATAGCTATTAATTGGTTGTTTACTTGTGTACGAATGATTATAGTATTAAGTAGGGTTGCTTAAGTAACATTAGTATAATAATGTTATTTTTATCAAAGAAAATGATGCAAAAAAGTGTAGATTTTGATTTAAAATATTTGCTTTGAAATCGCAAAAAACAATTATAGTTTCACCCCTCGACTGGGGTTTAGGACATGCTTCGCGATTGATTCCCATAATTAATTTTCAAAAAAAAATGGGAAACAAGGTTATTATTGCCGGATATGGGCAATCGGGTGAATTATTAAAGTCAGAGTTTCCCGAAATAAGTTTTGTGTATTTACCTGGTTTTAGAGTTAGGTATTCGTGGGGAGAACGACAGGTGTTTAAGATTCTTTGCCAGTTGCCTCTTTTTTTTTATTGGAAGTTTAAAGAGCATATTTTACTTAATAGAATTATTCAAACAGTAAGACCCGATTTAATAATATCGGATAACAGATATGGTATTTATAATTCGAAAATAGAATCGATAATAGTAACTCATCAATTGAAATTGTTTTTGCCAGCTAAATTGAATTTTCTTGAAGGATTTATTCAGCAACGATTAAAAAAGTGGATTACGAAATTTGATCATTGCTGGATTCCGGATAATGAAGGAGAGAGTTCACTTGCCGGAAAAATGGTACAGGTATATCCAATGGTAGATAATGTTAAATATATTGGGTTGTTGTCGCGTTTTTATCCATTTGTTAATGCAAAAAAGCAGTTACATACTTGCTATGATATTATAGCTATTGTTAGTGGACCGGAACCGCAACGAACTGTTTTTTTGAAGTTGTTAATTAAGTATTTGCCCAAAACGAATTATAAGTGTCTGTTATTAACCGGAAATCCCACAGAAGGACTATTGGAGAGGCAAAGTGGAATTGATTTGTTTGGTCACTTAAATGTGAAGCAATTAAAAGGAGTTATTTCACAAGCAAAATTAGTTATTTGCAGGTCGGGGTATTCGAGTATAATGGACTTAATAGCTCTTGAGAAAAATGCCATATTAGTACCAACTCCCGGACAGTGTGAGCAGCAAATTTTGGCAGACAGGTGTTATAAAAAAAATTTGTTTCATGTTTTAGAACAAAGATTATTATGTGAATTGCCTTTGTTGATAAGCCAGATAATTAATGCAAATAAAACAACCTATAGATATAACTTTTATCCAAATAATTTTAGAATTTGATATTGTTTGAAAAGTCTTTCATCAATTTCAGGTTTTGTTTTAACATGTATATTGGGATATTTGTCAATGAATGGAAACCATTTTTAAATAGTTTGGTAATATAATGCAGAAATAAAAGAATAACTTTTTATTAAAAGATTCGTAATAAGCAATAGAACAAACATATAGATTAAGATGGTTTATACATTAACTGGTTTATTGGTTTTAGCTGTTTTTTTGTTTTGGTTTAATAAATATGGTTTAAAAATCATGGCAGAGAAAAAAGCAACAGAAGAGTTGGATAAAATTTTGTTTTGTTCTGAGAAAACAGATAAGACATTAATTTTAAAAACTATTCATGAGATAACGAAAAATCGTTTGACTGATGACGAGGCAATGGATTATTTTTTAAAAATAAAAGGTTTGCAGGTAATAAATTTAAGTGATCCGATAAGTTATTGGACACGGAAATTTTTAATGAGTCCTACAAAAATTAGATTAAACTATTTTGAGCAGGTAAAATTTTATGAAACATTTTTAAATTTTCCTGAAGTTAATGGACGGGTATTTAAGAAAGTTGATAATTCTCCTTTATCGCGATTCCCGTTAACAGAAGCTGCTCAGGAATTAATAAAGCGAGCAACTCTATTAAAACGATTAGCGTAGATAATTATTTCATATCAAAGTTTGAGGAACCTATATTGTTACCATCAGCAAAGATGTCAACAATATAAGTTCCTTCTGTTAATTCACCTTCATCAACATTATAAAAAACACAAACGTCTAAATCTTCTCCTCCATATTCAACAGTTCGAAATGCAGAATAGCTTATTGAGCTGTTTTCAAATTCAAACAGATCTTCTTTCGATTTAATAAGAAGTTCACCATCGGGGCGCGTAATTCTTATATAAATATTTTTTTCACCTACAGGAGCCGTAAGGTTTTTTAACAGAGTAAAGCAAACTTTAATTTTCGATGTTCGTGTGTTTCTCGAAGTAGCTTTACCTTTATGATTAAGAGGGGTTATTTCAACATTTCGAATTTCGAGCCGGGAAGCGATTTCGACCTTTTGCACCAGTCCTTTTTTTTCTTCTTCCAGTTCTTTATATGAATCTTGAATTTTTGTATATCTGGTTTTAACAACTATATTTTCTTCAGTTAATTCTTGGTTTCGGGCATTCAAAGAGTCAATTTGAACCACAAAACTTTTCATGACATTTCGTAATGACGACAACTCTTTTTTATATTCATTAATTTTAGCAGCGTTAGCTGACTTAATGGTTCTTATTTCTTCGATAAGTTGAACTATTCGTTCTCTTTCTTCGGTTAAAAGCCTGTTTAGTGTATCATTACTGGTGTAAATTGAATCGTATTCAAGAGCCAGTTCCTGAAAATCTCGTGCTAGTAACTCTTTTTCAATAACCATTTCATCAATAACGACCTCGGAACTCTCTTTTGAATGAAATAGGAATATTACTGCTCCAATTAATACAATTATTAGTCCAATTAACAGGAAATAGAGAGTTTTATGATTTGTTGTTTTTGTTTCTTGAGGCATATAATAAATGTTTTATTTATTTGTAAGGGCAAAGTTATATTTTTTTAATGTTGTATACTATTCCGATAATAATGAAATTCGGTTATTTTTGTTGATAAATTATAAATACATTGAAATCATATCATTTTTTAATAATTAGTGGAATCATCTTTTATATAATAGGATGTGCTAATCCGGGAACTCCTTCGGGAGGGCCAAAAGACGAAACGCCACCTGTTGTTGTTAAGTCTGTTCCTGTTGATAAAGCCTTAAATTTTAAGGGAAAGAAGATTGTTGTTACTTTCGACGAATTAATACAGGTAAAAGATGTAAATCAAAAACTGGTAGTATCGCCTCCAATGAACAAAATGCCAATTGTTGATGTTCATGGTTCAGATATGTTGGTTGAGATTGAAGATACACTTCAGGATAATACAACTTATACTTTTGATTTTGCCGATGCAGTGGTTGATAATAACGAGGGTAATGTTTACCCAAATTTTACCATTTCGTTTTCAACAGGAGAAAAAGTTGATTCAATGGAAATTTCAGGTCATTTGTGGGAAGCGGGAACATACAAGCCCATTGAGGGGGCGTTAATTTGTTTGCACCGAAATTTATCGGATACAGCCTTTAAAACGCTAGTTCCGGTTAGGTTGGCCAAATCAAATAAAGATGGGGGATTTAGATTGCAAAATGTGAGTCCGGGTAAATATCATATTTATGCCTTAAAGGATGTTAATCGTAATTATAAATTTGATCAGCATGGCGAAAGTATAGCCTGGTCTGATTCTATAATCGTACCTTCATTTGAATATAAGCAGTTTCGGGATTCCGTTGGAAAGGACTCGGTTCATATTTATGAAAAGATGGTTTATACCCCTGATAGTCTTGAGTTATTTATGTTTGAACAAGTTTATTACGATCAGTATTTAGTTAATGACGACAGACCTGAAAAAGGTAGAGTAAGGCTGACTTTTAACGAACCATTGGATTCATTTAGTATTAAATTGGCAAGCGGTGAAAATGTTGATGATTGGGGCATATATGAATGGAGTTATAAAAAAGACAGTGTTGATATATGGATAAAAGACAGTTTGATTTACAATCGTGATTCATTGACTTTAGCATTTCAATATCTCGACATTGACTCTGCTGAGAATCATTTTATAAAGAAAGATACACTAACATTTTACTATTTTGAGCCTGAGGAAAAGGAATCGAAAAGGAAAAAGAAGAAAGAAGCAAAAGAAGGAAAAAAAGAGATTCCATCGTTATCAATTTTGAAAATTCCAACCCAGTTAAATTTGTTTAGCCCATTAACTTATATGCTAAAAACAACACCTGTAAAATACGACCCGTCGGGTATTCAATTGTTTGAACTTGTTGATACAGTATTGGAAAAGGTTGACTTTTCACTGATTCAAGATTCGTTAAATAATAGATTATTTTCAGTAAACAGGCGTTGGAATCCTGGAGCTACCTATGAGCTGAAAATAGATTCGGCAACTTATATAGATATTTATGGTTTGTTAAATAAAGAAATAAGGCAGAGATTTATAATTACAAAGGAATCGGATTATAGTACATTATATTTGAATATTGAAAATCCTGAAAAGAATATGTTTGTTCAAATACTTGGGTCGGGAGAAAAACCAGTTCGTCAGTTAAGAATTCACGAATCGGGTAAAATAAGAATTGGTTATCTTAAACCCGGAGAGTATATGTTACGTTTGGTTGATGACAGAAATGGTAATGATATATGGGATTCGGGCGATTTTGAAAAACGTTATCAGCCAGAAGCTGTATATTATTATCCTGAGAAAATTAAATTGAGAGCCGATTGGGACCATGAGATTAAATGGAATAAAGAATCATTTGATATTTTTAAGTTTGTTGAAACTTTCAGATCACAGAAAAACACATCGAACAGCGATCGTAGGTAGTGAAATTTTTAAAAGTATACTGATTGTTTTTTTTATACTTTTTGTATTTGCCTTTGCACTAAACGCGCAATGTGTCGAAAAAAATGATCGTTTTCAATGGGGCGAAAAAATTGATTACCAGGTATATTATAATTGGCATTTTATATGGATGAATGCTGGTCATGTGTCTTTTTCGGTGAAGAAAAAAACATATCGCTCACTACCTGTTTATCATTTCTTTAGCACAGGAAATACCTATGGTAAATACGATTTTTTTTACACTGTTCGCGATACTTTTGAGTCGTTTGTCGATACAGCTACCTTAGCTCCATTGTTGGCAATGCGGAAGTCAAACGAAGGCGGAAGCTCTGTTTATGAGAGTTATAGGTTTGAAAAATCAAAGGGTAGAATTTTTTCGAGGTTAAAAAAGGATGATGAAGCTGAGATAATATCAGAAATTGTTTGGCAGGATTGTACTGTAGATGTGTTAACAATGGTATATTGGGCCAGA
The DNA here is from genome assembly GCA_016933045.1 of Marinilabiliaceae bacterium. Classification (GTDB taxonomy): domain Bacteria; phylum Bacteroidota; class Bacteroidia; order Bacteroidales; family Marinilabiliaceae; genus JAFGBR01. Next base: position 10,660 of record JAFGBR010000030.1, on the reverse strand, counting down.
AATATTGAATTTTTGAAATATAAAAAAGGAGATCGTATTCCTATTCGAATGGTTGTTGATGGAAAGATTCACGACTTATATATTATTTTTCAGGGACGAGATATTGTTGAAACTAAAGAGGGTAGACGTTTTCGTTGCTTAAAGTTTACTCCTTTATTAATGGAGGGAACACTATTTGAAGCAGGTGATGATATGACAGTATGGGTTACCGATGACGAAAACCGTATGCCAATATTGGTAGAAGCAAAGGTGCTTGTTGGTTCAGTGAAGGCTATGTTTTATAATGCTAAAGCATTGCGCTATCCTATTAAAGCTGAAATTTTTGATAAATAATGATATATGAATGTTGGAGATTATTTTGAACATATCTTCTATCAGTATAAATATCATTTAGCGAAAGCACGAATAAAAACTGATATTCAGTCTGTTCATGATTTTCGGGTTGCTTTTAAAAAAATAAAGGCGATTAATAGCTTTTTATCTGTAATGAAAAGAGATGATCAATCGCTTAAGTGGTTTGAAACATGGATTAAACGAAATGATAAAATCTATAAAAAGGGAGGGAGTGTACGTAAGTACCAACTGTTTTTTTACTATTTAGATAATTTATGTAATTGCAGAGTTGACGAGTTTGAATTTATTAATGAACATTTAAAGGAGAAACAAGAATTGTTTCATAATTATATTTTAACCAATAAAGTGCCGTCAGCAAAAATGGTTCGGATTGAATTGACAATGTTTGATCAAAATGAAACAGAATTGAAAGCTCGTTTTGAGGCATTTTATATAAAGGAATTGAGGACTGCTATTGATATATTATTGAAACCAGTATCGCACGAGTGGCACGAGGCTCGCCGAAAAGTAAAATGTTGTTATTTGCTTGCTAATTCAAATTATCTTCAGGATGTAATGAGTAATCAAATGATGATTCAATGTAAAAAACTTGAGCATGATTTGGGTTTGTGGCACGATATGCTTGAGTTGACTCATTTAAGTAGAAAACATTTTTTGCAAAAATCAGGATTTGATAAAATTATTGCGAAAAATTATTGCGAAAAAAAAATTGATATTGAAACAGATGTATCATTGCTAACTCCGCTTCTGTAAATTGTATTATAACAAAATCAGATATCTTCTAACACAAACGGGGTTGCCTGATAAACATAATAATTTAGCCAATTCGAATAGAGCAAATGAGCATGACTTCGCCATGTAACAAACGGAGGCAATGATGGGTCGTTATTAGGGAAGTAGTTTTCAGGAATAGCAATATCTATCCCTTTACGAATATCTCTAACGTACTCTTCTTTTAGAGTATTTGGGTCATATTCGGAATGGCCTGTTACGAAAATTTTTTTTCTATCGGCCGACATTACAATATATACTCCAGCATCATCAGATTCGGAAAGGATTCTGAGGTTAGAATTTTTTTCAATATCTTCTTTAAGTATTGTAGTATACCGAGAGTGAGGAGCCTGAAACAATTCGTCGAAGCCTCTCATTAAAAGTTCGTGATGGTCGTTAACTTTGTGGTTGTAAACGCCGAATAGTTTTTTCCCTATTTCATGTTTTTTAATGCCAAAGTGGTAATACAGGCCAGCTTGAGCTCCCCAGCAGATATGAAAAGTGCTGGTTACATTTTTATTCGACCATTCCATAACCTCTTTCATTTCATCCCAGTAGTTAACCTCTTCAAATTCCATTTGTTCTACCGGTGCCCCGGTAATAATCATTCCATCGTATTTTTGGTTTTTAATATCATTAAAGGTTTTGTAAAAAGCTGATAAATGTTCAATAGGGGTGTTTTTTGATACATGACTGCTGGTCATCATTAAGTCAATTTCGACTTGTAAAGGAGAGTTTGACAAAACTCTTAGTAGATGAGTTTCAGTAGAAATTTTCAGGGGCATTAAATTAAAAATCAGAATACGTAAAGGGCGAATATCCTGTTGCATTGCTCTTGTTTGCCCCATTACGAAGATGTTTTCACTTTCGAGGACACTAAATGCTGGTAATGTATCTGGAATCTTAATTGGCATAACAGAAGCTGTTAATGTGATAATTTATTGATATGAAACTATCGGTGATGATAAATGTTCAAAATGAATTATTATTTATGGACGTTTGATTAGTCCGTAAAAAAGTATGTTTAATACATTTTTGAGCTGAACTTTAAAATCATCATTTTGCATTTGTGGTTTTGTTCGGAACAAAGGTATTTCAAGTCCTTTTAATGCAGTAGATATTGCTATTGCCGCCATTTGAGGATTTTTTATGGCAAAAATATTAGAGTTTAATCCTTCTTGCATGATTTGTTCAATCATTAGAGCCTCCTCTTGCTCGCTTTTTCCTTTAATGTAATCTAAAAAGTCGAAATTAGAATTTGAGTCTGTATTAATAGCTTTGTGGTAATTTTCGAGCTCGCGGATTGTTTCCATTCGTACCTCAATGTATTTTTCCATTTTTTTATCGGCCGAAACAGGTTCTTGAATAATCTCTCTCAGACTTGAAAAAAGAATATCTTCTTCCCAGTCTATTACAGCCTGAAAGATATCCTCTTTGTTTTTAAAATAGTAATAAAGTGAACTTTTTCCTTTTCCCAATGCCTGTGCAATATCTTCCATTGTGGTTTTTTTATAACCGTATTTCGAAAATAAATTACGGGCAACTTCGAGAATAGCATTTTTTACAGATTCGTTATTATCTGATATGTTATTTTGATCCATTTTATTTAATTCTGGCGTAGTGCAAAAATAGGAAATAGTTTTTGTTTTAAAAAAAAGTGAATAAAAGCATAATTATATCTTTCAATTGTTAAGTTTTAACCAAAGTAAAATCGAGTTGTTTTTTTTCAAGGTTAGCATTTGCAATTAATATTTTGATAGGATCACCCAATTGGAATTTTTTCTTTTCACGTTTGCCAATAATGCAATAGTTTTCCTCATCGAAGTAATAAAAATCATCATCCAAATCGCGAATGGGAATTAAACCTTCGCATTTGTTTTCATTAATTTCGACATAAATACCCCATTCTGTAACACCGGAAATGACACCTTCAAATTCTTCACCAAGATGATCTTTCATAAATTCAACTTGCTTGTATTTAATAGAAGCTCTTTCGGCCTCGGCGGCTTGTTGTTCCATGTCGGAACAGTGCTCGCACATATCTTCGTATTTGTTGGCATCTGCCGATTTGCCATTATTCATGTAGATATCAAGTAAGCGATGAACCATCATGTCTGGATAACGCCTAATGGGAGATGTAAAATGAGTGTAATATTCGAAACCTAATCCATAATGCCCAATGTTATGTGTTGAATAAACAGCTTTTGCCATTGTACGAATTGCAAGTGTTTCTATTATATTTTGTTCGGGCTTGCCTTGTACTTCATTTAAAAGTTGATTTAATGATTTATTAATGTTGGCTGTTTGAGATATTTCATGTCCAAATTTTTTAATAAACCGCGAAAAGGTATCGAATTTATCGGCATTGGGAACGTCATGAATTCGGTAAACAAATGTTTTTGCTTTAGCCTGTTTCGATGATTGAATCTCTTTTTTACCAATTATTTCGGCTACACGTTTGTTGGCTAAAAGCATAAACTCCTCAACAAGATGGTTGGATTCTTTCGATTCTTTAAAAAATACGCTTAAAGGCTTGCCGTTTTCATCAATGTTGAATTTTATTTCGACACGTTCGAAACTTATTGCTCCTTGCGAAAAACGTTTATCTCTTAATTTTTTTGCAAATGCATTTAATTGAAGTAATTCATCGGCATAATCCCCTTTACCTGTTTCAATAATGGACTGAGCCTCTTCGTATGAAAATCTTTTGTTGGAGTTAATTATTGTACGCCCAATCCAACTGTCTTTTATAATTGCATTAGCATCAAGTAAAAAAGTAGCCGAGAAGCATAATTTATCTTCATTTGCGCGTAACGAACAAATGTTATTACTTAATCTTTCGGGTAGCATGGGTACAACACGATCAACCAGGTATACAGAAGTAGCCCTGTTAAATGCTTCTTCGTCGAGAGGAGAATTGGGTTTAACATAATGAGTAACATCGGCAATGTGAACACCAACTTCCCAAGTGTCTTCATCTATTTTTTTAATTGACAGAGCATCGTCAAAGTCTTTGGCGTCAGCAGGGTCAATTGTAAAGGTTGTTATTTCTCTAAAATCTTGTCGTTTAGATATTTCAGATTGACTAATTGAGGCATCAATTTCTTCGGCTTTTTGAATAATGTTTTCGGGATAAATATAAGGCAGGTTAAACTCGGCAAGTATTGCATGCATTTCAGTATCGTTATTGCCGGTATCGCCTAAAACATCAACAATTTCGCCATACGGATTTTTAGTGTTCGATGGCCAATCGGTAATTTTGGCTATAGCTTTTTGTCCGTCTTTACCGCCATTTAATTTTTCGAGAGGTATAAATATGTCCTGGTAAAGAATTTTACGGTCGGTAACCAGAAATGCAAAATTTCGAGATACTTCAAGTTTGCCAACAAACAACTCTCTTTTCCGTTTAATAATTTCAGTTACTTCGCCTTGTGGCTGGTGGCGTCGGCTAATTGCAAAGAGAGAAACTTTAACTTTGTCGCCATCTAAAGCCTGATTAAGATTTGCTTGAGCAACAAAAATATCCTCGCTTCCATCATCGGGAATAATATAAGCAGCCCCCGAAGCAGTCATGTCAACAACTCCGGTAACTGAAGCTTGGAGTTGAACAAGTTTAAAACGTCCTTTAATAGCTTCGGTTAATGTTCCGGCTTCCAATAAATCATATAAAATAACCTGAACCATTTGGCGGTCAGATAGTTTCTTTAAACCTATCATTCCGGCAATTTGTTTATAATTAAATGTTTTTTTCGGATTGCTGTTAAAAAGATCATGAACCATATTAATGATTTCATTTTTTTTAAAGCCCCTGTTTTTCTTTACTTTTTTTATCGGCATGAATAATATTTTTTGAATAACTTGGATGTTGGTTTAACATCGGTTAGTAAACTTAGAATAATAGTTTATCGCACTAATTAAATATAACCTTGATGCACTTTTTACGTTTAAAAGGAAAACGAATTTTTAAGCAAATTAACACAAATTATTTGCAGTAGTATAATGCTTTATTAAACAATCAATATTTCTTTATTAAAACTATAAAATAAAAAATAATATTGTGAGAGTGAATACATTTAAAACTATATTTTTAATTGCATGTTTTTGCATGATGTGGTTAACAGGTTTTAGTCAAGGTTTTTTGGTTTATAAGGGAGATACAATTAATCGCAAAGATGCAAATAATAAGAAATACGGTTTATGGATAAATTTTGATGCATCAAAACAACAGGTTGTTGAAAAGGGTTTTTATGTAGATGGTAAAAAAGATGGCCTATGGATAAGTTATTTTCCTAATGGTAAAGAAAAACATAGAATAACATTTAAAAACGGAATAGCTAGTGGGCTGGCTGTTTTTTATTACGAAAACGGTAAAATGTGGGAGCAGGGAATTTGGGAGATAGATCATTGGGTAGGAAAGTATCAGTTTTTTTATCCATCGGGTCAAATAGCTTACGATTGGAATTATAATAAAGCAGGTAAAAGAAACGGAGTTCAAAAGTATTATCACGAAAATGGGAATGTGAAATATTCGGGAAGTTGGGAAAATGGAAAAACATCGGGTACATTAAAAATATTTAGTGAGTTGGGCGAGTTAAGTGGAGAGCGGATTTATAAAGAAGGGAAATTTGAAAAGACAATAAGTTACGGAAATGTTAATGATGAAACAGATCCTGTAGACAGGGTTTCGTCGGTTCGATTTACCGGCACCGGGAATCATACTGTATATGATTTATCGGGTAAAATAGAGAAAAAAGGATATTTTATTAAGGGAAAGCTAATGAAAGGAGAGCAATATGTTTATGATAGTGAAGGGAAATTATCTTCTGTATTAGTGTTTGAAAATGGAGAATTGGTAAATACATTACATAAAGATTGAGTTAATTGTAACATGGGGAAAAACTATTTAGAAGATATGAGTAGTATAGCATCTGTTTTTTATGCTGATGGATATAATTTGGCAAAAGAAATGATAAGGAAGAAGTATTTATTGACTGATATTTTCCATGCAATGACTCAACAATATCAAACTATTGACTTGCTTATCGATTCATTTAGCTCAAGATGTCGGTTGTCGAATGTTAATATTGATTGCAAAAAAGGGTGTGGATATTGTTGTTATCAGCCTGTATTTGCTTCGATACATGAGGTTTTTTATATGAAAGATTATGTTAATAATCATTTTTCATCTAATCAGATATCTGAAATTAAAGCAAAAGCTAAATCAAAAACAGATTATAGTCAGGGCAATACTGATGCTGAATTGTTAAAATATTCATATCCATGTCCATTGTTGGATAATGGAGTTTGCATTGCATATAATGCGCGACCAATGGCCTGTAGAATTTATATGTCGTCGGATGTGAAAAGTTGTATAAAACGGTATGAATTACATGATAATGATAAGGATTTTCCTGCATTATTTGAATTTTTATTGGTAGCTGGTCGTAATATGAATGCCGGTTTTGCAGGCCGCCTTGAAGAAATGAAAATACAAAATGCCGAAATGCGATTCGAAAAATTATTGTATTTTGTTTTGAATGATGATATAAATGAGATCAAATGGCTTAATGGAGATAAAGTTTTAGATTTGTGCACTACATAAATTTCTATTAACCATTAATAACAAATTAGCCTCTAAAAAAAAATAGAGGCTTTGTTTTTTTATTCGTGCAATAAATAGTTCAAATACTAAAGGCTATTTTGTATTTTTATCCGTTCAAAAAAAGAAAGGTATTATATTGATGGATAGCAAGCTTTATATTTACAATACATTAAGTCGCGAAAAAGAGATTTTTATTCCAATTCACCCAAAGCATGTGGGGTTATATGTTTGTGGGCCAACAGTGTATGGCGATCCTCACCTGGGGCATGCCCGACCAGCAATAACATTCGATTTGTTATTTCGATATTTAACCCATTTAGGCTATAGAGTAAGATATGTCCGTAACATTACAGATGTTGGGCATTTGGAAAATGATGCAGATGAGGGTGAAGATAAAATTGCAAAAAAAGCAAGACTTGAAGAACTGGAACCAATGGAAGTGGTTCAATATTATACTGATCGTTACCATCAGTTTATGGATGAACTGAATGTAAAGAAGCCTAGTATAGAACCACGGGCATCAGGTCATATTATTGAACAGTTACAAGTGGTTGATACAATATTAAATAAAGGTTATGCATACGAAAGCAACGGATCGGTATATTTCGATGTTGCCAAATATAATAACGATTACCATTACGGAAAGCTATCAGGGCGGGTTATTGAAGATTTATTAAATGCAACTCGTTCACTTGATGGGCAAACAGAGAAACATAATAGTTTTGATTTTGCGTTATGGAAAAAAGCATCGCCTGAACATATTATGAGGTGGCCATCGCGGTTTAGCGATGGTTTTCCGGGATGGCACTTGGAGTGTAGTGTTATGAGTGCAAAATATTTGGGCGATGAGTTTGATATACATGGGGGAGGGATGGATCTGTTATTTCCACATCACGAATGTGAAATAGCACAAAGTACCATTGCAAACGGTAAGATGCCAGCAAAGTATTGGATGCACAATAATATGATTACCATTAATGGCCAGAAAATGGGGAAGTCGTTAGGTAATTTTATTACACTCGAAGAGTTTTTTACCGGTTCCAATAGTCTTTTATCAATGGCATATAGCCCAATGACCATTCGTTTTTTCATACTTCAGGCTCATTATCGCAGTACTGTCGATTTTTCGAATGAAGCTTTACAGGCTTCAGAGAAGGGACTTGTGAGGTTAATGGATGCGGTTAATAACTTAAATAAAGTAAAACCGAGCAATAGTAGTTCGTTTGATGTTAATATGTTTAAAGAAAAATGTTATGCTGCATTAAATGATGATTTGAACAGTCCTGTTTTAATATCGCATTTGTTCGAAGCAGCAAAAGCTATTAATAGTATGATTGCCGGGTTAATGATGATAACGGCTGATGATTTAGAAAAATTAAAGACGTTAGTCGGTTTATTTGTGTTTGATATTTTAGGATTGAAACAAACAGTAGCAGAAACGAATGCAAATAACGAGGTTTTAAATGAAGTAGTTTCTTTACTTTTAAAACTGAGAGGCGAAGCAAAAGCCAATAAAGATTTTGTAACTGCCGATAAAATTCGGGATGAATTATTAAAAATTGGTTTTGTTATTAAAGATGGAAAGGATGGTGCCACATGGGAGTTAAAGTAAGTGTTAATAGAATATTTGTTTATTTAGTGTTGAGTTCTTTTATAATATCGTGTAATACAAAAACTACTAATAATAAGGCGGTATTAGAAAATAAGATTAAGGTTGATATTCCTATATTCAATGCCGATTCGGCATATCGTTATATAAGTGAACAGGTTGCCTTTGGGCCAAGAGTTCCAAATACTGAAGCTCATATTAAAGCATCAAAATATTTAAGTAATAAGTTAAAAAGTTTTGGAGCCGATGTTATTGTTCAAGAAGCTAAAGTAATTGCATTTAACGATGAGGTGTTGAATGCAAAAAATATTATTGGTCAGTTTCGTCCCGAAAGGAATGACCGGATTTTATTATTTGCACATTGGGATAGCCGACCTTTTGCAGATAATGATAAAGATAAAAATCGCTGGAATGAGCCAATAGATGGAGCTAGCGATGGAGCAAGTGGAGTTGGTGTTTTGCTCGAGATAGCTCGCCAAATTGGAGCCAGTGAATTACCGTTTGGAGTTGATGTTATTTTTTTTGATGCAGAGGACTATGGCATGCCCGAATTTTCCGATTTGCCATATAAATCTGATACCTGGTGTTTAGGAAGCCAATATTGGGGTAAACATCCGCACAAGCAAGATTATTATGCGCGTTATGGAATATTGTTGGATATGGTAGGTGTTAAAGGAGCTACTTTTTATAAAGAACAATTTTCAATGCAAATGGCTTCTCATTTAGTTGATAAGATATGGCAAACCGCTATTAAGACAGGGTATGGGAATTATTTTGTGAATGATATGGGAGGTGCTATTACCGATGACCATATTTATGTGAATAAATATATGGGTATTCCTTGTGTAGATATTATTCAATACGAAGCAAATTCTTTAACTAGTTTTGGAGCTTATTGGCACACACATAATGATACTATGGATATTATTGACAAAAATACCCTGAAAGCTGTTGGACAAACCTTGCTTGAAGTGTTGTATCGTGAATAGTATTAATATATGCCGAATCTGTTATCATTTTTAAATGAAGGAATTATTGAAGCCGGTTGCGATGAGGCCGGACGAGGTTGTTTAGCTGGTCCTGTTGTTGCAGCAGCGGTTATTCTGCCTAGAGGGTTTTATCACCCTTTTCTGAATGATTCAAAACAGGTTACGGAAAAGAAACGGGAGGAGTTGCGTATAATAATTGAAAAAGAGTCTGTTTCCTGGGGAATTGGGATTGTTGATAATAATGAAATTGATAAGATAAATATTCTTAATGCATCTTTTTTAGCAATGCATAGAGCAGTTGATAAGCTAAAAATAACTCCTGATCATTTACTTATTGATGGTAATAGGTTTAAACAATATCGTTCAATTCCTTATTCTTGTGTTATTAAGGGCGATGGCAAGTATTTGTCGATTGCAGCTGCAAGTATTTTAGCTAAAACTCATCGTGATGAGATGATGATTAATTTGCATGATAGTTTTCCTTTTTATAATTGGAAAAAGAATAAAGGATACCCAACTAAAGATCATCGCAAAGCCATTAAGGACCATGGATTAACATTATTGCACAGGCGTAGTTTTCGTTTGCTTGATGATCAGTTGAGTTTGTTTTAAGCTTTTAACTTAATAAGCATTTGCTATTTGAATATCTTTCTTTTTTAATGGCATTCAGGCTTGGAGTAATAATAATATCAGATAATCCAGTAATAGTATTAATGAAGTTAAAAAAGGAAATTCAATGAAAAAATATTTAGTAATATTTGTTACCTACATCTGGCCTCCGCTTGTGCCAAACATTAAAGCTATTACTATATGAGGAAGATGTTAGGTTAGCATTACAATATTATAAGCCGAAAAAACAAACAGTTAATAATAAACTATACCAGAATAAAGCACTTTTACATAATAAATTTGTTTTTTAAATTTTCCAGATTGAAAAAAAGGTTTTTACTAAACTTTAGTCGCTGCCCGTGGCAGGGATTGTTAATGAATAATCAGGGTTAAAGCAATTGGAGCATTAGCGATTACAGCTATCCTTGCACTTAATGTTAGTGTTGTTTTAGACGGCAGTTCAAGTTCTGTTTTAAAATGGGATTTGATTGGGAAGATTTTGGCTGATCCCCCTGCAAGTGGGAGTGGTAGTAGTGAAGCTACTTCTTATGAAAATCCCCAAAATTGTACTGCATATGATGAAGTAACTAAGCTTAGTGATCTAGGTTGTAAAGATAGATGCGATGGTTTTAGTGGTACCGCATTGTCGTAAGTCGAGTATAACGCCTTGTCGGCCTAATATATACTATATGTCTTTTCGAATTCGGACTGACTCTCTTTTACTGC
>JAFGBR010000029.1 GCA_016933045.1 Marinilabiliaceae bacterium | reverse complement strand
GGATACCCCTGATCAATAATTGAACGTATGGTCTGCTCAATGTATTGGCCCTGGTTATAGCTGGGGGTGATGATGGTGATTTTGGGAAATTCCATGTTTTATTGGGAAGGCTTTAACTGGTATATTTTTATAAGTAGTTCTCCTAAATAATTATGTGCCTCTTCCGGTTTAAGATGTACCCCATCGGTGGTTTCCATATCGTGGGCTTTAATAAAGGATTGATTAGGGTAACTGTTGGCCAGAATTTTGCGAATATAGGTATTTAGCTCTGATTCCAACAACAGTTGCTCCGAAGGCATCTCAAAGAAGCAGATTGTTGAACCTTTTTCAACAAAATGGTTGATAAAGCTTTTAAGTCTTTGGTTGGTTTTAGTCCAATCAGTTTCGCGGAATGTTTTGTTGTAGTTCTGAATTACAGCATCCAGGTTCGTTTGTTTGGTCGTGTTCTGCGTATTTATTATTGTATCGGAAGTTTTATGACTATCCGATATAATGCTGTTTTGATTTTGTTGGTGTTGAAAGAAATGATTCAATCTGCCTTTTATACCGTAATAGAGATATTGACCAAAGGTAATTGGGCGATACTCCTGGCGGAATCCGGGCAGCCATTTTTTTAGCTGATAAACTCCAGGTGTAAAAAACGATGCCGCATAATTCTGGCGGGGTTCCCGATAAATGACATTGCTCTCGATCAACAGATATTTAGGACTAAAACTGGACCTTTTCAATACTTCCAGCCCTTCAAATAAACCCTGGCCGCCAAGGGATAAATTATAAACTGTATCCTTGTATGGATTTTCATTGACTGTCATTCGGAAGGCCATTGATGAACCGACAATAACTGTATTGATCTTGTCGTGATTTACAGAAAAAAGAAATTTACTGATCAGTCTTTCATTATCTTCCCATTGGGTCAGACTTTTGGATGGCCAATGGAGTAAATTGGCTAGGATTGAATAGATGGTCAAAAAAAGGATTAAATATATTGAAGTTTTTTTGATCATGTTTAAAACTGAAAATATATAAAATCCTGTGGAGAACCACTGTTTAATAATAGTAATGCCAACATGCAGGCAAGTGATACAGGTTTAAGAATATTCCTGACAGCATGTTCATTTTTTATGGGATACAAATAATATAAATGATAGATCACTACAGGTAAGGAATATAAAAAAATGACTACAAGCGTTAAATAATTCGTAAATATATGCTGGTTGTTTCCGAGTGCAGTAAAGAATGCTAATACGTGTTTGAAATCGGGTAATTTAAATAGCAGCCAAGCAAGGGATACCAGTACAAATACCATTGTTGTTTTTAAGAATATCGCTATTTTGCTCTGTAAACCTGTTAATTTGGATTTTTTAGCACCTAATATTTCCGTAATATCTTTCAATAACCTTTCAACTGCCAGTAAAACCCCGTGAGTGGTTCCCCAGATCATGTAACTCCAGGCTGCCCCATGCCACAACCCTCCCAATGCCATCACCGCCATTAGGTTTAAATAGGTTCTGACTCTTCCTTTACGATTACCTCCCAAGGGAATGTATAAGTATTCCTTTAAAAATGAAGATAATGAGATGTGCCATCGACGCCAGAAATCTGCAAAGGAAGTTGCTATGTAGGGAAAGTTGAAGTTTTGTGGGATGCGGTAACCAAAAAGTTGCGATAATCCAATGGCTATCAGTGAGTATCCTGCAAAATCGGCAAATATTTGAATGGAATAGGCAAAAAGCAGTGCTATTAAATGCAAGGAGGATAATCTTTCAAAATAAGGCCAGGTCAATTCAAAGGTGAAATCCTTGAGGTTGTCGGCGACTACCATTTTTAGAAAATAGCCGATCACCAGATTTGTAAATACAAAATCCCAATCAATATTTTTTAGGAGTTTGGGTTTTATTTGCGGAAAAAAATCGTGAGCCTTGACAATTGGACCTGCAACCAACTGTGGAAACAGGGAAATGAAAAGTGATGTGTTACATAAATGTTTCCAAAAGGAGCTGTTAACCTGCTTCTCATTTCTGATCTGACTGTCGTGCCGGAAGGTATCCACCACCAGACTGATGCCCTGAAAGGTAAAGAATGAAATACCCACAGGCAGAGGAATGGCAATTAAAAAATCGACCAATTCTCGATTCTCACTAAAAAAAGTCTTTCCTAAAAGTCCTGCATACTTAAAAATGGCCAGTATTAACAAATTGATAATTACACTGCCTGTAGCAATAGCTCTTTGCCGCTTTGAGTTTGCAGCATGAATAACGCCATAACTGCCTGCTGCATTTAACAGAATGGATGTAATCAGTAATAACAGTAAAATCGGAAAATTCCAGGCGTAAAAAACAAAACTGGCTCCCACCAATACCTGTAGCTGTATCCGCTTAAAGATGGGGAGATAATACAGACCAAACGTGATTATTACCAGATAAGCAAAAGGGAGGGTGTTGAAAAGCATGTATGGAAGCCTAAATTACGGCATTAAGTTCATTTGTTTGTATTATTGATTTCACCGGGAACACCTACGACAGTAACCCGGTCGGGTTGGTGATAACCGCTCCTGCACCGACTATTACCTGGTGACCGACTCTTACTTTTGGGAGGATCACGGCATTGGCGCCAATTAATGTGCCACTGCCAATGCGAGCTCCGCCCAAAATTCGCGCTCCAGGTGCAATTTCACAAAACTCTTCAATAACCACATCGTGGTGAACCGAGCAATTGGTGTTAAGCAAAGTTCCTGTACCAATTTCTGAGTTATTCCCAATCAGAACGTGATGCATTACATTTAATCCATTGCCCAGACTTGTGTATCTTCCTTTCATTGGTTGTTGCTATCTGCTGAGCTATAATGTTAGGATTGCTATTAGCGTTATCTGCAATTATATTCCTTTATGATATCCAGTGATCTGTAATTTTAATTTGGCGAAAATTATAAAAATTTGTTGATCGGGTTTACAGTGATAATGGAGAGCTTCAGTGATGTTTTGTCCACGAAATTTACGAATTTACTCAAAAAGGCAAATATTTTAGTTCTTTATATATGAGTGTGTGTACGATCGTTTAGTTTTAATAACTTACCAAGTTAAATTTTCTTAGGAATTTATCTTTTAATATTTTTTTTAATGGAATTTTATACTCATCAAAGCTCCATTCTGTCCTTGTTCTGTAATAGTTGAAAATTGCTGTTTTTCGTCCGTTTAAATCATTGTAATTACCATAATTATAAAGAAATTCAGGTGTTAAATAATCAGTGTATCCTATAAAAAAATCTCGCCAGTATTTAGTATTGTAAATTTTTCCCCATAAATCTAAACTCTCTTTATTAGGTGTCGAATTTTGGTGTACACCATTGGGGTCACCCATAAACCCTTTAAATTTACTATTATTCCCGTAATCTAATACACCATCATCATAAGGTATATCTAAGCCTTTATATAACTCCCCTATATTTTTGTCCGTTTCAAGAATAATGTCTTCGTATCTTATGGTTATAATATTTGGGTTATTTCTGTTTTTATTTGCAAAATCATTTAAAATTATTGGTGCATAAAGCAAATCCCGCTTGAATTCCAGTAATTTTCGTATGTCGTTTTTTCCCCAGGTAGTAATTATTGAGGCAAGTACCGCCAATGGATTTCTTTTAAGTACAATAATTTTAGCATTGGGAAAAAGATCTGTGATCTCATCCAATATTTCATAATACCTTGGTGTTTTATCTAAAACATATTTTTCACCTTTGGTTCTAATCTGATCATATTGGTTAAGTAAAAATTGAGCCAAATCACGGTCAAAAGTGTTTTTGTCTATTTTAGATTTAAAATCCTCAATTCCTTGAGCAGCTAAATAGCTAGAATACGTAGCATCGGATAATTGGGGCTTTTTATAACTCAAAAACGGTAACAATAACCAAGGTTCACTAACAGTTGCTACCTGATTATTGTTTGATAATAATGCCTGTAGTAAAGTTGATCCTGATCGCGGCTGAGATGCTATTATTATAAGATTATTGTCTATCATATTGTAATGGACTAATTTTAATTTTTATGATTATTAGAATTTTCCTAAAGTATTCAACAATTATATATATAACGGAATCTAATTTGTTTATAAATCTACAATTACGATTGTAGATATTAAATTTTAATAATTCTAATATTCTTGGGTCTTTATAAAATAGTCCCTTTATTATTATTGAATTAAAATTCCTTATAGTCGCGTTTGCTTCCTTGTTATATATAAAATTAAATTCAAAATTAGCATAATCCCATACGACAATCCATTTCTTCATGTGTTCAATTAAAAAATCAAATTTAGATAATGAATTTTTCCCAATACTTGAAACCCCTTTATCAGTAATTCTGTAGACTGCCATTACTTCATTTATAAAATGAAAAGAACCATATCTGCCCATTAAAATACTTAAGGGGACATCTCCAAATGGCATATTAACCAACCATTTTGGGAAAAAGCCATCAGTAATAACATTACGATAAACAACAGTTCTTGTTTTTAATCTAACTGTATTTGCAAATATATCTTTAACGCTAGTAATTGTATTAGAATTAAACCCATCTTTTGAGGCCGGTTTTATTTCTGCATAACCATCTTCATATTCATAAAGATATTCATGCCAATGATGACAAGCAATTAGATTCGGATTATTTTCTAAGATATCTATTTGTTTTTGAAGCTTTAATGGATCGGTCCAATAATCGTCTCCCTCACAAAGAGCAATATATTTCCCATTACAAGCTTTTAATGTTCGAATAAAATTAGGCATCATACCTAGGTTTTCTTTTGAAGGTAAAAGCTCTATTAAATCTGGAAATTTTCTTTGATAATCTTCACATATTAGTCTGGTATTGTCCTGGCTGTTATCTTCTCCAATTATTAATTTGATGGGAAATTTGGTTATTTGCATTAAAACCCCTTCAATAGCTTCTTTAATATAAGTTTTATGATTGTATGTTATCATACAAATACTAACTATTGGAGGGTTTGATGGCTTTTTATTGGATTGATTCATATAAATCTAAAATATTTTTTTTCCTATTTTTAATAAATCTGGCTGGACAACCAGCAACAATAACCCAATCTTTTGTATTTTTATTTACGAAGGACATAGCTCCCACAGCAGTTCCTTCTCCAATAGTAATATTGGGTAGTAGTATCGATCCGGCCCCTATTTGAGCGAACCTTTTTAATGTAACTTTACCACCAGTAACATTGGATAATTCTTTTGGAACCATAGGACTAATCATAAATTCGCCAGAAAAGTCATCGGAGCCACTAAAAACGGTGCACCGTGGGGATAAACCCGTAAAATTTTCCATTTCTATTCCAAATTTACCATAAAGTGCACTGTAGGCAGAAATATGAATATAGCTTCCAAGTTTAATTTCTCCAGATAGGATACAAAAGTCATCAATTCGCACATTGTTGCCGATTCTAATTAAATGTGGGTTATAAATTGATGCTTTGTCGGAGATTAAAACATTTTCGCCAAAGCTTTTTAATCCCAATAAACTAAGTTGTTCTGTACTTAAGAATCCCATTAGTTGTATTTTAGAGTTCTTATAATGATTCTACAAATCAAATCAACTTCTGAATCAGAAAGGTCGTAATATAAAGGTAAACAAAGTACTCTTTTGGCAATATCATCGCATATCGGCGTTTCATTTCCGGCAACATAACCTAAGCCGGAAAGAGAAGGGTAGAAATATCTTCTGGTAAAAATTTCATATTTTTGAAGTTCGTTAAATACTACCATGGTTTGTTCTTCAGAATTAAAGATAATTGGGTAATAGGCGTAATTGTAATTTGTATGTTTTGGGATTTCTGGTCGAAGTAGGCTTTTATCCAATAACCAATTGTCGTAATATTTACTGGCAGACTTTCTTTTCTCAAGGATTTTTCCTACATATCCAAGGTTTACCAATCCCATTGCTGCATGAAACTCTGAGTTTTTTCCGTTAATTCCAACCCCATTAAATTTGTCCGGCCCATCATGCCCAAAGTTTCGTAGATATGCCAATTTCTTCAATAGGTCAGGATTTTTGGTAACTACTGCACCTCCTTCAATGGTATGAAACAGTTTGGTGGCATGTGTGCTTAATGTGCTTATATCTCCGTAGTTTAATAAACTATGGCCTTTATAGGTAGTACCAAAAGCGTGCGCAGCATCATAAATCACTTTTACGTTATGCTTTTGCGCAATTGCTTCAATTTCTTCAATATGACAAGGGATTCCATAAACGTGTGTGGCTAATATTGCGGTTGTTTTATTTGTAATTAATGGTTCTATTTTTTCTGGTGAAATGGTTAACCTTTTGGGATCAATATCAGCAAACACTGGCGTACAATTTTCCCAAACTATCGAACTGGTTGTCGCTACATATGAAAATGGGGTTGTAATGATTTCCCCGCTTAAATTTAAAGCTTTGATAGCCATCTGAATGGCAATGGTGCCGTTTGCGGTGAAAAGCAGATGTTCTAAATTTAAAAAATCTTTAAGTTTGAGTTCAAGTTCGTTAACCAAAGGTCCGTTATTGGTTAGCCAATTACGCTGCCATATTTGGTTAACATATTTAATATAATCATTTTGTGGTGGCAAAAATGGTTTTGTTACGGGTATCATAAATTTAACTATTTATTTTATACTTTTCCCAAATAAATAAAGGATGTAAGGCTCCAGGTTCTTTTCCCATATATTGGCCTATCTCAATAGATTTGTTTGATACAGTAAAAGATAAAATGTCATTTTCAATAATAACTGTTTTTCTCAAATCTAAAACAAAATAAATATCAATATAAAATGTTCCATAATTAAAAAAATTGGAAGGAATGAGTCCTGTTACCGTATAAATTCCTTGTGTTTCTTCATTAATTAACTTATTGATTTTTTGGAATGATCCAGCACTAAAAAGCTTATTACCTTGTTCATCTTTAAAATGTAGTGTGATGTCATATCTTTTATTATTTGATTTTTGCCAATACTTAGCAGTAAATTCAATTTCATCTGTCATTAAGATTGGTTCTTCTGATTTTTTATTTTTTGCATTTATCCCAATCTCTAACAATTCTATATCAGAATTATATATTTCAGGATTGTTTTTCCAGTCATGATAATTCTGTATTGAATCACCAATTTTTAAATAGTTAGTAATACAAGAGTCTATTTTGCCCTTGAAATCTATTGTTCCATTGGTAAGAACAATTCCATTATTACAAAGGCTTTTTACTGCCGCCATATTATGGCTCACAAACAACACCGTCCTTCCATCATTGGTGCTGACATCCTGCATTTTTCCAATGGCTTTTTTCTGGAACTCGGCATCGCCCACGGCGAGGACTTCGTCCACCACCAGTATTTCCGGTTCGAGGAAGGCGGCCACGGCAAAGCCCAGGCGCACATTCATACCGCTGGAGTAACGTTTTACGGGGGTGTCGATGTAGCGTTCGCAGCCTGAGAAGTCGATGATCTCATTGAGCTTGGAGCGTATCTCGGCCTTGGTCATACCCAGAATGGCGCCATTGAGGAAGATATTCTCGCGGCCGGTTAGTTCGGGGTGGAAGCCGGTGCCTACTTCGAGCAGTGAGGCCAGTCGTCCGCGCACCTTAATGCTGCCGGTTGTAGGAGCGGTCACACGCGAGAGAATTTTGAGCAGTGTGCTTTTACCGGCGCCATTTTTGCCAATGATACCCACCACATCGCCCTCCTTCACCTCCAGGTTTATGTCCTTCAGTGCCCAGACGTATTCACTGTGGCCTTTATGGGCGCGGTCGTTCACCTCGCCAATTTTCAGGTAGGGGTCTTCGTTGTGGAGAATTTTGGTTTGCCACCAGCGGTTCAGGTCGTGGGCAATGGTGCCGGTGCCTATGGTACCCAGGCGGTACTGTTTGCTGAGGTTTTCTATTTT
>JAFGBR010000028.1 GCA_016933045.1 Marinilabiliaceae bacterium | reverse complement strand
TTTGAAGTGAAGGCGCGCGATCTCGATTACAACATTGATGCTACGCCGGCAGCAATCAGCTTTAGGGTAGCGCCGCCGGTTTGGAAACAGCCGTGGTTTATAGCGCTTATTGTGGCTTTTTTGGCAGTTGTGGCCTTTTACGAAACCCGTTTGATTAAACGTAATAATGAGTTGTCGGCATTAAATGTTTCGCTCAATGCGGTAAACGAAAAGCTCGAAAGGCGTCAAAAATTAATTGAGCAACAAAAAGACGAAATTTTGCAACAGTCGGCCGAGCTCGAAACCAAAAACGAAATACTCGAACAACAAAACACCAAAATATTGAAACAGCGCGATAAGCTCGAGCAAATGGTGAACCATGTTGAAGAGCTGTCGAAAGTACGTTTGCGCTTTTTTACCAACATCTCGCACGAGTTCAGAACCCCCCTTACCCTTATTCTTTGCTCAATTGAAGAGCTTATGGCCAAGGCGGTAAAAAATGGCGATGGCAATACAACCAAAACGTACGAGGTAATACAAAAGAATACGCGCAGGGTTTTTCGCCTCATTAACCAAATTCTCGAAGTACGCCGTATTGAGTCGGGTACCATGAAGTATCAAGCCGAAAATGGCGATTTGATCTTGTTTGTGAGGCAATTGGTTCTGCTGTTTAACAACCTGGCTCAACAACAGCAAATCGAACTTTCATTTTTGCCCGGGCACGAAAAGCTTATAACCATGTTCGATCGCGACAAGATTGAAAAAATTCTGTTCAACCTGCTTTCCAACGCTTTTAAAAACACCCCGCCACAAGGTGCCATTGCCGTAAATGTAAAACTGATTGAGCATCAAGAACAACAATATGAACACATCGATTTACCTTACATTGAATTGTTGGTTAGCGATACCGGTAAGGGCATACCGGCCGAAACAAGGCATCAGATTTTCGAAAGGTTTTACCAAATCGACGATTCCGATAAGGATTTGAAATACAGCAGCTCGGGCATAGGTTTGTCGTTTGTGAACGATTTGGTAACCATTCACCGTGGAAAAATTCATGTTGAAAGCGAACCGGGTAAGGGAAGCTGTTTTGTTGTACAAATTCCTTACATTCAGTCAATAACAAACGATGGGTTGGAGCAAAATTTGCCTGAATCCGATAATTATTTGAGTGAAAATTTACGTACCGATATTGAGGCTGTTGAAACTACAATACTCGAAAGCAGGGCGCTACAATCGAAAACAATTTCGACAGCCGACCAAACAATTGAAATAGAAAAGGCGCGTAAAGAAGAAAAACCAATTTTATTGGTTGTTGAAGATGAAGACGATTTGAGGCGTTTTATTGTAAATTCACTATCGGATAAATACGTTTTGTTTGATGCGCCCAACGGAAAGCTTGGCCTCGAAAAGGCACTCGAGCTGCAACCCGATTTAATTGTTTCTGACATTATGATGCCCGAGATGGACGGTTTGGTAATGACCCGCGAGCTCAAAGAAAACCTCATTACCTGCCACATTCCGGTTGTGCTGCTAACAGCCAAAGTAGCACACGATCAGAAAGTTGAGGGTTACGAAACCGGAGCCGATGCTTATATCGAAAAACCGTTCAGCAACCGTATGTTGCGTACACGCATTGCCAATTTGCTAAAAACACGCGAGCAGCTAAAGGAAAAATTAAAGCGTGATTTGATCCTCGATCCCGAAAAAGTAACCATTTCATCGGCCGACGACCGCATGCTTTCCAAAGTTTTTAAGGTGTTGGAGCAAAACATAGCCGACTCGGGCTTCGATGTGGAAAGCATGAGCCAAGTGTTTTTACTCAGCCGCTCGCATTTCTCGCGCAAAGTAAAGCAAATTACCAACTTAACTCCCAAACAGTTGCTCGATACCTTCCGCCTTAAACGTGCTTGTGCCTTGTTGGAACAAAATAAGTTTACCGTATCCGAAATTGCTTATATGGTTGGTTTCGACCATCCCAATTCCTTTAGCCGAACCTTCAGAAAGTATTACAATGTATCGCCCAGCGAGTGGATGGCAGGTAACTAAATGATAACCGAATTGTATTTTATCAAACGATAAAATTTTATGCTTTATAAATAGTTAAAATTTTATAGTTTTGAGTCAGAAAGTCTAATACACCAGAACTTGAAACATACTTCATCTTTTTTATACACAATATTATTAATTCTGTTGCCATTTACAGCCTTTTCAGAACGAACATCTGAAGAACAAAGCATTAATAAAAGCAGCGTTTTTGATAATTTCTTGTATGAAGTAAGAATTCTTTCAAACCAGAGTAATATCTCATTTGAAGCATTAGATAAACTACCTGAAGGCAGTTTTAAAGCATTCCAAAATCAAGAATTACACAAAGACAGTACTTACTGGCTAAAAGTTAAAGTTGAAAATCCAGCAAAGCAATCGGGCGAATACTATCTGCATTTTAACGATTTAGTTTCACATATTCAACTATATCAGCACAATACCGACAGTTCTTACAACACAGCAATTGGAGGGATACTTGTACCCCTTGCGAAACGAACGCTGAAAGGTTCAATTAAAGATATGGTTCCTTTTTTCTTGCTAAATGAAACAAAAACTACTTTATATCTGAAAATTAGAAATCAATTGGGAAACGCTAATATTATAAGCAATTTGCAAATAATTCATAAAGCTAATTTTAAAGAAAATAATGCAGATATTTTTTTTCTTCAAGGAGGGTTTCTTGGAATACTGGTTCTGCTTTTCAGCTTTAACTTGATTTTATTCGTTTTCTCTAAAAACAGGCTGTATCTCCTATATTCTTTATATATAATTTCATTCGTGGTTTTTCTGTCAAATATTTTTCAATTTACAGAGCGATTTTTACTCTTCAATTATCCGCAAATCGATATATACATGCAATGGTCATACCTTATTGCACAATTCATTTACTTGCTATTTTTTATCGAACTGCTAAAAATTGAAAAGTTTGAACAATGGCGAAAACAGCTTATCCGATTTTCCTGTTTGATGTTAATATTTTTAATATCGATTTTTGGAATCAGTTTTTTTGATTACAATCAGGCAATGATATTGTGCGATTGTTACTCAATTATAAATATTATTTTCATAATCGTCTCATTCTTCGCGCTATATCGAAAAGCAAGGCATACAACAAAGCTTATTTTGGCAGGTGCACTGTTTACCGTTTTGGGAGCTTTAATAACTATTGTTTTAAGCTTTACAGAGTCATTTGTATCCAATCTTTACTACTTTCAATTGGGCATATTTATTGAACTTGTGCTTTTTACAATTGCAATAAATTACACATATACTCAGGAGATACTCAAAAGTCAACTTTCAATTGGCCAAAAAGACGACGAGAATAAAGCATTAAAAGAGGAGATTGATATTAGAAACCGCGATTTGACAACAAAGTCGTTAATCATACAAGAAAAAGAGACCCTTTTTGCAAACTTGCTACAGCAATTTTTAACAATCAATAATGATGATAAGAACGATATAAACATCAACAAACTATTAAGCGGCTTAAAGCATAACATTTCACAAATTAACTGGACCGAAGTAGAGGTTTATTTCAATAAAGTACACCCGCAATTTTATACTATGCTACAAACAAAATGCCCTACAATTACACCAAATGAACGAAAGCTTTGTGCTTTTTTAAAACTAAACTTATCGACAAAAGAGATAGCCATTATCACAGGGAAAAGTGTTAACACAATTGATGTAGCCCGAAGCAGGCTCAGGAAGAAAATGAAGCTCGAAAATTCAGCAAACCTACAAACCTTTATTTCTAGCATTGAGTAATTCAATACAATTTGTTTTTTACTTTTTAATGATATTCTTTAAAACAGGATATTATCAGAACTAATTTATCTAAAAATTGGCGTATAGTACCAAATGTACAGATTTTGTCAGGCACTTAATTATGTAAATATTTTATGTTCTTTTTTCTTTTGCAAATCCAAACAAATCTTGGTAAGTCATTAATCAATAAAATGCAATGAAAAAGAATTTAGCCCTTGCAATAATCATGTTATTAAATTTGGAACTAACCTTTGCACAATTTGCTGGAGGAAATGGTACCGAATTTAATCCATTTCAAATTTCAAATGCTGTTGAACTCGACAGTGTAAGGCATCATCTGAATAGTCATTTTGTGTTGATAAACGACATCAACCTCGATACCTTGGATTATCAAACCGATAGTGGATGGGAACCCATTGGGAAGTTTACAGGAAATAATGCCACTGCTTTTATGGGTTCGTTTAACGGTCAGGGACATGTGATAAAAAATCTTTTTATGGATCGTGCTTCAGAGGCTGATTATTACTACGGCCTGTTCGGATTTATTCGCGGAAAAATTGAAAAGGTCGGATTAGTCGATTTTAACGTCAATGCTTATATTCATGTAGGGTTGTTGGTAGGCGATAATGCCGGAACCATTTCAAGCTGTTATTCTACCGGAAATATATCGGGCACAGGCAATGTAGGCGGATTGGTTGGTTTGAATAATGGTAACATTTTAAACTGCTACTCGTTAGCATCGGTTACAAATGGTGGTGGTTTAGTTGGTTACAACTACAACAATAAAATTATTACAAATTGTTATGCAGCAGGGCAAGTAACAGGAAGTGCCGAAGGTTTGGTACAAGACAATACTGGAGTAATTACCGGCTGCTATTTCGACTATGAAGCATCGGGACAAAGTGATACAGTTACTGCAAAAGGGGTGGCCAAAACCACTTTGAAAATGATGCAACAAGTAACGTTCACTAATTGGGCTTTTACATCCATTTGGCACATCGATGAAAACAGAAGTTACCCCCATTTGGCATGGCAGCTTGAACCAGGCAATGCACTTAATTTCGACGGTATCGATGACTATATATCGGTTAGCTCAGCAGTTATTCCACCGAGTGGGAATTTTACGGTCGAACTTTGGTTTAATGCCGATAGTGGAATATCAGGAACCATAGAGCTTATATCGCAGGAAGCAAATGGCGGCGAAGATTTCTATATTGGATGTTCTTCAACTGGCATATTCAGGGCAGGAGACGATTGGTTAAATACAGGTGTTCCGTTTCCTGTTGACGGGCATTGGCATCACGTAGCCGTTACAAAATCAAGCACCGAAACAGCGATATACCTTGATGGAATAAAGCGGGCAAGCATAACAACAACCATTGTTAATCCGGCAGGTACTGAATTCCGAATTGGAAGACAATTTGGAACTCGTAGTGAATATTTTAAAGGTAACATAGATGAATTACGGGTATGGAATATCGAGCGAACTGCAAACGAAATAGCAACTTATAGCACAAAGCCATTGTTAGGTACAGAGGAAGGTCTGATGGCTTACTACAACTTTAATCACAATACTTCGACAGTATTATCCGATTGTAGTTCTAATAAAAATGATGGTACTTTGAATAATTTCGCATTAAGTGGTTTATCGTCCAATTGGATCGAGAGTTATGCCATGATTGTGCCAACAGCGACAGAAGCCACGAATATAGATTTCCAAAAGTTCACAGCTAACTGGACAGCTCCAACATTCGGAACGGTTGATCAATACCTGCTCGATGTTTCGACAGATAGTACTTTTGCTACTTTTCTTAGTGGATACCAAGCTAAAGCTGTTCGATATGACTCTACTTCAATTGAAATAACAGGACTATCAATTAATACTGATTACTATTACAGGGTTAGTGCAGTTAAAAACTCAATCACAGCGAAAGGTGCTTATTCTAACATAATAGCGCTTACTACACTTAAACCTGATGCACCAGAAATTACTGTAACCGATACCCTAAAATTTATCGAAAACGAAAATATTAAACCTTTATGTGATGAAGTTTTGCTTGCTTACAATCAACCCTATGGAAGCTGGAATGGCGGAAATATTTCGGTACAAATAACAACAAATGCAAGTACATACGACCATTTAACTATCGATACTTCGGGGTTATTCTCAATTAACGGCACATCCCTATTTTATAACGACACCACTATTGCAACCCTTAATGTAAGCGGTGGCTCAATCTCATCAGGTACGCCCTTAGTGGCTACATTTAACGATAGCACTACAAGCGAAAGAGTTCAATCGTTACTCGAAGCAATAACGTATCAAAATACCTCTGAAAACCCTGTAGCCTTAAAAACCATTGCAATAAGCGCAACCGATGCCTATTCTTCATCGGGTTGCGATACCACAATTGTTGCCATCGAACCAATAAACGATTTACCTTTCAGAACAGCTTCTGACACCATTCATGTGATTGTTGAAATGCCTGCAACTAGTATATTAAGAAGTTCCAATATTAGCTGTTCCGATCCTGACAATATTGATCTTTCGCTTACTTACATTATTACCCGACTTCCACAGCATGGTAATATTCGTCTTTTGGGGGGAGTGTTAGGACTGAACAATACATTTACCCAAGAACAGATAGACGCAGGTAAATTGGAATATTTTTTCACTGGTAATGAGACACCTGTGGCCGATAGTTGTATTTTCTCTGTTACTGATGGTATTGATACTATTCAAAATGTTACCCTTCAAGTTATTGCCGATGCGCTGTTTTCAGGAGGAGATGGCACACCGGAAGCACCATTTATGATAACATCTGTTCCTGAGCTTGAATGGATAAGGTTTTTCACCGATAAATGCTTTCGCTTAATGAATAATCTCGATTTTAATGACCCCGAAAACGCAGCAATATATAGCATAAACGGATGGGGACCCATAGCCTCGTTTAGTGGAAGTTTTGACGGACAAGGATACGAAATCAAGAACATAAAAATAACAGATGAAGGCAGGGATTACGCCGGACTTTTTGCCATATTAGAAGGAGCGACCATTGAAAATCTTAAAATAACAAATGCATTGGTTCTTGACAATGAGGTTTGCGGAATATTAGCGGGAAAAGTAGATTCTTCTGCTATAAGTAACTGCTTTACTTCAGGGTATTGTAATGCAATTTATGACGCAGGAGGTTTAATTGGCGACTGTTATAATTCAATAATTACCAACTGCAATACAGATACTTATGTTTACAGTTATGACTACGATGGTAGTTATGCCGGAGGAATCGCCGGTTATAGTTGGCAAACCCTATTTTCAAAATGTTATGCGATCGGAAGCATAGAAAGTTTGAATAGTGGAGGTTTGATAGGACAAAGCAATTCAAATATGATTGATCAATGCTACACCACAGGTTTTCTAACAGGAGAATGGACTACAGGTGGTTTAATCGGAACTGAGTCAGGCGGAAGTACAATATCAAATAGTTATTCTTTAACTTATTTAACAAGTGAAGTTGAACCATTGGCAGTTATTGGTGGATTAATTGGATACGTCGATTATCTTGAGAACACCAATATTTCAAATTGTTACGCTGTGGTGAATACCAACGAATGGAAATATTCCGGTGCATTGGTTGGAGCAATCGATATTCTATCACTTAATGTAAGCAATTGTTATTGGGATTACCAAAATACAAAAATCGCTTACACTTATGCTTACGGAGGAGATATCACTGCCGATAGCTTATCGACAGAACAAATGAAACAACAAGCTTCTTTCAACAACTGGGACTTTGATGCAATATGGCAAATTAACGAAGGCATTAGCTATCCTTACTTGAAATCAATAAATAACAGACCTTTCGCTTTTACCGATACGTTTACCGTAATGCCTGAAGATTTATTATTCGATGAATCATTAATCCATACATTGGTATCAAATGATACTGATCCCAACAATAGTAGTGCCTTGTTAACAGCAAGGTTTATTGAAACAAGTATTGATACAACTAATCACGAGTTAGTTCTTTTCTATCAGGTTGGAACCATCCTCGTTACAGATACCCTTTGGGGAGCAATTAGTTTTGCCAGTTTCCCGTTTGTGAATGAGATAGAAATTGACACTTATGAAAAGTTGAAAAAAATTGGTGTAAATCTTAATTATCCTATGGATGGAACATATCGGCTAACAGCTAATATTGATGCATCTGCTTCAATTTCCGAAAATGAAGGGCAGGGTTTTGTTCCTATAGATTATTTTTCTGGCATTTTTCATGGTGCAGGACACACCATCAGCAATTTGCATATTAACCGACCTAATGAAGGGGATATTGGTTTGTTTTGTGAATGTTCAAATGCAACTATCGATAGTCTAAAACTTTTCAACGCATCAATTATTGGTGATAATTGCACTGGTATACTGGCTGCTAATATATATGAAAGTGAAATTAGCTATTGTACTATATCTGGTTCTGTTCATGGGAATAATTATACCGGTAGTTTAGCCGGGTTTATATACGATAGTATGATTGATAATTGCACCTCTAATTGTTCTGTGTTTGGCAATGAATATATTGGAGGTATTATAGGACAAGCTATTTCAACTAATGTGTCTAACAGTTATGGAAAAGGTAATGTGACAGGTTCAAACAAAGTAGGTGGATTGGTTGGATATAATATATTAGAGTCAAATGTTTCTTCCTCTTTTGCAACAGGTAGTGTATCTGGAATAAGTTCTGTGGGAGGGCTAATAGGTGCAAATTTTAGTAATGTGTGCATAGATAAATGTTATGCTACAGGCAGTGTAACAGGAACAAATAAGGTAGGAGGACTGGTTGGTTATAATTATTACAATGAGTGTATAAATGACTGTTATGCAACTGGCAGTGCAACAGGAACGGATTATGTGGGAGGTCTGGTTGGTGGTGATAATTCATCAGCCACATCATCGTGTAATTATTCAAGTGGATATGTGACTGGCTCAAGCAATACAGGTGGTCTGTTTGGATATTGCAATGGAATAATGACAAATTGTTACTGGGACAAAAATTCGTCGGGGCAATCGAGCAGCGATGCCGGTATTGGTCTTACAACATCTCAAATGAAATCGATGAGTTTCAATGGTTGGGATTTTGTGAATATTTGGGGAATTGCTTTAGGAAAATCTTACCCAGCTTTGCGAGCCATAAATAATGCACCTTTTGCTTTTGATGGACAAACTTCTAGTTCATACCGATTTAAAATTCAAAGGCTTACTTCAAATGGATACGATTATGAAACAGGTCAGACTAAATTAACAGCTAAAATAACGAAGCTTAGCAGGGGGAGTTACGATAGTATTTATGTTCATTTCCCCAACGATGCAGTTGATGGCGATACGCTAACAGCCTATTACCGTATTGGCGAGATTTTAGCATCTGATGGTGATACTTTATGGGGGAATATAGCCAAAACAATACTTACCTACAATGATTTGGCTTTATCAACCGACACTATTTATATGAATCGTCTGGCTGGCGATACCGTTTTCACCATTGAAACAGAAAGTGGATGGGAGCTTAATTGTAGCGAAACATGGCTTATGGTTAGCGACACCGTTGGTTTGGGAAGTGATAGCATAACCCTGACTTTAGAACCCAATAACACACCAACTTCACGCACCTCAGTTATCACAGTAACGGGTGGTTCAATCCCTCATTCTTTGGTTGTTATCCAAGAGGGATATTATCTAAGCGTTTCCGAGAATGTTATTCACATTGGAGGACTTGAAAATTGTCGGGCTTATTTCGATATTCTCTCATCTGTTAACTGGCAAATCTCCGGCGATCAATCCTGGCTCTCCTTAAGCAATACAACGGGTTCCAATAATGCTTCGATTGAGCTTACTGCACTTGAAACCAACCATACCGGTGTGGAACGAACAGCTATATTAACCATTACATCCGAAAATGTAGCCGACACCACTGTTACAGTTATTCAAATCGCAGAACCTGGCAATGCCCTTCATTTTGATGGCATCAACGATTATGTTTCGGTATCTTCAACAGTAATTCCTTCGAGTGGTGATTTTACTGTTGAGCTTTGGTTTCGTGCCGATGGTAATGTGGCAGGTATCAGAGAGCTTGTATCACTGGCCGCAAACGGAGGTGAAGACTTTTACATCGGAAAATCATCGGCAGGCGTATTCAGGGTTGGTGATGACTGGGTAGATACCGGTATTCCTTTTCCGGTCGATAGTTTCTGGCACCATGTTGCTGTAAGCAAATCGAATACTTTTACAAAGTTATACCTCGATGGAATAGAGAGGGCAAATACAGCATCAATTGTCAACCCCGCTGGTACTGAATTCCGAATTGGACGACAATATGGGAGTATTGGAGAATTTTTTAAAGGAGGAATAGATGAAATACGGATTTGGAATACAGCACGAACAAGCAATGAAATTGCTGCTTACAAAAATACACCATTGTTAGGTACTGAGACTGGATTAGTGGCATACTACAATTTCAATAACGAAAGCACAGATAAACTTAACAATATAACATCAATCAATTATAGTGGCACATTAATTAATTTCGCTCTATCAGGTTCAACATCAAATTGGGTTGAAAGCTATGCTATGGTTGTTCCAATAGTGAGTGCAGCTACCCAAATTGACACTTCTACTTTTACCATGAACTGGGAGGCTCCTTTGTTTGGTATGGTTGAAAACTATTTGTTGGAACTCGCAACTGATAGTGCTTTTACAGACAAGGTTTTCCCAACGGTTTCTGCTGATAGCGATACCAAGCATATTAATTTTGGCACGTTTCCAAACGGAACAAGCTACTATTTCCGCATAAGGGCAAATAAAGCTTCTGTAGCCGGGCAGGGAGCATGGTCGAATATTATAAAAACGACAACATCTTCACCAATAATATTACCTGTTAATTTAGCTGTTTCTGATACGACAATTGCAGTGGGAAATGAAGCTTGTTTCAATGCCGAGAATGAAATTACGGTGGCAGGTAGTTCAAATGTAATTATTGAAGAAGAAGCTTCAGCCAACTTTATTGCAGGGTATTCGGTTACTTTCCTTCCAGGTTTCCATGCTGTTGAGGGAAGTTATGTTGATGCACATATTACCAAAAATGGAGAGTTTTGTAGCTTTTCTTCTCCAGAAAGTATTTTACAAGCCGAAGCTCTTTTAGAGAAAAGCATTGATATTGGTGAATACAATGAAAAGAATAAATCAGTTAAAAGAAATAAGCATTTTCAACTATATCCTAACCCTAACAACGGTAAATTTAGTTTGAAATTGAACAATTTTAATATTTGTGTCGAAGTTATGATTTTTAACTTATATGGTAAAATTATACATCAAGCTACTTTTAGCGAAACGGATATTATCGAATTTGATATGATGAATATTCCACGAGGGATTTATACCGTTGTGGTAAGCGATAGCAAGACTGTGGAAACAGCTAAGATGGTGGTTTATTAATTTAATATAATTAAATAATGAAGTCTTTTATTTGTATAATGTTCGTTTTTGTAGCATTAATGTCAATTTTTTCGTGTACAATAAACAACGATTCAGTTTTAACAAATTCGCTTGAATATGACCTATCGATTGCAGAAAAACTCTACTTGATGTCTTACGAATGTATCGATTGCGAATATCCCAATAAATTAGGGCAAGTTTTAGGCAGCGATAGTAATCTGGCACCGCCAAGGCTTTTGCATCCTGCCTTTTACGGATGTTTCGACTGGCACTCGGCGGTACACGGGCATTGGGCATTGGTTACTATTCTTAGTAGATTCCCCAATTTTGAACACCGCGACGATATCGTTAATAAGCTGACAACAAATATTACAGCTGAAAACATTCAAGTAGAAATGCGCTTTTTTGATGACGAAAACAATAAAAATTTTGAACGCACTTACGGTTGGGCTTGGCTATTTAAATTAGATGAGGCTTTGCGCGAATGGGACGATCCGATAGCCGATTCTTTACAAAGAAACTTGGCACCACTTACTGATATGTTAGCCGATAAAATGATTGGATTTCTTGATCTTCTTAACCATCCCATTCGGGTAGGGGAACATACCAACACTGCTTTTGCGCTATCTTTTGCTTACGATTATGCCCAAAAATACAATGCCGATTTAGCAGCTAAAATTGAAGAAAAAGCAAAGGCATATTATATAAACGATAAGGAATACCCAATTATATGGGAGCCAAGTGGATTCGATTTTTTATCGCCTGGTCTTCAGGAAGCTTCACTGATGCTAAAAATTTTACCAGAAAAAGAATTCAAAAGCTGGTTAAATCGTTTCTTACCAGGTTTTGAAAATTCCCCTCAAAAATATTTAACCCCAGTCGATGTAACAGACCGAAGTGATGGCAAACTAGCTCATCTCGACGGATTAAATTTTAGCAGGGCATGGTGCTTTTTTGAAATGGGCATTGCACTCAACAATACAAACATGATGGCTCTTGGGATCGAGCATTTTAATCACAGTTTTGTAAAAATGGACAGTAGTGAATATGCCGGATCGCATTGGCTGGCGTCATTTGCCAATTATGCACTAATCAAAGGATCAACTAAATAATACCCAAAATAATGAAAACAATCTTAGTTTCAATTTTACTTTGCATTTGTATTTTTTTATGCTCATGTAAAAGTTCCGAAAATAGGGATTTAAGAAATCCGTATCAGCTCGATTTGATACAAACCAAAGCGCAGCATCAACAAGAAGTAGCAGCAAATGCGAATGCTGAAATGCTTAATCTGGAAAACCATATTGAGGGAATAATACTTGATATACGATATGCTACATGTAATAATTTTACCGGCGAAGTGATTTATGAAACTCCTCAGGCATTTGCACGTAAACCTGTTGTCGAAGCATTACAACAGGTGCAAGATTCATTGGGTAAGCTCAATTTAGGGCTTAAAATTTACGATGCTTACCGCCCTTATGCAGCCACCCTGCGCTTTTATGAAGTATATCCCGATACCAATTTTGTGGCCAGTCCGCGCACTGGTTCGCGCCACAACCGTGGCTGTGCCATCGACCTTACCCTTATCGAATTGTCAACAAAAGTTGAAATTCCCATGCCAACTGAATTTGACAACTTTACCGAAGTGGCTCATCCCGATTACGCCAACCTGCCTGATAATGTTATTGCTAATCGTGCTTTCCTTTTTTCAATTATGAAGCATTTTGGTTTTACACACTATCCAACAGAGTGGTGGCATTTCGATTATACTGGATGGGAAGCCTATTCGCTTATGGATATTCCGTTTAGTGATTTTTAAGCCATAGGCACTGTAAAGTAAAAATCAGTACCTTTTCCTTCGGTGCTTTCCACCCAAATTGTACCACCTTGTTTTTCAACAAATTCTTTTACCAGAATTAAACCCAGGCCGGTGCCTTTTTCGTTGTTGGTACCCAAAGTGGTTTTTTGCTCTTTTATATCGAAAATTTTATTGATTGAATCGGTCGGTATGCCAACGCCATTATCGCTAACATTAAAAGTTGCCAGTTTGCCTTCGGTTTTTAGGCCAATTTCAATGGCTCCGCCTTTTGGGGTAAACTTAATTGCATTGCCTATAAGGTTGCGAAAAATGGTATCGAGCAATTGTTTATCGGCCAAAATAATTGGGTTGTTATTGGGTAGATTGGTTGTAATATTTATGTTTTTTTGATCGAGGTTGTATTTAAAAAAGTTGATTTGGTTGTTTACAAAGGTTTTGGATTCAATTACCTCAAAAAAACATTCCACCATGCCGCGTTGGTTACGGGCCCATTGCAATAAGTTTTCGAGCATTGTCGATAGTTTGTTCGATGAGTCGTAAATCAAATTTGCCGCATTTACTTTTTCATTGTCACTCCAGTTTTCAATGTTATTTACCATCAACTCCGAAAAGCCCATAATAATATTGAATGGGTTTTTAACATCGTGGGCTATAATCGAAAATAGCTTATCCTTAGTGGCATTCAGTTCATTAAGTTGTTTATTGCTGCTAAGCAGTTCTTCTTTCTGGTTGTAAAGCTCTTCGGCTTGCTCTTCAATTAAACGTTGTCGTTCTTCTAGCAGTTGGTTGTTGTCCGATAAGGCCTGGTTCATTTTTTGGAGTTCGCGGCTTTGTTTGATAATTTGAAGTTCGGCCTTTTTTTGATTGGTAATATCGCGAATAATGCCAACCAGCCCAATGGTTTCGTTTTTTGAGTTGATAATGGGGCA
>JAFGBR010000003.1 GCA_016933045.1 Marinilabiliaceae bacterium | reverse complement strand
TTAGTTGACTTGACATACTTGACTGTTTTAACGCAAAGGTAACTGTGTGTTAACTGTCATGATAGATGGGGATGGTGGGGAGGATACGAATAAAGGGTTAAAATTACCATTAGATATTATAATAATGAACTAACAAAATTAATTTAAAACCACAATATGTCGTATATCTCTACCTATGCTGAGATGATAAAACAAAATAGCGGTACAATCACTTTCAAACACCTCTCATTCTCGCATAGGCGGAAGTTTTATTTGCAGAATCCATGGTACTCTATTGTTGTTGCATGACTATTTTATTTTAACTAGCTCTGATTTTCAACACTTGATTCGCATATTTAATATATGTATATACGAGTGTACAAAAATAACAATATACATTAGCTATGGGCTATAACCATAGGACTGCCTAATGATGAAATGAAACTATTTAATCGCTCTCTACCCAAAGAGTATCGTAAATGCAGAAAAAACAAACCATACAATTTTAAATAAAAAATGTATTTTAGTTAAATTTTATTTTTTTAAAATACAATTTCAATTATTCATTTTTTACAAAAAAAAGAAATTATGAATCGTCTGGCATTTTTATTATTATTGATTTTTTTATTATGTAACCATATCTCTTTTGCTAGTAATGAAGAGGTTATTCAGTTAAAATTTAACCCTAGTCCAAATAAAACATATACTTATTCATCAATTATTTATGTAAATGATCTCCACA
Source organism: Marinilabiliaceae bacterium (assembly GCA_016933045.1). Lineage (GTDB taxonomy): Bacteria > Bacteroidota > Bacteroidia > Bacteroidales > Marinilabiliaceae > JAFGBR01. Next base: position 7,236 of record JAFGBR010000003.1, on the reverse strand, counting down.
CCCTCAGTTCAACAGTTGAACATGTATTTACTAAAAAATCAGATGATAATTATATTCGAGATACAAGAATAACAGAAATGAATATAGCAAAAGATAATTCTGTCATTTTTTCTCTTAACTCAATATTATCAAATTCAGAAATGGATTTTCCAATGTATCAGAAGTTGCTAAAGGATATTCAAATTAATACTCATATTAATGACTCAGGTGTTCTTGTAAAAGAATTTGATGCAGACATCTGGTTTGAGTCAAATGGCTATAATCCAAATAAAATTGATAATGGATTTAAGGAAATCATGACTGATATGACTATTAATGAGTTTTATTTTTTTATTAATACCGAGTTATCAGCAGGTAAAAAAGTTGTTTATCAGAGCAAAAAAAATCAATCATATCAAGAGTATATGGTATTAGACATAAATGATAAATATGTTGTATTTGCATCATTATCGCCTTCAAGTACAAATAAAGACTATAATATGGTTATAATAATGGAACGAGAATCAGGCTTGCCACTATATTCATGTTATACTAATTATTCTGATAATAGTAATATTACTGTATGTATGTTATATGCTCGAGATGACTTTATATTTATGGATCCTGCCATATTCCCAGCAATAATACCAGGTTTTGAATCAAAACCATGGGAAGTAAATTTCACTGAATCTCCAAATCTACCCTCCAAATTTGATGCAAAAAAAAGTATAGCCGAACACGAAATTGATGCATCCTTAATATCTAATAACGGACTGTACTCATTCACATTATTAAATAAACAAAATGACAATATAAAAATTAAAATTGAAGAGGTTTCTGCGATATCAAAAGAAAACAGTAAACATATATTACTAAACAATAAAACCAAATACCCTATTCTAAATTCATATTATAATAACATGACTTTTTTTCCAAATATTTTTATTGGCGACACAAATGTAGTTGATAAAGCTTTAACTAAAGTTGATGTTACTGCTTTTTACGGAAACAAAAAAGTAGAACTTAATAAAAATATGATCGGAACCAAAATTAACTTAACTAAGGGTGATTTAATATTGTTTAGTTGGGAAGATGATAATGTTATATTATCAGATGCTAAATTTATTGCTTATTCTAAAAATAATGAACCGATTAATCACGCACATAAATCGCTATATTGGCCTCAATATAAATTAATTGCCGATTGGCTTAATATTCCACAAAAGGAAGTCACTCCAAATATGGTACTTTTATTCTCTCCTTTATTTCCTGACTATCTTGATTTGAAATTTTTTAAGTATTCATTTGATGAACCGATTAATTCTATAACAGTTTACGATGCTGAAAATTTTATAGTTGAAAACAAAATATTACAAGCAGTTAAAACAAATGATGATAATTTTATTACTGAAGAAGAATTAACTATTGAAATAAACGAAGAAAAAGAAGAAGAGGTTGATAATGTATATTACATTGTGGAAGAAATGCCCTCATTTCCTGGTGGTGATAATAAAATGTATTCTTTTATTAATAATTCTATTCAATATCCTCAATATGCTATTGATAACAACATTGAAGGAAAAGTATTTGTACAATTCATAATAGAAAAAGATGGTTCTCTATCTTCATTTAATATCATTAAAGGAGTTCATGAATCAATCGATAATGAAGCAATAAGAATAATTAAATCTATGCCTAAATGGATACCCGGCAAACAAAGAGGTAAAGAGACAAGAATATATTATACTGTTTCAATTAATTTCAAACTTAATCAACTTAACAAATAATACATTTGTTGTCAAAAATTATTAATTATGTAATTAAAAATATAGCAGTACAGGTTTACTTAATCATTAAAACAACCTGAACTGCTTGTTTTACAACCATTTATTTTTGCAGTAAATGCAGGATAATCTTTGGGCAAAGAAATAGTTTCGTTAATTATAAAGAAATATTTTTGGGGTCGGAAATATTCGTAAACAACAAGTGTTTTGCCTGCATTAATATTTTTATCTAGCAAATTATTCCATTTCATTATTTCCTCTATTGTACAATTATAATTCATTGCAATTTTATGAAAATATTCACCCCGGACAACAACATGTTTACGTTGCTTTGTATCCCATTTTTGCCAACTACTCGATTTTATTTCGGGTTTAGCCTCATCTAGTTCCGAAGCATGATTTAAAAAATCAGGAACCGCGTTAACTGGCAAATACAAAACCATTGGATAATTAGTTTTGGGGATGTAGTTTTTTATATACATTGGATTTAGTTGTTCAATAACTTCTATTTCAATACCGGTTATTTTATTTATCTGTTCAAAAGAAAGACTTTTATTTATATGTAATGTATCAATTTCATGCTTTTTAAACCTTGATGAAACAGGTTTAATGTCATACAACCGATAGTTATTCATAACAAAGTTAGCCGCAATAAATGCCGGGACATAACCTTGAGCTGCAACCGGTAAATACTTACGTAACTCCCAATAGTTTTTTTTACCACCCGAGCGAACAATTGCTTTTTTTACTTCGCCAGGGCCAACATTATATGCTGCCAATGCCAATAGCCAATCGTCGAAATTACGATGCAAATAACTAAGGTATTTACATGCAGCCTCTGTCGATTTTATTGGGTCGCAACGTTCATCAACAAACGAAGTTATCCTTAAATCGAACATTTGAGCGGCATCATATAAAAACTGCCACAATCCCATTGCTCCTGATGTTGATTTTGCCTTTGGATTAAGAGCCGACTCAACAATGGCAAGGTATTTAAGTTCGAGAGGTAATTCGTATTTATCAAGATAAGCTTCAAACAATGGAAAATATAGCTCAGATCGGCCAACAATATTCGCTAAATGGTCACGCCGTTTAACTGTATAAACATCAATGTAAGCTTGAGTATATTCGTTGTATTCAAGTGAAATAGGAGTCTGATTATCGAGTTCGGACAACCGCTGCTTAATGACAAAAGTTGAAATATCAGGGATAACATTTTCTATTTGTCCATAAGTATTAATTGTAAATATTAACAAAGAAAAATAAAGGGTTAATTTGATCATTGTAGTTTATTGTTTTTTTAGTAATACTGTTTTGAACAAAGTAAATTACGAAACCTACATAAGCCAGATATTAACAAATAAAAATGAGAAAAAATTATAAAATAAAAAAGCTGTCAATAAGAGACAGCTTTTTTATTAAGGCAAATACCTCTTATTTTTCATTCAGAAGTATCACTTTTTTGAGATTCTCCTTTTTCGTTTTTGTCATTGCCATCTTTAGCGTTTTTAAATTCCTTAAAACCTTGACCCAAACCTTTCATAAGTTCGGGTATTTTACGACCTCCAAATAATAAAAGAACAACTAAAATGATGATGATCCATTCATATCCTCCTGCCCACAAAAAAACTATATTTAATAAATCCATATCAATATATTTATAAAAACAAATATACAAATTGTGATTGATTATTTGTAAAACAACTTAAATATATCATTCCCATTGGCATACAGCAATAATGCAAGTAGAAAAACCATTCCTGCAACCTGTGCATACTCCATAAATTTTTCACTTGGTTTTCGCTTGGTAATTATTTCGTAAAGCAAAAACATAACATGACCACCATCTAAAGCCGGAATTGGCAAAATATTCATAAAGGCAAGAATAACCGATATTAAAGCTGTTAAACTCCAAAAAGCTGTCCAGTCCCAAGTAGCTGGGAAAAGACTCCCCATCATTCCAAAACCACCAATTTGAGTAACTCCTTCTTTTGTAAATACTTTTTTAAGTTGTTTTGCGTAATCAAATAAAGTAGTAAAACCTTTATCAACACCAGCAGGCATTGCCTCCCAAAAACCGTATGTAATAATATTAATTTTAAAAAAGGCAGCTATTGGCTTGTTTCCTACACCAATTAACCCTTGTTCGTTAATAAAGCAGTCTACATCAACCAATGAAGTATCGCGCTTAACAGTTATTTTTACATTTTGATTTTTTAATTTCTGTGCTCTTGCAACAAATAGATGATAATAACCGGCCGATGAATCATTAACAGAAACAATACTATCACCTTTTGCCAAATTAGATTGTGCAGCAGGATAATTAGGAATTATTGAATCAATAACAAAAGGCATTTGCATTTCAACCAATTTTTTAACGCCTGCTCCTATCAATTCCTGACCGTAATTATCAGGAATATTAACCACAACAAGAGAATCAGCTCTCTTAACAGTTACAGTTTCAGGATTTTCAAGTAATAATTTTTTACTGAAATCATTATTTAAATCGTCGACTTCGAGCGAATCAATCCTTAAAATAATATCACCATCTTTAAATCCTATTTCGTGCAATTTAGAGTCGAATTGCACACCATACTTCATCTCTGGTGACGAAATGTATGCTTCACCATTTGAATATAATAGCATCCAAAAAATAATAATTGCAGCAACAAAATTTACAACAACCCCACCGGTCATAATAAGTAATCGTTGCCATGGTTTTTTCGAACGAAACTCCCAAGGTTGAGCAGGTTGTTTCATCTGTTCTTTGTCCATCGACTCATCAATCATTCCTGATATTTTCACATATCCGCCCAAAGGTATCCACCCTATTCCATATTCGGTATCACCCTTTTTAAATTTAAATAATGAAAACCATGCATCGAAAAACAAATAAAATTTTTCAACCCTGGTTTTAAATAATCGGGCAAAGAAAAAATGGCCAAATTCGTGTATTATGACCAATATTGAAAGGCTAAGAATTAATTGTCCTGCTTTTATTAAAATTTCCATTTATATTGTTTTGATATTAAAAATTCTTTGATTCTATTATTTCAATTGCTATTTTTCTCGACTCTGCATCTGTTTCAAGGTAATCAACAAAACTAGGGTGTTTAACAAATGATGCCTTACTCATGGTTTTTTCAATCACTCCAGCCATTTGCACAAAACCTAGTTTATCATTAAGAAACGATTCTACTGCTATTTCATTTGCTGCATTCATTATGCAGGGCATATTACCTCCCTTTTCCATTGCATAATAAGCCAATCTAAGATTCCCAAATACATTTTCATCTGCTTTTTCAAATGTAAGTTGGGGATACTCTAAAAAATTAAATCGGGGAAAATCCGATGTTATCCTATTGGGGTAACTTAATGCATACTGAATAGGCAATCGCATATCGGGCAATCCCATTTGAGCTTTCATGCTTCCATCTTCGAATTGCACTAACGAATGAACAATTGATTGCGGATGAACAATAACATCTATTTTATCGGCATTAAGACCAAACAGCCATTTGGCCTCGATAGCTTCAAGTCCTTTATTCATCATTGATGCCGAATCAATTGTAATTTTATCGCCCATCTTCCAATTGGGATGGTTTAATGCCTGTTTCTTTGTTACTTTACTCAAAAAGTCAATGTCTTTACCTCTAAAAGGGCCACCCGATGCTGTTAAAAAAATTTTTTCAATTTTATTATTCAACTCACCAACTAAACACTGAAATATTGCAGAATGTTCAGAATCGACCGGAAGAATCGGCACTTGATTTTGCAAAGCTAACGATGTTATTATATCTCCGGCTACTACTAGTGTTTCCTTATTTGCCAGTGCAATAATTTTTCGTGCTTCAATTGCCTTTATGGTTGGTTGTAATCCCGAAAAACCTACCATTGCAGTTAAAACTATATCGACTGATTCCATTTGTACTACCTGCGATATAGCATCAGATCCGGCAAATACTTTTATTGGCAGATGACTTAATGATGATTTAAGTTTTTCGTATTTATCTTTATTTCCAATAACTACAACATTTGGGTTAAACTCAATTGCCTGTTCAATTAAAATGTCAATATTATTATTTGCAGTAAGTACTTCAACCTCAAAACGGCCAGTATGCTTACGAATAACCTCAAGTGTTTGTTTTCCAATGGATCCGGTAGAACCAAGTATTGCAATTTGTTTTTTCAAGAATCAGTTTTTATACCGTTAATTAAAAGCGATAAATGTTTCAGGGTCAATTGGAGTTCCATTATGCCATATTTCGAAATGCAAATGAACTCCGGTGCTGTACTCGCCCGAGTTTCCAACCTTTGCGATAACTTCTCCGGCTTGAACCTTTTCTCCCATTTTTTTTAAAAGTGTAGCATTGTGTTTATACACCGACAGGATATTGTTTACGTGCTGAATTTGAATAACATATCCCGTTTCAACAGTCCAACCGGTAAATATTACAGTACCATCCATAATCGCAGAAACACGACTTTCTTGAGCTGCTGCTATATCAACACCAAAATGATCGGGCGATTCGCCAAACTTACCAACTACAATTCCTTTTAAAGGACAAAAGAAAAATGATTGTTCGATTTGAAAAGGAGATTCTTTTCCCTGGTAAACTGATAAGTTGAATTTCTCTTCTTGTTCTATTTGCAAACGAAATATTGAATCTTCTTTTGATTTTTTAAAATCAATAAGCTGTTCATCATTTGTAATGTCTGACTGATCAGTTTTTGATTCATCTCCTTCAATTGTTCCCCCTGCCATTATTATCCTAATATTTTTTAGCAGTTTATCTCTTTTGTTTATTTCTAAAATTAATGAATCAACCCGTTGACTATTCTGAATTATCATACTACGCTCCTGCCCACTTGGATAACCGGGAATATATTCACGCAATGGAGTAAATGTAATTAACAGGGTAACTAAAGCTATTATTATTAAAGCAACAGAACCAAAAAAAGTAAAGGCATTAAGCCTACTTAAATGTAGCATAAAAACCTCTTCGTAAGTCTGTTCATTTAAAAAAACTAACTTATATCGGTTTCGTAACTTCTTTATTAATTTCTTTTTTTCCTTTTCCTGAGCCATTTTATAATATTACTATTTATCCTTTGCGTAGCAAATTTAAAAATAATATCAGATGAGACATCATTTATTCTATTTTATGTTTTTTTTATGCCGTTAATATAATGTTAATCAGGATAGAAGATCATTTGTTATAATTAAAGTAATAATAATATTTAAAAATAGTCTGTATTTATTTGGATAGTAAAATACAGAACACTATATTTGCAGCGCGAAAACGATAAAGCAAACAATTAAGTTTTAAGATATATTGCGGGGTGGAGCAGTTGGTAGCTCGTTGGGCTCATAACCCAAAGGTCATCCGTTCGAGTCGGGTCCCCGCTACTTTGAAAGGTTTGAAGAATTTCTTCAAGCCTTTTTTATTTTTTTAAAAATGTATATTGTTTA
>JAFGBR010000027.1 GCA_016933045.1 Marinilabiliaceae bacterium | reverse complement strand
TCTATTTGTTGGATTAGAGTCGCTGCTTGGGATTGAAATGTTTAGCAAGGCCGTTAAAAAAAACGCATCGATAGGCTCTGTTTTTCAAACGGCCAAATTCTCAATTGCAATGATTGCTGTGGGTTCGTTAAATGTCAATAGAATTTATACCGACTATGAGGAAAATATACAATACAAAAAGGGGATTCCCTGTGGTTATTTTAGTATTGGGTCAAGCATGCTTTTATGTTTTCCTGATTATTTAAAAGTGTTAGCAGACAAAGGAACTCATCTTAAAATAGGTGATCGGATTTTATTGTGATTGTATTTTAAATAACTGAATTATGGAAAAAGTTTATAAGATGTTTTTAAAATCTATCATGATATCCGGTTTTGTTTTTATCATGATGGTAATGATTGAATATGTCAATGTTCAGTCAAAAGGTGTTTAGCAAAAACATCTTTCCGGAAATAAATGGAAACAGTATTTAATTGCCGGATTATTGGGTATATTGCCTGGCTGTTTGGGTGCTTTTACAGTAGTTGCCTAGTTCTCGCATCAAATGATTTCGTTTGGTGCAGTAGTTACTACCATGATAGCCACTAGCGGTGACGAAGCTTTTGTAATGTTTGCCTTGTTTCCCAGACAGGCAATAATACTTAATGTCATCCTTTTATTTGTAGGAATTTTAGCAGGTTACATAACCGATAAATTCTATAACCCCAAGGGTATTCTCAAGGAGATTTCTGGTCAGAACTTAATCCTTCATGAGGAGCCTGACTGTAAATGCTTTCAGAAAGATAAATTTTGGTCAAATATATTTCATCCTTCGCTTTACCGTTTGTCGATAACCATAGGAATAATATCCCTAATTACTGGTTTAGCAACAGGTGTTTTATCAGGGAAAGCCGATATATGGATTAAAATTACACTGATGTTTTCCTTTTCCTTTGCCCTTTTCATAGTAATTACAGTACCTGATCATTTTCTAAAAAAACATATCTGGGATCATATTGTTAAAATTCATTTATCCCGAATTTTTTTATGTGTATTTGGTATTTTATTAGTAATGCACTTTTTAACTTTATATTTAAATGTCGATGATTGGATTTCTAATAATATGTTTATCGTATTGTTAATAGCTGTTTTAATTGGTATTATTCCCGAATCTGGTCCTCATTTGGTTTTTGTAACACTTTTTGCAGCTGGTACTATTCCATTCAGTATTCTTTTGGCCAGTTCTATTTCACAAGATGGACACGGAATGTTAAGAATATCTATCAATAACAACAAAATACGAATCCAATCATTGAGTGTACTGGAGGGAATCCCGTAGGTTCGGTAAATTTCTCGTTTTGAATACTTTCCTTTACTGAGTTCATCTAACATTTTTAATTTGAACCCTTCACTGTAACGTCGTGTTACTTGATCATTTTTATACATATCTACTAAAATTTGTGTAGACATTTTTTAGGACGACTCATTATTTTGCCCAACGTGTGGTATGAAACGTTGCGCATTTAGAAGCACAAACCTATCAACCCGCTAAGGCGTTGATTAAATGTTATTTCGTTCAAATATAGCACTATCCGCGCAATGTTTTATGACCGCGTGTTGTGTGTTGAACTTACTAATTTTTCAAGTTTTTCTCTATTCTTATTTATTCGCATATTTCTTTCTCTACCAGTTTCAAGTTTTGTGTTTTCCAAATTATCCAACATTTCCCTCAAGTTCCAGTTTGTTGACTTCTTATCTTCTATCTTTTTGTAAATCATTCCTTTGTTTTGGAGAGAAATCAACTCATTTGGTATCTCAAAAATAATTCTTTCAAAATCAATTTGATTTACTTTATTTATAAATGTTTTTAATCGGCAGTCGTCAACCTTTTGATAAAAAGGATTTGATTTTAAGCATTGAAGAATCTGCTTATTCATTGACAAGTTCACATTTTTAAACAAATCGGTAAAAATGAGACTTGAATCGAAGTCCGTAATTAAAACACCAGATTCATTAATTAATAAATTGCAATTTTGATTTGTTCTATCAACGTTAAGCATTAATAAATCGAACAAGTATATTTCAATCTGTTGGTCTTTATCGATTTTTGAAATTTCACCTATATCGAAAACCTCGACATTATCAATATATTCAAAACCAATATTTACACCTAAACTTTTATCAATTAAATCCCTAACCTCAATATAGATATCGTCATATTTTAATGAATCTGGTAGCAATATCCAATGTGGTTGACGTGTATTTAAACCAATTAAACTACCTGCTTGATTACCAAACCATTCGCTTAATAAAGAATATTCTCCACTAAGTCCAGCTCGGAGTTTTACCAGAAACTTTTTACTGTTATATTGAATAACAATAGGAAATGAATTTCCACTTCGATGATATGATATTACTTCTATATTAATCATATTACTCCCTGTAGGATGCGTTATTCAGCTTTACACTCAACATTTATATTGTTGGCCTGATTTCAAAATGAGCACACAATATCCGGTGGCATTATTTGTTTTGTTCCATTTTATTACGGATTGTCATTGAAATGCCATCAAAGCCCCAACTATCGGGATTCAGCTCATTTATTATAAAATAATTTGTTATATCACTTGAGCTAAGGGCTTGCTTAACCAATTCTTTGCCGGCAGCAACCGCTTCGGCCATTTGTTCGGCGGTGCTTGTTCCTTTCGAAATCCGGATTTCAATGGAGCAAACCTTATCATGGATAGATTTGCTGATTGGTTTTCCTCCAATAATCCAATTCGACTCATCAATTTCATCAATTGTAATAACGGTAAAATCAGGGTCACGTCCCATGATACCCGTAATTATACCCATTAATCCGGTTATCAATGCATCTTTTTGCGCTTCATTAACTTGTTGCTATACGTATTTTACATTTACAAAAGGCATATTTCTATTTTTTAATTAATTAATTCTATGAGTGCTAAAAGTGCGAATTTCAATTTTTATGCAATTTTTCTTTCATTGGTTTTGAATAGCTTTTTGATAATTGGTATTTATCCCTCAGCTCATTAACCATTTTATAAAGATTATCCTTATACTCCTGGGTTGCCCCTCCTTTTTTATACAAATCCAAAAAGTTATGATACAAGTGAGGGAAATGGGTTTGAATAAAACCGAAAAACGATAGCCTTGTTTTACCCCTTAAGTACATGGTACCGGGCAGCATGTAATGGACCTTAGCATCGCGGGCATACTGACAAAGCGAATCCATATTATCGAAACTATCGGTCAGGTAAGGGATTATAGGCATCACATGCAGCCCCACAGATGCATTCGTTTGCCGTAATGTTTTAAGCATTTCGAACCGTTTTAAACTTTCGGCAGCGCCCGGCTCTATCAATTTCCTAATTTTCTCATCAGTTGTTGTAATTGAAGCAGCAATATTGATATACGTAATTTTCGATAATTCATCGATTAAATCGTAGTCGCGTAATACCAAGTCTGATTTTGTTGAAATAATGGCCGGTGTTTTATACTTAATCAACAATTTCAATATTTCGGGCATTAATTTATAGTTTGCCTCACAGGGTTGATAGCTGTCGGTAACCCCTCCAATATTAATAATTTCGCGTTTCCAGGTTTTGCTGCTAAGTTCCTTTTCCAGCTTTTCAACAATGTTGGTCTTTATGTAAATATTCTCAGCGAAATTATCGTCGTTTAAATATTCGTGCGAATACATGGCATAACAATATTGGCATTTATGCTCACAACCGCGATAAATATTTAAATCCCACCCATACGGAAATTTCCGT
>JAFGBR010000026.1 GCA_016933045.1 Marinilabiliaceae bacterium | reverse complement strand
CCATACCTTTAGTATTTCATTCAATTCAAGATTTTCGTTTTGAATCTCTTGAATATAACTTGTTTGATCGAATAGGATATTCATTTTTTTTGCTGCCTGCATGGCAAGGTTAAAACACTGGGCTTTATTTTCTACAGATGGGGAATTTATCAATTTTTTTAACAGTAAAAACGCCGATGAGTAATCTTTATGATTCATACGTTCGAGAGCATAAATATAGTCATCACCAACCTGCTTTTTCCAAGTTGCCCCAGCTGTTCCAATAGGATTATCCGACATTTGAAAGTAAGAAACATCTCCATAAAAATTATTATCATCTATCTCATCGGCAGGACAACCCATGTACGAATAACCGATGTTTGCATCACCGCTGGATACTTCTTTCATATAGTATTTCCCGGTACCAGGTACATCCATATTGCAGCAATAAAGATCCAGGGTTGTGCCATTTTTATTATATGTTTGTTGAGTTGTTGTTGAGGAAAAGGTAAAATCACAGTAATCAACATCCGTATAGTCACTGCCAAGAGCATAAATACCAGTCCCTGAAGAAATATCATCAAAAGGACCAATAAAATCATTTCTTAAAATTGTCCCACTACCGTCATATAAGTATATGCCAAACGTACCTGCTCTAATCTTTGAATCCGTAATTATGGGTTCAGCCGAATTACTTACCTTAATGGCGGTATAATCAATATCATAAATATCACAACTGTCGATAGTTATATCTTCTTTTATTACTACGCCATAATACCCGTCTTCAATAGTACAACCTTTCATTTCAGAACTTGATGAACAACCATCCTCAAAGTAAATGCCTTGCCAAGTACCGGAGACACCGGTTGATGATTTGAAAGTCGCATTATTTGCACTTAAAGTACCATTAATTATCAGTTCAGCCTTGGATGTATTGTAACCACCTGCTTGATCATCATTGCTCGCCCTAAAAGTTAATTCCGCATCAGGATAAATTGAGAGTGTTTTCCCTGATTGAATAGTTAAGTCTCCGTTGATCTTTAACTTCCCGATAATACCGGTATCAATAGTCAAAGTACCGCCTGAGGTCCAAACAGAAGGAATTTTTGAGGCATCGTCTTTAGTAATAGCAACAAATAATGGCCTTACAGAGGTGCTAAACGTATGATTTGTGTTGCCGGTTTTTGTTGTTGTGGAAAAATATTCAGTATTTGGCGCATAAGCAGATATCCGGACATCACCGACAGCCCCACCAGTATACACGGTAACTGAACTAGAAGAAACAGCAAGGTATGAATTGGGAGCGGTTTCGCTAGTTGGATTTGTGTATCTTATAGATGTTGAGGGATCGCCGACGAATTGAAAAGATGCTCGAAAACCATTTTGCCCCATTTCATCCTCATTGCCACCGGCAGTTAATACTTTTATAGAACCCCTGTAAACCAATCCATAAGTATTAAATGCGGAATCAATAATTGCGCTTGACGCATAGTGAAAGTAATCATCATACCCGTCATCAAGCCAGTATTGTCCTGAAAATCCCGCTGCTCCAAATGCAGCAATAATTCCTCTGCCCTTGTTCAACGACGCATCAGCAACCATTTTTTGTAAAATAGAATATTTATCCTGATGTGAGCTATCAAAAAATGTGCCTATTGTTCCGTTTGAACAAGAGTTTGAGATGAGTAAGTGATATTTGGAATTGGATGACATAGGAAGGTCATCGCCGCTTTAATTAGTCCAGGGAGACTCGTATACAAAGTTCCACTCATTTACATTCCCATGACCTTCCCAAAAAATAATTGCTTTGTCGGCCCAATGGCTTTCAAAGTCATCTTCATCCCAGGATGAAACTGGAGAATACATCGCAAAAGCTGAATCAGCTGACCATCCAACTTCATCCTCAAAAGCCATGTAGTGATATCTGGCGCCATCAATAAAAACATTTTCATCAGTACCTCTGATAGAACATGTAGTGATTTTTAATGGATCATAAGAAACAGGAATGAATTCATATTCGAGTATTTTTTTTAGAGTCGAAAATGTTTCTGCTTCATCACAAATAATTCGACCTGTAATAAGATGAATTTTGGTATCATCTGTATAAAAAGTATGGCTATTATAATACCAATCTGAATAACATGGATATTCATCATTAATCCCTTGATGTTTGTTTGAAGGTACTTCTGATACTTTTCCTAAAAGTAGAACATAATGGTCTTTGCCAGGATACCATGTATTATGAATATAGTTAAAAATATCACTCGAGTCCGGATTTGTCCAATCTTCAACATCTTTTAATGTTACATCAAATCCAAGCAACGATTTCCACATTTTATAAAATTCAATACCATCTCCAAAGCGGCCCGAATCATAAATAATTAGTAGTTCCTTGCCTTTTGCAAAAAGAGAAATAGCGGTTAGTAAAGAAAAAAGTATCAGAATAAAAATTAACCGTTTCATTTTTCTCTCCTTTATTTATCGTACCAAACTTGTTTTCATAGTTTTAGTTTCAGAATTGGTTTTGAGTTCAATGAGGTAAGTTCCTGTTGCGACTTTTTCACCAGTTTCATTGGTACCGTCCCAGTTTATAGTATAAATACCTGAGGATAATTGTGACGACAGCAACACTTTTACGACATCACCATTAAAATTTATAATTCTTAGTGTTGTAAATTCTGCTTTCAGTATTTCAAATTTAATCTGCGTAGACTGGTTGAATGGATTTGGAAAACAGGGATGCAACACAAAAGATAATTGTGAAGAGTTTCGTTTTGAAATCTTTACTTTTGGAGGATATTCGCCATAAACAAGGTGACCGACTCGAGCATATACCAAAGATGGGAAAACAGGTCCAAATCCATTGGCATAACATTCTCCATTTTTAAATTTTAAGCAATTCCGAAATTCGCCGATTGGGGTATTTATGGTTGCATTATTTGTGTCAATTTTCCCTGGATCACTAAAATCATACAATAATTTTCGTGTTTCGATTATCGGTTCGCGTGGCCATCCGGTCAGCAAATATATCTTACTGGGCTTTTCTTCCTGAAACCACCATACTGTTAATCCAAAAACTTCCAAAGCGCCGTTGTCGTCAGGATCGGATAAACCTGATCCATATTGAAAAATTGTTGTGTCTTTTTCAAATTTACTTAAAATTATAATTTTGTGGTATCGTCCTGGTGTGGTTTCAAAAATCCATTCATTACCAACTTGAATCGGCCAAAATTCCAGTGCAAAGACACACTTGAATGTAAAGACCAAAAAAAGCAGAAGCTTTTTCATTATTTCTTCCTCCTAGTGTGAGTTTATAAATAGGTATAAAAAAGATTCCTCTTTTATTCTGGGATAACAATAGTTAAACGAGAAAATACGTTCCTTCGCAAGAAAACCGTTCCTAAATTCTATATTATCCCTCTTTTAAGAGCAAATGGGCCCCTCCTTTGCTCTTTTATATTTTATTAAAAAATAATAAAATTTATGTCAATCTGTTTTTATAAATAGTGTGATTTAAATCAAAAAAATGTAAAGCTGAAATTATTATAATCAATGTCCTACAATTTATTGTAATCAGAGTAAATAAAAAAGGCTTCAAATAAAAATATTTGAAGCCTCTCCTGAAACATTAAAAAGACTAAATCTATTTTATGTGTTTTGTTTTATCCAAAATAATATAAT
>JAFGBR010000025.1 GCA_016933045.1 Marinilabiliaceae bacterium | reverse complement strand
GAACCGGTTACTATAATAAATTTATTTAGAATAGGTTGGCCTTTAACATTTTGATAAAATGTAACCGCTTCATTTATGTTTTTTTGATTGCAAACTGAGGAGTCAATATCCTGGATGTAAAAAGTTAAGCTATCATGAAATATCGATAGCATAGATTCAATATATCCGTTTCCGGCACCAATATCTGCAACTGTTTCACCTGATTTAAAGCCAATTGTATCAATGCATCTTCCCTTTAGATGCTCTAATACCTCTTCTTTGCTGTTCAGGAAGGGATAACCATCTATTGGCTGCATTGAGTAATCGCTGTTAATATTATCATGATTATTCTTGCAGTTTACAAGAATGCAAAAAAGAAAAACTGAGATTACGATATAACTCTTTTTCATTGGGTTGATAATTACAGGAATTTGTCTATTTGCGAAGAGTGATTTTTATCACAAAACTGTCTGTCTGGGGTTCCGATCTATGCCACCTAACGGTTGGCGGTTTGTGCCGGCCCGACTGTATTACGTTTGATTTTATTTAATTAAATTGAGTTTCAATTTATAAAAATATTTCGGTAAAAAGCGATAGATCAAGGGCTGGCATAAACCGCATTTTAGCGGACCGTGCTTTTAAAAATCATAATTAGTTACAAGTTTAATTTTATATGGTTTCATCGAAAAATATTATTCTTTCACTAAACCTACTTTTAATTTTTCGTTTAAGTCTAGCTATTTCCTTTTTATCTAAATCTACCCCTATTTCAATTTCATCACTACACCACTGGATTTTTATGCTTTTATTATTTAAATAAAAAATGATTTGATCTTTATATCCAAGTTCTGTATCAGATTCAGATGTTTCGATATGATAAAAATCAATCTCATCATAATCTTCAGGATAACTTCTCTGAATTGTAAAAAATCTTTCATTTGGATTAATTATTTCTGATATACTTTTTTCAGTGTTGTCACTTTCGATACTATCAGTAAAAGTAATTGTGCATCCAAAATTTGCATCATCTGTAATAATTAATTCTTTACATATGAAATTCATAGTCGTAGTTGTTTCAGCATGCCCCCTAACGTTTGACAATATGAAACGATTGGGTTTTCGGAGCGCGTCCTTATCTACCGAGGAAAAAGTTGGTGCGAGAACCAAACCCTCGCAAACCACTGAACCCCAAATGTTTGATATTGTGTGTTGTGCGCTGGCATTTATTCCGCTATACTTAATTCTGTAATTTTTACAACAATCGGATTATCCCATTGCCTATCATTATAAATCCTTTGTGATCGTGTAACTGAAAATTCAATGCCATCTGCTGTTTGTTTCAACACTGGAACAGGATTTGCATCTTTATTGTATTCCAAAACTTTACCGTTGTGCCCTAAAACCGAAATCTGGCTATTCTCTGTAATTTTAAATGCATCTGTAGTATATGTTTTTCGGTCACCAAATTTCCATTGGTTTTCATTGATAAATATATACGCTGTTTTCCTATCTTTTGATTTCAAAAACCACATGTTATCTTCTTTTATCTTTTTTTGATTCGGAATGGTCTGATTTAATGCTTCTTGATTAATAAACATCCATAGGGAGATTTCATTTAAAACTCCTAATTGCTCTGATGGGAAATTCCCTAAAGCATCAGGTCCAAAGTTTAATAAAAAGTTGCCTCCTTTTGCTCTAATATCAATTAGCTTAATTATTACATCTTTTGCTAATTTATAGGTCTCATTTGTTGGTCGGTATTGCCATTGATTTCCTAAGGTATAGCATGCTTCCCATACTCCAAAAATCGGACTGTCGGGTGTATTTTGTTCAGGAGTGGTAATTGCTCCTCGGGTGATCATTACATCAGGATTAATTTCCCAACAAACTTTGGCTAATTCGGTTTTACCAAATTGATCCATACCATCAAGAAACACAATATCGATTTTACCATATTGAGTCATTAGTTCAGTCATTTGCTTCTTAACATATTCATTTAATTCTGGATTATTACTAGCTAAGGCCTCGTCTCGAACTCTTGAAATTAATGTTCCCTGCTTATACAGAAAATAAAAATCATCGGGAGAAAAATATAATCCTACTGCCAGACCTGCTTTGCGGCATTCGTCGATTAGCATTTTTGTAACATCCTTGCCATAAGGACTATGCATAATACTAAAATCGGTTGTATTAGTTTCATACATGCAATAGCCGTTGTGATGTTTAGTTGTGAAAACAATGTACTTCATTCCAGCTAGCTTTGCTGCATTTACCCATTGTTTAGCATCAAAATTTACAGGATTGAAGGTTTTGGGCAGTTCATATATATACCTCTTAAGATAATTGTCTGACGCTCCAACCATGCTATGACTTATAACCATACCTAATTGAACATCCATACTCCAGTGGATAAACATTCCAAATCCAAGATCTGAAAACCATTGTTCTATTTCAGGTTTATTCAGGTTTAATATCTTTATATCTTGTGCATTTAGGGAGAGAGAACAAATAACTATCGATAAGATAAAAAGTGATTTTATACTATTTCTCATATTTCTATTTTTAAAAGTTTTACTGTGTTAATTTTTGCTTGCGCATAACGGCCCGGCGGTATGTTTAGTTGCCTATTTCGAAGCACTTCTCTGTCAAGTTATAACTATTTTTAATACGGGCTGAAAAGTT
>JAFGBR010000024.1 GCA_016933045.1 Marinilabiliaceae bacterium | reverse complement strand
CAATTTAATTTATGTGAAAAATTATTATTTTTGATTATGATAATCGTAAGTACTCGATAGGCACAAGCGGACGCTTGCGCCAGATGGGGGGCCGTGTTATTACTTGCGTTAAAGTAGTTGAAGAACACGTTTACCTGCTCTCCATTTACGATAAATCCGACAAGGAAAGCATTTCTGATAAAGAACTCGATGAACTGCTTAGATTGGCTGGGCTGTATTAATTTACATTACAATTAATCACAATGCTAACAGCTTCAATTTCTTTCATTTGGATGTTGTGATAATCAATTTCTTCTCTTGATATAAGTTCTATTTTTGAGATTCCTTTATAGCTCTTAGGTTCAAAAACAGTCAGGAAAATATTATCTCGTGAAGTTTGGTCTATAGACGCTTTAAATACCATTTCTTCAGCTAAATAGTTTAAAAACCCAATCTTATCTACAAGGTTATAAAATTCTAATACTAATCCTCTAGCATCATTCATTATTGTCAAAGACTCTGCCAATTCTACTTTAAAAGTATCTATGAATATTGGCATTTCATCAAAACTGATACTTTTAGTTGTCACTAAGTTAATAATGTCTTCAGCCTCGTGTAGAGTAACAGGCTGCCTAAACAAACTTATAAACTCTTTAAATGATTTCATTTTCATTCTACTAATTCCAAGTTATTCATTCCTTTTGCATTCGGTATATAAAATTGCTCCCCGCCTCCTGTATAAACCTCTGTGTTTCCTCGCCAAGTAATGTCCGAAGCTGTAGATTTTAGATACTCCATATCCTCTGTAACTTTAAATTTCCTTAAAATCCTATTACCTCTTGGTATGCCTAAAACTTCTGGCGTTAAATTCTTGTCATAGGTAAAATACTGTCCTACATTTCCTTGCTCAAATACATCTTGCGTTCCTCTTTTCGGATAAACCCAAGAATAAATAAAATCACCTTCTTTTGCTGTTCCAGTTGAAACAGGTTCATCAAAATCAACACCACGTAATTCATCATCTATTTTAGCAATATCGTCTGCACTAGAACTAGGCTTATATTTCTTATAAAAATCATCTGCTGTTTTAAACCTAGTGCTTTTTACACCTGTCCACTCTTCTGCAATTTCCCTAAATCCATCAACAGGATATTTTGTTACAGGAGTGGTTATATTTCCTTGCAAGGCTTTCGCCTCTGCTGTAATATCATCAATTTCATCGGCAGCCTTTACATTTCCGTTTTCACGGAGTACACGGCTTAAATCATCGCCTTTCTTGGCAAAGTTTATAAGCATTTCTGAACCGAAAGTTGCTACATCTATCGCCGTACTGATTGTTTGCCAATTATCCACAAACCACTCATGCCCACTGTTTCTCAGTTTTGTTTTCAGGTTCTCGTCCGTAAATGCTATATCAATATTGGTCTTCCCAAACTCAACAATCGCAAGAAAACGTATTAAAGCCGGGGTAGATTTCACAACCAACAAACGCCCTGCAGAACTTAATCCAACCCCGTTTAGGTAATCAAAAAAGGCTTGTGTCCACTCTTCTTTATTTTCCTGACTTCTTATGTAATCAACCAACACGGTAGAAACGGTTTTGGTATTACCGTCAAAATATGCTATCCTGATTGGTTCCGATGGTGCAGCATTAAACTTTTTAGTAAAACCACCTCCTAAATCTTCAAGGTTCCAAACTGGTATTTTGTTTTCTTCTGTATCATCAAACCAACTTACTTCTGATAGTTGATATTTTACCCCCTTTTCGTTTGTCCCCAAGAATATCAATTCTGCACCCTGTTTTTCCGTACTCGACCAATTCGATTCACAAATCCAGTTGAACAGGTAAACAAATTCTTGTTTATAGGTATTTAAGCCATTGTATAAATCAATTGCGGTTTTATTGTCCTTCAATAAACTATAAATAATCGATTTATCTTTTGTCGTTCTTAAAAGGTTAATTACCAGTTTTTCATCTTTTGCAGTAATCGCTGTTTGCCCGGATATTGATTTTAAAGTTTCCTTTCGCTTGTCATCGCTCATTAATGCCAACTGGCAAACCGATAAGTAACGAAGTTTATCCAATTCCATTCCGTTAACCTCTGCCTCCGTTGGCTCTTTAATACTTACGCTACCATCAAACATGGTTTTTATAAAGCTGTATATTTCGGCTTTATGATCGGAGTATGCGTCATAAGGTTCTACAAATAAGCTTCGCTCTTTACCTTTTATTACAACCTGGCTCTTGCTCTCGTTATATTGTATATTCTTTACATCAAATTCATCTTCAAAATAATCAAGGTTAATTTCCCCATCGTTTGAAATATAGAATTTGATTTTTTCGTCCGACACATCAGAACCAGCCCAATTAAATGCTGTTACTAAATCTTTTATTTCAATTGAATAAGAATAATTACTGAAGTATAGATTTGCTGTTTCTGCATTGTCTGTTTTGGCACACCTAACATTTCGGACAGCCCTTACTATGTTTTCAATTGCGGTTTCTCCAAACACAAAAGCCCCCTCACTTTCATCCTGCGCCCATGCAAAGAGCAGCGTCTGTGGGTCGTGTATCAAATCCCATTGATACTTCCAAAGCTCCTTGCTATTTGAGTAATCCATCAGGTTTGAGGTGGTACGCTCGGTAAAGTAGTATTGTGCCTTGCTACTAAAGGTGTGTCGTAGATTAAAACCGCCATGAGCCAGTTCGTGTGCCAGCACCTGTGCATTGCCGGAGTAACTAAATATGAACCCGTAATTACCGGTAAGTGGCATAAAACCTGCACGGCTGCTGTTTGGTGCATCGACAAAGAAAAGTATCAATGCTTTACGGTTGTAGTCAGTCTCTTTTTTAAACGTCTTTATCACCTTGTTCATATCGTCAGTGTACTTACTCAACATCTCTACACCTTCAGTTTCGAAACCACCGACACTGAGGTTGGCCACATCGATGTTTTTCTCAAGGGTAACGCTCCAGTCAACCACAGCAGGCGAATATATCTTATCGAGTTCCTGTTTAATTGTTCCGGTATTAATAGAAGCTTTTGAACCGTTAACAGGTACCAATATCAGCTCCATGGTTATAGGCTCATAACTCACCAAATTAATAGCACCGGCCTCGGTAAGTGTCACCTCTTTGGTAGTATCGTTCTTCCACCTGGTACTGGCCATTGCAGCAATGAGCATTTCTTCATCGCCATCGGAACCTCCGGTTAATAACAACTGATGTGCTTTACCATTTGGTGCCGAAGGAACAGGCAAACCACTGTCGCGCAAATAACGAAGGCTGTCAATAGAACAATCGCCATTAACAGTTACATATACATAATCGGATTGTCCGGCACGTAACGATTTCCACGCTATTAAATCGCCTGCTTTATTTGCACCAAAGTAATCGGTTGGTTTATTGGTGCTATTGCCAACTGCATCGAACCCAAAACGCTGGTTTTTGGCAGGTTCAAATGATGCACTGCAACCGTATTTACCGGTTTGCGATGGTGTAGCAACCTTACTGGTGTTGGTAGCATCGCCTTTGCCCGGCACCGGAGTTGTATAAACACGACCCGAACCCGTATCAGCCACATAAGCAGATCCACCTCCTGTAGTGGCAGTTGTACTAACAACCCCAACAGTTTTTCCCGGTTCAACAGTTTTAGATTCTGTACTTCCATCGCTATAAGTTATGGTTATTGTATTATTGTTACTTACAGTAACATCATTAACTTCTTTATCTGTTGAAATAACCTCATCCACGCCTTCATCGAGCCATTCAACGGGATCAACAGCTTCTTCCTCTCCATTCGAACCACCTAACCCAACAATCATTCCGCTGACCTCATCATACACAAACTGTATTTCACCATCAACCATACGGTTATCAGTATTCACTACAATGTCGTCGTATTTCACCATAAACTTTGCAAAACCCAGGTATGGCACCAAGGCATAACCTGTACCTGAAAAGCGACCATTTTCACCTTCCACATCAGCCACTTCAATAATAAAATCGGCTGCCTTAAACTGGTCGAAACGATACAGAGCCGGAAGCGGTTCTGTATTCGATAAGTCGAACAAACCTTCTCCACTACCACAGGTATAATTTACATCGCGATTGGTTTTAAAACGCAACAACTTACTCTCATCTCCTTCATTGTTACCACAAATACTAACTATTTTTATTTCGTAATTAGTATTATCGTTTAACGAGGTTATAACAATTGACCCGGTGCTGACTTCTTTAATAGTCCACTCTTTTTCATCCGATGTTTTATACAATACCCTATAACCCGACACTTTATAGTCTGTTTTCCAGCTAACAGTAACTGAAGATGTTGTAACTGAAGTGATGGAGGGAACAGGAGTAGAACAGCTTGTTCCGTATTGGAATGAATAGACTTCAGAAAGTCCATCATTCTGATAAATTGTTTCACCTGCCTTATCAATAGCTTCTACCCGCCAGGCATAATACATACCGTCGGCAAGGGTTGGCATCATTACATCGTATAGCAGGAATGATTCATTAACATCGGTTTCGTATAAAGGACTGGTTCCCCTGATCACTTCATAAGGATCGCGCCATTCGGGTTTTACTTCCCACAGCTTAAACCTGTATATCACATCGGCCATAGGATTAGCAGGCTGGAAACTCAACCACGAAAAACGGATAGCATTGCTGGTGGTTGGATCATATTCTGACTTGTTTAATGGTAAGGTAAGACGAGGTGCACGAGTCAGGTACATCATACCTATTCCGGGAATAGCTCTTGCCACAGGTACATTACGATAATAATCGAGCACCTCGAAAGAAATGCGGTAAACACCTTCGGGCAATCGCTTATTACGATTGTATTGCGACCGGCTATACCCTTCGAATATCAAATTATCAGGATTAAAAAGTTCTTCGAGCTCCATACCCGAAAGGGTGAGTGTTGTACCTCCATCAAGATATAATGGCTGCATCACAAATGTTGGCCGGGTATAAAGCCGAACTCCGGTCGACTGGATAGTCATTTTTAGTTTAACAGCATATTGATCCAATGTCACATCATCGGAAATGATTTGCACCTGAAGTTTACCGGGCTGACTCACAAAACCATCGAGAGTATATGGTGTTGCTCCGTTTATTACTGTAATGGTACGTATTGGATATACTGTTTGAGCTTTAACAGCTATTGTAAGCAGCAAAAACAATAGAATTAAGGTATGTTTTAATACTGATCGCATTATTACTTTTTTATTTTGCGGGTGCAAGTCTGTGACTCGTACCTTTTATTATTTATTATTTATATTTGGCACAAGCCACAATCTGGTACCAACAACCTATTGCCATCATCATTCATTATTCTCTTTTGGCCAGTTAAACCGATATGCATAACCAAAGTTTACAGTGAAATAATTACTGTTTCGCGAAATACTTTCCCTATCGCTATATGATAATGCCAAATTAAACTGATGAACTTTTTTTAACTGATAACCTGTTGATAAACGAAAAGTAGCCACCTTACCGGTGTTACTACCATCCAGATAAGTTCCATTCCATGCCACAGATAAACTTGTTTGCATTTTTTTATCGAAAAACTGTTTCCTTACAAACAACACCGGCCCAATGGTTTCTGATACGCCAGGCGCATTTTTATTACGACTGTAATTGGAGGTTAAACCGGCAGTAAGCAAACTTTTCAATAAAGAAAGACTATAACCGGCTGATCCATTAAAAAAACGCGAGTCTGTATTCTCCGGCACATCACTCTGCGCCTGCGTTGCTTGTTGCATAGAGGTTGACAGATTCAACGAGTGTTTCGCTTTTTCAGTAGCTCTGAACCTCCAGTTAGCCGACAGATTGATGTTTTCATTTATCTGGGTAAAACTTAGTGTATCCAATAATTCATATTCCGTATCAGCATTTATATCATCAAATACTGTACGGATGTAAGTATAATTGTAAAAATTTGAATACGACATATTAAAACTAACCTTATCGGATGGTACAAATCCAATGTTAATCTGACTAATCACATCCTTTTGATCGCTATCGCTTTGGTTATCAATATTATTTTGCCTCAAACCTGTTGTTGCAGCAACATTAACACGACCTTGAGCCAATGATGTAGCCATATTTAATGTGTAATTAATAAAATCATTAACCATATAATAAGCACCTAAAGTTTGATATCCGGGGGCAACATATTCCACCCCAAACCCAACACTTCCAACAGAAGTGTTTACACCAAGTTCGTTCTTTGTTGCCAAATAGGTTTTGGAGTATCCTTTACCCAAATCACCAGCATATCCAATACGGCGATCATCAGCTAATGAACTGACACATATATCGCTATTAAATACAATAAAACGCCATGGCCTCAAAGACAGATGAGTTCCCAACACCAGATTTTCCTTTGGTAATATACCTAACGAATCCATATTAAGCTGTTTCATCTCTGTATCATCAAAAGCATAAAAAGCATTTACCGACACCTCTCCCTTATCAAATGCGTATCCTACCTTTGCACCATAACCTCTTCGTTGATAAGCCGGGGCAACAGTAGCTAAAGAATCTCCGGCTGATGCTTTTTGAAAACGACCATACATAGCACTTATTTCCCACTTATCGCTAGGACGAAGCTCTACTCCTGCCCCAAAAAATGTGTGACCATTTAAACTATAAGGCGAAAAACTCATCGACGACCATCCTAAATGCATCGTTACCCATTTATAAGTAGGGCTTAACGAAAACTGGTTAAATGGCTGTGTGTATGTCCACTTATAATTCGACCATGTAAAAGATACAGGTATTGACATACCATACAAAGACGCATTAACATTACCTGTCATCACTATAGCATACGGATTGTCGTTACTGTAAACCGGATTTTTATATACCTGGTTTACATTCACCCCCCCACTTAATTTTAAAGGGTCTTCTTTACCTATTTTATCGAGTTGTTGAGCAATGATCCCTCCTTTAATTAAGAAACACATTAGCAACATAATAATATATCGTCTCTTCAAAAAAATATTTATTTTATATATTTTCACTTTTCAGGTTAAGTTCGAGTAATTATTTATACTATTTAACAACAACCTTTATTGCCACTCTTTCGCCCTTACACTCGGCAAATACTGCATAATTACCCGTATTTGTTAATGAAAATGGCTCATTATATTCTTTAAGTCCTTTAATTTTTCGAGTCTCCAATATTTGCCCACTACTCACACTAACCAAATATATGGTAGCATCAGCCGTTTCCTGCAATTTCAGATGAGCATTAAAATTACCGTTCGATGGATTTGGATTCACAACTAAACTACTTATAAATGAATATGCAGGTTCTGTCGGTTCTGCTCCTTTATCTGTTGACTCGGGCATTACCAATACCGAACGCCATGTTTCACCAATACACCCGTTTATATGAGCTGTAAGAATAATATTTGCCAAACCTTCTTCATCAAAAATCACTTTTTGGTAATAATCGCCCTGTTCAACTACCCGGTGCAAGTTTTCAATCTCCCATTCTATAGCATCGGGTTTTGGTTGTGATATTTCAACAATAAGCAGAGTATCACCAACACTTACTGAACTAGCAACCAGAAACATTGGATTTAACTCACTATCGCGAACTGCTACCGATAACGTGTCTGAACCCGAACACCCATCCTCATCCTGAACCTTCAAAACTACTTCACCAACTTCGCTAACAACAACAGCGCTGTCTGAACCTATGAAATTATTATTCATGAACCAGCTATAGTTATTATAAATACCGGCAAACAGATATGCCGAATTACCGCTACACAGCACCTTATTCATACCCAAATTGGGCTGAATATGCCGACGGTAAAACAGTTCAAAACCATGCCTCAATTCACAGCCATTGGCATCCGTTATTTTAAGACTATAAATGCCAACATCCAAATTATTCAGTTTATTATTAGTCGATCCGTGCACCCATTCATACTGATAACCGGGGCTTCCACCTTCGGCTTCCACTTCAATTCTACCATCGTTTAATCCCTTACATGTTGGATCGGAAATCCAGGAACTCACATTTAGAGCCGTTGGTTCATTAATTATAAAATCAAGACTATCGTAACACCCAACACTATTTGAAACCCTAACATTATAATCACCACCCGCTAAACTGTCAATTTTCAGTCCTTCATCACCGGTTGACCAATTAACATGATACAATTCTTTACCTGCCAATATAGATAACAAGGCTTCCCCATCTGCCATTCCGTAACAACTTACATCCTTTGTTATTAAATCACTTATTGATAAGTTTGTTACAGCCATAATAATAGTATCCCTTCCAATACAGTTATCATTGTCAAGCACCTCTAACCAATAAGTTCCAGGTTGAAATAGTTTAACTGACGACAAATCAGATTTAAAACCATTGTCTGATGACCATGAGTAATTGGTAAACATACCCGGAGTGATAACCAAAGGCTGTTCCTCACATATCAATGTATCATTTCCAAGTTGAGGTTTAACAGTACGCTGATAATTCAATTCAAATGATCGTTGATATTCACATTCCTGAGCATCAATAACTGATAATGAATAAATGGCAGGATCTAAATCATAAAGCCCTGTTGCAGTTGCACCTGTTGACCATTTATAAGAATATCCGGGAGTACCCCCATTTGCAGTAAGTTCAATATGCCCTTTGCTACCTCCGTAACACAAAGGTTGAATAATATTTAAATAACTCAATCCAATACTATCGGGGGTTTTAACATTAAATATTTTCGAAACTGCACATCCTTCATTATCCCTTACCATTAATACATATTTACCTGCAAATAACTCATAAGCATTATTCTGGCTGTAAGATAACACATCTTTCGACCATGTGTAATTATAGGGCGTTGATCCCAAACTTACCTGCGCTGTTGCTTCTCCATTATTGTAGCCATAACAAGTAACCGGCTTTGTAAATATCGTATCAATGGTTAAATCAGTATTATCATCCACAAAAAATTCAAACGGAACCACACAACTATGCTCGTCGGTTACATTTAAAAGATATCTTCCTGAAAATAAGTTTGAAATTGATGATGTAGTATACTGAGATAATACTTTGTTCTCAATTGAGTTATCGACTAAAGTATCTTTGAACCATTCATAATTATATGAACCAACACCACCTGTATAAGATGAAATGATAGCTCCATTATTTTGATTACACTCCGTCTTTGTTGTTTCGGCATACAATAATTTTATCTCTTGAGGCTGACTAACAGTTACTGTTGGAATAATAATTGAACATCCTAATGTATCCTTAATATGAATCTCATATTCCCCCGCCGACAGCCCCCTCAGTACTTCTCCTTTTTGCCAGTCAACCAAAGGTGTTGAAACCAAGTATGAAAGATTCCCACCCGATATTTCCATCTCAACAGATCCATCATCACCATTGTAACAATTCGCATCATTAATTTGCCGTACAGTCACAGTAAGAAGGTCAGGTTGATTAATTTCAACAACAGACGAAAACTCAACCCCAGACGAATCACGAACAATAACCTTATAACTACCCGGATTAAGGTTTGCAAATACTGACTCGCTACCAAACCCACTTCCATTAAAACTATATGAATAATCGCCCCATCCGCCAACTCCGACAAACTCTAATACCCCGTCGCCATAACCCCGACAGGTAACATTATTAAATGCAACAGTATCAAATAACAATTCTAATTCGGGTTCTCTAATCTCAACTTGTCGTACAATCCATGCCGAATCTTCATAGATACATCCGGCAGTATCACGCAACTGAAAATTGTAGTTGCCTGCATAAAGCTGATTTAAAAACAGGGTATCGGAAGTTTTACCTGTTAACAGGGAATCGCCATTGCGCATCAAAACATAATCGAACAACCCATTACCACCTTCAATATCAATACCAATCTGACCTGTGTTATCGCCTTTTCTTTTAATATAATTATTACGAATATCAACCACTGGCACAACAGGCTCGCCAATATTTATGGTTTTTGAAGCAACACAACCATTTGAATCGGTCACAAACACCTCATAACTGCCTTTCAACAATTGTGCATATCTATATTTAATTTTTTTTCTTTCATTATCAATGGTTAAACCTGTTTCACTCTCTTCTATACGATATTGTAATCCATCATTAAAAACAATACCATTTAAAGGCTCAACCTCTAAAATACCATTTCCATATCCAGGACAAGTGGCATCGTTAAGTTGGGTAATAATAAAATCGAGCGTATCGGGTTGGTTAAGAGTAATACTTTGCACAGAAACTACACCTGCCGTGTCGCGAACATAGAGTTGATATTCATCGGCCACCAGACTTTCAAAAACCCCAGTATTTTGCCATGTTTGTCCATTTATCGAATATTCATACTGTGCTCCCCACCCTCCGGTTCCTTCAACATAAATTTGTCCATCAGATAACTTGTTACAACTTACATTACTATAATCATTAACGTTCAATGCCAACTGCTCATCAGGCTCCTTCATATCTACTATGGTTTCGAACCACTCATTACCATTAAAATAGTTACACCCTGCAGTATCGCGCAGCATAAAACGATAAACGCCGGCCGGTATCTTATCAAGCTGCAAAATACCTCTATCGGCAACCCCAGAATATAGTTGTGTGGATGAAACGGTATCAACCAATAAATAATCGTATCGATAGTTTCCTAAGTCAACCTCGATATGGTAATAACCGGTTGTATCACCCTTATTTGCAATATAATTATAGCGACTGTCGAAAATTGCAACTGGAGATGGATTATCAATAACAATTCCTTGAACTACGTCAGAACAATTATTGGTATCGGTTATTGTTAATGTGTAATTTCCTGCAGGTAACGATTTTATGGAATCGACCAGCTCACCACTTACATTATATTCATTTGACTGCAACACATACGAATGAATTGCCATAGGATTTCCAATACGAACATCGGGAACAATAACTCCGGTTGATACAGAAGAACATGCAGGATCTTGTATATTTATCGCATTAATTTTCAACGAATCTTGCAATACCCTAACTATATTAACATCACTAATAAAACCACAACCTTCGGAATCGTAAATCATAACCTGACCTTCGGTTCCAACTGGCAGATTATCAAATGACACCGAAGTTCCTCGTTTGGTTACATTATTAAACGAAATGTCATATCCATTACTAAAAGGACTACCTCCGGCTCCGGTTACCTCAATACGTCCATTGGCAGCGCGTACGCATGATGATGGTATCCAATCTTCCTGCAACAGTTTTACAGCATCGGATATAACAGGTACGTTAAAAATTTCGGATGTTGCACACCCATCTTCATCTACCACATCTATCCGATAGTTATGGTTTCCCAAATTGTCATAATATCGTTTAGTACCATAAGCTACTTCACCTGCTATTTCACTATTTTCAGAAACATCTGTTAATGTATATTGGTAACTAGTTGTATATTCTCCATTTGGCAGTGCTTCTAAAAACATTCTGCCGTTTGTGGCTGTTTCGCAGGTTAGACTGTCGATGAATGTCTTTTCTAATACTGCCTGATGATTAGCACTGTTAATTATAACATTTACAATAGTTGAACAACCACCATCATTATACAGCCAAAATGTGTACATACCTGAACTTAAATGCGAGATATTAATGGTTGTATCAACACCTGGTCTGATGGTTGCAATAAAATCATAATCGATTGTGGCAAAAGTAGCAGGTAAAAATGACTGATTTCGACATCTTAGTGTAGCTGCTCCATTATTAACACCATTTTGATTACACGAGGCTGGTTCAATATTCTCAATATCAATAAACAATGATTGACCTGGCATTGTTGAATTAGATACTGTTGTACTAACCTCACAACCGGCTCCATCTTGCATGGTTACTACATGTTCACCTTCGCCAACCATCTCAATATTATATGGTTTATTCGCCGGAATAAAACTTGAATATGACCTACTATCAACCTTATACTTATAACCATTGGTATTCGCGCCACCTTCAGCCATCACTTCAATAAACCCGTCAGTGCCATAATCACACGTTGGTCCATCGGGAATAGCCCTCACTATCCGAATTGGATCGGTACGCATAGGAATAGTGGCATTAATATTAAGTTTACATCCTCGGTTATCGCTTACTGTAAATGACTTATTTCCAGCAGGTAATTTTGAAATTGTAACGACTCCACTTTTATATGATATAGGATAATCCGGACTACCCAGTCTAAAAACCGGGGGCGTTGGTACACCTGCAACATTAAAGGATATGTTACCTGTTTCTACCATTGAACAATCGTTAGGCTTTATTTGTAAATTTGAATAGCTTAAAGGCTTTAACGCTATCAGTTCGTATTCGGAACTCCCGATACAACCACTGCCCGATTCGGCAAATACCTTATAACTTCCTGCACTAACTCCCCTAACTAAAAATTCATTATAATCATTTGAAACTCCCTGCATAATTAAACTATCGCCCGTACCTGTTACTTTATAAATACTAACATTTAATGGAAAATAGCTTGATTCGCCATCAAGCCAAACATCAAAAGCCCCGTTACTTAATTCACATGTAGGCCGTATGGTATTTGTAATGTTATATATTTCAACTGGTGCCGGATCGTACATTCCAATATTTACATTTGTAATACACCCATTAGCATCCATAACGGCACAACTATATAAGCCGTCTTTAATATTTTCAAAAACTCCATCGTACGATGTAAACTGACTTTCTCCTTTATTGACATCATAATTTATACAATATCTATATGGTGGGGTGCCGCCGTTTCCATATATTCTGAAACTGCCCGTCTGACCGGTACACGGTATTGACTGTATAATTGTGTAATTAAGATTTAGTTGAGAGGGTTGGGTGATGGTGAAGGCAGACTCTATTTGAGAGCCTCCGGCATCTTGTATGAATAAATAACCGTTAGTAGCAGCTTTAACATCTGGAATTTCGACAGTTCTTGAATTTGAATTAATCGTTTGGCCTTGAAAGTTAATAACGAATGGGGCAATACCTCCTGATAATTCAATAAATATACGTCCGTTACCGTTATAACATGTGATTTCTTCGGCTATTCTAATACTTTCGATTTCAAACGATTTTGGCTCATTAATAATTTGTTTAGAAAGTAGATTACTTACACATAAACCATCTCTTATATATATATTATCATACGTACCTGCTGTTATTCCGTTAATACGATAAACATTTCCACTTTGCTTTATTAATGATGCTCCTTCAATTCCCATCAATTCATATGTTCCGTTTGGACCTCCTGTAATGGTAACATCCATTGTGGCATATCCTCCATTGGATCTAATATTATAGGTTGTTCCGTTTTCACTATCTGTTTGATTAAAATCATATTCCACATCACTGATTTCGATAGGATATGGGGCAATTATCAATGTATCTAAGGTGACAGAACAGAGGTCGCTTGAATTTCCAGAATTGCTCCTGACTCTGAATCGATACAATCCCGCACAAAGACTAAACGGTTTTTCTGCTAATGAAGCAATATTACTACTATTAACAATAATAGAGGAGCTTTGTGTTTGATAGTCTGTAGTAAACCCATCATTTTGATAATAATATTTACCATCATACAGAATTGAATCACTTCCCAAAACTTTCGATTCAGTGTATCGTGCTATAGTAATCAAATAACTGAGTTCATCCAGTTCAGGATCTACTACAGGCAATTCCGGCAGATTAACAATGAATGATGCATCATTGCTTTCTGCACATGTGGGAGCTGTAGCTGTAAGGTTGATGGTTGGAGGTTCAAGAAAAAAAATCCCTGAAAACAACCTTGTTTCACCCGATTGTTGATAGTACCTGATAAACAACTCCTTATTTTTCCAATCTTCATGATTCAATTCCTGAAATGAAATATTGAAATCCGGTCCCCAATAATCAATGCTTTCTGTTCCATAGGGCAATGGTTCTGTCGTAAAAGAATAATTACCTTTTGTGATTACTACAGTGTTACTAAAGCTTACATCATCAGAAACCTCAATCTTCATTGTTTGAATATAACCAGGCTGAGGTTCATCACAATAATAATGATTATCACCATTAAAATAGAAGGATGGAGTATAAGGGATATAATCAATTACATTACTATGGAATTTTAGGCCTTCATCAGTACAAGCAAAATAGCTAATTGGAGTCTGATCAAATTTTACATATGTCGTTATTCTAAATTTGATAGGGTATTCCTGAAAACAACCACCTATAGATTGGGATGATTCACTAAATGATTCAGTTAAGTTATAATACTCATTAGCTCCATAATAAACTGTATAACCCTCAATACTAAATTCATAAAATGCAAAGAATGTATAAGAAGCATCGTATACATATTTATTTATACCTCCATTTGATGAAACCAAACTAAAGCTTGATGATTGGATAATGACATCACCATCGTTACCATTTGATAAATGACCACCTAATCTAATCATCTCAAAGTTGCAACATGTTTCAATTTCAATATGGTGATATTTCTCTTGAGCCACAATATTAGTAATGTGCCATATAAATATCAGGAATACAATAATTTTGCTTTTCATTTCTAGAATACTGCTTTAATGAAATAAATAGAATTTTTAGCAATTGAATTACCAACAATTTTACAATTACAATCAGTAACACCTTTTACTACATGCAGAGTTTCTTGTTTTTTCTCATAAACAACATATCTTAATGCTCCTACAATCGGATCCCAGCTCAACTCAACAGTCCCTTCCCGATTATTCACCTTTACCTTTGGAGTAATCCACGGACTGCCCTGGTCATTTCGTTGATACTCCCCAACCACAGGTTTGGTAGGCTGACTTTCATTACCGGATTTATCGACAGCGAGTAGCAGATAGTAATAGCGTGTTTGTGGAAGAGCCAGCGAATCGACATAAAGGGTATCATTTTTGGACATATCGGCAATCAATTGCCAATCGGCCTCCTCCTGTTTCTTGCGGTATAAAAGCTGATGTTCAACATCAGCAGATGGGCTTAAAAACCAGCCCAGTTGAATCCCATCACCCGAATTAATTACTTTTTTAAATACAGGTGGTGCAGGTGCAACTATATCCGGTCTTTCGATGGTAAATACAGTGGAAAAAGCCGACCTGTTTTGACGTTTATCAACAGCAACAACCTGATAATGTACCTTTTTGGTCAGTGTTTGCAGGTTAATACTATCCACCATAAAGGTATCAAGTATGGCAGCTTTTGTTATCTGTGAAAACTCTTCGTTTTTCGAATTAGCCCGAAACACACGATATCCATATATGTCAGACTCATTATTACGGTTCCATCTTAACATAACTTTACCACTGGTATCAGCCATTGCAGTCATCCCAACTGGTGGCAGTGGAGGAATGGAGTCGATTAATTGCACCATCCTGGGAATACTCATTGGCCCGCCACCATCGCTATTAAAGGCTTGAACACGGTAATATCCGATATACATCGGAGTTTGATCAGTAAAGGAGGATTGTTTATTTTTGCTTTGACCTATCTCATGGTATCCTTCAGCAAACTTCTCCGAACGGTATATTTTATACCCTTCTGCCTTCTGCTTTTCATCAATCATTTCCCACTGAACCAAAACAGATTGATTATCCGGCGAATACACCTTTGTCACAATAGGGGCTTGACTTATTACATATTCACCTTTACCCGACACCACAGTAGAAGGTGGCGAAAGCTCACCAAAGGCAGATAAACCAATAATCCGATAATTGTAAACCTGTTCGTTTGAAGGTAAAGTGTCCAAATAAAAGTTATATGGTAGTTCATCGTAACCTTCTGGAGTGGTATTAATTAAAGGTGTCTCATTTAAACGTTCAAATTGATCACTTCCCTTCAATGCCCTTTCAACATAAAAAGCAGTGTAATCACTCAACCCCCAGGTTATTGTCACCATTTTATCATCACCCTGGGCTTTCACATTCGAAGGGGGCACCAAAGGCATATACTCATCAACTCCGGTAAAAAACAATCCGGTATCGACAACCATCCCTTCGGGGATATAAGCCGGATAAACTTTATACAAATACTTTTCCCCTTTTTTAGCAGTTTTATCTATTAGCATTAAACCGGACAATACAGCCACTTGTGCATTTTGGTCGGCAGCCAGCAGCGCAAATCCCAATTTAGACTCCTGTTCAGTTGCTTTGTTAACAATTTCGATGAGAGAAGAAGGATTTCCGGCCTCAACATCCATCTGATCGCCAAAGATTGCCTCGGCGGCAACACCGGCCAGTCCGTTTGTTTCAGCTATCTGTTCCCATCTTTCAAGTGGTGCCGGCTTTAATGGAGTATCGGTCAGCCTGACCTCCTCTGGCTTAGCCAACAACTTACCGTCACGCATCAAACAGGCCCTCAATACATAATAACCATGTTTGTTACCCGACAACCAAAGCTGGTAGGTAGTCGGGGCCCATCGCAACATCACCGAATCGGGCATTGGCCGGGCCAGCAGTTTCATCTCATGTTTCTCTTTGTCCTGAGCAAACATGACGAAAGGAAACATGACGCAAACAGTCATCAAAAATAATCTATTTGGGGCAATCTTACTCATTAGCTTTCAAATTGACTTGTTTAATACTAAAAGGATTCTTCATATTGATAATCCTCGAACTTGACACCTGACGACCAGGTAACTTGTATTGGACTAAAAATGGGTAATTACCTAAACTAGCCTGTGGCCATGGATATGTCCCCATTATTTGCTCTACACGTGGGGTGATGGTAATTGCGTTTTTATAAATCAAATTGGCTATGTTGTTTCTGATATCATAATAATCAGCTGCCCATGTACGGGCCAGACCATAGACAAAATGCGTCATATCCGCCCTTGAACTCATGCGCCCGGTTTGGACATCCAAATCAGTTAAGGTATAATCATAATCTATCTGCCATAATTCAACCGGTTTAACGGGAGGTATACCACCCAGTGATGTGTTGCGGCTAACCAGTGCTTCTGGATGTAGAGGATAATCCTGATACATCAAAGAATAGATGTTATTCTGATACCAGTCGGCACCATCAAGAGAAGCCTCTATCGCTACAATAGGGCCAAAAAGTGAATTACCCCTGATCTCATAGGAATCAAACATTTCATCGTCGTATTTAGTAGCTATCAGGTTATCAACAGCAGGTGAAACACGGTCGAGCCATTTTATCGTCATTTCGTTGACCGACAACTTATCACTAAATGTATTGTATTTACTTGTTCTGAAATCGAGTGAATAGATTGAACGCACCTCAGTATCCTCAATAACACCTTCAGCCTGCCGTGTGGTGATCATCGCCGTCGTGTCTGCACCTTCACTTACGTCAATATTTGATTGTGTGACAACATTCCTGTCAATTGCATTAATAGCACTCAAAGGATACTCTTCTATATCAAAATGATACATCGTTTTGGCACTTAAACCAGCAGGCACAGGTGTCTCAACACATTTCTGATCAGGCTTATATGTGAGCGTTGAATACAAAGGCTGACCACCCAAAACAGGAGTCCATTTGCAACGCTGTCCCCATCCATCTTCTGGACGGAAGAATGTGGCTATATTAGCCTTAAATGTCACATAGGCTGTATTAGACTCATTCTTATAAAAATTCATCATCCTGTCAACCGGGTAGGTATAAGTGACATACTCTGAAGGAATCTTATCGGGTTTATCCCCAATTGTAAAGGAAGCCTCTTTGGTTTCGACATATAAATTACCCGACTCATCCTTATATGTCTCCCACTTACCATTAATCTTTTCTTCAAAACTAACCTTAGCCACTATCTTATAACTGGTATTGGGGTCAAAAATCTCATAGGGAGTATAGGCAAGTGTTGTCTGATCCTCGTCCCATTCAAATAATCCTGGTATTATCTGTCCATCGCGATACAACGCAAATTCAACCAGGTTAATACGAAACTCCTTGGTAGAATTCTCATTCTCCGAAAACTTAAGTGTTTTTCCTATTGGCATATTAAACACCCCTTGTGGTAAAGTAAAAATATCCACATCATAAGAGTTTGTTGCAGGAGATAGTCCACCAATAATTTCCAGATCAGAAAGATCGCGCGAATACTGAAGATCACATTTTTCACCTATACTAGCCTGGAATTTGCATCTTCCTTTTACTAAACCACCCAGAATTTTATATTTACCGCCAACAACTCCTTTCATCCATGTTGGGTTGGGTCCTTCTATTCGAAGTGCGGCAGCAGTTTGCAGATTAATAATTTCAAACTTACGCTTACGCCTGAAAATCCTTACTTTAATACCAATTTCGCCACCAAAGTAGGCATATGCCTGTCCTTTGGCAAACCACCCATTAATACCTACTGGAGCAGAATGTCCAAGACAATAGGCATCTGGACCATAATCGAGAAGCATAACATCAAAACCACCACCCAACATAAACCTTGCATAGAAAATCAGGAAAGTCAGATCTTTTGTATCCAAATCAAAACTGGCACCAAAGGCTAAACCTTTACCCAAGGCCAGGTCATTATCCTTGCGTTGACCATTAAAATCCTCGTTGGTCATATTTAATATATCCAGAACCCTCCTGTTCATCATCATGGCATCAGGTATATCATGCCCCGCCATAAAGTAACTGCCCACCTGCATCAACCCAATAAAATCAAGACCAATCGGATCGGTAGGTGTTCCTAAATGCAGGTACCATTTGTCGGGATCGATGTGCATAACTCCCCAACCGGCTCTATTGTTAGCTCCACGCCCTTTTAATACACCGGCCACATTCAAATAGAGTTCCATCTCGGCATGAAAAACGTCGCGTTCAAAATCGAGTAACAAATCAACGGTAGCCCGCATCATTTCATTGCTGCTCACTTTTTGTTTCTCACCTTTTGCCATTTTTTCCGACATCTGTTTCAATTGTTCTGAACTTAACAAGTCAGATGGAGAAATAACACTGGCTTCACCATGAAATCCTACCTGGTTGATACCACCATTATTATTAAAAATGACTTCAAGACTAACCTTTGCATCAATAATTTTTTTATTAACAATACCAGCGCCTATAGCAGCTTTTATACCCAGTGAAACATTATTATCGGGCAGATAAATCTGTTGTGCCAGATTCTTGCCAAAGTCAGACCCAGTTGATTCCTGTGTTGTTTGCTGACGCATTCGATAATACAATCCTCCACCAAAACCATTTACAATAAAAGGCCCTGCTGGAATTCCAGGTTCCATTGTTGCAAATGCATCGACCATGAAATACCTGAAGCTATTCACTCTTCCAAATACAGCTACTGATTCAAATTTAAATTTATCGACAAATAAAGCACTTACAAGACCTCTAAAACCGTCACCATAAGTTGCATCCCCCTCTTTAAACTCAATTTCACCATGTATTTCGTATGCTCCTTCTTTCTTTGCATCAACCTTTAATACATTCAACTTCAATCCTTTATACTCCCATTTTTCTTTTGACAAATCGCATAAAACAGAAATATTAGTTAAACCCACCAAAGCTTCCTCGTTAACCGGAGATAATTTTACTTTTACTTCAAAATCAAACCTTGCATTATGGCCATTTCCTTTATTAAAATAAGCTTTAGTTAACGAAATTGGAAATGTTCCAAACTCCATTTCACCATCCGATTCAATACCCAACACCTCCAAGTCAAATACTGGTGGAGCAGCCGAAATCCGCATACCCTCAAATGCAATAGTGGGTATTTTCAAAATCTTTTTATCAGTATTATCTAAACTTTTTGAACAGCTAAATGATATGTTTCCATTTAAAATTGCAGTGGGAACAAAAGCACCATCTATAACATCAACATCAATATGGCTACTCTTATCTATATCGACAGTAGCTGCAAAAACATCAAAATTAAAATTACTTCCGGGACTAATCCCAAAATGATAATTCCCATCCACATCCATAAATGCCTCATAACTAACCGGATTACTTGTACCAGGCAATACAGTGCGCCCTTCAAAAGTCAGTCCGCTCAAGTTACCGGTAAGAAAACTCATCGAAAACTCGTCAATTGCAAACTGCCAGTTACCTAACTGTCCTTTATCCAAACCAAGAATATTCCTGGCTCCTGCAACACCAGAAAGGCCATAATCATCAATGATTAAACCCATTGCAAAAACCGAAGTTTTAGTTCCATCTTTCTGATTAAACTTTTTATCCAAAGTAATTTCTGCACTGCCAATGTATAACCCTCGCCATAATGGAAAAAACTCACCTTCATAACCCGAAGGATAGCCATTGGGGAGCTTAAACCCTGATGCATTACTCTTATCGCTAAAATCGAGAACAACATTATTAAAGCTAAATATCAAATCGTTAATTCCCCGAATTTTAAAAGGAGAAAATGACACATCCAAAAGAAAATTATCAAAATCGGAAAGCACAGAAAAAAACGATGATTTTACAGCCCCTGTTTCATTACCCGTAACTGGATTTACCCCCACAAATCTTTTTTCCGATAGTTTCACATCGGCACAAATACCTACCTGCCGAAACCCATTACAATCCCAATCAACAAAAGAACCCGGCATCCAAATGAGGTTCACATCGTTCACCAGCTTCATTTTTACAGAGTCGCACAATTCGAGCTTTAAATTACCTTGAATACCCCCTTTAAAAGAAAAACGCACATTTTCTGTTTTAAACCGCACTTTAGTTCCATCGAAAGGATTAGTCAATATCATAAAGGCACTAAACTCGGCATACGATGGAAAAACTGATACTTTGTCAACCACAATCATATACTTTTCGGGTTGATCTTTATTTACTGTTACACCAACAGGTAAAGAAAAAAAACTTGACGAATCAAGTTTATTGGTAAATAGCTGCTCATCAATAACCTTTTGCAATAATTGATCCTGGTATGAAGCCAACAAATCATCATCTTTGGGGTTATTCACCTCTTCAGTTACCATTGGAATAGCATCGGCAATTACCACATCGGCAAATGTTCTTACTGGGTCTGGCGAATAGGTTGCGCTCAGCTCCGAAGGATAAAACAATACGCTTAAGATAAAACAAAAACGTATCTTATTAATAAGGGTTAAGGTTCTGTTTAACATCATATTATAAATTCAACAGTTCACAACAATCAGTTCTCTTTCAAAATAAAACTGTGCCGGTTATTAATAATCCAATCTCTCACGTCAATTAATGCATCTGAGTAACTACTTACAGCCAAATCGCCACTTTCCAATACTTTTACAGGAAAATTTTCAATATGCGTAGCTATAAGTTCAATAATACGATAAGCACACAACATTGGCAGCTCATTATCGGGGTCAGTTGATGTACAACCTTTTTCATCACTCATTATTACATCAAACAAATATTGGTAACTATCTTTATCGTTAAGATATATCAAATCAGGATAAACTCTATCAATAACCTCATTATTGGCTTTTACCGACTTTATCCTGTTAATACAGTAATCTTTATGTATTGGGTCTCCCATCTTTGCAAGTGCTAACCTCGACTGCCATTTAACTTTTTCACTTGTTTTTTTGTCATTGACTAACCCTTCAATATATGTTGTCATATCAGTTAACCCAATTTGCCCTGCCAACCTCATAAAAAAAGCAAAATGATTTGGAGTTTCAATAATTCGTCTGGACAATAACCCCTTTGATGGTGTATTAAAAAAACTTGACGAAAATTCTAAAAAATTATTTACAATTAAATAATCGATATCAACCTCTTTTAATGCAAGTCCCTTTTCAATTAAAACATATACTATCTCCTGCTTTTTAGTCAAGTAATTCTGCTCATTAATAAACTGTAAAAACATTTTTGTAGCAAGCCAATGAAACTTTTTATCCTCATCAACCAACAATCCCGACAGCTCAGAAATTACTTGATAATATTCATTATTATTAAAATACCGGTTACTCGATTCTTTAATTGATCTGTTTTTGAAAAAATCATTTTTAACGGCATCAATATTATCTTTAATCTGACCATTTAAATACCCGGTAACAACAAAAAACAATACAACCAATAAACTTTTAATCATAACTACATTAAAAAAAAACGGTATAATATTACTTATTATTTTAATTAATTCAATATCTTCTATTAACATTTTTTAACAACAAACCTTTTTACATTATCTCTTTCAATTGTCATTAGCACATTTAATTTATATTTAAAAGATTTACCTATTTTTGAAAATATATAATCTTAAATTTTTTTAAAATGAAAATTATAGTCGGACTTTTAATGCTCATATCATTATCAACAGCCATACTGTCGCAACAAAAATTCAACATTCAGTTCAGCGAAAAAATATCAACTGATTTTTCTGATCTCAACGAAGGTAAAATTATCAATGACAATTTTCTTCTAACATTGCTCAAACAAGACAAAACCAACTGGAGCATTGTTAAATACAAAATAGACGACATGAGTAAGGTATCATCCACTCCTGTAATATCCGATAACGAATCGTCAAATTGCCTGCCCAACATATTTTCGCCCCTTAACCTGATTAAACTAAACAATACCGTATATATATTGCTATCAACACGCGACAGAAACAAAAAACAAATAATGTTTTTTTTACAACAAATAGATAATGATGGTAAAAAAACAGGCGACCTGTTATCGATAGGTTATTTCAAGATCGATGACATTGAAAAAGCAAATAATTTTCAAATCGTTACTTCCGATGATCAAAATTATTGCGGTATAACAACCGAAAGTTTTAATAAACATTCAGATTACGTCACACTGGAAGCTTTAGTTTTCAACAGCAAAGAGAAAAAAGTAAAATCGTACTTTATCAACACTTCATTACTACGTAAATGGTCAACCGTTAAAAATGCCTTTATCACAAATAAAGGACAAATAATAATACCGGTATACCAGGGATTAAATTCCACTATAAAACCAAGCATGCTTTCCGAAAAAACATACCGTATTTTCATTACTAACAGTGAATATTCATTCAATTATGCCGATGTTGTTTTACCAAACTATGCAATATCTTCACTCCGCTTTCAGTTGTCGAAAAACCAAAATGATTTAATCGTTGCCGGATCATTTTCCGACATTGAAGACTCCTTTGGAGGTGATGATTCGGATGGCATTTTTATGATAAAAATCGATATCCCAAATACCAAAATTTCATCTACACAAACTGCAAGATTTAACATACCGTTAATTGCTGCCATTAACGACAAAAAAGAAAAACAAGTATATGAAGGTGAGGGCATTACAAAAAATTACCAAATAAAAACCATCATCGAAAACCAGGATCAATCCTGTTGGTTATTACTCGAAAAATCTACCATTAATGAAACTTATGCTTTATCTGCATTAACTATTTCTAAAATAGATATTTCGAACTACAAATTTGAAACAATACTTGCATTTAAAACCGACAAACAGTTTTCTATTATCAACTCAATAATAATACCTAAAAAACAATACACACTTAACGATTTTGGTTATGCCAGTTCCTTTTTTACACTCGAAAAAAATAACAATGTATATATTTTCTTTAACGACTTTATCAAAAACACATCATCCGATTTGGCTTTGCGAAACAAAGTAAAACCAATGATGGATCCTCAAAAAGACGGCCTGTTTTGTGCCCGGTTAAACGATGATGGCACTTATTCCAAACAACTTGTTCTTAATTACAAAAACAACAAACGTTATGTAGTTTACATAAACAGTAAGGTGGCATCTGACGATAATAATTACATTGGTATTTCTACCAACTCCATACATTTGCAATGGCAAGACAGACAATCTATTTCTTATTTCAATATAAAAACCGAATAAATACAAAATAAACATAACCCTTTAAGAGCTTATAATAACACAAAAGTATATGAAACAGCTCATCCTAACCGACAAAAACAAATGCAACTTAAGTCTTACTTGCATAAGAACATGCCCTGCTAAAGCTATTAAAATTGCCGACGGTTATGCGCAAATAATGGCTTCGCGATGTATTGGTTGTGGACATTGTGTTACCATGTGCTCAAAAGATGCAATCAGCATTAGAGATGAAAAAACACTTGTTAAAGAATTAATTAACAGTTCGGGTAATATAGCGGCCATGTGTGACCCGGCCATATCGGGCGAATTCACTGACATTACCGACTATCGAAAATTTGTGGCTATGATTCGAGCGCTGGGCTTTAACCTGGTAACCGAAGTGGCTTTTGGTGTCGATTTGGTAGCTCTCAAATACAAAGAGTTGTTTTCAAACTTCGAAGGAAAGTATTATATATCTACCAAATGCCCTCCTGTTGTTGACTTCATCGAAAAAGAACATCCCGAACTTGTTAAAAACCTCGCCCCTATAATAACGCCATTCACGGCTATGGCCAAAGTTATCCATAAAAAATATGGAACCGACACCAAAATAGTATACATTACTGCTTGCGCTGGTGCCAAAAACGATGCCCGAAAGTTTAATAATACCGATGGTAAAATTGATGCCGTTATCACCTTTATTGAGTTAAGAGAGTTATTCAATGAATTTGAAATTACCGAAAACTCAGTGGCTTTTAGCGAGTTCGACCCTCCCGTTGGGCGCAAAGGTGGCCTATTCCCTATTAGCCACGGAATGCTCCAATCGGTCGATATCAACCAGGATCTTTTAAACGGAAGCATAATAATTACCGAAGGACGCACCAACTTTTTACAATCAATTAAAGAGTTTACCACCGACGTGGAACTACAGCAACACCTCGACCTGTTTTATTGCCGGGGATGCCACATGGGTCCCGGAGCATCTCCTAACGGAAAAAGATATAAACGCAGAGCTCAGGTTATCAAATATGTTAAAAAACGGTTAGCCGGCATCAGTATTGATGTGTGGGAAAAAGATATTGAACAATTCAGTTCTCTCGATTTTAAACGAACTTTTAAAGCTTCCGACTTAAGATTGCCTATACCCACCGAAGCGCAAATACAACAGGTTTTACACGAAATGGGAAAGGCCAACGAAAGAGACCAGTTGGGGTGTGGCGCTTGTGGTTACCCTACTTGCCGCGAATTTGCAATTGCTTACACTCAAGGTTTAACCAACTACGAAATGTGTTACACTTATACCAATAAGCAACTACACACATACATCAACAAGGTTAATGCCGCCAATGAAAAACTAAAAAAAACCCAGGAAGCCTTACTTATAAGCGAAGAA
Source organism: Marinilabiliaceae bacterium (assembly GCA_016933045.1). Lineage (GTDB taxonomy): Bacteria > Bacteroidota > Bacteroidia > Bacteroidales > Marinilabiliaceae > JAFGBR01. The sequence continues at coordinate 13,203 of JAFGBR010000024.1, read as the reverse complement.
AAATCGCGTGCCGAAGAAAAAACCGCACGTGAAGCTGCTGAAACTATTACTGCTATGCTCGATAAACTCAAAGCTGGTGTTGTAATTGTAAATGATAAACTTAAAATTATCGAATCAAACCGGGTGTTTGCCCAAATGCTGGGCGATGATGCACAACAAATATCAGAGTTAATACCCGGTTTAAAAGGTGCCGATCTGCAATCTCTTGTTCCTTTTCACCGTTATTTCCAAACCGTATTACAGTCAGGGCAAGATTTACTAAACCGCGACACTCAACTGGGAAATACGCTTCTTAACGTATCTGTTTTTACAATACATAAAAACTCAGTTGTTGGTGGCATAATACGCGATTTAACAAAACCCGAAGTACGCCGCGAAGAAATAATTAACCGGGCTCAAAGTGTAATTCGCGAAAATCTGGAAACAGTTCAGCAAATCGCCTTCCTATTAGGCGAAAGTGCTTCAAAAACAGAAAAAACACTAAAATCAATTATCGAATCTCAAAAATCAGGAGACGCTGATGACCATATCCAATAACATGTTTTTTCTCGATGTTTTTTGTAACCAAATCAACCACGTTGGTGAATTAATTTGTGGCGATAAATTCTTATCACGCAGAGTTAAAGAAGACGGTCGCACTATCATTGTTCTCTCGGATGGCATGGGAAGCGGAGTTAAAGCAAACGTACTGGCCACATTAACAGCCAGTATGGCTATGAATTTCACCATCGACCAAAAAGATTTACAGGAAACTGCCGAAATAATAATGAGTACACTACCCATTTGCAGTGAACGCAAAATGAGTTACAGCACTTTTACAATTATCGATATTGATTTTAACGGACAAACAACCATTGTTGAATACGACAATCCGCCTTCATTAATAATTCGCGATAACAACATTTTCGATCCCAACTGGGAGATTATAACTTTAGATAGTGATAAAACAAAAGGTAAAAAACTTAGAAAATGTCAGTTTAAAGCCACAAAAGAAGACAGAATATTTTTTTGGTCCGATGGCATATTTCAATCGGGCATGGGAAGTAAAAAATACCCATTCGGCTGGGGATTAGATGGCGTTTCTGACTATATTTTAAAAATGATATTGCACGAACCATTTGCATCATCATCAAAACTATCGCGCAAAATTGTAAATATGGCCGAGTTAAACGATGGCGGAAAATCGAAAGATGACACATCGTGTGGAATAATATATTTTCGTGAGCCTCGAAAACTGCTTTTTGTTTCCGGACCACCATTCAATGAAAAAAACGATCTCGAATTCAGCCTGAGAATTCAACAATACCAAGGAAAAAAAATTATTTCAGGGGGTACTACTGCCGAAATTATTGCACGTGAACTTGGGCTAAAATACGATAACCTTACCGAACAACCAGACCCTGATCTTCCCCCTATATCAACAGTTGAAGGTTTTAACCTTGTAACTGAAGGTATCATAACATTAGGTAAAGTTCACCAAATACTGGAATCTTTTACCCCCGAATACAGATTTACAAAAGGGCCTGCCGATCAAATAGTAAAACTTTTTCTCGAAAGTGATCACATACACATGATTATTGGAACCCGCATTAACCTTGCTCATCAGGATCCTACCATGCCTGTTGAACTCGAACTAAGAAGATCTGTAATACGTAGAATATGCAACCTTCTTGAACACAAATTTCTGAAAGACGTTATTTTGGAATTTATTTAATCCATTTAGTATATAAATCATTACCAAAAAATATATGAATTTATTTAGACTTGATACATATTACACATTTCTTCAAAAACCCATTTTTTTTTATCATGGAAAGATAGTAGTTTGCGGTCGTATTCAGGAAAAATTTCTTTAATAAGAAACACCTGTTAGTTAGGCGTTTACAAAATACAAATCGCACAAATGGAGATTCAAAAGGTTGCAGAATTGCTAAATGCAAAAATTGTTTGTGGTAGTAATTTCCTTAACAGCACCATTGAACATGTATTTGCAAGTGATTTAATGAGCGATGTACTTACTCTTGACACCCACAATCTTTTACTGGTAACAGGGTTATGCAACCTTCAAACCATACGCACTGCCGAAATGGCCGACATTAGCAATATTCTTTTTGTACGAGGTAAAAAGGTCACTCCCGAGATGAAAAAAATTGCCGAAGAAAACCAAATGGTTTTACTTGAATGCCCCTATTCAATGTTTAAAGCTATAGGTATGTTATATGTAAAAGGTATGCAACCTGTTTATTAACATTTTAGCTATGATATTTAAATACGAAATAGAAGGTGGTAATTTCACAAAAGCAGGAAATGCTTCAAGTAATGTAAAAAAAACATTGAAGCAATTAAATGTAAATCCTTCAATTATTAAACGTATTGTTGTAGCTTTATACGAAGCCGAAGTTAATGTTGTAGCACATGCCTATAAAGGTGAAATAACCGCCGACATTACCCCGGAGAGAATTTGCATTTGTATTGAAGATGATGGACCGGGTATACCCGATATTGATCTGGCTATGCAGGAAGGTTATTCTACTGCATCGCAAAAAGTACGTGAAATGGGTTTCGGTGCAGGAATGGGGTTACCTAACATTAAAAAAAATGTCGATCAACTTAACATATCAAGTCAGGTTGGTAAAGGCACCATTGTTGAATTAACTACTTTTTTTTAAATAATTATTAATGAGACACGACACTTTTTATCATGCACTTAAAGTCGACGCCGAAAAATGCTTCGGATGCACTCACTGTATGAATCAGTGTCCAACCAGTGCCATACGCATAAAAGATGGCATTGCTGATATTCGCAAAGACTGGTGTGTCGATTGCGGCGAATGTATGCGTGCCTGCCCTGTCGATGCTATTTATGTTGAACAAGACGATTTTGAAACAATATTCGATTATAAATACCGCGTATTACTCATTCCATCGGTATTTATTGGCCAATTTTCGAAACACATACGAAAAGAAGAAATTGTTTCCATACTCCACGACTTAGGATTCACTCACGTTTACCAGGTCGAATACACCGCCGATATTGTGAACCAGGCAATGTTAAAAATGGCCGAAACAAAAGGAAACAAACCACATATAAGTCCTTTCTGTCCGGCTATTGTGAGGCTAATTCAAGTACGATTCCCGTCACTTACCGATAACATTCTTACTATAATGCCTCCAATTGATGCTTCTGCAATATTTTACAAAGAACTTTTATTGCAAAAAGGCATTCCTTCCGATGAAATAGGAATGTTTTACGTAACTCCCTGCGCTGCTAAAATTGCGGCAGCTAACAGTCCGGTTGGTGAAGATAAATCACACATCGATGGAGTCATAAACATGGATTTTCTTTACAATAAGGTTTTTCATTATCTTAAACAAAACCCCGATCCCGACAGAGGCAAAGATTTAAACGTTCCCGACTTATACGACAAAGGTATTTTATGGAGTCTTACCAATGGCGAAGCCGATAATATGCTAGGACGATGCATTGCCATTGATGAAATACACAATGTTATTGAATTTTTAGAACGATTAGAAACAACCGACGAAATACAAAATGTTGATTTCTTAGAATTAAGAGCCTGCGACCAAAGTTGTGCCGGTGGTGTTTTAATGGCTGGCAATCGTTTTTTAACCATTGAGCGTTTAAAAAAACGCGCTCAGGCAGCCCCTTCTGTATCATTAATTCAAGAAGATGAAAAGTATCGCGAAGCATTAAACTACTTAGAAGGCAAACTGCAAATTAATAAAATACCCCCTCGTACCATGCAACCTTTCGGATCGGAAATGGAAGAAGCAATGAAAAGAATGGAACAGGTTAGAAATATGATGTGCTTTTTACCCGGAATAGACTGTGGTGCTTGCGGAGCACCAAATTGCCAAAGCCTGGCACAAGACATTACCCGTCGTGAAGCTCAACTGTCAAATTGCGTTTTTTTACAACGTATGATGGAAAAAAATAAAAAATTAAATAGCGATCATGCTATCAGGATTATTGAAAAAACATGGGGCAAAGATCGTTTAGATAAAGATTGTAGAAAAAAAGGTGCAAAATATGAAGGTATGTGATTTAGTTAAAAAACTGAACTTAACAGTTATCAGTGGCCATGAAGGATTAGAAAATGAAATATCTGGCGGTTACACATCCGATCTTTTAAGCGATGTAATGGGTAATATCCAGGATGGAAACATTTGGATCACTCTTCAAACCCATAAAAACATTATGGCAATTGCTTCTTTAAAAGAAATTGCTGCTGTAATTATTGTTAAAGGATTTAAACCAAACACCGACACAATTGAGCAAAGTAACGATGAAGGAATTCCTATTTTAAGTACGGCAATGGAAGCATTTGAAATTTCAGGAAAAATTTACGAACTTATTAAATATTAATATTTTACAAATAACCAATCATTAATAATGCGTAAATTTCGTGCCGATTTGCATATCCACACAGTGCTATCACCATGTGGCAGTTTGGAAATGAGCCCGGAAATTATTATAAACAAAGCAATTGAACAAAAACTCGATTTTATTGGAATAACCGATCACAACACTATGAGGCAATGCAACGAAATTGCCAAAATAGGAAACGAAAAAGGTATTGTAGTTTTAAAAGGAGTTGAAATTGCAACCCGCGAAGAAGTGCATTGCCTGGCGTTCTTTGAAAATAATGACGAACATATCGAATTTCAAAAATTCCTAGATGATCAATTGCCCGACATCAAAAACAAACCCGAAAAATTTGGATTTCAGGTTTGGGTTAACAGACATGAAAAAATTTTAGGCGAAGAACATAGATTTCTGTTAGCAGGTTTAAAAGTTGGCATTGATGAAATAGCTTTAAAAATTAAAGAACTAAACGGTTTGTTTATACCTGCTCATATCGACAGACACATGTTCAGCATTACCAGTCAACTTGGATTTATCGACTCAAACCTTCCTATTGATGCTTTAGAAATTAGCCCAAGTTGTAACTGGCAAATATTTCTTGAAAAACATCCTTATTTAATAAACTATTGCATTATAACCTCATCCGACGCCCATGTACCTGAATTAATAGGTTCTACGGTTTCGGTTTTTGAAATGGAAAATATCAGTTTTGCTGAAATAAGAAAAGCATTTGCTAAAATTAATGGCCGCAATGTAAAACCCGAAAAATGGCTCTAAACATGAAACAAATAATAAACAAACCTCTACTCTCAAACGAGAATAAGCATTTGGCAAATTCAACATGGCTATTTATTAATTAAATTATTATCTCGTGAAAGATTTATCAATGCACATTATGGATATTGTACAAAACTCTACTCGCGCAAATGCTACATTGATTAAAATAATAGTTAATGAAAACCCCGGTTTAAACATGCTTCAAATAAAAATTATCGACAATGGCGATGGCATGGATCCCGAAATAACAAAACAAGTTTCTAATCCTTTTTTCACATCACGCACTACCCGAAAAGTAGGACTTGGAATTCCTTTACTCATTCAAAATGCCGAACAAACCGGAGGTAATGTTTCCATCGAATCAGATAAAGGAAAAGGTACAATTATTACTGCTAGTTTTCAACACCGTCATATCGACCGGGTTCCATGGGGTGATATTCCGGGTACAATTACCTTGCTCTTTTCTGGAAACCCGTCAATTGATTTTGTTTATTCACACCATTTTAATAATGAAGTTTTTGAAATAGATTCACGAATCATAAAAAAAGAGTTGGATGGAATTCCCATCAATCAACCTGCAATTATTAAATTTATTAAAGAAATGATTGATGAAAATTTAAAAAACATTGGCGTTGACATTAATAATTAAACACAAATAACTACAAATAAACACAAACTATGACGAAAGTTAAATCATTAGACGATCTCCGAAAAATGAGGGACGCGGTGAAATCAAAGCTCGATCTTCGTGAAAAAGGAGATAAAGCCGAAAAAGTTGTTCAAATTAAAGTTTCTATGGCTACATGCGGCATAGCTTCAGGTGCCAAAGAAATTATGACCTATTTCATCGAAGAACTAGAACATCGATCTATAGAAGGAGTTGTTACTCAAACCGGCTGCATGGGATATTGTTATGCCGAACCAACCATTGAAGTTACCCTACCTGGCGAAGATCCTGTTGTTTTTGGTTTTGTTGACACAAAAAAAGCCTCTGAGATAATTGAAAAATACATCAAAAAAGGCGAATTGGTCGATGGTATCATCCCTGCTAGTTATGAAACAATTGATAAAGAAAAAACTAAATAGATTTACACTTCATTATGGCGAAATTTAAAAACCACATTTTAGTTTGCGCCGGCACAGGATGCCGGGCTTCTCAAAGCGAACTAATTGTCGAAAACCTTAATCGTGCCATCGAAGATAACAACCTTGGCGATGAAGTACAAGTTGTACGTACCGGATGTTTCGGTTTTTGCGAAAAAGGCCCTGTTGTTAAAATGATGCCCGATAATACATTTTACGTACAGGTAACACCTGCTGATGCTTCTGAACTTGTTACTGAGCACATAGTTAAAGGCCGTAAAGTTAACCGATTGTTATATGTCGATCCCGACTCTCATAAAGTAATAAGTGATTCAAAAGAGATGGGTTTTTATAAAAAGCAAATTCGAATTGCTTTGCGAAACTGCGGCTTTATCAATCCCGAAAATGTTGATGAATACATTGCCCGCGATGGCTATGCAGCTCTTGGAAAAGCATTGACCGAAATGACCCCCGAACAGGTGATTAAAGAAATCATCGACTCCGGCCTTCGAGGTCGTGGTGGAGGTGGTTTTCCTACCGGTTTAAAGTGGGATATCACACGTAAAGTTAAGGCCGATCAAAAATATGTGGTCTGCAATGCCGATGAGGGCGACCCGGGCGCATTCATGGACAGATCTATTCTCGAAGGCGACCCTCACTCGGTTATCGAAGCAATGGCAATTAACGGTTACTGCACCGGGGCTTCTAAAGGATTGGTTTACATACGTGCCGAATACCCATTGGCCATTGAACGTTTAAAAATTGCCATCAAGCAAGCCCGTGAATACGGTTTGCTGGGAGAAAATATTTTTGGGTCAGATTTCTGTTTCGATATTGAATTGCGATACGGTGCCGGAGCTTTTGTTTGCGGTGAAGAAACATCGTTAATCCACTCTATGGAAGGATTACGCGGAGAACCAAATGTAAAACCTCCATTCCCAAGCGAAAGTGGATATAAAGGTAAACCAACAAACGTTAATAACGTCGAAACTTATGCCAACATCCCGGTTATTCTTTTAAACGGCTCTAAATGGTTCAGCGCCATTGGAACCGAAAAAAGCAAAGGAACCAAAGTATTTGCCCTTGCCGGAAAAGTGAATAATGTGGGATTGATAGAAGTCCCCATGGGAACCACTCTTCGCGAAGTAATTTTCGATATTGGAGGTGGTATTAAAGACGGTAAAAAATTTAAAGCTGTTCAAACCGGAGGCCCTTCGGGCGGTTGTTTAACCGAAAAACACTTAGATATCCCTATCGATTACGACTCACTTCTGGCATGTGGCTCTATGATGGGTTCGGGCGGAATGATTGTAATGGACGAAGATGATTGTATGGTGGCTATGGCCAAGTTTTATCTCGAATTTACTGTTGAAGAAAGCTGTGGTAAATGTACTCCTTGTCGAATTGGAAATAAACGTCTGCACGAAATTCTTGAAAAAATTACACAAGGAAAAGGTACAAAAGAAGACTTAACATTACTCCGAAACCTTAGTTATGTTATTAAAGATACCTCGCTTTGCGGATTGGGACAAACATCACCAAACCCTGTTCTTTCAACAATGGAAAACTTTGCCGATGAATATGAAGCACACGTTGTGGACGGAAAATGTCCAGCCGGACAGTGTAAAGCACTAATGCAATACGTTATTGATCCTGAGGCTTGTGTAGGCTGTACTTTATGTTCGCGAGTTTGTCCGGTCGATGCTATTTCGGGCGAGAAAAAAATGGCTCATATCATCAATCCTGCAATATGTATCAAATGTGGGGCATGTATGGAAAAATGTAAATTTAATGCCATCAGTATTCAGTAATATTGAAAATTGAAAGTAAAAAGATTAAAATGGAAGTTGTAAAATTAACCATCGATAATAAACCTGTAGTTGTCAATAAAGGAACTACATTGCTTGATGCCGCTAAGTCAATCGGTGTCAACATTCCATCGTTGTGCTACATGAAACTCGAAGACACCAACTTCGAGAACAAACCAGGCGGATGCCGCGTGTGCGTGGTTGAAGTGGAAGGTCGTAGAAACCTAGCACCTGCCTGTAAAACAGAATGCTCCGAAGGAATGGTGGTAAACACTCACACCATGCGTGTAATTAACGCCCGCCGCACCGTAATGGAACTGATCCTTTCCGATCACCCATTCGACTGTCTGATATGTGCAAAATCAGGTAATTGTGAACTTCAATCACTGGCTCAGAAACTGGGTATAAGGGAAATACCTTACAAAGGCGAACAATCGCACTATAAAGGTGATGAATCTCCGGCCATTATTCGCGATATGGACAAATGTATCATGTGCCGCCGATGCGAAACTGCTTGTAACGAAGTTCAAACTGTTGGCGTTCTTTCGGCCATAAACAGAGGTTTTAACTCTGTTGTTGCCACTGCATTCGAAATGGACTTAGATCACTCAAGTTGTACTTTTTGCGGTCAATGTGTTGCCGTTTGTCCTACTGGCGCCCTCACCGAAAGAGACCACACCTGGAAAGTTGTCGACGCCATTGTTGACCCTAAAAAAACTGTTGTGGTTCAAACAGCTCCTGCTGTTAGGGCTGCATTAGGTGAAGAATTCGGCATGGAACCAGGAACACTTGTAACCGGTAAAATGGCTGCCGCTCTTCGTAAACTAGGTTTCGACTTTGTTTTTGATACCGACTTTGCAGCCGACCTTACCATTATGGAAGAAGGTACAGAATTACTTGACCGCTTAAATAAATATTTATCGGGCGATAAAAGTGTGAAGTTACCTATATTAACATCTTGTTGTCCGGCATGGGTCAATTTCTTCGAACATCAGTTCCCCGAAATGAAAGAGATCCCATCATCTGCCAAATCGCCTCAACAAATGTTTGGTGCCATAGCAAAATCATTTTTTGCTGATAAACTAAACATTAAACGCGAAGATATGGTTGTTGTGTCAGTAATGCCGTGTCTGGCTAAGAAATTCGAATCTACCCGACCTGAATTCAGTGTTAACGGCGACCCGGATGTTAACTATTCAATTTCGACCCGCGAGTTGGCAGCTATGATTCGAAATGCCAACATCGATTTTGCATCGCTACCCGATGAAGATTTCGATCAGCCTCTTGGAGAATCAACAGGTGCAGGAGTTATTTTCGGAGCTACCGGTGGTGTTATTGAAGCTGCTGTTCGAACTGCTTACGAAATACAAACAAAAAAACCATTACCAAAACTCGACTTTACCGAACTTCGCGGTATGGAAGGTATCCGATCGGCAACCATCGACTTCGACGGCCTTCCTATCAACATTGGTATTGCGCATGGTTTAGGTAATGCCCGTAAGTTACTTGAAGATGTGAAATCAGGCAAATCCAATTTTCATGCTATCGAAATAATGGCTTGTCCAGGTGGATGTATAGGTGGCGGTGGCCAGCCATACCACCATGGGAACATGGATATTCTAAAAAAACGGGCTGCCGCTATTTATCGCGAAGACGCCGAAAAGCCAATCCGTAAATCGCACGAAAACCCATACATCGTTAAACTTTACGAAGAGTTCCTTGGAAAACCTTGCGGTCATTTATCGCATGAGTTACTTCACACACACTACTTCGATAAGCAAAAGAAAATTGAGATTTAATTAAAAAGAATCGAAAAATGGCAAATATAAAATTACCTGATAATAAGAAAAAGGAGCTAAAAGAAGTTTGTGCAAAACTAAATAACGACCCGGGCGAACTAATCAATGCCCTCCATGCAGCCCAAGGACTTTTCGGGTACCTTCCGGCTGAAGTTCAGGAACTGGTAGCTCAGGAAATGAATGTATCAGTAGCTCATGTTTATGGTGTTGTAACGTTCTATTCTTTCTTTTCCATGACTCCCAAAGGCGAACACCCCATATCTATTTGTATGGGAACAGCCTGTTACGTTCGTGGTGCCGAAAAAGTACTTGATGAATTCAAAAAACTTCTGAACGTTAAAGTTGGTGAAACAACCCCCGATGGTAAATTTTCATTAAGTTGCTTACGTTGCGTAGGTGCATGTGGACTGGCTCCTGTTGTAACTGTTGGCGATAAAGTATTCGGACGGGTAGCGCCCGAAGATGTAAAAACCATATTGGAAGAATACAACAATTAATGTAACAATACACAACTAATAAAGCTGCAATCAAAACATACTGATTGCAGCTTTTTCTTTTTTTAACTCTATAAATGATCAAATTAATTGAAATCATACTCTGTTTATATTAACTAATCAGGGAAAAAACTCACAAATCAAACAAAAAAAATAATTGGCATTAAATCGAAAAAATAAATATCTTGTTTGTTAAATAAATACAATTATTAACCCCCTAATTTAAAAAAGATGAGCTTGTTAAAAGAGTTTAAAGCTTTTGCAATGCGTGGCAATGTTATTGACATGGCTGTTGGTATCATAATTGGTGCCGCCTTTGGCAAAATTGTATCATCAATTGTAAATGACATTATCATGCCTCCTATTGGAGTATTAGTTGGTGGCGTAGATTTTAAAGATTTATCGTATGTTATTAAAGAGGCTGTTGGTGAAACGCCTGCTGTTACCTTAAATTATGGTAACTTCTTACAAGTTGTTTTCGATTTTTTAATCGTTGCCTTCTCTATTTTTCTTATAGTAAAAGCCATGAACTCAGCAAAGAAAAAGGAAGAAGCCGTTCCGGCAGCCCCTCCTGCACCATCAAAAGAAGAAGTGTTATTAACAGAAATAAGAGATTTATTGAAGAAATAATAACATCACTAAAAAAGAGGGTGTTCAAAAAGATTTTTTCCCCTAAAAGAATTGATAATTTGAACAACTTACCAAGAAGAATGCAAATAAAAAGAGGATGTCTCCAACTTTTGAGACACCCTCTTTCTTCTCTACTAACTAACTAAACTGCTCAAATATTATGAGCTTAACCCTAAACAAATCTCATAAACTGCTACAAACTTAACTCTTTTTTATAAAAAAATCCACTAAAATTAACTATCTAATAACTGATATAAATAATCGTTTCGTGTTATAATTATATCAACTAATCAAATGTATTAATACCTATTACAAATTCAATCGTACTAAAAGCAAAATAACATTTTAGTATGAAAACAGCTACCAAAAAATTCGCAATTACGTTGACTATTTTTATTTTATCTTTTTATATACCACAAATAACTAACAGTCAACAATTTATTATCAGTGCCAATAACAACCTAACAGGCGATATTTTACACTCCGGTGCCGGATCTGATTTTATCGGGGTGGTATTTTCACACAGTGGCAATATTTATTATAGTCAGATTGGTTATGATGGAACATGGCACGATGAAACACTGCTTGGTGCCGGAACCGAGGCCAAAATGTCTGTTGGTAATGCCGACAGCATTCATGTGGTGTTTAACTCATCGGGTAAAATAGCATACACCTGTTTCAACGGAACCAACTGGAGCCCTGTTGTTTATATCGAATCAAACAATGGCGGAGCGTGCTCGAAACCCGATATTGATGTTGACAGCAATGGATTCTCGCATATTACTTATACCGATACAAAAGGCAATGTTGGGGATTATACTGATAAACCAGACATAATGTATACAACAAATATTACTGGTAGTTTTGTAAAAACATTAATATTTAATGGTTATTATGAATTATTCACCGGTTCTGACAAATATGCAGTGTATTTTGATAAAGGATCATATATTGCTTTAGATAAAAACAACAACTATTTCATTATTACACACAGATATTATTTTCAAACATGGTTAGGTGGTAGCGAGAAACAATACTCCGTTATGATAAAATCAGCCACTGGAACAGGAAGCTCTATAATTAAATCTTCCGACGTACACAACATCTATGACATTACTTCATTTGAAGATACAATTGTAGCACTATACAGAGTTTCGACTTATAATACAAGTGCCGTTGAACAAACAGACGCATTAATAAATTTCACAAACTCCAATACTATATCAGCAACCTCAGTGAGTAATGTAGCTATTGACTCATTAAAACGCGTAGTTAGTGGCATCAATTCAACAAAACTTTTCACAAAACTTGCAAACCTGGAACATACCTATACAAACATAACAGTTAAAGGCTCAATAGTACCTATTGTTGGGCTCGACAGTATGTTTTATGCAATTTATACTGATAATGCAGATGGTATTATTAAATTACAAGTTGTAGCCGATCCATACTCTTTAACATCATTCCAAATCGAAAATCAAACCAAACCTGCAATTATTAACCCTTACAACAATTCTATTACTGTTGAAGTAGCTGCGGGGACAAATCCGGCAAATTTAATTGCTACCTTTTTAAATACTTCAGACGTAGATTCTGTTATGGTTGGGGGTGTCAAACAAATAAGCGGTACAACGCCAAATGATTATTCATCTTTAATTAATTATCAACTTTATTCAGGTAGCATCCTTTCTGGAATTTGGGCAGTTACAGTAACCGTTGAACCGACTACCTATACCGTTTCTGCTAATACAGCACCAGTTGAAGGAGGATCTATAACCGGATCGGGAGATTATCAGGAAGGCACTGAAGTTACGTTAACAGCATCTCCAAATAATGGTTACGATTTTATAAACTGGACAGAAAATGACTCTATTGTATCGACTGACACCGAATATTCTTTTATTATTAACAACAACAGAAACCTTACAGCAAACTTTGTTCAACAGTACACACTTACTATTAATGTTATTGGAACAGGATCGGTTAATGTTGATGATGCACCTTACACACAAGTAATAACACTTAATAGTGGTACAACAGTAGAACTTGATGCCGTTGCCGGTACCGAATACCATTTTGTAGAATGGACTGGCGATATTACATCGACAAATGCTACAGAAACCGTTACAATGGATGGAAATAAAACCATAACTGCCAACTTTGCAATTAACCAGTACACACTTACTATTAATGTTATTGGAACAGGATCGGTTAATGTTGATGAT
>JAFGBR010000023.1 GCA_016933045.1 Marinilabiliaceae bacterium | reverse complement strand
TACTAATCTAGTCCGCATATTTTTGATTACTCTCACTGATGATTTAAAATTAGAACTACAGATTTGATTTTTCGTTACACCATTATCATAGTGCAATTGGGGAAAATTAATTATTTCTTGATTAGTATTGTTTGTCCAGAATATTATACCCTTAACGTAATCATTTGGTGCTAATTTACTAAAACTATTATATTCTCGATATTCAGCACAACAAATAACATCACAATCAAGTCTGCCTGAATTTGCCAGTACTTTTATGGATTTATTGCCTACTTCAATATACTGCTCACCATAATAATTCTTTAAACGGTCTATTACAGCATTCCTAAAAGACGCAAGAGAATATTTTCCATCCGAATAATACTCATTAAATGCCGCCAGTTGATCTGAAGAAAGTTTTTGCTTATTAGAATGAAATATTGAAGAAAACTCAATAACTACATCCACATCACTATCACCCCGAATATTAGTTGAGTTTTTATATGATCCTTGTAAATATATGTTGAATGAAACATCATTATTCCAATTATTCCCTTCTATACATGTCTTAATAGAATTGTACGTATTTGCAGATGCTGTTGTTGATCCTTGCTGGGACCATGTGCTTAATTGATATTCGTTAATTGCCATGTATGTAGTCTTTTAACATTATTGCCAACGAATGCGTGTATGTGAAGTTGCCGGATACATAGCTTTTTGCTTTCGCACGACAGCTAAGATAGTAAAAAGCTATAACTTACAGTTTCCCACCACAGAGGCAATTTCATATACACGTTGTTGTATGCAGATTTTATTAATTTTTTAAATCTGTTTTTTTTTTTATAAAATCTGGAACAGTTTTAAGAAACTGACCTTGTTTAATCCCATCTCCATTCGAATATAAAAATCAGATCTAAGAAAATGGTTCATATACTTGCTTATATGTACTGTTTTCGCTGATTTTTATTAGAATCCCTCAGCGACCTCGTTTAATTGTAGTGAAAAATTATTTTCATTTTCTATTACCAAATACTTGACATTGTCAAAAATTTCCTGTAACTTGCTCACAAGCTTGACTTTGTAAACAAAGCTGCTCTGGAAGCTTTCAAGCCCTCTTGAAAACAAGCTTTCTTCGTTCTTGCAAACTTCCAGAAGCAGATCGCTTCTCTCCTTCCAAGCTTGTGATCCAGTTAGCCTCTCCGAATGTCAAGTACCTTTCCAATGAAAATTATTTTTACCTATTGCTATGGCCTTTCATAGGTCGCCAGTTTCTTAAATTTGCATACAACGCCCGCCGGTATACGCTGTTGCCAATTCGAAGCGCTTTCGTGTCGGGTTACACACCAGGTAAGCAAATGAACCAACAATAGCAACCGCACTACACGGCAATTGCGTATGACCGGCTGTTACCAGCAGTGTTTTTATCTTAAAACTCATTGTTCCATTTTGGTAATCGCCCATAAATATCATAATATTTTTTTAAAAGGCTATTTTCCAAGATTCTTGGACAATCAATTATTTTTTCGTCATGAGTCACATACCAATATACATCTAATGCTTCAATTTTATCAGTCACCATTTTGAATTTCCAAGAGTTTTGTCTTGGCTCTCCAAACTGTTTGCCATTTACTAATCTATCTTTTAACCCACCCAGTCCAGCTTTTCGAATAAAAAGTGAGCCATCAGCTTTCACCTGACCAGAACATCCTATATAAATTAACTCAATTTGTCCACCTTTTAAAGCATACACGATATACACTCCGCTTTTATCTGTAGGCGCATTACAGACCTGTCCCAAGTTGTCAGAGGGTCTGAAGTAGAAATGGCTTTTATTCTTGTATTTATTTAATTCATCAAACATAATTTATTTTTTAAGCTTAATAATTGAGCTGAGTAGGTCTGTTTTAACATTGCTGGTAACGCTCGCCGGTATGCGCTGTTGCCGCTTCATGGCGCTTGCTGGTCGGGTTACCCACTGATGAAGCCAGGTGAGCATACAATAGCACCCGCACAGCCCGGCAATTGCGTATGACCGGATGTTAGCAAACATTAAATTATATTTTCTCAACCATAAAAGTTTGTTCTGTTTAAAACCAATAATACCCTCTTTAGTCCATATAGTATCAATTTGATCTTTTAAAGTATTGTTTACAGCCACTACCTTAAATATTTTATTTATGCATATTACTTTCAATTTCAATAGATTGTTTGTGATTCACAATGATTGAAGGATACTTATCGCTAGATGTAATCGTATTGATAGATTCATTCCACCTACTATGAATTTATGCTCTTTTATAAATTCCTTAATAAACAAGAGAATTTCCAACAATAAATCATATCACGATTTATGAACAGGCAAACCACTATGTAACTTCATTGAGGTGAAGCCCCATAAACCAAATAAATCAAAGTGTAAAATAGCAAAGTGTCCTAATCCCTTACGCAACGAACAGAGAATACATAATTCCTAAAGTAGTAGCTTCCGCTTACACCACTGTAATCGTAGCCCATGCTCCGGTTCCAGGCGTAAAAGGTGCCTTGCTCGGTAGCACTCCACCAGTAACAGTAGTAGCCAATATTGAAGAATGTCCCATCAAAGGTTCCGCTTGGAAGGGCTGTAAAGCCGGTTTCGTTGGTTGCACCTTCATTTGGGCTATTCCAATGTGTTGTGCCAGTTTCTTTTAGTTTACCTCCTGCTATACTTATGCCACCAAGATAATTTGTTAAAGTTGACCATTCGGCGTCTGTTGGTATATGCCAACCTTCTGGGGCCAGTTTACCGGTGTTTACGGCATACCAGTTATATAACCTTCCATACGTAGCTATGGTATCTTCGGATGTTGTATTATTATAATTGCAGTAAGCCCCAGTGGTTAAACCACTCAATTCCTCACCATCAGTTACATTAGGTATTGCTTTATCGTCGTTATATTTTGTTGTCCTAAGGTTTTCGGCCATCCATGTTTGGGTGCCTATGGTCACGGTTTTATACACATTGCCATCCTGATCGGTCATAGTTCCATAAGTTACATTGGGACTAAACACGGCTGTCGTTTTGCCGTTTGTTGAATTACCTGAAGATGAGTTGTCATCATCTTTGCTACACGAAATACATACTATTGCCATAGCGGCAATTGTTAGTGAAATACTTAAAAACTTTCTCATATTAAAAATACTTATTTGTTAGTTACTTTGATAAGGCTTTAGGGTTCCTATTATTTATATTGATTTTCTTAATCGTTGCAACTTTTGATGTCTCTTTTTAATGTTTGCTAACGGTCGGCGGTATGCGCAGTTGCCGATTCATGGGCGCTTTCTTTTCGTGTTACCCGCAAGGTAGCCAAATGAGCTGACTTTAGCAACCCCTCGGCACGGCAATTGCGTATGACCGCATGTTGGCAGCAGTGTTTATTATAAATCTACAAAAAAATTCATTATACCTATTACAATTATCGTTAGTGGTATGATTATGGCGTATGATAATGAACTATAAAAAATCCATTTAAAATAGCCTGATTGCTTTTTAAGTTTTCTTACTCTGAATCCAATATATGCCATTATAAAAGGAGCAATGAAAACCAAATAAAAAGATCCTAATGATGCCAATCCTGACCATTCCCAGAAAATCTCGGTCAAAATCGCAGTTAATAACCCTCCAAATGTGAAGAAAGAAACAAAAAGCTCAATAATTGGAGCCTTTTCACCATGAAGCCTTCTCATTCTTCTGCTTAGAATGAAATAATAGATGATCCCAAATATCGGAACCACAAAATATATCAAAATCGGAATATATAAAGATCTGAATGTCATTGTGTTTTTTGTGTTTTCTAACATTGCTGCCAACGTCCGCCGGTATGCGCTGTTGCCGCTTCAAGGCGCTTTCGTGTCGGGTTACCTGCTAGGTAGCCAAATGAACCAACATGAGCAACCCCTCAACCCGGCAATTGCGTATGACCGGCTGTTAGCGGCAGTAAATTTTATAATTCGTTAATTTTATGTGTTTTATCCGGCTTTAAGACTTCAAAAATATGCGTTGAAAATGACATATTGATAATGTCATTTTTAGGAAATCTATGAGCTGGTCTACAACGAATCTTTGAATACAGATTAAATTTTGGATATTTTTTTATCCTTTCATTGATGTATATCTTAGATGAATCATCAAGCTTAAACAAATTGAATATTAAGTAAGTAGGATTAATCGTAACAAAATCGTTTTTCTTTTTTATATTAATGGGATAACATATATCAAAGTTCTGCAGTATAGTGCTAATTTTTTTATCAAAACCAGATAAGACAAAATAGCTTTTTATATCTGGATGATATTTGTCAAGATTTTGTAATCTAATCAAATCCCATAAAATGGAACCTAAAGATACCATGGAATCACCGACCCATTTTGATTCAAAAGCATATTTCCAATTCGACATCTCATCTGTTAACACAAAATCCACTTGTAATGGCCTACCTTGATTATTATTAGAACATGGATGGTTTATTTCTGCTTTTGTTTTATAATCTGTAATACTATTAAGTATTTGTCCAATTGGATAGGATAGATATTTTTCATTAAATAGCAATCCTCTATAACAATTGAATTCGAAGAGTAGCCAACCCGAAACTCCTTCACTTAGTTTTCTCTGGATGTTTTTTAAATTACTCATATTTTTTTAAAAAGACTGACTCTTAAATAGAGTCAGTCTATAACGAGGGGCTTACAGTGTCTCAAGCAGGACTCGAACCTACATATGAAGGTTAAAAATCTTTGCCCCTCGTTTAAATGCCACCATGTTTTTCCATTTAAACTATTGAGACATCTAATTATTTTTTTATCAAATCTAATCATTTCTCATTTAATTCATTGTCACTATTTTTTATTGCCGCTAACGGCCGGCGGTATACGCAGTTGCCGTTTCTGGGCGCTCGCTTGTCGTGTTACCTGAAAGATAGCAAAGTGAACTGACATTAGCAACCCCTCGGCCCGGCAATTGCGTATGACCGCATGTTG
>JAFGBR010000022.1 GCA_016933045.1 Marinilabiliaceae bacterium | reverse complement strand
TTTGTGGTACTTGGAGCAATGTTTAGTTCAACCTCTGCCCCAATGTAAAGCGTGTGCAAGCAACGCTTTATTGGGAGCTAAGTGTTAGCACCCATTTATTTGTTTTAAAAAACAACAAGGTTTTCTTCCGTCGCAACTTAAAAAGATCGCTGAAAAAAATAAAGAAAATTGAAGTAAGGATTACGGCTATCCAAGCTGTTCGTGCCAATGAATAAATAATTATTACCAGATGAAGTGCTAATACGCATAAAATTATAATCCTGAGTTTTCTATTCTTCTCAATAAATAATAAGCCCAGTGCAACTATATAGGTAATGACTAAAAAATTGGACAGATCACCTGGATTACCAAATGAACCACCAATTCTATAGTTAAATAAAACAGGCAACAAACCAACACATTGAAACAAGGTGTAAATAATCTGAATACAACCCAAAAACAAAATTAAATAAAGTATTGCAGTTATTATAAATGTTTTGTTTTTATTATGAATTACAGCTTTTGTTAAACCATAAATAAATCCCCAAATCCCTATCATTAAAATTGAGTTGATTAATGAATTAAATTTAGGACTTAGGAAGAATCTAATTGTTATATAAATTACGAAAATAATTATGGCTAAATCTATAACGTTAAGATTAATAGAAATAGGGATTTGCGTGACTTTAATTAGCCTATTAAAAAAAATCAAAATAGCACAAATAGCTACTGCCAATTGTGTGTAAGTGGTTGATTGGATAAAGAAATAGTTGTCGAAATTAACTGTATTTATAAAAGTTGATATGTATGCAACTGCTAAAACGATAAAGAATGATATAGTTCTTTTCATATCTTTTATAATAGAATTCAAAATCTTTTATTCCCCCAGACTGGGATTCAAAATAATTTCACCTACAGGAATGGGGAAATAATAGTCATCTTTAGTAACGATCATATCAGCAGGAAAATCGCCATCGTCTATTTCTCGCAGTTGAGGTAAATCTTCGACCATTTCAAGCCGCACCAGATCAAACCAGCGTCCTTCAGGCTCCCCGGCTAATTCCCAGGCACGTTCCCACACCACCGAATCTGCAAATGCTTTTGTGGATAAGCCAGGCTGAAGATCGAAATATGACGGGGTGTTTAAATCGATATTATTTGCTCTGCGCCTTATCATATTTACACATTCGTAGGCTTTGGCATTCAAATGTCCGCTTCTTGCTGCGGCTTCAGCATAGGTCAGTAATGTGTGGGCAAAACGAAACAAATCGAGTCTTTGACTTCCAAAAATAGCTGTTATTGTACGATCATTTTGCACGTATTTATCAAATGTCAAATCATAATAGAATTTCCGATAACCAATTTTTCGACAGGGCAATGCCTGATCAATATATATAGAAACAGTATCAATAAGATATGAACTACTATCAATTATTTCATAAGTAGTATAAAGTACTGTATTAAAAAAGGTCACATCTCTCCTGTAGTTTTTGGGGAAATTGTTATAAAACCTGTATTCTGAAGCAAAATAGCTCAGTCCGTCATAACGAAGTAAAAGAGGTTCTTTATATTCTCCACGGAATAAGTACCCTATACCAAATTTTGATTGAATGGCTGGAAGTGGAAAGTAAATACTCAATACCGATTCCTTATTGTACAGGTTTTCCTTCTTCCATAATTCGGCAAAATCGTCCAATAATCCCATCCCATATGCATCCATGTTGTCGATTACCTTTTCGGCTGTTAAGGCTGCTAGTTCGTATTTAGAACCATCCTTTACCGGATACCCAGCCCAGCAAAGGTACAATTCAGCCAATATCGACAATGCAGTTCCTTTATGGGGAGTTACCATTGAAATCCTTGCAGTTGAATTATCTTCAGGTAAAAGTTGAAGTGCCATCAATAAATCATGTTCAATAAACTCATAAATTTCAGTAAAAGTTGATTTTGAAACAGTATAGTCAACCTGTACATCTTCTATCAAGGGTATTTCACCATAGATCCTAGTTAGGCGGAGATAACAGTATGCTCTTATCAAGTATGCTTCCCCTGCTATCTGTATTATCTCATTATCATTATCATTATCATTATTACTATATTGAGTTATTAAGTTGTTTAGTGAAGTGATAATTTTATAATAATTAGTCCAGGTATATCCTGTTATAAATTCATCCTCCAGATGAATGTCATCCAGTTGCAAACATGTTTTAGTCTCATCATTGTAAATATTAAAGGAGTAATTCGGATTGGATGGAACATAGTTAGACTGTCTATTACCTGTCTGCCAGGATAGGTCATCTCCTTTAACACTGGCATAATAAGCATAGTTATTATCCATGGCACTTGCAAGTAAACCATTTATACCGTTAATGGCTTCTTCGTATTCTTCAATTTCATCTAATTGGGCGAAGGCGATATCTTCAGATGCGAAAAACAGCTCACAACCTAAAAAAAACTGGGATAAAACCACTAAAAAAAATTGAGATAATATCTTTGCAAATAATCTTGAATATATAGCATTTTTAAAAAAGTTTGAATGCATCATAGTATTAAAATTTCAGTTTAATAGTGGCAAAAGCCCCTTTGGGGTTAGGATAAGAGCCACGGTCGATGGCGTTATCCGAAAAATTGTTATCAGTAAAAATCGTAGCCTCTGGGTCATATCCCCTGTAGCTGGTCAAAGTGATCAAGTTCTCAAAACTCAGTGAAAAACTGATATCCATTCCCCAAAAAGTTTTTTGTGGTTCATATGCAATGGTTATCGTTTTTAAGCGGATAAAGCTGGCATTATCGATAAAATAAGACGATTCGTAAATTGAATTGTATTCCAATGTTTTTACTGAATCATTGTAAAATTCAAGAACATCCCTGTTTACCCCAGTCATTATAGTGCCTGCCCTTGTGGCATTGAACTTATCGACTCCCCAAACAGCATAAACCGAAAAATCCAGACTGAAATTTTTGTATTGCAATGAATTGTTTAGATTCCATATAAAGTCAGGTATAGAATTACCAATAGCTACTTTATCGTCTTCATTGATTTTTCGATTGGTAGTATCATTTTTTAAAAATGCCCAACCTGAATTGTTGTAATAAAGTTTGTAATTGTTATATTCCTCTTTCCATTTCCCCAAGCTCTTATATCCATATATCGTTCCCAAAGGTTCACCTTCTTTTACAATAAATTCAGGAAAAAGTTCATCAACATTGTTGAAAACCATGTCCTGCCCATCAATTAGTTTTGTCACCTTTTGTTTCGAAGCCGAAAAATTACCGGTCAGGTAATAGCTAAAATCCGCTTTTTCAACGAGGGCTGCTTCAAAACCAAACTCATATCCCTTTACATCGATGTTTCCCATGTTAATAAAAATCTTACCTCCTCCATAATAAAGTGGAATGTCCCTTTGAATAATCTGGTTGTCAATTTTCTTGGTATACCATGATGCATTTAGCTTCAACCTTCCGCTTAGGACTGAACTTTTGAGTCCCACATCCAGTTCGCGGGTATTTTCGTGTTTTAATTTATGATTGGCCAACTGATCAACAAATTTGGACAAAATAAAACCATTACCCCCCGTAGAATAGGGAACTTTATCATACAGATCGTTCGACAAGCCGTTTAACGGATAGTTGCCACTTGCCCCGTAATTGGTATATAAACTCAGTTCGTTTAACCAAGCTGATGTTGAAAAAAACGGTTCTTCTGAAAGTTTCCAGCTCAAAGACAGCGAAGGAAACAGTGTGTAGTAATCTATATACAAACCTTCTTTCAACCTACTTAGGTTAGCTATAGCTGACAAAAAATAGGTTTTGCGGTAATTATAACTAAAATGGGCAATGTATGAACTCAAATTTCTTACCACAGAACCTTTCTTACCGTATCCGGCCATTGAATTCCGCAAGTAAAAATGATCGGGAAGGGTATTGTTTAGTGAATCGACTTCCCAGTTTAGGTTGTCAATATAAACCCGGTGGGCAAACAATAAACCTACTTCATGCAAACCGAAAGTATTGTTATAGGAAACATTGATCTGATGGTTAAATAACCTGACTTCTTCATCACTTATAAAATCAATGCCCTTTTTTATTGCACCTCCTTTACCAATAACATTATATATGAATGATTCATATTGATATAATGTATTACGGTTCATTAGTGATTCCATCAAGTCGATATTCCAGTTGTGATTAAACCTATATCTCCCCATCAGGCTCATTGCATGGGAGTTGATAAGAAGATCGTGATTATTATTGTCGATAATGGATTGAGGAAGTTCATCATCATCTAATACTCTGTATCGGTAATGTATCCTTTTAAACGTTTCAGGTGGCGGATTTGGATTATAGATCATTTCCAGCGGAGTGCATTCGAGGCATGGGGATTTGCTAATTCCCTCAAAAATAAGCCTGTTTCCGTTGTATTCATTCTGGTTGTTCCGATTATTTTGAAAGCTACTCCTATAACTAAGGTCAAGGGCCAGTTTAGAACCAAAGTTCCGGCTAATCCTTGTGGTGACTGTACCCCTTTGGTAAATTGAGCCCGGAAGGATGCCCTCATGACGCGTAAGGTTACCTGACAAATAATATTTAATGGAATTCCTGACTCCGCTACCCGAAAGCTGATACTCTTGCATTAAACCATTTTTGAATATTTCTTCCTGTCGATTATGATTACACAAAGTATCACTGTAGGGTGGATTATTGTACCTTAACTTCGAAGAATTGGTTTCCAGAGCATAATCTAACGATTCCAGAAAATCTTTGGTATTCAATAAATCATAATAGTTGCTGAACCATTGTAAGCCTGTTTTATGCGAAAAAATAATGCTGTTATCATTGCCCTGCTTTGTGTCAATTAAAATGACTCCGTTTGCTCCTTGGTATCCATAAAGTGCCGAAGAAGAAGCATCTTTTAAAATTGTGACATTGTCAATATCATGTATGTTTAAATCGGAAATCCCCAAACTTGCAAGGTTTACAATAGGTACAGGTACCCCATCGATTACATAAAGTGGTTCAGAAGAAGAGAAAAAAGAAGCTTGCCCCCTTACTCGGATTTTTTGCTGATCGCCTGGCGCACCTGATGTTTTTGTAGCCCAAACACCTGCCAGACGTGCATGCATTATATCAGACGCATTTGATGAATTTATTTTCTCTATATCTGTCGATTGTACCGTAGGAATATCTCGTCCATATTCCATGTTTCCAAAAAAGCGACGTTGTGCTGTTATTTTGACTTCATCCAATATTTTCTCATCAGCTTTAAGCTTAATGTTGATAATTTTATCAGCATTCAATATCAACTCATTCTCCAAAGTCTTGTACCCAATAAAACTATAAACTAAGGTATGTTTGCCGCCATCTGGAATCAGAAAAGAGTAATATCCATTTTCATTGGTCACTGTTCCAATTGTTGTTCCTTTGAGGTAAACATTTACTCCAGGAAGTTTTTCTGACGTATCATAATCATATATCATTCCTTCAATATTTATATTCCTTTCAACTATTTGACCGAAAGAAGCAAATGATATATACAGTAGGAATATTATAATTAAATATTGTTTTAATAGTATAATTTTTTTTCTTTCCATATTTAAGTAAGGAATAAGAATATTATATGCTATTGCAAGCTTAGTAAGTATCTTGAAAAAGAGTTTGCTCCAAATATTTTCTCAACCTGAACGTTCAATTGAACTATTTGTATCTACTATTTTCTATTACACAAGTTTTTTATAATTCATAACCTGTCTTATTAACCGCAATTTTATATTTATTTTTGAGCAATACATTTAAACTATCTTTTTCTCTTAAAAAAATTTCATTCTTCAATTTTTCATGAATCTGCTTATATGACTGATTGAGTGATATTTGTATTTCACCTTCATCCCGTTTCTTGTAAAACAAGCCAAACCCTCCGTGAAGCGATATTGGTTTTGGATATAATGTATTGTTAGGCATTTTTTCAATTCCAGTTTTTATTCTTTGTGTTAGATTTGAATCCTCAAGTTCAAAATAAAAATCCTGTTTAAAAACAAAACTATCATCTATTATATTGTTTTTATTTGGGTTAGATAATTGTTTATTCTCAATAAATTGCATTGCCAATTGCGTATTTTTTAAAGCATCAGATTTGCTTTCAAAGATAAGAATATCACCAACTACATATTTTGGTTTAATGAATTGAGAAAGATTGTTTGAATAATAAGTTTGAATAGCATCTGAATTTATATCTATTCTATTCCAAATTTCATTTTTAAGATATTCTTGCAATATTACTTTATTCTTAAAATTTCTTTGATCTAAAATAAACTCATCTGATTTGTACAAACCCAATTGTTGTGCTTCATTATCAAGATAATCATCCCAAAAATATTGATCAATTAATTTATCAAGTTTTGCTCTATTTATATTTTCATCAAAAAAGGGAGAAAATGTTATGTATTCCATAAAATCAAAAAAAGATATTTTACGGTAATTATCATTTAAATAATACTCCATAATGATTTTTCCATTATTTTTATTATTCTTTTTTGGATTTAAATAGAAATCTAAAAAACTATCAATGTTTTCAGTCATAACATTTAGTTTTCCAATACCCTGTATCTCTTTCTCTTTTTCCTTATCTAACTTTGTTTCAATATAAATCTGAAGCTCTGAAATAAATTTTTTATTCTCATTTTCATTTAAAGTTATGGTCTCGATATGATCCAAGTATAAAATAATATTATTGTTTGCATTTTTTATTATTTTTGAAACTTCTCCTACTTTTAAATTATACAAATACTCAGACTTACCATCAATAAAAATAAATGGCCATTGATAAGAAAAATATCCTGTTTCTAGGAAATCATATTTGTTACATTTATTTTTTATAATTTTAAAGTTTGAATAGTCAATGGTTATTGAATCAAATTTTTCATAAAACGTATCCAAATCTTTAATTAAGATATAATCAAAATAATAAACATGTTCTCTCTTCTCTATTTTCTTGGCATCTAACTTTATAAAATCATCAACAATTGGTGATATTGTTTTTTTCCAAAGATATCCATATTTCTGAACCATCATTAAACGAGAAGAATAATACAGTCTTTTGTTTATTGAAGTTATAGTATCATATTTTTTTTCAAAAGCATCACAAATAAAATAATAGTTATTTAAATAAGCATGCATTTCTTTTTCATAAAAGGCTTTGCTGTTCTTCTTTTGATATATTATTCCCTTATTCTTATTTATCTCATAATTACTAATTTCTAAATTGTCAATTTTAAGAACTATTGATTTATCTATTTTACCCTTTGAACAACCAAATAATAAAATGATAATAATTAAATAAATGTTTTTCATGATTTTAAAAATTTAAAAATATAAGCCCTTTTTCTAATGAATTACCACCATACTGTTGCTGTTGTAGAAATATAGTAAGGACCCCCTCCCCAATATTCAGCTCTAGAATATAATTCAACATATCCTGGAAGACCACAATATACCTCATATATTGGGGAGCTTTGATTACCCATAGTATTATTCCAATCAACCCAACCTAACATAAAATTCCAATCGTCGTATACATCTATAGTTGAATATGCAGTTACCATACCTTTTACAGAACTATAAGCGTCACATTGTATATATAAGTATGTAAAAGATGGAATATTTACCGTTCTAGAATCTTCATCTAATATTTTATTATATGGATAAGAAAGGCAAGCACCTATCTGTGCGAAACCTCCAAAACTAGTTAACACAATAAATATCAGAAATGTTAATAAAAGTATTTTTTTCATAATAATAATTTTTAAAAATTGTTTGTAATTTTTTAATGAATCAATAATTTAAGGGCTTATATTTTGTGTTTATGTTATCAAAATATAATGGTTCAGGTGATTTTTTCGGGTAAATATCAGGTTTAATTTATAACACTTGTTTTATAACACTTATTAACAATGCCTAAAACTATGAAACTTTATTCATAAAAAATCAATCAATATCATTTTACACCCACCAGCCTCCTTTTTTACACTCACTAATTATTAACTCTGAACCAAGCTATTTTTTCAAGGAAACGTACTACATCTTTTAAATCATTGAAGGTAATATGCGGAAAGGATGCTCTGGCCATATTGATAATGCCATTTTTATTCTTGCTATCGCTTATGTACTTTTTGATGGTATAGCGTGGATACTTCAGCTCGTTTGCACAATTGACTGAGTTGGCAGCTGTGTTGGTCTGATAGTATTTCAGGATATCACATTGTATAGAGCTTATTGCAAATGGACGAATAGCATACTTGTTTTCGGCCAGCATGTTACTCCACTCATCGTGGTAAAGGTTGTCGTAATGGATTTCAAAGGTAAGATCTATCTGTTCGTTCTCTTTGTAAATTTCAATAATAGAGTAAGTATTGATGTACGAGATTATGTTGTTTTGGGAGTCAAGTTCCAATGGACGGCTTTCTTGTATAATCCAATAAATTTTACCATCGATGAAACGCATGGGAAGCTTTACTTTAAAAGCGAATTTTTGAATATCATATCGTTTGCCAATACTACTGAAAAACAAATATGTGGCTTTTCTCCAAGTGAAGTATTCTTTCAGGTAACTCCAGCTGCCTGTACCATCGTCGATGTAGGAATGAAACTGCATCAGGTCGAATCCGTCTTTAAGGTATAAAAAAGTATTGAGGTTGTGTGAAAAAAGTATTTCACCCGCGACCCTTTCAACAAGGAAGAATTGTTTTGGCAAATGATTATTTTGGTTCGAGGGCAACTCAACGATTTTCTTTTTTAGTTGTTCAAATTCATCGTTTGTTGGACTTACTGGTTCGCCGTAATCCTTCACCAGGTCGTCTATAAAAGCAAAAAAGTCCTTAAAAATTATATTCAAACTTTGTATTTCTCCTTCTGTCATAATTCAATGGATTTATTGATTGTCATTGTTTTTCGGTTAAGATAGGATTCTCATTAAAAGTACACACCTGCGCAATCTGGTTGGAAGGCAAAATTGCACTCTTTTGCAAATTGGGATTTTAAGGGCTGGCTTTACGAATCTGGACAAATACCCAATTTGCAAATGTGTGCAATGTGAGTGGTGTTACCTAATTGCCCCATAGGGCAAAAGCGCGAGGGGTAAATAAATTCTTTCAAGCTTGTAGTGTCCTTTCATAAAAGTGGTTTCTAATCTTTGGTTAAGTGTTATTTCATTATTTGTATTACTTGTCTTAAATGGTAGATTTATGTTTTTTAACCTTGTTGCTAACGGTTGCGTGTAAGTTTAGACACGGATTTCGGGCTTCTTTCCTGTCGTGGTACACCGCTGTTGGAGCGGGGTAGGGCGTTGGTTTTGCATCGCTGCCCGTGTTTAAATTTACACGTTGTTATAAACCGTATTTTATTTTGTCAATTATTCGTTATTATTTTTTGGTTTCACTAAACATCTTGAAAAACAATCAACTCCAATCGTTGATGACATTTATTAAAACCGATTGTTAAATATAATACTTTATCCACTTTTACAGATTTTTCGCAAAAAAATCTGTTTTCATTTCATCGCAATAACTTGATAAGTTTCTCTCGTTTTTGAAAAACCAGTCTGTTTGAGAAAATGTCCTTACGCTGATAAAGT
>JAFGBR010000002.1 GCA_016933045.1 Marinilabiliaceae bacterium | reverse complement strand
CTTCGACTCAAGCACTTTGCCAGGCGCTTTGTTTAACGATAAATGGAATGCATTTATCGTAAACTACTCTTACACGCGTACCGTTATAAGTTATGCAAAGAAACATCCTACATATAACAAAAGTTCTCATATTTATTAATTTTAAATTCAATCAAAATGAAAAGAACCCCTTTTATAATTTTAAGTTTGATACTCGCAATGAGTATCAGCGGATTTGCACAGGATTGCCCGTGTGTAAAAACCGCAGTTATTGGTAATGATGCAAGCGCAGCATTCACCCACAACAATAAAGTGATTTCTATGCCTGATACCACAATTTTATTAGGCAGTTCTGTTAACCTGCAAACATTAAAAAGTATTGGAAAAGTAAAATGGTATGCTTTAGGCTCTGATACTGAAATTACAGATTTGCTAGTTAAACCCTCTGCAACAACTGAATTCGTGGTTAAGTCGGAGCTGAAAGATTGCCCCGATGCTTATGATACAGTAAAAATTGCTGTTAAAAGCTCAGCTACTGGATTAAAAGAAACAAATGTCTTTTCTGTTTTTCCAAATCCGACAAATGGGATAATTACCATCAGTTCTATAAATGAGCAGATTAAAAGAATTGAAATTGTTGATATTAACGGGAAGTCTTCTTTACAAAAAAGCCTTACTGGTGAAAATCCCGTTCATGAAATCAATATCAGCCATCTAAATAACGGCATGTATTTCATTAATCTGATTTTAACAGACAATGCTACAGTTACAAAACCCATCATAAAAAACTAAACCCATGAAATCCTTAATCAAGCAAATATCATTCATTGCGATATATTTATTTGTTGCTCAATTTGCTTTTGGACAACAAGTTAATTTTAACCAAAATCAACTACCATATACTATTCCGGTAGTTGAGCAACCTAGTTCAGGCGACAACATTGAATACCAATGGCTCGAAAATGATAAAAGAATAAAAGGTGCAAACTCAGCAACCTACACCATCCCAATAGGGAAAGATATTGGTACATATACCTACATTAACCAGGTACGCTGTTTTGGTTGCACAGATTGGTTAAGCAGTAACCCATTTACAGTAAATATAACCGGAACTTCAACACTCAAAAGTGCTAGTATCCCAACTGATAATATTTCAGCCACTTTCAGCCCCCAAAATGAACTTTATGGATACCTCGATAAGCTCATAGCGATAATCGACAATACCCAACAAAGCCTTGATATTTCCCTGTACAGCTTTGACGATTATGATGTCTACCTAGCCTTAAAAAGGGCTACCGATAAAGGCGTGCAAATCAGGATGCTGTACGAAGGCGCACTCAAAGACCACAAAGAAAACGACAGTACTGTTTCCCATAAAATTGAAGAATTGGGCATTGATGTAAAATACGTCAATAAAACCAATCACCACAAGTTTTTAATTGCCGACAACAATTACCTCGTCACCAGTAGTGGCAACTGGAACAACGAAGCCAATTGGGTTTATGATGAAAATACCCTTTGGATTACCAATGAAGAACTGGTATTACGTTACCGTGCTGAATTTGAATACCTTTGGAACAATTCAAGGGAATTTGGCACAAGCCACACATGGCCAACCACCGACCCTGATAGCCTTTTAAGCCTGATTGTTGACAACCCAGATGTTGAAGCCGTTTTTACATCATCAAACTACCGTACTTATATTTCAGGGACGTATGGGCCAACCTTTGCAAAAATATCGGGCAACCAAAATGTAGCAGACAGGATTGTTGAACTCATAGAACAATCTCAAACATCCATAAAAATAGCTGCCAACCACTTGCGTTCCCGGCCTATTTCGGAAGCGTTGATAGCTAAAAAAGCAGAAAACCCCAATATCGACATTCAGGTTTACCTTGACGGACAGGAATACATTACCGAAAGCTACAACGATTACCAAAAAGCAGAAAGGGATTCTTGTTTGGCTGATGCCACTACAGAAGGACAAATCAGCGACTGTTTGGAAAAGAATTTTTATTACAGCTATGAACTTATTTTAGCGGGTATTGATGTCAGGTTTAAATTGTATGCTTATAGCTGGCACCAGAACACCGCTGCCTTAATGCACGACAAATATGCCGTGTTCGATGACAGCATTGTTGCCACTGGTAGCTACAACTATTCCTACAATGCCGAGACCAACAGCATGGAAAATGAAGTAATATTCAATAGAAATGCTTCTAATAGCAGTGTTGATGCTTACCTTGATAACTTTAGCGAAATATGGGAAACAGGGCGGACAGAAGGATTTTATAACGATATTGTAAACCATATAAATTCAGACAGCCGTTACATTCCAGTATTGTTCCCTTCAATTTCTCTTGACCATTCAGAAGTAACTTCTTTAAAAGGACAAATCCAATCAGCTAGCCCTACTGTTTTTGATGAATATTTTAAAGATAATAAACAATACTTTTCAACTTTTCTTAGGGATGTTTCCCTAACTTATGACGATTATGACCGATTGGCTACTGCCGAAGACTCAAGAAACAATGAGTTCGGTATAAATTATTCTTACAATTATTATAGCCAAATAACCGGGGTGTCCTTTCAGGGAAATGACAGCTTGGGATTTACAGAAAGCTATGATTACAATAGCAGTGGAAACCTGACCAGCCTAAACTCTCCATTATTCAATCTGAGCCTTACTTATACCGATGACGAATTATCAGCACTTGATGCCGGGCAGGGAGCACACTCATGGACAAGTACAGCGAATGGTTCGGGTATTACTTCACAATACTCCATTCCGGGTTTGCAGGATTATCTTACTGTTCAATGGAACGATAAAGGATTGCCAACCAGCGTAAGCGATGCCGATTCGAGGACAATAGGATGGGCTTATGATGACAATGATGTGATGAGTTCCATAACAACTTCAACCCGGAACGTGCAATTTACAGTTGACAGCCTCGAACCAAATTATGATATAGCAACCTCGGATGGGGAAGGAATAGCAATCGAACAAAACGATATCAATTCATTAAATATATCAACGACCGGAACTGTAGCATCCACAATAGAATATCAAACAGAAGAACAGCCTGACAAAAACATTGTACTAACAATTTATATTACATCCGATAATATTTCAAGTGGAAGTGGGAGGACTGCTAACGTCGAATACTTACTCGACCCTTACGGCCGTGTGATATCTTCCGGCGACCTTTCAATTACAAGAGAACCATATACCGGAAATATCATTTCCATTTCAAACGATGACGTAACAGAAACCCGCTCGTACAACGATTGGGAACTGCTTACAGAACAAACCATAAAAAGCGAAGGGGATTTATATTTCAAAGCAACATACCAGTATGATGCATTTCAACGTATTACTCAATCAACTGAAATAATACTGGAAGACACAGTTGTTATTAATTACACTTATAGCGATGCCGGACAATTACAGGCAGTGTACAAAAATGGGGTTCAGACAGAATCTTATTCGTATGACAGCTATGGAAACAGGCAAATAGTCAATAAAGATGGATTTGAGTATTCCTATTCAACAAACACCAATAACCGCCTTGAAACATACACATGGGAACAATCGGGCAATACCCGCCTGGTAGATTTTGAATATAATAATTCTGGTCAGCTTTTAGGAACCGAGAACAAAACCGTTTACAACGGTTACCCACAAACAACATCAAGCCGTGATTATAATTATGATATATTTGGCAACCTGAACAGTGTAACATGGGCAAGCCAGTCTCAAGATTATATTTACGATGGCTACGACAGGCAAATTGCAACCTATCAGAACGGTTCGGTAAAACGCAAGTTAATATACGGGCTAGGAAGCACGCCAATTGCCGAACTTAACGAAAACGACCGTATCATTAACACCTTCGTTTATGCCGATAGTCACACCCCGGTGCTGATGCGCAAAGGAAATACCGATTACTACATTGTTTCTGACATAAGAGGGTCAGTTCGTATGGTAGTAAAGGCCACAACAGGGGCAATCCGCCAGCAATTGGAATATGATGCTTTCGGGAAAGTACTGTCAGATGATAATCCCGGATATTCCCCATTCGGTTATGCAGGTGGTTTATACGATTACCGGACAGAGTTAATACGCTTCGGAGCAAGGGATTATTATCCGGAGATTGGCCGATGGACTGGGGAAGACCCGATAGGATTTTTGAGTGGGGATATTAATTTCTATGCTTATTGTACCAATGACCCAGTGAATTTTATTGACCCTAGTGGGTTTTCAACAACAAGCAACTCAAACTTAGCAGTTGTAATAGGCGAAAATATGGACAGAGTAAATAAGGCAGCTGAGGATTTAAGAAATCAAGGGTATAATGTTAAAACTTATTTACCACGAAATTTCAGGTCAAAGTTTCCTAATGTAAATCCTCTTGATGTAAAAGCCAACAGGTCATGGATTAGTTATTGGACACAAAATCGAGGTGCTAAAGTCTTTGATATAGGTAAAGATGCAGGAAGGAGTGTTCGTAGTCCTTTTTATGGTGTTGAGCATCGTAGTATTTATACAAACTGGAAATACAAAAACGTGGTCAAATTACCTGGATATTAAATTTAACACTAAAACGGTTGACATAGAACATATATTGTCAACCGTTTTAAATTGAAAAATAAATATGGATAAAGATTTAGAAATATGGATTGATGATTTTCAGAAATATGTTATCAAACATTTTAATTTTCTATTAGATATGGAATTTAAAATTGAACCATTAAATAGAAAAAATTTCGAATATTATCAAGATCAAGAAGTTGAAATAAACTTTATGTCAAATAAAATATGTGTTTCAATTAATTGGTTTATTAATTATAGAAACATAGGAATTAGTATAAAGGAATTAGAAAAAGGAAAACTTTGTGATAAATATTCTTTTTATGGAGATTCTAATTACGGTAGGGCTATAAACGTTTTTGATTTAGCATCATTAATAAGTAAAGAAAGCATTAATAGACCATTACCTGAAATTTTACCACAGGACAGCACAAATGCAATTATGAAAAAGGTAGGTATAAGTGGAAAACTTATAAATGATAATTTTGAAAAAATAATAAAGGATTTTGCAAACCTGTTAAAGGATTATTCTATGAATATTTTGAATGGCGATTTATCATTATTCCCTAAAATACAAGAATATTCTAAGAAAAAACAAGAAGGGAGCCTCTAACAATGCACAACTTATAACAGCCAATATAAGTAAGCTGGGAGTCAGTGGTTTGCGAAAAGTTTTTGCATTTAATAAAAATACTAACGGGCTGATAAGTTGGTGGCACGGAAACCCCAGCCTACTCATATTGACAAAACGTTATAGCCAATGCAAAAAAACATACTACAAATATGAGAGCTTTAGTAATTATGATTTTATCTGTTTTGACAATTAGTTGTGCAACTCAGAAACAAGCGAAGACTCCTACTACAAGTTTTATTGAGATAAAATTTGGTAGTAGTGGTGGTTTTACTGGAATGACTAATGAGTATTTAATTAAACAGGATGGTAAAGTTTTTAAAATCACTTCTGATACATTAAATCAACTAAATCAAATTGATAATTCCGAGATAAAAAATATTGACCGTCAAATAGTAGAACTTGAATTTGAAAATTTAAAATTGCGAGATAAAGGAAATATGACTTATTTCATTGAAGTACAAACATCTAACTTCATCAATAAAATAACTTGGACTGACCAAACCCAAAATGATAGCGTAAGGCAACTTTATAAAAACTTAGTAAAAACATTAAAAAAATAATATGAAACAGATTCTACTTTTTTCAATGATTGTTTTTGCATTTTCGATAAATGCAAATTCTCAAACGGGCAATAATTTCAAAACTTATTCTAAGAAACAATCAGGCACAACCAATCCTAACCTAAATTTTAAAACAGTAACATCAAAATCAAATTTGAAATCAGCAACGATTGGTGGCACATCAAAAACTTTTTCTGTTTCTCAAAACCTAAGGAAACCTGACCTAAATCAAGACTTAGTTCCTAGATATTTTGAAAAGGAAAAATCACATCTAAAATCAGCACCAATACAAACACATGAAGAACAGTTTTATTCTTTTCACAACTCATCAAGACAAATTACAAAACTGTCTGACCCAAATAAACAATTGAAAATTTTAGGAAGTCATACAGACAATCTTGGTATTACTCATGTTAAGGCTCAACAATATTTCAAGGGGGTAAAAGTATATGGTGCAGAATCATTTGTCCATATTGGCTCAGCTAAAAATATCTTTAACGGTCATATCTACGAAATTAAAGAATCAGTTAATACTACACCATCAATATCAAAAACTGATGCTTTAAATATTGTTGTTGCTGATTTATCTGCGAAAACAACAGTTAAAGAATTATCAACCAAACAAAAAGAGATTCTAAATTATGATTCACCACAATCTAATCTCATCATTTATGAGAATAAACTTGCATATGAGATTACAATTCGTCCTAACTTTCTTCAGGAATGGAGATATTTTATTGATGCTCAAAATGGAGCAATTATAAATGAGTTCAATAATACCAATTCTGATGGGCCGACAACAGCAACAGGATATGATTTAGAAAATATTTTGCGGTCTATTAATACCTATCTTGAAAGTGGAGTTTATTATTTGGCTGACTATTCACAAGATATGTATGATATTGCAAGGGATGAAGGTGTTATTTATACTTATGACGCCAATAATACAAATTTAGAAAACGTTTCGCTTGTTTCTTCATCAGATAATAACTGGAATAATAAAGCAGCAGTTTCAGCTCATTATAATGCATCATTAGTATATAATTATTTTAAAACGACATTCGATAGAAATTCTATTAATAATAGTGGTGGTAATATTATTTCATTTGTAAATCTTTCTGATGAATTAGGAGGAGGTTATGATAATGCTTATTGGAATGGGCAATATATTGCTTTTGGAAATGGTGGAGATTATTTTGAAAATCTTGCAGGTGCTTTAGATGTAACTGGTCATGAATTGGGTCATGGTATTGTTTCTAATACAGCAAATCTTGAGTATCAAGGACAATCAGGAGCTATAAATGAAACATACGCTGATATATTTGGAGCAATGGTTGATAGAGATGATTGGTTAATTGGCGAAGATGTTGTTAACACATCATATTATCCATCTGGAGCTTTAAGAAATATGTCTGACCCACATAATACAGGAAGTTCATTAAGTGACAGTTACTGGCAACCGATGCATGTTTCAGAAATGTATTTAGGGGAACAGGATAATGGAGGAGTTCATATAAATAGTGGAATCGGAAATTATGCTTATTATCTTTATGCAACAGCGATAACAAAAGAAAAGGCAGAGCAGGTTTTTTATAGAGCATTAACAAATTATCTTACAAGTAAATCTCAATTTATTGACTTTAGAATTGCAGTTATCCAATCTGCAAAAGACTTATATGGGGACAACTCAACAGAAACAGTTGAGGCTGGCATTGCGTTCGATGCAGTTGGAATATACGATGAAGAAAGTATTGACTATGGTCAGGATTACTCTGTAAATCCAGGGCAAGATTATTTGCTTACATATGATGTTGATGTTGCGAACTCAAACACACTTTATAGGTCATCAGTAACCGGCACTGACTTTTACGCTTTATCAAGCACGGTAATGAAAGGTAGTGTAAGCATTTCTGATGATGGAAGTGGAGCTGTATTTGTAGCAACTGATGACAAAATAAAAGTAATCAGCACAGACCCTAATGATATTCAAGAGTTTTATCTGTCAGATGAAGCTTTTTTCGATAATGTTGTAATTTCAAAAGATGGTAACAGGTTGGCTGCTATATCAACAGAAATTGACACTTCAATTTACGTTTATGACTTTATTAGTGAACAATGGTCTAAGTTTAGTTTGTATAATCCAACAACAAGTCATAGTGGTACTGATGCAGGTGGTGTTCTATTTGCAGACGCAATTGAATTTGACCATACTGGTGAATATTTAATTTATGATGCTTTTAATGAACTTAATTCTACAACAGGGAATGCCATTAATTACTGGGATATTGGTTTTATTAAAGTTTGGGATAATACAACAAATGATTTTGGAGACGGAACAATTAATAAACTCTATGGCTCACTTCCTGAAAATGTAAGTATTGGGAATCCAACATTTTCTAAAAATTCACCATACATAATTGCATTCGATTATTTTGATAGCAAAACCAATGAATACGCAATCTTTGGTGCAAATTTGTTAACGGGTGATTTAGATTTGATAACAACAAATGCAACAATCGGTTATCCTTCTTTCTCGAAGAATGATGATGAGATAGCGTTTTCAGCTTTAAATATGAGTGATGAAGAAGTTGTTGCTTCTATTTCTTTATCATCTAATAAAATAACTGGTGTCGGTACTGCTTCAATCATTGTTAACGATGCTAAATGGCCTGTTTTCTACGCAGTAGGAAATAGAAGTCTTGACTTAGAGCCAGTTGCTAACTTTACGGCAGACGTTAAAAGTGGTGTTGCACCCTTTAATGTTCAGTTTGTAGACTTATCAATAAATAATCCAAGTACATGGAGTTGGTCTTTTGAAGGTGGCACTCCATCGACATCAAGTCAACAGAATCCAACAGTTACTTATAATGCATCAGGTAACTACCAAGTATCATTAACATGTACAAATGATGCAGGTAACAATACAATTACAAAAACAAGCTATATTTCAGTTTCGACAAATACATCCGTTGATGTGTTAACAGAAGAGATTATCTCATTTTATCCGAATCCAACGACTGGATTACTAAATATTGAGACAGATAAATACTTTGAATTAGAGTTATATTCAACATCAGGTGAACTATTATTTAAAACGACAAACAAAAAAAGTATTGATTTATCAAATCTAAATAATGGTCTTTACATTTTACAACTAAAAATTGATGATAAAATACTGACAAACAAAATAATAAAACAGTAAGCACTGGCTATAACATGCGGTCATACGCAATACGGGGGATGCGACGTAATTAAGCGTCTGTGGCTCGTTTCAGCCTTCCTGCATCTTGATAAGGAGGT
>JAFGBR010000021.1 GCA_016933045.1 Marinilabiliaceae bacterium | reverse complement strand
TATCAGGGTTTTAAACAAATATTTTCAACTCTTATTTTGCTGTAAATCAATATTTTATGTCATTATTTAACGAACTATTGTATATAAAACTTAATTCTAAAAAAACGAGCATGATTTGTAAATTGCAATCACGGATGAAAATTCATCATGCGAATTCAGTCCGACCATACTTAATAATATACTAAAAATGAATAAACCCGGTCAAAAAATCTTGAGTGTACTCGCTTTAATCCTATTACTTATAAGTTGCACTCCAACAAAAAAAACGTCCGATTTTAAAATCGACTTTGAAAAATACACCCTCGAAAATGGACTTCAAGTCATTTTGCATCACGACAAGTCCGATCCTGTTGTAGCTGTTGCCATAATGTATCATGTAGGTTCTAGTCGCGAAGTAAAAGGTAAAACAGGATTTGCTCACCTGTTTGAACACATGCTTTTTCAGGAGTCGGAAAACCTACCTCAGGATGTTTATTTCCAAAAAATACAAAATGCAGGAGGAACTCTTAATGGCTTTACAACCAACGATTACACAACATATTATGAAATTGTTCCTAAAAATGCTCTTGAAAAAGTATTATGGATGGAATCGGATAGAATGGGATATTTCATTAATACAGTAACAGAACCGGCTTTTGTAAATCAGCAAAATGTAGTAATAAACGAAAAACGACAACGTTACGACAATCAACCTTATGGATACAACTGGATTATTTTCGGCAAAAATATGTATCCCGACAACCATCCATACAACTGGGCTGTAATTGGAGAAACTGAAGATATTAAAAAAGCTACAGTTTTAGATGTTAAAAATTTTTACAACAGCTTTTATGGTCCAAATAATGCTACACTAGTTATTGCAGGAGACTTTAAAACTAAAGAAGTAAAAGCTTATGTGGATAAATATTTTGGCGAAATACAAAAACGCGAAGCGGTTAAACCACGCAATCCAATGCCTGTAAAACTCGATTCGATAAAAAATATTTATCACGAAGATAACTATGCCAAAGTACCACAACTTACAATGATTTGGCCCACTGTTGAAGAGTTTAACCCTGATTCGTATGCACTGCAATACCTTGCTAAAATATTAGCCGATGGAAAAAAAGCACCTCTATACAAAATACTGGTTAAAGAAAAGAAAATAACATCGAACACTACAGCCTTTAGTTATAACCGCGAACTAGCCGGCGACTTTTTTATTCAAATCAGGGCAAATGAGGGTTACTCGCTTACCGATATACAAAATGGAATTTTTGAAGCATTTAAACTATTCGAAAAAGATGGAGTATCACAAATTGACATTGACCGTGTTAAAGCAAGCATTGAAACAGAGTTTTACCAACAACTAGGCAGTGTTTACGATAAAGCTCTACAACTATCATACTACAACTCAATGAAAGGTGACCCTTCTTATATTGAACAAGACATACTTAACATACAGTCCGTTACGATTAACGATGTTGTAAATGTTTATAACAAATACATCAAAGACAAACCTTATATAACATCAGGATTTGTACCTAAAGGACAAAAAGAGTTATTAATTGCCAACTCTTACAGTGCAAATATAGAAGAAGAAAATGCAGCTGATGCAGAAGAATTAGTTGCATCGACCGACTCTGTTCCTCCTATTGAAAAAACACCTTCAAAAATAGACCGGTCTATTGAACCTGCTTTGGGAGAGGATCCATTATTGGCCATACCTGCAATATGGACAGACTCACTAAACAATGGATTAAAGTTATATGGCGTAACACAAAACGAACTGCCTTTAGTTTATTTCCAACTAATTATTGATGGCGGTTTTTTAATGGATGACACATGTAAAGTTGGTGTTGCAAATTTAATAACCGATGCACTTAATGAAGGAACAAAAAATAAAACTCCCGAACAACTCGAAGAAGAAATTGAACTTTTAGGCGCTAATATTAGGTGGTACACAGCCAATGAAGAAATTATCATTTCGGGGAATACCCTATCGCGCAATTTTGAAAAAACCATGGAACTAGTCCGAGAAATGCTACTCGAGCCTCGCTGGGATGAAGAACAATTTTTATTAGCCAAATCAAGAACAATACAATATTTAAAACAACAAATGGCTAACCCCGACAAACTAGCCGATATTGAATTTAAAAAATTATTATACGGTAAAAACCACATATTATCGAGAAATATACTAGGTACTGAGGAATCAATTCAATCCATTACAATTGACGATTTAAAAACTTTTTACAGCAAAAACTTTGCACCTAACATTTCGAAATTTATTATTACAGGGAATGTTGAAAAAAACAGAGTAATTAACTCTCTTCAGTCAATTAACAACCAATGGACTTCAAAAAATATTATTTTTCCTACTTACAAACTACCCCAATCCGAAAAAACTGCCAAAATATATTTTTATAATATACCCGAGGCAAAGCAATCTGTTATTAAAATCGGTTACCTTAGCTTAAACGGTTGTAATACCGATTATTATCCTGCAACTGTTATGAATTACAAACTGGGAGGTTCATTTAATGGTGTGCTTAACCTGATTTTACGCGAAGAAAAAGGTTACACTTACGGTGCCCGTTCTTATTTCGAAAAGATGAAACAAACAGCTCCATTTGTTGCAACGGCAAGTGTTCGTACCAGTGCAACTCTCGAATCGGTTTATATATTTAAAACAGAAATGGAGAAATACACCAATGGAATTAGTGACGAAGAATTAGAGTTTACAAAAAATGCACTTATTAAGTCAAACGCCCGCAAATTTGAAACACTCGAAGCCCTACTTGGAATGCTCAAAAATATTAGCAAATACAATTTACCACTCGATTATATTAAAAATGATGAAGAAATAGTAAAATCGATGACATCCGAACAACACAAAACAATTGCTGAAAAATACATCAGACCAAACGAAATGATATATTTAATAGTAGGCGATGCAAAAAGTCAAATGGAACAACTTAACAACTTAGGTTTGGGTAAACCTGTTTTGCTTAATTAAAAAAAAGAGGGTGCCTTTATTGACACCCTCTTTTTTTTTAATTATCGTTTTCGTTTACTCTTATATTTATTATTCTCACCAAGATTCATAATATAATCTCTTTCAGAACAAGGAATACCTCCATAATCACGTTTACATATTTTATATCCAACCACAATCTGGTAAGCACTACCAAATTGAGATTGAGCATTAGTTAAACCAAACTGGTATTCCAATCCGGCATACAATCGTCGTATAGCAGCTCCAACTGTTGCAGCAATTGCAAGATTTTTACCAAACTTATAATCCATTGTTCTCCTATAGTTAATAGCTCCCCAAAACCAAACATTTTCACTTAGAGGCGATGGCACCATTCCCTTCACATTAATATCAAATCTATTATCATATTTCTCACTTTCGCGGTACATAATTGATGGTTCCCAATAAAGTTCACGATTTGGATGTTTAAAATGTGCTCCCAAATGAAAATGATAAACCGTTGGCAACCCGGGCTCATTATAGGCATCATAAAGTGGGTTATTCTGATCAAGTAAATTAGCAACCGACATACCCAAACTAATAAAATTAAATTTAAACAATAAGCCGGTCGACAAGTTATATCCCCAACCACTCTCAACACCACCCGTAATTCCAGGATCGGTTAAATCACCCCCAAAAAAACCCGTTTCATCTATCCTATGCTGATTAACAGAAGCACCCAACCCAAAAGTCATTGAAAAATTTGTCTTTTGTGTTTTTGAGAAAAATATTTCGTATGAAAAAGCCTGATGAAGACCAAATTCATCCTGTGACCCATTTTTATCTTTATAAATATATGTACCCTCAGCAAAATTACCAGATATACCGGTTTGAAAACTTAATAATTGAGTTGTAGGAGCATCCTCCATTCCAAACCACTGCATACGATGAAACGCTTTAATATCGGTACACAATTTATTGTATCCCGCTGCCGCTGGATTCATTAAAAAATTATCGTGAAAATAATAGTTATAAATAGCGTAACGCTGCGCACAAATATTGTTATTTGCTATAAAAAGAGTTGAGCCTAAAATAAAAAACACAACCGCTTTTTTAACCAAAAAACCACTGAAAATAATATTATTACAAGGCTGAAAAAAGTATGTTTTCAGCCTTGTATAACAATCCGTTAAGTATTTCATTATTTAACCACTTATCGTTTTAGAGTAAAATGACCTTTAATAATTTTATGAGTAATATTTTCTGCCTTTAAAAATACAACAAACCAATAATCATCCGAAGGTACTGGTTTATTATTATATTCCCCATTCCATTCAAAATCAATTGCCGAATATGAAATAAGGAGTTTTCCGTACCTATCGTAAATCTGCACTTCCGAATCGGGGAACATATCAAGATGCCCCTCAATTTTCCATGTATCATTATACCCATCGTTATTTGGGGTAAAATAATTAGGAACATCAATATCAATATCCAAAGTTAACGAAACAGTATCCATCGAATAACATCCATTATCATCAACCACTGTAAACACATGCGATCCAGCATCAAGAGGTGCAAAAACATTATTACTTTGTAATACCCCTTCTTCATGTCTGTATAAGTACGGTGGAGTTCCCTGCTCGGCAAATATTGCTACACGTGCATATATCAAAGTATCAAATGATGCAATAACAGGGGTCTCAAAATGCACTATTTCAACAGTATCCTGCACCCACAAACATCCATCATAAGCCGACACCCAATGCTGTCCCACATTAGCCACATAGGTCATAGAATCAGTACTATTGTTACTCCACAAATAATCCAAAAATCCTGATCCTGCGTTATACAAAACTGAATCTGTTTCGCAAATTGTTGTATCGTTACCCAAATTAATTTCCGGAATAGGAATTAACCTAACTAAACGCGAATCCCAACCATAACAGCCATTAGCATCAATCACATGCACTTCACTTAATTCATTAAGATAAGCCAATGTTGTTTGATTAGTTGTAGAATCGTGCCATTTGTAACTCCTAAAACCGGAGCCTGCATCGAGCATTAAGTCCTGATTAACACATATAAATGTATCACGACCTATATATACATCAGGCACATCGTACCATCGTATTGCTATTGTATCGGTACTGCTACAACCAATTGAATCAGAAACCAACACTGAATACCTTCCGCGCGAGGCAGTAATTGATTGAGTTGTTTCGCCTGTTGACCATTGATAATTATAACCCGGGCCGGCATCAATAGTAGCTGTGTAATAAGTACAAACTGATACATCAGGCCCCAACTCGACAGTAGGTGCCGGATTAGCAACCACCGAAATATTATCGGAAGCTGAACAACCAACTTTATTAACAACAGTTAATATATGATTTTGAGATGTGGTAACCACTTTGTAATTCAAATTATCAGCCGGGTTATTATCCCACATATATGATATAAATTCTTTTTGCGGTGTAATTAATATTGTATCACCCATACACATTGTTTTGTTTGCTCCCAAATCGAACACCGGTATTGGCAATATCTCCACTTCCATTGTATCACTATTTTCACATCCATTATTATCTATAATAGATAAAATATAATTACCGTTAGTGCCAATACCATTCCATGGCTGATCAACAGGGGCCTGATTGGGAGCCGAAGCTCCTATTGAGCCTTTAAACCACTGGTAACTCTGAATATCAGATCCAATATT
Organism: Marinilabiliaceae bacterium; assembly: GCA_016933045.1. Taxonomy (GTDB): domain Bacteria; phylum Bacteroidota; class Bacteroidia; order Bacteroidales; family Marinilabiliaceae; genus JAFGBR01. Next base: position 144,077 of record JAFGBR010000021.1, on the reverse strand, counting down.
TAATGGCGATACCAAATCAATAGTGCTTTGATCACAAACTCCGGTATCGGCTTTAAGCCCAATATTTGTTTTAGGGAAATATGACACATCAATACTATCGTATGCTTTACATTTATTTACATCTTCAATCATTACCCAGTAAGAGCCTTTTTTGTCAATGGTAATTTGATTCTTATTAAACTCACCATTACTCCATAAAATATAATTTGGAATTATAGGAGTTAAATCATTAGCCGTTGCAGATGATATTTGAATGTTACCGGTTGAGTTTAAACATATTGAATTAGCTGCATTCAAATCTAAAGTAACACGAGGTAACTCATTTATTGATGCTCTAATAGTATCGTATGCATAACAGTTATTAAAACCCGTAACAGTAATATAATACTCATCTGCTTCATTTACATATGTTTGATACGACGTTGACATAACATTGCCCGGATTAGCAGCTCTGCTCCATTCGTAATATTTATAGGCACCCTGCTTCGCAGCTATTATAATTGAATCACCTCTACAAAAATCGTTATCAGGCCCAAGTTGAGGTTTCAGAATTGGCTTAACTGCCAAATACATGGTATCTTCAACCACACAACTGTTATTATCTTCAATCTCTAAAACATAATTACCACCTTTCGAAGTAGTCAGATTTTGATTTGTTACCTCTAATACTTTTGTATTGGCTGCATTTAATGAGTACCAGTTATAATTTGCAATTGTTCCTGTATAACCCGATGGAACCATCAAATCGATAGTATCGTACTTACATACCGATTGTGAATTCAATGACAATGGTGCTACTGTATGGTAACCAACCTCAATTGTATCCCACTCGAAACACATGTTATCGTTATATGCCAAAACTGCATATTGCCCCGGGTCTGTTACAATAGTACTATTAATAATTTGAGTTGGATTATTTAAATGAAACCAAACCAAACTATCAGGATTTGGATTTGGAGAATTAGATGTAAATGAAAAATTTTCAGCTATATCAATTTGGCCAACCTCGGGACATTCGTAATTATAACCTCCCAAATCAATAATTGGTTTGTCCATTGCCACAGTAATCGTCATTGTGTCCTTTTGAGAACAACCGTTTGAGTGAATACCTTTTACCTTAATTTCCTCTCCACCCATTATGCTTGTAACCAAAAGATACGACGATGTAATAACAGTAGGATCCGATCCAATTTGCCACTCATACGTTTTAAAACCCTGAGATGCATCAACAGTAATTGTATCGCCAATACACATTGGCCTGTTTACTCCAAGCTCCAATGGAGGAGTAGTACCAACAGTTAATTCAAGTTGATCCCTAACATCACAACCATGAACATCTAGTCCTGTTACAATATAAATTCCTTGATCTGCAATTGTTGCAGCATTTATTTGATGATTATAAGATCCGGTAGATATTACACTATCAACATGATTGAATGACCATTTAACAGTACCAACATTTAAATTATGCGACATCTCCAATGTTATATCATCACCTGCACAAACACCTGTATCTTTTGCCGAAACATAAGTTTTTTGATGATATTTCATCGATCCTGTTGTACTTGCCTTACAACCATATTCGTTAGTAACTGTTACCGATACTGTTGTTGGAAACATTGTAGTTATTTGTTGACTTATTCCTCCGTTTGACCATTTATACGATGAAAAAACACCCGGATTAAAAGTATAAGATTTACCAAAACAAATAATTGTATCGGGTAATGATGGCTTTGGCAAAGGATTAACAGTTACAACTATTGTATCGTGTGTAAAACAACCATTATCTATATCCTGTGCACTTAAATAATAGGTGTCGGCATTTTTAACCCAAATGCCATTATTACTCGAATAAGCAGTATTACCCGGAGTACTCCACTGATAATTATATAGCTGATTATTTGAATATTTTATATAAGTCGAATCACCATCGCAAAAAAATCGGTCATTCCCAAGGTTAATATCCGGCACTGTTAACACCGTTAAATCAATAGTATCAACAACCTGGCAACCATCGCTATTAACTCCCTCAACAATATAATAACCATCATTAGACGTTGATAAATCAGTTAATGAATAAGTTTTTTGAGTGTTATTAAGATTAACGGCCGGGTTTGTACCATCGCTAAACGACCAACTATAATTACTTACTAATATATTATTAGCAGATAACGTAACCCCGGTATTTATACAAGCCGATTCCATACTAAGTGGGACTTCAACAACTTTTTTCCAATCGAAAGTGGAAGTATCAGTTGCAAAACAACCATTATTATCGGTAATTGTTACCCATACCTCTCCCGGACTGTTAAATGTTGCTGTATTTGTTTTGCTTCCATTACTCCAATTGTACGTTTGCATTCCGGCAGGCAGAGTATAAGTATAAGATATATTAGGGCATTCAGAAACATCAGCAAGATTAATTGTAGTTGGCGAATTAACTGTTACCTGTACCATTTCAGTAGTACTGCAACCATCATTGGTTGTTGCGGTAACACTCAAATTTATTGAGCCCGCCTGTTTTGGAACATAATACGACAATGTATCAGCCGGATTAATTGGCTGCCCTTGCACCACCCATTGATAATGTGGCATATTAGCTCTGTCAAAAATTGTATCGCCCAAACATATTTGGCCATGATTTGTCGTTGTCAAATTTAATTCGGCATTTGGCAAATCTGTAACAATAATGGTATCGCGAGCTGTACATCCCTGTTCATCGGTTATTTCGAGCCAAATCTCCTGATGCATATTATCAATAACTGTTACCGAACGTGATGTAACCGATGAATTATTATCCCACAAATAAGAATCATAACCTAATGGAGGGTTAAAAGTAATAACTTCACCATCGCACAATGCAGTATCGGCAGGCCCTAAATCAAACTCGGGCAAGTTAAAGTTAACATCAATACTATCGGGGAGTATACAACCTTCCTCTTCCATCTCAACAACAACCCAATAAGTAGCTGTTTCTGTTACTTCGAGTAATGGTGATGTTGAAAGAACTGCATTTCCGGTGGTAGTAGAATACCACTCATACGATCTGGCCCCGGTTGCATTTGCATTTAACTGAACCACACTACCATAACACTGCTGCGTTAAACCATCAATTTTTAATGAGCTATACGACGAAAAATAACCAAAATTTAAACTTGAGCTAATTTGATCAACTATACCCATGTGAAACAAACCCGAACTGTTTTTTATTGTATACTGATGACCTGTTGATACCAGACTACTCATATCAATTGTTGAAGCATACCATGTATTTGCAGGATCGCCACTATCGGTTCCGGGTACTACTCCCCATGTAATATGACTTGTTAATGAAACTATACTTCCATTTTCATCAACCAATGTAAAATCATCAATATTTTTAGACTTAGTAGCTAACTGAACCCAAAAACCAAATTTAAATATTCGTACAAAAGAAACACTTCGCGAACCGGTACATCTCGATGGTGGCAATATAGCACTTCCCATTTCACCGTTAATACTTGTTAACTGATACACATAAATTGGCTTATCACTGTTAACTAAAGTTGCTACATCTTGAATATTAACCTCATACAATTCTCCTCTATTCAGTTTTTTTACATTTTTCGTATTTCCATCAAAATAAATATTTGTATTATCTTCAGTTGCAACAATATATAGTTTCTGGGCATTATTAACACCTCCACCAGCATCATGCTCATTAAAATAAGTTCTAACAGCAACATATTCTGTTCCGGTTACAGAAACAGGAATTAACTGATCGCCAATTAAATCCCAATTGCTAGGATTTTGCGAACCAATAGTCATATCAATTGAGTCATCTGAAATAGTAACAGCAATATTTTTTGTAGATGTAATATGAGTACCAGCCAAGGAACGATTATTCTTCCTCGATTCTGCCTGTATGGAATATGTCTGTCCGCGATTAAGAGTTATTGTAAAAGGTACATCTTTATCATGCCCAACACAATCATCTGTTGGCGTAACTGTAACCTGGGTATTATCTTCTGTTGCAACAATATCAATTCGTTCGTAAGCTTTGGTATAACCATCTTTTGTATGATTTGAATAATCATTCTGTCCAACTGTAAAAAATTCTGTTCCTAAAGCATTTTCCCCTTTTAATGTAAATTTATCGGGATTATACCAGTTCGACACCTCATAATAAACAGTAATTGGCACATCAGAAGTAATAAGATAACCCCAATTGTTTACAGTATTAATTGGAAGATTTTCAGAAGTAGACTTATACTCAGTCATATTTATTGTCCTCAAAGTATTTGCATTTACAGTCAATGTAATTGGAGTAAATGCTGGATTAGCAGGCTGACTAATTGTAACATGCGCTGTCTGATCTAACCCCGATATCCGAAACAATAAAGATTCATCCTGATGTTCGTCTGTTACTTCAGGAGCTACAAACCAAAACTCAGTATCCACTTGTGAAAAAAGCGACACAAATGAGAAAAACATATAAGCAATAACTAAAATATATTTTTTCATCACAAAAAATTTTACATATTCAAAATCCCAACAATCAATTATTAGCACACAAATGACCTTGTTAAGATTACTCTTGTTACGTTAAATAGACTGCTTTGTTACAATATTTAACACTTAACTCACAACTAAACCACTCAAGAATACTATTTCAGTATAAAAAACACAAACGTTCGCAATATTAAACAAATCAATTCACTTTTAGAATAATCGAACCAAATAATTACAACATTTATGGAAACTATAATTACATTTGTCAAATTTTTATTAACATTCGTTTTTTTTTTATTTTTGCAATGCAATAAAAACCGAAGCAGGCTGTTTTTCCCTAAATGACACACAAAATACTAAACATAACCAATATTGATTTGTTAAAATATTCATTCTTGATTTTAACAATCTTCATTACTGTTTTTGGCAATCAAAAACTACATGCACAACACGAAACAAAGCTTAATGCCACAAATCATATAAACAGTGTTATTGCAAACGATGATTTAATGGTTTTAGACGAAAATACAACCGAAGTCACTTCTCTTATTTCAAACGACATTGGCCTCGAAGAGGGAGTAAGCAGTTTAAAAATTATTGAACATCCTAAACATGGCAAAGTCGATATTAACGACGATTTTACAGTTATTTATACACCCGAAAGAAATTTTAAAACCGAAAATGGTATTAAAGAATGGTTTCGTTACAGAGTATGTAACTTTTCGGGTGCATGTGGCGAAGCAACGGTTTCGGTTTATGTAGATGATGTTGATTATCACCCTCAGGCTGTTGACGATTTTGACACGGTACCAAACTATGCTCACACCACAATTGACTTTTTAAAAAACGACATTGATATTTTTGATGAGCCTCTTTCTGTTAATATTGATCCCTCAGTATTAAATTCAAAAAAAATTGACAACTACACTATTAACAGTAAACACCAGTTAACAGTAAAATACTCAAGGCTTTTTTGGGGAACCGACACCATTGAATATGAAATTTGCGATAAAGAAAATCACTGTTCCAAAGCCTATATTTACATAAATGTAACACAGGGGTCATTTGGCAACTTTCCGTTTCCGCAAGCAATGACTCCTAATAACGATGGATATAATGATAAATTTTACACCCCTGAACTTTATGGTTATAACAATATCGAACTAATAGTTTTTAATAGCTGGGGTAATGTTGTTTTTGAGTCATCAAAGTACGATAACAATTGGGATGGAATTGCCAATACAGGAACAAACAAAGGAAAACTGGTACCACAGGGCACCTATTACTATTTAATGAAAATAGAAGGTATGTCGGATAAAATAACCGGTTTCATACAAATTGTATACTAGCAAAAAGGGAATGAATTTTAAAAGTAAAATAAAATATTATATAGCGCCATTCATAATTACGGTTTTACTCATTGCTCCTCTCAAATTAGCTGGCCAGATCGATCAGCTTTCGACACAATACATGAATAATTACCTGTTAATAAACCCGGCATACACAGGTATGCACAACGCATTAGCAACAACTATGTCGGCCCGACATCAATGGCTCGGAATTGATGGTGCTCCAAAATCATACATATTATCAATACACTCTCCTATAAATAAATCATACACCTCAATAGGAGGCTTGATTAAACGCTATGAACAAGGTCCGGTACAAATAAACAAAGCCGATTTCACATACTCATATCTTGTTAAATTTAAAGCTCCTGTAATGTTATCGCTTGGTTTAAGCGCCGGAGCCACGCAAACAGCAATAAATTTAACCGGTTTAAGCACAGTTTATGGCAACGATCCATATCTAATGGAAAATTACAGCAACGCCGTTAAACCCAACTTTGGATTTGGTGCATTTTTATATACACCCACTCTTTATTTAGGATTATCAATCCCTGAATTACTAGAATTAAACTATAAAAACGAAAATAATAATATATACTCAAATAAAAGAGCCTACTATTTGTCGGGAGGCTACACGCACAAAATTGACCGTAAATGGTCATTCAAACCATCATTTTTAATTCGCTACTCTACTTTAGGAACACTAACAAGCGATATAAGCGGGGTACTTCACTACAAAAGTTTATACTGTGCCGGATTATTATACCGCACAAACCAAACTGCAGCTGCTCTTATTCATTTAAACCTTACCGAAAATTTAGGAATTTGCTATTCTTACGAAATGTCTGTCAACCCAACAGTTTACTACCAAAACAGCAGTCACGAAATATCAATTACCTATGATATTTATTCGTTTTACAAACGAAGCAAACACCGGCGCTTTAGCAAAAAAAGCCCTGAAATAGAAGAAGGTATGAAATCGATGAGATATTTTTAATCATCATAAATAATCAATTGCATTACTATTATCATTTAAAAAAGGAGCAATAGCACGATTATATATACCAAGAGTATAAGCAATTGCCATACCGAAATTAGTAACAGGCACTCCTGCGTCAATAGCCGGTTTCAACCTGTTTTTAAGTTGTTTACGTGTTATCATGCACCCCCCACATTGAACAACCAATGAATAATCGGTAATATCTCTGCTTATTTCATCCAATCCGGCAACAACATCGAAATGTAATTGTTTACCTGTAAAATTCGAAAACCAACGGGGAATTTTAATCCGCCCAATATCATCGCACGACACATGATGCGAACACGATTCCAAAATCAGAACCCAGTCGCCATCTTTCAACTCCGATATTTTAGGCGTTCCGGTCAAATAATTGTCAAAATCGCCCTTAAACCTCGCGAGTAGGATACTAAAACTGGTGAGCGGAATATCCTTAGGAATAGACGCATCGGCCTTTAAAAAAACCTGGCTATCGGTAATAACCAAATCAGGTCTGATAGCAGTTTTTCTCAAAAACGAATCAACCTCACGTTCTTTTAGAACAATACAGGTAGCATCGTTATCCAAAATATCCCTGATGGCTTGTACCTGAGGCAATATCAATCTGCCTTCGGGAGCTTCAATATCAATAGGTGTAATTAACAATACAATATCGCCATACGAAATTAAACCACCCAGCAACGATGGCGTTTTAAACGCCGATTCGGGTATAGTTTCGCGAATACACTTTATAAGCTTTTCTGTATCGGCATATCTATGAAACGACATTACATTTAATGCCCCTCCAGACTCATATTGAATTTTTATTTTTTCATTAATTTCGCACAAATCTACTTTATTGTGCACAACAATAAAAGGCACATCATATTCCTTAAACTGACTAATCAGTTTTTCTTCGCATGTACCAAATTCGTTATTAATAATAACCAAAATGGCAAGATCGATAGTTTTTAAAGACGCAATAGTTTTGGCAACACGTTTTTCGCCCAGCTCACCTACATCGTCAATTCCGGCAGTATCAACAAAAACAACCGGACCAAAACCGGTTATTTCAAATGATTTCTTAACCGGATCGGTTGTTGTACCGGCAATATCACTTACAATTGCAACATCCTGGGCGGCTAACCTGTTTATAAGGGTACTTTTCCCATTGTTACGGCGGCCAAAAATACCAATATGAGGTCTTCGTTCTTTTACCATAAATAATTATAAAAACAATCAGCGGATATCTTTTAAACTAAAACCAAGTTTTAAAATATTTTGCGGATTTAAAATATCTTCAAGTTCCTTTTGTTCAATAATATTTAATCTAATATTAGCTTCAAAAACCGAACAACATTTCGATTTCATTTCTTTAGCTAAAAGTGATGCTTTATTATAACCAATAAATGGCGATAAAGCAGTTGTTACCGAAGGATTAAAAAAAATAGGAGATGATAATTCTGTTTTTTCAGGAATTTTTAATCCCGAAAGTAAATTTTGAGCACATGTTTCATTGGCATTAATAAGCAGTTTAATACTCTCAATAAGTGCGTGGCCAATGGCAGGTAAATATGCATTAAGATCTAAACACCCCTGTCCACATAAATTACTAATTAACAAATCGTTCGAATAAACCCTGTGTACCAAACTAATAACAAATTCGGGAATAACCGGATTTACTTTCCCAGGCATAATACTGCTTCCGACCTGTTTTTCAGGCAAAAACACTTCCCTGTTTTTAAACAAATCAGCTCCCATTAAACGAATATCAGAAACCATTTTTTCGAGGTTAACTGCATGTGCTTTTAAAGTACTGTGCACCTCAACAAATGAATCGAGATTTGCAGTGTTATCCGATAAATTTTCGCTACGTGTAACAGGCAAATTAGTTAATTTTTGAAGTTCGCTTACCACATTCATTATAAAAAAACGGGGGATTGACAACCCGGTACCAATAGCACCACCTCCTAAATTAACCTCTTTTATTCGCTCCAAACATTTCGACACCCGCCACCAATCGCGCGATAAAGCATTATTATAACTGCTGAATAATTTATCGTACGACGAAGGAACAGCCTCCTGCATTTGAGTATATCCTTGTCGGAGTACATTCCTGCATTTTCCTTCAACATGCTCTATTTCAACACGATGCTCATTAATAACAACCTCTAATTTGAGCAACAATTTCATAACCGCAATTTTTAGTGCAGTAGGAACAACATCGTTTGTTGATTGAAAGATATTAGCATTTTCAATAGGATCGATAATTGAATATTCGCCAGGTTTTTCACCAAGGTCAATTAACGATGCATTAGCCAATATCTCATTTACATTCATATTAATGCTGGTTCCTGCACCCCCCTGAATGGCAGGCACTATAAAATGTTCAAACCATTTACCTCCACTTAACAGAGTTGCCGAACGTATTAATGATTCCAAAACATCATCTGATAAAAATCTAAAATCAGGTAATTTATCGCGATATGTCTTTAAAGCTTCATTTTTAAATTTTTTGTACGTAAAATAACACGACAATTTAACAACTCCCATTGCTTCATACCATTCTCTGTGAAACGGAATACTATTAGGGAAATTTCGAAGAGCTCTAACAGAATGGATGCCATACAAATCATTTTCAGGCACTTCTATTTGGCCAATACAATCCTCTTCTAATCGTAATTTTTCAAACATTTGGCAATGCGTAAGTTTTAACATCATCGTCAGTAATAGTATCGGGACAAAGGATAATGAGCCTTTCAATAACATTTCGAAACTCACGTATATTTCCAGTCCAATTAAGTCCTTTTAGCACTTCAATTGCCGACGGATCAAGTGTTTTAGGTCGCATATTTAACTCCTCGCTCAAAAGATTTATAAAATGATTGGCAAGTAAGGGTATATCCTCCCTACGCTCATTCAACGATGGCACATGAATTAAAATAACACTCAACCGATGATAAAGATCTTCGCGAAAATTACCCTTTTCTATCTCCTCTTTCAAATTTTTATTTGTAGCAGCTAAAACACGAACATTAACTTTAATATCCTTATCGCTTCCAACCCTCGATATCATATTCTCCTGCAAAGCTCTTAGCACTTTAGCCTGAGCTGCAAGGCTCATATCTCCAATCTCATCTAAAAAAATTGTACCACCATCTGCTTGTTCAAACTTTCCTTTTCGCTGTTTTATTGCCGACGTAAAAGCACCTTTTTCATGGCCAAACAACTCACTTTCAATCAATTCGGACGGTATTGCAGCACAGTTAACCTCGATAAATGGCTCCGATGCCCGAGCACTTTTCTCATGCAGCCACCGGGCAACTAGCTCTTTCCCTGTTCCATTACTACCCGTAATTAACACACGGGCATCGGTAGGGGCAACCTTTTCAATCATGCTCTGTACCTTTTTTATAGCTTCACTTTCACCAATCATCTCGAAAGTTTTCGACACCTTCTTTTTAAGCACTTTAGTTTCGACAACTAACTCCTTCTTTTCAAAAGCATTACGTATGGTAACAAGAATACGGTTCAAATCGAGAGGCTTTTCTATAAAATCATAAGCCCCCTTTTTTATAGCATCAACAGCAGTATCAATATTTCCATGCCCCGAAATCATAATAACCGGCACATCGGGGTTAATCTCAATTATTCTCCCCAACACTTCAATTCCATCCATTTCGGGCATTTTTATATCGCACAAAACAACTTCGAATTTATCATTTTTAAACATCTCAACACCATCAAGTCCATGTTCGGCTACCGCCACTTCATGTCCTTCGTATTCAAGCACATCTTTTAATGTATTTCGAATACTTTTCTGATCGTCAATTACAAGTATTTTGGCCATAATTAATTCAATTCTCCTTTCATAATTTGGTAAATTGCGCCCTCTTTCAACGAAAAAGAACATTGCCAGATATTTATTATCTGACATTCACGAACAATGAAATTAATAAAAATAGAAGCTAAAACAATCATTTCGACACGAAACGATTCCATGCGTTCCATTTTCAATCGTTGTTCTATAGTTGAATTTAATAGTTTAATATGCAACTGAATAAAGTCGTTATAATCAATTTTATAAGTTACAATTTTAGACATTAAAATATTTGGTGACTTGTGCAGCGCTAGCATTCCTGCAATTGTATCAAACGCACCACTCGATCCAATTAAAGTAGTTACTTCATGTTGTTTTAAAACTTCGAATAACAAATACAGTTCATTTCTTAAGTAGTTTTCAACAGTATCAATCTCGTCTTTTATAATAGGATTAGATGGATTAAACCTATCTAATAAACGAGCCATTCCCAGTTCAAAACTATGTTTCCAAATGATACCATCTTTATTGGCAATAATAAACTCATTACTACCACCTCCAATATCAAGTATCATAACCTTGTCACTGCCAATAGGAACAACCTGTTTAATACCATCAAAAATCATTTTTGCCTCTTTAATTCCACTAATAATATTTAAATTAAAACCCAAATGCTTTTTAACTTCCAGGGCAAACTCATTTCCATTTGTAGCATTTCGAATTGCACTTGTTGCAATACATACTGTTTTTTCAACATTATATTTCTCAATGGTATTTTTATGAATCTTCAAAACCGACAATCCACGCTCAATAGCTTCGGGTAATAATGTGTTATTATTTATCCCCCCTTTACCAATTTTTGATGGAAGCTTATTTTCAAATAAAATGTTATAATCATTATCCGAAACAACTTCAGCTATCAACAAATTAAAGGTGTTAGTTCCCAAATCAATAGTTGCAACTCTCATTTCAATAATTTCAAATATCTCACAAAAATAGAGTTATTAAAGCGAAAAAAAACCGGATAAAAATCCGGTTTCAAAAAAGTATATTATGTATCAAAGACGAATACCAAGAAAAATAACATCGTCAACCTGATCTAAATCACCTTTCCAATCAATAAAATTCTGTTCAATCAATTCGTGTTGCTCAATCATTGGCTTATTTTTTATCTGTTCCAATAAATTTTGCACCCCAACTTTCATAAACTTTTTACCCGTAGGGCCACCAAACTGGTCGGTATATCCGTCGGAAAACAAATAAATAGAATCACCTTTAGATAATTGATACTCAATATTAACAAAACCACGGTCGTCCTCAACATGTTCTTCACCAATACTTCTACGTGCTCCTTTATAAATATTCAAATCATTATTTACAAACATAAAAACAGGTCGTTTAGCCGAAGCCAATCTTATTCTACGAGTTGGGATATGAATTTCAACAATTGAAATATCCATGCCGTCCTGGGTTTGATCTACGCTATTTTTCTGTAATAAAACTTTTATCTCTCTATCAAGATTTTCCAATATTTCAGCAGGTGAATTAATTGTTCTACTTTTAATTATATCATTAAGCAGCGTGCTCCCTATCATCGACATAAATGCTCCCGGCACTCCATGTCCGGTACAATCAGCAACGCTAACCAAAAAATAGTCTTTATACTGATGAAACCAGTAAAAATCACCACTAACAATATCGCGTGGTAGATAATAAACAAATGATTCGGGGAAATTAGACCTCAATTGCGATAAAGAAGGTAATATTGACGATTGGATTTTTTTAGCATAATTAATACTGTCAGTAATATCTCTGTTTTTACGTTCAATTTCAGCCTTTTGCTTACGTAACATAACTGTTTGCGATGCCACCTCTCGCTGCAAATGGAGCTTTTGCATAATCAATTTTCTTTCACGATACTTGATAAAAAGATAAACGAGATATCCAAAAATGACCAAAAGAATCAAATAAAACCACAATTTTTCCCAAATTGGAGGATCAATACTTATTTGAATCTTTAATGGTACTGAAGTTGAAACTCCATCTTCATTAAATGCAATAATTTTAAATTCATAATCTCCCGCAGGCAAAATACCATATTCACGACTCCGACTAGTGCCTAAATCAACCCATTCACCTCCATTATCTTCACCATTAACTTCCATTTTATATTTATAGGTAACTGATGCGGGATTTTTAAAACTAATACCAATAAAATCAAACCTAAACTTATAATTTCCACTATATAAATAAGGTAGTTCAATTTTTTTTCCGGGTTGATACTTTACTCCATTTACCTCAATATTTGTAAAATTTAATATGGGTGGTACTAAATTTGTTTTATCTAAATCGGGAAAATACTGTATTACACCTTCAGATGAAGCAAACCACAATACATTTTTACGATCTTTCCACACTTGATAAAAATCACCTCCCATGCTACTTTCATAACCAAAAACCCTTACACTTTTTCCTTTCGATAAATCAACACAACTAACTCCTGGCTGGTGACAAATCCATAAACGGTTTTGAGTATCGCTAATTATACTATAACAATAATTTTTTGACAACCCAGACTGAACAGTAATTGAAGAAATAGAATCTCCCTCAACATATTTTAACACACCTTTACCTTGGGTAGCTAACCAAATATTTCCATCAACATCCTGAGTCATATCATTTACATCTACCGCTGTTTGATCTAAACGGTGAACTTCAACACTCATATTTGCCATGTCAATCTTACATATCCCACTCGATTTTGGCCCCACCCAAATTTGGTTCAACTGATCTTTATAAATAAAATTAATGTTATTATGTGGTAATCCTTTTTCTGTATTCCAATGAATCACTTCTCCTGATAAAACATCAATAATGTATAATCCTCCTATTGTTGCTAAGAATATTTTATTCTTATATCCGTCAATATCGTTAATTTGATTTCCTAAACGGCTATTAGTATAATTAAACCTACTAAATTTAGTTGCTCCATAATCTCTTTTATATAAACCTTTTTGACTTGTTGAGACCCACAAATTATTATCATTATCATAAAAGAAACCGGTAATATTATCATTAGGAACACCTTGAAATTGATCGTAAAATTCATGATTTGAAAAACAATACGGATCTGTTTTAAGTAATCCGTTATCTAATCCCATCCAAAGATCGGTATCTTCGTGAATAACAGCATTTACTTTATTATTTTTAAAACCTATCTCATCTAAACGATAAAAAAGAAAATAATCATTAATTAGAGCAAAGACACCACCTCCATAGGTAGCAAACCAATAATTACCCTCCTTATCGAATAAAATATCTTTAATATAATTATTGCCTAATCCATTAGCTTGTGAAAAATTCATCGATTCTGAAAACGATTGAGATATGGGATCATAAATTAATTTCACTACTCCATTTCCCCATGTCGATAAAAGCAAATGACCTTCATCCTCCTCAATTATATCGGTAATATTTTCTTTTTCTATATTAAAAAACAAACATAAATTATTATTCGCAACAGGTGAACTCTCACCGGTTTTATCTTTAAACAGATAAAACCCCGATTCTTCGGTAGCAATCCAATATTCCCCCTCCGACATCTTTCGTTTTTCTATTGCATTAATTCCCACTTCGGGTATTGTTTCAATAGGCAACACATTTTCTATTTCACCTTCGGCATTAAATGTAACCTTCAATAGTCCCTGCGAAGTACCAACAAGAAAGTTGCGCTCATCGATTGATAATATTGAATAAAACAACCTTCTACCAAATAATTTCCGACTAAAAAAAGTTTTTGATTCTAACGATTGGTCAATTCTAACCAGTCCATGATTTTGTTCAACTACCCAAATAACACCCGATTCAGTTTCACAAATATCACGTATTGGACTCGAAGTATTTTCAATTTCAATTTTATTAAAACCAATTCCATCGTATCGACTCATTTTTCCATTATCGTGACCAACCCATACATGACCATTATCACCAACAAACAAAACCCGAATAAATTCATTCGCTAAAGAGTCGTGTAGTGAATAATTAATAAACTGAATACCATCATACTTAACCAAACCTTCTCCGGTACCTATCCATAAATAACCATCATTGCCCTGTGCAAGGCAATATACAAAGTTTTGAGGCAATCCTAAGTTTGAATCGTAAACCTTAAAGTCGTACGATTGACTTTTAATTGAATTATTTACTAATAAAAATACCACAAAAAAGATCACATATTTAATTCGAGAGAGTAGTGTTTGCATAATGGTTCAGTTAGTTATTCATCTACAGTCATTCCAATACTATACTTATACTTTGGAATACCTCCAATAGGAACACTATAAAATGGCATCAGCTCACCAAACTGATTTTCGAGATATATCACAACGTTATTACTTTTTATAGATCCCGACTGCTCCTTAATCATTTGTATATCCAACGAGGTGTTTTTCTCATTTTTATTAATTAAATGACGACTTTCGGCCCACTGATTATCTCCTGACACTTTCATCATTTCGCCATTCTTAGCAACTGATATTACACGAATAACCCCATCGCTATCCCAATCGAAATTGGTTTGTTTTAGAGCCACTACACGATCATCGATATAAGGATAAATATGAGATATTTCTTTCGGATTATCGTGCATTCTAAACTTATATTTAAAATAGAAAGCAAAAGCTCCTTCAACCGGTCGATTTTCAGTTTTTGAAGTTGATAAAAACAAATGATACATATTTCCATCATCACCTTGTGTTCCTTCAATAATTACTTTAAAAACATTACCTCCAAAATCGGGTAATAACTCACCTTCGGTTGGATTAAAGGGGCCAAAGGAATACCATTTATTATCTAAATCATCGTTCTGACCAAATGTTTTCGTTGCAAGTAAAGTTCCACTGTCGTAACTACCATCTAAATTTGACTTTTGAGCATCGGGGTTTGAACAAGCATTTTTACCTCCATAAATACCATAAAACGATTTTGTATTCCAATCACTCTTTTGTTCATCGTGAACTCCACCAATATCGGCATCAAAAACCCTAATAAAAACAGGAGTAGTAATATCCTTTGGAACTGAAAAGAATATTATTTGACAAAAATCATTATCACCCCACGCTTTTTCTCCATCAGAACCAAAAGTAACCAAATAAGGAATGTTTTCATCGGCCCCCGGCACGGGCTGAGCCTCCATTGAGGCTATACCAACAAAAAAACAACTAAATATTAATACTATTCGTGAAATCATATTTTATTCAATTACAACAATTTCTTTTAATGAACAAAACTTTTTATTACTATCATTCTTATCGACAGTACCGCACAAAACATTTTGCTTTCCCGTTTTTCGAAAAATATGAACAATAGTTACACCTTTTTCCTTTTTTCCATCTTCGAAAGTCCAATAATAATCTTTAGGGGTCAGATTTTCAAAATAGGACTGATGTGCATTAAAAGAAACCGGCTCATTAATTTTTACAGTATCAGCAGATGAAATAAAAACCTGTTCTTTCCTTTTTAATTCAACATCATGCTCTGCAACTGTCATCAAATCGATATTTTGCAAGGTATCAACCACATTCAACTTAATTTTATATTTACCCGGACCGGGAAAACAATGACGCACTTTTAATCCCTTAGCTTTTACACCATCGCCAAAAGTCCATCGATAAATAAATGGTAAAGTATCGGATTGATAAGGTCCATTTTCAAAAAAAGTAAAACAAAACTTATCTGCTTTTTGTGGTTTAACCGTTTCGAACTTAGGAAACATTTGTTTAAACATATAAATATCTTCACTATTATTTCTGTTCGAAGTAAAAAAACCAATTTCATCATTTGACAAAACCATCAAAGCATAGTCGTCAAACTCAGTATTAACCGGTTCTTCCAAGGCAACAGGCTCAGACCACGCGCCAGCCTCTTTTACTGAATAATAGATATCCAAGCCACCTTTTCCACCTAAACCGTCGGAAGCAAAAAACAGCTTACCCGAAGAATCTACAAAAGGGAAGAGTTCATTTCGAGGAGTATTTATTCTATTTCCAACATTAACAGGTTCACCCCAAACTCCATCAATTTTTTCGCAACAATAAATATCGGCCGCTCCATACCCTCTGTTCATATCGGACGAAAAAAACAGATATTTGCCATCATTTGAAAGAGATGCATGTCCTGTTGAATAATCATTTTGTGAATTGAAAGGCAAAGATTTAACTTCGGATTGCCAGTTATCATTTTCTTTTTTAACCTCAAAAACTCCAAATTTATCACCTTTTCCTGTACGTTTCGCACTTTTTATATTAAAAGATTGACTTTTAGTGATATAAATAACATCATTACTCTCCGATATAAAAAATGCACCGTTATTAACTTCACTTTGCAACTGTGGATAGGCTATTTCAGGAGCAGTCCATGTTCCATTATATTTTAATTTCGATTGATATAACTTAAAAAGATATTGACCGTTTTGGTCGAAAACCGATTTTATAACACTACTCTTTCTATTGGAACAAAAATACAAAACCGAATCATGAAAAAAAGGAGCCAGTTCGTCGCTACCTCTTTTATTAAAAGATAAAGATTTAACTTCAACATCTTGCGACATGACATCGAAAAAAGCGATACTAAACAATATTATATAGGCTATATATCTCATAACACTTTTTTGTTAAAAATACTTTGGGCTAGGCGTAATAATTTTATATCCAAACACAAACTGCAACGAAATTTCGTGCGATCCATCGTTATACCCTTTTAAATCGCCTATTGAATAATCGTAACTATAAGCGAACCTCCACTGTTGATGAAATTGATAAGCCAATAAAGCTACTATATCATCGGTTGATCGGTAATTACCTCCAATCCATATTTTATCGTTCCATATTAAAGCTCCCCCAACATCATAAAACGAACCTAACTGATTGCTCAATGCTACTAAACAGGAGGGCATTACTTGTAAATGATCAGTTATACTAAATATATATCCACCAGTAAAAATATAAGTAGAGTTTGCCGGCTTAAACACAGCGTCTTCAAAATCAACGATATCGTTATAATAAAAGTTTGGTACAGAAAAACCTAAAAAATAGTTTTTCGAATACCACCCCAACCCAATTCCAAATTCGGGGGTATTAATAGTTTCCTGCGATGCAAATGCAATATCATCTGGATCTTTAACCGGTACACTATTCCAATCGGGCGATGCAAAAGACAAACCACCTTTTAAACTAAAAGCTAACCATGATTTTTCGTTGGTACGAACCCGAAATGTATATGATGCAGTTACACCCGATTCACGAATAACACCATAGCTTTGTGAAAAAAACTGTAATCCCAATGCAATAGATTCATTTTTTAATGGTGCATGAACCGACAAAAACTGTGAAGCTGGAGCTTTTTCAATTCCAACCCATTTTTGTTTGTACGAGCCAAATGCCGACAATGCATCGTGAGAACCTCCAAATGCTGAGTTTATTGCATAACGATTCAACATGTACTGACTCACTTCAATCTCTTTCTGAGCCATAATTACATTATACAATGGAATAAAAATAAACAGGAATAAAAATTTCTTCATTGACCGTAAATTTTCTTCATTATTGATTATTCGTTTTTGCACGTCGAATAACCACATAATCTTTTATAGCTTCTTCGTTTTCAGATGTAAAAATAAAATAGTATATCCCATCATCCAAAGGTTTATCCGACATATCGGTTCCATCCCATTGATTAAAGTATCCCTCTTTTTGATACACAAGTTTACCAAACTGATCAAATACCATCAATTTGTTTTGTTCATCTGAATCTGCTCCTTCAATAGTAAAACGTTCATTTTTACCCAATCCATCTGGAGAAAAGCCATTATAATATTTATATTTATTAACTGTAATAGTAACATTATCAGACGAAGATGGACAAGCCATTGGCAACACAGTAAATGACAAAACATTAACACCAACCTTAAGACTGTCAATAATAGTTTGTGATGAAAACGGAGATACAATATTACCATTTCCCGACACAAAACTCCAACATCCATTTAAATCGGAAGGTGAACCATTTAATATGGTTTGATACACTCTGTCTAAGGACTGATCTTCACCGGCGTAAGCTGATACATTAGACTCAACAGATATTTGAAAATCGAGACTATCAAATATTGTAACACATCCTTTTGAATTAACAATACTTTTAATGCTATAAGTCTGATTTTCAACAACATCCAAATTAATAACAACTGGTGAACTTGTAAATGTCTGGGAAAAATCACTTAACCCATCGGAATACTTTACATCCCATGGGGGATTGTTTTTAACATCGATATTAATATGAGCTGTACCTCCTTCACAAATTGTTGTATCATTAGACAAAGGGTTTACAATAGAATTTTTGGCAAACTCGATATAAACAGTATCTGAATTATTACAGCCATCATTATTAACAGTACATACAACTCCAACATTCCCCTCTACATAAGACTGGATAAGAGCCGAATTATTAACTGTTTCAATAATATTAGCAGATCCAGAGCTAATTTGCCAACTATCGACTCCTTTATCAAAATCAGCGACAATAATGTCTGTCACACCGCAAATAGTTTTATTATCGCCAAGACTAACTTTAGGTTGTATATTAACTGTTTTTGCAGTTCCTGTAAATATTGTATCAACATATCCAAAACAACCGTTATTGTCAACAATATATCCAAACCGCAGAGTATTATTTCCAACAACCTCATTTACAATCAAATTCGACAGATGACCAAACTCTGCAACATCTTTTAATAATGTATCATTTTTTGCATCAACAATTGAGAAATTCCACGGACCATTTCCTTCAAAATTAATTGTAATACTTACCGAATCAACCAGGCAAATATCTTTATAACCATTTAATTCTCCTGATGGTTTACCAAGCAAGTTTACCGTATCAATTGCAGACTCAATACAAGCACCATTAACCTCATAAAAAGTAAATATTATTTGTTGACTTTGAGTTTTCAAATCAGATGTAAATACAGCATTTACTATAGCTGTATCATTAAAACTACCAACTCCGGTTGAAGTCCAGTAAACAGAACTGGTTGATAACTCAGGAATAGCAGAAGAAGCCATTTCAACAATATCACCACAAATAGAATTATCGACAATATTTAGCTTAGGTTCAGGCATTGAGTCAAGCCTAAATTCAACTTTTCCCGATACATTTTTGTAACCTCGCCCCTCAACCCAATCCGATTGCACTAAATTAGCATCATAAAACTCTATAAGTTCATAAGTATAACTACCCCACACCTTTAAAGTATCTATAAAATACCCGTTAATCAATTCGTTATCATCAATAGGATCGGCTTGATAAACTTTTGAAATCCAATTAACAGGATCACCATTAGGATAAATTTTTATTAAATAACCATACTCCGGTTTTCCATCAAAAAATTCAATTTTTAAATACCCTTCGCCCGATTCGCAAAATGCCGTATCACCAATAACAGACAACATAGCCGATGGATTCTGCGAATAAGAGATGTTAACCGAAACAACTAAAAATGCGATTAAAAAAAGAATCCTAATATTCATAACCAATCACTTTCAATTTTTAGTACACTCAAATCGGCCATAAGATAAATAAATCATTCGATTAATCATAATAAAAACCCTCATTAATAAAAATTTCAATCAACAAAAACCTACCAAAAAATAAAATCAAACATAATATTCTACAAATTCACTTTTCATGATTTTAATGTAAATAAACCGGATATTCATAAATTAATAAAACAAAAATTAACTCAATAAAACTAAATTTACTTAACCACTTAATAAAGAAGAATCAAACAAAAAATGGAAACAACTAAAATACTAGATAAAGTAATAGGTAATTTAGGTCCTTTGGATGTTTATTCAATACACCTGTTAAAATTAACAGCAACCTTAGGCACAACATCTTCATGTCAGGAAATTGAAAGCCAAATAAATAAGGGCTTAAAAATGGGTATCGATCCATCAAGTATTTATCATGCCATTATTAGTGTAAGTGAAACAATAGGCATAAAAAAGGCTATCAAAACATTAGAGATAGCCGAAAAAATAATAAATTACAACATAAAACAAATTAAATTAAGCAAGGAGCCGGCAATTTTATAAATCAAAAATAGATCTTCCTTTTTCTTTTCTGCTACGTGCTTCATTTTGTTTGTATTTACGATAAGTATCTGAGAAATAGTTCATGAAACTTTCTTCAGGAGCTGGTGCTGGTGAGAGAACCAATTTCCCTTCTGGATCTATCAAATAATATACAGGTAAAATTCTTATGTTATAATCGAGAAGTATTTTTCCATTTTCGGCATAATGACTAATATCCCAATTATATTTATTGGTTTTAAAAAAAGAAAAACCCTTTTCCTGATTATTATCAAGTACAACAGTTAATACATTAATCTCTTTTTTAAACTGTTTCGATATTACATCAAGCACTTGCATATCTTTTTTACAAGCATAGTTTTCGGTATGAACGAAACTCAAATAAAGAAATTTCCCCTTATACTTATCAAGCGAAATCTCTTGTCCATCAATACCCAGTACTTTAAAATCAGGAGCAACAGATCCAATGCGCAAATGATTTAACCGATACAGTATTTCACTGGCAAAATGACAAATTTGCTGCGATCCACCATTACTGGTAGCCTGCTCAACAAGATTCAATACAGTTTCTTCGCTATAACGTCCGGAAAAATAAGAATCATAAAGTCCCTTAAGCAATACAGATTCACGAAAATCGGATTGAGAAAAAATTGTATCGGCCGATAGAACAAGTGATAGAGAATTAAACGACTGATTATGTCCAATAGCAGTTTTTAAGAGACGCCCGGTAGATGTATTAAAATAATAGGTAAAAAAATCTTTAAACATTTCACTATAAGTCTCCCAATAAGCAGGCATATTAAATTCTATTGGATTATGACTGAAAAAATTATAAATAACGGTTCGTCGTTTTCTTTTCATTGCCAACATATACAATCGGGCATACCTGAATGTTTTGTGGGTATGAAAATATGATCCGTTTCTACTCGGAAATAATGAGTCAAGTTCTGCTTTTATCTCATCGGCTTTTACAACACTACCACGGTTAAATAACTCATAAGCGTTAGATGAAAATTCATATTTAAATCTTTCGTCAAAGTTTCTTATCATTTCATTTAAACTGCCACTATCAACATTTTTAATTCCCAATACAACCTCTTCGGGTTCAAAAAACGGGTTAAATCTTTCCGCTTCTGATTTTGGAATATATGGAGGAAGTACAACCTGATAGTTATTTCCTGGTTCTAAATAAACATATGCACGTACTTTACCCAAATCGAGAAAACATTTTTGAGCAAAAGCAACATAAAAATAATCATCAAAGAAACCGTTTTTATCAACTCTTATACGACCAATCTCCGATTTTTCATTTGTTACATAATTTTTTATTGTTTCCAACACCAAACTCATACCCTTATACTCAGGTGCATTCCCAAATATACGAATACTATCAACAGGTGCAGAGAATCCTGAAATTTGAATTCCTACCAAAACCACTATCGAAATCACAAAAATGCGAATCGTCTTCATTCAAATAACATTTTCAATTCAAATTCAAAAATCAATTACACATAATCTATTTATCAGCAATACTAATCTTAATTCTACTGGGAACAAATTGACTTGCATCGCCACCATGTTTAATAATATCTCGCACTATTGATGAGTTGATAGGGGTGTGCTCGGGTGTGGTTAATAAAAAAACAGAATCAATACCAGTCATGGCTTTATTAACTTGTGCAATTGCTCTCTCATATTCAAAATCGGCAGAAGTTCTAATACCTCGCAAAATATGAGTAGCATTAATCTCTTTTGCATATTCTACGGTTAAACCTTCATATTTGGCAACAGTTACTCTGGGCTCATCAAAAAATACATCATTAATCCATTGCATTCTTTTTTGTACAGGAAAAAAATCAGCTTTATTAGAATTATAGCCAACTGCAACAATAATATGATCGAATAGATCAAGTGCTCTAATAATAACATTTTCGTGCCCAATGGTAAATGGATCGAACGAGCCCGGAAAAATTGCAACCTTATTCATGTATATATTTTTTTCAATGGTCACATTTGCCTGTTACTACAAAAAACGCCTTCTTGATTATTTTAGTGTTTAAAACATGTAAAAATTGAAAAATTAGTAATAATCACCAAATATCTAACTATTAAAAAAAAGAATAAATTTCGTTTCAAAAATAATTAAAATCAATAACGCCTTTTGCAAAACAAAAGGCTGATCAATAAATACCAGCCCTTTATTATTTTTTATTATTTTTTACTATTTTCAATTAATTGAATAAAATCGTCAAATAAAAATTCAGTATCAGTTGGGCCACTCGAAGCCTCGGGATGAAACTGTGTTGAGAAAAATGGTTTTGTTTTATGTCTTACACCTTCATTAGTGTCATCATTAAGATTTATAAACAAAGGTTCCCAATCCTTACCTAACGAGTTACTATCGAGAGCAAACCCATGGTTTTGACTTGTGATATAACAAGTTGTACCACCAACCTTAATAACAGGGTGATTATGAGCACGATGACCATATTTCAGTTTGTAAGTTGATCCACCAGAAGCAATTCCTAATAATTGATTACCAAGACAGATCCCAAATATTGGTTTTCCTATGTCAATTGCCTTTTTAATATTATTAATAGTCTCCTGACATTTTACTGGATCACCCGGACCATTCGACAACATAATACCATCATAGTCTTCGCTAGTGAAATCATAATCCCATGGCACTCGAATTACAGTAGTATCTCTTTTTAACAAACATCTAAGAATATTATATTTTGCACCTGTATCAACTAAAACAACTTTGTGTTTACCGTTTCCGTAGACAATTTTTTCGGTTGTACTAACTTTAGCAACCAAATTTTCTTCATTAGGATTATAAAAATCAACTGGTTGACCTTCAACTTCAATTTTACCCAACATTGTACCTTTCTCGCGCAAAATTTTTGTTAAGGCGCGAGTATCAATATCAAAAATTCCGGGAACTTCGTTTTGGATTAACCATTCGCGCAAACTGTTTTTTGCATTCCAATGGCTGTATTCAAACGAGTAATCAGAAATAATCAAACCTGAAATATGAATACGATCTGACTCATAAAACTTAGGCACTCCATTCTCCATCTCATCTTTTGGAACACCATAGTTTCCAATAAGTGGATACGTTGACACCAATATTTGACCTTTATAAGAAGGATCTGTCAAACTCTCGGGATAACCGGTCATTGCAGTGTTAAAAACAACTTCACCTGCAACAGATTTATGGTATCCAAATGACTTGCCTTCGAAAACCGTTCCATCCTCTAAAATCAGCTTAATACTTTTAATTTCAGGCATTTTAAATCAATATTAATCCGTTAATTTCAAAAAAATTGCACTTACTCGACCCATAACGAATAAATGCACTTTTTTCTTTATTCTTTTCAGTTGCAAATTTAATAAATAATTTGCTAGTGACTAACTATTTCAAAAAAGAGGAGGAAATAAAAACCTCCTCCTTACATTTATCTCATTAACGATCGGCAATGGGAACATATTTATAACGTTCGCCAATATTTTTATATGCCGGACGAATAATTCGTTTACTACTAAATGTAACTTCTTCAATACGGTGAGCTGCCCATCCGGCAACCCTTGCAATTGCAAAT
Organism: Marinilabiliaceae bacterium; assembly: GCA_016933045.1. GTDB lineage: Bacteria > Bacteroidota > Bacteroidia > Bacteroidales > Marinilabiliaceae > JAFGBR01. The sequence goes on along the minus strand of JAFGBR010000021.1, from coordinate 119,670 downwards.
ATTGGAGTGTATATCTCTTCGGGAATTTGCAAACACTGATATACAAAACCTGAATAAAAATCAACGTTAGCTGAAATAACTTTTCCTGAATCTTTTTTATAAGTTTCAAATACCTGAGGTGCCAACTTTTCTATTAATTCATACAAATTATACTCATCTAAACGACCTTTTTCAATTGCTAAATCACGAGCTTTTTCTTTTAACAATAAAGCTCGCGGATCAGATTTTGTATAAATAGCATGACCAATTCCATAAATCTTACCAGTACGATCAAATGCATCTTTCTTTAACATTTTTAACAGGTAATCGGCAACCTCCTGTTCATCAGTCCAATTCTTAATATTTTCTTTAATATGCTCCATCATATCAACCACCTTAAGGTTAGCACCACCATGAAAATCGCCTTTTAACGAACCTAAAGCGGCAGAAATAGCTGCATAAGTATCTGTTTGAGCAGAACTTACTACCCTGGTAGTAAAAGTAGAGTTATTACCACCACCATGCTCAGCATGAATAACCAATGAGAGATCTAACAAATCAGCCTCTAATTTTGTATAGCTCTCGCCTTTCATCATATACAAGAAATTTTCGGCAAGACTAAGTTCGGGCTTTGGATGACGAATTACCAATGATCGGTGTTGATAAGTATGACGCATTCCAAAATATGAATAAGCTACGATAACCGGAAACTTAGCGATAAGACTAATTGACTGACGCATCAAGTTTTCAGCCGAATAATTCTCAGCCTGGTCATCGGCTGAATACAGGGCAAGAACCGATCGGGCAAGCATATTCATAATATTTCGTCCCTGAAGAGCTAACACCATATTTTTTGAAAAAAACAAGGGCAAATCTCTTTCTGCTGCCAAATGATCAATAAACTTTGTTAGTTCACCCGACTTAGGCAAACGACCACTTAACAACAAATAAGCCGTTTCTTCAAATCCATGACGATTATCCTTTTGAAAACCATGTACTAAATCTGTTATTTCTATTCCACGGTAGTACAACTCGCCTTCGACAGGAAGAATTTTTCCATCTTCTTTTTTATACCCAACAACATCTCCAATACGGGTTAACCCAACCAAAACACCTGAAAAATCGGCATTTCGCAAACCTCTTTTAACATTGTATTCATCGAATAACGATTTATCAATGCTTGCAGCTTCAACTGCATACTTTGACATCCTTTCAAGAAAATCCATAAGCTTATAATTTGTATAATTTAATAATAAACCATTTTAAATATTTGAAGCAGGAAACTACTACTGCATCAATTTATAAATGGCATGACTCACTTTTTCAAATTCAAATTTTTGTTTTAACACATCCATTTTTTTTGCAATTTCGGTCGTGCATAAATTACCAATACTACCTTCGTGAGTATGGTTTACATTAACTTCGGGTTCAAACTCACCATTTTCAATCTGCAATCCTACAGTTTTGTATGCATCTCTAAATGGTACTCCCTGTAAAACAAGATTATTAACTACCTCAACACTAAAAGCAAACTTATATTTTGGATCACTCATAATATCTTCAGCAACTTTTATGTTTGATATAGCAAAAGTAGCCAAATCGACACAACTAATTAATTCGTCAAAAGCAGGTATAAAAGCTTCTTTTATTAACTGCAAATCACGAAAATACCCCGACGGAAGATTGCCTGTAATATTGCCAATTTCAGTTGGTAACGACTGAATTTTGTTACATTTTGCCCTTATTAGCTCAAACACATCAGGGTTTTTCTTATGAGGCATTATACTAGACCCCGTTGTTAGCTCATCAGGCAGTTTAATAAAACCAAAATTCTGACTGGTATATAAACAACCATCCATTGCCAGTTTTGAAATAGTGTAAGCAACAGATGCTAATGCTGCTGCAACATTTTTTTCAGTTTTACCACGTCCCATTTGAGCATAAACCACATTATAACTCATACTTTTAAAACCAAGCAATCTGGTTGTCATACTCCTATCTAAAGGAAATGAAGAACCATAACCAGCCGCTGCACCAAGCGGATTTTGATTAGCAATATTCCATGCCGCCAATAACATCTCCATATCATCGGTTAAACTCTCGGCATAAGCTCCAAACCATAATCCGAATGACGATGGCATTGCTACCTGCAAGTGAGTATAACCGGGCAATAAAATATGTTTATAGGCTTCGCTTTTCTGCTGCAAAACAGCAAAGAGAGCATCAACAGAGGTTACGACTTCTTGTAATTTATGCCTGATAAAAAGTTTCAAATCAAGTAGGACCTGATCGTTACGCGAGCGACCACTATGTACTTTCTTACCTATATCACCTAACGATCGGGTTAACATCAATTCAACTTGCGAATGAACATCTTCAACTCCACCTTCTATAACGAACTGTCCATCAATTGCAGTTTTATATATTTTTTTCAATTCATCCTTAATGGGATCGAGTTCTTCTTTCTTTAAAAGCCCAACTTTTTCCAACATCATGGTATGTGCCATTGTACCTTGCACATCGAAGGGAGCCAAATACAAATCCATTTCACGATCTTTACCTACAGTAAAGTCCTCAATTTGCTTATTAACTGCAGTACCTTTATCCCAAAGTTTCATTTAAAATCAAATGTTTATTTATAAAAAAAGAACTAACTAATTGAAAAAATTAAAAATGAATATTTGTTTTTTATAATTAAAAAACCACAACACCCTAAATTCAAGCTAAATATAAACTTAAATAATATCTTTTTCAAATACACATTCGCACACCAATAATATAATATTTCAAATAAAACTTAACCCGATCTATTCATAAATCCATAGATTTATAGATTTAGTTCAAACAAACCCTAACTTCACCTAAGTCACCGCCGGAGGCAGGGATTATTTATGAATAATACGGGATAAATCTAATTGATTTAACAACTCATAATAAATTTGAATTCCATTTTCAATTTCATTCACAAAAACATACTCATCAGGAGTATGAGATCTGGCCGAATCGCCCGGTCCAATTTTGAGGGTTGTAAAACTTAACTGAGCCTGATCGGATGTTGTTGGCGAACCATAAGTTGACAATTCTAAAGCAAGACCTCTTTTTACAACCGGGTGGGTTTCCGGAATGTATGAACTATTCAATCGAAACGAGCGAGGTACTACTTTAATATCCAAAAACGATTCAATTTTTTCGAACAACTCTTTATTTGAATAACACTCATTTATTCGAACATCAACCACAAAATGACATACATCAGGCACCACATTATGTTGTTTCCCGGCTTCAATCATTGTTACCGACATTTTAACAGGCCCTAACAAACCATTCGATTCTGAAAAAGGATGATTTCGGAACCACTCAATTGCAGGAATTGCTTTATAAATTGCATTTTCGCCCTCTTCACGAGCTGCATGTCCGGTTTTGCCATCTACATAACAATCGAGAACCATCAATCCGCGTTCGGCAATTGCCATTTGCATATTTGTTGGTTCACCAATAATTCCCAGGTCAATATGCCCAATATCATCAAGAATAGAAACAATACCATTAGCTCCTGATATTTCCTCTTCGGCTGTAATGGCTAAAACAAAATTATTTGGCTGCTCCTGTTGAACTAACAATCTAAAAACCTGAGTAAGACTCACAACAGAAGCTCCGGCATCATTACTTCCCAATCCTGTAATCTTACCATTATCTTCAATTGGTTTAAATGGATCAACACTCCATTTATCGCCTGGCTTAACTGTATCTAAATGACTATTCATAAGAATAGTTGGTTTATCTGTCGAAAACCCGGGGCTTTTTACCCAAATATTATTCCCTTTTCGATTAGGAGATAATCCAATGCCAACCATCCAGTCAAAAACCATATCAGCCACATTTTTCTCATCCCTGCTAAAAGAAGGTACTGATATCATCAGTTTTAATAAACTCAAAGCATCAAGCATATATGACTGAAGGTTAGTTATCTTCATTTTCTATTTAACTAAGATTGTACCTGAAAAATTTCCTCCTGCAAGACCATTGGTATTTGTTATAATAACATTTTTCACACCACTATCCAAAGCTGCGAATCCATTATCCAGTTTTGGAATCATACCTTCGACAATGGTTCCGTTATCTTGCAATTTTTTAAACTCATCGAAACTAAGCTCCTTTATAACTGATTTTTCATCATTCTGATCCATCATTACGCCAGGTTTTTCGAAACAATAAACCAAATTAACACTAAACGAAGATGCTAAAGCTTTTGCCATTGATGATGCCATAGTGTCGGCATTAGTATTTAACAAAAGTCCACTCCCATCGTGAGTAATAGGTGCAATAACAGGCACAACACCATCGGCAATAAGTTTTGAAACTTCATTGGTTTGAACCGATACTACATCACCAACAAAACCGTAATCAATATCTTTAACCGGACGTTTAACCGCACGAATCAAATCCAAATCGGCACCCGACAAACCAATGGCATTGCAATTGCGAGCCTGTAATGATGCTACAATATTTTTATTAACCAAACCGGCATAAACCATGGTAACAACTTTTAACGTCTCTTCATCGGTAATACGCCGTCCATTCACCATTTTGGTTTCAATACCCAGTTTTTCTGAAATTTTTGTAGCCGAACGACCACCTCCATGAACCAAGACTTTAAACCCTGGAAGCTTTACAAAGTCATTTAATAGTTTTTGTAACGAAGCTGTTTCTTCAACAACCTTTCCCCCAACCTTTATTATTGATAAAATACTCATTATAGACTACTTTAAACCTTCCAACATTCGTTTAATAACAGTTTGCACCGAAAAAACCCGGTTTGCAGCCTCCTGAATTACCACAGAATTTGAACTTTCTATTACGCCATCGGAAACAATCATATTTCGGCGAACAGGCAAACAATGCATAAATTTTGCGTTATTAGTTAAGGCCATCTTCTCTTCATCAACAGTCCAGCTTTTATCAAGGCTAAGTACTTTTCCATATTCAGTAAATGACGACCAGTTTTTAGCGTATATAAAATCAGCATCTTTAAATGCTTTTTTCTGATCGTATTCGATGGTTGCACCTTCCGAAAATTCAGGAGCCAGTTCATACCCTTTCGGATGAGTAATAACAAAATCAACATCGGCCTTTTTCATCCACTCGGCAAACGAATTTGGCACCGCCTGCGGTAATGCACGTGGATGCGGAGCCCATGTTAAAACAACCTTAGGCCGCTTTTTTGGTTTTAACTCCTCAATTGTAATCAAATCGGCAAACGACTGACAGGGATGGCGCGTAGCCGATTCAAGGCTAATAACAGGGACGCCGGAAAATTCTATAAACTGATTTAATACCTTTTCGGAATAATCATCATCTTTATTTTCGAATGTTGCAAATGAGCGCACTCCAATCAAATCGCAATACTGCCCAATTACAGGAACAGCTTCACGAATATGCTCAGGTTTATCACCATCCATAACCACACCAAGTTCCGACTCTAATTTCCAGCCATCTTTGTTTATATCTAAAACAATCACGTTCATACCCAAATTCATGGCTGCTTTTTGTGTACTTAAGCGGGTTCTAAGACTAGAATTGAAGAAAATAAGAATAATAGTTTTATTTTTTCCCAAATCGTAATGCGCATAAGGATTCTTTTTTATTTCAAGTGCCTCTTTAATAGCAACATTTAAATCGCCAATATCATCAACTGTTAAAAATCGTCTCATTAATAGTTTATTTTAAAGGTTAAGCAGGACGAACCTGTCCCGATCCAACTAATATCCATTTATAACTAGTCAACTCTTTCAAAGCCATTGGGCCACGAGCATGTAATTTTTGTGTACTAATACCAATCTCAGCCCCTAAACCAAACTGAGCTCCATCGGTAAATGCAGTCGATGCATTTGAATATAATGATGACGCATCAACTTCATTAAAAAATCTCTCAATAACCTGTTCATCTTCGGCAATTATGGCTTCGCTGTGTTTCGAACTGTACTTATAAATGTGATTCAAAGCTTCATCGAAATCATTAACCGTTTTAACAGACATTTTCATTGCTAAAAACTCAGTTCCATACGAACTCTCATCAGCTATTTTTAATAAATTATCAGGGTAGTTTCCTTTTAACTTTGCATAAGCAGGTTCATCGGCAAATATCTCAACTTCTTTATCAATCAATGGTGCCATTATCTCAGGCAGATCATTTAACCTGCCGGCATGAATAATCAGGCAATCTAAGGCATTGCAAACACTTACACGTCGGGTTTTTGCATTAAACACAATATTTTTACCTTTTTCTAAGTCGGCCGATTTATCAAAATAAGTATGAACAATACCTGCACCCGTTTCAATAACGGGTATACTCGACTGCTCACGAACACTATTTATTAAACTTTGCGAACCTCGGGGAATTAGCAAATCAACATATCCATTAGCGTGCATCAGTTCATCAGCAGCATATCTATCGGGAGGCAAAAGCTGAATGATATTTTCGTCAATATTTGTCGACTTTAAAACCTTTTTAATAATTCCGGCAATTGCCTTATTAGAGAATTCCGCATCACTTCCTCCTTTTAAAACACAAGCATTACCAGAACGAAAACAGAGTGCAAACACATCAAAAGTAACATTCGGACGAGCCTCATAAATTACCCCCACAACACCCATAGCCACCCTTACCTTTTTCAATTCCAAGCCATTATTGAGGGTTCGCTTTTCCATTATTTCGCCAACAGGACAGGGTAATGATGCCACATTACGAATATCGCCGGCAATATCTTCGATTCGTTTGGTCGTCAATTTTAATCGGTCGTACTTTGGATTTTCGGGATCCATACGATCCAAATCCTTTTTATTTTCTTCCAAAATAAAACTAGCATTAGCTTCGGCTTCATCAGCCAGTTTCAACAAAACATCGCTGATTTTTTCAGAGCTCAAACGAACCAGATATCTGGCCGATTCCCGTACATCTTCGAATTGTTTTTGACACTTCATGCAATTGAAATTTTAATATTAGTATCAAACACTTAATATGGATAAAAAAACATTTATATACATTTTACAATTTGATTCATTCATATCCTAATGCAAAAAAAAATCATTTTACAAACAGATATAAATAATCGTAATGAATTAATGGTTTGTATTTTTTTTCGAAAAGATGTTTTTGAGCCTTCTCAAAATCGTATTGAGCACGACCAATACCAACAACAACATCATCTTCGTTTTTAATTCTCAACAAATCACCTTTTTCAAATTCACCTTTAAACTCAACAACACCGGGCAAAAGCAGACTTGTTGCCTTATCACTAACCAAAGCCTGCTCGGCACCACTATTAATAACAATTTCAGCATTAGCAAACCCGTCAGAATAAGCAATCCATTTTTTAATAGATCGCTTTTTGGTTCCAGGTACAAAATGAGTGTGTACAAACAATTCGGGCGTTTCAACCAATTGCAGAATCACATTCTCTTTAGTGCCATTTGCTATTCGAACAGATATACCTGATTCAGCAGTTTTTTGGGCAATACGACATTTTGTTAACATCCCCCCCCTACCAAAATCAGACTTGGTTGTTGATATATATTTTGAGATATTACTTGAACTATCGTCAATAGAACGTATCACCTTTGAACCATCCATATTCGGATCACCATCAAAAATTCCATCAACATTTGACAAGATAAACAACTCATCACTTCCCATCATAGAAGCCAACAACCCCGAAAGCTCATCGTTATCAGTAAACATTAAAGCAGTAACAGATACCGCATCATTTTCATTAACAATTGGAATAATATCATTATCGAGCAATGATGTTAAACAATTTTTCATGTTCAGATAGTGCTCACGGGTTCTAAAATCCTCCTTAGTAACTAATATCTGAGCTATTTTAAGCTGATGCCTATCGAAAAGCTGAGTATATAAATTAACCAGCTTCACCTGTCCAACCGATGATAGTACCTGACGAGCAGATACCATATCAATTTTCTTGTTCAGCTTTATCATGGTTCGTCCTGAGGCTACTGCGCCCGAAGAAACCAGAATAACTCTATTGCCGGCTTTATGCAATTTAGCAATTTGATCGACCAAATGAGCAATACGCTCTTCATCAAGCCCTCCTGTTTTAGAAGCCAGAACATTTGATCCTATTTTTATAGTAATTTTTGCTGACACAAAAAACGAATAACTGATTACTTACCCTTGTTAACTTTATTAAATGACGATACAACACCGCTAATTACAGATGAACTAAATCCTGCATGCTCCATAGCATTTAATCCATTAATAGTAATTCCACCGGGTGTAGTAACTTTGTCAATTTCAACTTCGGGATGAGATCCGTTTTTCAATATTATTTCAGATGCTCCCTTAACCACTTGCGCAACAATTTGCGTTGCAACCTCGGCATTAAAACCTATTTCAATACCTGCCTGTGCTGCCGCATGAATATACCTAAGCGCATACGCAGTACCACACGATGCTAAAGCCGTAGCAGCACCCATTGAACTCTCCGAAATAAGTATAGCCTTACCCATTGATCCAAACAATGACAATACCAATTGTTCCTGTTCTTTAGATGCATTACGAGATGAAACACAGGTCATTGACTCTCCAACAGCAATTGCTGTATTTGGCATTACTGCAAATACAGTAATAGAATTTCCTGAAAGTTCCTGAATGGTTTTCGACGAGACACCTGCTGCCAAAGTAATAAATATAGTTTTATCAACATCAAGCGAATTAGCAATATCAATCATTACAGTTTCGACAAACCACGGTTTAACGGCCAACATAACAATATCGGCATTAACAACTGCCGATTTATTATCATTAGTTACATTAACACCCAATAATTTTAAAGCCTCAAGCTGTTTTAATTGATTATCGGAAACAGTTAATTGAGAAGGATCAATTGCTTTTGAGTTCACTAATCCCCTGGAAATTGCACTTCCAAGGTTACCTCCTCCAATAATGGTTATTTTAAGATTCTTCATTTACGGTTAATTTAATAATTAACATTTGTCAGGATTAACTGACAAATTTAGTACTAATTACTAAATACCGTCAATTATTTCACCCCTGACCTTCGATATCAACTTCGATATGAGCCCAATTTTCGCCCGACTTAATTCGATATAGCTGCATTTCGCTAATACCAAATTGTTTTGCTAACATTTTTAAACGGGTTTTCCTGTTAGGGTCATTAATTTTCTTTTTCAAACGCATTACCTGCGTGGCATTTAACTTATGTCCCTGAACAGTTTTACGCCCTTTTTGTTTCTCCCTCGACTCTAAAACCGTGGGATTTAACTGCTGATGAGCAAACATCTCGTTTTTATTTGCCCATTGCAGATTTTGTACAAAATTATTTGATTTGTTATAGTCTTTATGAATAACATACTGTTTATCCGCAGTTTTTTCCCCTAAAAACAACTCTGCAACTATTTTATGAACATAATAAGTTCTGGATTTTCCGAATGGTCGAAGTGGCAATGTATGATAACCCCTTAATAATCCTCCTTTTATCCAACACCCCTCTTCAATATTATTGATATAACTTAATAATCTACCGTAATTGGAAATTGCGTAGCGTTTTTTCAAAGCGCCTTCTTCAAATTTTATCTCTTTCCACTCTTCATTCCAAAAAGACTTAATCATGTCAAATTAATATAATATACAACACTAGGAACTATTTGAAACATCTAGTAAATCAGTAACAAACCGATCTACATGTTCTTTTTTTAAAGTTAATGGTGGTAATAAACGAATCACATGGGTTCCAGAAACTCCGGTGAATGTACGTTTATCGACCAATAAATGTTTCCTTATTTCCTTAATATTTTTTTCATATTCAAGACCGACCATCAAACCACGTCCTCTTATATCTTTAATATTCAATTCATTATTTAATTTTTCGAGCAAATACTTACCTACCTCAAAAGCGTTATTTATTAAATTTTCCTGCTCAATTACCTCTAACACAGCCAACGATGCTGCACAAGCAAGGTAATTACCGCCAAATGTAGTCCCCAACATTCCATAACTAGCTTTAAACATTGGCGAAATAAGCACTCCACCTACCGGGAAACCGTTACCCATTCCTTTAGCAACAGTAACAATATCGGGCATAACCTTTGTGTACTGGTACGCAAAAAACTTACCAGACCTACCGTAACCAGACTGTATCTCATCCAAAATCAGCACAGTACCATATTTATGACACAACGATTCGAGCTGCTCAATAAAATCGTTTTCGGGGACAACAATACCACCAATACCTAATATTCCCTCAATAATAACAGCGGCAACATCACCATTTTTTAATTCAGCCTCAACAGCAGACAAATCATTCAAAGGCAAAATAACCACTTCGTGACCCGCATTAACCGGGGCAACAATATTTTTATTATCTGTTGCAGCCACAGCAGCCGATGTACGACCATGAAAACCTTTTTGAAACGAAATAATTTTTTTACGTCCTGTATGAAAAGATGCAAGTTTTAATGCATTTTCATTTGCTTCAGCTCCCGAATTACAAAGAAAAAGACTATAATCGATCAATCCCGACATCTCCCCTAACTTAGCAGCCAATTGGGTTTGCATTGGATTTTTAACCGAGTTACTGTAAAAACCAATCATTTCAATTTGTTCCGTAATACGTTGTATATAATGAGGATGACTGTGACCGATAGAAATAACAGCATGCCCCCCATACAAATCGAGGTATTTATTTCCTTCACTATCCCACACATAGCAATCTTTTGCTTGTACAGGGGTAATGTCGAATAATGGGTATACATCAAATAAATTCATCTCTCAATTTTTTTTAAACACTTAATAAAGTGCTAATACAATTAATAATTATTTCAAAAATATTGCAATTAAAAAGCAACAGGTTTAAGCTTTAATCCTGTGGTTTCATCGATTCCAAACATCAAATTCATATTTTGAACAGCCTGCCCCGAAGCCCCTTTTAACAAGTTATCTATCATACTAACAACATGAATCTTGTTTCCGAATTTTTCGACAAACACAACTGCCTTATTTGTATTTACAACTTGTTTCAAATCGGGATTTTTATCCACAACAACAGTAAACGGATGATCTTTATAAAAATCGGAATATAACTTTTTAGCCTCCTCTTTAGTCAAATCACTTTCGAAATAAACCGAAGCCATAATACCACGAGGAAAATCACCCCTTACAGGAACAAAATTTACATCGGCATCGAAACCGGGTTGCAACCATCGTATTGTTTGTCCAATTTCATTCAAATGCTGATGACTAAACGCTTTATAAACAGAAGTATTACTGCTTCGCCAACTAAAATGTGTTGTTGCAGTAGGTGCCTGTCCGGCTCCTGTTGATCCGGTAATAGCATGAATATGAACTTCGGTAAGTTTTTTAACAAAAGCCACAGGTAAAAATGCCATTTGAATTGCAGTTGCAAAACAACCAGGATTTGCTATATATTTTGCATCCTTAATTTTATCTTTTAGCAATTCAGGCAACCCATAAACAAAAGAATGATCGTTACGCCTCATTCGATAGTCTGTACTTAAATCAATCACTCTTAAATTTTCAGGAATAGAGTTATTAGTCATAAACTCAACCGATTTTCCGTGCCCCATACACAAGAAAACAACATCAACTTTATCTAAAGGCAAGTCATTACAAAACACTAAATCAGTTTCGCCAACTAAATCGTTATGCACTTTAATAATTGGGTTACCTGCATTACTAGTACTTTGAATAAATTTTAATTCAACCAGTGGATGGTTAATTAAAATTCTTATAAGTTCCCCTGCAGTGTAACCGGCACCTCCAACAATTCCAACTTTAATCATGCTTTATTTAATATCGAGTTGTCCTTTATTTACGTTGTTAAATATCTTCAAATGATTCCCTAAGATAGTAGTAAACCCTTGCACATCAGCACCTGTCCATGCTTTATTAACCTCACCATAATCGCCAAAACCCGATTTCATTAAATCATGACTTGATTCAATTCCAACCACTTCGAAACGATATGGTTTTAACTTGATAAACACTTTACCTGTAACGTTAGTCTGACTATTATCGAGAAACTTTTCAATATCGCGCATAACCGGCTCAAGATATTGAGCCTCGTGCAACAACATTCCATACCAGTTCGACAACTGCTCTTTCCAGTACATTTGCCATTTTGTTAATGTATGTTTTTCAAGAACATGATGAGCTTTAATAATTATCATAGGAGCAGCAGCCTCAAAACCTACGCGACCTTTAATGCCAATTATTGTATCGCCAACATGAGTATCACGACCAACAGCATGTTTTGAGCCAATAGACTCAATTACTTTAATGGCATCAACATGATTAGTAAATTTTTTACCATTAACAGAATGAATTTCACCTTTTACAAATTCAATTTCAAGATCTTCTTCCTGATCAGTCAGCAACTGACTTGGATATGCCGATTCGGGTAAACCTTTATCTGAAGTAAGAGTTTCTTTACCTCCAATACTTGTACCCCAAAGACCTTTATTTATTGAGTACTCCATTTTTTTCCAATCACGCTCAACTCCCAGATTTTTCAAATATTCAATTTCGGCTTCGCGCGATAATAATAAGTCGCGAATTGGGGTTATGATTTTAATTTCAGGAGCCAGAATTTGGAATGTCAAATCAAAACGAACCTGATCATTACCTGCTCCTGTACTACCATGAGCAATATATTTAGCTCCAATTTTACGTGCATAATCAACAATAGCCAATGCCTGGAAAATACGTTCTGAACTAACAGATAAAGGATAGGTATTATTTTTTAAGATATTACCATAAATCATATATCGAATACAATTACGATAGTAAGAATCAGTAACATCCAAAGTTTCGTGTTTAACAACACCTAACTGGTAAGCCTTTTCTTCAATTGATTTAACTTCTTCTTCGTCAAAACCACCGGTATTTGCAATTGCAGAATAAACCTCAAGGTTTTTTTCAATTGACAAATACTTTACGCAAAATGAGGTATCTAGTCCCCCACTGTAAGCTAATACTACTTTTTCTTTCACTCGAATATTTTTTAGTTAATTAATTGGTTTCGTGAAACTCACATAAATATATTCATACCTATTTCCCTATATATAAGGACAAATCGTGTTAAATTTCAAACATGTTTGTTTCTCAATTTAAAATCCAATTTTTGCCATCAATGATTTTTTACCATTTAATCCACTGCCATTAGGACGACGTGTTTTTTCCAAAACAAACTGCTTAAACTTTAACCAACGACCATATACCGATAGTTTATGCTTAACCTCTTGTTTATTCTTTTTATTACTCCACGAAGGGTCAAACAACATTCCGGTACATAAGCAATGCTTTCGATTGGTTCTTACCAAAATATCGTAATTAACACAGCTTTGGCATCCTTTCCAAAATGCCTCATCATCTGTTAATTCCGAAAAAGTTACAGGTCTGTAACCAAGTTCCGAATTAATCTTCATCACAGCCAATCCGGTAGTCAATCCAAAAATTTTAGCATCAGGATACCTGGTTCTCGATAATTCAAAAGCTTTCTTTTTAATATCCTTAGCCAAACCATGACCTCGAAATTTCTCAACAACGATTAAACCGGAGTTTGCGACAAATTTTTCATGCCCCCACGACTCAATGTAACAAAAACCGGCAAATTCACCATCACTAAGTGCAATGATAGCTTTACCTTCTTTCATTTTTTGGGCCACATATTCCGGGGATCGTTTTGCAATACCGGTTCCTCTAACCTTTGCTGCATCAGCAATAGTCTGAAGTATTTCTTCAACATAACCAAGATGCTCTTCTGTAGCAATCTCTATTTTTAAATTTGGGGTCATTTTTTGCAACAATCAATTATAAAACCATATCTTCTAAACCAGGAATAAACAGAGCTAATGCATGAACAACATCAGCCTTACTTACCCCTTCTCTGGCAATTAATAAAATAGTATCATCACCTGCAATAGTGCCTAGCACTTCATAAAGGCCATGACTATCAATAACAAAAGCAACACCATTAGCAAAACCGGGACGGGTTTTCATTACCGCCATATTCCCCGAAAATTCAATCGATTTAACTCCGTTCATCGGAAAATCATCAATCGAATCTTCTTCGGACTTTTTAAATACAGCATCGCCCAACGAATAAATATATCCAAGTTCAGGATCAGCAACTTTAGCAACTTTCAAAAACTTCAAATCGCGTGATAATGTTGCCTGGGTAGTAATATGTCCAGAACTTTCAAGCAATACAAGCAACTCATCCTGGCTACTAACCTTTTGTGTTTGGATGATTTTTCGTATAGCAACTAATCTTTGCGACTTTATTTTCACTCTAAAAAAATTAAATTACAACACTCAACATGAATATATATTCATTTCAATTGCAAAAATATTCAAATATAAAATATTGCAAAAGGTTTTAGTAAAAAAATTGTATTTTTGTCGCGATAAAAACACCTGGATATGTTTTTTACGCAAAAAAAATGCGTTCACATATAACTATCAGTACTTTATCAGAAAAATGAAAGGGAAATGAGTCAAAACAATAAATAATAGCAGCAAGCAATGAAGAAAGACGTTAAAAAGGCCATCATTTTAGGATCGGGAGCTTTAAAAATTGGTGAAGCAGGAGAATTCGATTACTCTGGTTCTCAAGCACTAAAAGCACTTAAAGAAGAAGGAGTATATACAGTCCTGATCAATCCGAATATCGCTACTATCCAAACATCCGAAAATATTGCCGATAAAATATATTTTTTACCAGTTACTCCATTTTTTGTAGAGCAGGTAATAAAAAAAGAGAATCCTGACGGAATTCTTCTTGCTTTTGGAGGACAAACAGCATTAAACTGCGGAGTAAAACTATTCGAAGCCGGAATATTAGAAAAATACAAAGTAGAAGTACTTGGCACGCCTGTTCAATCAATTATTGAAACCGAAGACCGCGAAATATTCGCAAATAAACTGGCCGAAATAGACGTAAAAACACCTATAAGTGTAGCAGTTACTTCAGTTGAAGAAGCAATAAAAGCGTCGAAAAAAATTGGATTTCCAATAATTATTCGAGCAGCCTACACATTAGGTGGCATGGGCAGTGGATTTTGCGAGAATGAAGAAGAACTAATTCAACGAGCTGAAAATGCTTTCTCTTACTCAAATCAGATTTTAGTTGAAGAGTCGTTGAAAGGATGGAAAGAAGTTGAATACGAAGTAGTACGTGATGCATACAATAACTGCATCACAGTATGTAACATGGAAAACTTCGATCCACTTGGCATACACACTGGCGAAAGTATTGTTGTTGCACCATCGCAAACTCTATCAAACTCAGAATATCACAAACTTAGAGAGTTGGCAATAAAAATAATTCGCCACGTAGGAGTTGTTGGAGAGTGTAATGTACAATATGCATTGGATCCATTTTCGGAGGACTATCGTGTTATCGAAGTAAATGCCCGTTTATCTCGTTCTTCGGCACTTGCATCAAAAGCAACCGGATACCCATTAGCATTTGTTGCTGCCAAATTAGGTTTAGGATACGGACTTTTCGAATTGAAAAACTCAGTTACTAAAGTAACATCAACATTTTTCGAACCTGCACTCGATTATATTGTTTGTAAAATACCCCGTTGGGACTTGAATAAATTTAGCGGTGTATCCAAACAAATCGGATCAAGCATGAAAAGTGTGGGTGAAATAATGGCCATTGGCAGAACTTTTGAAGAAGCAATTCAAAAAGGACTTCGAATGGTAGGACAAGGCTCGCATGGTTTCGTTGCTAACCATCCAATGAAAGGTGTAGATATTGACACAGAATTAGCCGAACCAACTGATCAACGTATTTTTGCCATTGCTGATGCTTTACAGGCAGGATATACCGTTGACCAGATTTACGACTTAACAAAAATTGACAAGTGGTTCCTCGAAAAACTTAAGAACATAACCGATCACGAAAAAGTATTAACCAAATATAATTCTCTTAAAGAACTACCCGATACTGATTTGTTATTGGCAAAAAAAATGGGCTATTCCGATTTTCAAATTGCCCGATTGGTATTAAAAGTTCCGGGAGAAAATATTCAAGACGGATTACTTGCAGTAAGAACTCACAGAAAAACAAAAGGCATTTTACCAGTAGTAAAACAAATTGACACATTAGCAGGGGAATTTCCAGCACAAATAAACTACTTATATATTACATACAGCGGAAGTGAAAACGACATTGAATTTGTTGACGATCAAAAATCAGTAATTGTACTTGGCTCCGGAGCTTATCGAATCGGATCGTCGGTTGAGTTTGACTGGTGTAGTGTTAATGCCTTAAACACCATTAACTCGCAAGAAGGCTATCGGTCAATAATGATTAATTACAACCCCGAAACTGTAAGTACAGACTACGATGCTTGCAGCCGTTTATATTTCGATGAGTTAACATTAGAACGGGTATTAGACATAATCGATATGGAAAAACCCAAAGGGGTTATAGTATCGGTAGGTGGTCAGATTCCAAATAATTTGGCAATGAAACTTCACTCGCAAAACGTACCCATTTTAGGAACATCACCATTGGACATTGACAGAGCTGAAGACCGTAATAAATTCTCAAGTCTGCTGGATGACTTAAAAGTAGATCAGCCTCGTTGGAAACAGTTAACTACCATTGATGATATTTACCGTTTTGTTGATGAAGTTGGCTTCCCAGTCCTAGTTCGTCCTTCTTATGTACTTTCGGGCGCAGCCATGAATGTTGTTTCAAACAAAGATGAGATGGAACATTTCTTAACCCTTGCTGCCAATGTATCGAAACAACACCCAGTAGTAGTATCTGAATTTATTGAAGAAGCTAAAGAAATTGAAATTGATGCTGTTGCAAAAAATGGTGAAATTGTTGCCTATGCAATTAGTGAGCATATAGAATTTGCCGGAGTTCATTCGGGCGATGCAACAATTGTTTTCCCTCCTCAAAAACTTTACATCGAAACCATTCGTCGTATTAAAAAAATATCAAGAGAAATTGCAAAAGCTCTAAATATTTCAGGTCCATTTAACATGCAGTTATTAGCAAAAGATAACGACATAAAAGTGATTGAATGCAACCTTCGTGCATCGCGTAGTTTCCCGTTTGTATCGAAAGTTCTTAAAGTAAACTTAATTGATATTGCAACACGCGTTATGCTGGGGTTACCGGTTGAAAAACCAAGCAAGAACCTATTTGAATTAGATTGTGTAGGCATAAAAGCACCACAGTTCTCATTTGCACGATTACAAAAAGCCGACCCTGTATTAGGAGTAGATATGGCCTCGACAGGCGAAGTTGGTTGTATTGGAGTTGATTATTACGATGCAGTTCTTCAATCGATGATTGCTGTTGGCTACAAAATCCCGGAAAAAAATATTTTAATATCATCAGGACCTGTTCGATCCAAGCTTGAACTACTATCAGCAGCAAAATTATTACAAGAAAAAGGTTACAACATTTTTGCCACAGCAGGAACACACAAATTTTTTAAAGAAAACGGTGTTAATTCTACTTTACTATATTGGCCCGATGAATCGGACAAAAAACCAAATACACTTGATTACATAAGGAATAAAAAACTACACTTGGTTATTAACATTCCTAAAAATCTTAGTACTGAAGAATTGAGTAACGGTTATACTATACGAAGAAGTTCAGTCGACTTTAACATACCGTTAATAACCAATGCCCGATTAGCAAGTGCATTTATTAATGCTTTTTGTCGCATGAGTATTGACGATATTTCAATAAAAAGCTGGGACGAATATAAGTAATTTCACATTTAACGTAATAAAAAAAGGAGGGCATTAAAAACAATATCCTCCTTTTTTTTATTAATCCCTGTATATATTATTTATATAGAAACATACAAATAACTCATTATAATACATAACCATTTACAAATCATTAATAACAGCCGAAGAATCAGGGTAAGTGTGCTTAATAGTTTTAGCATCGAAATAAAAAATAATCTCTTCTGCAATATTTTTAACCAAATCACCTACTCTTTCAACCTTTTTAATAGTAGAAAATAGAAATAATAGATTTCTCACATCATCAGGATATTGCTTGATTAAACTAACCATAATATTTGATGCCTGAATATTTATTTCATTCAAAATTATATCCTGATTATGAATACTATATACCTTACCTGGCGATAACTCCTCGAAAGCATCAAGGGCATCGTTAAGCATCCTTAATGCAGTACTACTCATCTCACCAAACTTAGTCACTTTCAATATTTCACTATTCAGTTGGGAATCCATCTCTAAAACATACTTTGCAATCGCATCAGCATTATCAGCAATTCGTTCAAGTGTTGCAGTAATATTATACCCAGCCATTACTAACCGCAAATCGGCAGCAACAGGATGATGTAAAGCAAAAATATTTTCACACTCAGCATCCATCCTTAACTCGTAAGCATTAATACGACGTTCATTAACAGTAACCTCCAATGCAAGAGTCTTGTCATTTTTTTCAAAAGCCTCAATAGATTTTTCAAACTGGGAAATAACCATCATGGTCATCTCCACCAAGCTTTGACGAAGATATTTAAGCTCTTTCTCCAATAATTTCATATTTATAAAAAAACATGCGTTAATAATTGTTTGCTATAATTAAGTCTATTTATTACCACTACACATCAACCAAAACGTCCGGTAATATAATTTTGTGTTCGCTCTTTTTTCGGATTTAAAAACATACTCTTGGTATCACTAAATTCAATCAAATCGCCCATATAAAAAAATGCTGTATAATCACTCACCCGGCTTGCCTGCTGCATATTATGAGTAACAACAATAATGGTGTACTGATCTTTAAGCTCAGTCATTAAATCTTCAATTTTAGCAGATGCAATAGGGTCAAGTGCTGATGTTGGTTCATCCATGAGAATAACACTTGGTTCAACAGCCAAAGTACGGGCAATACACAACCTTTGTTGTTGGCCTCCCGATAAAGCTAAAGCACTCTTTTTAAGATCACTTTTCACCTCCTCCCAAAGCGCAGCTTGTTTTAATGATTTCTCAACCGCATCATCAAGCACTGATTTTTTCTTGATACCTTGTATCTTAAGGCCGTAAGCCACATTCTCATATATACTTTTGGGAAAAGGATTAGGCTTTTGAAATACCATACCGATTTTTTTACGCAATTCATCAGTTTCAACAGACTTATCGTATATATCAAAGCCATCAACCTCAACTTTTCCATTCATATTAAATGAGTCGATAAGGTCGTTCATTCGGTTAAAAACCCTCAAATATGTAGATTTTCCACATCCCGAAGGGCCAATAAATGCAGTTATAGAATTACTGGCAATAGACATATTAATGTTTTTCAACACATGATTATCGCCATAATAAACATTTAAATTTTTACTTGATATTTTAATATCAGCCAATTGTCTTCCCGATTCTATTTTAATAGATTGTGCAACAACATCGGTTTCCAGTTTAGTGTTCGGAATAATTAACTCACTTGATCGTGACTTATTCAAAACAAATTCACTTGCCATCATATAAGTTTCTTTTGCCATTTGTTTCTTAAGTATATTGCTATACCATTTAGTATAAAAGTGATTACCAGTAGGATGATAATCGCAGCTGCAGCATTAACAAGAAATGCAGCCTGTGGGCGCGATGTCCAGTTAAAAATCTGCATGGGTAATACTGTAAATGAATCCATTGGACTTGAAGGAACAAAAGGCACATAAGCCAAAGCCCCAATTACAATAAGTGGTGCTGTTTCTCCAACCGCCCTGGATAAAGCCAAAATTGTTCCGGTTAATATACCTCCCGAAGCAGCAGGAAGCACTTGCCATTTAATAGTTTGCCACTTGGAAGCTCCTAAACCATAAGATGCTTCACGCAAAGTATTTGGCACTGCTTTTATTGCTTCACGTGTTGCAACAATAATTATAGGTAATATTAATAAAGCAAGGGTAAATGCACCAGACAATAGTGTTTCACCAAAACCCATAATCCTGACAAATACCTCCAAACCAAGTATACCGTAAATAATAGAAGGGACACCAGCTAAATTGGCAATATTAACCTCTAACAAATGGTTAAATCGGTTCTTCTTTGCATACTCCTCGAAATAGATACCCGCAGCAACACCAAGAGGAAGAGCAATAAGTGTGGTTAAACCTAAAATCCAGGCCGAACCGGTCCATGCAGGCAAAATCCCTGCTTTTTCTGCTTTTCGCGAAGGAAGACTGGTTAAGAAATCCCAATTAATCCTCGAAACACCATCTATAAAAATGTCAATTAAAAAATATCCTAAAACAGCTAATCCAAACAAAGTGCTTATTATGCCAACTATTTTAAAGGAATTATCGCGAAACTTATTTAATCGCGCATAATGGCTTCGAGCCACAAAAGGATTATCTGACTTTTGAGACCTCAATCTCTTTTCCTGTAATATTTCAATTACCTGACTACTCATAACTCTCTTTAAATCGTTTCTTAATCCAAAAACTAACACTGTTTAACACAAATGTGAAAATAAAGAGGGTAATACCTGCTGCAAAAATAGTTTGATATTCAACCGATCCATGTTGAACATCGCCCAAACTAACCTGCACAATGTAAGTGGTTATAGTTTCAATCGCAACCGTTGGATCGAGAGTTAAACGGGGCTGTTGACCAGCCGCAATAGCCACAATCATTGTTTCACCAATAGCCCGCGAAATTGCAAGAATAACAGAAACAATAATTCCCGATAAGGCAGCCGGAACAATAACCTTAAACGAGGTCTGAAATTTTGTTGCCCCCATTCCTATTGATGCTTCCCTTAGCGCTTTAGGAACCGATTGCAAAGCATCTTCACTTAAGGACGAAATAAGGGGAATAATCATAATTCCCATAACAATACCCGCCGAAAGAGAGTTAAACCCCGACAACCCCGGCAATAACATTTTTAAAGCCGGTGTAACCGTCATTAAAGCAAAATAACCATAAACAACAGTAGGTACAGCAGCAAGTATTTCCAAAAGTGGCTTTATTGATCTTCTAAACCTTGGTCTGGCATATTCACTTAAATACACTGCTATTGTAAGTCCAATAGGAAGAGCAACCAATATTGATATAAAAGTAGTAAGTAATGTTCCCGAAAGAAGTGGTAAAATACCAAAGTGCTTACTTTCAAAAAGAGGAGTCCATCGTGTTTCAGTCAAAAACTCAATAATTGAAACCTCTTTAAAAAACACCGCAGATTCGGAAATAAGAACATATAAAATAGCCAAAGTTGTTGCAATTGTTAAAACAGCACTTAGCTTTAAGCCTCCTTCAATCGATCTCTCCGTTAATTTCCTGCTCATTGTTTGCTATATAAAAAAAGAAGTCACCCTATAGTCCTTTAAGGGCAACTTCTGCACATTGCTAATTATTGTAAAAACGCTTTAAACTCTGCCAAAGCCGAAGTATAATCTTCAGCAGGCAATGATACATACCCAACATCTTTAGCTACAGCCGATGCATTGTTCAGATAAAAATTCACAAACTCAACAACTTCAGGCCGTTCAGCAGCTTTCTTGCTCACATAAATAAAAACTGGACGAGAAAGGGGGGTGTATGTATTACTAGAAACCGATTCAAATGATGGAAAAACAACCCCCTTTCCATTGTCCACTCCTACTAATTTCAATTTGTCTGCATTTTCTTCGTAGTATGCCAACCCAAAAAAACCTAAAGCATATTTATCTGTTGAAATACCTTGCACCAAAACATTATCGTCGGCACTATTGGTATAATCACCTCTACTACTTCCACTTTCTCCACAAATAACCTCTGTAAAATAATCGTAAGTACCCGATGCAGCATCCGGTCCATAAAGATTTATTTTTTCATTAGGCCATTCAGGTCTTATATCACTCCACATCATCACATTTCCTTCTGCAGAAGGCTCCCAAAGCTTTTTCAACTCATCAATTGTAAAACTCTCTACCCAATCATTCTGATTATTTACAACAACTGCCAATCCATCATATGCAATAGTCAAAGCTTTATACTGAATATTACCATCTTCGCAAGCTTTAATCTCTTTATCTTTAATTGGTCTTGATGCGTCATTAATATCAATTTCGCCACGACCAAATTTTTTAAAACCACCCCCGGTACCCGAAATACCAACTGTTACATGAACATCAGGCGCAACGGTTCTAAATTCTTCGGCAATAGCCTCTGTAATAGGATATACGGTACTTGATCCATCTATTTTAATAGTACCCGATAATGATGTGTTTTTCTTCTCTTGTTTTGAGCCACCACAAGATGCAAGCGCAATCATTAAGGCAACTCCTAAAATTGTTTGAATTGATTTCATAGTATACAATAATTATTAATTACAATGCAAAAATAGGTTACCAAAAACCCGAAGTAGTTATGCTAATATTAAGTATATGTGAATAGTTTATAAATACAATGTAAATACAATGTTAAGGCCTTATGTTTGGGGCACTTACAAAGCTCATTTTCATAAGCTATTAACAAAAACAACTATTAACCTTAACAAAGAAACCGAATGAACCTATTTAGCCAATTATTTGTTAAAATGTTATTTGATTTAAAACAATAAAAAAAGATGATTTCTAATTTAAAACAAATCTAACAGAAAAGTCATTTTTTTATTTAACATCGAAAAAACACACATCAAAAAAAATATTTTTGCATTTTTTAACAAGAAGACCTATTTTTTATCGATATGCAACACAGTATTTTTTGTTTTTTTTAATGTTAACTATTATTTTTGCAACAAATTATAAGGGGTTACTATTTCAAGATCACAAAATCAATAAAAGATGTAAAGATTCAAATCTGACATCTTACTTTTTGCAGATAAAATAGGTATTATATATATAATCTGGGTTCAGTTTATTCCTTCGTTTTTAAAGAGAAAGTATGACACAAAAAAGATTTCCCAAACCACAAGGATTGTACGATCCTGCTAACGAACACGACAACTGCGGAATTGGGTTTGTTGCCAACATTAAAGGGCAAAAAACTCATGACATTGTAAATCGTGGACTTGAAGTACTAATTAACATGACCCACCGGGGTGCAGAGAGTTCCGATAACAAATCGGGTGACGGAGCTGGCATTTTAATGCAGGTACCATACGAGTTTTGCAGTTCGCTGGGGTTTAACCTTCCTGATCCGGGACAATATGGAACCGGCTTAATATTTTTACCACAAAACGAAACCGAAACTAAGGTTTGTCAGGAAATACTGAATAAGAATTTAACAGAAGAAGGGCTTGAACTAATCGGATATCGCGATGTTCCTGTTGACAGTTCAGTAATTGGAGAAATAGCACGAAGTACAGAACCAAAAATAAAACAAATATTTGTTAAAGGAAATTACGAACAAGATACACTTGAGCGCAAACTATTTATAGCTCGTAAATTAACAGAAAACCAGGTTAGGAATTCGCAACTAAAAGAAAAAGAAGGATTTTACCTCCCTAGTTTATCTTCAAAAGTTTTTATATATAAAGGAATGTTGACTCCCGAACAGGTAGGTCAGTATTACCTCGATTTACAAAATCCCAAACTAAAGAGTGCAATTGCTTTGGTTCACTCCCGTTTTAGCACAAACACATTCCCTACATGGGATTTAGCCCAACCATTTCGCATATTGGCACACAACGGTGAAATCAACACTATTAAAGGAAACCGTTTATGGATGCAGGCTCGCGAAGGTCTATTACAATCTGATTTATTTGGTAATGATTTAGCAAAAATTTTTCCAGTAATTGAGCCAAACAAAAGTGATTCAGCATCGTTAGACAATGCTTTAGAATTCTTATTCCTAACAGGTCGCACTTTACCTCATGCATTATCAATGCTGATTCCCGAAAGTTGGAATAGCAAAAACCCAATTCCTAATAGCTTAAAAGCTTATTACGAGTATCACTCAACAATAATGGAACCATGGGATGGTCCGGCTTCAATTGTTTTCTCTGATGGTCGCTTTATTGGTGGCACACTTGACCGTAACGGACTTAGACCCTCACGTTATGTTATTACCAAAAACGACATGATTGTAATGGGATCAGAAGTTGGAGTTCAAACATTCCCAGCCGAAGAAATTCGCGAAAAAGGACGACTTCGCCCCGGCAAATTACTTTTAGTAGATACTAAACTGGGAATAATAATACCCGACGATGAAATAAAAGCCCAGTTATCGCGCCAAAATCCCTATGAAAACTGGCTTAAAGAGAACCGCATTAATTTAAATGATATTGAAGTTAAAAAACGCACCGAATCATCATTAGGCGAAATGTATAATAAATACATGAAAGCTTTTGGTTATTCACGCGAAGACTACCTGTCAACAATTAAACCTATGTGTGAAACAGCCATGGAACCTGTTAGTTCAATGGGGAACGACACACCGGTAGCTGCATTCTCTGACAAACCACAACGACTTTTCAACTATTTCCGACAGTTATTTGCACAGGTTACCAACCCCCCCATCGATCCTATTCGCGAAGGATTAGTGATGTCGTTAACAAATTACATTGGAGCAGTTTCGAAAAACATACTTAAAGAAACTCCCGAACAATGCCGTTTAATTAAATTCGAATCACCTTTAATTACTAATACCGATTTAACTAAAATCAAAGACTTCAGGCTTGATGAGTTTACACATGTAACCATCCCCATGCTTTTTAATGCAAAAGAGGGTGGCTCTGGTTTGGAAAAAGCCATTGAAAACATGTGTACAGCAGCCGAAAAAGCTGTCGACAATAATAACAACTACATTATTCTATCCGACAGAGGAATTACTGAAGAATTAGCCGCAGTGCCTTCTCTATTGGCAGTTTCAGCAATACACCACCATTTAATTCGCAAAAAGAAACGAATGCAGGTTGGATTAATAGTTGAAACAGCCGAAGCACGAGAAGTTATGCATTTTGCTTTATTGTTAGGATATGGAGCCAGTGTAATTAATCCGTATGGTAGCTACGGCGCTATTGATGAGTTAGTTACCAGTGGCGAAATTAAAATGGAATACGCCAAAGCCCGAAAAAATTACATAAAAGCAGTAGACAAAGGACTGTTAAAAATTCTATCGAAAATGGGAATTAGTACTCTGCGCAGTTATCACGGAGCACAAATTTTCGAAGCCGTTGGCATATCTGACGAGGTAATTAATAAATATTTCGCAGGAACTATTTCAAAAATTGGAGGTGTAGGATTTAATGAAATAGCTCAAGAAGCTTTTATATTCCATCAAAAAGCTTTCTCTAACGAACCCGAAAAAGGATTTAAAGAGAGTATTGGAACCAATGCATATCGCAAATATGGCGAAAAACACGGCTGGAATCCCGAAACGATAGGTTTGTTACAATGGGCTACTTCACAAAATGATTATTCAAAATTTAAAGAGTTCACAAAACGAGTTAATGAGGACAATCAAACACCTCTCTTTCTTCGAGGTTTGTTAAAACTAAAAAATCGCAAACCAATCGACATTAATGAGGTTGAACCTATATCTGCTATAACCAAACGATTTGTAACAGGTGCTATGTCTTATGGCTCCATTTCGCGCGAAGCACATGAAGCAATGGCCATTGCCATGAATCAGCTTGGAGGACGAAGCAACACTGGAGAAGGTGGTGAAGACTCTAATCGTTTCAACAGCAATGCACGAAGCTCCATCAAACAGGTTGCTTCGGGACGTTTTGGAGTAACTAACAACTACCTGGTTAATGCCGATGAATTACAAATAAAAGTAGCTCAAGGAGCAAAACCTGGAGAAGGAGGTCAATTACCAGGTTTCAAGGTTGACAAGATTATAGCAAAATTACGTAATTCAACACCTGGTATTACATTAATATCACCTCCGCCGCATCACGACATATACTCAATTGAAGATTTGGCACAGCTGATTTTCGACTTGAAGTGTACGAACCCAAGTGCCCGGATAAGTGTAAAACTAGTATCAGAAAACGGTGTTGGTACCGTTGCCGCCGGTGTTGCAAAAGCCTATGCCGACTTAATAGTTATTAGTGGCACAGAAGGAGGAACCGGAGCTAGTCCATCAAGCTCGATAAAACACGCCGGATTACCTGTTGAACTGGGACTGTCTGAAACTCAGCAAACACTTGTAATGAACAACCTGCGTGGACGTGTAACCATACAAACCGATGGACAGTTAAAAACCGGGTTAGATGTTATTAAAATGGCAATTTTGGGTGCCGAAGAATACGGATTTGCAACCGCAGCCTTAATTACATTAGGCTGTGTAATGATGCGTAAATGCCATTTAAACACCTGCCCTGCCGGTATAGCCACACAAGATGCCGAATTAAGAAAAAGGTTTATTGGCAAATACGTTTATATAGTAAACTTTTTCACTTTTATTGCACAGGAAGTTCGTGAATATTTAGCTCAATTGGGATACCGCTCAATGGACGAGATAATTGGACATACCGAATTACTTGAGATGGATTCACATGTTGGCAACTGGAAAACAAAAGGTATTGATTTAAGTAAACTTCTCTATTTCCCCGAAGAAGGAAAAAAATACCCATTAATTAAAACGTCAGAACAAAAACACAAAATTGACGACATTCTTGATCGTGAGTTAATCAGCGAATCACTTCCGGCACTTCAAAGTCGCGATAAGGTATGGATAGCCAAAGAAATAAAAAACACAGATCGTACTGTAGGAGCAATGCTATCGGGCGAAGTATCAAAAACGTACGGTGAAGAAGGATTACCAAACAATACTATTAACTGCTCGTTTTACGGCTCTGCAGGTCAAAGTTTTGGTGCATTCCTTACAAACGGCGTAAGTTTTCGCATCGAAGGAGATGCAAATGACTACCTTGGAAAAGGCTTAAGTGGAGGTAAAATAGTAGTAGTTCCTCCGGCAGGCTCAACATTTAAACCCGAAGAAAATATTATTATAGGAAATACCGTACTTTACGGTGCTACCTCGGGCAATGTTTATGTTCGCGGTGTTGCAGGTGAACGTTTTGCTGTTCGAAATTCAGGCGCAAAAGCCGTAATAGAAGGTGTTGGCGATCACTGCTGTGAATATATGACCGGCGGTCGGGTTGTTGTTATTGGTAAAACCGGACGAAACTTCGCAGCCGGTATGAGTGGTGGTATAGCCTATGTTTTAGACGAAGAAGGAAACTTCGATTTCTATTGCAATAAAGGCCTGGTTGAACTATGCAGAGTTGAAGATGCCACAGATATACACGAATTGCAATTCCTGTTACAAAAGCATTTGTTACATACCAATAGCTTAAAAGCACAGGATATTCTTGTAAACTGGGCAAAATACCTGCCTAAATTTGTTAAGGTTATTCCATTCGAATACAAAAAAGTTTTAGAAGAAGCAAAACTTAAAGAACTGGAAAAGAAACTGGCCGAAACAGAAGACACGCCATTTGTAAGAGAGTAAACAATTTTTGATTGAGTGATTAAACCGGGATTAAAAATATGAATATGTGACAGATCGAAAGATCTTATCCCGGTTTTATAAAAAAAATATTTAGACACTATTGTTATGGGAGATCCAAGAGGTTTTATTAAGTTCGCCCGCAAAGATGGCGGATACAGACCCTTAAACGAGCGTATTGATGACTACGGAGAAGTAGAACAAACACTCAACGACAATGATCGTCGGGAACAAGCATCCCGATGTATGGATTGTGGGATTCCATTTTGCCACTGGGCTTGTCCCGTAGGAAGCAAAATTCCGGAGTGGCAAGATGCCTTATTTAAAGGAGATTATAAGCTAGCAAGCGACATTTTACATTCTACAAACAGTTTCCCCGAATTCACCGGACGTATCTGTCCAAACCCATGTGAAAAATCGTGCGTATTAGCTATTCACAACGAGGCAGTTACAATTCGCGAAAATGAAGCCGCTATAATCGAAAAAGCATTCGAACTTGGATTTATTCAACCTCGAATACCCAAAATACGCACTGGCAAAAAAGTAGCTGTTATTGGATCAGGGCCAGCCGGCTTATCGGTAGCTGACTTACTTAATCAACATGGTCATTCAGTAACTGTATTTGAAAAAGATGAAGCCGTTGGCGGACTATTACGATTTGGCATTCCCGATTTTAAACTCAATAAAAAAGTAATCGACCGTAGGATTGCTCTTTTCGTTGAAGAAGGAATCGAATTTAAAACAGAATGTAATGTTGGCATCGATATTAAAGGAAAACAACTATTAACCAATTACGATGCCGTGGTATTAACAATTGGGGCAATGAAGCCTCGCGACTTAACAGTTGAAGGACGTGACTTAAACGGTGTTCACTTTGCAATGGAATTTCTTACTCAACAAAACCGAATAATCAGAGGATTCGATTTTTCCAAAACAGAACGTTTAAGTGCCAAAGGAAAAAATGTATTGGTAATTGGTGGAGGTGACACCGGCAGCGACTGTGTTGGCACATCAAACCGTCAAAAAGCAAACCATATTACTCAAATAGAAATATTACCAAAACCTCCGGCTAACAGAGCTCCAGGTAATCCATGGCCTTACTGGCCAACTGTACTAAAAACCTCATCATCACACGAAGAGGGTTGCGACCGTAAATGGAGCCTCTCAACAAAACGTTTTATTGGTGAAAACGGAAAGCTTAAACAAGCCGAACTAATTGAAGTGAAATGGGATAAAGACGAAAAAGGCCAATGGATTATGAAAGAAATTGAAGGCTCAAACTTCACTATTGATGTTGATTTAGCTCTTCTTTCTATGGGATTTGTTCACGCTATTCACGAAGGTTTGGTGAAAGAACTTGGTCTTGAACTGGATCAGAGGGGAAACCTGAAAATTGACACACAATACAAAACAAGTGTTGATAAAGTTTTTGCCGCCGGCGATGCCGCTTCAGGAGCCAGCCTTGTTGTAACTTCAATTAACAACGGTCGTATTGCAGCTGAAAATGTACATGAGTATTTGACGAGAAAATAATTCAATAATCATATTTCAAAAAATAAAAAAGGTTGCCAAAATTGACAACCTTTTTTATAACTAACACTCCAATACTGAAATATTTATGCATTGTCTATACCAAATTTTCCCTCCTTTATATAAGCATATTTATTAACAAAAGGCAATATCTCCCTTTCGAGATGAGCAATTTGTATAACAGTTCTTTCATTGTTACAAAAGTAAGTAAACAATTCTTTTAAAAACATCAAATTTTCATAGTCGATACCCTGAAAAGGCTCATCAAGAATTAAAAGAGGAGGATCTGAGACTAAAGCCCGGGCAATAATAACCATACGTTTTTCACCGGCCGACAAACTTCCAAATAATTTACCAACTATATCATTTAACCTCATCAATTTAACGAATTCAAAATATCTATACAACTCATAATCTGTAAGTTTCCTATTAAGCAAAAGTGTGCCTGTAAAACCCGATTGAATAATACGGCTTGCAGTATATTGATGATTACAATAAAGTTGAATTTCGGGTGAAATAAATCCAATTCGTTTTTTAATATCCCAAATTGACTCCCCACTTCCTCTTTTTCTATCGAACAAAACTATATTCATTCGGTAAGATGAGGGATTATCAGCATTAATTAAACTCATTAGTGTTGACTTTCCCGATCCATTTGCACCTTTCAATAACCATTTATCACCTTGTTTAATTGTCCAGCTAACATTTTGTATCAGTTTTTTGTTTCCGGCATTAATGTCTTCATTGTAGATAGAAAAAATTGTTTGATAATTGAATATTAAACTATTTGCAAGTTTTATATCGTTTGTAAAAGTTAATTGTACATCGGTTTGAGATTTAAGTTTAATTTGCTTTGATGAACTGTCTAAGTTGTATAAATCCTCGTTTATGAATAGAATCACACTTTTTCGATGTTCTTTAGTTAAGTCAGTAATCAAATTTTTAATTATCTGTATTGAAGAAACATCTAGGCCAGTAAATGGGCTGTCGATTATGTGAAGTAAAGAAGGTGTGAGGAGGTTTTTTAACAACCAAGTCTTTTTAGTTTCTCCACTTGATAATTCTATAAGATGTTTATACGCTGTTTCTGCCGTAAATAATTTACAAAACAAAACATTGCTTTGAAGTTCAGTAGGTGAAAATCCTAAATAATCCGATACGGTTTCGTCCCTGTCTTCGTCCCAGTTATTGTAACGTTGTTGATAGTAATGATTTGAATAATGAAACCTCGCGGTCTCGTTTGAGAAATCAGTGAAGGTAATATCACTCATTTCTATATTCCGTTCAATAAAAGAATTACTATGATGATCGACTCCTCGAATAATATTAGCTAAACGACTTTTACCCGAGCTATTAGAACCTACTATGGTAATTATTTCTCCTTGATTAATTTCTAAATCTATAATTTGATTTAAAAAAGTTAGTTGTGAAATTTTCAGGAGAGTTAATGTTGCTTTCAAAATGAATGATGAATTTAATATTATTAAATGATTTTTTAAGATATGAAACTTTCATCTATTCTATATGTCTGTTGCAATATTTCTGTAAGTAAAAGAAATATGTTGTTCGTAGCAAAAGCACTACGAACAATATAAAAAACTAATGTAATTATTGAATTTTATTTTCAGTTGTTTGATAGATATACCCAATTCTATATAGTGTCGAATGATACAAATGTATCGCCACTACAGGTTATTGGATTGGCATCTCTCACCTCTTTCGAAATCATAACATCTTCACGCAGGTTAATGCCGTACTCGATAAAATCAGAAAAAAGCTTATCTGTAATCACATCAAAATAGGAAACCATTCGACCTTGTTTGGTTGGATCATTTTCAATGACCGAAATATCCGACATGGTTTGAAACCCAATATGCCAGCCCAATTGTTCTCCCTCTGCAACTTGGACATCAATGTTGTACTGGTTTGACAGACTGATATGAAAAATCGAGAACCTGAATGCAAATTGAGTATCCGATTTTAAGCAAGTACATTCATTTTCAACACGCGCAATACTACCATTAACGAGAGAGAAGTTTTCGACCGTAAACCAGTCAACATAGAGGCGTGGTTAAGAATATTATTTCATGCTGCGGCAATTTTCAAAAACATCAGAATAATCATGTCCATACGATAACTAGAATTTCAATATCCGGTAAATCTTGTTCAGTTCAATGTAATTTGAATCGATAAACTTGGAGATGCCATCTTTATCAATATCCCATATCTCTTATTAGGGATTTGAATCGTCATCATCCTTTGAACATTGTATGCTAATAGCAATCATTGTTAGAAAAAAAGGCATCAAAAACAATATAACAATGCCATTTCTCATACTACATTTTATAATAAATTATAGATGAAAGCTATAATAAAAAAAATCGAAAGCTATGATTTTTTTGGGCAATAAAGTAACATCTCATGATATATAGTTTGTTGAATTTTTGAACTGCTATAAATCAGAATTTTTACAAGTTCTTGTCAAATATGTAATACTGTTTTAAATACCATTTTCATATTTTCGATAAATAAAAAAACACTAAATATTTTTCAAATAATCATATAATTCAAACCCAATGAAACAAATTTTACGTGCATTATCAATCCCATTTTTAATCATAATAATACTCATTTCAGGAAATAACATTATTACAGCTCAATTAATAAACGGTAATGAATACTACTTTTACAATATTTACTACAATAGTATTCTGGGACAAAAATCGGACGATACCACACCCGGTCTTTCCAAAACAGGTATAAACAGCGATGATAGCTATATTTTCATTGCCGAAGAATCGGGAATTGAAGGTTATTATTTACTTCGACAAAAAAGCACGGGTAATTATTTAACAGCAAGCACAAGTAACACATGGAGTGTAGTATTTCAGTCGCAACGAGCAACTACCGATAACTACTTATGGTTTGTAACTCCCGGTTTTAATGGCAGTTTAAGTTGTGAAAAATCTCCATCTCTACACTTAGGCTGTGACACCGGGCACGAAACAGATACCTATATTAGTGTTTTTTACGATAAAACATTAAACGAATTAAGCCGGTGGGAAATATTTGATGCAAGTAGTGACTTTGACAATTCACGTAAACAACTTTATCTTGAAGAACTTTTAAATTATATCGAAACAGGAAACAATATAGTCGCACAAGAATCATACCCCGACAGTCTTAAACAAAAGGTATCAGTAGCTTTGATGGCAGCCGATAGCATTTATAACAGTAACGACTCAACAGATTTATCTCAAATAATTGAAGCTACTGAAACGTTGAGCTTGGTTATTATCGATTGTCTAAGCTCAAATAAATCAACACTTTTAAGCGGTAGAAATTTCGATGTAGATAATTCATTTACAATTGCGCTAAATGATTTAAAACAAAAAACAGATAGCAGCTCCATTTGGGTACTTGTACGCAATAAAAATGGTAAAGGCGCATTAATTGAAATTGGCGGCAATAATAAGGTACAAATAAAAACTAAAATAATCGCCCCAGCTTCAACCGACACTATTCAACAACATAATTACCAATTTGCATTTAACGACACAATTGTTAAAGTATATAGAGATGGAACATTACTTGGATCTGCCCCTTCATATTTTGTTCCAGCTTACACAAATAATGAAACCAATGCAGAATGGACAATTATACAAGCCGTGGAATTAGAAAAATACACCCCCGAAGTAATTAGTGCTACGAATGCATTGGAGCAAGGCTTATATGTTACCGATAAATATGGAAATAATTGTCGATATGCAGTTTTTCTTAATGGATCAACATTGAATTTGAATGAAGCTGTTGATTTCCACATTATGCAGGAGACAAATCCATTAATAAACAGCACTATTAATCTGGCTCATGAAAATGCATGGATTATTTTTGACAACACCTTACCCTCTGATGTGGTGAGTAATTATTTAAAATTTATTTCTATAAACGGACAACAAGCAATAACAGGCAGTAATGTAAGAATTGGCGTTTACCTTAATGGTACAATTGTGATGCCCGAAAATAACAACACAATTCCCTTTATTGGTTATAGTTCCGAAGGTTATACAGGACAAGAAACAGTGTTAAAAACAGGAGCCAATGAATTGGGGCAAAAGGCTAATTCATTTCAAAGTTTTGTTCTTAAACGCGGATATATGGCAATATTAGCAAGTGGTTCGCAAGGAAGTGGGTACAGCCGTGTTTATGTTGCCGATCATCATGACATAAAAGTAACGTCATTACCGCAAGCCCTTAATAAACGAATATCGTCTGTACACATTAAAAAATGGAATTACGTATCGAAAAAAGGATGGTGCAGCACAACTAGCAATTCGGCCATTGCAACGGAGTGTAAAAAAATGCGTGCCACATGGTTTTACACCTGGAGTGCCGACCGAAACAGCAGTTATAATACCGAATACATTCCTATTTTACAACATCTTTACTGGCCATCAATAAATCAAATTAGCCAACAAAATAACAGCACCCACGTTCTGAGCATTAATGAACCCGAACATGCCGAACAACACACATCCGACAAATGTTCGTGTGGCGGTGTTATTTCGCCTTGGAAAGCCTGCGAAATAACACCTTCTCTACAAGTTACAGGAATGCGTATCGGCTCACCGGCTCCTACCGATGCCGGTTGGCTTAACGAGTATATTGACCACTGTGATAATATGGCATATCGTTGCGATTTTGCAGTAATGCACTGTTACTGGGGAACAAACGAAGCTGCCAATGCGCAAGCATGGTACAATCGATTAAAAACAATACATGACAACACAAAACGCCCCATTTGGATAACAGAATGGAACAACGGAGCCTCATGGACTACAGAAAGCTGGCCATCGG
This sequence comes from Marinilabiliaceae bacterium, assembly GCA_016933045.1. Taxonomy (GTDB): domain Bacteria; phylum Bacteroidota; class Bacteroidia; order Bacteroidales; family Marinilabiliaceae; genus JAFGBR01. Next base: position 85,844 of record JAFGBR010000021.1, on the reverse strand, counting down.
GGTACGGTGATAAACTTGAAAAAAACCGTGTTGCTATTAAAGAAATTCTTAATGTACTCGACACATGCAGTTTTATAGAACGATACTCGATTTACAACTGGGACAGCTACTACCGGGCCATGATTGCCGACGATGGATGGGTAACGCCCGCAGGTCAAGTATATCGAGATAACAAATCAACTTTTGCATACAACGCTAATGTACAATTCACACCTATTTGGTGGGCTCCTTCGTTAAAAACAGTTACTATGGAAGCGAAAATAAACGCCACAGCAGGTAAGTTAATTTTCACTATTAATAATTCCAATGGCGATATGACCGCCAAGCTTATTATTCAACGAAAAAAGACGGATGGAACGTACGAAAATTACTTTTCCGAAACAAATCGTTCATTATTCGACACAATACAACTAACCTACTCCTTCAACTTATCCGATTTCGATATTAATACCGATGAATTCCGGCTACGAGTAACTACCTTAACGGGCGAAGAAACATTTAGCAATCAAATTGCACTTGGGTACATAGTAAATCCAAATATTATTACAAACAACAAATCAACTGTTGACGGATGGACATGCATCAAATCGGCATCCAACGGATTTACCAAATCTACAGGTGATACCTATTTAGAGGTGTGGGATGAGAATTCTCGTAACATGCATTTCGATTATTACCAGATAATTAAAAATATAGAACCGGGAGTATACGAACTATCGGCAGCCTGTTTTAACAGCACCAATGGCATAACCGGCGATTCTGCAAACGGCCATGTGGGTATTTATGCACAGGCTGAAGGAATAGAGTATTTTTCTCCGGTTAATATCGATAGTGAATTAAATACTGCAAACCGGCAATCCATTCCTTATATTGTTGTTGAGAATGATTCACTGCGCATTGGAATTAAAAACCTGGGTACTATGACTGCTCGTTGGGCTGGTGCAGATGAATTCAAACTGCGTTATTTGGGCAACTTAGATGATGTACTTTCGCAGGATGTTGACACCTTTAAACATAAAATGCGTAAAGAATCTGATGCCCGATACAAAGCTCTTTTTATTTGGAACGAAGATTCGACAAAAGCCGACGCATCTCCTGTACTTATTAATCCCGATTGTACTCGCAAAGACAACTACGGCTGGAGAGTAAAAAACAATGATTATTCAACGGGGGAAGCATTTGATGCGGTTAGCACAAATAATTATTGGAACAAATGGTCATCATCTGCGTTCACCTCCGAAATGTTTCAGGATTACTCTTACCTTCCAGCTGGAATATACACAGCAAGCATGTTATTACGAAGCTCAGCAGGTACCAATATGGATTTTTATGTGTCGTGCGATGATGGAAAAACAAAAAAAGATGTACAAACAATTACCGGCATTGGAAATATCTCACCACTGGAATCCGAATATAAAAATGGCTGGCAAAAAGTTACTACATCAGAAATACCATTACAAAACGGAGAAAAACTACGAATCGGATTAACATATTCCGGATTAAACAACTGGTGGAGTGCCGATCACCTCACATTGCAATATTGTCCAATTCGTAACATTCAAAGCCATTTACCTGAAAAAAAACATCAAACAATAAACATTGAAATAAGCAAACAAAACAAAGGAATTCAAATCAAAACCACATCTCCCATTCAATTAAAAATATATACAATAACCGGAGTTCTTATCTATCATCAACAAATTAACGAAGGCATTACACACATTCCTCTTTCAAAAGGTATTTATGTTGTAAATAAAAAATTAATTATTTTATAGCAATAACAAACACAACTATATACTAATAAATTAAGGATTCTTAATATTCAAAATCCACATTTCACAGCATCTTCTGTTCGCCTGGTAAATACGCATTAAAACGTATTTGCTAGGCATTTCTGCGTAACTAAAAAATACGATTTTAGGCTGTTTTAGCATCCTTTAGGTTTGACAATATTTGTAATTGAAACATCAATGAGTTTTAAGTTCACATAAAAACAAATGCCACTCATTCATATTACTCATAACTACTTAATTAACTAAAATATCATGAAAACAATAATAATTAGTTTTTTTTTAGTAACAATTTGCTTCTTATCAGCCTGTGTATCAAAAAAACAAAAAGAAAACACTATTAGCATTTCAGGAGCTTTTGCACTTTATCCATTAGTAGTAAAATGGGGTGAAGAGTATAAAAAAGAACACCCCGAAATAAGGTTTAACATATCGGGTGGCGGAGCAGGGAAAGGAATGGCTGATGCATTATCTGGCACAGTCGATCTGGGTATGTTTTCGCGAAGCATTGCCCGCGAAGAAATAGATAAAGGCGTATGGTGGGTTGGATTAACTATAGATGCTGTTATTCCAACCATAAGCGACAAAAACCCATATCTGCTAAAAATTAAAGAAAAGGGGTTAACTCAAGATGAATTTGCTAACATTTTCATTCATGAAACAATAACATACTGGGACAATTTATTTAATACTAATTCAAAAACAAAAATTAATATCTACACCCGTTCCGATGCTTGCGGCGCTGCCGGAACATGGGCTAAATATTTAGGTGGTGCCCAGGAAGACTTAAAAGGAATTGGAGTTTATGGAGATCCGGGGTTAGCCGAAGCAGCATCAAAAGACCATACTAGTATTGCATATAATAATACCATCTATGTATACGATGTTGTTACAGGAAAAAAACGCCCTGGCATAGAAGTAATTCCAATAGATATTAACAAAAATGGCACAATAGATGCTGAAGAAAATTTTTACGATTCATTCGAAACAGTTTTAAAAGCCATTGCTGATGGCATTTACCCATCCCCCCCCGCCCGCGAATTGTACTTTGTGGCAAATGAGAAACCACAAAAAAAGGCAACCATCGACTTTATTCACTGGACATTGACTAAAGGTCAGAAATATGTTAAAGAGGCCGGATATGTACCTATTGACAATGCAAAAATTAATGAATATTTACAAAAAGTATCTGAATAAACCATGTTATTAAAACGCATTATATCTGATAAGTTATCTGGAGTATGGATGCTTATTTCTTTAACTGCCATCCTTTTAATACCATTATTCATTATTGCAGGTCTTTATCTAAAATCAACACCTCTTTTTAACCATCAGGATTTTTTGCGATTAATAAGCAGTTCTGAGTGGCAACCTCATAAAGGTAATTTTGGATTTTGGCCATTTATTGCCGGATCGCTATACGTAACAATCATTGCATTCGCATTGGCAGCTCCTGTCTGTTTGTTGGCAGCAATATATTTAACGCAATTTGCCCGCTCAGCAATGATGCGGATAATGCTTCCGGTAATTGATATTTTAGCTGGTTTACCATCTGTTATCTATGGCGTTTGGGGCATTTTAATTGTAGTGCCTTTCATTTCAAAAATCCTTGCTCCTGCTTTTAACATTAACACCTCGGGATACACCATTTTTGCCGGAGGTGTTGTTTTAGCTGTAATGTGCATTCCATATATGCTAAACATGATTATCGAGGTATTCAACACTATACCAATGGGTTTAAAGGAAGCTTCATTATCGTTAGGTGCAACATTTTGGGAATCGATAAAGCATGTGGTTATTCGCAAAAGTTATCCAGGTATAATATCGGCCTTTGGACTGGGAATAGCCAAGGCTTTTGGCGAAACCATGGCCGTTATGATGGTTGTTGGTAACAGTGTTCAAGTAAAATTTAATCCTTTCGAAGCAGGATATCCGTTACCGGCACTTATTGCAAATAACTACGGCGAAATGTTATCTATTCCATTATACGACTCTGCATTAATGTTCGGAGCATTTTTATTACTAATCATCATCTTACTTATCAATCTGATATTCAGATATTTCATATACAGAACACGTGTACATTAAAGCTTTGCATAAACACATAATCTCAATCCTATCCTGATGATTCTTAACAATAAAAAAACAACTATGAAACGGAGTAAGAAAACTGAAGAAGCTGTTTTTAAAATCCTTAGTGGTTTTGCAACATATTCATTAATAGTTATTTTAGCATTTATTATTATTGTTGTATTTGTTAAGGGTTTTAATGCACTTACATGGGAAATGGTTGTTAAAACTCCAAAAGGTGGTTATTACTATGGGGGTGAAGGAGGAGTGTTAAATGCAATTATGGGATCGCTATACATTGCTTTTGGGGCAACTATCATTGCTATTATAATTGGAATGCCATCAGCACTGTATTTGAATGTATATTTATTACGCCATAAAAAAACTCAAAATACTATCAGATACATTTTAGATGCACTTTGGGGAATTCCTTCAATTGTATACGGAGCTTTTGGCTTTACACTAATGTTATATCTGGGATTAAACGCATCGTTACTGGCCGGAATACTAACCGTTGCCTTATTAATTACACCAATTATTGTACGTACATTCGATGAGGTATTAAGCACTATTCCGAAAGGATTACATGAAGCTACTCTTGCTTTAGGATCGACACGTACCGAAATGGCATTTAAAGTAATGCTAAAACAAGGCTTTTCAGGTTTTATAACTGCAGTACTTTTAGCTTTCGGGCGTGGCATTGGCGATGCTGCATCGGTATTATTCACCGCCGGATACACCGATTTAATACCAGTAAACATCGACGAACCAGCCGCCACACTTCCTTTGGCAATATTTTTTCAATTAGGTTCTCCAATTCCCGAAGTTAGAGAGCGGGCTTATGCTGCTGGTGCTATATTAACCATTATTATTCTTACTGTTAGTTTAACTGCCCGGCTTTTTTCGAGACAATATTCCAAATCCAACATTAATTAAAATAATATGCACACAAATGAAATCTCAATGCTTATTAACGAGCAAATAGAGAGTATATCAACCAATCACAACATTGTTAAAATTAATAATTTGAATGTTTATGCCGATTCTCATCAAATATTAAAAAATATTAATCTTACAATACCAAAAAATAAAATAACTGTGTTATTAGGCCCTTCGGGATGTGGAAAAACAACGCTTCTCAAATCAATGAATAAACTTACAGATTTATACAAAGAACTAAAGGTAACAGGAAATATTTTCATTGAAGATGACGACATTTTACATACCACAAAAAACGTACCTTCTATAAGACAAAAAATGGGATTATTAGGACAGCGACCATTCCCATTACCCATGTCTATCTACAAAAACATCTCATATGGCATAAAACTAAAAGGTATCAGAGATAAAAAACTAATTGCCTTTAGTGTAGAAAAATACCTAAAAGAGGTTGGACTATGGGAAGAGGTTAAAAACCGTTTAAATCAACCTGCAACAAGCCTTTCAATAGGACAACAACAGCGTTTGTGCCTAGCTCGTGGATTAGCCGTTAAACCTCGAATAATACTCGCCGATGAGCCAACATCTGCTTTAGATCCAATATCGAGCAAAATTATCGAAAACCTGTTTCGGTCACTAAAAGAACATTATACAATTATTTTGGTAACACATGTACTCCGTCAAGCTGTTCGTTTAGCCGACCATGTAGTTTTTATGTACAATGGTGAAGTAATTGAACAAGGTTCTCCTAATACATTGTTCAACACCCCAAAAACTCAAAAGTTAAAAGAATATTTGGTTGATGGAAATTAATTGCTTAATCAAGCACAAAAAGACCATTTTTTATGGCATAAATAACCAATTCAGCTGTATTTCGCGAATTGGTTTTAAGTAAAATATTTTCACGATGCTTATCAACCGTTCGCTTACTAATCGACAATAAATCAGCAATTTCCTGATTTTGCAATCCTTTGCAAATATGATATAAAACCTCTGTTTCACGTTCCGACAAATCAGTTGTAGAAGTACTTTTCACAGGTCTGTTCAAATTTTGCAAAATTGAATTCAATATTTCAGGCGAAAAAAAACTATTCCCATTCGACACCTCTTCAATAGCTTTTTGAACATCCTCGAAACGAGAATTCTTTAACAAAAAACCTTTTGCTCCAGCACCTAACATATCGCGATAAAAACACTCATCAGCATACATCGAAAGAGCAATAATCTTACATTCAGGCAAAACATCCAACACCTTACGTGTTGCTACAATACCATTCATTACAGGCATTTCAATATCCATCAATATAATATCGGGATTATTTTTCTCAACATTATCCAACAATTGTTTGCCGTTTTCGGCTTCATATATAGTACCAATACGATTATTTTTCAATAATAAAAAACGCATCCCTTCACGAAAAAGAGCATGGTCATCAACCAAATACACTATCAACTTCTTAGTCATAAAGGTATTTCAATTTTTATAAACACACCATTCGAATCAGAACTAATCACATCCATTTTCCCTTTTACCGATTTCAACCGAGTTTCAATATTCATCAACCCCGAACCATCTATTATTTTCGATTTATTTTGAAAACCATTACCATTATCCTCATACATACACTCCACCTTATCAGAATATCTAAACAGTGATATATCAACTTCGCTGGCATTAGCATGCTTTATTGTATTATTAATCAACTCACAAATAACACGATATAATACAATTTCAATATTATAAGACAAACGTTCATTGTTCAGTGGCGACAAGATTTTAATTTCGATTTGCTTTGATAAATTAATCGTTTCAACAAATACACGCAATGCTTTCTCCAAACCAAATCGCTCCAAAACCTGCGGATTAAGATGATTCGATATCTCCTTTGTTGTTACTATTGCACTATCAATTGCCCTTTCTGTTCGCTCAATTATTTCAAAGTTCTCAGTATCAAGTTTTTTTACATCAAGTGCCGATAACGACATTTTAACTGACGATAAAACCGGCCCTAACCCATCGTGCAGCTCTTTTGAAAAAAAACGTCTTTCACTCTCTTCTGTCGAAATAATTGCACGTAACACCTTCGACTCATTCTCTTTTCGTATCCTATCTAAACGATTTAACAACTGAAATATTTTTCGAATATAAAAAGATGCTATCATCATGGATACCGAAATTACAACTGCGATCCAACTATTAATAATTGAAAACCGACTCCAATCATCTTCGATTAAAATATAAAGAAGATCACTAAACCTTCGAAAAGCCATCAACAAAAAACCTGCTGATATACTAATCCATGCAACATTAAACTTTGTTTTGGGTATTAAACTAACCGTTATTACAAATGCTCCAAATTGAAGCAAAACTGACAATATCAATGCGCCTTGTATTACCATATACAAGTTTATTAAAAACTATCATTAAAATGATACGATTTAAAACGTATTGTTTTTGCTAAAAACCACATTATACATAAAACAAACATACCTGGCAGGCAAAAAATTACCACTCCAGGTATGAATAATCATTTTATAAATCCGTTTATTTAAGGGTTCCTGATTCAGCTTCTTTAATCATTGTTTCATCAGCCGAAATATATACCTCTACCCTTCTATTCTGTGCTCTTCCTTCTTCTGTTGAATTATCTGCCACTGGCTGATCGTATGCTAAACCTTTAACTGTCATGCGATCTCTCGAAATATCTTTACCCTTTAAAAAAGAAGCCACCGATTCCGCACGACTCAACGAAATACGCTCATTAACTTCTCTTGATCCCGTATTATCGGTATGACCATAAATTGCAACATCTGTTTGAGGATTATTCTTTAAAGATGCGGCAAAATTTGTCAATGCTGCTTTCGATTCACTACTCAACCTTGACTTACCTGTTGCAAATAAAATCCCACTATCGAAAGTTACCTTTATGGCATCAAGATTATTAACATCTTTTACTGATTCAACTTTAGCTCCTTCAATTTTTTCAAGCTCTTCCTTTTGCTTATCCATCTTCTTACCAATCAGAATACCAGCAGTAGTACCAACTGCCGTCCCAACTGCCGCACCTATAACAGCACCCTTTTTATCGCCAGCAATGGCTCCAATACCTGCCCCTACAATAGCACCCGAAGCTCCCCCTATAACACCACCTTTTGCTGTATTACTCATACTTTTACATCCACTAAGAACTACAGCAATACTTAATAAAAACGCAAAATAAAAGTTAATTTTTTTCATAATTAATAGTTTTAATTAATACTATAGGTTAAACAATAATAAACTCAATTATAAATTCATTAATGTCAATACAACAAATAACAATTATAAAACACCTTTTGTGCTGGGCAACTGATCGCTAAACGGATCTTTACGAATAGCCATTTTTATTGCACGTGCCAATGCTTTAAAAATACCTTCAATTTTATGATGTTCGTTTTGCCCTTCGGCCTTTATATTAAGGTTACTCATCGATGCATCACTAAAACTTTTAAAAAAATGTAAAAACATTTCGGTTGGCATATCGCCTACTCTTTCGCGCTTAAAATCAGCATCCCAAACCAACCACGGACGTCCACCAAAATCAAGAGCAACTGTTACGAGGCAATCATCCATTGGCAAACAATACCCATACCGCTCAATACCTCTCTTATCGCCTAATGCTCTCCTAAAAGCCTCACCCAATGCCAATGCTGTATCTTCAATAGTATGATGCTCGTCAACATCTAAGTCGCCATCAACTTTAATTATCAAATCACACCCCGAGTGTCGCCCAATCTGTTCTAACATGTGATTAAAAAAACCTAACCCTGTTTCAATATGACATTTACCCGTTCCATCCAAATTAAGCTCAACGCGTATACTAGTTTCTGCTGTATTTCTTTCCACAATGGATGTTCGCTCTGTTTTAAACAGAAAAGCTGCAATTTCATTCCATTCGTTCGAAATAAACTGACACGAGGTTTTAAAACCAACATCGGTTAACATTTCAACTCCTTTATTTTTCGACTGAACCAAAACAGCTTTACATCCTAAATTTTTTGCCATCTCAACATCAGTCAACCTATCACCAATAACAAACGATCTACTCAAATCATATTCTTCATTAAAATACTTTTGCAACATACCAGTTCGAGGTTTACGGGTTGGTGCATTTTCATCGGGCATCGAACGGTCAATATGAACTTCTGCAAAAACAATTCCCTCACCTTCGAGCGTTTTCATCATCATATTATGAGCCGGCCAAAAGGTATCTTCGGGAAACAAACTAGTCCCCAATCCGTCTTGATTTGTAACCATAACCAACTCAAAATCGAGCTTTTGTGCAATAAGCGACAGATTTCGAAAAACTCCGGGATAAAACTCAAGTTTCTCAAGACTATCAACCTGAAAATCAACAGGAGGTTCAACAATTATAGTTCCATCCCTATCAATAAATAATACTCTCTTTTTAGTAATCATTTTTTTACTTAATAATATGGTTCTTTAACCACACCTCTAGATATTGAGTCCAATAAGCAACCGGCCTTTTTGAATCGAACCCGAAACCATGTCCACCCTGAGGTAAAATAACTTTAGTTACATCACCGCCACTTTTTATAATACTAACTGCATATCTATCGGTATTTTCAACCGGCACTGCCCTATCGTCAATTGCATGAACCATTAAAGTAACAGGCGTTTTTGAACTAACTTGTTTTTCGAGCGAAAACTGCTCCAACATTGAAACATCAGGATGTTCACCTAATAAATTTTCTCTGCTACCTTTGTGGGTGCATGCATCGTCCATACTAATAACAGGATACATCAAAATAGAAAAACCAGGGCGCACATCTGCCGAATTATTTTTTGAATTTACAGGCTTAATAAATAATGTTGATACTGATGCGGCCAAATGGCCACCTGCCGAAAAACCGATAACGCCAATACGAGCTGTATCAATATGCCACTCGGCAGCTCGTTTTCGAACTATGCGAATAGCCTCCTGTGCATCCATTAACGGCACAAATGATGAATTATCAACTATTTCTTCATCAGGTAATCGATATTTTAACACAAATGCCTCAAAACCTTGTTTATTAAACCACTCAGCTGCCATATATCCTTCATGATTAATTGCTTCACGAACATATCCGCCTCCCGGAATTACAATTATTGCAGGTTTTAATGAATCACTTTTAATAGAATAATGATACAATTGAGGCACTGTAACTTTCGAAACCCGATTATTAACATCTTGCTCTTCTACGGTAACATCTTTATTAAATGGTGCTTTGCCTTCCCAAATATTTATTTTTTCGAACTGGCTAAACATAACACCCCAATTAATAAGTAAAAAAGAAAATAATAATATTTTTCTCATCTGTTTATAGTTTATTTATAACCCTTTAAAGCATTTATCAGTTTCTCATTTTCAACAGGCGAACCTACCGTAAACCTTAAACAACCTTCACATAAAGCTACCGAAGATCGATCTCTGATAATAATTTTATGTTTCACTAAAAAATTGTAAACCTCTTTAGGATTATTTGTTTTTGCAAGAATAAAATTTGAATCTGAAGGATAAACTTTAACAATAAAGTTAAGTTTTTCTAATTCACTTTCCAATTTTTTCCTTTCATCTAATAATAAACGAACCCAATCGTTCATCTGTTCATTATTATCAAGCAGTTCCAATGCTTTCAATTGTGTTAAAATATTCAGGTTATATGGATACTTAACTTTGCTTAAAACCTTTATAATTACCCGATCGGCAAAAGCCATACCCAATCGTAAGCCTGCCATTCCCCAGGCTTTTGAAAATGTTTGTAACACTACTAAATTGGGGAAACTATTTAACCTTGGAAGAAAACTCTTACCTGGTGCAAAATCAATGTATGCTTCATCTAGTACAACAATTCCATCAAAACCATTAAGTAATTTCTCAACGGCATCAACATTAAACAAATTACCGGTTGGATTATTAGGGGAACACAAAAAAATCATCTTTGTGTTATCATCAACTGCTGCTAATAACTTTTCAACATCCAACTGATAATCATCGGTTAACAAAACCCGCTTAACTGCAATATTATTAATATCGGCAGCGACCTGATACATACCATAAGTAGGATCAATAGAAACTACATTATCGACACCGGGCTCACAAAAAACCCGAAACAGAAGATCGATAGGTTCATCACTACCGTTTCCTAAAAAAACAGAATCTACATCAACGCCTTTTAATTTTGAAATTTTCTCTTTTAGTTTTCGTTGGTAAGGATCGGGATAACGATTATACGGCTGATTAAATGGATTTTCATTAGCATCTAAAAACACTGCCGCTTCACCACTATATTCATCTCTTGCCGACGAATATGGTTTTAAACTAAGTATATTGCGACGAAGTAATAATTCGATGGGTTTCATACATTTATTTTTTTTAATCGTAAAGTAACTGCATTTTTGTGAGCGTCAAGCATCTCAGCTTTTGCCATTCGTTCTATTATAGGACCCAGATTTTTTAATCCTTCCGGAGTAATCTCCTGAAATGTAATTTTCCGAATAAAACTATCCAGGTTCACCCCTGAATAAGCAGTAGCATATCCATGAGTTGGCAAAGTATGATTAGTTCCCGAAGCATAATCGCCAGCACTTTCGGGCGTGTAATTACCTAAAAATACCGATCCTGCATTAACTACTCCTGCAGAAACATGTTCTGCATCTTTCACCGAAATAATCAAATGTTCTGGTGCATATTGATTACTCAACTCAATCATCTCATCTATATTATTCAAAAGTATAGCCCTACTATTTGCCAAAGCTTTAACCGCGGTTTCTTTTCGTGTCAGCAAATCAACCTGTGCTGTAACTTCACTCACAACATCATCGAGCATATCCTTACTGTCGGTAACAAAAACTACCTGGCTATCAGCTCCGTGTTCTGCCTGCGACAATAAATCGGATGCTACAAATGAAGCATCGGCACTTACATCGGCCATCACCAACACCTCCGATGGCCCGGCAGGCATATCTATGGCTACATCCTTCAAACTCACTAATTGTTTCGCAGCAGTCACAAAACGATTACCCGGACCAAATATCTTGTATACCTTTGGAACCGATTCTGTACCATAAGCCATTGCACCAACTGCCTGCACTCCACCCAGCTTAAAAATTATTGTAACTCCAACCATTGAAGCAGCATACAAAATTGAAGGATTAATTTTTCCGTTTTTATCGGGCGGAGTACACATAACCACTTCTTTGCATCCGGCAATACGAGCAGGAATAGCCAACATTAAAACCGTTGAAAATAAAGGCGCTGTACCTCCCGGCACATAAATACCAACTTTTTCAATTCCAACACTTTTTTGCCAACAAAAAACACCCGGCTGAGTTTCAATTTTATTAACAACTAACTTTTGTGATTCATGGAATTTTTCAATATTCAATTTCGCCTTATATATAGCATCCTTTAATTGATTAGATACCATCATACAGGCCTCATTTATCTCTTGTTCGGTAACAAATAACGAATCGAGTGATACCCCATCAAACTGTTTAGTAAATCGTTTCAAAGCTGCATCGCCTTCGTTTTTTATCTGCTCCAAAACATCATTAACCATTTCGTGTAATTCCGAAACATCAATCTTCGGACGTTTCAACAATTCAGCCCAGTCACTTCTATCTGGATACAATGTTATTTTCATCTGCTTTTTTTTATCCATTGGACAGATGAAACTCACCAAATAATCATCACTATATAATATAATGGATTACCTAGTCTCATTTCATCAAAAAAATATTACAAAATCATTTTTTCAATTGGAATTACCAGTATTCCTTCTGCTCCCAACGCCTTCAATTTTCCAATTACCTCCCAAAATTCACCCTCCTGAATAACAGAATGAACAGAACTCCAACCTTCCTTTGCTAATGGTAAAACAGTTGGACTTTTCATTCCAGGTAATATTTCAATAATCTCATTTATTTTATTATTGGGGGCATTTAATAAAATGTATTTATTTTTTTCCGCTGCATTAACTGCATTAATTCTGAAAATAACTTCATCCAACAATGCCTGTTTTTCGGGAGTAATATCCGGACTGGCAACCAAAAGTGCTTCGGAATGCATTACAATCTCAACCTCTTTCAAATGATTTGCCACCAAGGTACTTCCCGAGCTTACTATATCAAAAATAGCATCTGCCAAGCCAATACCTGGAGCTATTTCAACCGAACCGGCTATTTCATGAATATCAGCTTTTATCCCTTTTTCCTTAAAAAATTTTTCAAGAATAACAGGATACGATGTCGCTATTTTTTTACCTTGAAAATAAGACAAACCTGTATATTCATGTTCTTTAGGAATAGCTAATGAAATACGACATTTACTAAAACCCAAACGCTTAGCAATTGTAAGTTTAAAATCTTTTTCCTCGTATTCATTTTCTCCAACAATTCCAATATCAGCAACATTATCGGCAACTGTCTGCGGTATATCATCATCTCGTAAAAACAACACCTCAATTGGAAAATTTTTACATGATGCAACTAGTTTTCCACTTCCAACATTAAACTTAATTCCAGCTTCCTTTAACAATGCCATTGAGTCTTCGTTCAATCGACCTTTTTTTTGTAATGCAATCCGTAACATATATTCTTGTTTTTATTATTATCAAAGAAAAAAAAAGGCTCACCTAATTAAGGTAAGCCTTGATAAATATCTTAAACACAGACAAAATCATTCACGCCTACCCAACTAAGAGTAAGAAATGATGATGATGATGTCTTTTGCTATTCATATCCGTTTTTTATTAATGCAAAAATAGAAGTATTAATTAAAGTATCAAACAAAACAATGTTTTTTTACTTAAAATAACACCATCAATATTTCAATAAATTTCATACCAACATCTTTAAATGTCAATTTGAATGTTGTATTTTCGTTAAAAAATAAAACAAATACAATGACTAAACATATTCCAAACTTTTTAACCAGTTTAAATGCACTTTGTGGAACTATTGCTGTTTTTTTTGCACTTAACGGTGAACTTTATATAGCATCAACACTAATACTTATTGCTGCATTATTCGATTTTGCTGATGGTTTTGCTGCACGTGCTTTAAAAGCCTACAGTGAAATTGGCAAAGAATTAGACTCACTTGCCGATTTAATCAGTTTTGGTGTTGCACCTGCTGCTATCCTGTCGAACATCATTTCGAATATATATGACAACTCTAGTTATTTCAAACTAGAGTTAATTCAACAAATAATGGTTCTCTTTCCTTTTATTATGGTTGTTTTTGCCGCTTTACGTTTAGCGAAATTTAACACCGATACCCGTCAAACTGAAAATTTCCTTGGCTTAACAACTACCGCAACCGGCATATTTACCGCATCATTTGTATTTCTGATTAATAATGATTTCGAATGGTTAAATCATCTCATAACTCCTTATTTCATTGTCGTATTGGTCATTGTTTTTTCAGCTCTCTTAGTAAGTGAAATACCTATGTTTTCGCTAAAATTTAAAAATTACAGTTTTACAAAAAACATAAACCGATATTTTTTATTAATTGCAGGGTTAATACTTATCATTTTTGTGGGTATTGGAGGTATTTCAATTGCAATTTTATTATATATTATTTTTTCTGCCACAACTGCTTTATTAAGAAAGAAAAAATAACTAAAAATGAATTATCAGACTTTATTAAACACCCTTATTTAATTAATATTAACTATTCATCTTCAGAATTAGACAAAAATTTCCAATCATATTTTTTAACAACCCATAATATTGCATAATAACTCAATATAATAGTTGCAGGCCAAATTGAATACCACAACAATTCATCAATATAATCCATAGCATGTTTTTTTTAATAAATATGAATTTCTTTCGACTCCATTTCGTCCCTGTCAATCTTTCGTTTATTAATAGCCCGCCATGCATAATAAATATATCCAACCACAAAAGGTATTAACAACGACACATAACTCATAACAGTTAAAGTAAACTTACTGGATGAAGAATTTTCAATTGTAAGTGAACTTTGCATATCGGCATAAGAAGGATAAAAAGAGGTATTATTAAAACCAGCTAATAAAAATAACGACAGAACAGTTAGCACAGTTCCAATACCCGAAAACCAAATTCCGTTGGTACTCTTTCGAATAAGTGCAACCACAATTCCATATAATACACCAATTACACCAACAAAAAGGCTAATAAACACTATTGGCATACTCAAAAGATTATGCCAATACTTAAAAGGTTCCATATATACCATCATTGTTTCATTATTAACAGCAAAACCATCTCTCAACAACAACCATACAACAAAAATCAAAAACAATACAACAAAAGGAATTGCGTTATAAAACAGATGCTTAACCGATCGGTCATATAAAACATCATCATCTATTGAATTAATAAAATATAACAATCCAAGCACACGAGCCAAAAAGAATATTGTTAAACCCAACGTCAAATTGTGCAGGTTCAATAAAGCCTCCAAACCATGTAAAGAGGTTGCCCAATGAGATTGATTCATTTCATTTATATAAAAATTTGCTCCTGTAAAAAAAGTAGCCACCGCAACACCAATAAGTATAGTGCCAATAAGCCCATTAACAAACAAAAAAATCTCATACGTTTTTGAACCAAACAAATTATTAGGCCGACTTCGAAACTCATAAGATACAGCTTGAATAACAAACGCAAATAAGATAATCATCCACACCCAATAAGCACCTCCAAAACTAGTACTGTAAAACAGCGGAAAAGAAGCAAAAAAAGCACCTCCAAAAGTAACCAAAGTTGTAAATGTAAATTCCCATTTCCTTCCCAAAGTATTTACAAGCATCGCTCGTTCAACTTCACTTTTTCCTATGGTATATATAAGAGTTTGACCCCCTTGCACAAACATTAAAAAAACAAGTAATGCACCAAGTAAAGAAACCAATAACCACCAATACTGCTGTAATGCTAAATGCGACAATGTTTCAAACATAACTAATGTCCTCCATCTTTAGGTCCAATTTTTATTTGTTTAATCATAATACCCAACTCGGCAATTAACAACCCTGTAAACAATACTGCAAACAAAATAAACGTTATTATAACCGATGAACTATCTATTTTAGATACTGCATTCATGGTAGTCATTAAATCTTGTATAACCCATGGCTGCCTGCCTACTTCAGCTACTATCCAGCCACTCTGACTTGCAATGTAAACCAAAGGAATTGTCCATAGTGCTGTATACAAAACAATCTTATATTTTTCTATTCTATTTATAACAACAAGATATAACACAATCAAAAAAAGCAAAAGGAAATGACCTCCCAAAATAACCATTAAATGAAAAGCATAAAAAGTTAATGAAACAGGAGGGACCACTTTAAAAGCATTGGACTCCATTATTTTCGAGTCATCATCATAATACGATCCATACCCAAAATACCTGAAATAAGTATTAAGCCATTGCGAATCAGTAAATTTTGCTTTTAATGCCTCATGTAACACCTTATCTGTTTTTTCTGTCTCTTTGTATAATTTTAACGATTGCTGTGCCACATATCCTCTTTTAATCTTCTCTATTACCGATAAAATATTATAATCCTCATTTCCTAATACCAAATCTTTAATTCCGGGCACAAAAGCATTAGGATCCATAAAAGCTAAATAGGACAACATATTAGGTATCTCAATTTTAATCAGAAAATCATCTTTAGTATCTTTAGTTATCGAATCATAATTTAACTTACCTATTAATCCAATAGCAACTAATGGAGCCTGTGTTTTACCCTCATACAAAGCCTCCATAGCAGCAAATTTAACAGGTTGATATTTAGCAATATCACGAGCTGAACTATCGCCCGATACAATAAGAGTAATACTGGCTATTATACCAAAAACACTTGAAACAAGCATACTTCTTTTTGCCATCAATTGATGTCGTTTTTTCAACAAAAACCAACTACTTATGCCAATCACAAATACAGCAGCAAGAACAAATCCAGATGTAGTAGTATGAATAAACTTACTTATTGCACTTGGAGAATATAGCACATCCCAAAAGTTAACCATTTCCATTCGTGCCGTATCTGGATTAAACTGCATTCCAACAGGATTTTGCATCCAAGCATTTGCTACTAAAATCCACAATGCCGATATATTTGCACCAATAGCGGTTAACCAGGTAGCAGTTAAGTGAAACTTTTTACTCACTTTATCCCAACCAAAAAACATAACTGCAATGAAGGTACTCTCCATAAAAAAAGCCATTATACCCTCAATAGCCAATGGAGCTCCGAAAATATCACCCACAAACCATGAATAATTAGACCAGTTGGTTCCAAACTCAAATTCAAGAATTATTCCGGTAGCAACCCCAATTGCAAAGTTGATACCGAATAATTTCATCCAAAAACGAGTTGTTTTTTTCCATTTCTCATCACCGGTCTTCACATATATAGATTCCATAAATGCAATAATAAAACTAAGACCCAATGTGAGAGGAACAAAAACCCAGTGATACATAGCCGTTAATGCGAATTGAGCCCTGGACCAGTCCACTAAAGATAAATCAATGTGCTCCATCTTTAATATTATTTAGTATTTGTGATTTGATTTATAACATGTTCCGATATTTCTTTTTCACCATCGAAACGATTTTTATATGTATCTCTGAAAAAGAATATTTTTAGAATAAAAAACATTACAAACAATTTTAATAAAATAATTAACCACAATGTTTTTGCATATGGTGAAAGCGTTCGAAATCCTTCGGCATAAAAATTATAAATTCTTTTTCCAATATTCCTCATAAATTTCATCTATAAGATATAAAAAATTAGTTTTCACTTATTAATGTTTTATTTGAAAATGTCAGATGAAACTTATTCATAACTAAATCATCATCATGTGTAATTTAATCATGCAATGTTTATTTTTCAAACAAAGAAAAGGTTTTATAGTTCTTTTTAATCATTACAAATAATACTATTAAACTTTTTATTACTTCTAAGTGACGAAAAACGACTAACTAATTCGAATAAAAAATAAACAAATATTTTTTTGCTTTTAAAAAAAATATCATATCTTCGTTTTAGTATTTCGGTAATCATTTACCTTTTTACTTAATGAAAGGATAGGGAACATTCTTTCAAATTTGTTTAACCTAATAAATTAGAAAACATGACCGCAGTACAATTTAACAATCGCGTAACAGACATTCAGGAAAAATTATTCCATTATGCAAAAACATTAACATATAACGAAGAAGAAGCAAGAGATTTGCTTCAGGATTCATTATTAAGAGCATTAAACTTTAAACATAAATTTGTAGAAAATACAAATTTTAATGCATGGATGCATGTAATAATGCGTAATACATTTATAAACGATTACAGGAAAAAATCAAGAACTTCCAAAAACGACACTTCAATGGATGAAGTTGTTTATTTATCTAACTATCATTATACCCGCGAAACACCAGAGATGCATTTAAGCCTGGTTCATATAAATAAAACCATTGAACAATTAGAACACGATTTAAAAACACCTTTTCAAATGCACGTATTTGGATATAAATATAAAGAGATTGCCGAGAAATTAAATCTTCCTATTGGCACTGTTAAAAGTCGCATTTCATTTGCCCGAAAAAAACTTCAGAATATGATTATGAACTAATTTGTTTTGTTGAGCAAAACAATACATTTAATAAACAAATTAATAACTTGTTTCACAAACACAAAAAGGGGAACTATTGCTAAATAGCTCCCCTTTTTACATTAATTAAACAAATACTATTATTTAATCCTTTGTCTCATTGCTTTAGTTTCTGCTTCGAAACCGGGTTTTTCCAACAATGCAAACATATTCTTTTTATAAGCCTCAACACCAGGCTGATCAAATGGATTCACACCCAAAATATAGCCACTTATACCACATGCTATTTCATAAAAATATATCATTTGACCAAGATAATACTCATTCAGTTGAGGTAACTCAATTTTAATATTAGGAACACCTCCGTCTAAATGAGCAATTAGAGTTCCCAGCTCGGCCATTTTGTTAACCTCGTCAATACGCTTACCAGCTAAAAAGTTTAAACCATCAAGATTAGCACAATCAGAAGGCACCTTAAGTGTTTCATTAGCCGTTTTTATTGTCAAAACAGTTTCGAAAATATTACGAACTCCTTCCTGAATCCACTGTCCCATTGAATGAAGATCGGTTGAAAAATCGACACCGGCAGGGAAAATTCCTTTGTTATCCTTTCCTTCACTTTCGCCATAAAGTTGTTTCCACCACTCAGTAACAAAATGAAGTTTAGGCTGATAATTAACCATTATCTCTATAGCCTTCCCGTTTTTATAAAGTTCATTTCGGGTAGCAGCATATAACGAAGCAGGGTTTTCTTTAAATGGCACTTCAGGCGATGTTAAACCTTTCATGTCAACTGCACCTTTAACAAGCTGACGAATATCAAAACCGGCAACTGCAATTGGCAATAAACCTACCGGTGTTAATACCGAATAACGTCCCCCAACATCATCAGGTATTACATAAGTTTTATAACCTTCCTGATCGGCCAATGTTCTTAAAGCACCACGGCTGGCATCGGTAATTGCCACTATACGATCTTTTGCTCCATTCTTTCCAAATTTCTCCTCAACCAACTCTTTCAACAACCTGAATGCAATTGCTGGTTCTGTTGTTGTTCCTGACTTTGAAATAACAACTACTGCAAATGATTTATCACTTAAAAAATTCAATAACTCCGAAGTATAATCTTCCCCAATATTTTGACCTGCATATAAAATAACAGGATTTTCGCGTTTTGTTTGCAACCAGTCAAAACTATTGTTTAATGCATCAATAACAGCCCTGGCGCCCAAATAACTACCTCCAATACCAACAACAACAACATAATCGGCTTTTGCTTTCAATGATGCCGCAGTAGCTTCTACATCGGACAAAAACTCATCTGTTATAGTATCAGGCAACTCAACCCATCCTAAAAAATCACTTCCCTTACCCGATTTTTTATAAAGAGCTTTTAGGCTTTCATTTGCAAGTTGTTCATAATCATCAATAGCTTTATCGCTTACAAAACCTGATACTTTTGAAATATCAATCTTTAAGTTTTCCATTTTTTTAATGTTTTCGTCAAATAAATGTTTGTGTTATCGTATTTGTTCTGTCAACAATCTAATTTCAATAGCAGGAGATATTTTATCGTAAATAATATTATAAACTGCCTCGGTAATAGGCATATTAACCTTATACTTGTCATTTATTTCTTTAATACTCTTAACTGCATAATACCCCTCGGCAATCATAAGCATCTCCAACTGTGCCGATTTTACCGAATAACCTTTCCCAATCATAGTTCCAAAAGTACGATTACGACTAAATTGCGAATAACAGGTTACCAGTAAATCGCCTAAATATGCCGAACTCTTTATATCGCGCGAAATAGGATGAACAGTATCAACAAAGCGTTTTATCTCTTGAATAGCATTACTTATCAATACAGCCTGAAAATTATCACCATATCCTAATCCATGACAAATACCCGAAGCTACTGCCATAATATTTTTTAACACCGCTGAATATTCAGTTCCATATATATCGTCAGACACACTTGTTTGAATATATGAACATGTCATTTTTTCGGCAAGCGAACGCCCTAACTTCAAATCCTGACATGCAATGGTTAAATAAGAAAGTCGTTCCAATGCGACCTCTTCGGCATGGCATGGGCCAGTAATAATGCCAATTTGATTAATAGGTACATCATATCGTTTATTAAAATAACTTCCAATAATTAAATTTTCATCAGGAACTAATCCTTTTATTGCCGATACCACAAATTTATTCC
This sequence comes from Marinilabiliaceae bacterium, assembly GCA_016933045.1. GTDB lineage: Bacteria > Bacteroidota > Bacteroidia > Bacteroidales > Marinilabiliaceae > JAFGBR01. The sequence goes on along the minus strand of JAFGBR010000021.1, from coordinate 65,168 downwards.
TCAACGAAACGGTTAATTCCTTTAATGCCGACTTAAGAAATGCCGAAGGAACAGCAAAGATAATTGTGTCTGAATTCTCAACTATTTTATTAATATCAGCCGAAAAATTAATCTTCTCGGTATCGAACAATACTCCGGTAAGATAGTTTGGATTATGAGTTTTTTGTTTAAACTTTTCAATATGATCTTCGTCCCTAAAATGCCAATTGATACCAGAAACATTGGCTAGCAATATTTTGGCAATAGCCGTTGCCCAACTACCACTACCTATTATTCCAATATTTGAAGTCATTTATTATTATTTTTCTTAATTTATTAACCCGTTATGATTAATTATTCAACCCAGACCTGAACATTTTCTTTTGCAGGATTTTGCAATCCCAACTTATTTTTTTTGTTTAGTCCACATAAATCCTGGTGCAACTTATTAGGATTTAACCCTTTTAAATCAGCTACTTTATTAATTCCGACCTTTCTTAATAAAGAAATCCATTCTGTTGGAATACCTTTCTCCTCAAATTTATCATCACCATCTTTATCGACCTTTTTTTCGGGTTTCATTTGCGGAAAAAACAACACATCCTGAATACTACTATTGTTGGTCATAAACATGGTTAAACGATCTATTCCTATTCCCATACCCGATGTTGGAGGCATACCGTATTCAAGTGAACGAACAAAGTCCATATCAATAAACATCGCTTCATCATCGCCCTTTTCCGAAAGCTTTAACTGATCCTGAAAACGATCTAGCTGATCTATAGGATCATTAAGTTCAGAATATGCATTTGCCAACTCTTTACCATTAACCATTAACTCGAAACGCTCAGTTAATTCAGGGTTATCGCGATGTTTTTTACATAAAGGCGACATCTCAACTGGATAATCAATAATAAATGTTGGTTGAATATAATGACCCTCACATTTTTCGCCAAAAATCTCATCAATAAGTTTTCCTTTACCCATTGATAAATCTGTTTCAATTTCCAATTCGCGACAAACATCACGCAATTGGGCTTCGTTCATACCATTAATATCAAAACCTGTATGTTCTTTTATTGCATCAATCATGGTTACTCTCTTAAAAGGACGCTTAAAATCTATTTCCTTATCACCAAGCTTCACTTTTGTAGTGCCATGTAAATCAAGTGCGACTTTTTCAATCATCTGTTCTGTGAACTCCATCATCCACTTATAATCTTTATAAGCCACATAAATTTCCATAACTGTAAACTCAGGATTGTGTGTACGATCCATCCCCTCGTTACGAAAATCTTTTGCAAACTCGTACACCCCATCAAACCCGCCAACAATTAAACGCTTCAGGTACAACTCATTGGCAATACGTAAATAGAGTGGAATATTCAATGCATTGTGATGTGTAATAAAAGGACGGGCTGCAGCACCTCCTGGAATGGCCTGTAAAATAGGCGTTTCTACCTCGGTATATCCTTTTGCATTAAAAAAATCACGCATGCTGTTTATTATCTTGGTACGCTTAATAAACGTTTCTTTTACATGATCGTTAACAATTAAATCGACATAACGCATTCTATATCGCTGTTCCGGATCGGTAAACGCATCGTAAACCTGGCCATCTTTCTCTTTTACTATAGGTAATGGTCGGATTGATTTGCTTAAAACGGTAAATTCTTTAACATAAACCGATATCTCACCCATCTGTGTTTTAAACACATACCCTTTCACTCCAATTATATCTCCAATATCAAGGAGTTTTTTAAAAACAGTATTATAAAGGGTCTTATCTTCACCTTCACAGATATCATCGCGACGAAAATAAACCTGGATACGCCCCTGCTTATCTTTAATTTCTACAAACGATGCATTACCCATAATACGACGACTCATAATACGGCCTGCCAAACAAACATCCTGAAGATTATTCTTCTCCGAATCGAATGTTTCTTTTATTTCTTTCGAGAAATGTGATACGGGATACTCTTCGGCCGGAAAAGGATTTATTCCTAATTTATGCAATTCCTGCAGGCTCTGTCTTCTTAATTGTTCTTGTTCGCTTAGATCCAATGTACTCATTGATTTGACTGTTTTTCAAATAGACTCCATCTGATATTTGCCTTTTATTTTTTAAAAAAAAATTATAAAAATTAGCAAAAATCGCTGCAAAGATAATAATAACCTTTTAAATATATTGGAACAATTTGAATAGAACAGCCTTATAATAAACAATACTGGAGTTTCCTTAAAAAACTAATCAGGAAAAAGGGACAACTGAAAACTATCATAATGAAACAATACTTCGATATTAATTTATCACTTTGCAAATGTTTAAAGATATTTACAAAAAAATCCTTTCTTACTAACTCATCCCAAATGCAATACAAATACTATTTCCATAGTATTTCAATATCTCTTATCCTAACATCTTTAATCGGACGATCGCCATTGTAAGTATCTATTTTAGAAATAGCATCAACTAATGACATTCCACTTATTACTTCTCCAAAAACAGTGTAATCGCCATCGAGATAAGGAGCACCTCCAACCGTTGTATATATTTTTCGTTGCTCATCGGTATATTTTATTCCTTTACTTTTTTCAAGATCGTCCAACTCGATATTTGAAAAAACCCTTCCACTAACAATATAAAACTGAGATCCATCGCAACGATTACGTGGATTTCTATCACCTGGAAGTTTTGATGCAGCAATAGCACCTCGTTTATGAAACAATCCGCGAACAATTTTTATTGGCAAAGTATAACCAGGTCCCTGCCAACCAACCATATCATTGCGTTTAGCATGTTTAGTATCTGCAGCTCCCGTTTGAATCAAAAAATCGTTTATCACACGATGAACCAACAAACTATCGTAAAAATCATCACTCACCAATCGAATAAAATTATCACGATACTCAGGGGTTTGATCGAATAAACGAATATCAATATTTCCCATGGTAGTTTTAACTCGAAAACCTCTAATTCCTGTATGAGAAGGATAAACTTTATTCCTTTCCAAACTTAATTCATTAAGCGATTTAAGTGTTATTTGTTTTTTAGCCAATACGCTTATCTTTTCAACACCAACAAAACACTTAAATGTTGAATCTCTTACTTTTCGATTTTGAACTATTCCAACCAACTTATCATTAGTGTTAAAAACAGCCTCTCCTGCAACTACCTTACCATACAATTGATTCATTTCTGTCGAATCGGTTTTCAAAATCGAACCTGACTTAAGTTTTCGAACATACAACTTTCGATCCTTGCGATATAACGAATAAAGCGAATCGCCAGGCTCAACTCTCAAATCAATTCTTAAATAATCCTTTTTAGTAAAAAGAGTACTAAGCAATACCAAATTATCGGTATGACTTATTGCTGAATAACCCACTACATCATAATAATCATCAGCTCCAAGAGGTGCAACTTTAGCTTTAAAACAACCACTTATCAAATCGAGATTGGCAACAACCGTTTTCTTATCGATATAAAAACCAAATCCTTTACCTATCTCTTGGTTATAAAGATTATAAGTTTTTATCGAAACCAAACCTTTTACATTTTTTTCATAGGAATTTGACTTTGCTTTAGCATGTATTTTCGATTTAACTGGCGTATCAATTTTACAAGCTACAATAACTAAAGCAAAAAATATTATCAAAAAACGACTCATAATTATTTTTTTATAACAACTGACACTCTGATTTTAACATCGGTAAGCGGCCTGTCATTTTTATCGGTAGGCATAGCTGCTATTTTATCAATCACACTCAACCCTTCAACTACTTCACCAAATACGGTATATTCACCATCCAAATCCGGACATCCTCCAATTGTAGTGTACGCATTTCGTTGTACTTCACTAAATTCTAACTTATTCGACAAACTGTAATCAAAATTTATTTTCTCTTTTATCTCTCTAAGAAGCTTATTAAAAGCCTTGGGATCAGTATCTTTCAGCTTTGCCAACTCTTCCTTTTTGGGTAAATAATATTTTTCTTTTAATGCTTTTTTTATTGGGTTATTTCGGGCTTTCTCCATCAAATCAAGTTTCTCATTAGTAAAAACCTGCCCTTTTACTATATAAAACTGACTAATATCCGACATTTTAAAAAGATTAATGTCAGCTGGTTGACGTGGGGCGCATATAGCTCCTTTTTTATGAAATAACGATTTATTAAACTCCGAATTAATATTAACAGCTCCATTGCCATAACCAATATGCTTTCCGGCTGGTGCATTTCGAGAGTCAGAAGAACCACCTTGTATTACAAAATTTTTTACTACACGATAAAACAGTGTTCCATCAAAATGCTTTTCACCAACTAGTTTCAGAAAATTATCTCTGTGACCCGGTGTTTCATTATAAAGCTTTACTTTCATATTTCCCATATTGGTAAATATATTAACGTAAAAAACCGGCTCTTGCGACTTTAAAACATTCAAATAAAAAAATAATATTATTAAAGCTATATAACGCATATTATCTCATTTAATTAAAATAAAAATCCCCGGATAATTGAATGAGATACAACAATTATCCGAGGTTCTTAAAATTTATATTATTTAATAACTTCAACCCACATCTTCACATTCTTTAACGGACGGTCATTGTTATCTTTTTCAACTTTTGCAATTTTATCAATAACATCTAAACCTTCAACAACTTCACCAAATACAGTGTAAGCACCATCAAGCATTGGGGCTCCTCCAACTGTTTTATAGGTTTGAACAATTGCTTCGGGCAATTTAAAGGTATCAACTGACTGCGCTGCAGCAACTGCCTCTCCATAAGCTTTCTGATATAATGCCATAAATTTAACAGAGTCGTTTTGACTTTGATAAAAACGTAAACTATCAACATAAGGCTTAAATATTGAATCGCCGGCGGCTTGGCGTTTCTGACCTAACATTCCCTGTTCTGCCTGAGCTATTGCTTCATCGTTAAGAACCTCACCCATTACAATATAAAATTGCGAACCCGACGACTCCTTCTCTGGATTCATTTCATCGCCCATACGTGCAGCGGCTAATGCACCTTTTTTATGAAAATACTTAGGATAATTTATCTCTGCTGGTATTGTATAATCAGGACCTCCTTGTCCTAACATTTGACCTTCGGTTGCATTTTTCGAATCAGGATCTCCTCCCTGAATCATAAAACCATCTATAACACGATGGAATAACAAACTATCGAAGTAATGCTCATTTGCAAGCTTCAAAAAGTTATCGCGGTGTTGTGGTGTTTCATCATAAAGTTCAATGGTCATATCGCCCAAATCGGTGTGAACAATCACTTTTGGTCCTTTTTGCGAATTTGCACATGCTACTGATAAGACCACCATAAAAAGAATTGATAATTTCTTCATTATTAGTTTTTTAATTGTAATTAATTATTTATAACTTGTTCATAATATTCCATTAATGCCTCTCGCATCAATCTCTCTTTTTCTAAATAAGACATCACATCTAAAGACGTTTTAGCCTCAAATGTTGGCCAACCTTCATAATCATTACCAACAGCAATCATAAAACCTTTTTGACTTAATAGTTTACATTGTCCTAATGCTATCAAATCCATTTTCTCCTGCTTACTATAACTTTTATACCCCTTCCCTAGCGCCTGAATTCCTGCAAGAAACAATAAAAATTCCTGGTTTGCCATTACATTAAAATGTTTACTGGCTTTTAATAAAAATTCATCCCACTCCTCGTTAAATGTCATAATATAAATAATTGCTGTCCAAAAGTACCTAAAATAGATTGCTATAACAATAGTGTTTTATTATAGGTTTAAATTCGATTTTATAAAATATTCATAAATCAAATATTAAAAATACTCAATATTTAATTAAAAATTTTTTTTTTCAATTATTCCATAAAATATTATTCGAATATTGACTTTCAAAAATATAGCCAAAGGAATAAATTTGAATTAAAAATTATTTTTACTTTAGCATATAAATTAGGGTTGTTAGCTCAGTTGGTTTAGAGCATTACCTTGACAGGGTAGGGGTCACTGGTTCGAATCCAGTACAACCCACATTTCAAAAAGCATAAAAACATTTTTTAATTGTTAATATTATCCGAAGAACCACCCCAGTTCAGTTCTGTATTAATATCTTCAAAAATCCATTTAGTTGAGTAATTATCATTATTTTTGTTTGCATTTAGCCAAATCAAAACCTGATCCTTACCATCTAAAGAATTACGAATCAATTGTCGCATTAAAAACGAAACCGATCTTAGAAAAAAACTATCATCGTATTTTACCTTCACCTTACTTAATACAAATTCAGTTTCCATTCCTGCATTTAAACTACTATTACGCAACATCCAACCAACAGTCCAATTGGCAATTGATAAATCCAAAACATTTGAATTATCATATAATCCATTTACTACATTAAAAGCAAAATCAAGCTTCGACAAAACATTTTGAGCAAATAAATCAGCCACTTCTGATGTTTTAATCTCATTAATCCACTCATTACAATCATCAATATTATAACTATCAAAATCGATCAACATTGTGGCAATGATCATTGTTTCACGCACTCCCATAAACCACAACTTCGACGATAAAAGAGTGTTCTTTTTAAATAATTGAGCAATTTCTTTAATATGCATAGCCGACACACCATAACTAACTATATAACTATTCTGCTCCGTTTTCATCAAATCAGCAACCTCTCCATTCTTACGTAAATTTATTAGTTGTAAAATCTGGTTAAAATCATTTTCAACTTTAGGATCATTTAAATAATATTTCATTTGCATAATAATTCAAAAATTAAACTTCACAACTCCAATATTTTACATTTAAAAATCAAAAAAAGTAAATTATCCTTTAATAATTTCACAAAACGATTTGCGAAATTAAAAGATTTAACATTATCTTTGCATCGCTTTTAGCAAAAAAATGGTGAATGTAGCTCAGCTGGTTAGAGCGCTGGATTGTGGTTCCAGAGGTCGCCGGTTCGAACCCGGTCTTTCACCCAAAGCCTAATACATATTGTGTTAGGCTTTTTTTATTAATTAATACATAATCAATCTTCATAGTTTAACATTCAAAAACATCAATTCATCAAAAACAGGCCGGTTCGTTAGCTACACACCCCATTATCATCCCCATCAATTTATTATTTTACTAATTTTGATACCAAATGAAATATGAATGACAAAACTATACAAAACTCTATTTCTATTCATTTCATTATTACCGGCATTTACAAATGCTCAACGGTTGGTTGAAATAATTGAACAAACCGAAAAAGCAGCCTTAACCGTTTTATGCCAAACTAAAAACGGAAATATTTTAACCGAGGGATCCGGATTCTTTATTAGTGCCGATGGAATCGCAATTATTCCCGCACACCTATTTTTCCTGTCCGATTCCGTAACATTAAAAACCAGAAATGGGAAAAAATTTGCAGTTGAAAAAATTTTACAATCAAACCCAAAAGCAAACTTAGTAATTGTTAAATCTAACGCCCCAAAGCTAAAAGAATATAACTACCTTATTCCATCAAAACAATTCATTAAAGAAAATCAGGAACTTCTCATATTCGGACATCCTAACGACATGGATGATGGAATGGCAATTGTATCTGCAAAAGAAATTAAATACCAGCTATTTATTAAACGAATTGCATTATTAAACAATAATATGTCTCAAAAAAGCTTTGGAGCCCCCATTGTTAATAACCGGGGCGAATTAATTGGCATTATTAATTCATACACATCCAACACATCACCATTAGCTTTATCAACAACAATAATAAACGATTCCAACTGGATAAACATAAACCTCCCCCCTCAACTAATTAATACTAATCCTAAAATTAAAAACCAATTATTTCAAGGTTATAACGAAGGACTTTTTTACTTAACAAATGAATTATACGAAAATGCTGCAAAATCATTCTCAAATTACATTAATCTCGTAAAAGACAATGCCGAATTATATGCTCTACGAGGTCATTCCCGGTTTATGTACCAAAACAGTTATGGATGTAAAGAAGATTTTCAAATGTGTAAACAATTAAACCCCGACTGCTTTTTACCTTATTACTTTAATGGCTTACACTCCTTATCCAACCTCAGAAAAGAAGATGCACTTGTAAACTTCTCTATTTGTATCGAAAAAAACCCTAAATTTCCAAATGCCCTTGTTGAACATGGGAAACTGCAAATTGAACTTAACAAAAACCTTGAAGTTGCCTACCTTAACTTCCAAAAAGCAATAGAAGTTGATTCAACTTATGGTGCAGGATTTTACGAAAAGGCTCGGTTTACACTTCAATATATCGAAAACAAAAACACTGCCGAACCCGACATTGACAAAGCTATTGAGCTATCGCCCAATTTACCCGGCATATATTCTATTAGGGGAATGATGAAAATTAATGGCGAAAACTATCTTGCTGCCATAAAAGATCTAGAAACTGCCTTAAAAAAAAATCCTAAAGACACCTATGCAATCTTCAATCTGGGAATAGCCCAGTACAACTTGGGAATGAAAGACAAAGCCTGCAAAGAATGGGAAAAAGCCGGCAATTTAGGTCATTATAAATCAATAAAATACTCTTCTCGCTATTGTACCGGATCTAACCGAAAGTATTAACAAACAATTATCAAATAAATTATATTTCTTATCGGACTCTATTTTTACTAATTTTGCACTTCAAAAAATATTTTTATCATGATTACAACTGATCAATTAAAAGATCTTGTAAAACGCCAGCAGGCGTTGAGGGGGTATCTTTGACATAGACAAAAAACGATTACAAATAGATGAAGATGAGATTCGTTCTCAGGCACCCGCCTTTTGGGATGACCCTAAAAGTGCTGAAGAACACATGAGAAATCTTAGAGAATTAAAAGATTGGGTTTCGGGTTACGAAAAAGCTGAAAGTGCCATTGAAGATCTTGAGGTTCTTATTGATTTCCAAAAAAATGGCGATGCAACAGAAACAGATATTGACCAACAATTCAACGAAACTATTCGAATAATAGAAGCTCTTGAGCTTAAAAACATGCTGCGCCGAGAAGAAGATAAATTTGGCGCTGTGCTAAAAATAAATGCCGGCGCTGGAGGTACTGAAAGTCAGGATTGGGCCGAAATGCTTATGCGAATGTACATCAGGTATGGCGAACGTCACGGATATAAAGTTAAGGAAGTAAACTATCAACCGGGTGATGAAGCCGGCATTAAAACTGTTACTTTACAATTCGAAGGAGAATATGCATATGGATATCTAAAAAGCGAAAACGGAGTTCACCGCCTGGTGCGTTTATCGCCTTATAATGCAGCTAACAAACGAATGACATCATTTACTTCGGTATTCGTAATCCCGTTAATAGACGATACTATCGAAGTAAATATTAATCCGGCCGATATTACATGGGACACATTCCGATCGGGTGGTGCCGGAGGTCAAAACGTTAATAAAGTCGAAACCGGCGTTCGTTTACGACATGCTCCATCGGGCATTATTATTGAAAATACCGAATCGAGATCGCAACTAGGAAACAAAGAAAATGCTCTCCGACTGTTAAAGTCACAGCTTTACGAAATTGAACTCCGAAAAAGACTTGAAGAACAAAATAAAATCGAAAGCCAAAAGAAAAAAATTGAATGGGGATCGCAAATCAGATCATACGTTTTACAACCATATAAACTTGTAAAAGACGTTCGCACAAACTACGAAACCAGTAATGTAAACGCTGTACTCGATGGCGATATCGACGAATTCATTAAAGCCTATTTAATGGAGTTTAGTAATTGCCAAACAACAAACAATTAAAAAATAGTTATTAAGAAACCATGGTTTCTTAATAACTATTTTAATATAAACTCAAATTTACATAAAAAGTCTATGCAACAGCATTTGCTTCTATAACACTAACTTCTCTATTCCAATTTAAAAAAGAAAATGTTTCTGGTGGAACATCATTCAAATCCAACATCATTAAAGCATCCAAACTATTATTAAAATTTGGATCAATATTAAATGCCATTATTTTTGCATTTTGTTTTAAATACTGCTTTAATAACACCGGAACTCTCATTCCCGATTTCTCTGTAGCTCCAATAAACTTATCTAATTTCCAAAAATCAGAACCTATAACATCAAGAATTTCTTCAACCTGATATTTATTGGATTTTACCTCATAGAGATAACTCGATTTTACATGTTGCGCAAGATCAAACCTATAATGATAACGGTACACAAACTCTACCAAAATATCTTTTGAAAAAGATGATAAATCATTACTAATACTTAGCGGGCCTATTAAAAACCGATATTTCTTATTCTCTCTCAGAAAATGTAAAATACCTTTCCACAACAAAAACAAAGGCATTGGTTTTTGCTGATATTCCGATACAACAAAAGATCGACCTAATTCTAAACATTGCGACAAATACTTATCAATTTCCAAACCCAATGAAAACAACGATGAAATATAAAACCCTTGTTTCCCTCTATTTTTAAGTATCTCATCACCCAAACCAAGACGGTAAGCCCCAACAATGTTATGATTATTTGCATCGTACACAAATAAATGCAGATAATAATTATCGTACAAATCTGTATCTATACATTTATTTGTTCCTTCACCAACCTCCCTATACGAAATTTCCCTAAGCCTCCCCAGCTCTGTCATAATTGATGGAATCTGACTTTTTCGAGCTAAATAAACCTCATAATTCGATCTTGAAAAAAGTAAACTCCCACTATTTTTTAAAAATGCAATATCACGTTGTATTAAATCACGGCAAACTGGTGTAATAATGGTTTCAATCATATTTAATCTTGTAATTATCCATCATCATATAAAACGAAGAACCAATTTCTTCTTAAATCAATGATACAAGATTAACTACACAATAAATTAATTACGATAACACAATGATAATTTTTTATTAAAAAATTGTATTGAACACTCCAAGGTTAATAATTCTTAAACAGCCATTGGCTCAATTATCTTATCACGCATGGTTAAGGTTCGCTGCCAATAATGATGCAAATCGAACAATTGAGTTTTACTTCGTCCTTCTACCTGAACCAATTTCGAACGCAATGCTACTACTAATGAATCTTTTGTCTCGTCAAAAGACAAACTAACCATATATGAAATACCAGCATCCGACATTTTTTCTATAGAAAAGGGCTTTCCTGAACACACAAAAACCACATCAACACCCACATTCATTGCAATTTCACCAACTCTTTTTATATCATCAAACGACCACCTTTGCAAAATCTCTTCACAAATTACCAAATGCGATATTGACTTATTTTGCTTTAAATACAAACCCAAATAATTTATATCTCTTTCCAACAATAACCATTCAACACTCTGAGATAATAATCCTAACTCATCACACAAATCAATAACCTGACAACTATCGATACCTGTTTTAACTATCAAAAGCTCCTTATCAAACAATAACATTGACGACAATACTGTTGACAATGCAAATCGTTTATCTTTATTAAAAGCTACAGTTTCAAATCCCGTTAAGTAAAATTTTTCAGGTTTAGCACTTTGCTCTAATAACAATGTAACAAGATGATTATCCAGTCCTTGACTAATCAAAACATTATTGATTTGATTATAGTTACCAACATTGATTGCTTCCATAATCGACCGATTTTTAGTTAACATGACCAAATTATAGCATTTTGGAGCTAAAAAATTTAACACAATGCAAATTTTGTGTTAATATTTTCATATTTGACAAACGTAAAAGTAATAACACGTATATTTTGATATAACATTTTCATTGTAAATAATCAATCAACTATCAATAAGTACATTAAACAATTAAAACGAAAGATATATGTTTATCAGCAAGTTTTAATAAGTGTTTTATATCTTTACTGTTCATTAAATCGTATGAAAACCCTTTTTATTGATATTATTTTACCTATTCCAATACCTCAGCTTTTTACATATAATGTACCCGAATCATTTTTGCCCGACATTAAAATAGGAAAACGCGTAATTGTTCCATTCGGCCGTAAAAAATTTTATTCCGGTATTATTACATATATCCACAATAACGAACCTACTGCATATCAAACAAAAGAGATTATTTCAGTATTAGACGAATCACCTGTTGTCTGCGAATCCCAAATTAAGTTTTGGTTTTGGATGGCAGAATATTATCAATGTTCAATAGGAGAAGTATATAAAGCTGCATTACCTTCTGGGCTAAAACTAGAAAGTGAAACCCGTGTTTCAATAAACGAATCATCCAACATTGAAATAAAATTAAAAGAAAAGGAATTACTGGTACTGGATTACATTAAGTCGAAAAAAAATTGTTCAATATCCGACATTCAGAAAAATTGCGATATTAATCAGCCATTATTAATCATAAACAAACTAATCAACCATGAACTGATTTACATCAACGAAGAGCTAAAGCAAAATTATAAACCAAAATACAAAACCATTATTAAACCGGGAGTCAAAATAAATAACGAAACAAAACTAAAAAATGTTTTTAACGAATTAAATAAAGCTCCAAAACAACTCGATACATTGATGGCTTTTATTTCTATTGTTGGTTTTAAAAAACTATTTTCAGATGGAGCTATTGATAAAACTGTATTAGTCGAAAAATGCGGTAACAAAACTACAGCTTTAAACGAATTAATAAAGAAAGAAATTCTAATTCAGGAACATGAAGAAGTTGATCGATTGAACAATAAAACAATAATCACAAAAGATGTAAAATCACTTTCTATCGAACAATCGCTAGCTCTAAACAGTATAAAAAATCAACTAACAGAAAAAAATACTGTATTACTTCACGGTGTTACGTCAAGCGGGAAAACAGAAATATACATACATCTTATTCAGGAACAAATTGACAAAGGAAACCAGGTTCTGTATCTTCTCCCCGAAATTGCATTAACTACTCAAATTACTTCTCGATTAAAACAACATTTTGGTAACAAACTTGGAATATATCATTCGAAATACAGCGATTCGGAACGAGTAGAACTATGGCAAAATTTACTCAAAAAAAATGATTACATGATAATTTTAGGAGCCCGTTCTTCTATTTTCCTTCCATTTACAAAACTCTCATTGATTATTGTTGATGAAGAACACGAAACATCGTATAAACAATACGACCCTGCACCTCGTTACCACGCCAGAGATGCTGCAATTGTTTTGGCCGGCATTCATAAAGCCAAAGTAATACTGGGAACTGCTACACCCTCAATTGAAAGTTACTATAACTCTCAAACCGGAAAATACGGATTAACAACTCTCAAATCCAGACATCAAGGCATTCAACTACCCGAAATTCGCATTGCAAACATTCGCGAAGCAAAACGGAAAAAACAGATGCAATCGCACTTCACCCCTCTCCTTATCGAACAAATCAAATTGGCACTTGATAACAACGAACAGATTATTTTATTTCAAAACAGAAGAGGTTTTGCTCCATACATCGAATGTAAAGAGTGTGCTACCATTCCTAAATGCAAAAACTGCGATGTTAGTATGACTTATCATAAAAAAAGTAATCATCTAACTTGTCACTATTGCGGTTACAGCATGTCATTACCAAACACCTGCATTGCCTGCGGAGCACCAGCACTCGAAACAAGAGGCTTTGGAACTGAAAAAATTGAAGAAGAGATTAAATTATTTTTCCCCGAAGCTAAAATCGGAAGAATGGATATTGATACTGCCAGAACAAAAAAAGCCCATGAAAAAATTATACATGAATTTGAAAACAATCATATAGACATTCTAATAGGAACTCAAATGATTTCAAAAGGCCTTCATTTCGACAATGTTAGCCTGGTTGGCATACTAGATGCCGATTTGATGCTCAACTTCCCTGATTTCAGAGCATTTGAACGAAGCTTTCAACTATTATCACAGGTAAGCGGAAGAGCCGGCCGCAAATCGAAAAGAGGAACTGTAATACTACAAACTACCGACCCCAATCACCCTGTTATACAACAAGTTGTTCAAAATAACTTCGACCTGCTTTACTCTCAACAAATCGAAGAGAGAAATATTTTTAAATACCCACCTTTCTATCGGCTAATTAATATCAATGTTAAACACAAAAATGACATTGTCGCAAAAAAAGCATCACACAACCTATCTTTGGCACTTAAATCAATTTTTGGCAATCGTGTTCTAGGCCCACAATCGCCAATAATAAGTAAAATTCAGAACCTTCACATTCAACAAATATTAATTAAAATTGAGCGCAAAGCGTCGCCTGCTAAGTCGAAAGAGTATATTCAATCGGCTATTAATTCTCTTTTAGCACAACCAACATACCGATCAGTAATTATTCAAATAGATGTTGACCCTCAATAATCAATACTAATTTAACGACTGATACACCAAATTATGATAGGTTTGATGAATATTAATACCTCTATAAGGCTGAATATTTGTATAAAAAAGAAAAATCAGCTTTTCAGATGGATCAATTAAATAGTCGGTATAATACATACCACCCCATTTATAAGCTCCTTCACTACTTAAGTGCGACGATGCCCCATTTTTACTGTATATTTCAAATCCCAATCCAAATTTATTCCCCCTATTATTAATAGACAAATCGCCAATTTGATTACAAGTCATTAAATCAACTGTTTTACGACTCAATACTCGTCGATTATTAAACTCTCCACCGTTAAGCAACATTTGACAAAATTTTGCATAATCTTCTATTGTTCCACACAAACCTGCACCTCCCGACAAAAACATACGTGCTCCTGCAATAGGGTAATTCTGATAGGAATCATTAGTATTTAAAACTGAACCATTAGACGAAGATGAATACAATGTAACTAAACGGTCTTTTTTATTCTCTGGTAAATAAAAATGCGAATCTTTCATTCCCAATGGAATAAGAACATTATCAGCAACAAAAGCATCGAGTTTTTTTCCCGATAACACCTCAATTAAATAGCCAATTACGTCAGTATTCATACCATACATAAACTTTGTACCCGGTTCAAACATCAATGGCATTTGGGCAATTTTTTTAACAACTTGTTCAACGGTTACCGAATCTAACGAATTTACAGCAGGAATGCCCTCTTTAGCATACATCATACTACCAACCCCACCCCCTAAAATTCCATAGTGAATGCCGGATGTATGAGTAAGCAAATGTCTGATTGTAATTTGACGCCTTGCAGGAGTAGATGTGTAAGTTGTATCTTCAGGGTTAAACTGATCCAAAACTGTCATATCTGCAAACTCAGGAATATACATACTTACAGGATCATCCAATAAAAACTGACCTTCTTCATATAACGTCATCAATGCAACACTAACAATAGCTTTTGTTTGCGAAGCAATTCTAAATATATCATCTTTCTTTAATGCTATTCCGTCCTGAATATTTTTAAACCCATAAGCTTTATGATGAACAACAGCACCATTTTTAACAACAAATGTTACTGCATTGGGCAAAACACCTTCAATAATTTGCTTATTCAAAAAAGAATCAATTCTGTTTAAACGATCTTTATCAAAATCTATTGATTTGTTTGTAAAAACAAACTCTTGTGGCTTGTCATTTCTGTTTAAATTAGGAGTTAAACAACTAACACTTGTTAATACAACTATAATTAATAAAAGTATAAGTCTACTACCGTTGTTAATATTCATAATATTCACAATTAAATTTTACTATAAAGCTGCTAAAAATGCTTTGTTTTAACAAATAAAAAAAGGGGCAAAAGCCCCTTTTTTTATTTCATTACCGAAAGATATTATTCTTTAGATCCTTTAACAGCCGAATAATTTATTTTTAAAGCCTGCGCTTTACGTAGCGACTGTTTAATATCTGTAATAATTCCCATAGGGCATTCCTTATCAGCTTTAATAGAAACCGTCATCTTTGGTCGATCTTGTTCTGCCATTGCTTCTCGCTCCTGCGCAATATAACTTTGTATATCATCTACACTTGCAAAAGCATCATTAAGCTGAATGCGTGGCTCTGTACCAAAAACACTTTGATACTGTCGCATTGGCACACCTACATAAATATAAGTAACCAACGATTTCTTTTCTAACTTTTCAATTTCTGTTGCCGAAGGTTTTCTTGCTTGAACTTTCATAGTTACCTCTTTCATAGTTGTACTAACCATAAAAAAGAATAACAACATAAACACAATATCGGGCAACGATGCTGTATTGATGGCTTGTTGACCACCTTTCTTTTTCTTCTTAAATTTAGCCATTATTCCGATATTTTATTAGTTCCCAATATTCTTTGGTTCAGCCTCCGAAATTCTTTGTTGGTAAATCGTCTTTACTGCATCTTGCTCTTCTTCTTCCAACTCACTATATTCTTTACCAAACTTACTCTTCGACAACTCATTTCTCAGTTCATTATATGCTAACTGCAATTCATTTTGAACCGACAAATACGCCTGATATTGAGTTCCTCTATCGTTTTGAAGCGATATTACAGCTCTACTAACCGGATATAATCCAAATAAAGGAACTTCAGTATCTTTCTTCTCAGGTTTATTCTCGGCATTGGTTCTGTTTTCAATAAACTCCTTTGCAGCTTCTTTTAACTGAGATATTTCCATATACTGACCTTGAACTAACAATTGATTATTACTGTTCAGAAGCACCACGAAAACATTTCGTTCTTTTACCGGTGGTGGTTCCGGTTCATTTTCAGGCACTGGAGGTGGCAATTGCCTACCCAGACCTGTATCAGTATCCATTGTAGTGGTCATAAGGAAGAAGACCAACAGTAGGAAAGCGATATCCGCCATTGACCCTGCATTAACTTCCTGTACTTCTCTTCTTGCCATATAAATTAAAATTTATTATTTAGTGAGTAACTGCAAAACAGATTATTTAAACAATCGGGATATTTCGATATACAAAATCGAAAATACAGCTACGCCAAATAAAATATATGTACCTATTACCATTGTATCGGTTGTTATTAAAACCGATGGAACATTATCAGAACCTTCATATCCAACAATTTTCAATGGAGTACCATCAGAAAAAAGATACGATACAACAAAAACTGCTATTAACAATCCCATTGATGTTAATGTTCGAATTGCATTTTTTGGATGTAAAATCATATTATATATTTCAAATCCAATTGTTGCAACAGAAGCAATAACAATAAGTATAATACTCCAGTTTAATGAGTTTTCGTAATATAAAGGTGTTGGGTTTGCAGCTCCTTCTAACTCACCGCCAAAATAAAACAAAGCCATAATGACCAGCGTGATTAGAATTAGCCCAAACAATACATAATTTAATATTATTGATAACTTAGTCATATCAGTTATTACTTTTTCAAGTTATATTTTACCAAAATATCCAGTAGCGAAATTGATGCATCTTCCATTGTATTTACGATACCATCGATTTTTGAAACCAAATAGTTATAAAATACCTGAAGAATGATAGCAACTATCAAACCGAATAATGTAGTAATCAACGCCACTTTAATACCTCCTGCAACTGCTCCGGCTGAAATTTCACCCATTGACTGAATTTTGTCAAAAGCGTCAATCATACCTATTACAGTTCCCATGAATCCAAGCATTGGAGCCAATGCAATGAAAAGTGAAATCCAGGTTAATCCCTTCTCCAACAATCCCATTTGAACAGATCCATAAGAAATAACTGATTTCTCAACAACTTCAACACCTTCATCTACACGATCTAATCCTTGATAGAAAATTGAAGCTACCGGACCACGTGTATTACGACAAACTTCTTTTGCTGCTTCCACACCACCATCGTTCAAAGCATTCTCAATGTTTTGAAGAAGCTTCTTAGTATTAGTAGTAGCTAAATTCAAATAAATTATTCTTTCGATACATAAAGCCAAACCTAAAATAAGGGCAACTAATACAAAGCTCATAAACAAAGCTCCACCCTCAATAAATTTAGTTTTAAGTATTTTGTGTATTCCAACAGGAGCTTCTTCAGTTGTAGCAGCAGCTTCTTCCGAAGCTTCATCTGCAGTAGCAACTTCCTCTGTTAATTCATCCTGCCCTTCAACAGTTTCACTTTCATCAACCATTGTAGCAGCAGCATCATCAGCAGGCTCTGCATCCTGTGCAAACACATTTGACGTGCCTATCAAAAGCATTCCAATTAAAGCAAATAACGCAAATAGCTTTTTCATAATCATTAAAAAATTTGATTTGTATTAGTTTATCAATACTTTAAATAATTCTCGCTTATCTAAGTAAAATTACTTATTTATTTTAAGTTTCAAAAAAACAACCAATAGAATAACTTTATTAAATGGCTCATTTTTCAGGCCTGCAAATTATAAAAAAATTTTCAAATAAAAATGTTAACAAATCTATATTTCGCCTCGCAACGATTTATTTAGTTTTCTTTTAATTTGAGTTATCGAAGTTTCTCTACCCAATAAAAACATCATTTTGGTTATTGCAGCTTCTGTTGTTAAGTCATATCCATTCACAACACCTAACTGTTCTAACTTTACTCCTGTTTCGTATCGCCACATTTCGACACTACCTGCCAAACACTGGGTTACATTTAAAATAATAACTCCTTTATCTACTGCCTGCTTTACTAAATCGATAAACCATGAGGCATTAGGTGCATTTCCCGACCCAAATGTTTCCATTACCACAGCCCTTACTCCTTCTATTTCGAAAATTGCACGAACCATACTTTCAGATATCCCAGGAAATATTTTCAAAAGTGCTACCCTGTTATCCATTTTTTTCGATACAAAAAACACTTCTTTCATTGTGCGATACCTTATAAATGGATAATTATATTTTATATGCAAACCTATTTCTGCCAATGGTGGATAATTATCAGAACGAAATGCTCTGAAATTTTCTGCATTATACTTTGTTGTCCTATTACCCCTGTAAAGTTTATCCTGAAAAAAAACACAAACTTCAGGAACCTGGGCCATATTATCTTTTCTATCGGCAGCAATTTCAATGGCTGTAATCAAATTTTCCTTCCCATCTGTTCTAATCATTCCCATTGGCAATTGACTACCTGTAAAAACAACAGGTTTTTCCAAATTGTGCAGCATAAAACTTAAAGCACTCGCTGTATAGGCCATGGTATCCGTTCCGTGTAGTATTACAAAACCACTATATTCATGGTAATTTGACTCAATTATTTCTACTAACCTGATCCATATTTCGGGTGTCATATTTGATGAGTCGATTATAGGATCGAACGAAATAGTATCAATACCAAAATCGAACTGCTTTAATTCAGGAACCTTATCTAATATATGTTCAAAATCGAATGGAACCAACGAACCGGTTTCCGGGTCGCGAACCATACCAATTGTCCCCCCTGTATATATTACCAAAACTTTACTTTTCGACACATCTAACGTTTTAAATCAAATATTTCTATTGAATTTTCATAAATCACCTTTTCAATTGAATATTTCTCAACACCATATATTTCAACCAGTTTATTAATAATATGATTCAAATACGCAGGTTGGTTTCTTTTTCCTCGAAAAGGTACAGGTGATAAATAGGGGGCATCTGTTTCAACAACTAAAAAGTGAGGATCGACATGTTTCAAAATATCCGGGAGATTTGATTTTTTAAATGTTACAACTCCATTTATACCAATTTTGAACGATTGATAGTGTTGTATATGTAACAGATCATCAAGTTCACCACTAAAACTATGAAAAACACCTTTTAGTTTATCGTCGTGTAATTCATCAATCACCGAAAAAACTTCTTTAAAAGCATCGCGACAATGAATTACTATTGGCAAATTTAATTGTTTTGCCCAAATAATTTGTTGTCTAAAAGCTTCAATCTGCTCTTTAATAAATGTTTTATCCCAATACAGATCAATACCTATTTCGCCTACCCCAATATAAGAACGGGAAAATAACCACTTTTCTATTTCATTAAGTTGATTTATATATTTTTCATTAATTGAAGTTGGGTGTAAACCCATCATGGCGAAACAATTTATATACTTTTTTTCTACCTCATGTAATCGTATTATTGTTTCATTATCTATATTAGGCAATAAAATATTGTTCACTCCTTCGCTTAAAGCATTTTCAACTACCTCATCCCTATCCTCATCAAATTGTTCAAGATAAATATGCGAATGTGTGTCTATAATCATACAAAATATATCAATAATTAAATAACTCCCTGAGCCATCATTGCATCGGCTACCTTCACAAAACCACCTATATTAGCACCTTTTACGTAATCTATTTTACCATTACCAACCATCCCATACTTAACACAAGTACTATGAATATTATTCATAATTTGTTTAAGTCTGGTATCAACCTCTTCGGCAGTCCAGGTCATTCGAATGCTATTTTGCGACATTTCAAATCCCGAAACGGCAACTCCTCCTGCATTCACAGCTTTCCCAGGTGCAAATATTATATTTCCTGATGCTGTTTTAACAGCTTCGGCTGTACATCCCATGTTCGATGCCTCGGCAATAATAGTGCAGCCATTAGATATTAACATTTTAGCATCATCTTCATTCAATTCGTTTTGAATAGCACATGGTATAGCAATATCGACCTTTTGCTCCCAGGGTTTTTTATTTTTGAAAAATGGCACTCCAAAACGTTCGGAGTACGGCTGAACAACATCCATATTTGAAGCTCTTAACTCAAGCATATAATCAATTTTCTCAACATCTAACCCATCAGCATCATAAATATAACCATCGGGTCCTGAAATGGTTACAACCTTTGCCCCCAATTCAGTGGCTTTCAATGCCGCTCCCCATGCAACATTTCCAAACCCAGACAAGGCAACAACTTTTCCTTCAATATTATCACCCACTCTGGCCAACATCTCCCTAACAAAATAAATAGCTCCAAAACCAGTTGCTTCAGGTCGAATAAGGCTACCTCCATATTCAAATCCTTTTCCTGTTAAAACACCTGTAAACTCATTCTTAAGTTTTTTATACATTCCAAATAAATAACCAATTTCCCTCCCCCCAACTCCAATATCACCCGCAGGGACATCGGTAAAAGGCCCAATATGCCTATATAATTCAAGCATAAATGACTGGCAAAAACGCATTATTTCATTATCAGACCTTCCTTTAGGATTAAAATCCGATCCTCCTTTCCCACCGCCCATCGGCAATGAAGTCAAACTATTTTTAAATGTTTGCTCAAAGCCAAGAAATTTTAATCCACTTAATGTTACTGTGGGATGAAACCTAAGTCCTCCTTTAAACGGACCAATAGCACTGTTAAATTCAACCCTGTATCCACGATTCACATGCACTTCACCCAAATCATCAATCCAAGGCACTCTAAACATTATTACACGCTCAGGTTCAACCATCCGCTCAAATATCTTCATTTTTTTATATTGAGGATGTTGCAGGTAATAATCCCACACTGAACCTAAAACCTCACTTACTGCCTGCAAAAACTCTGACTCACCTGGATTTTGAAACTTTACCCCATCTATAAACTGATTTAAACTATCCATAACTAAACGAGTTAACATTTAACTTATATATTTATTGCTTTAACAGTGTTAATAGATATTCGACCGGATGAATTGGTTTAACGCCTGTATTTTCAAATATATGCTGCCTGCAAGATGTTCCGGGTGCAACAACCACTTCATCGTCGTTTTTTGAACGAATAGCCGGAAACAAAACCATTTCTCCAATCTGCTTTGCCATTAATGCATGTTCCTTTTCCAATCCAAATGAACCTGCCATACCACAGCACCCCGATTTAATTTCGGTAGCTTTTGAATTTACCGGAAATTCAAGTATTTTTTTTATTACAGATGTTTCGGATAATGCCTTTTGATAGCAGTGAGCATGAAACATAACCTCTCCTTTATCGCTTAAAAACTGATCCTTAATAATATTTCCGTTTTCCATTTCAGACCAAATAAATTCTTCAACTGTAAAAACCTTTTTTGCCAATATTTCAGCTTCATTTCTTAAATTATCCGACACTAATTCGGGATACTCATCACGAAAACACAAAATAGCTGATGGTTCAACTCCTAACAAAACTGAATTGTCATTAATAATATCTTTAAAAAAAAGAACATTTTCATTAGCTAGTAATTTTGCCTTCTGCAAAAAACCTTTCGACAAAAATGTACGTCCGCTAACAACAGACCGGGTCACTTTTATTTCATACCCCAGCTTTTCGAAAAGATGAACTGTTTTTATTCCCAAACCATCATCGGAATAATTAACAAACTCATCAGCCAACAAAAATATTTTAACATCCTTTTTTTTAAGCACCTCACTTTTGTTATTAAGATGCCATTTTTCCAATGTTTCTCGCGTAACCGACGGAATAACCATATCAGACTTAAATCCTAATAACTGAAGTACCAATTTTGATATAGTTTTCTGACGAATAACAGAATTAAACACCCCTGGCCATTTCGAAGCAAACTGATAAATATAAGGTTGATAAGCCACAAACCACTCCCTTAACCTTATCCCTTTTTTCGAATGATAATAATTTAAAAACTCAGCTTTTAATTTTGTAATATCAATACTCGATGGGCACTCATTTTTACATGCTTTGCACGATAAACAAAGATCAAGTATTTTATACACCTCATCAATTCCTTCATTTACCGTCTGAATATTTCCGGTAAAAAATTCGCGCAAAATATTTGCCCTTGCCCTGGTTGAATCCTTTTCATTACGGGTAACCATAAAAGAAGGACACATTGTTCCGCCAATAACTGAACTCTTTCTACAATCGGCCGATCCTGTACATTTATCGGCACCTTGTACAATACCACCTGTCTTTTCCCAACGAAAAACAGGAGTTATATTATTCAACACTTTCGAACTATAACGAAGCGATGAATCCATAGGAGGGGTATCAATAATCTTACCCGGATTTAATAACCCTTTAGGATCGAAACTATTCTTTATTCGCCTCAACAGGTTATAATTATTCTCACCAACCATAAATTGGATAAACTCCCCCCTCAATCGTCCATCTCCATGTTCTCCACTTAACGAACCTCTATATTTCTTTACAATTTTTGCAGTACGCTCGGCTATCTCCCTAAACAGCTTCACATCATCTTCCCGTTTCATATTCAAAACAGGTCGCAAATGAAGTTCTCCGGTTCCAATATGAGCATAATACACACACTCTTTACCTAGCTCTTTTAACATTAGCTTAATATCATCGACATACATTGGCAAATCGGCAGGTAAAATAGCTGTATCTTCAATTACAGGCACCGGCAATTCGTCACCGGGCATATTCGACAGTATTCCTAATCCTGCTTTTCGCAGACTCCAAACCTTGTTAATATCACTCCCATGCAATACAGGATGAGCATATCCATATTTCTTTTCTTCAAAATCATTAACAAAAAATCTGGTTTTTTCATCAAGTTTATCGTGCGAGTATTCAGCAAACTCGACAAGCAAAAGAGCGGCCGGGTCACCCTCAATAAAAAAACGATTTTTATTTTGGAGTGTATTTCGTTTGCTTAAGTCTAAAACCAACTTATCCATAAGTTCAATTGCCACCGGTTCATGTTTTAAAGCATCCACATTTGCAATCACTGCCTTTTTAAGTTGATCGAAATGAACACAAACCAAAGCATTATATTTTGGAGGAAGATCAACCAGGTTTAATTTTATTTTAGAAATAAACATCAGTGTACCTTCCGATCCTGCAATGAGCTTACTCATATTAAACACATCACCCTCACTATTAAAAGGCTGCATATTGGCAAGAATATCAATAGCATAGCCAGTATTACGTCGTTTTATATCAGGATGGGGAAAATCCAATTCAATTCGTTGACGATTATCAGCATCTATCAAAATACTATATACATCAGCATATATTTTAGCTTCAAGAGAATCTCCTTCTCTTTTTCTATCAAATTCAAATAATGAAAGTGCTTTAAAATGTACCTTTTCGCCATTACTTAAATAACCCCAAACTTCAAGTAAATGATCACGGGTACTGCCATATATCAACGAATGGCTACCACATGAATTATTACCTACCATACCACCCATATTACATCGGTTTGATGTAGATGTTTCGGGTCCAAAAAACAAATTATAAGTACGTAAATATTTATTTAATTCATCTAAAACAACACCTGGCTCAACAATTACCCATTTCTCATCTTTATTAACTTCTAAAATATGATTCAAATATTTCGAAACATCAACAACAATACCTTTTCCTACCACTTGCCCAGCCAATGATGTACCAGCCGCCCGTGGAATAACCGGAATATGATACTTATTGGCAAAACCAATAATCAACTCCAAATCTTTCGAATCGCGAGGATAAACAACTGCTAATGGCTCTTCACGATAAGCAGAAGCATCTGTACTATACAACAAAAGTGTTGTTTTGTCAAAAAAAACATCTCCTTTTAACAAGCTTTTCAATTCAGCCTGTTGCTTTTCGTTAATAAAAAATGAACTCATAAGCAGGGTTTGAATATTTTAAATTTATAAAAACTATTGAATATACAGAATGAAAAAGGGCTGTTATTCACAGCCCCCTTTAAATATTTTCAGTTATTCAACTTTCCAAACATCACCGGTATAAACCAAATCTTTAAAGCTCTTAATTTTAGATCGCTCTTTAACTGAATCCAACTGATCTTGCATCTCAACCTCATAAGTTGTTGCATTAACAGCCCTTATAATCCCTAAGGCCACAGGATAATCCGGATACTCCATATTAACAAGCTTTTGATGCATCATTGTATCTTCACAATAAGCATCGTGAACCAACAAATCTTTCTCAGTCCAGTTATCTTCACCCAATTTCACAACTTTCAATTCGGTTCCTTGCAATACAAGACCTTTATCGTTATTAGCTCCAAAAATCATTGGCTCTCCATGCCTAAGCAAAATAGTTCTATCGCTCTTAAATGCCTTATCGGTTATTGCTTCATGAGTTCTATCATTAAAAATAACACAATTCTGAAGAACTTCAACAACCGAAGTACCTTTATGCTGAGCCGCTCCCTTAAACACTTCTACACTATGCTTTAATTCTTTATCTACAGTACGAGCAAAAAAATGTCCACGAGCTCCAATTGTCAACTCTCCGGGTCGAAATGGATTTTCGATAGTTCCATAGGGTGAAGTCTTTGATACAAAACCCTTTTCTGAAGTTGGAGAATACTGCCCTTTAGTCAAACCATAAATTTGATTATTAAACAGTATCATGTTAATATCCACATTTCTTCGTATTGTGTGTATAAAATGATTACCTCCAATTGCAAGAGCATCACCATCTCCTGTAATTTGCCATACATTCAAACTTGGGTTTGCCACTTTAACTCCAGATGCTATTGCTGAGGCACGACCATGAATAGTATGAAAACCATACGTATTCATATAATAAGTAAGTCGAGAAGAACATCCAATGCCCGAAATAACTGTTACCTCCTCCTTTTTGTATCCTAATTCGAACATAGCCTTTTGAATTGAATTTAATATTGCATGATCGCCACATCCAGGACACCAACGCACACTAAGTCCACTTTTAAACTCTGCAAATGTTTTTATTTCTTCCGACATTATTTATTCCTCCAACATTTTTTTATACTGTTCTACTAACTCGGCACTGGTAAATGGCAAACCTTGTACTTTATTATACTGCGAATATTTTACCTCGGGGTATTTCATTCTCAAATAATTCACAAACTGACCATTATTTAATTCACAAACCAAAATATTCTTATACCGTTTTAATACATCATAAGTATTTTTGGGTAATGGATTAATGTATGTAAAATGGGCCAGTGCGATATTATAACCCTGCGCATTCATATAATCAGCAGCAGTTATTAAATGACCATAAGTACCACCCCATCCAACTACTAACAAATCAGCATCGTCATTGCCAACTACCTCAAGATAAGGAATATAATCAGCAATCCTTTGAATCCTTGCTTCACGAACATCAGTCATTTTCTGATGGTTTAAGGGATCATGCGAAATATTCCCGGTATTGTAATCCTTCTCAAGACCTCCTATGCGATGGGTTAATCCTTCTGTTCCAGGAACAGCCCAATATCTGTTTAGTTTCTCTGCATCTCTCTCGTACGGATGCCATCCTGGCCGAGCCTCTTTAATAAAAGGTGGTATAATAACCGGAAACTCTTCCAAATCGGGTATTCTCCATGGCTGCGTGCCATTTGCTAAAAAACCGTCGGTAAGCAAAATCACCGGGGTCATATGTTCTACTGCAATTTTTGCAGCATAATAAGCATAATCAAAACAATTAACCGGTGTACTTGCTGCAATAACAACAGCCGGACTCTCACCATTCCTTCCATACAAGGCCTGAAACAAATCAGATTGTTCTGTTTTGGTTGGCAACCCTGTCGAAGGGCCTCCTCGCTGAACATCAACAATTACAATTGGCAACTCGGCCATTACAGCTAAACCGATAGCTTCACCCTTTAATGCTAGTCCGGGCCCTGAAGTGGTAGTAATAGCCAAACGACCAGTAAAACTGGCTCCAATAGCAGTACAAATACCTGCTATTTCATCTTCGGCCTGAAATACCTTTACTCCCAAATCTTTACGAGCACTAAGCTCTTGTAATATTTCAGTTGCTGGTGTTATTGGGTAAGAACCCAAAAAAAGCTCCAATCCACTTCGCTCTGCGGCAGCTAAAAAGCCCCAGGCAACAGCAGTATTACCATTTAAATTTCTATAATTACCTTTTTGAACATCGGCAGGTACAATTTGGTACGATGGAGTAACTGCCTGAATTATCATACCATAGTTAAACCCACTTTCGAGCACTTTCAGATTTGCTTCAACAATAAGCGGATTTTTTGCAAATTTTTTACGAATATATTCCTGAGTATGAGTTAAAGGACGATCAAACAACCAATATACAAGCCCTAACGCATACATATTCTTGCTTCGCAAAATACTTTTATTATCAAGTCCAAGATCCTTCAAACTCTCTTTCGTCATTGTAGTAATAGGAGCCTTGATAATATAAAAATCGTTCAATTTTTCTTCGGTAATAGGATCATCTGTTTTATACCCAGCTTTTTTAAGGTTCTTCTCATCAAAAGAATCAATATCAACAATAATAGTACCACCGGCTTTTATCCATTTAGCATTGGCTTTTAAAGCAGCAGGATTCATCGCTATTAACACATCTGCATAATCACCCGGAGTATACACTTCTGAACTCCCAAAATGAACCTGAAATCCTGAAACACCACCAATCGTTCCTTGTGGAGCACGTATATCGGCAGGATAATCAGGAAACGTAGAAATATCATTCCCATAAATAGCAGAGGTATGCGAGAACAGTGTTCCTGTTAATTGCATCCCATCTCCCGAATCACCGGAAAACCGCACAACAACCTCATCTCTTTCAATAACTTTAGATCTTTTACCCATAATTTAACTCGAAACTTACTTAAAAAAACAAATAAGATATAATTATTAACATTATATCAAAAAAACTTCACCAGCTAATTATTTCAGCTGTAAAAAAACACATATCCTTCTAAGGAGCCACAAAAATAATAAAGCTAACCCCTCATACCAAGAATTTATTCAACTTATTATCATTCAACATCAAAAAGCTTTTTAAAACTGTTTAACACAAAAATGTACTATTTACCAATCAAACCCTTATTTTTGCAAAAAATATTGACTATGGCACTTATTAAATCAGTAAGAGGCTTTACGCCTAAAATTGGTAAAAATGTTTATTTAGCAGAAAATGCTACAATTGTTGGTGATGTAATAATTGGCAACGATTGCTCAATATGGTTTAATGCAGTATTACGTGGTGATGTTAACTCAATACGAATTGGAAATAGAGTAAACATACAGGATGGAACGGTATTACACACTCTTTACCAGAAATCAACAATTGAAATAGGTAACAATGTTTCAATTGGACACAATGTATGTGTACATGGTGCAAAAATTGAAGATGATGTATTAATTGGAATTGGAGCAACTGTTCTTGATCATGCTGTAATTGGGTCAAATTCAATAATAGCTGCCAATTCATTAATTCTCACAGGTACTATTGTTGAACCCGGCAGTGTTTATGCAGGTGTTCCTGCTAAAAAAGTAAAAGATATTGAACCTCATCAGGCAAAGGAAATGATTAAGAAAATTGCTAATAATTACCTAATGTATGCCAGTTGGTATAAACAGGAATAATATTTATAGTGTTATATGTTCTACTTTAATTTTCTGATTCAGAAAAACACCAGCAGCCTGCTTAAACTTATTCACACTCTCTGTTGTGAAAAAATGAGTAACTCCATTTTTTAAACATTTTTCCTCAATTTCAGGGTGGCGTTGCAAATAATCTTTCAAACTTTCGGCAACAACCTGACCTTGTTCGATAATATTAACTCCAAGAGGAATATATTTACGTATCTTTTCAATTAATAAAGGATAATGAGTACATCCTAATATAACAGAATCAATATTTGAATCCTTAGCAAAAAGATTATCAATATTTTTCTTAATAAAGTAATCAGCTCCCTCACTATCAAATTCATTGTTCTCGACAAGCGGAACCCACATTGGACAAGCTTCCTGAAAAACTTCAACATTAGGGAATAATTTCTTTATTTCTAGCGGATAAGAATCGGATTGAATGGTTCCTATTGTTCCCAAAACACCAATTTTATTTTTCGAAGTAACACTTTTAACCTTTTCAACACTTGGCCGGATTACTCCCAAAACTCTTTTTTCTAAATCAATTAACGGCAAATCATTTTGCTGAATTGTACGCAACGCCTTGGCCGAAGCCGTATTACAGGCTAAAATAACCAAAGGAGATCCCATTTCAAACAATTTTAAAACTGCTTGTTTGGTATATTCATAAACAACTTCAAACGAACGATTTCCATAAGGAGTACGAGCATTATCGCCTAAATATATATAATCGTAATCGGGTAAATGTTTTCGAATTTTATCTAAAACCGTTAATCCGCCATAACCCGAGTCGAAAATTGCTATTGGTCCCATATACTATACTATCAATAACAAAAAAAGGGTAATCCAAAACCCGGACTCCCTTATAATATCATACAAACTAAATTAATCAAAACTTATTGTACGCCCAATTTAGTTCTTACTAAAGGTGCACAATCCAAACTCTTATCAGAATGATAAAGCACAACCCTCGAACTAATATCGAATATATAAATCAATCCGTTCTCTGCACCAACCTCATCAATTGCCTTTTGTACTTTTTCAATAATTGGTTGAAGCAAATCCTGCTCCTTTTTTTGCAACTGCTGCTGTGCCAACATATTAAAATTTTTAATACGTTGGTCGTAATCCTGAATTTCTTTCTCTTTTGTAGCTCTTATAAGCTCCGATAAAGTATCGCGCGATGCCATATATTCGTTATACTTAGTATCCAAATCTTTGGTCATCACCTCCAAATTATTTCTTAAACTTTCAGCTTCTTTTTCAAGCTTTTTATCTGCATCAATTTTTTCGGGTAATTGAGAAATAAGAACCTGAACATCTACATGTCCAAACTTCAAGTCCTGGGCAAATACACTTACACCAACAAAGGCTATAACTGCAATAATCAAATATTTAGTAATCTTCATAATCACTTTTTATATTGTAAATTAATTATTTAATTCCAAGTTTAGCTTTCACCAAAGGGGCTACATCAACACTTTTCTCCGAGTGATAAACAGGCAATCCTGAGTTTGAATCAAAAATATACAAGAATCCGTTTTCATTTCCAACTTGCTGAATTGCATTTTGAAGTTTCTGAATCAGTGGAGCTTTTAACTCTTGCTCTTTTTCTTGTAACTGTTGTTGAGCCAATTGATAAAAATTTTGAATCCTCTGATTCATTTCAATCAACTCTTTTTCTTTAGTAGCCCGTTGTTCGGGAGTCATATTCTTAGCCTCGGCAATATATGCTTCCTGACCTTTTTTCAATTCCTCCTGCATGGTTGTGAGATTTCCTTCATGCTTTCCGTACTCTTCATCCAATACTTTTTTTACCTCTTGCAATTCGGGCATTGCTGTAAATATCTCTTCCGAATTTATATGCCCAAATTTAAATGTCGACTGCGCCGACAAAGCAAAACAAATAATAATAAATGAAGCAACAAATAATAACTTAATTTTCATATTTTAAGTTTGATAATATCATTTTCACAATTAAAACTGCAATAGAATTGCAAACATAGAAATATTTTCGATTATTTTATTGAGTAATACCCATTTGTTTTAAAACATCATCGCTAATATCAAGTTTAGGATCGGCAAAAATCACCCCTACATTCGATGCTTTATCAAAAACAGCTCCATATCCCTCTTCGGTCGAAATAACTGATATTGCAGCATATATATCATCTTGAATAGGCTTTATAAGCATCTCTCTTTTTTTAAATAATTCACCTTCAGATCCAAAATACTTTTGTTGCAATTTCTTTGCCTCTTTTTCTTTTTCAACAATAAGGTTTTCTTGTTTCACCTTCATTTCATTCGACAAAAACACACTCTCGGTTTGATACTTCTTATACATTTCCGACACCTCCTGATAAAGTGCTTCAACCTCCTTTTGCCATCCTGCCGATGCCGTGTTAAGTTGCTCTTGTGCAGCTTCGTAAGCCGGGATACGTTTTAAAATATAATCGGTATCGACAAACGCTAATTTTTGTGACTGAACAGAGAAACCAAAAAAAATTGCAAAAAGTAAGACTATATATTTTATTCCAAGCTTACTATTAATTTTTAAAAAATCCGTTTTCATAGTTAATAAGTTTAAGATTCAGTATTTATTTGCAAAAACCGAACCAAAACAACAAAATATTAAAAACTTTGTCCAATGGTAAAGTGAAAATTCCCTTTATGAACTGGATTGGATTCATAACCCGTAACCGGATCAAAACCATACCCCCAGTCAATACCCATTAAACCAAATATTGGTAAAAATATACGCAATCCAACACCAGCTGAACGGTACATTTGAAAAGGATTGTAGTCTTTAAATTCGGCCCAGGCATTAGCCGACTCCACAAAACCTAATGCATAAACAGTTGCCGAAGGCTGTAAAGTAATAGGATAACGTACCTCCATAGTCATTTTCGTGTACATATTACCATTATAAGAATATCCTGTTCGCGGTGTTAACGATGAGTTTTGGTATCCTCGTGCACCAATAGTTTCTCCTCCATACATACTATATCCCGACATTCCATCGCCACCTACTGTAAACTTTTCAAATGGAGAACGAACATTTTTATTATAATAACCAAGAAATCCGGCTTCAACTTTTCCCATAAGCACTAATTTACGATTAGTATCCATTGGTTTAAATATGGCACTTTTAAAATTCCATTTATGATACTCAATATTTTTATAAAGTTCGGCTTTTGCATCGTTCCTTACATCTTCATTTTCATCACTACTTATAGATGTTTTATATAAAGTCCCATAATCTTTACCACTCCAAAGACTATATGGAGGAGTAAACGAAACACCAACCGAGAACGATGAACCTTCGCGAGTATAAAGTGGGTTGTCAGTCGAATTTCGACTTATAGAAACATCCATACTTAAATTGGTAGAACTACCATCACCCATAATAAAATAATCCCAATCCTGCAGGTTATATCGCTGATAACTTAACTGTGTAAAAATTGAGAAATAGTCATCGGGCCAGGTCAATCGCTTACCATAACCTACTGACACACCTAAAACCTGCATATATTTACTGTCATCAACATCGGCTGCTGTCATTTGATTATAATTCGATCCGTAATAATTATAATTATTATATGTATTGTAATAGCTCGAACTCACATCGGTTTGTTTCGAATAATAAACTGATAAACTTAACGAATTTGGCTTTTTTCCCCCCAACCAAGGCTCTACAAACGATGCGCTGTACGATTGATAATACGACCCATTATGTTGCGCCCTAAACGATAAGGTTTGTCCATCTCCTGTTGGCAAAGGTCTCCATGCATCACCATTAAAAAAGTTACGAACAGAGAAATTAGTAAATTTCAACCCCAAACTACCAACAAACATTCCGGCACCCCAGCCTCCACTAAGCTCTATCTGGTCGTTGGCTTTCTCTTCAAGGTTATATATCAAATCAACACTTCCATCATCTTCATTGGGTTGAACATCGGGAACAATATTTTCGGGATTGAAATGCCCTAGTTGAGACAATTCGCGTATTGTACGTATCAATTCCGACTTACTAAAAAGCTCACCGGGCTTAGTCCTTATTTCACGACGAACAACATGTTCATGTGTTTTGGTATTGCCTTTAATAACCACATTATTAATTGAAGCCTGTGTTCCTTCATAAATTCTCATCTCCAAATCAATGGTATCGCCATAAATTTTCACTTCAATAGGGTTGATTTGCGAAAACAGATATCCTTTATCCATGTACCAGTTATGCACGGCATCCTCATCATTCTTCAACCTGTCATCCAACATCTTCTGGTTATAAACATCTCCTTTTTTAATTCTAAGCTGTTCACCCAAAAATTCACCGGGATATATACTGTTTCCCACCCATGTTATATCACCAAAATAATATTTACGACCTTCTTCAATTATAATTTTAATATCAACAGTGTTATCATCATTTTTTGCAACACTATCGCTCAAAATAACAGCATCACGATAACCCTTTTCATTATATTTATCAATCACAGCCACCAAATCTTCGGCATATTTCTCTTTAACAAACTTTTTTGTTCTAAAAAAATTACGAATCCTACCTTTCGCATTGGTTTTTTTCATTGCGCGATTAAGCTTCACATAATTAAAAACCTCGTTTCCTTCAAACTCAAGACTCTGTACTTTAACCTTATCCTTTTTATCTACAGAAATTTCTAAAATAACCTGGTTTACTTTTGATGTATCATCTTTTTGAATAATCCATACCTCGGTATTATAAAAACCCTTTTCAACAAAATAATCTTTAATATATTTTTCAGCCCTGTTAACAAGATTAGGAGTTACCTGACTTCCTTTCATCATTGCAACTTTCTCAGAAACAGTTTCTATTTCACCTTTTCGCAAACCATAATAGATAATTTCACTCAAACGAGGCCGTTCTGTTAAATATATCTCTAAAAAAACTTGTTTTCCTTCAATTTTACTGGCAACAATTTTTACATCAGAAAACAAACCATGATTCCAATATTTTTTAATGGAGGTTGTAATTTCATCGCCAGGCACTTGAATAACCTGACCAACTTTTAACCCCGATAAGTTAGCTAATATTGACGGATCGTAGTTTTGAACGCCAACAACTTTTATATCAGCAATTTCATATTTTTTAGGAGCTCCTGTATACGAAACCACAGGAACTGACTGATCCTGAGCAATAATGTAATTAGAAAACAATAAGACTATTAGTACTAATAAATGGGTAATTTTATTTTCTTGCATTCGTTTATTTTTTAAGCTGTTCACTAATCATTCCAAAACGCCTCTCTCTATTTTGATAGTTGATCAGTGCTTCATAAAAATTCTCTTTCCTAAAATCGGGCCATAAAACATCGCAAAAATAAAGCTCTGCATAAGCCAACTGCCACAATAGGAAATTACTAATTCGTGTTTCTCCGCTTGTTCGTATCATTAGTTCCGGATCGGGCATTCCTGACGTTGTGAGATAATTACTAAAAAAATCTGCATTAATATCATCAACCGATATTTTTTTATTGCTTACATCGTCTGCAATTTTTTTTACGGCATCAATAATCTCCCACCTCGAACTATAACTAAGGGCAAGGTTTAAAACCAATCCGGTATTAGAAGATGTTTTTTCGATACAATCTTCAAGGTTTTTCCTAACTCTCTGAGGAAGACTATCCTTAAAACCAATAACATTTAATTGCACATTATTTTCCATTAGGGTTTTTGTTTCATCACTAATGGTTTTAACCAAAAGTGACATCAATGCATCCACTTCTGTTTTAGGTCGATTCCAATTTTCGGTAGAAAAAGCGTATAAAGTTAAATAACCAATGCCTAGTTCAGCAGCAGCTTCGGTAACTTCACGTACCGCTTTCACGCCATTTTTATGTCCAAAAATCCGTGAATTTCCACGTTTTCGAGCCCAACGTCCATTCCCATCCATTATAATGGCAACATGACTGGGTAACTTATCTTTCTCTAACAGATCTTTATTTGACATAATACATTTAACTAAAACCCTGAATTACAAGTGGTTTTTCTTCTAAAAAGATTAAAAGTAACATAAACACCGGCAAACGAATACCAATCATTATTATGAATACTCCCTTGCTCATTAAACCCATAAGGATCAGTTGGATCAATTAACATATCTGAATTGGTTTGATCCAAATCATCAACAAATGTTTTCCTAAAAGTCCATTCCGCACCTACTCTAATCCATTTAGTTAGTTTATATTTAACACCTAAACCGAACGGCAAAGATAATACAAAAACCGGTTTATTATCTCCAAAACCCTGATC
This sequence comes from Marinilabiliaceae bacterium, assembly GCA_016933045.1. Taxonomy (GTDB): domain Bacteria; phylum Bacteroidota; class Bacteroidia; order Bacteroidales; family Marinilabiliaceae; genus JAFGBR01. The sequence continues at coordinate 30,670 of JAFGBR010000021.1, read as the reverse complement.
ATTTGAATATCTTCTATAAGTCGTATTTGCCAATCCAAAAGTTACATAAGGAGTGAAATTTGTATTGGATACAAACTGATGATCGTACGACATAAAATTGTATTCTACCATAGCAGCAACATCTAATATCCGTCGCGAAAATCCGGTATCACCAAATTCATCCTCAACTAACAACACATCATCCTGCGGATAACTCCCACTTATTTGTCCCAATAAAGCAGTTCCACGAAACACTACCCGGTCGGAGAATACATATCTGCCAATTCCTCCAAAAACAGGATGTGAATTTTTAAACTGAGTACCTGGATTCAAATCTCCCAAATAATATGATGCTCCTAAAAATCCACCTATTTCTATACGATCCTGGGCTATCGAATAATTAAACATACAACAAAATAGTATGATAAAAAACATACTAACACGTTGCATAAAACTCCATTTCAGATATTTCCGATTCATAAAATGACAGGGATTTGAAATAAGTTGCACAAAAATAATATTTAATCGGAATTATTTAGCATTGAATCAACAAACGTCAATTTTATTAAAATAAAAGCTTCGCAAAACAAGTTAATTCCATCATGATAAACACAAAAAATAATTAAATATTGTACAAACAACTAGTTAATTACGTTTATCGGCACCCCACATTAGCTTATTTCGTAGTGTATCGTAATAATTATGATGTGTCCTTACTACCATTGGGATTGAGAAATTAGCTTTTCGAATAGTAATAACAATTTGCTCATCCATCACACGACTACGCGAATCGATCGATGCCAGATATTTCCCGCCTCTGGCATCTACCCTTAAAGTAATTTCCATATCATTGGGAATTACAAGCGGTCGAACAGTAAGATTATGAGGTGCAATTGGAGATAAAACAAAATTTTGCGAATCGGGATGTAAAATTGGTCCGCCAACACTTAACGAGTAAGCAGTTGAACCTGTTGCTGTTGCAATTATTAATCCATCGGCCCAATACGAATTTAAAAACTCACCGTTCAAATATACATGAACAGTAATCATTGATGAACTATCTCGTTTCGAAATTGACAACTCATTAAGTGCGAAATTCAGATCTCCAAAAACCCTATTTCCTGTATTAACTTCAAGCAAATTAAGATTCCTTAACTGATGGCGATTTTGAAATATATCCGACATTGCTACTTCTATATCTTCTTTTGATATATCGGCCAAAAAACCCAAACGACCACTGTTTATACCCGCAATAGGGATGTTTTGGTTACGAACTAACGTGGCAGCTTCAAGAAATGTTCCATCCCCTCCAATTGTAAAAATCATATTTACATTTGTTAAATCATCACTTCGTAAAAATGTTGATGAAAAATTTACAGGTAGTATAATCTCTTTTTTTAAAAAACGATAGAATGGCTGATAAATAATAACTTCACAACCCCACTTTTCTAAAATTGAGATAAAAGTCTGACAATAACTACGAAACGATTCATTAAATTTTTTCCCAAATACTGCAACTCTCATTAATAATTATTTGTTATAATTTGGTCATGAAGATATTACATTTTCAAATTAATATGAACAAAAAAACCATGTTCTCCATGTTTATTTAAGGCATAATTTAAACTTAAAGCTTTGTCGTATATTGTTACCAAATCAATGCCAACACCAAATCCATGCATAAAACTATTTACTAAGTTGTTATTTAAATTATTTACCTCATTATTACTTAAAACATAACCAAAATCATAAAAAGCACCTAAATATAAAGCATAATGAATTTTTGAAAATTTACTTAACCATTTAATATTCAAATCTTTTATACGCAGAGATACCATCTCATAAGATATCTTGTTTTTTGAAAAAAAATATGCACTACCATCAATTACATAATACTCATACCCCCTTATAAATTGTTTATAACCTATACCATTATTTGTGTAATAAGCACAATTGTTTGTAGTTGAATAACTTCCATTCCACTCCGATCCAATAAAAATTTTATCACGCAAAGAATTGTAATAATACATTCGTCCGGTAAATTTTAAAAAGTTATTTTGTTTATTTAAAATACCTAAACCTGTTTGTTCAATATCCATTTGATACATATTACCGGTAAGCGGATAATATTTACTATTACGATCATCATAAGTATACTGATATTGAATAGCCAAATAATCAAAACGATTAGTTGCATCGGGCAAAAAATTACTATTGACTGAAATAATTGTGTCACTGGCAAAATGAGATGCGTATTTCAAAACAAATTTATGTTTTTTATATATTCCACTTCGCAACTGAACATAAACCGCATCAGATAAAGAACTATAAATTTGATTGCCAAATGTACTTAAATAATAAGGTCTATTATTTATAGTTTTTATTGCAACCTGATCGTAATAATTATTATCAACCCAAAAACCCCATCCCCACATTTTTTCATATTCGGGCGACTCAAAATCAAAAAAAAACTGATTAAAATATCCAATTCGAAACCTAAACCTTATTTTTTCATGTCGCCCTCTAAAATTATCGTAACTCATAGACAACCCATAATTAATCATTTCCCAGTTTTTATCATGAAAAAAAGAACTCAGATTTCTATCTGCATGTTCAAAAATTGGAGCTATCCATAAATACCATCGTTCTTCAACTCTAATATTTACATCAACACTTTGTTCCTGAACTATTTCAAAATCGATATACACATAATTAAACAACGAAGTATTCAATAAATTATCTATTGATTTTTTTTTCAGAAACAACAACTCACTGTGTTTTATAAAGTCACCATTTTTAAATAATAGTTCCTTTAAAATAACAGGTTGTTTGGTAATTTTATTGCCGGAAATAGAAATTTTTCGAATATAAAGCGAATCAGACAATGGTTTATAATCTGCTGCCTCAATAAAAAAAGGACAACAAGAAAAAAAAATTAACAGAGAAATATTACTGCAAAAAAGCCCAATCTTCGTCCCTTCAAATCTAATTCTCATAACAACAGAAGTCGTATCATATACTCATAAACCTCATAAGTGAGTCAAAATTTCTTTGTATCGAATCGTCATAAATATCTTCGCCCGAAAAAGATGCTTTAATTTTATATCCATATCGTTCAAAAGATCTAATAACAGGCTGTATTTCAATTCTATTTAGTTTAAGAGATAACATCAACTGATTATTGGCTACAATCTCTTTTACATACAAACTTAATATTTTAGCATCACTATCTTCAACAATCCTGGCAATTTCCGACATTGAATAATCACGCGAATTCAATTCCAATTCAATAATTCCTCCGGGTACATGTGCTGCAATTAAATCGGCCATTCTGTGTAACAAATCACTTTGCGAAATAATTCCCAAATACTCTTTTTTTTCATCTAAAACAGGTACAACTGTTAATTTTAAACGCGAAGCTAATTCTATAACCTCATAAATATGCTGATAATAATACACATAAGGTTTCATTAATGAAATACGATGATTTCCTAATGCTTCATCTGCACAATTCAAATCGTAAATATCCAAATCAGAAATCAACCCTAAAAAAATTTTATTGTTGACAATTGGCAAATGCGACACCCTGAAAACCTCCATCCAGTTTAGAGCATCAACCCCGGTATCGGAAGTTTTCAAAGAAGGAATTATATCTGAAATTAAATCTTTTGCTAACATACCTTTTGTTCAAGAAATACTTTCTATTTTTGTCAACAACAAAAAGAGATTATCTTAAATTTACTTCATATAGCTTAAACATTCAAACTATTCAAAAGTTTATTTAATGCTATTTGACTAACAACACATTTTATTCTGGCTATGACAAAATTGAGTGTCAATATAAACAAAATTGCAACACTTCGTAACTCAAGAGGTGGAGATTTTCCGAATGTGGTAAAAGCTGCCATTGACGTACAGGCTTTTGGAGCCGATGGAGTAACTGTTCATCCGCGTCCCGACGAGAGACATATTAAATATAAAGATGTGTTTGATATCGCTCCTGTTATCACAACCGAATTTAATATAGAAGGATATCCATCGGAAAAATTTATCGAATTGGTTAAAAAAGCTAAGCCTCATCAGGTAACTTTAGTTCCTGACCCACCTGAAGCTATAACCTCTAATGCAGGATGGGATACTATTACTAATTATTCATTTTTACAGGATATTATTGGATTATTTAACGAAGCAGGCATTAGAACTTCATTATTTGTAGATACCAACCTTAAATTCATCGAAAACGCAGCGAAAATTGGCACCGACCGAGTAGAATTATACACAGAGCCTTATGCTGCTAACTATGCAAAAAACAAAGCTGAAGCCATTGCTCCATTTGTTGATGCTGCTAATCTGGCAAAAAAACTAGGTTTAACAATAAATGCCGGCCATGACTTGAGCCTCGAAAATTTAAAATTTTTCATCGAAAACATTCCTTTTATTAAGGAAGTATCAATTGGCCATGCCTTAATTGCAGATGCGCTATATTTTGGACTGGAAAAAACAATCGCACTATATAAAGATCAGCTAAAATAAGGTTTCAGAAATAATGAAATTATCTTACCGAGAATTTGGGACTTCAAAAACCATTTTAATTATTGTTCACGGCTTATATGGAGCATCAGACAACTGGGTTACTATTGGAAAACAACTCTCGGAAAAATTTAAGGTGTTTATTATTGATCAGCGAAATCATGGTAAATCTCCTCACAATAACAGTCATACCTACGACGACATGAGAGACGATTTACTCTCTTTTATGGATTATCATAATATTGACAATGCACATTTAATAGGCCATTCAATGGGTGGAAAAACGGTTTTGCGCTTTTGTCTTGCTTATCCCGAAAGAACAGACAAAGTAATATCTGTCGATATTGCACCAAAACCGTATCATTTACAAAATAATTTTACATTATCAACACCCGATCATGCCAAAATTATTTCATCAATGTTAAATGCTCCTTTAAAAACATTTAAAAACCGATTGGATATTGATAATTATTTAGCAACTGATATCCCAAACAATCAGGTTCGTCAGTTTTTATTGAAAAACATAACCCGTTCATCCGAAGGTTCTTTTACCTGGAAACTAAATATAAAAACCATCTCAGAAAACCTTTATGAGATATTAGATGGGTTTTCACATATTTCGCCCGATAGTAACAAATATCTTAAACCTGTTTTTTTCATAAAAGGCGAAAAATCGAATTATATTTTAAATGACGATCTGTTTTATTGTCGCAAGTATTTCCCCAAAGCCGAATTTATTACTATCCCCAATGCAGGACACTGGCTTCATGCCGAACAACCGGAATTATTTATTAAAACAGCACTATATCTTCTGGATGATTAAAAAACGCGTTCAACTTTATCTGCATCAATAAGATGTTCACCTTTCAACTTAAGAAATAACTGCGCTGTAGCCAGCACATCCTTTTCACAATATATTGCAATACGCTCCAAATCACGATCAACATAATAAACATGAGCCACTTGACTACCATCAATATCATCTTTTGGCGTTGGAATTCCAAAAATGGCAGTTAACAACCCCAACGATGTATAATGTTTATAATCGCCAAATTTCCACAAATCGAGGGTATCAATAAATTTTACCTCCCACGGCTTTTTCCCGGCAACATCTAACACCTGTGGTATAGAAACTCCCTTAATCAACATACGACGTGCTATATACGGAAAATCAAACTCTTTAACATTATGCCCACATAAATTACGATTTGATTCATTATTAATAAATGAATTCAGCATCTTAGCAAATTCTGTCAAAATCAATGTTTCATCATCTCCAAAAAACGACTTCACCCGAAAAAAACGATTCCCTTTTTTATTAACAATAATACCAACCGAAATACACACAATCTTACCAAACTCGGCATAAATACCGGCTCGTTGATATACATCAGCAGGCGTTTCATTTTCATTTCGGAAATAAGCCGATTTTTTATCCCAATACATTTTTAATTCTTCAGCAACATCATCATATTGTTTGTTTTGAGGAACTGTTTCTATATCAATAAACATGATATCTTCGGGACGAAACTGATCAAGCATAGTAAATCAATTTACAGGTTTTCATTATCAAATATAATAAATATAAATTCCTTCCTTGATTAAAGAACCGCTTTAAAAAGTTATTTTTGAACACATAACAAAACATTTATAATCATGGTAAAGCACATTGTACTTTTCAAATTCAAGGATTTTAGAACCGCACAAGAGAAGCTAGAAAAATTAAACGAAGTAAAACATGCACTACTATCCTTAACCGATAAAATTGAATGCCTTCTCTCTGTTGAAGTAGGTTTAAATAACAATCCAAACGAAACCTTCGATCTAGCATTAACAACATCATTCAATAGCTTTGAGGATATCGACATTTATGCAAAGCATCCCGATCATTTAGAAGTTGCAAAATTAATAGCCCCCATAAAAGCAGACAGAGCTTGTGTTGACTATATTATGTAGCCTAACGAATACTTAACCACTTCAAAACAATCAATAAAAAAAGGCTTCCTTTTGCAAGAAGCCTTTTTTACCAATTAATCTATTATTTCAAAACAATTTTACCAATCATTGTTTTATCATCAAATATAATCCTAACAAGATATATACCCTTTTCAAACTCACCCAAACTTAATTTAACTTTAGAAACATCACTACTTTCTAAAATTTTAATTACCGATCCATTGATTGTTTCAACCTGAATTGTTACTTCTCCCAAACCAGCCGAAAGATTTACATAAGCATAATCTGTTGTTGGATTTGGATATAAGCTAACCCTTTCAATATTCGAATAATCAATAGCAGTTGCTGCCACTACTTTAACAATTCCTGAAGTTTTAAATTCACTTAAATCCCATGCCATACCTTCACCAGGTGTTTCCGGAGATATTGAACTAAATGCACCTGAAATAGCTGGAGCAGAAACAATTTGATATGTCTGACCAACAGAATATGCAGTTGTTGTTGACTGACTCATAACAAGCTGCCCATTAGCAACAAACGATGAAGATGCTACAAGCTTATCAGACTTCGACATAATAGTATTTGTTTTAACATAAAATACCGAACCCGAATTCATTGTAACACTCTTAACCTTAAGAGATGTTCCCGTATAATTATAACCTTCAACCTCATAACCAGCTTTTAACATACCTCCATTTTGCACAAATACAGATCCTGCAATAGTACCCATACCGCCTAAAAAAGCTCCATCGTTTACATATACAACTCCACTACCAGTAGCACTTCCTGTAGTATTAATAACCATCAAGCCTCCCTGGTTCACATTTACTGTACCCGAAGTTGAACTAGCTGCCGACAAAGTCATTACGCCTGTTCCAACCTTAACCACATTACCCGAAATAATATCACCTCTGAAAATAAAACTCTCATTTCGGCCACCAATCTCCCATGTTCCTGAACCATACAACACTCCGGTTCCCAAAATAGTTCCAATCTTCACAGTGGAATTGATAGTATTTTCAATTGAAGCTCCTGTTGCTAAATTAAACTTCGTTTTTGAGTAACCATAAGTATTCTCAACCCGAAAAGCATTTGAGTTAAGTAAATTAACAGACCCTTCAAAATTTGACCAATTACCCCCAAATTCAGTTCTCACATAAGGTATGTAAATATTAAGAATTCCACTACCTGTCAATGAACCTTTATAATCACATCTTCCATCTGCATAAATTGCACCTGTTTTTCCATCTCCTACATATAATGAATAATTGGCAGTGCTCCATGTTCCGCTATTATCATAACAATATAATGTCCCTCCTTCGAATGTAACATTACTACCTGGCGATGCATCCTCATTATACAAACGAACCGCTCCACCCTTCAATATCAACTTACTGTTTGTATTTTTCGAAGCAAAAACCAATTCACCCGAACCTATCTTAGTTAATTCACCTCCCGATATCTTACTATTCCATTTCAAAGATAAATTATTGCTAATTGTACATCCGTTGGAACCAATATAAAGAGCTCTATCACTCGACGTATTACTTGTTACACTAAGTGTTCCTCCGTTTATTTCAAATAAAGAAGCCACATCCGATACTGATCCAATTGCTCCATTACCATCCAAACTATTAGGCATTGAGCTTACTTCTAATATTCCTTCAGCAACCAAAACCTTACCTGTAAAACTATTAGTATTCAAAATAGTTAATTTCCCCGATCCTTGTTTAGTTAATTCAGCACTACCCGAAATAGCTCCATCACCACTTATTAAATAGTTATAAGTACTGTTTACTGTTAATAACGCAGGAGAAACCATTTCCTTAACAATAACATTTTTAGTTATTGCATCATCATTCATAACAACATCATCGCCAGTAACAAATACATCATCAACAGATTCAAATAAGAAATTTGGAGTATTAACAAGATCCCATTCATTCGAAACCGATCCATTCCAATAAACCGTACCTGCATTCCTCATCTGCTTAACAACCATTAACAGTTTTCCGTTCTGCACCGATAAATAAGCCGGGGTTCCTAATATGCCCTCAATTAAAACAGATGATGTATCACAAACAATATTACCACTAACTGATGCAAGAACATATTGACCAGGAGCTAATCGCTCTTCACCATCAAAAAGATGAGGCATTATTTTTACAACTGAACCATTTTCCAGTATTAAATTTCCATTAACAACAATACTGTCATTTCTAATATCGGAAGGGGCAAAAAGATCAAATTCCAACACACCATTTTCCTCAACGTACAAAGAATCATCTATAGTTGCAACTCCCGATTTATTTTCTCCACCAACAAAAAGTCTTGAACCATAACGCATCACAACACCTTTTGCAACCTCACCATTTAATTCAAATTCACCAAAGAGATTAATCCACACAGGACTTGCATTAAAATTTCCATTAAGATTTAAACGTCCAGCCCAAATTTCTGTTATTCCTTTAAAATCATGCAATCCATTTAAGTTAAACGCTCCAACACCTTGTTTAATAAGATTCATTTCGCCTGATAATTTTCCACCATCTAAAACATTTAGTGTATAATTTCCGGGAGAATTAACCGTTAAATTTGAAGGCGAAACAGAATCAGACAATGAAATAGAAACGTTATTTCCATTTAACACATCAAAATGTACATGTTCACCATCGGAGTATGCCAATGCAGTATCATTTTTTAACCATGCAGTTGATGTTTTATTCCATACACTATCGCCATTATAAACCAATCGTTCATTAGTAATTGTAGGAGGTGGAGGTAATAAAATACCTTCAGCTTTACCTAAAAAATAACTAACATGAGGAGGCTGGTTATAACCACACATTTGCCAACATATTGCCTGACGATATTGATGATCGTGCATTAATGAATAATTACGATATATCGTTGAATGTGTTGTTGTATAAATTCTTATTTTACTGTCATCAGCAGTCCTCCATATTACCTCTTCTCTCCAGTCACCAAATAAATCGGCCTGTAAACATGGGGTTCCTTTTGTCCAGTTACAAGAGTTTGTACCATTGGCTAAAAATATCTCACCAATATTTGGTTTTCGTATTGAGCCCTCACCACCCGATCCATTCCAATTATGATCAAGAACCTCCTCAAGCAAATCACCATCCCAATAAATTCGATAATTAACAGCTCCTGTAGCGGTTATAACGGGTTCTTTTGTTGTTGCAGAATAAACATTATTACTACCCCACAACTCTTTTCCCTTAAAATCATCGGAAATATTTGCAGCACAACTCCTTCCACAATCGCGACCTAACACGTCATGAATAAGTATTTCGCCTGTTGCTCCATCGTATAAAACGGTTCCATACATAGGTGAATTCTCCAAACACTTCCATACTTCAATTCCCTTTCGGTATGGATCCAAATCGCCAACATGCAAAGCATCACCATGTCCCATCCTTGTCGAATACAATCCTTTACCATTATCATCAACAGTCATTGATCCCCATACTATTTCATCTCGCCCATCCATATCTACATCAGCAATAGTATAATTATGATTTCCCTGGCCTGCATAAGTGGGATAATTATCTGTATTAAAATCCCATCGCAAAACCAATTTCTTATTAATAACATCATAAGCTCTCATCATAGTTCGGGTATAAATACCACGCCCAATAAACAAACTAGGATGTTTACCATCTAAATAAGGAGCTCCAAAAAAGAATTTATTAGATCTATGACCATACGCATCACCCCAATATGCTTCATACTGGTCGGCAGTAGGATAATTAGTTCCAGGATAACGCGGTATAAAAGCAACACGATCCAATTCCTCACCCGTTTCACCATTTACCAATGAAAGAAATTCGGGTCCAATCGTCACATATTGCATATTTGCCGATTGAGTAACAGCATATCTATAATTGGTTTTTCCATCATTATCGGTATCCAAAATCTTTGAACTATCACCAAAAATAGTTCCTTCTGATGTTCTTAAAAACACCTCTGCCTTACCATCTTCATCAAAATCAAAACACGCAATATTAATTTCAACTGCCGATGAAGACATAATATTTGGACCAACATTAATCTCCCACAAGAATGTTCCATCAAGTTTATAAGCCTCAAAATAAGTAAATAGGGTAGCTTCAGCACTCCAGTCGGGATATACACGTTTAACAATAATCTCGTATTCACCATCGCCATCTAAATCAGCAGCTGTAGCATCATTTATTTCATAACCATCAGGTCGGGTTTTCATAGGTATTTCGAGATAATTTTGCAACAACACATTTACCTCTTCTGATAAATCTTGCACTAATCCATTAACCATAACCGATACTGAGTATTTATCATCAGTTGTTCCTTCTGCATCTAAATAGTTAGATACATTTAATGGATCTGAATTTAACTTATTCCCATTACGGTAAACATTATAAGTAACATTATACCATTCATACCCCTGAATACGCCAACTAGTGAATACTCCGGAACTGGTTTTAACGGCTACCAACCCTCTATCCAGTGTTTCCATTTTTCGCTGAGCTCTTAAGGAAAGAGTCAATACAGAAAAAAATAAAATAAAAAAATAAACTTTTCTCATATTAGTTGTTTGTGATGTGATTTTATAAAAAAGTAATATAGTTCAACAAAATGAAACAAATGAAATCTTTAAAGTATATTCAACTCTTATTTGTCACTCAATTAACGTTTTATATTCAAAAATGTATTAATCAATAACTTCTCATCTAAATTTTTAAAATTATCGCAACATTATCCTCTCAACAATACACAATTTGGCACAATCTTTAAACTATTTGATACAATATAAAAGTATTTTTAACAATATACCGCTACAAAAAATTAATCTTTTAGGGTCTTATATTTAAAAACAGGAGCATAATTAGCACAAATAAAAGAGGGTGACTCACACAGTTGAGACACCCTCTTTTATATCATAAATAAAAGACTTAAAAAGTCTTATATTATCTCTTAATTATTGCATTGCAGCTTTAAAAGCAGCATCTTCAAAGAATTTGCCAAATTCAAGATCCTTTTTAGCTACATCTTTCAATGATGCCTCTAATTGAACTGCTTTAGCAAGACTTTCAAACATCATATCGTTTTGAGCAGTTCTTGCACCAACAATTGCTTTCAAATAATACTTGAAACCAATTTCTTTTGTATTTGCATTTAATGTAGATAAAGCAGCATCATATTTTCCTGCAAGTATTTTTGCTAAAGCTGCATTACAACTAGTGCTGTTGCCAAAATAACGCATTGCACCTTCGTAATCACCCTTATGAATAGCAAGTATCCCTAAGTTATTATCTAAAGCTTCACCAGCACCGGCAGCTGCCCCAAATAATTCTTCTGCTTTTGCATAATCACCTTTCCTAAGTTCAATAACACCTAAGTTATTAATAACCTCTGGAACATTTGCTTTAATAGTATTTGCTTTTTCAAACGAAGCCTTAGCTCCATCCAAATCATCTTTTTGATATAAAACACAACCAATATTATTTTCAGCTCTCCAACAATCAGGATATTTTTTTGCGGCTGTTTGGTATGCTTTCAATTGAGAATCTAAATCATTCTCTTCAACTAAAGTAGCTGAATAAAGCAATTCCTCAAGATTCAAGGTATCAGGATCTGAAGATAAAAGTGCAAGAATTTCTTCATCAGTTTTTCCAATAACTTCTGTATTAACAGTTAATTTTGAACGACGTAACTTAGGAAGAATTTCATCTGCAATAACTTTAAACGTAGCAGACATATTTTTGATCTCTTTTTCACGTACTTCAGGATCTGAATACATGCTAAGAACTCTTAAAATCAAATCTTTATCTTGAATATCAGAAGCTTCCATTAACGATTTAAAACCTTCCCAGTCTTCTGGAGTACTATTTAATGAGAAGAATCCTTCAGCTTTTGCTTCGACTTTAGCTTTTTTTAATTCACTATCAAGATAGTTTTTTGCTACTTTCTCACGCTGATCAGCCAATTTAGTGTTTAAATCCATAGCTCCGTCAGGAGATGCATAAGCAGATATCTCTACTCCTTTTACCTCTTTATTTTCAGCTTTGCTGGCATCAACAATATACTTCTTAAGATCTTTAATTTCTGATTTATTCAATTCAGAACCACGAAGATTTGCCTGCTGAATTAAGAAAAAGATGTCTGCTAATTGTTGTTCTGCAACAATTCTTTTAAATTGGTCACCACCAATTGCAGCAATAGCTCCTTTATCGGCAACTAAAGTTGAGGTAGCAATTACTCCATCTGCAATTTTGTAAGGATCAAACTCCATACTATTCTCTCCTTTTGTAGCTTTAATTCGAACAACAAGGTCAGATACTCTCATATTTTCATTATAAAGTACCGAACCAGTATAATCAAAAGATCCACCTGTTGCATAAGAGATAACTTTATCATTACCTTCTACTGATTCTCCTTGCAAACGATAAGGAGCAAAAGCTGCTTCTCCACCTTCATAAACTAAAACAGGAGTAGCTTCAATAACAACCTTTTTATCAAGGTATTTTTCTGGAATTTGCACTTTAATGCTTATATCTACTTTTCCAGCATGTGTTTCAAGTACTTCAGGATTAACTGTATATTTTACATCCTCAGCACTTTTTTTCATTTTATCCAATCCAGCACAACTCGCTAATAATGCGATAAGAGCCAGTGAAACAAAGAGGTTAATTCTTGTTTTTTTCATAATGTTTACCCAATTATTTGTTTTCAAACTAATTTTCACAGTATTTCTACAAATTTAATAATCTTTTTAAAAAACAAAAGTTATAATGATTATTAATTGCAAATATAGATAATCTGTTAAAAAATATATCCATATCACTATCTGCAACTATAATAATTACACGCAATACGTTAGTAAATACAATCAATCTTTAATAAATATCTTATTATATGTTAATTTAATATGCCGGAAAGCATACAATTATTAATGATTAATATACTAATAATAAAAAATATTACCAAATCAATTGTTAAAAAAGCCTATTCTGTTTTCTAAGACTATTTTCATAAACTTTACCTAATAAAAAACCAATAGAAACTCCAATAGCCCAACCTAACATAATCATTTTAAAAAAATTATATCGATTAATAGATGCATAAACAAAAGTAATTACAATTGCTACGGCCATTGAAATACTTAATATTTTCGTATGCATTTCTCCTTTTGGAAATATCTTGTGAGTTTTCTTCAAATGCTTCAAAATCAATCCGATCTCTTTCTCAAACTCTTTTCTAATTAAAATATTATCCGGTTTTACGATCAAATTAATTTTATCAACAAATTGCATTGTTTTTAAATACGCTTCTCTACACTCACTACAGGCTTCTCCATTTTTTTTTAGCTGCAATATTAATCTTGGCAATACTTCAAATCCCATCAAACGACTTTCAACAAAAGAAGCTCCCTTTAATTTATCATTCAATATATCTCTCAGGCTTGCTAAATCCTTGTCATTTAAACTCTGATTCATTACACATTCACTTACATATATTTTTTAAAAAAAAGAGTTACCATCTGGCAACCCTTTTTTTTAAAAAAATATATCAGAAAAATTATTCTTTTTCTTTATTAACTAGTTTTTCCGGACGAGGTAACAAAACCTTTCTTGATAATTTAAACTTTCCAGACTTTTTGTCAACATCCAAAAGTTTAACATCTATCATATCACCTTCCTTTAAAGCATCTTCAACTTTTTCAAGACGTTTCCAATCAATTTCAGAAATATGGAGTAAACCTTCTTTACCCGGTAGTATTTCTATAAATGCACCAAAGGGCACTATTGATTTTACTTTTCCATTGTACACTTCTCCAATTTCGGGTATTGCTACTATTCCTTTAACTCTTGCCAAAGCAGCATTAATAGAATCCAGATTATCGGCCGAGATAGCAACAATTCCGGTATCCCCAACCTCTTCAATACTTATACTGGTACCTGTTGTAGCTTGAATTTCCTGAATAATTTTTCCACCAGGACCAATAACAGCTCCAATCATCTCTTTTGGAATACGTATACTTACAATACGCGGAGCATGAGGTTTATAATCTTCACGAGGTTGTGATAATGTATCAGTTATTTTTCCAAGAATATGCATGCGTCCTTCACGCGCCTGATTTAAGGCTTTTTCCAAAACCTCGTATGACAGACCATCAATTTTTATATCCATTTGAGTGGCAGTAATTCCGTTTTCAGTTCCGGTTACTTTAAAATCCATATCACCTAAATGATCCTCATCACCAAGAATATCGGAGAGTACAGCATATTTCCCAGTTTTTGCATCGGTAATTAATCCCATAGCAATACCAGAAACTGGATTAGGTATTTGAACTCCTGCATCCATAAGAGCTAATGTGCCTGCACATACTGTTGCCATTGATGAAGAACCATTTGATTCCAAAATATCAGATACAACGCGAACAGTATATGGTAATTCGGCAGGAATCATTCGTTTTAAAGCCCTTAATGCTAAATTACCATGGCCAATTTCTCTACGACCTACACCTCTCGACATTTTAGCTTCACCAGTTGAAAAAGGAGGAAAATTATAATGCAACATAAATTTATCAGTTCCCTTTTCCAAAACTTCATCAATCATTTTTTCATCCAACTTTGTACCTAAAGTAACTGTAGTTAATGATTGTGTTTCTCCTCTTGTAAAAATTGCCGATCCATGAGGCCCTGGCAAATAATCAACTTCACACCATATAGGCCTTATCTCATTTGTTTTTCGACCATCCAAACGAATCTGATCCTCTAAAATCATTTTTCGAACAGCCTCTTTTTCTACATCATGATAGTATTTACGAATAAGAGTTTCGGGAATTTCATCTGAATCATCCCCATAATTTGAAGCAATAAAATCATCACATATTGCAGCAAACGATTCATATCGCTTATGTTTATCTGTAATGCCTGATTTAGCTAATGCATAAGCCTTCTCGAATGTATCATTCCAAACTTTAGCTCTTAACTCCTCATCATTTTCTTCATGACAATATTCTCTTTTAACTGTTTTACCAACAAGTTCAGCTAATTCAAGCTGCGCTTTACATTGAACTTTTATTGCGTCATGTGCAAGTTTCATGGCTTCTAATAATTCAGCCTCCGATACTTCGTTCATTTCGCCCTCAACCATAAGAATATTATCAATTGTTGCACCAACAATGATATCCATATCTGCTGCTTTAACCTCAGTTAAAGTAGGGTTTATTTTCAAAACTCCATTAACCCTTGCCACACGCACCTCTGAAATTGGGCCATTAAATGGAACATCTGAAACAGCAAGTGCAGCTGATGCTGCCAATCCTGCTAAAGCATCAGGAGTACTATCTTTATCGGCCGAAATAAGGTTTATTGTAACAAACGTTTCAGCATGATAATCATCAGGAAACAATGGGCGTAAGGCTCTGTCAACCAAACGTGAAACTAACACCTCATAATCAGAAGGACGACCTTCTCTTCTGGTAAATCCACCAGGTATACGCCCTGCAGCTGCAAATTTTTCCTTATAATCTACTGATAATGGCATAAAATCCACATCAGGTTTAGCATCTTTTGCTGACACTACCGTTGCTAACAAATATGTATTTCCTTGTTTAACAACTACCGATCCATCAGCTTGCTTAGCCAACTTACCGGTTTCAATGGTAATGGACCGTCCATCACCCAACTCAATTACTTTCTCAATTGGTTTAATCATTTTTGTACTATTTCTAAAAAACACCCCAAAGATATGGATTATAATAAGATAAAAAACCTATCTTATTTTTAATAATCTAAATATTTTTATTTTTTTAAAATAAAAAAGAGGTAACCTCTTTAGAAATTACCTCTTAAAACCTTTAACATACTTTTACTTACGAATACCAAGTTCTTTAATTAAATTACGGTATCCTTCAATATCTTTTGCCTTCATGTGATCGAGCAAACGACGACGCTTACCTACTAATTTTTTCAAAGCATGTTCTGTGCTATAATCTTTCTTATTTAACTTTAAATGTTCAGTTAAATGCGAAATACGGTGCGAAAATAATGCTATCTGGCTCTCTGCTGATCCAGTATCAGTATTAGACTTTCCGTATTTAGCGAAGATTTCCTGCTTAATTTCTTTTGTCAAATACATAATTACAACTTATAAAATTGAGGTTGCAAAGATATACTTTTTTTTTACCCTTCAAAATTATTTTTTCTATTAACAAATTACATTATAATCAATAACCTCTTTCCTCGGCCATTTTCTCCATCTCCTGGTTAAATATTTCTTCAAATTTTTTCTTGTCGTAATCAACCTGAAGCTTTTGATTACTTGATAATTTATTGTTAATGCCATTAAATATATCTTCCTTATCAACTTCAATTGCAATAAAAGCACGATATTTTCGATCAATAACACTCGATTTTTCACATGTAATAACAATATTATTCAATGTTTCATCAGCAACCTCACGTGTTAAATTTTCAAATTTTTGCTCAAACTCCGAAGCATCACCAAATTCACTTTCATTAACATAACGATCGGTAACCGATTTTGTATTTGAGTTTATCAATGTAACCAATCGCTGTTTAGCTAACAACAATGCCTTTTCCTTAGCCAATTGAATATCTGAACTTGTAGCCATTGAACTGGCGCGGAAAAATTTCTTGTCTGAACGACCGGCATCTTCACATGGCATATTTTCTATTATTTTACCAACCTCACTGGATGCACTAATTGTTTTTTGTTTCGATTTACAGCTATAAAGACCTCCTAATATAAGGATTGTCATAATTGTTATACCTAGTAATTGTTTTGTTTTCATAGTTTTTTTATTTAATTAAAACGTTTTGATTCTTATTCATTTCAAAAACCTTACCATTTTTATTCTATATTAATAAATAATGAATAAAAATTTATTATTTATTTACAATTGATTTTTACTTAAACATACTTCAAACTCATTTCCTACGAAATATTAAAAAGTTTGTTCCAATTCATTATTTCGATAATTTAAATAAAATTCACCATTTTACTTAAAACTTTATGCCCAACAGCACAACTCAAGCATTTTTTTTCAATACAAAAATTATTATATAAATAAATAATACCCTGACTTTCGAAGGATGAAGATACCTTTTTATATGAATACTTTTCCCATTTAGTTAAAATACTATTTTTTTCGGCAGGCAATATTTGTAACAAGTCAATAGCTTTCTCCTGCAAATCATTTCGCCCAAGATGTTTCCCATAAGCAAATAAAAAAGGAACAAACACATTAACCACCAAAAGCCTTACAGAACTCAATCCTAATATTTTAGCTTTAGAATTAGCACTAACATTACCAAAGGTATAATGAGTATTCCAATAATCTGCACTTTCTAATTTTAAGAATTCTATCAGATGATCAACACCCTGATTAACAATAAAATTTTCAAATACTCCACCCGACTTTTTAATAAAACAAGCAATTTGCGATAGTCGTATAGTTGGAAAGTTCATGGGGCGAAGCCTTAGAAAACGACATTTTATCCCAACAGGTTCAGTCAAAGAATACTTTTGCTTCAGAAAAAGATATTCGCTCTTTAATGAATTATAATAAAAATCATCAATATTTTGATTTAACAACCCGGCTTGCCCCATTATAACAGCTTCAAGTTGAAATAAATTATCCGAATGATGTAGTAAATAATTAAACGGAATACTTTTAGCCACATTTTCAAAAGCATCGTTATTAACGCCAAACCCCATCGCTCTTGAAAACATTATAAAAAAAACTTGTCCCCAATTAAAATCATAATCTTCAAGAAGATTGCATATATGATTATATTTATCTTCCAATCGTAAAACAATCATTCGTTCCAACCAACTTGTCATTTCAATACTATTCATTTTTGAAAGATGATTTGCACAGGCAATCATTGGTTGAGATTTCATTAATAAATTATACTCGCCTACTAATGAATGATGAATATGAAGTAATAATGAAGGAATTTCATTACCGTTTTTAGTCTTTATAATTATTTCATCAGCATCCAAAACCACATGAAGAATTACATTATTATAAGCTTCATCATCGTAATGTTTATGCCGGTACCAATCGGATGAACGCAAATGAACCTCAACATTTCCTACCCAGATAATACCTCCAATTTTAACTTTTGCATTAAAAAAATCGGGACCGGAATTTATATTTTGACAACCCGGATTAATAACTTCAACAGCATCTCCTTGTATTGTAATCAGTTTTTCAGGACGATACAACTGATGTTTCCAAATATATTGAAGTAATTCTTCAGTCATTATTTATATAAAGTTTAACTCAACATAAGCTATATAATTTTGAATTTATGCAATTATATTAAAAAAACAAAAGGCTTCTCAACAGAGAAGCCTAATTATTTATTAACACTATAATCAGTCTAAATCAATCCTTTAACCTTTAATAATTGTTCCATCTCTAATTGAATATCCTTTGCGGCCATTCTTGCTTTTTCAGCAAAATCGGCTCCATTACTTGCATAAATAATGTTACGCGATGAATTAACAAGCAACCCACAAGAATCATTCATGCCATTTTCAGCAACCTCTGAAAGACTACCGCCTTGAGCGCCAACACCAGGAACTAACAAAAAATGATTAGGTATTAACTGTCTGATTCCTCTCAACATTTCAGCCTTAGTAGCACCAACAACATACATCATATTATCCTTATTTCCCCATTTCGAAGAAGTTCTAATCACTTTTTCAAATAATTTCTCATCATTTTCAGTAACAAACTGAAAATCAAAAGCACCCTTGTTCGATGTCAATGCTAACAAAATAACCCATTTATCGACATAAGATAAAAATGGAGTTACAGAATCTTCACCCATATAAGGAGCAACGGTAACTGCATCGAACTCCATAGTATCAAAAAAAGCTTTGGCATACATACTTGAGGTATTCCCAATATCTCCACGTTTAGCATCGGCAATAATAAAGATATCGGGATAGTTGTATCGAATATAGTTAACCGTTTTTTCGAGAGAATTCCATCCATTTACACCCATACACTCATAAAAAGCCAGATTAGGCTTATAGGCAATGGTTAAATCATGTGTAGCATCAATAATTTGTTTATTAAATGCAAACAATGGATCTGATGTGTCCTTTAACAGGGTCGGTATTTTATTCATGTCAGAATCTAATCCAACACAAAGAAAACTCTTCTTTCTCTTAATATTTTCAAATAATTCCTGATGAGTCATAAAGTATTGTTTTCAATTACAATTCGCTTTCGCGCAAACGTTCTGCATTCTCCTCAATAATCAGTTTATCAATAACAGCCTGCAATTCACCATCCATTACAGCTGACAGATTATACAATGTAAAATTAACCCTATGGTCAGTAACTCTCCCTTGCGGATAATTATATGTACGAATTTTTGCTGATCGGTCACCGGTAGAAACCATGGTTTTTCTTTTCGATGAAATTTCATCAAGATATTTTTGATATTCAAGGTTATAAATACGGGTACGTAATTCCACCATAGCCTTATCGAGATTTTTCAATTGTGATTTCTGATCCTGACAAGTCACAACAATTCCGGTTGGAATATGCGTTAATCGTATTGCCGAATAGGTAGTGTTTACGCTCTGACCACCTGGGCCCGATGAACAGTAAGTGTCTTTACGAATATCTTCATTTTTAAGTACAACATCAAACTCTTCAGCTTCGGGCAAAACAGCAACCGTTGCCGCCGAAGTATGAACACGCCCCTGTGTTTCGGTTTGAGGAACACGCTGCACTCGATGAACGCCCGATTCGTATTTCATAATACCGTATACGCCATTACCATTGACTTTAAACACAATCTCTTTATATCCGCCTGACG
Source organism: Marinilabiliaceae bacterium (assembly GCA_016933045.1). GTDB lineage: Bacteria > Bacteroidota > Bacteroidia > Bacteroidales > Marinilabiliaceae > JAFGBR01. Next base: position 10,328 of record JAFGBR010000021.1, on the reverse strand, counting down.
TCCCCTCTGAAAAATGTGTCAATTCCATTTTCCATCCCATTCTTTCGATGTATTTTGTATACATTCTAAACAAATCACCGGCAAAAATACTTGCTTCATCGCCTCCTGTTCCAGCGCGAATTTCAACTACGGCATTTTTACCATCTTCGGGATCGGCAGGAAGAAGTAACAACTTAATATCCTCTTCCATTCCGGGAATCTTATCTTCCAACTCCTCCAACTCCATCTTAGCCATTTCTCGCAACTCTTCATCCGACTCTTCTTTTAATATTTGACGAGAAGATGCAATATTATCAAGTGCATTCTTATACACTTGTCGAGCTTCCATCAATTTTTCCAAATCGCGATACTCTTTATTAAGTTTCACGAATCGCTTTTGATCAGTTATTACTGAAGGATCTGTAATAAGCGTTGAAATCTCCTCAAAACGAGCTCTTAACGCATCCAATTTATCTATTAATGAATTTCCTTGGGCCATATATAATTAATACTCAAACGTTCCAAACTCACTACTAATTGTCAATTTTTTATTTTGCGATGCTTCTACCCGACCAACTATTTTAGCTTCGATGTTAAAAGACTTAGATATCTCAATTATTCTTTCGGCATGTTGTGGGGCACAATAAATTTCAAACCTATGCCCCATATTAAACACTTTGTACATTTCATGCCAAGGGGTACCCGACTCTTCATGAATAATATTAAATAACGGAGGCACATCAAACATGTTATCTTTTATTACATGAACATCATCAACAAAATGCAAAACCTTTGTTTGCGCACCACCAGAACAATGCACCATTCCATGAATGAATTCTCTTTTTTCATTCAAAACCTTTTTAATAACCGGGGCATAAGTACGAGTTGGTGACAATACTAAACGCCCGGCATTAATACAAACTCCATCAACAATATCGGTTAATTCATACCCACCAGAATAAACCAATTCATTAGGCATTTGGGAATCATAACTTTCGGGATATTTAACAGCAAGGTACTTTGCAAATACATCATGACGTGCCGATGTTAACCCATTACTTCCCATACCTCCATTATAATCTGTTTCGTATGTAGCCAACCCGGAAGAAGCCAATCCAACAATTACATCACCGGACTGAATTGTATGATTAGATATAACATCACACCTTTTCATCCTACAAGTTACAGTACTATCAACAATTATTGTACGTACAAGGTCGCCAACATCGGCAGTTTCACCACCAGTAGAATAAACCGAAACACCTAAATCTCTTAATTTTGATAACAGCTCTTCAGTACCATTAATTATTTCGGAAATAACTTCGCCCGGCACTAAATTTTTATTTCTACCAATAGTTGAAGACACAAGAATATTATCAACAGCACCTACACACAATAAATCATCAATATTCATAATTAATGCATCCTGGGCAATCCCTTTCCAAACCGATAAATCACCGGTTTCTTTCCAATACATATAAGCTAACGATGATTTGGTCCCTGCACCATCGGCATGCATTATATTACAATATTCATCATTGCCACCTAAAATATCAGGAACAATTTTACAAAAGGCTTTAGGAAAAATACCTTTATCAACATTTTTAATGGCATTATGTACATCTTCTTTTGATGCAGATACACCTCTTTGATTATACCTTGATTCAGAATCAGAAACCATATTTTTTACAATATTTTCGGCTGACAAAAGTAACACAATCTTTTGGGTTGATCAATTGATAATGTTCTAAATATAATAGTGAATATTTTTTAATTCGCACAATACACCATATCAACACATTAAACCATACTACAAAAAAAATATAAATAAAAACCAATCTAATAATCTTAAAAATCAATTTTTCCACCTTTATAGGTCAATAATTGCACCTAAAATATAATTGTCAAGGCTAATTTTGTATCAACCAACAAAAAACTAATCATATTACAACAATTTAATTAAATACATAATGAATAGATTCAAAATAACACTACCATTTATACTAGTTATTTCAGTAGTATTTTTCTCATGCACACCTCAAAAAAAACAAATACCGGCAAATAGCATTAAATCGACAGTTCAACAACCTGTTTTTAATGACTACACAACATCAATACTGGATCATGGAGCTATTGCCGACGGCAAATCATTAAACACAAAAGCCATTAACAATGCAATAGAATCGTGCAGTTTAGCAGGAGGTGGAAAAGTAATAATTCCACAAGGATTATGGATTACCGGGCCCATAGAATTGAAAAGCAATATAAATCTTTATCTTGAAGAAGGTGCTCTGGTAATGTTCTCGAAAAACCTCGATGATTTTCCATTAATATTAAACTATTTTGAAGGAAAGGAAGAGGTTAGAGCTAAACCACTAATATACGCCAACAATGCAACAAATATAGCAATAACCGGCAAGGGAGTATTTGATGGATCGGGGCAAATCTGGCGTCCTGTAAAACGAGGAAAATTAACCGAATCGCAATGGAAAAAATTAATCAAACAAAGCGGAGTTGTAGATGATAAAATTCAAATGTGGTATCCCAACGAAGGCGCAATGCAAGCCGCTCAAAACCGCGAAATAGCTCAATCAACCACACTCGAAGGAAAAGACAAGTATAAAGCCTTTTTAAGACCCCCTTTAGTAAATATATTAAATTGCGACAAAGTTTTATTTGACGGCCCAACATTTCAAAATTCTCCGGGGTGGTGTATTCATCCATTATTAAGCAAAAACCTTACTTTCATAAACATCAATGTTCGCAATCCATGGAATGCCCAAAATGGCGATGGCATTGACTTTGAATCGTGCCGATATATACATCTCGAAAACTCAACTTTAGATGTTGGAGATGATGCTATTTGCTTAAAATCGGGGAGAGATGAAGAAGGTCGAAAAAGAGGTGTACCTACCGAAGATGTTGTTATTAAAAACTGCATAGTATATCATGGGCATGGTGGCTTTGTTGTTGGCTCAGAAATGTCGGGAGGTGTTCGTAACGTAAAAATAACCGATTGCACATTTATGGGAACCGATGTTGGTTTACGTTTTAAATCGAACCGCGACAGAGGCGGTATTGTTGAAAATATTGAAATAAACAATATTAATATGATAAATATTTTAACAAATGCAATTGGTTTTAATCTATACTACGGAGGTCTTTCAGTTGTGGAGCAAAACGAATTAGGTAATAATGAAGAGATAATTGAAGAAGAAATAACAGAAGCAACACCTCAATTTAAAAATATTACCATCAAAAACATTCATTGCAATGGTGCTGATATAGCAATTTTTGTAAATGGACTACCAGAAATGCCCATTGAAAACATGGTATTTGAAAACATCAACATAAAATCTGATAAAGGAGCTTATATATCATACGCAAAAGGCATAAAAATGAAAAACGTTAAAATTGAACCTTCAAATAATATTGATTTCACATTTAATAATACATCAGATGTAAATATGAAGATGGATAAAAACGAACAAAAACGAGAATCCATCATACAAATTAACGGAGAGAGATCGAAAAACTATACAATAGAATATGATGTAAAGCCAAATTTAACAATTGCTGCATCTGTTAGACAAGAAGAAATAAAAATGAAATAATATTTGTGTTTGTGTTTATTTTAGATCAATAAAAGATCTATTACTCATTTGTTCAAAAGAAAAGAGGCTGCTAAAAAGGTAGCCTTTTTTTATCTAAAAATTAACCCTCTGGACTAGAACAAGGAATTGTAAAGAGAAATGTACATCCACACTCATTTTGCGATTCAACCCAAATATCACCACCATTCTTAAGCACAAACTCTTTACAAAGCATTAATCCCAAACCGGTTCCTTTATCACCTTTAACACCGGGTTTACTTTTAGGGAAAATAGCGTTATCAAATAACGTTTCTTTATCTTTCTCAGACATACCAATTCCATTATCGGAAACAGATACAACAACATTTTGCCCCTGTCTACAACATTCGACCTCAATAATCCCACCATCATCAACATACTTAAGTGCATTATCCAACAAATTTCGAAGCACAGTATCAATTTGGTTTTTATCAAAAAACGCAAAACAATCTTTACACAACTTCGATTCAATACGAATATTTCGCAATTTCGATTTCGCCTCTACCATATCAATATTACTCAATATAAGCGCATTAACCGACTGCAATATTGGATCATGTTCAATTTCTCCTTTTTGCGACCTTGCCCATTCCAACAGGTTAACTAAAAGCCTAAAAGTATTTTTTGATATTTTATTATAGTTTGCAACCAATTTTTCAATCCCACTAAAATCGTTCTCCTGAATACGCTCAGCCAATAAATCGAAAAAAGTATCAATATTTCCAATAGGACCACGAAGATCATGCGCAATTATTGAAAAAAATTTATCCTTAGTTGCATTAGACTTTTTAAGTTCGTTACGAGCCTTTTCAATCTCTTCGTTTTTTTCAAGTAACAACTTATTTTTATTTTGCAACTCAATGGTTCTTTCTTTTACCTTTAACTCAAGAGAGTTATATAAAAGAGCATTTTCAATTGAAATAGCAACCTGATTACACAAAACTGACGCAATTTTTGTTAATTCATTATTAAAAAGATCCGAAGAAAAATTATTTTCGAAATAAAACAATCCAATAAACTTTGCCTGATGTATTATTGGAATTGCCAATACTGATTTTACTTTATTTTCAGTAAAGTAAAAATCAGAATGATTATCAGTAATTTCACAAGCATTTTTTATTATCGCAATAGTTTGAGTTTGTTTTACATGAAAAATAAAATTCTTTGGGACATATTTATTAGTAACAGGAAAATCAACCTGTTGAATCAATAATTTATCCTTATCAACTCTCCCAATTGCCTCAATTTTTAAATCAATATCATTCCGAATAAACACCCCAAGTTGTGCACCCAAATATTCCATAATTATTTTAAGCGATTTCTCAACTAGCTTTGAATATTGGATTTCACCCGAAATAGCATGTGCAGCTTCCAAAATTGTTTCAATGTCAACCACTTTATCATTAACACCTCGTTTTGCACGAAACATTAATGAGCTGTCATTTGTATTATCGTGCTTAAAAAACTTACTGAATTGATTAAATAATTCATCTGCTTTTTTAGTTGCGCCCCAAATATCAAATAACTTATATGCCTTTTGATAATAATAACCTGCAAATTCATACTTTTCCAAATCCAACCAAAACCGACCAGCCAATTCATTCGCAATAGCCTGTTCGCACAATAATTCCTGTTTATTTGCACAAGCAATTGATCGATCGTACAAATCAACAGCCTGCAAAACATTACCATTAATTCGCGCAATCTCGGCCTTGATAAGCAGAAACTTATTTTCAAAATTATCCGGGCATTGCTTTGCCCAAACTTTAAACTTTTGATATATAATTCTTACCTGCCTACTAACTCCCCAAAAATTTCTTTTTCCTGATTCATTTGCAAGCAACGCCAAACAATAATAAAAATTATACATTGCATACTGCAGAATATTTTTCGCATCAATAACAAATCTTTTTGATTGTTCAACAAACGATAATGACACTTCATATTTATTAAAAATAAAGGCCAGTATAATTTTTTGAGTATATAAATTAGCAGCTGACACATAATCCTTTCTGCTTAAAAACATTTCTAACCACTCATTTTCATTATAATAGTCACCCAATAATACTTCGGGTCTATCACCTCCTTGTTTTAAATTATCTATTGTCTGTAAAATAATACTAGTTTGACCAACATGCAGATTTAGTTTTTGAAAATTCAAAAACGAATTCTGCTTCAATGCATCTTCAAATAAACTATTTAGTTCAAAACCGGCATAAAACCTATATGTTATAGCAGCACTTACAGAAGCTCCGGCATATTCAATATCGCCATAACTCATTGCCGAAGTAAAAGCATCAGAAAAGCCTTTTATCGATTTACGAATCGACTCTTTCCAAATCAAACCCGAATTATAAATAGTAGCTGACTGAGCCCAATTATCATCAGCATTAATCCGTTGAAATAATTTCATCCCCAGTTGACTCCAGAAAAAACCCTTTACTTTAAAATTTAACGAATAAAGCAACAGCCCAAATGTAACAAAAGCAACCGGCGATTTTTGAAACAAACCGTATTTCAAAGTATTACGGATCATTTTAAAAATAAGAAGCGAAAAAATTACAGGCGACACATAAAATGAGGCCGACAATATTTTAGCCATAAGATTCATTGCGGATTCTTCTAACGAATCCGAATAAGTATTTAGTTTAAAATCACTTACCGACTTAACCTTTCTTACATTTAATAATACAAACAACAACTGAAAAATTAACTTAAAATAACCCGGTTTTTGAGGAAAAACAACTCCCAACTGATTAAGCAATTCAATTGCACTCGCCACAGCTTCGGGTTGTTTGTGCTGCACAAAAAGACTTTGAATACGCACTCCAATAACTTTCGATCGTTGTTTAACATCAGAAACAAAACCTAATGCTAACTCTATGGATTGCTCCATTTGAACAAAGTCACCGCATAAAAAATAAGTCTCACACAAATGATAATAAATATCAAATGATACATCTTTACTCATTTGCCAAGGCAATTCATCTGAAATATTCTTACTTACTAAAATATAATTCAATGCTAGACCGAAAGCCCCATCGGCCTTTGCGGCTTTACAAGCCCGTAAATTAAATTCAGCTAATAGCTTTTTTTCTTTCGAATTAAAATATTCAATTCCCTTATTAAGATGCTCCAATATCGAAAACAACTGATCTTTATTATCGATATAATAAAAATAGGTGAGCAAATAGTTTCCTATTTCTTTATGTATTTTATTTCTATCGGCTTCGGGTATTGTGTTATATATCTCTTGACGCACCCGATCGTGAAAAAACTTATAATATGCCTTAACACCTTCGATATATTTAACTGAACTATCCGTCTCATTAATTGAACAAATAAAAAGACCTTCACATGCAACATTTAACTTAGCTTCCAAATCAGTCCATGAAATTTTCATGGCCATGCTAATTAAATCAGCATTAAACTGAACCCCAATACACGAAGCAAACCTAAGCACATCCTGAATATCAGATGGTAATTCATGTACTTTTTTTATTATAAAATCAGCCACATTATCAGCCACATCTAAACTGGCAATTTCATCGAATTTACAGACCCACTTCTCCAAATCAAAATTAAACCAAACAAGTTTTTTTATGTACAACTCATTCAAAAACTCAACAATAAAATAAGGATTACCTTTTGTTTTTAAAAAACATAACTCAACCAAACGTTTAGTATCCTGATCATTCATCGGCAGCGTACCCGAAATAAGATCATATATTGCTTCCTGCGACAATTCGCTTAATAATACCTCCTTATAACAAACTCCACTTTCTTGTAACTGAAAGAAAAAATCTGCCAATACAGATTTTTCATTAATCTCAACATCATCGTTTAACGAAGAAACAATAAGCAGAGATCCAGACAGTGGGTTTAGCAATAAATTTTTTATTATTTCGAGAGATGCCGAATCTGCCCAATTTAGATTATCCAACAACAAAACAAGAACCTTATCTTCATCGGAAAAAACCTTAATGAACTTTAAAAAGGCATTATAAAACCTGCTTTGTGATTCTAAAGGAGGTAATTCTGTAATATCAGTCTGCTTGCCTATAATTGATTCCAATTCGGGTATAGCATTAACAATTAAACGAGCATTAGATCCTAAATTTGACATAAACCTATTACGCCAGTTTTCAATCTCAATATCACTCTCGGTTAACAATGCTCTTATCACACCCCTAAACGCCTCATTTAATGCACTATAAGGAACATTACTCTTTAATTGATCAAAACTACCTTTCGCAATATATCCTTTTTTTTCAATTATTACTCTTTGCAATTCCCACAATAATGATGACTTTCCAACACCTGTTTTTCCTTTTATTAAAACAAAATCACAATCTCTAATCTTAATATTTTCAAACGAAGAAACAAGTTCACTCAACTCCTTTTCCCGTCCAAAAATAACAGAAGGAATCTTAATTTTATCAGAGATATCAAACTTACCTAACTCAAATGTATTTAGTTCATCACCATTAATAATTGCTTCTCTAAGCACACTCAAATCTTTAAAAATACCATATCCACTTTGATAACGATTATCCGGTTCTTTATCCATCATCTTCAAGATAATGTCCGAAAGAGGCTTAGGAATCAGCTTGCTGGAACTTAACAAAGGAAATGGCTCCATAGCTATATGACAATAAACCCATTCTCTAACATTATTAGCTACGAATGGCAATCGACCGGTAAACAGCTCATATAATGTCACCCCAACTGAATAAAAATCAGTTCTATAATCAACTTTCCTGTTAAATCTACCGGTCTGTTCGGGAGATATGTATGGTAAATTAGTATCTTCAAGTATTTCCTGCACTTCGTAACCTAAGTTATTATCTGTTCGTGCAAAACCAAAGTCAATAAGTTTTACATCTTTCGAATCGGGATTTATGATGAAATTAGCAGATGAAACATTACAATGAGTAACATCATTTGAATGAATAAAAATTATAGCCTGTACAATAGATATTGCAACATCTAAGCACTGCATCAACTCATCGACTGACGAGGGAGGCCCGTATTTTAATACAAATTCTTTTAACGATACCCCTCCTAAATCCTCCAAAACCATAACATACGAATCGTCATACTTAAAAAAATCATGGGCTGATCTGACAAAATCAGATTTCATTTTCTGAATCACAGAAAACTCTTTTTTGAAACGAGAAAGACGAAATGAATTTAATTGACCATCGTTTAATAACTTTAAAATAAATGAACCCTTATTATTTTCAGCTCTAAAAATAACAGATTCGTTACCTGAATATATAAGCTCATTTATTTTATAGTCAAGAATGCTTTCCATTTGCAATTTTTTCATACGTGATTGCCATCAGCTAATCATTACCCGAATACGAATTCTTATAAAAATAAGGAGATGTATTTAAAACATAAGCTGTTAATAACCACCAAACCCAAAAGTAAATTCCAAATGGCACATAACCGAAATACCCCAACAGAGGCATCTCAAATATAGTTAAAACATTCACATAAGGGATACTATAAATCCAATAATCAGGACTATTTGTAAAAAACGGATTGTGTGACCCGCTTAAGTAATTCCATGATTCATGAATAAAACCCATAAAAAACTGAGCCATACAAATTAAAGCGAGAGGTGTCCAATTTCCTTTTTCGGCAATAGGTGTAAATGGGGTCCACAATCCAATTAAGCTCAACAATACAGCAACTGTAACAAGAGGAACAAACCAAATAATAAAAAAAAGCTGGTTCGGATAATAACTCACAAAAAAAATACTTCCAATTGAAGCTATCAGCAAAACCCATTTCATCTTTTTCGAAATTTTAACTTTTGGCCCATTACTATATCTCTTTTGAAGACCTTTAAAAGTATTTAACAATGTATAAACCTCAATTGTCATTGGCATCAATCCCGAAGAACCAATAATTGCATAGATAAAAAACTCAGTCTTCCCAATTAAACAAGCAGCCGGGTAACACCAATTATCATCAATAAAAAAATTCAAATATTCAAATAACAACCATCCCGAAACAGAAGCCAAGCCAATTCCTAAAAGTGTACGTGGTGAATTTTTAAATAAAGAATCGCCTCCCGTGCGTTTATAAACAATTCCGTCAATAATAAATGAAAACCCCCAAAACAATGGTATCACATGATAATGTATTATTATTTCAGGCTTACTAAATTTCCCCCAAACCAATATTGCTGTTGGTATAAACAACAATATCCCAAACCAAAACCAGGCTGGGAATCGGGTTATAGATCTTTTAACGGTTACATTAATAGGTTTTTTAAACCCAAACATCCAAGGATATACATATAATAAAATTCCAAAAAGCACAAGCAATAAAATAACAACAAAAACAGTTAAATTAAAACCTGCTTTTGGAGATACATTTATAGGTGGGAAATCAAAGAAATTATCAGGAATTGCACCTCCATTTTTAATATACTCGCCTAACAATGGAACCAAGGCCAATGCAATCAAAACAATAAGCACAAAAAAAAGATTGGATTGAACATTCCTCTTTGATCTCATATTTATTCAGTTTAGTGAATTCATACAGTGCATGATGTTTAATTGGTCAACAAACGCTCCAACACCATCTCCAAATCTTCAACAGATAAACATATTTCATCAAACATTTCAACAACATGCTCCTTAGTTATTTTGTAAAAATCTTCTTCACGCGGTGTAACAATAACACCTCCCAAATCAACAG
>JAFGBR010000020.1 GCA_016933045.1 Marinilabiliaceae bacterium | reverse complement strand
CTGATTATCAGGGTTTTAAACAAATATTTTCAACTCTTATTTTGCTGTAAATCAATATTTTATGTCATTATTTAACGAACTATTGAATTATAAAACAATGTTTAATTAATAATTACGCCGTTAGATACTGTTTGAGAATCGACTTTCTCACCATCATTAGTAATAGCCAATGGTTCATCAACCGATATTTTATTTATTTTTGAAATAAATGACTCAATAAAAGAAAGATAAGAGCCCATATTTTCATTTTTTACCGGTTCTACAGGAGGTGATTCTATTTTTAATGGATCAACAAGTCTTCCATTTTTCGAAACCCTAAAGTCGAGATGAGGTCCTGTTGCATGTCCTGTTGCCCCCACATAACCTATCAATTGTCCCTGTCGAACACTTTGTCCAACTAACAAGCCTTTGGCAAAACCCGACAAGTGCATGTAAGTTGTAGTATAAACACTATTGTGTTTAATTTTCACATAATTACCCCCCCCCTTAGGATCCCATGCTTTATTAATAACTCTTCCATCGCCTATTGAATAAACAGGAGTTCCATGCGGTGCAGCATAATCGACACCATGGTGAGGTCTACGAATTTTCAATATTGGATGTAACCGACTGTGAGAGTATCGACTACTAATTCGCGAAAACCTTAATGGAGCCTTTAAGAAAGCCTTTCGCAAGCTCTGACCCTTTTCGTCAAAATAATCAAATACACTATCTTGTTCAAAGGCAAAAGCATAATAGAGTTGTTTATGATGCGAAAAAACAGCGGCGTGTATCTTACCTATACCAATAGACTGCCCATCAACATATTTTTCGGAGTAAAGCACTTTAAAATAATCGCCCTTTTCAATCCCAAAAAAATCAACCGTCCATGCGTAAATTTCGGATAATTCAATAGCCAGCATCGGGGTTAAATTATTATCCTTAATAGTCAACCATAAAGACGATTGAATTTCACCGTATGCTTCTTTCTCAACTTCCTGAATCTCTTTTTCATTGAGCAATGCAGTAATACTATCATCGATACAAACAGTAATGTAATTAGTATTATCAATTTCATATACAAAGTGTTCAAGTCGATGCAAAGTATCGGGCGACAAAAAGCAGGTATATCTGTTTCCAACTTTCATTTTCCTAAAATCAAATAATGAATTACCGGCTTTAACAAACTTATCAATATCAGGATAGCTCAAGCCATAACTCAACAATATATCAGCCAAAAACTGATTCTTTTTTACGTTATAAGAAAAAACATCAAACGAATCTTTAGGTATATTATATAAAAGCTCAGGATCTGGAGGTGTTTCAACTACCAAAGTATCAGGCAAGGTTGACTCGACACTCGGATATCGAGAATAATTAATCAAAAATGTATATAAAACAACAGCTACAATTAATACAATTAAAATAATCCAAAATATTTTTTTCACAAGTCTGTTTTTATCAATTATTTACAACATAAAAACTTATAAGCCAATAATAATCAACTCAAATACAATATAAATATTATATACTGCCATTAAAAAAATAACAGTTCAATAATTATCCTACAACCACATTAATAATACGTCCTTTCACCACAATAATTTTCCTTAATGACTTTCCTTCAAGCCATTTTTGCGACATCTCATGATTAATAACAATATTCTCAATTTCATCATTCCCCATATCAAGAGGTAACGAAAGTGTAAATCGTGTTTTCCCGTTAAAAGAAACCGGATAATTAAAACTGCTTTCGACTAAAAGAGACTCGTCGCAAAGAGGCCATTTCGCATCGCAAATTGTTGTTGTATTACCAATCTGATGCCACAATTCTTCACAAATATGAGGAGTAAAAGGAGCCAAAAGAATAACCAATTGTTCAATAATTTGCTTCTTATTACATTTCAAATCGGTAAGCTCATTAACACAAATCATAAATGCACTCACACAAGTATTAAATGAAAAACGTTCAACATCGTCGGTAATTTTTTTAATAGTTTTATGCAACACCTTCAACTCATCAGAAGTAGGTATTTCATTAGATAATTCGACATTATCGTTATTACTTGTAGCTAACCGCCAAAGCTTTCGCAAAAACTTATGAACACCATCGATACCATTAGTATCCCAAGGTTTTGACTGTTCTAAAGGTCCAAGGAACATTTCGTACAAACGCAAAGTATCAGCACCATATTGTTCAATAATATCATCGGGATTAACAACATTAAACATTGACTTCGACATTTTTTCAACAGCCCAGCCGCAAATATATTTTCCCTCTTCAAGAATAAATTCGGCATCACTATATTCAGGATTCCATGCTTTAAACTTTTCAATATCTAGCTGGTCATTATGAACGATATTCACATCAACATGTATAGCTGTGGTATCATAATTATCTTTAAAATTAAATGACACAAACTTATTAGAACCTTTTATTCGATAAACAAAATTTGAACGCCCCTGAATCATTCCCTGATTAATAAGCTTTTTAAAAGGCTCATCTTTAACAATCAAACCTATATCGAATAAAAACTTATTCCAAAAACGAGAGTATATTAAGTGACCTGTAGCATGTTCAGTACCTCCAATATATAAATCGACATCCTGCCAGTAATCATTAGCTTGCTTACTTACCAAAGCCTCATTGTTTTTAGGATCCATATAGCGTAAGTAATATGCTGATGACCCGGCAAAGCCGGGCATTGTATTTAACTCTAAAGGATACCCATCCTCTGTAGCCCAGTTTTTTGCACGCCCCAAAGGAGGCTCACCTTTTTCTGTTGGGAGATATTTATCAATATCAGGTAGCGTCAATGGTAATTTTGACTCATCCAACATATATGGCATATCATCTTTATAATAAACAGGAAAAGGTTCACCCCAGTAACGCTGACGACTAAAAATAGCATCGCGCAAACGATAATTCACCTTCACATCACCCAAGCCATTTTCTTTGATGTATTCAGCTGTTTTTTTAATGGCTTCTTGCACTGACAATCCATTAATAATCCCTGAATTAACCATGATTCCTTCTTTAGAGTCTTTCGCATCGTCCCATGTTTGAGGATCTGATGGTTCTTCGCCAACCGGAACTACAACCTGAGTAATAGGCAAATTGAAATGTTTTGCAAATGCAAAGTCGCGCGTGTCATGAGCCGGTACTGCCATAATAGCACCGGTACCGTACCCGGCCAGCACATAATCGCTAATCCAAATCGGTATTTCCTGTTTAGTTAATGGATTTACAGCATAAGAACCCGAGAATACACCGGAGACCTTTTTGACATCACTCATTCGCTCTCGTTCAGTACGTTTTTTAGTTTCATCGAGGTAAGTTTCAACAACTACTTTCTGATCGGGAGTGGTTAACTGTACAACAAGTTCACTTTCGGGAGCCAGAACCATAAAAGTAACACCATAAACAGTATCAGCACGAGTGGTAAAAATAACCATTTCAACATCGGAGTTTTTCACTTTAAAAGTCATCTCAGCTCCCTGACTACGACCAATCCAGTTACGTTGAACCTCTTTTAACGAGTCAGTCCAATCAACGGTATCCAAACCATTAAGTAATCGCTCAGCATAAGCAGAAACACGAAGTGACCACTGACGCATCACTTTTTGCTCAACAGGATAACCACCACGAACAGAGACACCATCTTTAACCTCATCGTTAGCTAAAACTGTTCCCAAAGCAGGGCACCAATTTACCATAGTATCAGCCAAATATGCTAAACGGTAATTTAATAAAATTACTTGCTTTTCTTTATCACTTTTTTGCTTCCATTCACTGGCAGTGAATAGCAAAACTTCATTACAAGAAACATCTAATCCACTTGTTCCATTAGCTTCAAAAGCAGTAACTAATTCTTCGATAGGTTTGGCTTTTTTTGCTTTATTATCGTAATAGTGGTTAAACATTTTAATAAAAGCCCATTGTGTCCAATGATAATAACCAGGATCACAAGTACGAACTTCACGATCCCAATCGTAAGAAAAACCAATCTTATCAAGTTGTTCGCGATATCGTTTCAAATTTTTCTCGGTTGTAATAGCAGGATGCTGTCCGGTTTGAATAGCATATTGTTCGGCAGGTAAACCATACGCATCATATCCCATTGGATGCAAAACATTAAACCCATTCTGGCGCTTATAACGACTAAAAATATCAGATGCAATATATCCTAACGGGTGGCCAACATGTAAACCGGCTCCTGAAGGATAAGGAAACATATCTAACACATAAAACTTAGGACGGTTATTATCAATCTCTACCTTATAGGTCTTATTGTTAATCCAATTCTGCTGCCACTTTCGCTCAATCTCTTTAAAATTATATTCCATGATATTTTTGAATGGGAGTAATTATCAAACATTTATTAAACTGCGAAAATAATAAAAGTTTCTGTAGATGCCAGAATGTTTTCGGCCGTAAAAAGGATAATAAAAAGATAGTTAAAACTAAGCAGATCGGTATTTATATCACAAACTGGATAATTAAAAAACAGATTAAAATGTTTGTTTTATTTTAAAAAAAACCTTCAAATATTAAAAAAGATCAACCTGACATTTTTATAAACACATTACATACGTTATAAAATAATTCCTAAATTTGTCAGCCTAAATGGCTCCATAGTTCAATGGATAGAATTTCAGATTCCGGTTCTGAAGATATGGGTTCGAATCCCGTTGGAGTCACTAAAACCGCCTATAAATGGCGGTTTTTATTTTTTCATACCCTATATCATACCCTAAAAATTAGATGAACAAAAACTTTCTTTGCCTTAGATTTCAGATTCGTCTTTAAGCCACAGAACTATTTTTCAAACATTTCCTCTCTCTCCAATAAAAACAATTCAAAAAATGATCAATTTACATACACCTATAAAGTTGTATGCAAAAACTAATTTATAAGAGCTTAAAAAAATAGGCTTTATTATTTAAATAGGGGGAATTCTCCCCCTTTTAATTATAAGATCATAAAAAGAACGTGATTCCGTTCTTTTTATCTTATAATAATTCTTTTACAAAATTGGTTAGCAATAGTAAGCACAATACAATAAGATTAATAAAGATAAGCCCCTAATAATAAGATACTAGGGGCTTTCAAACATGATAAATATGAAAAATGAAAACAGATTATTTTTTTGCTAAATATTTAGATACGCAATATTTTGCGTATCTAATTTTGTCTAACCCAATGTGCATTCGGTACTAATTGACTATTTTCCCAGCGTATAAGGTTTCCAGTCGCTTGCTTTAGCTCATGTAGTTTATGATTGCTGTACTTTGGAAAATCTTTGTCTTCAAGCTTCATTAAGTTATTATAAGCTTCTATTAATTTTTCGCTTGCCTCAAGTCTATTCAACTCTTTTTCAGTTTCAGCATAAACATTAAACTCTTCTTCTACCACAATAAAGGCCACCTCATTAGGGCTTATACATGCCAATTCACCAGAATATTTATTGTACTCTTTTACAGCTTCCCTTAGAGGGTTAAGATCAACCTCTAAAAGTTCTAACAATTTTTCAGTTCTAATTGGCAAATTAATATTTGGTCTATGTTCTGACTCAATAGCTTTTGTAACGTATTCCAAAGGATTATTCATCATAAGTTCATACTGCTTTTTTGTAGTTGGTATTTTAATCAAATAACCAATCTGCTCAACAACATTATTCCAAGCCTTTAATTTACTCTTACTTTGATTCACAAAGATTTGATACTCCTTTTCTTTAAACATGATTAATTTTCTTTCCATTTGATTGAATTTTTAAAATTTACGTTGTAATGTTTTTTATTCATTTTGTTGTTTAAAATTTTATCTATTGCTTCGTAAAATCTACCCCTATACTTTGAATGGGTAATTATGCTACATTTTCAGTTTTAGAAAGTCGGGTAATTATGCTACACTTTTTTACTATCTCGTTTCTGATTAACTGATGTAAGTTTTTAGAGTTTTCTTGTATGATTTTATTTAGGCTCTTCTTGTGCCTATCCCTTTGGTTTGGTTTCAACTCATCAATCCAGTATCGAGGGTTTGAATATCTTTCTAATGATTTCATTTGTGGCCTGCTTAAACCATGCGTGAAAACCGTATTATCGTAATAAACAACCTCATCAAAACGATGTAGAAATAAAGCAACTACATTTTCTATCTTCCGGCTATTAATGTCTGCAAATGACTCAATGCCAAGCCTTTTAATCTCCAACATTTTATTAAACTTTATTTCACACCTAATTGTATGATTTACCAAACCGTATTGATTTGATTTGTTGTAAATCTTAAGTTCGAAATGCTGGTGTTCAACCCTTGCAAAATGTCGATGAAAACGAAACTCAAAAAGCTTGTTTTTATGATACAGCAAACCAGTTATAAAAAGCTTTGGGTCAAAGCCAATTACCACATTAAAACCAAACTCAATGTTTCTTATTATCATTTGAGCCGGACTGCACCCAAACAACCAGCACAAATGTTTTCGGACTGTGATAATATCATCAAGGGTAAATAGATTGCCATTAAAACCATTGTATTTGCTATAAAGGCCGTTTCCCTTATAATTGGGTGATACTATGCCCTTAATTGCATTATAAAGTTTATGGATACTCCCTGAGAAAATAACTATTCCAGAATCATAAACCGTAATTTTGCAAAAGTTATATTCAGCTACCATTCTATTTTGCAGCTCCCTGTTTTTTCGGACATGCCCCGGAAAAATTCAAGATTTGAGTGCTGTTTTAACCGTTCCGGGTTAATGTACAATATTTGCATTTTGATATAATCAATCATTAAACGGTAATGTCCTTACTGATGCGTAAAACTTTGCTAAATGCCTTGAAATAGGACACAGTGACTTTGTAACTGCCAATATTTTTTCATCTTGTTCTAATTTGGCAATGTATCGGCAAACATTTGCTCTTAATATCCCTAATTCATTAGATAACATTAAAGAAGTCATTGGCTTATTAAATAATGCGCAATAAACCTTATCTTTTTGACTTTGAGCCTTATATTTGTTAAAGCTTGTACTGTGGTGGTGCGGGCTTTCTTTTTTCATGGCCTAATCCTCCAATCTATCAAAACTGCGCGCCGCATTCACAACTTCGCTTTTCTTGTAAAATATCCTTGAAGCAAGGCGATGAGGCGTTAAATACCCTTTCTTTTCCCATCTAATCATAGTTAGAATGGTTTTTACATTTAGCCTCTCCATTGCTTCTTTGCGAGGTATTAACTCATCGTTTGAAGATTGCTCGACATCTTTTGCAAAGACATCTTTTGTTCTTTGTGCCGTATCATTAATAACCTGCATGAGGTCTTTTGCCGAAATCTCAATTTTCATTGCTCCCATCCCTGAGGTATTCATGATTTTTTTTAATATTTCAACATTAAAAAATCCCGCTGTAGAGTTTTGAATTATTTCCTGTAACATCGTTCAAACTATTTTAAGTGTTAATAAATTAGTTCATTAGCGCTAACAACGTCACAAATTAGGCACAAAAAAAAGGGTAAATAGCTTACCTACTTACCCAATACTTACCTAAGTAAGCTATTTTGTCTAAAATTTAATTTTATTGAAGTATTCTTCTATCTCATTCTTTTTATCTACGCTCTGTAATGGTGTTGTATTTGATTTTGTAACACTTCTTCCAATATTAAAAAAGTCCTCTACAGGAAATCTATCAAATTGAGAATCTTTTAGTAACCTAAATATTAAATAAGCCTCACTAACTTGTACTCCTTTAGCAAAAACAACTATATCATCTGAATTAGGCTCTCGGTTTTTGATCTGGACGCATATCCTATCCCTAATTGCCTCCCTTGTTTGGTTGGCACAAATAGCAGTAATTGCCTTATCAACATCCATGTTTTCATCAAAATAAACACTCATGCCTTCAAAGAATTTTTTCAGCCATTCTTTATTTTTTTTATTCGGAGATATATTAAAACCATTTTGGGAGGTTTCTTTTGTTTTATCCAATCCTAATTCCCTTCGCTCCTTTTTGATATAGTGATCCAATGACACTTGAAGTTTTTCATCCATTAAAACCTTAAGCCAGTAATTATAACAACCGCCTATCTTTTCTCCTAAAGTATAAGCTTCAAACTCTGTGATAAATGGTTCAGAGTTTTTATAAACTACATTAAACCCCCAATCGACAAACAATAAATTTTGTAATACAAAAGCCAAATTATCTATATTCACTTCCTTTTTAAAATCCTTCTCAAATCCTTCACAATAGGCATAAAAAGGGAAATTGTCAGGTTTTAACGATGACTCAACGAGCTTTTTGTCTAAGTTTTGCGTTTTGACAATTATAGATTTGTCTTTTTTAGTAACGAATGTGAAGTTTACTTTTGCTTCGTATCCATTAAATAGAGTATTCGGTAAGCTATGAAGTTTGAGATGAAAACTTGACGCTGTTAATATTTCTTTATACATAATCTTTTTGTATTTCAATCAGCAAAAACCTATACAACTTTTAAAAATCGACCTTGTTTCCTCCAATGCTTCATTACTATTTCAGCATGCTCTTCTTCTGTCACTTTGATATAGCTTAAAAATGCCTTTTCTGTACTGTGGCCTGTCATGGCCATAATAGTAATACTTGGAAGACCTGATTTATACAAGTTAGTTGCAAACGATCGGCGTGCAGTATGGCTCTTTACCATTTCGTGTTTATCTATCAAATCGGTTTCTCTTTTACCTCCCTTAGTGATTGATTTACTAATTTTACCCTTAATCCCTGACAGTTTTGCAACATCTTTTAAGTATGTATTAAATTTTTGGTTGCTTATCATTTTAGGCAATTCTCCATCGTATTTATTGAGTATTATCCTAACAACCGGGTGCAATGGGATCACAACCCTTTTTTCTGTTTTTTGTTGCTCTATCGTAATAAAATCACCCTCTATATTATCGAGCTTAATCTTAGGCAAATCAGAAAAACGACAACCAGTCCAGCAACCTATCAAAAACATATCTCTTACTCGTTCTAAATATGGTTTATTACTTAGATCATATTTGAACATATTAGATAGCTCATCTTCGTTTAGGTAAACATTAATACTCTGTTCAGTTTCCTTTTTAAATCCTTTAGCTTTAAAATCTGTATTCTTATGTACTTTTCGCTCTAATGCGGCATTGAATAGTGCTTTTATTACTTTAATTCTATCTGCTATGGTATTCTTTGCTAAATTTTGATTTTTTAAGAACTGCACATTTTTATCATAAAATTCTAAGTTAACATCACCCCACTCTAAACTTGAATTGAATTTTTTAAGGCTATTTATTGTAATGTGATATGATCTAACAACACGATAGGCATTAGGCGAATTGTTTGCATACTCTTCCATCCATTCAAACATTGCTTTCCTTTTTTCTAATTGCTTGTATTTATCTGGATGCAAGTATCTGTCAACAACATCAACTAACCAACCTTGCTCAATGAGCTCTACCTCAATAGCTTTGATTTCAACATGGGTCTTTAACCTTGACAACTCCGCTTTGATTTTATCTTTTAATGGAAAATCTGATTTCTTAAAGTCTTGCTTTGTTAAATCCCAATATTTGAGTTTTACAGTTTGACCAGTTGCTGTTGATTGATCAATCGTTTTGTGTTTAAACCGGATGCGTATTGACACTTTCTTTTCTTGGTCTGTAGCTTTTGTAAGAACCTTAAAATATACGTTTGCCATGGTATGCAATTTTGAATCATAGCAAAGATAATAAACTAGGGTATGACTTCAAATAATCATACCCCAAAAATGTAAATAGAAAAGAATTTAAGTATATTGAATCATTCACACCATAGGGATGAAACGCATAGTCAAACAGCCGTTTATCAAAAGTGTAGTTGTAATATGTATTTACATTGATTTTAATATATTATTCCCGTTGGAGTCACTAAAGCGGGGATTTTGTCATTAATGATGAAATCCCCTTTTTTATGCCCTTCTGTGTACCTTGCCAGTTCTGGGATAAAAGAGAAAAATGAATTTACTCGTGAGGTTCGAACTCGGTTATTTTCGTGGTTATAGTAAATTCCTTCGGGGAATAGTAAGTTTTGAAATACTTTCTTGTTGTCAATATTTAGTGATTGCCACATATTCAATAGATTAGAACTAATTTTAGTTACAAAATCCATCGCTTTATTGAGGTTCGAACTATAATTTCCTGTAGCATTTAATTCTTGCTCGATTTCAATTAATTCTTTCTCAAACTTGGGTTTAAACTTTTGATATAAGGAACGATCAATTTCACCAATAACAAATCTTTCTTCAATAGCATCCAGCTTTTTTTGTACTTCACTTTTTTGCGCTTTAAGTGTTTTAGCTTCTTCACTTTTCGATTTA
The DNA here is from genome assembly GCA_016933045.1 of Marinilabiliaceae bacterium. Classification (GTDB taxonomy): domain Bacteria; phylum Bacteroidota; class Bacteroidia; order Bacteroidales; family Marinilabiliaceae; genus JAFGBR01. Next base: position 169,931 of record JAFGBR010000020.1, on the reverse strand, counting down.
AAGAAAACGCTCATTTGTTCAGATAAAACTACCTTGATTATTTCCTGTTCTTCTTTATCAATGTGAAAGACTAAAACTAAGTCTTGAAACATTTCATGCATTGTTTTTGCACTTTTGTTTACTTTACAACCTTTAGTACGGCATTTGTAATAATATATCCCTTTCTTTTTAACCAAATAACCTGTCATTGGATTTCCACATTTTTCACATTTGGTAAATACCTTGAGTGGTAAATTTTCATTGTCTTTATTGTGTACAAATCCGTGTACACGATTTTCTTGTCTGATATTATTTACCTGCAAAAACAAATCTCTGGAAATTAAAGGTTCATGCCTTCCTTCAATTACCTGACCTGGCAACATTTTACTTGTTATTAATCCGCAGTAAATGGGATTTGTAAATAAAGTATTCAATCTCTTCTCTGAGATATTAACTCCAAGTGTTTTTAGTTTTCGGGCTATTTCAGCATTCGGTGTCTGTTTATAGGCTTTCCATTCAAATGCCTTTTTTAATATTTTACCTTCCTCATTGACTACTAGATTACGCTCGGTTGCTTTTCCTTTGTTAAGGTCGGTATAGCCTCTTGGAGCTGCCCAAACCCAATGACCTTTAGAAAGTAGTTCTTTCATTCCTGTTACCACCTTATCGCGCCTAAGTTCATTATCCATCTGCCCAACCAAAAACAGTATATACTGCTAAAAAGCTCCTGCCGGTGTTGTTGGGTCTAGTTCTTGTGTAACAGCCAAAGTAATAATGCCATGCTTTTTGATTAAATCGTTGGCTATTGAGGCTCCATTAATACCTGAACGTGAAAAACGTTCATAAGAATATACGATAACATAGTTGATGTTTTTTGACCTTTTTACAAAGGTTAGCATACGATTAAACTCCTTACGGTCATCTGTTTTTGCAGATTCGTACGTGCCACCAAAATAGCCTACAATATTTAGCCCTTTTCTTTCTGCAAATATCTCGCAATGCTTTTTTTGAGAACCGAGACTGGTTTATCTTCTTAGTCTGCTGATGAAACTCTTGTATATATAACAGCGTTGGTGCCTTCCTTAAATTTATCTTGAACTTTAGGTGCAAACTGTTGGAATAAGGATAAATTGCTCATAAGTGACATTGTTAAATCTACTCTACAAATATACTGATTCGCTGGATTTTACATAACACTACAGCTTTTCGTCTAAAATCTCTTCCTTAGTAAAAGCCTCAAGAATCAATAAAGACATAGCCTCAGCATATTTAAAAAGGTTATTATAACCCTCTTCTGTGATGTCCTTATATTTTGTTGTTTTTTGCAGGGTATCGATAGAAAGCCGTTGTTTAGCCCTTTGGGTAGCTTCATTTATAGTTTGTGAATCCGGCTTTTGCATAATAAGTAAAATATTATGCGACAAACCTATTCTTATCAAATAGCGGCTAGTTGTTACTTGTTGGTAGATTTGGGTTGAATTGGATAGAATTGGCTGTATGTTGCTATTTGTGGTTATTTTATCATCCAGTTTTATGAAGCGCCTATCATTTCAAATGAATTCTATCGATAATTAAACCTCTGGTTCTATTTTAAAATCCTTTTCTTTATCACACGTAATAATTTTCTAACCCTGCCATTGGTTGGATAAGTTCTATGTTTAGTCATGTTATTAAAGACTAATGCCACAAGGAATAAAATAAAAGAACCTGATAACACTGGAGAAATTGCATAAAATTACACTAAGGCTTTGACTTTGCTTTTAGTTACACCATGATTAGCCATCTGTATGAAAATTCTTTCACCTCTATTATAGTCACAACAATTATTACCTAAAATTGGTATCCATGGTCCACTCTATTGCATTAACTCTTGATTTAAAAAACGTCAATGATTCTATTAATTCAGAAAACATTGGTGACTTCCCATGAATCATTTGTTCCTGCATTATTTTATAATCATCTTCCCAAGCTGTAAGAAGATCTTTTGGAGGAATGAAGTCAATTGTTTGTGGTTGATGTAAATTATAGTTTACTCCGCCCAAATGAGTAAAGCTATTACGATGTTTTACAATAGTCTCATACAAATCTTTGTTATGAAGGGCTTTATACGCATACTCACTTTTCGACATTTGATAAATATCATAGAGATGCCTACTTAGTCTGTCTACTCTAATTTTTTCCCGAGGTCGTTGAAATTCTTCATGCAACAAAAATATCTTTTCAAGTAAAGTACGCTCAGGTAAAACGGAAGGTATCAATACTGCTTTCTGAGAAAACGAAACATCTGGATAAGTTTCATCAACTAAAGAAAGAACCTGTCTGTTTTCAAAAGGCTCTCTTAATGAACGACAACCTATCTCTATCTGAATTCTTGGCTGTATATAACCAGGTGTTTCAATAATATTGGGATAATACACACTAATAATTATAGGATCTTGGTCACTTGAAACTATTTCTTCTGGTTCAATATGCACCTTCAAAAGTCCTTTATTTTTAAATGCTTTTTCTAATTCAGGATACAACGTTTCCAGTATAAAAGAATTAGCTGTTTTTCGGAGTTTTGTTCGTTGTTTCTTTCCTAAATCTCCATTAAATCCAAAATACGAGCGATCAACAGCAAGGTCGATATCCTCGGAGAATCGTTCTATTATATTCCATGACTTGCTTAATGAAATGCCTCCTTTAAATACCAAGTGCTTCCCAATTTCTAATTCAAATAAAATGGCAAGTGTTTGCACTACCCACCAGTCTTTTTCAACAGCAAATGCAGGTATATCGGTCTTTTGCCATACTTGATTGTAAGCAATCCGCTTGTCTTCATCCGGAACATTATACCATCTATTCATTCCCTTGATTATTTAAAGCTTTCCGCATTATGATTCGAATCCATTCAGGAGCTAATTTTACATCGTGTTCTAACCTATCAGGCTCTTCTTTCTTTAATTGTTTCAGAACTATTTTAATCTCGTCCTCTGTTATTTTGTCTTTACCAATTTCTTTTAAAGCCTGAATCACCAAACTACTTACATTACCAATTGCAGCTAAGTTTTTGGGAGAAGTCTTTTTGAATTTGATAGTACGTTTGCCAACTTTAATGGTACGAGCTGAACCATCGGTGAGATAAACCGTATTTAAAGGAACTTGCGATGACAAACCTAATACATTTAAAGCCAATATACCAGTTGGTATAATACGGGCTTTATCTCTTTTTGCTATTGCCTTTGCTATTTCTTCCGTGGTGGGCTGAACTTCACCAAAAATATCATGTGTATCCAAGCATGCATACAGTCCTCTTGCAACACGAGAAATTCTACCTTTTTCTGCTAGTCGTTCTAAAGCTTTTCCAACAGCCTTTGCAGAACCAAAACTCAGAAAATCCTCAGAAAAGAATATTGTACCTTTCTTTGATTTTTCTACCTTATAAACTATATAATCATCGATTGAATCCATAATTATCCCTACTAGATCATGTCGCAAACTTAGCAAATATTTGCGACATAAACATTTTCCTAATTCATAAATTTATTGACAAGTATCAGAGCAGATATTTATACTCATAACATTGATCCAGTATTCCTTAAAAAACAACAAGGACTACCTAAAGAGATAGTCCTAAATACAAAATCAAATTTATGAGAAAAAAAACTAATTACTTAATAATTCTGTTTTACAATAGAAAGTATTTACTCTCTGGTTTTTCAATAACGAATGATCTTTTCTAACGAAATGATCTCCTTTGATTAAATATGATTATTTCTAAGCTCTGTTGGAGCATAACCTGTTTTCTGTTTAAAAATCCTGCTAAAGTAAAAATTCGATTCAAATCCGGTCAGTCTTGCCACTTCGACAACACTCAGCCTTGTGTTTAGAAGAAGGCTTTTGGCTTTTCTGATTCGTACTTGCACTAAATACTGTGCCGGACTAATCCCTTTGTATTTTTTAAAAATCTTCCCAAAATAACTATAGCTTATAGAGCATTGTGATGCCAGATTGATAAAATCAATCTTTTGATGATAGTTCTCCTCAATGTAATGACAGATAAATTCTACATGCTTATCTCTTGAGGTTTTTGCAAACAGTTCAGCATCAGACAACTCTAAAGACTTATTAATAAGCTCAATTACCTCACTTCTTAAATGATTGTCTTTATTTGATTCTTTGTTTTGAGAAATAAAGATGACTTTCGAAAATTGATATTTAATAATTTCATGTGTTCCACACTGTATGATTCGAGGGTATGGTTTCAACAGATGATTATCAAGCAAATAATTCACAAGATCAATATGACATTGTAGGTTTAACGCTGTCCATCCTGCATTATTAATGGCTTTGAACCTGAAATTCTGGTTTGAAAAGAACAAGACCAAAGATCCTGCCTGAACATCAAGATAAACATCATCAGATTCGAGAATACCACAGCCCGTTGTTATATAGATAATTTGCAGGTCAGGACCATTGACCGTTAAACTTCTTTTACAAGATTTATCCGAATCATCTCTTTGTGATCCTTTATTTAATTCTGCATGTCTGGTGCTTATTTGTATGGCATCTGTCATATTTCCCATTCAGGTCGTGGATTACTTTACATACCAGTTACTTCTGTCCATCAATTTTTGTCTTATTGCAACTTTTGTTCCTTGGTCTTCAAACTTAGAAGCGACAATATTAGCCAGGTATGAATTGTCATTTCTTCGAATAGCCAGACGTACCAAATCCTGAAAGCGATTTCCCTCATAGGCTGTTTCCAAGGCCAGTTCCTCCTGAATCAGGTTCTCAACAAAAAGCACAGAATCCATTGATGTTGGTTGAGGATTTATTATATAAAATGTGGTGTCACTCTCCAAATGTCCCAATCCGCGTGCCCTTATGCCTATGTTATTGTCAAAACGAGAATCCTTAAAATCCATATAGTTTGGCAAAGGGTCTTCTATTTCGTTGGCGGGTATAATGGTTCGGTTTGCCAGAGTCGTTTTCTTCAACCCATTTTTTAATACAGCCATTGCTAAATTGGGTTTTCCAAGGCGATTAATAGCTTCGGCATAATGCAGGTACAACAATCCAATCCGGTACGGTACAATCACATTCGCTTGAGTAGCTCCATTGTTATAATTCATGCTGTAATATTTATAAACAAAGTGGTTCTCTGTTAATTCATCGGTTATAGTTGAATTATAAGAATAGAACGTACCGTATTTTCTTAAATCGCCGTGCGTAGTTAAAGACCCATTGGTATAATAAGCATGAAAATAGAATGCAGAATCAAATTTTTCAATTGCCAAATTGGTTGGCAAGAGAGTTTGTGTTAATTCGTATGTTGCCGTGTTGGCACTTAAGAACATACTGTCGATAGACGTGTTGTATTCAAATTCATTACTGACAGCCAGTAGCGTTATCATCTCTGCCGAACTCTTGCCATCAAAGATATTGCTCCAGCGTGTTGATAAAACACCTGAGAACTCCATTGTTGAGCCTGTTCCAACTGCCTCTCTGGTACTTCTGAAATTGGCAGATACAATATAATTATTACCATACATCAAATCGCGATATTCGTTTGCTGCTGCCAAATAATTATCAGTCCACAAATACAAATCGCCAAGTAAAAAAGGGATAGAGAACGTCAATAGCTCGGTTCTGCAAAAACCGCCAAAACTGCCCGGATATATGGGCTCTATCTTTTTAAATGGCAATAACTCTTCGATGAGAATTGGAAACAGTTCTTCTTTTCCAATTGCTTTCTTTTCCTTATTCGCCTCTCCAATGCTCAAAACTGGCTTGTCAAAATAATATACCTCTCCAAAATTCAGAACCAGTTGCATATAAGTCCATGCTTTGATACCTTTTGCAGCTGCAAGGACTTTATACATATCTTCAACTCCGCCATTCTGATTCGTTGTATCTACATTCTCTATCACATAGTTGCAATTATTAATTACTGCGTAATAGTCAGCCTGATTTGTCGTATAGGGATTATCATCAGAGTAATCTCCGAAATAATAAATCTCGTCAAGGTACTTATTTACCCCTGTAGCTGGCTTTAATAAATCTCCGCGCAATTCACCCAATATGACATAACTATCGGCTAAATTCTGTAGTTGACTTAGAATGCCAAACATAGAGTAGAGGCTATCTGCATTCATTTTATTGTCATCAACAAAAAGAACGCTTTTTGAGTCGACTTCCAACATATCTTCACATGATGAAAGAAAGCAACTTGAGGGTAAAAGCAATAAGAAAAATATTTTGATTATCCTTTTCATGTTTCTTAATTTAATGTCATTCAACAAATTGTATTACAAATCAATTCTGACTCCTAAATAATAACTTCTGGTTAGTGGCATAAATCCGGCATCCACACCTTGTGTCAGTACTGAGTTGCCGGCTGAAAATTCAGGATCGTGTCCCAAATAGTTGGTAAAAGTGACCAGGTTGCTGACGGTAGCCCATACATTTAATCCGCGTATGTAATTATTCTTTATGGGAATTTCGTAGGATAATGTGACATTCTTTATTTTCAGATACGAACCATCTTCAATCCAACGGTCAGAGAACCGTGAATTACACATTGGATCACCATAAACAGATCTGGGCTGAGTGGTCTGTTGTCCTTCTGCAACCCATCGATTGAGCATTGCTTTTGATTGATTGCTGAAATCACTGCCGGTTTCCAACACCCTGCGGTAATAGTTATACACATCATTACCCAATGAATAAGTAAACAATGCATCCAGCTTTAATCGTTTGTAGGCAATTGTTGTGTTTATATTACCGTAAATGTCAGGATTAGGATCACCTATTACCTGCTTATCGTTTTCGTCTATGATGCCATCTTTTAAAACTTCTTCGAAACGAATATCACCTGCTTCAAAATAGTTGTAGCTACCACTCAACCCCGCAGATTGCTTAAGATTAGCTTCGGCGGCTTCTGCTTCGGTAGCTAAAACGCCATTGGTTTTGTAACCATAAAACAATCCGGCCGCACTACCGGTTTGAGTGATTACCTGCCCTTCGTAAACATCAGTAATAAAATAACCTTCATTGTTTACCAACGATTTTATTTTGTTCTTGTAATGCCCAACGCTAAATGCGAGGTTCCATTTAACATTATTCAGGTTAAGTACTTTAAAATCGGCTGAAACCTCGTAACCTTTATTTTCCAATGATCCTCCATTGGTCCAGTACAAGCCAGTACCCAAAGTTTCAGGCAGATTTTGCTGAATCAATAAGTGATCGGTTTGACTGGAGTAGATATCAAAAATCAATGAAATCCGATTTTTGAACAAGCCCAGATCAACTCCGGCATTCATCCGCCTGGTTACTTCCCATTGTATCTTTTCATTTTCATAATGAGAGAGGACTAATCCGTTAGCCCTGTCAGTAAAACGAACAGAAGTAAGATATGCTGCCGATTCATAATCGGGTATTGCATCATTACCCGTTAATCCGTATCCTGCCCTAATTTTACCGAAACTGATAAATGGAAGATGATGCATAAACTTTTCAGAAGTTAACAACCAAGCAGCGTTTGCAGAAGGGAAAGCACCCCACGTAACACCGAACACTGAAACTCCGTCATCCGTTTCTTTTCCGAACCGTGATGATGCATCAAGAGCCATCGTGGCTGTTAAAAAATACTTTTGGTTATAATCGTAATTGACATTTGCATAACTTGAAATGGACCTGGTTTGGTTGTTTATACCATAAGCGTTTTTGAAATCATAATTTCCGGTAATCATGGTATTGGTATTTGATCCCGAATTATGCTCTTCGATATAGTCCATTTCGCTATTGTTGACCTGATACCTAAAGCCTGCCAATGCTTTTACACTATGTGTATTCATTGTTTTTTCAAAGGTTAACCTCGTATCATCATAAACAGTTTTGTTGCTTACCACCTGACTTTGTAACCTGTTCTTTGAAATGCCTTTATTCTCAATATACCTTTCAGGCGAATAATCTATAGGCAGAAAATAAGCTTCATCGATATTGTACTGGCTGTAATCAAACTGTGTACTAAGAGATAATCCGGGCAACAGCTGGATTACGGGTTTTACACCCAGGTTATACTGATACTTCTTGTGCTTATTTTGCGAATTATCCAGTATTCCTGATGGATTCCCAATTCCGAACAGGTCAACTGAAGCATAACGCTTTGTTTCCTCTCCTGCATCGTTAAATTCGTAAGGACTCAAGAATGGCGATTTTATTTGTGCCTGCCATGTTGGTGATGAATAATAATCAATCCCATCATCAACCAGTGTTCGTTCAATTCTGGAATAAGCCATATTGATTCCCATGTCTATACGGTTAGTTAGTTTCGCATCCACGTTAAACCTGGCATTTAAACGCTGCAAATCAGTGGTTTTGACTAATTCGTCTGATTTGGTATACCCCATGGAAAAATAGTACTGTGCACGATCATCACCTCCATCTACATTAACAAGTAAATTGCTTGTGCTACCGGTTTGATATACTTCATCACTCCAGTCTGTATTATTATAATAAGCATTGTTTCTACTGTCTGCAGGATTCCCCAAAAATGCAGAGGCGACAGGAGAAGTTTTCATCATCTCGCTGGCAAAAATCCGGTACTCATCTCCATTCATCATTGGTGTTATTGATGGCGTTTCACTCATTCCATAAAACATATTCACCCCAATTTTAGTAGCCTGCGATTTTCCTCGTTTAGTAGTAATAAGGATGACTCCATTCGCTGCTTTTGACCCATATATGGATGTTCCATCCTTTAGTACCGATACATTTTCAATATCGTTTACATCAATGTCGGCAAGTGAGTTATAAAAGAGCCCCTTATGAATAGAGTTAACATCAAAATCATTCCTCACGATCCCATCAACTACTATAAGTGGCTGTGCATTTACATTCAAAGAGTTATACCCCCTGATAAACATAGTATTGCCAACGGCCGACAATCCTGTTCGCGATACCGTTTTTACATCTCCGCTCAATGCTGCCTGTATAACCCCATCTACTGTTACATCAGTTATTGTGATAATATCGTTCTGACTGCTTATTGACATCGGTAAAGCAGAATTATTGATCGATCCTGTTGGTGTAAGTACTTTCTTAAAATAATTTGGAAACTCCTGGCTATAAAGGTCTATTTCAATATAATTTCTGCCTTGAACCGGAATCTCCATTTTTCCATAATCAAAAGCTTCGACATGCAACACTTCATCTCCCGAAGGCAATGTTATTTCAAAAACGCCATCGAAGTCGCCTATTGCTGTTTCTTTTATATTGGGAACAGAGATGACTGCTGCTGGTATTGGTTCTTTTGTATGCGCATCCCGCACCAATCCTTTAACTGTATATGTTACACTATCGGTTTGCGAATTTGCCCATTGGGTAAATGACAATACGATGATAATAATCACATATTTTATGGTATAGAAACTATTCTTCATAATCTACTTTTTTTATTTTTCAGTATGAGGAGAATTTATCTCTGACATTACTGCATGACTGGTTCCAAAATTATCCGATCAATGGCAACATTTCTTGAATAAGTACCACGTCGTTCCTCTTTAATAGTCGCTGCATTCTCCACCTTTAAAAAAACGTTGATGTTATCTTTATAATTTATTGAAGTATTACTATACTCAATTAAATCGGCATAAGAGAATTCATAGTTTTCGGCTATCAATAGTTTTGTTATTTCTCCTCCATTTGTCACGTTATTAGGCACTGTAATAGCCTTGTCGATTATTTTTTTTCCGAGCGAATCGACATACGACAAATAGAATTTCAGTTTATATGGTCTGGTATCCGCTGTATCTATTGCTGTTATTGGAACAAAAACACAATAGATATTATACTTCACATTTGCCAGTGTATTAGGTATTGGGAACCTTGCCCATGCATAAGAATAGTCACTTGCCGGTAAATTTTCAAAGCGTACGTAGTAATTGTTTGATGCCTGAAAAGTTGTTCCTAAAGTGCCATAAGTATTCAGATTGTAATTATCCGATTTTGTTCTCAGGGAGTAACTGTTGTTTTCAGCTTCAACCGATATTGTCCTGACCCATGAATCTTCCAGCTTATTATTCATCGCATCGGCAATATAACCATACCCGTTGCTCAGGCTTTGCTGCTCAGTTGCTGCAAACAAATAATCGGGCGAATGATAAACATTACCACTGGTCGATATAAGCGAGTCCTTATTTGTTGGAGACTCCACATATCCATTAAACAGGAAATCCTGAATAATGGCCCATTTTGTTTTGGTAATTTGTCGGGATATACCATTTTGCATAATGCCATCAACAACTTTGTCTGTCGACTTGAAAAAAGGGAATATCTTATCGTAAGTTGTATTCCATGCTTCGTTGGTTGGCAAAATTGCAGTGTAGATATTTTTTTCACTATTTATAAGGCCTAACGAATTTAGCACCCTGTTGCTTTGAACAAACACTGAATCAACAAAAATACCATTATCATCATAACTTGACTCCTTGTCGAAATAGACTGTTGTTAATGAATTAATATATGATCTCAAAGAATCCAAACCACTGGCTTGTTGGATGTACTCCCAGATGTTTGGTATGTATGGCAGATATTGATCAGTTATGTGAACAATCCCATTTTTTGTAAGTAGGTTAGGTTCGGTTATTTCTATGTCATGGCGTAAGTTACTATAATAATATTTTGCTCCGACCCGGTACAGTTTTAAGTATTTACCATTAAAACCATGTATTTCTCCAGGGGTTGTTTGTGTATAACTGGTAAGGTGGTTACCAACCAGTAGTTTCAAATTCTCTGTATCTTCCATATCAACACCACTTAGGGCTTCGTTGGTAGGGGCAAATACTGTAAATGATTGTGATCGTTTTAAAGTATCTTCATAACCGGTTATTTGCAGCATTTTCACGAAGGTACTCAGCTCTTCTCTCGTCTTCATGTAATCGATCAAATTCAGTTCGCTTCTCTCGGTATAATCTCCGGCATAATGCTCATCGAACTCGTTGCTGCACGAAATTCCGGTCATGGCAAGTATTAGTGATGCGACCAATATTGTAACGAGTTTTCTTATCTTATTTATTTCCATATTGTTTGTTTTAAAGAAACTTTACATCCGGCTTGAAACAGTTGCTATCTCTCTACTGAGCTTACTGTTTCATAATATTCGTTTTGGTTCAGATTTTCGTTGGCATCGATTTCGCTTTGAGCTATAGGCATATACATGGCATCTAACACAACAGCGCCCAACGGAGCTGTTGAACTCTCCATCTTTGCATTGACCAATAAATTTAAAGTCGTAAGTTTTGACTCGTCTCGTCGCACCATGCGTACCAGGTCATGCCAGCGCTTGCCTTCAAATAGCAATTCACGCTGACGTTCTCTTAACACCAATTCTTCAATCGCCTGCTTCGAAGAGTAATTTAATGCTGTGACGCGAAGTGAATCAGCCTCAGGGTTCGACCGTAGATAAGTCTGATTGACTAACCTGACTGCTTCTTGCAGGTTTTCCTGCTCTGAGCCTGTCTGTAATTGAACCAATGCCTCAGCTTTCATCAATATGATATCAGACAGGCGATATATTATCCAATTTGATGTGTTTGATCTGTAATAGTATGTGCGTTTTGAGTTAATCTTATTAACACTCATTCCGGCATATTTAAAAATGGCATAAACACCACTCGTTGCCGTGGGATTAATAAAATATTCAGAACGTACATCGTTGGACGACTCAAAAGTTGCATCCGGTAATTTGTAGTTAAACGGACTGTTTGCCCCCGTAAACACCTCTGTTCCTGTATTATCATAAGCTAAAGGAGTAGGGAAGGCAAAGTAGCCGAGTTTAATCCCGTTATTTCCATACAAATCGTTTACTGCGGTATTCTCCATATCGTCATCTTCGAACTGCAATTCAAAAATGCTTTCTGAGGAGTTAGTCCGATAAAAGATCTGTCCGAACATCTGTTCAGGATCTGTTATCAGACTTATGTTAGGATCAGCAAGAACAGCATTACATGCATCAATGCTTTTTTCAAAATCACCTTTCCATAAATAAACATCTGCAAGCAATGCATTGACGGCGCTTTTTGTTATACGCCCTTTATCGAATACAGTCTTCCCAAAACTCTCACGTACATACCCGTTGGCTTTCACATATTCCAGATCGTTTATAATGTTGTCCAGGACTTCTCCTTCCGGGCTTTGAGAAACGTTATAGTCCTGCACGTCTGAAATGCTTGGATCGGTAATCCACGGAATGTCTCTGAAGGTGCGGACAAGATAAAAATAAGCAAGTGCACGTAGGGTAATTGCTTCTCCTTGAATCAACTGAAGGTCTTTTTGTGTAAAGTTATCATCCAGTGCTGTTACTTCCGGGGCATAATACAAAAGAGTGTTACAATAGTTGATAACCGCGTAGAAAGAGTTCCATGAATTGTAGGCATTATTTGGTGTAATCTCTCCCTGTAATATCCGGTACATGTCGTATATACCAGACGCAAACCCTTTGCCATTCACGATGTTATCAGATCGTAATTCACCCCACACCATCATGCGCTCAATACATGCTCTCTCTGTCAATCCCCTGTAACAGGTGGCAAGTACCGATTCAACATCTGATTCTGATTTCCAGAAATCTTCAAGAATAATATCATTTTCAGGTCTCTTATCCAGCCAGTCTTCACAACCAGTGAAAACAAGTAATAAGGATAATGCTATAATTTTATAGATACTTTTCATTTTCAAATCATTTACTTATAATCCAACTGTTATTCCCAAGGTAAAATCTTTAGTTCTTGGGGTATTGCTGCCATCAATGCTTAGCCCTTTGTTAGCCAGTGAACCATAACCCACTTCAGGGTCTACCCCGCTGTATTTTGTCCAGGTATATAAATTGTTAATGGTCAGATAAACTGATAACCTGTTCAGTCCATATTTCTTAAGTATTTGCTTAGGCATGGAATAGTTAAACGTCAGGTATTTGAAACGAATGAAAGAACCGTCTTCTACATATCGGTCGCTTCCCAACCAGTTGTAGCCATAACCGTACAATGCCCGTGGCATGTCGGTATCATCACCATCTCTTCTCCAACGCCAGTTAACTGCGATACTCTGATTGTCATTACCGTACATATTCTCAGAGTACATACGGGCATTATTAATGATCTTATTTCCATACCTGAAGTTGAAAAACATACGGCATGAGAAATTTTTATAACGGAATGTAGGTCCGAAACCTCCGTTTAACTTCGGATTGGCATTTCCCAGGTAAACGATATCCAGTTCGTCAATTGAACCATCGTGATTAATATCTTCATAGACAGCATCCCCGCCTCTGAAAAGGTATCGTCGTGACGTATTGTTATAGGAGAAAAACAACTTTTTAGGATCTCCTTTTTCATCCAGCACCACGTTTCCATACTCATCAATAGCTACCGGAGCAAGTGGTTTGCCATTGGCTCCAACAACGGTTCCTTCAGTATTTAATGCTGTCTCATAGTCATCATATTTATAGGTGCCTTTAAACCTGAAGCCATAAATAGAACCAAAGGAGTTGCCTTCCTGTATTCGGGTCAGGTATGAGCCATTGGCATAGTCAAAATCTGAATTGTACCCGTCAAGCAGGGTTTGATCCAACTCTATAATAGTATTTTTATTATTGGCCAGGTTCAGGGTAAAATCAAGATTGAAATCTTTAACCTTCACAATTTTATTAAGGTTCAGTACTACTTCCCAGCCCTCATTGTCCATGATTCCTCCATTGATGTAGGGCACTGAACCAAAACCTGAGGTGCCTGTTATTGCAACATTACTAAATAACATATCCTTGATGCGCTTCGTGTAATAGTTGAAATCCATCCGTATTTTATCGTTGAACAGACCTATCTCCATTCCATAATTATACTGTGTTGCCACTTCCCATCTCAAATCGTCCAACCTTAAGGAATTTGGCTTTAATGCAGTTATGCCGCCATAACTTCCGTATTGCGAATAACGACTAAAATGTAAATAGTCGTATTTTGGCTGGTTACCACTTTTTCCCCATGAAGGACGAAGTGCTAAAAAGTTCAACCAGTTCTTTAACGGATACATGAATGGTTCGTCTGAAACAATCCATTTTAATGAGACTCCGGGGAAAGTTCCCCATCGATTGCCTTTACCAAAACGGCTACTCCCGTCCCTTCGAACTGTTGCTGTAGCAATATATTTTCCTTTAAATGCATAATGACCTCTGAACATATAAGCAAATCCATTCCATGTAGAACGTCCATTTCCTATTCCTTCCAGATAACCAAAGTTTGAAGCATCTATCAACTCACCCGAGGGCAGTCCATAGGTTGTAATACTTTGGCTCGAACTGTTGCCACTTGTCAACTGCATCGATCCGTAAAGTGTCAAGGCGTGACTGGTATTCGTAAATTTTGGCACAAACAACAAGTTGTTATCCATAAAAATATTCAGGCTTCCCGACGAAGCATCAAAAGCGCTGTTTACCCCGGCATCATTCCATACAAGATTGGATGTGGATGCGGGTAGAAATGTCACTGTTTTATCATTGTTTGTATCAAACGAAGCTCCCACATTCAAACGCAATGTGCTTTTATCGCGACTCAATAAATCATAAATCAAATTTATCCTGGGTATAATACGTGTAGAACGCACGCTGTTCGTGGCAAGGTAGGCAAGAGCCACCGGATTTTTAAGGTTCTTTTGATCGCTATTCAGCTCCGAATCACTTGATATATTATAATAATCGTTGGTATTATTCCCCTCACTATCCTGCCTGTATACACTCACGTTTGGCATCTTGGCGTATGCTATAGCCAATAGATTTTCATAATTACGTTTATTATCCGACTGTGTGAATGATATTTCTGTATTTACCCTGATTCTATCCGAAATTTTGTAATCGAGGCTTAAACGGGATGAGATACGTGAAAACTCCTGTCCAATTATTGTCCCATCCTGCCCTAAATAGCCTCCTGCAAAGCGATAGGTGGCCCGCTCACCACCACCGGATATTGTCAAGTAATGATCATGTATGTTTCCTGTCTGTGTAACCTCTTTTACCCAATCGGTATTATTGTTAAAATTCTCATATTCCGGAAAATTAGGATCGTAATTGATTTCAGCCACATCATTCGCATTGTCATCGTTTCTGGGATTCAGGTAAGCTTCTTTGATATACATGGTATAATCATCGCCGGTTAACAAATTTCGTCCTCTGGGCTGTCGGGTATTGGTATAACGGTAGGTATATTCAACTTTTATTGGCCCTGTTACACCTCTTTTTGTTGTGATTTCAATAACACCGTTGGCTCCTTTCGACCCCCAGATGGCGGTTGCTGCTGCATCTTTTAAAACAGTAATTTCAGCAATATCATCGGGATTGATACTCAACATATTTGCATATTGTTCGCTATTGGAATTTGCATAGTCGAAATTCGGATCTACATCCATCGAATACGGAATCCCGTTAAGTACAATCAAAGGTTCGCTTTCGCCGTTTATGGATGTAACCCCGCGGATACGCATAGAAGTTGCACTACCCGGATCGGCTGAATTGGCAACAATATCCAGTCCTGCTATCCGTCCTTGCAACAGATCATCAACAGATGTGGCCTGTATCCCTTCAAACTTTTCGGTACTTATCGTTTGCATAGCTGTACCTATTTCTCGAGTAGCAATAACAAAACCTCCCTGTTCGCTCTTTTTTGTGGCAATTACAGTTGTTTCATCAAGTATGTTATTTTCTACCATTGCAACGTCAATCTCACGTCGGTTGCCCACCTTAACAACAACATTCTCATAGCCGATATACGAAAATACGAGACTGTTTTCTGTGTTGTTTAACCGGATAACATAGTTCCCGTTCAGATCGGTTACTGTACCTGTGATTACACGATTTTCAGCATTCACCTCGATCACATTCGCCCCTATCAATGTCGTTTTATCGCTGGCCGAGGTAACTGTTCCCTGTATGATTGTTCCGCTCGACTGTGCTGCCATACTAAACGAGAAAGTACTAAGTATCAGTGAACAGATGATGACCACAACGAACTTCATCTGTTTATAAATATTTTTTTCACACCTGTAGGTCGAGTGGTTTATAAATGATTTATCAAACAATGATTGTTTCATATTCTTATAATTAATATTAGTGCGCATCTCCCTTTATTTATTCATCAAACGTTAACACATCATCTATCAAATGAATGACAGCCGATGAAGATGCAGTAATTCTGGACTTGTTAAATGCTGTTGCAGTAGTCGCTCCAGTTCCATCAACATTTTTAAAATCGGTAGAGGTAGAAGTTGGCGAGTTGAACACATAATCTTTTGCGATCAGATTATAATAGCCGTCTTTCAGTATCACCCTTGCTGTTTTTCCAGACTCAGTTATCAGTTTTATTGAGCCTCCGTCTTCTTCAACACCAAGCTTGTAACTTTTATTGACCGGTGTATTGAAATACGACGGAAAATTATCGGATTGCAGCTTTAAGGTTGCCGTTTCGTAAGTTCCTACCTTTGTTTGTCCGACAAAAACTGACCGATCCTGGAAATGATAGCGTAGGAACCGAAGCATCTTTTGTGTCTCGGCCTTCTTTGCATCGCCTGTAAAAAGGTTGATTTGTGCCCATGTTTTAATGACCCCATTACTTAAAGCCCTTTGTATTGCTTCATTTGTTGGCACATAAATCGTATAGTTGTATGAATTAAAGAAACTCACACAATAATCAAGTCCCCGGGACGTGAATATTTGTGGTAGTTCGGTGCCGTAATCTGATGGCACACCTTCTAACAATTCGAAGAAATCTGAGAATTCCGTTTTTGAAATATCACCCATAGCTGAATAAACCGACTGTAATGCCGGGTTTATCGGACTGTTAATAGTGAATGTTGTCCCATTTTCTTGCGGGAAAGTGCGGATTACCTGAGCTTCTGTTCCTTTTTCAATATCAAAACCTCCTTGTACGCTCTGCATACTGTTTGACATCTTTATAATGTCGTTGGCTTTGGTAACGTAATAACCGTCTCCGGTAACATCTCCAACAACGATATGGCTATCTAATAGCTTCCACAAGCGGTTCTGTAAAAAATCGGCATCCGTAATCACACCAACAGAGTCGCCTACTATTCCATCAGAATAGGTATATATGGTAGCGTTAACTGTTGAGCTTTTTTCGTTATACCAGTACTTAAGTGCTCCATTAACACCTGTTTGACCGTATGCCACCGGGTCGATATATTTAGTCAGATATTCATCGGTAGGCACAAAAAGAGCATATTTAGCGGCCATGGAGTTCAGATACAGCTTATAAAACGCAAACAATGTTCTGTCATAAGCCGCCTCTGTACGCGTTATTGCCCAGTTGATTACCTTGGTGCCGGTCGTTAACAATACTGGTGCGTACACCGATATATAATCAACCGGGGTATATACTTTATTGGTTAAGTACACTTCACCATTAACAGCTGTGTAATTATAATCTGTCAGTATATCCTCTTTCTTTACCGGCAGCGTATAGTTTTGATTGTCCACCATTTTCGAAAAAACACTTGGTACTGACTTCAATAGCGATGTTTGCATGTGTCGTGTGAGGAATGAAACCACAACATCATTGGGCAGAAGCTCCCATGAGCCATACCGCTCTTTGAGCAATGACCCGGTCGGATCATTATTGATATAATCGTTCATGGCTTCATCCGATGGAACAAACATAGCAGCCATATCAGAATAAACAGATGAGTTTACGGTTGTTCGATAAGCATTCCATCCCGGATTATAAGCCAGTCGTACAGTTATCGCTTTACCGTTGGGATCAACTGAAGTACCTCCATTGTCAGCAAAATAAACCTTGTTAAAAATGGAATCTGTAAAGTCGGGATTAAGCTCTTTGTATAATGCGGTTGTTGAACCATCGTAATAAGGTGCACTAAACCGCTCAAGTAATGTTGAAAAAATCGTTGTTCTTGGATTCGAATTAATATATTCGGCCATGTTGACAGGTGGAGTTAGCACACTTTCCAATACATTAACATACCCGTTTTTACATATAATATCTCTCTTTATAACTTTTTTATTGAACACGAAAAAGTCATCCTTCACACGTTCTTTACCGCCACTTAAAAACGAAAAATCCTCATCTGTCATACCTGATAGTGTCATAAACTGGGGCGAGAAAAACACAAATGGGATATCTGTATTGTCTTTCATCAAATACAATCCTTTGTTTCTGTATGCATCCCAATAGCTTCCTGCCGGTAACTCTTTACCAAACTCGACACTGTCAATGGCTGATAAAGCGGTATAGCGCCGCATGGCAAGCCCCTCGTGGTAATTACCATCGTAATAATTAGAGAGTTTTTCCAACGTATACGCATTTTTTATCATCGAAAAATTGAAGATCAATTTCTTTTGCCGCTGTGTCAACTGTTCATATCGGCTTACATTCCATACATTTTTTTTGTAAAACTCGTTGAATGCACTGTCGTTGGCCACAAAAAGGGTTATGCTTCCCGTGAGATTCAGGTATTCCTTGCGGTTCAGATCGTCTATAAGCCTGATGTAGTTGGTAAAATCTCCCGATTCTTTAAGATATTGATAGATGCTTCCTTTTAGAAAATCTGGTTCCTTGTCATCATAGATGTAGTCATCATCCATACATGAAGTAATTACAGTAATGGCCATAAGCAAGACTAAAAGCACCTTAACTGAATGAGACCATCTGTTTTTATATCTGTTTTCCATATTCATTTATTTGCTGGTTCAATTGTTGAATTATCAAAGCATCTAATGATTAATAAATGCCTTCAAATTCAATTGCGCTTACCGGAATAAACTCGATGTAATCTATCTCCATTTCACCACTGCTCAGTCCTTTTAATGCAATCGTATGAGGTTCGGCTTTGTCGAAAGTAAAGGTTCCTAATATTTTACGCAGGTTTCCGGGGTCTGTCCTGCCTGTAAGATTTGCATTCCCTAATGGTTGAAGTATAGAAGCCAGTCCTTTCATGTACCCTTGGTTGCGCATCATTTTATCATTCTCATAACCAAAAGGATCACTTGGATTGGAACCTGGAAGTTCCCATCCTATACTCACATGTGTCCCCGAATTATTCAGGTTTACTGGTACTCCCCTCGGCACACCATCAAAGTAATACTGACATACGCCTCTCCATGGTGTGGCCAAATAACCTATGCGTACTTCGTAAGTTCCCGGAGGAACCGGATACGTGCGGATAGAAAAATCGTAGAAACTTCCTGCAGACACACTTATAAACAACTCATCTCCCTGGTAATCCATCAATCGTTCATTGTTTGATATATACCCCATTGTTGTTTGTTCCGAGGCTTCTAAGTTGTCCAGATAACCACGGGGAAATTTAAACAGGGGGAATGGCTTCACAGTACTTCTGCCACGTAAATTATTATTTGTAATTTCCGGGAAGAAACAAGCAAAATCAAATCGTAAACGCTTAGTTGAATGCTCATCGAACACATACTTATCATATACCAGCATATCATTAATTTCATGATATACCCCGTTTAACGCATCGTTGTCGGTACTTGCTCCTAATTCCAAATATTGCCCTGTAAGTGTGATGTAGTTTATTATATTGGTTTTTCCGGCTTGCCTGTCTTTCTTTATCTCGATAAGTGTGTTTGGGCACATGGTTTCAATCCATTCGTACATATCGACTGTCTTAAGTACATTCCCGTTGTCGTAGGCGTCAATAAGCTTATTCACACTAAGCTCTTTGTTTATCAGGTGATAAGCCACAAAACGATTCAAGCTATTACGACGGTCTGTAACATCTGTAATGTCTTTATCTTCAGGATACATTTCGTCATATACTCCTGCTGCATATTTCTTCAGGTCTTCTAACGTTTCTATACCATGTTTTGAAAATGTTTTATTGCTTTCCATAAAAACGGTATAACCATACTTCCTTGTCCAGGGGATGTCATCGTAACTCCAACTCGGATTACTTTCCTGCGGTGTCACTATCAAATCGGTATACAAATAAGGATCATATTCCCGATCGATATCTCTCATTAAAGAATCGCTTAGGTTTGTTGTAACCAATGCTTCATAAAAAAGCGAAAACCGCTCGTCTTGAGAAATCGCTTCTACAACGCCAAATCGGCTGGGATCCAATACCTGCGATATAATATGAATTGTTCCATTGTGGATTGGTCCTTCGTTTAAATTGCTTTCGACCGTGCCAAGAAGTTTGGAATCATCATTCAGGTATATAGCGTTATCCAGGTAAGAAACAGAAACATATCGGTCGCTCATGGTCAACTGACCTAACCGGCCTTCTTTCATCAGGGACCGGGTAATCAGGTACCCGTTAATGATGTGATCGTATGCGATGGTCTGTAATTCTTCATCGGTAAAATCATCGAGCGATTTTTTTCCTTTCTTAGTGTAGTAGGCTTGCAAAGCATCATTTGTCGGGGCAAAACAGGTGTAGGTCCCATACGTCTTTAAAAGTCCCATTGCATTTCCTCTTCTCAATATAGTTGCAAAGTCAGAAAGGCTTTCATCTTCACTAACATATTGTCCTACTGTTTCCCCTAGGAAAGTATACATACTTTCTGTTGCCATCTCATCTTCTTTGCACGAAGTAAAACCGGCTACAATACCTGCAACAAATAATATAAATAGCCATTTCTTTATTGATAATACTTTCATTATGTATGGTTTCTGTTGTTCTAACAGCTTTTATAAAAATAAAGGCTTGATATTTCTGAAAATTGTCTTGTTATTGATTAACAAAGCAACTCGTGTTGAAATTTTAATCATTCAATCCACTCTATTCTTGTTCTGCACTTGGCAGTAAATAAATTGACAGGATTACGCAATTGAATTTAATAGCTTACAGGTTTTAAGCAATTTTAGAACAACAGCAAACTTGACGTTGCTGTTGTTCTATTTTCTTAGAGATTTGTTGTGCTACAAAAACAAACTCCTTTTTAAGATTTACCTTACAATTACCTTGGTTGCAAATTCATTAATCAACACAATGTAAATACCTGAATTTACAGTAATAGAATTCAGGTCGGTCACTTGATGCTTGCGTCCTGTAATATCATAAACTGAAATGGTTTCCCTTCCTTGAATACCTGAAATCCGGATGGTTTTACCTGAGGCATAAACGTGATAGGAATTGACTTTCGAGCTGTTCACCGCTGTGTTTAAATCACTACCCTGGTTGGCTGCATAAGCTGCTTCCAGTTGTTGTAACGTTAAAGCCACATCGTAGTCCTGACTTGCAAAATCAGTTTCAGATAATTCCTTGTTGTAAATTCTGAAATCGTAAACCAATGTATTTCTTAAATAATTATCATTACTCCAGTTTGAGCGACCAATCCAATTGTATGGGGTTCCTAGTTTATTCCCTTTTTGAAGGTAATATTGAATTGAATTGGGTATTACCCCAGATTTTACTTTACTACTACCATCAGAACTTATTAAATAATAAGTAGAAGTAGAATCTGTGTTACCTGTTATGGCCACAAATTGCCATATACCTTTAGACGCAATAACTGCTGTATCTAACAGATAATACTCGGCGCCTTCTGTTCCACTGGAAATTTGATATCGTTGATCAACCAATGAATGGAATAAGTATCCATCATTCGCTACACGCGCATTCTCATTATTGGAGAATGTCCACAAGAAGTTACCCGCAGTACTTAATCCTTCATAATTCTCATCAATACGGTAATAAGCTGCAATCGTATATACACTGTCCAGATGATACATAACCTGACCGACTTCTTCACCCATGTCAAAATAACCAATACTGTCGGCTAACGACAATACATCAAAGGTATTGTCACCTTCCCCGATAGTGCGTATATATGCCTCGTTTTTAAGTTCTCCTTTAAATCCGGCCTGAGCAACATCGATAACTGTTCGACCACTCACGTTTTCCATGCTAAAATCAAAATGTACCAGTTTACCATCTGTCAATGCGGTACCATCTACCATTGGCACAGTTGCATCAAGCACAAATGATTTAGTCATGGTTTCTCCTGTTTCTGTTGAAAACAATGTGGCAGTGATACTGTCAAGTTGATAATCGTAATATTTTGGGCGAGTAACAACGCCATCTGAGTTAACCAAAGCTTCATTCGAAGTGTTCCATGTCAAAACAATGGTAGGATAGGCATCAAGTGTAGGGAAAGTAAGATCACTGGTGATTGTGCTATTGATCCACGTATTGTCAATTGACAATTCATTATAGGCATTTATGAGATCATCATTGTTTACTTTAGGGTTCTCGGCATATGCAGCATTCAAGTTTTCAAGAGTTGTTGAAACATCCAATCCTTCAATATCAGATGCATAAAGACCATACCCTAAAATTGTAAAATCATAGATCAGGGTGTTTTTCATGTATGCATCATTTGCATAACATGAACGTCCCAGCCAGTTGAACAGGGTTCCTTCACGACCTTCAATTTTCAAATTGATTGGTAATAGGGAAATATCAGCAGTATCAACAGGTAACCCGTCCACATAAAGGGTACCGACTTTTCCTGTTTGTGAATATGCAAGATGATGCCATTCTCCCTGGAAAGTTCCCGGGAATGTACTTCCGCTAACCGATTGTGCAGCTTCCCATCTTGCCTGAGTTATAGAGTATTCGTTCGAATAAGGACGTGCAAAAAGATAACCATTTCGTTCGTAATAGACATTATCAGAGTTTGAGAAATTCCATAACCAGTTTCCATTGGCAGCAATGTTCGTAGCTTCATTTTCTACCATGTAATAGCAGGTCATGGTAAAATCGGGCACTTGATAAATCATTTTTCCAATCGAATCACCCATGTCAAAATAACCGTTCTGATCGCCCAAATCCAGTACTTTATAGCTGGTTGACTCTCCAATAGTACGAATGCTTGATCCACCTTCCAATGTTCCGGTATATGACTTGGGATTGGTTCCATTACTGGTTGATGTTACATTTATCTTTCCGTCCTGATAGGCAATATCTTCAAATGTAAAAATAGAGATGTACTGAGGTAGTGGTTCAGCAGCTTCTGTAGTCACTGTAAAACTTTTGGTGATTGTTTTTGCTACTCCCGGATGGCTGAATGTGGCCGTCAATGTAACAGCTTCCGGTGTACTAATTAATGTGACTTTTCCATCATTTGCAATCACGTTTGAACTTGATGACTCCCACGAGATAGTTACATTATCAGCACCTACGCCAGGTAATGAAGTCATTAAATTTAAGTCGTCCCAGATAAGTTCACCTTCTACATTATTATTTAAAATCTCGCTAAAAGTTAAAGCTGTATTAGCTGCATTTAGCTCCTCTATAGCAGTAATCTCAGTGTCATTGTAACCATTCAAATAATAAACTTCTGTTTGACTTAATGCACGATTATAAATACGAAAATCAGCTAAATATACATCCTGCGCAACACCATTGTTCCACACGTTATTTGTACCCAAATACCCGTGCAACCCGGTTGCTCCGGTAAAGTCTGACGGATGAAGTGTTATGGCAGTATTGCTGGACTTTTCGTCGCCGTTCAGGTATAAATAGCCGGTTGATCCGCTCATCACAAAGGTAACTTTGGTCCATTCATTTTTTGTATAGGCACCATAAGAACTTACTACCTGTTCGTTGTTCCACGAATTTTCTGTAATGGCAAACTGATGATTGTTCGTGTGTAAACACATGTATTGGTTGGTGTTGGCGCTGTAGCCAAACAGCCATCCCCTGCTCACATAGTTCTCTCCTGCATACACATCAAGCGAAATGGTATAATCACCGTTTAGATTATCCATGAGCGTACTCAGGTTCGCAATGTTAACTCCTGCTGTGTTATCCTGTACCTGAGGTAAATACAAGGCGTTCTTTCCGAAATATTCTCCGGTAACAGTTGTTCCCATAATCTCACCGGTAATATTTGATACTCCGGAAGCATCATTAACAGTTGTCCCGCTAATGTTTTCTGCTGCAAAATCGTATTGCAACTGCAATCCATTCGTTAAATCCTGCGCAGACACAGAATTCACCCACATACTGGCAATGTATGCCAATATTAAAAGAGTAGTTTTTCTCATGATTTTAACAATTTAAATTAATTAACGCATCTCAAAAAAAAGACATGTAAATATAGCTATACAAGGGAGTTACAATCTTGTCATATCGTCTACGTATTTGTCAAACCGTATATAGTGTAAGGTTTTTATGATTTAGGAGATATTTTTTGCAGATCAATTCAAATAAAATTGATTTAGAATTAACAAATGGGTGTTTTTATAAGTGTGAATGATTGCAAAAAAAACAGAAGAGCAGAAGAATTCTACCGTTGATTTTAAATCTTATTATCAGTATTTAGCAAACTTAGACATTCATTTTTGCGATTAATGCTTAAGTTTTACATTGACAAAGTAAAAAATCAACCCATTTTCATCCTTTAGGGTCAGAGTAACTAAAACAGAAAAATCTTCACAATGATCTAATTTGTCACAATAGGATTAGTTTGTCATCATTGAATTACTACGAATTATTTTTTTGCAAAAAGTCGGGATTTGTATGTTGATTTGTCATTCTGAACGGAGTGAAGAATCTGAGTGTGTTGGGGAAATTCTTCGTTTCAAATGATAAATGAAGATGCCGATTAACAGTTCGATAGCATTAACTTGCGAACTTAATGAGATAGAAGAGTTTTGCAGGATTGAACAAATTGCTTTCATTCAATAACGTGCTGATATTAACACAACATGTATCCATTGCTGATTTTTGACATACTCTAAAGTTTTTTAAACCCACGGCAACCTTCATAACCATTTTTCGTCCGATAAGTACTTTAAAACAAAATCAGCTTATGTCCTTTTTATGCATCTCAATATAATTAGAGGGTCGGCACCCAACCTGTTTCGTAAAGCTTCGTGAAAAATTACCGGTGTCGGTATATCCAACTTTATAAGCTACCTCTGAAATATTAAATTCACCTGAGAGCAATAGCTCGGCGGCTTTATTAATACGCACTGTTGTAATGAAGTTATGGACTGTCATATCGGTCAGTGCTTTAATTTTTTTATACAACAGAGCTCTGCTCATCTTCAACTTCTCAGCTAATGTTTCACTATTAAAATTAGTATCCTCAATATTTTCTTGTATCGCTTCTATTGCCTTATTAACAAAGGCTTCATCAGTCACATTATTGGTAATGGCTTTAACATCTAAAACAGTTCCTTTGCCAAATAATTCTTTCAGCTTTGCCCTGGTCTCTATTAGGTTTTGTATCTGGCTATTAAGAATAGCCGTGCTGAATGGCTTTATAACGTATGCATCAGCCCCGGTTTCATAACCTTCAATAACGTTTTGCTCAGATTGCCGTGCTGTTAGCAGTATGACAGGTATATGGCTTGTCTTAACATCCGATTTAAGTTTTTTGCACAGTTCTATACCATCCATACCCGGCATCATAATGTCGCTAATGATTAAATCGGGTAAATATTCACACGCCTTGTCGTAACCATCTAACCCATCGGGCGCTTCATAAACTGTGTAACCCGAAGATAGTTCTGCTGCAAGATAGCTTCGGATATCCTCATTATCCTCAACAATCAGAAGACTGGTGGCATTTTGGTTTTCTTCTTTATTGTCCGATAGCTCTTCTGAAATGCTTGGCTGAAGCTTCTCCAACAGGTTTATTTTTGGTGTTTCACTTTCTTTTTTCTGAACATCAGATTTCATTTGAACACAAGGCATTTTAACAGTAAAACAGGCTCCGTTGCCAACTTCGCTCTCAACAGAAATAACTCCATTATGCAGTTCAATCAGTTCTTTTGTAAAGGCAAGTCCGATCCCATAACTTTTAAAATTTTCACCGCTATTGTCCTTCTCCTTATAAAACATCTCGAAAATATGTACCAAAGAATCGGGTTTAATGCCCTTACCTGTATCCGCTATTTTTATCTCAATGCACGAGTACTCCTTTTGACTATTGAATGGTTCATCAACAAAGTTGAGCTGAATCGATATTTTTCCATTATTAGGTGTATACTTAAAAGCATTGGAAATCACATTGTAAAAAATAGTCTCAACTTTCTCGTAATCATAACTAAAGTTCAAAGAGTCGGCTGATGAATGAAACTCATAACTGATTTTGTTTTGCAAGGCTTGTGATTCAAACGACCCGTATATTTTTCTTAAATGAGAAACAATGTCGTTCACCGTTTTTACAACCTCCAATTGACCTGTCTCTATCTTTCTAAAATCTAATAATTGGTTAGTGAGGTTATACAGCCGTTTGGCATTTCTCTGCATCACCATAAAATAGTTTTTAGTGGTGGCTCCAATTGAGTTGTCATGTAATACTTTTTCCAGCGGATCTATGATCAGGGAGAGGGGAGTGCGCAACTCATGAGCCATGTTTGTGAAAAATTTTGACTTAAGATTGTCAAACTCCTGTAATTTGTCTGCTTTCAATTTCTCAAACTCAATCTGATGCTTATATTTCTCACGTGCTGTTATAATACGGATGACCAGTGATACCATCAGCAACACCATAACAATATATCCTGCGTACGCCCAGCCCGATAACCACCATGGGGGTAAAACTTCTACTGATAAAGTTGCCGGTATTTTACTCCAGACTCCATCCGAATTTGCTGCAAACACTCTAAACGTATAATCTCCAGGTTCCAGGTTCGAATAAGAAGCTGTGCGTTTTGCTGCATTAGTATAAACCCACTCATCATCAAACCCCTCTAATTGATATTTGTACTGGCTGCCGTGAGGATTTGAAAAGTTCAACCCGGCAAATTCAAATTCAACAGTTCTGTCGAGATGATTAAGTGTGATTTTATCTGTAAGATAAATAGCTTTATTCAGAACAACCCGACCATTGACCACTTCGTTGATCCCGACCTTTTTATTTAATACTTTCAACCCGGTGATATAAGTTCTTGGAATCGTGGTGTTGTCTTTTATTCCATCCGGATGAAACACATTTAAACCATTGGTGCCGCCAAAGTACAACTCACCGGTAGTGGTATCTCTAAAACAGGCGCTTTCAATAAAGTCTTTATCCTGCAAACCATCTTCATAAGTATAGGATGTAAATTTATGTTTTTCAATATTAATACGCAATAATCCCCTTAAATGACTCACCCAGGCATATCCCTCACGATCGCATACGACTGTTAAAATGATCTTTTCCGGCAGTCCGTTTTCTTTTTTCAAATGCGTGAACCGGTTTGATTGAGGATTGAAGATGTTAACTCCGTCAGATGTTGCTAACCATATCCGGCCGTTCTCATCCATATCCATTGAGTAAATATTATCACTGCTGATTGAAGTGCTGTCATTTATATCGTGCCTGTAATGCACGGGGGTAAATTCACCATCAGAATTTCCTTTGTTATTTCGCTTAAGACAAGTCAATCCTCCCTCTTCAGTTCCCACCCAAAGATTTGAATGCCCATCGTCCATTATTGCACGCACCTTTACACTTGATAATATTTTTTGCGAATCATAAAATACAAATCGGTCCTCCTTGCGATTATATTTAGCAATTCCTCTGAATGTTCCAATCCATAATTCACCATTATGATCTTCTGTGATTTCAAAAACCCAGTTATGTGGTATCGGACTTTCTGAATAAACCGTGTAATCTTTATAGGTATTGTTTTGAGTGTTAAATCGTCGCAATCCGGCTTTGGTACCAATCCAAATGTATCCCTCCCGGTCACAATAGAGATGCCTGGTTTGATTAAAAGTATTTTCACCAAGTGGTTCCTGTGCTGTAAAAGAATGATGTTGAAAGGTTTTCTCATCACTGTTAAATAGGGCAATACCATCACTGCGTGTTCCAACCCAGATGTTACCATTCAAATCTTTGCATATTGCCCTTATGTCATTGGGGAAAGAATTACTTCGATACAGGTAAAAATCTTTTTGCCGGGTGTCGGCAAAGTTGATACCGCTTCCCGAGGTTGCAACCCATAGGATCTGATTTTCATCCAAATATATCTCACCAACAAACTCACTATTTATTGACCATCTATCTAAAGGATCAGACTTATATATAATAGTCTCCTGACTATTTCTGTTCTTTTGAACCAGTTTATAAATCGGATATTCAACTTCCCATGTATAGTTTTGTGTTTGAGCAATGCTTCTTACAAAGGGCCGATACCTGTTTAATGAATCAATAATTTTTGTATCCATTTCCGTATAATGGGTTCTGGAAAAGTTATCCTGCTCATAATCGTACTTACATACAAATACACCATTTGCAAAACCGATGAGAATATCGCCTAAAGAATCCTTGTATACACTAACAATCCTGTCACTTACTATAGAGGTTGAGTCTGCTTCATTGGCATGATAAACGGTAAATTCATACCCATCGTACCGACACAACCCATTCCATGTTCCAAACCACATGAACCCATATTTATCTTGTGTAATGCCTATAACTCCATTCTGAGGCAAACCATCATTCACGGTTAATTGTCTAAACCTTAATTTTTTTTCCTCGGCATTGGCAATCAACACAAAGAATAACAAATAAACATAGATTAACGACTTCATTTCTTCCCAACATTTTCAATAAATACAATTAAATATACGAACTGAAAATCGTAAATAAAAACAGCCTTTTTTATAAAAAAATGAGCTTGCTACAAAAAAATGAAATTGCTCAGGAATATCGTATACGATTCCTGAACAATTCCATAATATTAAATATTGTTATTACGCAAATAATTATTTAAAAATGACATTTCTAGTTTCAACACCCTGTGTTGTTTCAACCCTTAAAGTATAAATACCTTTAGCAGTCTCATTAAATTGAATCGTCTGCTCCGTATTTCCTGCTTCAACCACACCTAAACTACGATTAAACAGCAATTGTCCCTGTACAGAATAAAGCTTTACCTGCACTTCAGATGCTTCAGGAATCTCCATTGAGAGTTGTATCTTATTATCAGTAACAGGATTCGGATAAACATCCAGTTTGAAATCACTAGCAACCTCTTTCATTGCTTCTTTTGATTGTATGCTTGCACTTTTCAACCGGGTAAGTGAAAATACCTGGTTTAAATTTCCTGTACAATCGTACTGAATAATGTTCGCTCCATCTAGCGAAGAGGCAAATTCAACATCCAGGCATTTACCGCTGTGTCGTACAATGATGTTCCAACCTCCGGTTGATGCCCTTTGAAACTTAAATTGTTGATTATACCCGCCATGATAAGCCCATGTTATAATATGTGCGCTGTTAGCTGTTGATACGCCGGTAACATCTAAAGCCTGATCGGTTGCTATAACAGGAGTAATTCGGTGCCACTCTCCATCCACCGGAGTGATAATATATCGTTGGGCATCGTCTCCTGTATTACTCCATTGGATAATGCTGGTACCATTAGTCGTTCCAAATCCACTGGTGGCAATGGCTTTACCGCTATGTTGGGCGATAATATTGTAGGTGCCATTAAATAGTTCCATACAGGTACTATCAATATTTGCATAAGTTCCTTCTCCCCAAGCGGTAATACCAGTATTGCAACATCCTGATTCTACACTGCAATATGCAACATTTTCAAGCCAAACACCACGGCCTTCGCCCCAATAGTCAACACAATCGACTACGTAACAGTAGTTCAAATGGCAATTATTACTGCCTGATGTTACAAAAAAACCACGACCACATTCTCTCGCGTATAACTGATCAATTGCAAGGTTACTGCAACTATTTGCCAAACGCAAACCGGCATATCCGCCACCAACACAGCACCTGTATGCATCAACGGTGCCTACCGTTCCATTAATGGTTTTATTTAACAGCACTCCACACTCACCACAATTAAGGGCAACAATATTCTGTATATTACAGCCATCAACACCATACGTTTCAAGCCCGTGTGAACCTAAATTCTCGAACCTGCAATTAGTTACGGTAACATTATAGACCCAGAAATCTTCATATGGCCTACTTTCATGACTGTCTATCCTCATCCCGATAAATCCGCTCAATAAAGTTATATTATCAAATACAAGGTTGCTGCATCTGGTCATGCGAATACCCATATTTGTCAGATTTGAAAGTGTCACATCATGTATTTGAACTTCATTGACTCCTTTTCCATAGAACCCGTATCCACCATGATCAATGGTAAATGTATTGTTATGACAATAGAGCTTGATTCCATATGGTAAACCAATGGTCTCTGTTAAAGTACCCGAACATAAAATGTGCAGTTCCCGATAATCAATGGGAGGTACACTCCAAACAGCGTTTTGCACTGCTTCTGTAAAGCTGGTTGTACTTCCCTGATCAACATCATTGATCCGCCAGATATATGTATCACCCGACTGACGAACTTCATTGGTATAGGCCAGGAGATCATTGGCAAAAATTGCTCCAATCAGCAAAAACAAAACACTAAGTACTAATTTTTTCATAATTGATAGATTTTGATTAACAATAATTAAAATGTAGATTTCTAATTCGGCCTAAAGTTTTATTATCTACACTATTTTATTGTTGTCATGTCGTCTAAAAAAGAGTCAATTCGTATTTTCTCTCAATTAAATGACTTATTGCACAAAGCATTTAGACGAAAAAATCAGGTGTCAACTTTATTGTTGACACCTGATTTTTTAATATGTCTTTTTCTGGATAAACTCAATTTTGCAGATTTATCCTTATGCATGTTCCTAAACACGTTAACTCTTTATTGGTGTTTTAATTTTTCAATTTTACCTTGTGTTCTTCAGCAACTGATTACCAACATAGACATGATAATCTTTTATTCTACCGGGATTATTCCCGGCTCTAGGCACATAACTAAAACCATTTATGATTTCCTCTTGACCTAAGTCGATGGCTAAATAATGCGGATAATCAGGTTGTGTTTTGCTCCATGAGGTATGCCAATAATTAAATATTTGTCCGTCGAAAGCATTATCGGCATTACCATCTTCCTTAAATAATTCTTCACTGCTTACGTAGGCAACCGTCCATTTTTCATGACTAATTGAAGCATAATTCTCATCCAGAATATCCATTTCTGCAATAGCCGCATAAGGCTTGTTATCATACGAATTCAAAGCTTCAATGCAGAAATAACGTCCCTGTACAGTTTTATTAAATTTCATGGTCTGCATTTGGTCTCCTTTATCAAAGCACCCTTTATATGTTGGAGTTTCATTTCTCAAAGTAAGCTCTACATTTGGTCTTTTTGAAAACCGAAAATCCTTCTCCGGTCGTAATTCATTCAATATCGGTTCATTCAATCCTCTGATCACAGGATCTTCCGGCCCCAGTAAATCCAAAACAGACACCTGGTTTGTTCCCTTTTTCAACCAAGATGCCGGTATATACATGGTTTGAGTAGGTCCAATATTCCAATAACGTCCCAAACAATGGCCGTTCACCCAAACAACTCCTTTGCCCCATTGAGTTACATCCAGATAAACATCACCAACCTTGTCAATAGTAAACTCTCCAGACCAAATCCCTGGTACTGATTTTTCGGGGAACTTACCATCATACTTCAAATGCGAGAACATATTCTCCTGATAATCCAGGTTATATATCTTCCATTCTTTAGTGGTAACATTATGTCCTTTCTTATCAATGAATTGAATCGGAGCAATAAGCCCTTTTCTATCATGAACCTCTTTCCCGAAATTGATGCGCCCCATGGCATGAACCAGTATGTCTATAGTGGTTTCTTTTTCCCGTGCAGGAATTTTCATTTTAAAATTACGTGTACGCCGATCCATGACCCCCACTTTCTCACCATTGCAAAACACCCATGCAAAATCGTGAACAGCTTCAACGTCAAGTACACATTCACCTCCGGCTGGTAAAATCGTTCGATAGATAATACTTCCCCTTGCCTGATCATAATACTCCATTGTTTTCGGTGCATCTGTAATAATGGGCTCAGGCAAATTTTGAAAGAGTGGAGCGAATTTATTAAGCTTCACCTCAGGAAATGATGCCATAGGATTGGCAGCAGGAGGTTCCGATAGCGGAGCTTCACCTGGCATTAAATATTTAGATACCAGATCACGGGTTTTCCAGAACTTGTCAGTCACCCAACCAGCTTCACTGATTGGAGCGCCATAGTCATAACTGGATGCATCGGGTTTGAAAGGCCTGTCTGCACCTGCCCAAAAACCGAAACTGGTTCCACCGTGTGCCATGTAAATACTGAATGAAGCTCCCTCTTTCAACATATACTCCAAATCTTTCAAATACTGGTCTATCTTTCCGTAATTATGCGGATTTCCCCATGTATCAAACCATCCGGAATAGAACTCACCACACATCAATGGTCCCTTGGGAAGTACCTCTCGCAAGGCCTTGAATCCGGCTTGCGGATTGGTTCCAAAATTAACGACCGGGAAAATATCTTCGCGAAAGCCTCTTTTTAACCTCGATGTAGGATTACAGGCAAACAGTGGCACATCAAATCCTGCCTTTACAATGGCATCTTTCATGAGTCCCATATACTCAGCATCATCGGCATAAAAACCGTATTCATTTTCAACCTGTACCATTAGAATAGGTCCTCCCTGCGATATTTGCAGAGGTGACAATACCCGACCTACCTCCTTCAAATAATTGGTTGCGGCTTTCACATAAACAGAATCTTTCGTTCTTAACTGGATGGCATCATTTTTAAGAAGCCACCAGGGCAATCCTCCCATTTCCCATTCGGCACAGGTATATGGTCCAGGGCGAAGAATAACCCAAAGCCCTTCTTCTTGGGCTATTTTGCAAAACTCTGCAATATCCGCGTCACCATCCCAAGTAAAGTTACCGGGTGTACGCTCATGAAAGTTCCAAAACAGATAAGCACAAACTGTATTCATACCTAATGCTTTCACCATTTGCAGCCGGTGCCGCCAGTATTCCTTTGGAACCCTCGCAAAATGCAATTCTCCACATCTGATTTGAAAAGGCACACTATCAAGCAAGAAGTGCTCTTCCCCAATAGCGAAGGTATGCTCCGGCTTATTTGTCTTCAACTGGCATGATGCAAATAATACAATGCTCAGAAATATCGTATAAATTACTTTTTTCATTTTTCAAAATATCTACTATAAATATATTCAATACAGACCGAATGTTTGTGAGTGAGTTGGCTGCAAACGATGGACAGAATGATTGTTAAAATTGAGCTCTTCATTTTTTTATATCCACTTTAAATATAAAATCATATAAGTCGCAAAGTGATTTATCTTTTACATCGCTGTGAAACAACATATAGAGAGGGCGTTTCCCCTTCATGTTTTTCAGTCTGGAAATGTTAGCGGTACGATGCTGCGCCTCTTGTTTCTCATTGCCTGTAAGTTTCAAACTACCAATCTCCATTCCTCCGCGGCTTTTGTACGGACTGTCGAGCATAAATACAATCTCGCCTTGAACGCCGAGCGGCTTCAAATGCAGGTCGATTGTCGCGTTATCCCGTTTTGCCAGTTTCGACATATTGAAATATTTATAACCGATGGTCGAACCGTCAGTATTGTTAACCATCGGCGCGTGCGTGTGATTGAAGCTAAACGTTGCGTTAAGATTTTCTCTGTCGGGTCGGGTAGCGGCAGGATACGAGCCGGTTGGGAAGAACCTGGGGAACCTGCTGGTCATAGGCCTCAGTCCCGTAAAGTAACAAGCCCAACTGGCAGCCACACGCTCCAACGGATTCAAGCCTTCCGCGCGGAATCCCTCGGATGTCACTTCGCCCTCGCAAATAACCACACGTCCCTTCTTTTCTACTTTCACATCTATAGGAGCAACCATTGCCTGGCGTGAGAACTCATCAGTTCCTGAGTGGCGGTGATAGAACACGTACCATTGACCGTTAATTTCAGCAATGCTTCCATGCGTATTGCCTGTATTATAGCCTGTAACAATCGGATTTCCCTGCTCATCGGTATCTCGTCCACGTCCATCGATAATCGTACCTCCGTATGTCCACGG
The DNA here is from genome assembly GCA_016933045.1 of Marinilabiliaceae bacterium. Lineage (GTDB taxonomy): Bacteria > Bacteroidota > Bacteroidia > Bacteroidales > Marinilabiliaceae > JAFGBR01. The sequence goes on along the minus strand of JAFGBR010000020.1, from coordinate 135,991 downwards.
ACCTAATGGTTTGTCGCTGTAAGCATACGCCAGATTATAGTTAGATCTGGGCAATCCAAACTCTCCCTGCCCTGTGAAGCGGCTGTATATAAATACGTATTTGCCCTTAATCTTACGTATCGATGATGCCTCGAAGAATCGGAAAATGCCCTGCTGACCTTTAGCAAGACCTGAAATCATATCCTCAACCACCTCAGCACCTTGCTTTACGGAAGACATCGTATTAGGATCAAGTTCCGCGGCATACGACCTGTTGAAACCCCAGTATCCGTATACACGCCCGTCGTCGTCTTTGAAGATTGCGGGATCAAAGCCAAGGCATCCCGTTGTGGTTTCTCCATCGGCTGCCCAGTTGCACACCTTAAACGGTCCGTCGGGGCGTTCGCCCTTACAGACCATTGTCTGTCTGCCCGCCGCCTGATTGTTGGGTGTAAAATAGTACACTTTCTTTCCGTTCTCCATCACCTCGACAACATCAGGAGCATAGAGGAGGTCTCCGCACCCCTCCGCGTTCATCCGCTTGCCGTTGGCATCCACCTTTGCCACGAAAAGTTCTTTACCGTTATTGTCTTCAGCGGAAGCGAAACAGACACCATCATATCTCCACTGTGTCAGATCATCAACAGGAGCCGACCACACAATCTGGTTCAATCCACAGTAATCGGTAACAAGGTCATCGTGGGAGCCATAAACATATACACGATATTTCCCCGGACGGTCAGGGTCTTCAAAAACGTATGGCTCACTATCGGGAATATGCTCCCATAACGGCAAATAAGGATTCTGTCCTTTGGCTGAAATAATAGCCACTATTACGAAGAAAACTGTTATCGCTTTTCTATAAATCAAACTAATTTTTCCCATATCATTTGTTGACTAATTATTTTTCCAGTTGCTTTAAAACTAATTAAGAGCATATATATAAATTTCTTAAATCGTTTCTTTTCCAATTTAGTTAGTTGAATAAACAGTTCATGGCAAGCAGTGAAATAATTCTTTGTTATTATATTTTTCCAAATTGAAAAATATATCAGGTTGGCACTTTTACTGAACTGGTAAAGCTGTTCTAGTAAAGAATCATAAATTAACACATATTCATTTACAGAAATACCGAATAAATTACTTTTTTCATTTTTCTAAAATATCTACTATAAATCTATTCGATAAAGACCGAATGTTTGTCGCTTCAATTTTACATTGAGGGCGTTTCCCTTCAGTATGGGGAATGTTGCTACCGGAACAATATTAAAAGGTTCTTCGATTCTGTTTTCTATTTCTAAATTACGGTTATAAAACTCCTTGCATTCTCCCAATGTCAGTTTAGCTCTTTTTGACAAACCACTTAATTCAACATTAATAGAAACCTCTTGATCGCCGGTATTGGCAATTTTAAGAATGTAACTCTTATTGTTTGCATCGTAAACTGCCGAAGCATACAGACCGTCTTTCCCTGCAATAATCTCATTATCGCGAGTCAATTTTAACACATGGGTTCCCGGGTTTTGGGCATACATCTGCTGAACGTAATAATTGGGTGTTTTTACAAATGAAAGATTATCGAACCAAATCATATCCGGACGCCATTGCCAGCCATCAACATGCGCAAAAAGTGGTGCATAGGTACACATGTGCACAATGTCGGCATTACGTTCTAGACCGGTCATGAAGGCTGCCTCGCATAAGGCAGAATAAAAATTATTTGCTCTACCAGGAACGTGACAAGCATATTCACCGGCAAAAACTGCCGGACCTTCACGATCACATATGTCATATCGGGCCGCATTGTTTAAAAACCAGTTAGGATCTTTGTAGTAGTGTTCATCTACAAGCTCAGTACCCAGACGTTTCATTTCAGGCCAAAGGTGTTTGAATCTATTATCGTCAACAGTTGGTCCAGCACTACCAATAATTTTAATCTCAGGATATTTTTCTCGGAATGCATTCACAAAAACTTCCAGACGCTCTGGATATTCATTCCCCCATTGCTCATTTCCAATGCCAATATACTTTAAGTTGAAAGGCTCCGAATGGCCCATCTCTGCGCGAACTTTACCCCATCTAGAACTAACCGGTCCATTGGCAAATTCAATTAAGTCTAATGCATCCTGAACATATGAACCTAAATCTTCGATAGCAACATGACAATGCTCTCCCTTATTCTGATATTGACACGAAAGACCTACACTAACCACGGGCAATGGTTCAGCCCCCATGTCTTCGGCCAATAGGAAATACTCATAAAATCCTAATCCATAGGTCTGATAGTAATCTGGAAAAAGTCGATGCCTAAATGTGTAATTCCATCGATTTTCATTTAACGGTCGATTTTCAACCGGCCCTACGCTCTTTTTCCAATCATAACGTGTTTCTAGATCCGTTCCTTCAATAATACATCCACCAGGAAACCGAAATACTCCAGGATTTATATCATACAAAGCCTGAGCTAAATCACTTCGCAAGCCGTTTTCTCTTCCTTTCCAGGTATTTTCCGGGAATAAGGAGATATGGTCCAAGCACAAATAGCCTCCTGAAGTAAAGAAAATTCTCATCAAACCTTTGGGGTCTGTTTGCCCTGCCTGAAGTATGACCTCATATTTTTTCCATTCATCAGAATCAATCAATAAATCAACACTTCCAATTCTGCTGTTGTTTGAGTTAATCAGCTCAATACGAATATTCTGACTATCATCGGTATCCATTTTCTTAGCCCATACCGAAAATCGGTAGTTCGCTCCTTTTTTGAACCCCATACCACGAAATCCTTCATTCTCGATACCTGTATTTTTATCTTTGTGCCCTGCACTGCCAAAAACAATGTAGTTCGGATTGTTCGGGAAAGGGGCGTCTTCGCTTTGAACCTTTACATTTCCAAATGACTTCCATCCCATGAGATTTTGAGGAAAATCGAACGAACGGTTTTTAACCATCTCGGCATATAAACCACCATCGGCTGCAAAATTGATATCTTCAAAAAAAAGGCCATACATAGTCGGTTTTATTTCGGCACCTTTATCTTTCGTATTTAAACTAAAGGTTACCGGTTCTACTGTCTGTGCAGAGAGTATCTTAATGCTAAAAAGCAATATCAATAATGATTTTGATTTCATATTTTCTCGTTTTTAATGTTTTTCGATTTTGGATTAGTCGGTTATTTTACTTCAATAAGCTTAAACAGCTGATTCATATTACCAGTATCCGCTGATTGAATAAGTCGGTTATTTGCTCTATCATATGTCAGGCATTTTTGACTATGCCTGGCTTTTATCTGATAATAACCATTTTTTAATTTCTTAAAATACCATTGTTGATTTGTTCCACCCCAATAAGACCAAAGCAATACATCAGCCCCGTCATTTTTTAATCCATCGCGCACATCAAAACCTTCGGATAATTCAGTCGACGGTGAAATACTCCAAAACACATCATCGTCCAGCTTCAATCGCCAAAGCTTATTGGTATCATAAGAAAGTTCATCCAATGTGATTCTCGCTTCGCTGTTTGAAGCAGTTTCTTCAAATGTGACAGCATAATCGCTGTTAGCGGGCTGTATAACATACATTGCACCGGATTTTAAACCTTTAGGGATTTGAGGATAGACAATTAAATTAAAGTCCAAAAAGGTTGCTTTTCCTTTATTATTTGTGAAAAGTGCAACTAAATTACCCGTCATATCTTCTTTAAGTTTCTTAATGTGAAGTCTGGATTGATTGCCTCTAATACCACCAGCTCCACTCCAGCTCCATGTCCCTTCATCACTTGTTTGTGGCTTAAAAATAATCTTATCACCCTCCAAAAGCGACAATTCTCGATGCTCTGTCCACTCCTTATTGTTAACCTGCGAGTTTCTACCAAGATAGGAACCTGCATGTGCATTAATAGCTGGACCAACACTAGTGGCAGTTGGTACTATTTCTTTAATTGACCCATCTTCATTATAAAAAAGATAATCAACGGCAACAGAGCGTCTGTATTCTCCACCAATATCTCCGGTATGATAGATAAAGTACGACTGCCCCTTGAACTCAATAATACTTTGATGGTTAGTTCGACAGTTATTTACTGGTCTGTTAATAATTTTCTGAAATGTCAAAGACCCTTCAAGGCTATTGCTCGTGGCATAAGCAATACTTTCTGACCAACCATAGGCATAGGACAAGTAATATGTGTTTTTGTTTTTGTGCAAAAAGGGCGCTTCTGTAAAACGAGGTAAATCAACTGTATGAATTTCTCCATCGATTTCTATCATATTTTCTTTAAGCTTAACATAGTAGCAGGTATTATTTCCCCAATATAAATAGGCTTGTCCATCATCATCTACAAAAACGGTTGGATCAATATCATCAAAACTACTTTCAGATTTATTCGTCATATCGTTGGTAATTAACGCATGCCCCAAAGCATCTCTGAAGTGTCCCTCAGGATTATCGGCTACAGCAACTCCAATGGCCTTACCTGGTTTTGTTTTATGTTCTGCGCTTATGTAGAAATAAAATTTACCGTTTCGCTCTTCAACTTCACTTGCCCAAGCATCACGTAATACCCACGAGAAGGCATCAACATTTAATACCTCTCCATGAGATTTCCAATTTACCATATCGGTAGATGAAAACAACTGCCAATCATTCATGGTGTACCTATCTTTAAAGGTCCGAGCTTCGTCGTGTCCGGTATATACATAAACAGTTCCATCTTACACCATCGCTGCCGGATCTGCTGTATATATATTTGTTATTATGGGATTACCCTTAGGAAGCAACTCTTTAATCTGATTACTTTGTGATCTCCCCTGTAGGCAGATTAACAATAATGAAATTGCAACACCTATTTTTAATATCATAATTCTTCTCTCAACTTATTTAATTTACAAAATCTTATTTATTGAGCACCTCTGAAAAAGCAAACAAATAAACTGCAAATTGAGACACTTACTGTTTTTCTTTCCAGTAGTTTCTCAGATTATCAGCTTCTTTTTTCGTAACGTGTATCACTGCACCATGTTTTGGCGACTGAAAATTGGTGGTTTTCATCACACCGTTGTTAAAAAGTCCCAAATCAGCAAACGTCTTAAAATCGGTTGTCTCACTAAACCCCATGTTGTTGGGACGTGCACGATACACATCATACATCAGTACCCATCTTTCCTCACCAATGCGTTTCCAAACATTGGGTGCCTCACAACCAAGTCCTTCAGGATCGTAATATTTCGGGTCATAAACATATCCTTCATTAACAGACTTTGAGACTGCCTGCTTGATACCTGCTCCTTCTTCATGCGACACATAAAACATGTGATACTCTTTTCCAACCTTGGTGATATCGGCATCGATATAATTGACATTCCCTTTAGGATAGGTGAATAATAGCTCCGGCTTTGTTTCGAGCCGTGTAAATTCATCGCTGACGTTCGCATAATAAAGTTTATTCAAACCATTTTCAAAACGCATGGTAAAGTAGAGCATCAGCTTTTTCTTTTTTGCATCGTAAGTGGTTTGTGGTGCCCATGCGCAACCTATGTTTTCCAAACCTTCAAAAGCCTGGTCAACACGCATATTGGTTCTTGTCCAGTTAATAAGGTCATTCGATTTCATCAAAACCAACCCCCTATTGTTCCCCCAGCCATACTGTCTGCCATCGCATTCCCATTCAGTATCTCTTAACCCCTCGTCCTTGGCAAAAATGTGCAGGTCGGTCATGGTCAGATAAAATGCACCGTCCGGCCCACGAAAAATATGCGGATCACGGATTCCCTTTTGCTCTGCGATGCTATCTCCTGCAATTACAGGTTCTCCGTCATTTACATCAGTGAAAATGTATCCATCATCACTCAACGCCATATGAAGACTATGGGTCTGATCTTTAAAATAGACCATGAGGTAAGCCTCCATGCTTTTCTCGTTGAAATCCCTTTTTGCCGATGCAATTACAAATGCAGGAAAAAGAAATAACACCAAGAAATAGTTCTTTCTAATCTTCATTACTCTCTATTTACAATTCAATATTCCATACTTATGAGAAGCCCCAAAGGTGCCTTCTCTGTATTTACACTAAAATTACTATTTTATTCGATCCACTCCTTTTGTAGTCATAATCACCGGCTTATATAGTCCGTTTTTATCAAACTCAAGCTTGTCAATGCATATACTTCTGCTTGCGCCACCTCCATCAGTTTGGATTCCTCCGTTGTGATAAATAAAATACCATTGATTCTTGTATTCTATTATTGCCTGGTGGTTAGTAGTGCTATTCCCTGCAATTTCATTTAATATCCCTTTATATATGTAGGGTCCTTCGGGACGATCACTTACGGCATACACTATACGCTCGGGAAATCCGACTGCAAAGGATAACATATACTTACCATCCTTTTTATGTATCCATGGAGCTTCTGTAAATGAGAATTCCATTTCACCCTGAATATCAATCATTTTAACGCCATATGCTTTATCGTAGGATACCATATCTTCATTTAACTTTACAACCCAGCAGGCTCCATTTCCCCAATAGAGCCATGCCTGTCCATCATCATCTATAAATACGGTCGGATCAATGGTTCGCCAGCCATGCCTTTTACCAAAACTATCTGCATTGGTCACTAAAGGTTTCCCTAGTGCATCTTTATAAGGTCCTTCGGGGCGATCGGACACAGCAACACCAATACCTGTTGTTTGTGAACTATTGTACCAGTAAAATTTCCCATTTCGCTCTATAACCTGACTAGCCCATGCTGCATTCTTTTCCCCCCATCTAAAATCGGTAGCTCTGAGTGGAATCTTATATTCCCAGAAGTTTTTCATATCGGTAGTCGCAAAAACACAGAAATTTTTAATGTTATAATGCGGTTGCCCACCTTGATAGTCTTCACCTGTAAAAATGAATAGCGTATCATTATAAACCAGAGCTGCCGGATCGCAAGTATATTTATGTGTTACAATTGGATTTCCTTTAGCTTCCCAACGATAAACAATTTTGCGGTCGATATCATTATCGGTTGTTATAACCAGCTTTCTTGTTCGTTTACTCAATTTATTTATGCTTGAATGCTGTAACGCTTCATTATAGATTTTAAAATTATCGACTAATACATCTCTCATATTGTGATCTCCCAGAAATGGGGATTTTCCGATATAGGAAGTAGCAACTGCCCGGGCTACATCTTGTGATGATGCGCTAATACTCTCTGATGATTTTTTTTCTCCATTCACAAATACCGAACAAATACTATCTTTTTTTACTATCGTGATATTACTCCACTCATTAACCGTGAGCCCCGTTTGCGTTTTAACGCTTTCCGACTCTTTCTGTTTCATCTCAAAATACCAGTCGCGATTTCCTGCGGAATTAATCAAACCAAAATAAGAGTCAGTTCCATTGGCTAAAGCAAACAACCAACTGTAAGTTCCTAAGGCATTATCGGGACTTACACAAACATCAACAGAAATGGTGTAATCTTTTTTAAACAGTTCGCCAATATCCCGTCCTCGGAATCCGAGATCCATAAATCCCTCGCCTGTATAGAGACAGTGATTACCATCTGTCATTTCTACAATTTCTGCAGTTCCATGCAACCTACCATGAAACCTACGGGCATCATCTGAGGTATTTAAGTTTTCAAATGTGTATGCTATTTGAGGAACCTGAGCATTACAATGAATGCCCAGAATAGTAAGAAAAACAAGCAGACTTGCACCTTTAATTATATACATCATTTCAATATTTTTTAATTACGAGATTGTGTTTTATCACTCTTTCTATTTTACTTCAGTAGAAGCTCCCCATTTCTTGAGTAATCGCTGAGCCTCTTCTTTTGTTATATGGATGACACTTCCGTGTCGCGGCGTAAAATCATCTTTATCCTCTGAATTCTGAACAAATGTAAACTGCTGTAAATCGGAACTCTTACAAAACTGGAAGTGCCCATCCCTGTAACAGTCATACATTAAAACATATTCATTTGAATTTATCAAACGAAATACGCTGGAGCCCTCCACTGCTCTGTTATTAACATTTAAATGCCGAAATTCGGATGCATAAGGCCCTGTTAATTGCTTACTTGTAGCCCTCAATATTCCGCGACCGGTATGAAATCCATTGTTATCAGTAGGATAACCTTCATCTTTAAAAAAGAGCACATACTCTTTATTTAAATCATCATATATAATATCCCCGTCAATGGCTGCAGTACCAAAATCGAACAACAATCGAGGTTCTGAGATATCCGTAAAATCATCGTTTGCATACGAATAATATAGCTTAAAGTAAGGTTGTGTGCGACCGCCCACTTTGTAAGATTGGTCATACCGACCTAAAGCGTAATAAACCATATATTTCTGCACTTTGCTATCCCAAATAACCTGAGGAGCCCACACGGCATGAAGATTCTCAGCATCCAAACCTTCAACATAAGCAAAGCGTGTTGGAAAATCGATGGCTTTATGCTCCCAGTTTATTAGATCCCTGCTCTTTAATAAAACCAACCCTTCATTACTATGCCAGCCATCTTTGCATCGCATATCGGTTCCAACCATTAAAAAAGTTTTACCATCCTCTCCTCTTAAAAGATGTGGGTCTCGTATACCATGCTTTATGGCAACTGTATCTGAACCTATTACAGGTTCTCCTTCATTTAATGGCTTATAATTAAAGCCATCTTCACTTATGGCAAACCTTATTTGTTCTCCATCCGGACTATTGTTGGAAAAATAAGCAAAAAGATAATGGCTGAAAACAAGGTTCTCTTTAGGAGATTTTTCCTTGCAAGATATACCGGATAGCATTAGAATAATAAAACAACTAATGACGTAAATATGATGTTTCATCTTGTTATTGGAGTATATAATTTAAGTAAATGTAGTATTAGTAAAGGGAGCCAAAGCTCCCCTTACATCTGATATCATCGGGTTTAAATAAAAACCATTTTACTTTAAAATAAAGGTATTAAACGAGTGGCCTTTCAAATTAACATTCAAGTATTTATTATTGATTTTAACCGAAATATCTTTGCTTTCATCCGTTAAGTTACCGGCCACAATCACATATTTACCCTCAGGTGTTTTAAATACCAAAATAGGGTTTTTGTCACCCCCGGTTTCTTTGGCAGCAACTAATACAGAACCTTTATTAATAAAATGCGAGTAGTGCTTTACGGCATAATACTCCGGAGTAAACGTTGCTGTTTTCTTTTCGGAATCCACCAAAATAAGAGCATTTTGTTTCCATCCCCATGGGCTATATCCATGATTGGTTAAAACTGAATTCCATATGGTATACTCTTCACAACCATTACCAACATAGTGGTTAATTAAATGAAACGTATGCTCTGCAGACGGCCAGTCGAACCGTCCCTTTCCACATTCACTTTCTGTTTGCACGTACTTGTAATCCGGATACTTCTCTCTTAATTGTTTAAGAATCTGACCTCCTTCCCATTGCAAACCGATACCTTTAATGCTTTTCGCAAATTTCTCATTAGAAAGTGCACGATCAATAATATCAAATCTTTTCGAATTAATTGAGCCGAAGAACAGATCTATTTCAGGATGATTTTTTGCCAATGCAGGAGCTAAATACTCACCATTAAATCTTGCAGTACCTTCAGCAGACCATGAGCATCCAGGATATGGAGTCCAGAAACTATATGCTTCATTCTGATACATTACTTTTGTAATTGGAATATCCTGCTCTTTATAAGCATCAATAAATTTACAGAAATAACGAGCATAGGCATCGAGATACCTTGGAGACTGAATAAACATATCATAATCCAAAGCTCCAACACTTCTTTCCTCAGGTAAATCGTTGTATTTACTGCTCATACAGGCATAATGCTGATTTATCTTCATCCATGCCGGAGGCGACCATGGAGAAATCCAAAACGTTAATCCAGGATTGTTCTTTTGTGCCTGTTTGATGTATGGAATTAGGGTTGTTTTATCTCTGTCAATATTAAAATATTTCAGTTCAAAGTCCCCTGCAACAGTATCACAACTATACCATTCACGTGCATAATCGTTGGCGTTCATTGAAAAACGACCGATTGTAAACTTCAAGTCGCCACTTGGTGAATATATTTTTTCAATTATAGACTGCTTTTCTTCTTCTGGCAAAACATTAAGTGCATCCCATCCTAACTCATTAAAGGTAGCTCCCCAGGCATTGAATACTGATAGTTTTGTATCACCATTCACTTCGAGATCAGGTTGCTTTGTCGCTTTTCTTTGAAGTCGGACTTTTGACTCTTTCCAAACCGCATTCTCCTTACTTGCAATCCATTTCACATTTTGTGCATTGATTGTCATCGAAAGCGCCAATGCAACAAAAACAAGATAAACATTCTTCATTACTAATAATTTTAATTTATATAACTGATTATTTAATTTTATCAACCCCTTCGGTAGTCATTACCACCCGTTTCATTGACTTATCTCTGTTATAATACAGTCGATCAATACAAACCGAGCGACTCGCTCCATTACCGCCTTCTAATCCTGCATTATGGTAGATAAAGTACCACTTGTTTTTATACTCTACAATGGATTGGTGATTGGTACTGCAATTGCCTGTTAGCTCATTTAAAATGCCGCCATATTTGTAAGGCCCGTCAATCTTATCCGCAACCGCATAGGCTGTTTTTTCCGGAAATCCGGTTGCATAACTTAAATAGTATTTGCCTTTACGTTTATGCACCCATGCAGCTTCGGTAAACTCAAAGCCTTCGAAATTTAAACGCTTAACCGGTCCATCAATCTCAATCATATTTTCCTTTAGCTTAGCGTAATAACATTCTCGGTTACCCCAAAATATCCATGCCTGACTATCGTCATCAATAAAAACAGCCGGATCGATACATGCCCATGAGTGACTGGAATCGAAGCAATCGGCATTTGTCAACAATGGTTTTCCCAAGGCATCCCTGTAAGGCCCTTCGGGCCGATCGGATTCGGCTACGCCAATACCAAAACGATTGGTACTTACATACCAGTAATATTTGCCGTTTCGGTAGGTAACATGCCCTGCATAAGCACTGCCTACTTTATCCCAGCTGAAATCTTCTACTTTCAACGGTATAGGATGTTCCGTCCAATTTTTCATATCAGTTGTGGAAAACACACACCAATTTTTCATTCTGTATCCTTTTTGATTGGGAACTGCGTCCTCCCCGGTAAAGACCCAAAGCGTATCATTCATAACCAAAGCAGCCGGATCTGCTGTAAACTTGTAAGTTATTATAGGATTCCCCTCTGATTTAAACTTTCGGGGTTCATCGTTCTGCGACATACCAAACTGACAAATCAGCAAGAACACAATAGCCGCACATAATCTTCTCAAAATCATAACTCTTCTATTAATCTTTATGTTATTATTTCAATGACATCGTTTTTTCATTTCCCCATTTTTGGTTAATTCGGGTAACTTCTTCTTCCGTTAAGCTGATGACACTACCATGCCGAGGATGAAAGTCTTTGGTAAATGATTCCGGCTTAACGGTAAAGTGATACAAGTCTGTACTTCGCTGAAACTCATACCTGCCACTTGAATACAAATCATACATTAATAGGTACTCGTCAGAATTATTCAATTTAAAAATACTGGAGCCTTCCACATGTGTTCGTGTTCCATGATACACATCAAGGTAATCGAAATGTTCAGTCCATGGCCCTTGCAAACTTGTTGCGGTTGCCTGTTTGATACCGTTTTCAAACTCTTTACCATTTTCATCTTTTGTGTTGCCTTTATAAAATAGATGATAAATTCCGTCTTTATAAATGATGTCTCCATCTATCGCTCCATGTTTAGGACTAAACATGAGTGTTGGTTCATTTTCAAAACCAGAGAAGTCTTTATTAGCATAAGCACAATAAAAATCTAACTTGTCATCATCTTTAAACCGAACCGTAAAGTAAACCAGGTATTTTTTAGCTACCGGATCATAGATGGTTTGTGGTGCCCATACCCAATACGCATTTGCAAATGTCGCCGGGTAATCTCTAGATAAATCCACGATACCATGTTTCCAGTTTATTAAATCATTTGATTTTAGCATAGTAATGCCGGGATTCGATTTCCATCCATTCTTTGCTGTTGACATATCAGTCGCCACCATATAATAGGATTCATTATCTTCTCCACGCAAAATATGAGGATCTCTGATACCTCCTGTTTGTGAGATCTCGTCTGAGCTCAACACCGGGTTATTACTATTTAAGGCTGTCCAATTAATGGCATCCCTACTTAATGCAAAACGCAGTTGTTCTTCGCTTTTTCGACTATCTGCAGCTCCTTCGAAATAAGCAAACAGGTAAGCCGTAAAATTAGATTCTGTTTTTTGATTTTTCCAGTAATTCTTCAACCGCTCAGCTTCTTTCTTCGTAATTTGGATTACTGCTCCATGCTTGGGAGTAATGAAATTGGTTGTTTTCATACGCCCTTCATTGAAATAACCTAAATCAGTAAATGATTTGAAATCGGATGTTTCTGCAAATCCGAAGTTATGAGGTCTAAGGCTAAAAATATCATACATCAACACCCATTTATCCTCACCCTTCCTTTTCCATACATTAGGGGCTTCACATGATCCTTTTGCAAAATCAACAAATTTGTCTTCGAACGTATAATCGCGGTTAATTTTATCCGAGTAGGCAATCCTTATACCACAAGGACCTTCCTGAGATACATAAGTCATGCAATAACGTCCGTCAGGCATCGGGCAGATATCGGCATCCAATACCTGTATGTCAGGATTAGGGAAGTCGAATAAAATCTTGGGCTCCGATACCAAACCTGTAAAATCCTTATTGGTATAGGCGTAATACATCTTAGTTAAACCGTGCCCTATTCGCATAGTAAAATAAAGCATCATTTTCTTCTCTTTCGGATCGTAGATAGTCTGAGGAGCCCATGCACAACCCACATTCAGATTTGGATAAAAATCTTCGATATAAACGGTATGATGCTCCCAGTGAATAAGATCTTTTGATTTCATTAAAACAAAGCCCCGGTTATTTCCCCAGTCGTACTCTTTCATTGGTCGTTCCCAGTCCGTATCACGAAATCCTTTTGCCTTTCCAAAAATATGGAGATCGGTCATAACCATATAAAACACATCATCGGGTCCACGATAAATATGCGGATCTCGAATTCCTTTTTGCCCTGCAATGGTATCTCCGGCAATGACTGCCTTTTCATCGTTGACAGATGTAAAAGTGTAACCGTCATCACTCACAGCTATGTGTACACCATGAGTGGCATCTTTAAAATATACCATCAAATAGGCATCCAAATCTTTCTTTTTGGTACCACCTTTCGCCAACACAAGCACAAATACCGGCAAAAGGATTAGCAGCAAGAAATAGCTCTTTCTAATCTTCATTATTTTTTGTTTATCATTTATATTCTATTCTTATGAGAAGCCTGTACTGCGTCTTCCCTGCATTTCCTGTAATAAGACTATTTTAATGGACTCGCCTTGTTTGTGGTCATCTCAACAGGAGTACATCCCTTAATACACCCTGAGAAAGTCTAATTCGTGTTATCAAGTTATTAGCTTTTGAATTCACAACTTCCTGTTCATCTTTCTCTGCGTCTGCCGGTAACATTTATATAAGTCTCTCACTTCTGAATTTAGATAGGAACCCGCATCAAATCAATACAGGTTCCTACCCGTTTTTCCATTTTTACAGGTATTATTTCACAACAACTTTGCCTGTTATAGTTTTATCCTTATTGATTAAACAAATCTGATAAACACCTTTAGGGTAAACGGACATATCAATTTTCATCTGAGACTCCCCTGTTAGTTTAAGAGCTTTCATCTGGATACCGTTGATTGTCATAATGTTCAAGGTTCCGTCAGTGATTCCTTCGGGTATATTGATAGTTACTAAGCCTGAGGTCGGGTTAGGATAAATCACTACACCAGATTGATCATCTTGTGGATTTTGAGAAAGGCCTGTTGGAGTAGTAACAGTTATTGTACCGTTAACCGATGTTTTACGCCCTCCGTTTAGCCCATCAAAATAAAGCGTATAGTTATAATCACCTGGAATAGTTGGCTTACCTGATATTAAAATCTTATTACCTGTTGCATTCACTACCAGTTTTATACCTGATGGGATTGTATCCGAACTGCCGGTCCAGGTAATAGTATCAAAACTACCAACATACGAATATTTTATAGTAGAAATATGTTCATTTATCTCAACAGACTGTTTTTCAATTCCTGAAAGTAATGAGACCGAGGCGTCAGCAATCAATAACCATTGCCCATTAACGGTTGTCGGATTTGCCATTTGTCCACAAAAGTCACCTATGGTTGTTCTACCTATTCCATCGATATACATACCTGAGCCGAGGTTTTGGATTCGATAATATGTTGTATCTCCAATTGTTTCATGCAATTCAAATACCCATAGTCCGTTATCACTCCCGGAATTGGCATCGTACATGGTCATATTGGCTCCACTATTGGTATAGCCAAATCCATCAAGCATTATGCCTGAACCAACATTTACTATTTTGTAGAAATTATTGTATTTAACCAGTTTCCATTTTGTATTATTATTGATACTTTCAGATTGTCTGCAAATAAATCCGTTACCTGTTTCTCCATAGGAATCAAGCAATAACCCTGTCCCCCTGTTTTTAATACGCACTTGTATTCCGTCAGGAAATGTTACTGTATTGGTGGGTTTAGTTATTGTAGTTGGTTCTCCAACCGTAATTTTTCCTTTGGTAGAAACATTACGACCTCCATTAATACCATCAATATCTATATTAAATACGAAAGTGCCTGTCTCAGTTGGTGTGCCTGAAATGATTAAATAACCACCAGAAGTTTTTACTTCAATACCATCAGGTACAGTATCAGAATCACCAGACCAAACGATATCATTAAAAACACCCATATATTTATAATTTAACTTGTTAATGGCTGCACCTGAATCAGAATAAATGATATCAGAACCACTATTGATCGCGATAGCGGCATTAATTGCTGTATTCGGTGTAGCAGGTATTAATTCCCATTGAGCATCGGTAGTTGAAGGAAAGGTTAATTGCCCTGCATTACTCCCATTGCTTGTCCTACCCAAACCATCAATAAACAAACCTGTACTATGGTTATGAATACGATAATACTCGGCACCTCCTTCAACGGTATCCCTGTCAATCAATTCAAATGCCCATTGTCCGTTTACGTGACTTGAAGAAGCATCGTGCAAATAAACGTTTGAACCATCTTCTCTATAACCGTAACAATCCAACATTAACTTTGTACCGATATTTTGAATTTTGTGGAAACCTTCCGTATTAATCAATAACCATTTCGAATTATCGCTGGTACTTGTACTGGCTACTTGTTTTAAAATGCCGCCATTTGATGCTTGTCCGTAACTGTCGAGTAATAAACCTGTAGCCCTGTTTTTTATCTGAACTATAGTACCATCGGGTATATTTGCGGAGCCTGTTGGAAAAGTAGTTAATATATCACACGAAGGGCTAACATTAGCATAAGTGTTTTCTCCGTTAAAACTAATCCCACCGTCGCTACATCCTGATTCAACACTACAGTTAACCGCATTCTCTAGCCAAACACCACGACCCCAACCCCAATTGTCAGCACAATCAATAACTTTTGCATAGTTTAAATGACAATCAACGGTAGGGCCCGACTTTACGATGAAGAATCCTCGACCACAATGTTCGGCAAAAAGAGAATCGGCCATAATATTTACACATCCATTTGCTAATCGAAAGCCGGCATAACCGCCACCATAACAACAATTATAGGCTCGAACGGTACCTACAGTTCCATTTTGTGTTGCGTTAAGTAACAAGCCACAACCTCCCGCATTGCTTACGTTAATACTGTCAATATAACAGCCATCTACATTGTAGGTTTCTATAGCGTGTCCACCACAACTATCAATCGTTATATTGTTTAAAGTAAGATTTTTTATGGCTGGATGCGCCCATGGGTTATTCCGGAAAGCATCAAATCTCATACCTCCATTCTTCATGTTTAAGTTCCTCACTGTAATGCTATTAGATGCACTTGTGCGCATACTTATATTTACTGTATTCAGATTTTGAATGGTTATATTGAATCCTCCATCTCGGTAGATATAGCCACCATCAGGTGCTATTAGTGTATGATTGTGAAAATCAATTTTTAAATTATCAGGTAATTTAATTAAACCATTTAGTGTACCATTGCATAAAATATGTACATCCCTGTTTCCGCTACCAATTGCGCTAAAAAAAGCCGTACCAAAATCAGAAGTTGTTCCCTGATCTGTTCCATTTACACGCCAAATATAATTTGTTCCAGATTGTCGGACTTCGTTCTCGTAAGTCTGAGCTTGCGTATTATTGGAGAAAATGATTCCAAATGACAATAGCAAAGCACTAAATAGTGTAATCTTTATCGCTTTCATAATATTATATTTAAATTATAACTGATTTATTCTATTTACTCCCTGATATATTGCAGTAGTTCCCCTAACAGCAAATCATTCAACAAAACACTCCCTATCAGCAGATTAACAGCAGACATAGCGACTATTCTGATAAAACTTAATTTATAAGGTAGAGATAAAACCTGACTATTTTATCTCTACCTTATATGCTTATGTTATTCTAAAACAACTTTAGTGATATTAGAGCTATCCTGATTTATTATCTTCACTAAATAGATGCCCTTTTCATACTTAGACATATCTATAGAAAACTGCGATAAGCCACTAATTACGGTTGATTCTAATAAGACTCCTTGGAGGGATACAACCTGAACGGTATATGACTTGGTCACTGAAGCCAATTCGATATTTAATATCCCGGATGTTGGGTTAGGATAAACTCTTAATCCTTCTCTTAACGAGTTCTCTCTTAAGCCTGTAGCCAATGCTACCTTAACAATTCCCGAGGTATTGAATTCACTGAAATCCCACTCTAGCCCTTCTCCAGGCTCTTCTGGCGAAACCGAAGTAAAGGCTCCTGTAATAGAGGAAGCAGAAACAATCTTAAAGCTTTGACCGTTGCTATATGCTCCTTCAACTGCAGCACTCATTACCAACTGCCCATTTGCATTAAAGGTATCTTCGACTTTTATTGTATTGCATTTAGAATTTGCGGGATTTGTTTTGACATAATAAATCCCATCGTTGCGTAGATTTACAGATTTAACGGATAAAGACGATGTGTAATATTTAGGATTACCGCCATAAAGTGTTCCGCCGGCTTGTACATAAACTAACCCGGATATGGAACCTGAACCGCCAAAGGAACCACCTTTCTTTACATATACACTTCCACTTCCTGTGGCACTTCCACTTCCATTTAATGCCAATAATGTACCATCTGAGACATAGGTTACACCACTATAGGTATTTGCTCCGGTTAGCGACATTGTTCCTGTTCCCTCTTTGTTGAGCGAGCCGCTTTCAATCACTCCTGAGAAAGTAAAATCTTCATTTCGCGAACCAATAATCCAGCTTGAAGCACCTCCGATTTTTCCACGTCCTGTTAATGTTCCTATTTTAACAGACTGGTTGAATATAGCAGTATATGCAGCCTCCTCTGCTAAATATATTTTAGCTTTCCCATAACCAAATGTATTAAAATCCCTAAACCAACTACTTTCCATAATATTTAAGGTTCCCGCAAACTCAGACCAATCACCATTAAAATCTGTTCTGATCCATGGGATATTCAGATTCAGAGTACCGGCACCTGTCAGGGTATTTCTGTAGTCACATCTTGGATCAACCTCTAATGTTCCTCTCTGTCCTGCTTCTACCACTAATGGGAACGTAATCTGACTATATGAATTACCATCGTCATGACATTTTAATGTCCCTCCTTCGAAAATTACTTTTTTACCGGGCAGCCCTTCATCAGAAGTCAAATGAACCGTTCCTTTCTGAATGACCAGTTCACTAAAGTCATTACCGACTCTAAGTGCCAATTCCCCAGAACCTGTTTTTGTGAGTCGTCCACCGGTAATTTTACTATTCCAATGAAGTTCTGAATTAGTATTTATAGTTACACCATTATTACCAATTTTCAAAGCGCGTTCACATCTAGCGGTCTCTCCAGTAGTAATTCCGTTATTAATTGTAGCTGCATTGACTTCAAATAAATCCGGATTTGATGAGATTGGACCTATTGAACCGTTTCCATCCATATCTGTTGGAAACGTACTGATTGATAGCATACCGCCATCGACCAGCATTTTACCTGTGAAATTATTAACAGAATTAATCGTTAAGGTACCGCTTCCATGTTTTGTTAGAGTAGTATTTCCAGAAATTGCTCCTTTCCCTTGAATTACAAAATCTTCATTATTATTAAATTCTATGGATGCCGGATAAATATTTTCTGTTATATTAATTGTATTATCAATCGCATCATCATTTATCACAACATTGTCTCCGGTAGCAAATACATTATTATTGTTTTCAAGCAGGAAATTCTCTGTATTGTTTAAATCCCATTCATTTGAAATATTTCCGTTCCAATAAACTGTTGAAGAGGAACGCATTTCTTCAATTGTTAGGACTAATTTATCCTCAATAATCTTTAACTTACAGGGTACACCCGGTACTCCTTCAAATTTTACTGCTACTGTATTGACTTTTATTTCACCAGACACCACGGCTAAGACATAATCCCCGGGAACTAATTCCATTTTTGGATTGACAGCTATTACAGTTCCATCAGCAAGGCTAAGTTTCCCGTTGATAACCATACTGTCGTTTAATTGGCTGTTTGGAGAATATAGATCGAATACCAATTGTGCCTTTTCTTCAGAAGTCAACGAATCACCGATAGTTACAACTCCCGATACATTTTCACCTCCAACGAATAATTTTGCCCCATAGCGCATACTTAAGCTCTTGACCTTACCCAACAATTCCATTTCACTGTTGATGTTCATCCAAATTGGGCTATTCGGGATGTCTCCCACAATTGACAGTTCCCCCCCCCAAACTTTGGTTATGCCGGTAAAGTCATGGTTGCCATATACTTTTAAAGATCCTTCACCTTGCTTAACCAGCTTGGTATTACCGGTTATTTTACCGCCTTCACTGCTAAAAATATAATTTCCTTGAGTATTTACAGTTAATACATTCGGATTGACATTTTCTACGATTGCAATACTGTCGTTGGTATCTTGCATTCCGTCGAAGCTGACATGAGTACCATTTGAAAAAGCCATTACTTCACCATCCTTTTTCCAGATTAATGCAGATGAATCCCAATTACCGGGGCCTTGATAAACCAATCGACCATTTGTCATTACGGGTGGAGGCGCTATGGTACATCCTTCTCTTTCACCAAGAAAATAACTGGTATGTGGTGGTTGATTATACCCACACATTTGCCAAACAATAGCCTGACGGTATTGATGATCGTGCATTAAGGTATAATTCCTGTATTTGGTCGGAATAGTAGTGGAGTAAATTCTAATATGACCGTCTCCGGCTCCACGATAAATCAATTCTTCTCTCCAGTCTCCAAAAATATCTGCCTGTAAACAAGGTGTACCTTTTGTCCAGTTACAGGAATATGCATCCGTTGTGGTTAATAAGACTTTGTCTAATTTATGTACTGTACCTTCACTGTAACCACCATTCCAGTTATGATTGACCATTTCTTCCAGAAGATCACCATCCCAGTAGATTCTAAAATTCTCAGAAACGGCATACCTTCCATCCGAAAGATCATCTTTACTACTTGCAGAGTACAGACGTCCACCACCCCAAACTTCAGCACCAAGGCCATCTTCTGTAACATTTCCGGCCATACATCTGCCGCAGTCTTTAAAGGTTCGGTGACGAATTTGTATTTTACCGGTAATACCATTAGCCATCATGGTGCCACCTTCGCCCACTTCTATACATTTCCATACTTCCTGCCCTTTACTAAAAGGATCAAAGTCCCCGATATGTAAGGCATCACCATGACCTAACTGCGTATTCCAAAGACCGGTACCATCATCATCAACAGCCATGGATCCTCCCCATATAATTTCATCCTTACCATCCCAATCGATATCGGCCACCTGGTTGTTGTGGTTTCCCTGTCCAAAATAAGTAGGATTCTCATCAGTATTAAATTCCCATCGGAAAACCAGTTTTTTATTTACAACATCAAATGTTTGTATTACAGTTTTAGTATAAATACCACGCCCTATCATTATACTCGGTTTTTTTCCGTCTAAATAAGGTGCTCCAAAATAGTATTTACTACATCGATGACCATAACCATCACCCCAATCTATAGCTAAACCTCGACGTATAAAGTCAACTCTGTCCATTTCAACTCCGGTTTCACCATTGATCAAAGATAAAAATTCAGGTCCTTCGGTGATGTAACTACCTCCACCTCGATAATTGGTTTTCCCGTCGGGAATAGGGTCACCTAATGCGTTGCCGACATCACCTATCTTGGTACCATCTCCAAAAACAGTCCCCTCAGATGTTCGCATATACACTTCCGCTTTACCGTCTTCATCAAAATCGAAGGCAGCAATATTTGTTTCGACATGATCGGTAATATTAGGCCCTACATCTATAGCCCACAACAATGTACCATCTAACTTATAGGCTTCGAAAAAAGAGAATCTGGTTTCATCGACATCCAAGGTCCCACCTAATCTTTTTATTATGATTTCATATTCTCCATCACCATCTAAATCAGCAACTGTTGCATCATTTGGTCCATATGTAGAATCTCGTTCCACTAAGGGTATCTCAAAATAATCTTTGGCTATAACACTAACAGCGTCACATTGAGCCTGTTCTTTGCCATCAACTATTGCCGAGACAGTATATGTACTGGCAGTAGTTCCTCCTGCGTCTTCAAAATTCGACACCTCCAACGGTGCTGTATTAAGTTTCGTACCATCACGATAGATGTTATATGTCACATCATGCCATTCATACCCTTGAATACGCCAACTTGCAAAAACACCTTTAGTAGTTTTAAGAGCGACAAGCCCTCTATCCAAGATTTCCATTTTTCGCTGTGCATGAATATTGCCTATAAACAATAATCCTAACAGCAACAATCCAACTTTTTTCATTATCATCATATTACCTTGTTTTTGATTAACAATTTTTCATTACGATATTTGAAATCCTTCATTTATAATAATTATCACCCTACTCATACAACAAAAGACCTTAGTGATTTAATTATCTCCGTTTTTCTATGTCTGTAATTCACAACTATTATTAAATCTCCCTTTGGAGAAAAAGGGAAATCTAAAAATTCACTCTCAGGTTTATGGTTTACCAACAGACAGTTTCCATTCAGGTCATGTACGGTAATAAATGTTACTTCATGGGGATTGTCTATTCTGATCTTTTCATTTTCACAGCTTACCATATTCATCTGCTTTAATTTCAAAATTCCGTTACCCTTAATAACTCTCACATATTAAGTAACTGTTGCATCATGTATATTGACAATCATTCAATATAATCTATATACAATATTACGAACTACATGCATTTAGACTCATGTCATATCGTCTATACAAATGTCAAATCATTTAATTCGGGAATTTTTAAGCGGTAAGTAAATGGAAAGACTTTTAGAAACAAGTCATGTTTAGCCAGCTATGGCCTAAAAATATTGCATAGTGTGATCTTGTAGAGTATATTTTAAGTGCTTTTGACTACTTTTTAGGTTATCAAGACTGCTTTTGAGTGCTTTCAGACAATATTTAGACTACTTTTTTGAGCTTTGCGTTTTTTGAAGAGTTTATCTTGAGGACTTATCACCATATTAATCATTCCAGGAAGGAAATCGCATTTTTAGAATAGAAGTTTCTACTAGATTGTATTTGCAAGTACCATGGTTTTCGATTAGAATAGTTAAAATTTACAATTGAGGGGCACTGCCTCCTTACTATTATGATTAAATTTTTCAAGTTGAGTTGGAGTGCTCAGCACCCCAACTGAAAAGAATCTTTAAAGAACGATTAGTTTTTATCCTTTCCGGGCAATTTCTCAACTTATTATCGAGTTTGGAAGATTTGTAGTGAACGATTGTATGTTTTTCATCAAAAAAAAATATTTATTTTTTTCTCTGTGAGACCTATGGTATTTTTAAAAACCTTCCTCATTTCCTCATATTAGAACTAAGCATCTAATATTCAAAGCTATAACACAAGGAAAGTGAGGACGGGTGAGGGACGGGGGGTGTTTTTCCCTCACCCGTCCCTCACTTATCCCTCATGTTTCCCTCACTCGTCCTCACTATTTTTACAAATAGAAAAGGCTGTAGTTTAATTGTGCGTTGCAAAATCGATTAGTTGTTGATAATCTAGGTCTATTTTCATAAACCTTTCCTTAGCAGCTATGTTCTCCAAGGACATGGGCACAAAATCTTTCATGAACTCCTTGGATTTCTTTAGCCTTTCTTTTATTTTGAACCAATTGAGGTATAATTGCAGGTATTTCGTTGAAACACCACAAAACTGATATTCTATCCATTTTTTCAGTCTGTTATCAATAGAATTAACGTGTTGCACGTGATAAACCTTTTGTTTCACGTATTGCTTTAGGTTTGCCCTTATTGCATGATGCTCAATATTGTTATCCTTGGCAAACCCTTTGTAACTTACATGACTGTCACTACAAAGAATAGTTTCTTCTGTGATTTTGTTCCCGATAGCATTTTCTATATCAACCTTTTTTATCCTTCCCAACCGAGCTACTGACATGTCGATTTCTTCGTTTCTGTCTACTGTTACAATTACTGCCACTTGTTCTTTGCTTATTCCTCTTTTATTGGCAGAACCTCCTCGTTTTCTCGGCTTTCGGCCTTCTACTTTTTGCCCCTTAGACGATTGTAGGAAAAAGGTTTCGTCACTTTCTGTAATGCCGGTAAAGATTCCGGAACCTGCAGTTTTAAGACTCGATAAGATTTTATGGCGCCAGTCAAAAGCTGTCTTTTTATTAATGCCCATTCGATTCTTTATTTTATCGAGGCTCAGTTCTTGTTCCATCAACTTTAAATACTCAGAAACGAGTTCTTTTTTATGTATGCCGGCTAGCCAGGTTCCTGTATGTTCTGTAAATGTGCGTTTACAACCATTGCAATAATAACGTTGACTACCTTTGTCTTTACCATGCCTCCGGTACTTTTTGCTACTGCAATGCGGACAACTGCCAACTTTATCGTCTAGTTTATACCTTCTATTTTCCAAAATAGGAATCTAAAAATCGGCTTCTGCTTCAACCTCCAACAGCAATGCTTTGCGTTCTTCTGATGTTAGGCTGAGTAATGCTTCTTTTATTTTGACCGTATCCATGACGTTTTCTTATAAAGTTACGACTTTAAAACGCTATTGTAAACTACAGCCATAGAAAAATATAATACATTGTATATTAGAGTATTAATATATTTCCTCATACTAGGTGAGGAAATGAGGACGATTTTTACACTAATACCATCCTATTTTAAAATTAATAGATACAGCACACAATCACTATATACTATTTTATCGAAATGGTTTTTAAATTTATTGTGATTAGGGTAGCAGGACTATCCTTATGGAAGTAATTTTAAAAAGATAGTTTTGATATTTCTTTTTCAGGTAATCCTTGAATACTTGTGGGTACACAACAGTTATCTCGTTGGGTAAGTCTAATACAAATCTGCCAATCCTTCAACCAACCTTAAAATTAAGCACGCTTAGTAAGAGGTTTATCCTGAATTATTACCTATTCAAATAATCCGAGTTTAGAAAGATATGGTTGTTGATTCCCATGTCTTAATTTATAATAGCTTTTCAACATGTAGGGTTACTTGTGGAGTATCTGGGATAATTCTCAGAATTCTTAACATGATTGAGAACCATTATTCAATAGACTTATAAGTAGGAGTATTCTTTGAAAGAATTTTTAAAAATATACGCAAGGTTACAGTGGAATCTATAAATAGAGCTCTTTAAATATTTAAAAGGACATCAGCTAAGGGCACTAAGCCCCTAACTGAAATATATTTCAACAGCATAGATATGCTATCGGGTTAACATTCTACGCTAAAAATTACCTTATAACTCATCAAACTCCTCTGTGGTAATGCAAAAGTGATCCAGGATTAATGAGAGTTGTTGTTTGTTATAATAATGTCTTTTTGTATTCCCGGCTTCTGCAATTTTTTCTTTCAAATCGGGACAAACTTCAATTTCACGTCTAAGTTGTTGTAAAGCTGATTTCACAGATATACTATCGGGATATAATTTTGTTACCAACTCCTGTTTTAAAATTGTTCTTCTATTTATCATAGAGTCGGATTTTTTGTTAAAAAATGAATAATTTTTGGAAAATCAGCCCCAGAAGATTGAGAGTAATGTATCACCCTAAAATTGCACGTAATAAAACGAAACAAAAGGCAACATATCAAAAAACACTTAGGGTCATAAAACACGAAAAGCCCCGAATCGGAGCTTATTTTAAAAGAATCAGTATGTATTTTCGGCATAATATATTTATTATACCCTTAACAATTAGCAAGGGCAAATATATAATTTTTAGTATAATCCCTCTAACTTTCTCTCAAAATTAATCGCAATGAAATATCAGTTTATCTACTTAAAAATGTTTGTTCAATCAAATATACCACTATGAATTACATTTGTAATCGCCTCCAAATCTTCGAGTATATAGTTCGAAATTTGACCGCTTGGAGTCACTAAAATGGTTATAGACAAAAAAACGACTATAACCCTTTTTTTTCAACCACAATCCACAATTAACTCTCTCATTTAGGTTTAAATACATCAATTATTTGTAGCCAATAAAAAAAACAATAAATAAGTAGACAATTTGAAAACAATGTTACTATATTTGTAGTGAGAATATTCTCATATAAAAATATATTTGTTTGCTATTCACACACTTAACAAAACAAGAAAAACTCGAAATATCACATGATATTTCGAAAATAATAATTTAAAGAGGAGGTAATCATGCCAGGATTTGACAGAACAGGCCCAGAAGGAAAAGGTTCTCGTACGGGTCGAGGATTAGGTAAATGCAATCCGGATAATAATGTATCCACCGACACACAATTCGGCAGAGGTTTAGGTCGCGGACTAGGACGAAACCAAGGCGGTATGGGTCGGGGACGGAGATTAGGCGGGGGTCGTGGGTTAGGTCGACGCTAAACAGCCGGAACTATTTAACTATTTTAAGGTGTATAACACGAGAATGTTTAAAAATTGATATAATCGCTTTCCCAGCTTAACAAAAAAAGGGTTATTAATTAATGCAAATTCCCTTTCTTAGGAATAATTTAAAGCGAAATTTTTAGACATTCTTTGTTTTTTATCAGAAAAAATAAGAGAAATTAATTTCCTATAATAAAAAAAACAGATTAAATATTTTACATTATTTACATACAGAACGATATGAGGAGTGAGTGCTATTTCTGCCATATTAAAACCATCCAAACACTTATAGAAAAATACAAACCTGATTGCGAAACAGCCGAAGAATTAATATTCACAGTTAATGATTTATTAAGAGAAAACAAGGAAATGAGCAATCCTTTACTAGCTACAGATATTCATCGCATTGCAAAAGAAAAAATTAACAACGCAGATCTTTATGCCGAAGAAAAAAAAATTGCTAATAATTTATTAATAAGTAATTATACATACTGGAAAAAAAAGATCACAGATAGCGATAATCCATTTAAAATGGCAGCTAAATTAGCAGTAGTTGGCAATATAATTGATTATGGAGCCCATTCAGTTTCAAATAACATAATTGATCAAATAGAAGGGTTGTGTTTAAAACAATTGAAAATTAACCAAACTGACGAATTACAAATAGCTATTAAAAAAGCAAAATCAATCCTTTATATTGGCGATAATGCCGGGGAGATTTTTTTTGACCGCTTATTTATCGAGGCTCTTCAACATCCAAACATTACATTTGTAACTCGAGGAAAACCTGTTATTAATGATATAACCATTGATGACGCAAAACAGGTAGGAATAGATAAATTATGTAATGTTATCTCAAATGGATTCGATGCCCCTTCAACCATACTCGAATTTTGTTCCGATGAATTTATGTATGAATATTGTAATGCTGATTTAATAATATCAAAGGGACAAGGAAACTTTGAAGGACTAATGGACGAAAAGCATCCAAATACATTTTTTATGCTTATTGCAAAATGCAATCCTATTGCCAATTTATTAAGGGTAAACAAAGGAGATATGGTTATAACCAAACTTACTTAATCTAAAACAAGTATATAAAAACAGATGATAAATAAATTATATACCGAAGAATTTAAAAGAATAATGCGGGCAAATGATGCCAGTACAAGTATGAGATCAAACCGCATAGAAGAAATACTGAATTTTGCACGCGAAGCCAAAATAAAACGGATTGGAATTGCACATTGTATTACATTTAACTATGAAGCAGAAATACTTAAAAACTATTTTTCGAAATATTTTGAAGTATTTACTGTTGATTGTAAATATGGAAGAATTACTAAAAAAGAGATTATGGGAGGCAATAGCGAACGCATTGCTTGTAACCCGGCTGGACAAGCAGATTACTTAAATAACAAAAAAACAGAATTAAATATTTCAGTTGGATTATGCGTTGGCCACGATATGATATTTAGTAAAAAGTCGGAAGCATGGGTAACCAACCTTTTTGATAAAGATTTTACCAATAATAATGATATAACTAAGGCAATAAATGACATTCAAAGTAAATTACTTAAAGAACACTCTTGTAATTTATATTAAAAACGCATTATCATTACTTAATGAAAAAACATATTTTAAAAAAATTATACATTTTTTAAAATTATTACAATAGACAGATAATATTAATTGGTAATTTAGTTTTATTGATTAATAAATCTGAACAATGGATAAAACAGCTACAAAAGTCACTTTTCTTAACCCATTTATAATCTTAATATGGTGCATGATTATTATAACATCGTGCGATTCAGATGATGTAGGAGAATTTTACACCACATTTACTGAAGAGATGATGGGGGGATACCTCCAGAAACGTCCTAAAGAATTTTCGGAATTCACAACTCTTTTAGATACAACAGGAGTACTTTCTCTATTAAATGCTTACGGTAAATACACATGTTTTGCTCCTAATAACCAAGCTTTGAAAAATTTTTATTTTAAAAAAGGGAAACAATCAATTCGCGACTTTTCAATAGATACTTTAAAAAAAATTGCTTACGATCATATAATAAATGGTATGATAATACCAATTGAAGAATTAAGAAATGGTCGATTAAGTAAGAAATCAATGAGTGATCGCTATATTTCAACAGCATTTTCGAACTCAAACGATGGCAAATTGCTAATCTTAGTAAATAATTCTGCACCAATTGCATCCCGCGATATAGAGGTACATAATGGCATAATACATGAGATTACAGAAGTTCTTGATCCAATTGAATTAAATATTTTTGAGGCATTAGCAGCAGACCCGAAATTTTCACTATTTGTAAAAGCCTTAATTGCTACCGATCTAGATAAAGAATTAGTTCTCACACAAGATGCATCATTTAATCCTGATAACTATTTAATTGACGTATCGGCGGCAAATGTAAGAACACCTAAAGCAAGAAAATATGGTTTTACTGCATTAGTAGAAAGTGATTCGACCTATGCTGAATATGGTATCTCCACCCTTGACGATTTAAAAAAATATGCCAGTAATATTTATAACCAAACATACCCCGATGACGCAGAAATAACTGATATTACAGACCGACGGAACAGTCTTAACCGGTTTATAGCTTATCATTTAATAAACAAACAAATAAGTTTCACGCGCTTTGTAATGGATTATGACAACACCGGCCATTCAATAAAAACATACGATATGTATGAGTACATCGAACCTATGTGCCCAAATACATTAATAGAAGTTCGAACCAACAGAGCTACGTCGGAAACTAACCTTTTTAACATGAAGAAAACCACTGATAACGCAATACGAATTGTATCAGACAATTACGATAACGATGCAACAAATGGTGTGTATCATGAAATTGATAAAATACTTGCTTACACTAATGATTTCATTTCCGACATATCGAGCAAGAGATTAAGAATGGATGCAGCATCATTTTTTCCCGAATTTACAAACAACAACATAAGAGGAAAGGTATATTCATCTTCAATAAACTCCGAATTATGGAAGTTCCCTCCCGAATACATTGATAGATTAACTACATCAGAAGGAACAGAATTTGGATATTTTAATGCCGATGACCGATACCTTGATTATCAGGGCGATGAAGTATATTTAAAAGGATTATACGATTTTGAAATAATTACTCCGGTAGTACCTGCCGGTACTTACGAAGTACGATTTGGCTGGAAAGTCGAAACCAAACGCGGAGTAGCACAATTATACTGGGATAATTTACCCTGTGGAATACCCCTCGATTTACGAATATTTGCAACCGACCCCAAAATAGGCTACGAATTACCTGGCTCAAACCCTGATGATCCTTATGGTTACGAAAACGACAAAATGATGCGTAACAGAGGTTACATGAAAGGGCCTGCCTGTTTCCAAGCTGCAAACACCTCATGGTTTACAGGAAATGCCCGTATTAATAGCGGATATTTAAGACGAGTTTTAGGTATTTTTACTTTTGATGAAGCCGGAACACATAAATTTGGGGTAAAAGCAGCACACGAAGGTGAATTTATGTTTGACTTCCTGGAGTTTATTCCAGTTGAAATGCTTCAATACGAAGACATTGATTAAATAATAAATAAACAGAAAAACATTTTAACTAAAATTAAATAATATGAAAAAAGCCATTACTGCTAAACTTATTTTATTTCTTATTTTACTAATAGGTATATCAGGTTCTATTAACGGACAAAAATTTATTGGACAAGAAATATCGGGAAGAGTAATAACCGAAGCGGATGACGGCACTGCCAGAATTTATTCGGCCAACGTAACCGACAACAGACAAGGATTTGAGCTTATCGAAAACATTGAACAACCGGGTAAATATTATATCGTAAATACAACAAGCGGAAAATATTTAAGTGCTGTTGATCCAACGGTTAACACTTGGAACATGGAGTTTATTGCCGATACTACAGGACGAGGTAATCAAAACTATTTATTCAACCTTGTAGAAATTGACACTACAGGTCGTTATTACATTTGGCTGGAAAGATGGCGTTTAAGTGGCAACGAACGTTATTTAGGTACAGATCAGACCGATGATGGGTCATCTATTTATAGTGATAAATCACTACCAAATGCCAATAAAAACATTTGGATTATTGATGATGTATCAAACTTCGACGCATCTCTTGAAGACATAGAACTTAGCGTTGATTATTCTAATATTGATTATGTTGACGAAACTAATACTTACACTTTTACTGTAGCTGCAAATGCAACAACAGTTACCGTAACTGGTATTCCTTATATCGAAAATGCAACAGTAACAGATCCAACAACTATCGATGTTAGTTCGGGTCATGGAACAACAACAATTACAGTTACATCGACAAATGGAGTTTCTGTAATAACATATACTATTAATATTGAATTAGACCAAGGTAATTCCAATGCAACATTAAACTCACTGGAAACAAGTGTTGGTCAACTATTTCCAACATTCGAAAAATACACAAACAACTATGAAATAATTGTTCCTTCCAATACCACATCCCTTGTTCTTTCGGCATCAACAAGTGATGGAGGAATAACAACCGAAGGATTAGGCACTATCGATTTATCGGGAGGCCCTAAAACGGCATCGGTAATTGTAACTGCCTCAGACAAAGTAACAACAAACACTTATGTAATAAACATAAGATACAGCAACATCCCCGAAGGAGTGAATTTTGCCATTACTCAAAATGTATCAGGTTTAGTTATTGGCGCCACTGCTACTAACCCAAATTTTGCAAAAATTTACTCAGCCAGCACCGACTCATTGAATCAACAAATGAGTTTCGTAAAAGCAGAAGGTGCTGATCAATATTTTATAATAAATGGCAAGGGAGAATATTTGCAGGCTGGTGATGTACCTGCCGGAAATAACCACTGGGATGTGCTATTTATTTCAGATACAACCATAACAACCAGTCAATCATATATCATTTTTAAAGTGTTCGAAGTAGAACCTGGTATTTTTACCATACAAAGTTCACAACGGCTAGAAGCAAGTCAAAACTATTATATTGGATCAGATAACACCAATAACGGCGATGGCATTTATAACGATAAAAATCCAATAAACGAACGATGCTATTGGAAACTTCTCGATCCTGCTTCGTTCGATGCATCATTATCGGGGTTATCATTAAGCTCTGGTTCGTTAAGCTCAGCATTTGACCCTTCGGTATATAATTACGAAGCTACAGTTCCATCGACCAACAGGATTACAACCATAACAGCAACAGCCTCATCTGCAGCCAATGGAGCAATAGTTGAATATTTAAATAATAACAGTGCAACAGTAGATTTAACATTAACAGATCGGTTTAAAGACACAATAACTGTTGTTTCACCAAACACATATTTAAAAAAACAATATATAATTGATTTTTCAGTCGATTATGGTGATGCTGATATTTATTTAAACTCTTTTGTTCCTTCAACAGGCATTCTCTTCCCTGCTTTCGACAACGAAATAACTAACTACACATTAATTGTTCCAACCAGCGAAAATTCAGTAATAATAACAACTACAGCACGAAATAACGGCACCGTTATTACCGGTAACGAAAGTGCATTTGATATCACATCAGGATCAGTTGAAGCATCAATCAATGTAAAATCGAAAGATAGCTCAAGGGAAACAACATTTAATGTTACAATTCGTCATTCAAATATTGCAGAATCAACACCTTATTTCATCATCCAAAAACCTTCGGGTTTAGCTATTGGTGAAAACATTGAAAATGGCGTATTGCGAATCCCATGCACCGATTCATTAGAACAAAAAATGCAGTTTATATCAACTGGAATAACTGACGAATTTTTTATCATAAATGGAAATGGTTATTATTTAGCAGCTGGTGATTCATCGGATCATAACGATAATTTTTGGGATGTTAAATTTGCTGAAGATACTACTACATTCACTCTTGAAAGTTTCTATAAATTTGAAATATTGGAAGTTGAACCTGGTGTATTCACAATTCAGAATATTCACAGCCGCGATTCGATAGGAGATGTATATTTAGGCACCGACAACAATAATGACGGAAGTGGTATATACAACAACAAATCATTAAACGAAAATGCAAAATGGCACATTGCTGCATTCGAAGGTATTGACGCAACTCTTTCAGATATTAGTTTATCGCCAGGATCACTAAACGAACTATTTGACTCAAATATTTTCGAATACACTGTGACTTTACCAAATGGAACAAACTCAATTGACATTACTGCAACTACTAATGACACAAACGCATCTGTAGATGGTGATGGAATTATTAACCTATTAGGTGGTACTCAAAAGGTAGCAATTAATGTAACATCGGCCAATGGTGCTGTTAAAAAAACATACAATATTGAAATAACCGTATTAACAGACATTAACAATAAGGAAGTAAATACTACAACTGTATATCCTACTGTAACATCAGGTAGTTTCAATGTTTATGTAGAGAATGCAAAAGGTATGATTAGTGTTTACAACTTATCGGGAATTCTTGTTTTACAAAAATCAATAAATTCTAATAATGAAATTATTGATGTTCCTACAGCGGGTATCTATTTTATAGTTGTTAAAACTGACAATGTTGAAAAAGTTACTAAAGTTGTTAAAACAAAATAGTAATCACATTTTTCATATTTAATATAAATAAAAAAAGCTGCTCACTGTGGGCAGCTTTTTTTAATTGCAAAAACAGAGATTATAATATCTCATTTTTTATAAACAAACAATAAATGATTGCTGTTTAAACTAATAAACAAAAAATATAAAATAATATGCGATTAAGTTATATTGTTCTTCTACTATCAATACCCTTATTATGCTATTCAAATCAAGATAAAGGTTTGTTTTTTATAAAAGCAACAAAAAACATTACAACTAATTCAACATCAGAATTAGATAATCAATTATACTTTGCATCAGGAGACAAAGAGAATACAACAATACGTAAGGCAACCACTAAACAGTTAATACGATATTATAAAAACAAAAACCGTAATTTTTTATTTTTCATTCATGGTTATGGGAAAAATTTGAATGAAGTAATTAATAGAGCACGCCAAATTGAAGATATTTATAAAGTAAACGTTTGTTTCTTATATTGGCCCTATCAAACAAATAATGGTAAAAAAACCACATTAAAACAAGCCAGAACAAACATTGAATCTCATTTACCCGGATTTCAGAATTTATTAACTCTTCACAATTTATTAGTGGGAAATTTTCCGGAATCGAAACACAGCATTATGGCGCACAGCTTAGGAAATTATTTTTTTGAAAGTTATTTTTCAAAAACAAATAATCAAATAACAACAAAAGCTAAATTCGATAATTTAATATTAAATAGTGCTGCTGTAAACGACAAACATCACTCAAAATGGTTGGCAAAAATGAATATTCAAAAAAACATATATATCACATTTAACAAGCATGATTTTATACTACGTGGAATGCAAATATTTACCCATTCAAAAAGGCCATTAGGTGTTAATGCAAAAAGTAAAAGATTAAATAGTGCAACATACATAAACATGTCGGAAACAGTAGGATACCAAAAAGGAAAGCCATCAAGCCACTCATATTTTATTGGCGAAATGACAGCAAAAAAAGAGGTTTACGAAATGTATTTAAAACTATTTAATGGCGATCAATACTAATTATCAGTTAAGTAATCAATTGCATTATAAACTGGCATCGCATACATTTTTATCAACCTGTCTTTTAGCAAAGGCGCTTCAACATCATTTATTTTTTTCACTTTCTCATCAAACATATCACTCATCATTTTTTTATCCTCGTGACTATATTTTTTATCAAAAAAAATTGAAGAAGAATTACAGATATCGTAAGAAATATAATTCCATTTCGTAAGTTCATAACCGTTATATATTTGACTATCAATTACATCACACATCTCTTTGTGAACATTATTTCGATTTAACGCTGATAAATTATTATCAATAAAATCATTAAGAGGTTTCCCTATTGTCAAATGTATTTTTCCTTTATATTGAGTAATACCGGTTAAAACACTAATAAAATCTTCGTTTTCAGTTTTTATATACTTTTGTTTATCAGACAAAATTGACTCACGAGCCTTAAAAATATCGCAAGGTTCAATTTCATAAAATATAGATAATGGAACGATATTTAAATTACGAATTGCAGTAACAGGATCCTTTTCTTTAATAGTGAGCATCTTTAATAATGATATTTGAGTTTTATCATTACCGTCTTTAGTTCGTCCATCTCTCTGTGCAATCCAAACCGATTGTCTTTCATTTGTTATTGCATTTTTAATATATGCCGAATGAATAAGTGCATTATTATAAATATCATTTCGCGATCCTCCCCTGAAAAAAGTAAACATCCTGTTAATTTTACCCATATCAATAACAAACTGGCTACTCATTAAGTTACTGCCAAAAGTGATCTGCGTACTTTTATGCCCATTAGTTATTAAAACATATTGAAGAATTGCACTATCCAATACAATATCTCTATGATTTGAGATAAACAAATAAGGAGTGTTACAATCAATATTATTGATTCCCGAATATGAAAAACCACTACTTGTTTTATTCAATATTTCAGCAACTGCATATTTACTAAACTTATACTGAAAATCTTCTATTGAACCAACATCAGCAAGATTTTTTTTTGATTGGTCAACCGACATATTCGGAAAAACAAATTTAAGAACACTCTCAAACTCTTTACATTTAAGCATTCTGTGCATTGCATCACTCGCCTCATTATTATTATGAGGTCGCATATTTTCAATATATTTCACAATATCAATCATATACTCTACTCTCTTTCGTCAATAAAAGTAATAGGCTTACGGCTCATTTCGGGGTGTTGCATACATGCAATCTCTTCGGGTGTATAAAAAACTACAGAAGGAGCAACCCTTAACTTAGTTCTAAACTTATCTTTAATCTCTTTTTCTAAATCAGGACATATTTTTTTAACACCAACGCGCACCTCAATATCATCAGTACCGATTTGATTATGACTAACATGAACAATGTAATTTTTCACATTACCAATATCATTTAACACATCGTAAAGTGCTGGTGGATAAAGAGTAGTACCTTTATACTTAATCATTTGGTTTTTTCTGCCAATAAGCGGGCCTAAGCGAGTGGTTTTTCGTCCGCAAGGACAAGGATCAATAAAATGGTTACAAATATCGCCGGTTTTAAACCTTAACAAAGGCATACCTTCAACACCCAGGGTTGTTATTGTAACCTCTCCGGGAGTACCTGGCGGAACCGGGTTTTCATCTTCATCTAAAAATTCAACAATAATCATTTCGGGATGATGATGGCCACCTAAGCCATACTGACAATCGGTAAATGCAGTACCCATTTCGGTAGAAGCATAGGTAGAAAAAAGTTTAATATTCCATTTTTCTACTATTCGCTCACCTAACGTATTAAGTGTCAAATCATCGTTTCTAATACTCTCACCAATACACACAGCTTTTGAAACCGAACAATTGCGATAATCGATATTATGCTTTTCGGCATATTCAATTAGTTTTAACAAAAACGATGGCACAGTAACCAATGCTGTTGGCTTAATACGCTCTATTGTATCGAACTGTAAACCCGGATTTCCAGGGCCTACCCTAACACTCGCTGCGCCTAACTTTCTAATCCCTTCGTAATAAGCCATACCAGCCATAAAACGACGATCGAGCGTAACCATAAGCTGAAAAATATCTGATGGTTCGGCTGTAGCACAAGCAAATGAAATATACTCATTGTATGCCAATCGTTGCAAATCATTCTCTGTTTCAGCAAATACAACAGGTTCTCCACTCGTTCCCGATGTTGTTAAATAATCAATTACTTTACCTGCCGGAACGCACAAAAAATCGGAATTAAATGTTTGCAAATCGTATTTCGATGTTGTTGGTATAAGCCTTAAGTCATCTAATGTTTTTATTTTATAAATATCGATTTTATGCTTATTAAAGAAACGTTGATAGAATTTAGAATGTGTATTTAAATACTCTAATAGTTCAGGCAATTTTGATTCCTGAAAACGCTTAATTTCAAATTGTGATTTTTTTTCTATTTCAGGTATATACATTTATTAGAATTTTGAAATGCAAATTGCTTTATAAATTTTTTCACTCTCATTTAAATTCACCCAAATTATTAATCGCATCTAAAACCACCTGTTTATCAACCTTTCGGGGAAATTCGCAATCTAAAGCCTTTTTAAAAAAACTCAAAGCTTTAGTTTTTTTATTTCTCGATTTATAATATAATCCGGCAAGATAATACCCAGTAAAATCATTCGGATTTATTTGCAACATCGATTCAATAAAATCGTTTGGCAAACTAATATTTAAATTTATATATTTTCGTAATGTATCAAGTTGAGATCGATAATCCCTTATTTTGTCAAGTTTTCCTGTTTTATAAAAATCAGAAGCGGGAATTTCAAGTGAATCAATAATAATACTATTTTTACGAACATCAAATGTATCTGAAAAAACAACATTAAGATCGTAAGCCAAAAAAAAGTTCTCCTGATACGGAAATGCCGAAACCCACATTAATCGTTTTGATGGATTAAATACTACGCTATGATGACAAATCAGCTGGTTTATTGCCATCTCATTTCCAATACCAATATCATCACCGCCTTTCCCATTCTTGTTTCTAAGTATATCAACCATTTTCAAATGATTAATTGAATCATTATTATCGATTAACTCGTGAGTTAATTCCATTCTATATTTTGAACATCCTTCATCAATAGCTTGCTTGTTTAACTCGGTATCTTTTAGTTCTTCACTTTGAAAATGATTTGTTAAAACAAGTTTCGATTCGTTCGATTCATATAATGCCGTTGTTTCCAATGATTTTTCAATTACAACAACTTTATTATCAATATCAGTTCCTACTAAAAACGACTCAGACACAAATGTTTCATAGCCTTTAATAATATAAAAAGCTTCGTTAATAGTTTTAGCATTTTGCAAAACATCACGTGCCACCAATGAAACCGGAGCCTTTGCTGAGAGTGGGATCCCTGACTTTGCCGAATTTAATGTAATAGTTAAACCATATTCATTCATTCCTGATAAAACGCCAATCATTGCACCCCACGAAACATAAGCAAATGCATAACCTTTCGAAGGTTTACAAAAAACCACAATTTTATTTTTTGCAAAAGCATCACCGGCCGAGAAATCCAAATTACGCCCGATGTATAAACTACTGTCTGTTGTATATTCGTTTTGAACCCCAAATGCAGTACAATTAACAAGATTCATATTCTGCAACGTATGTCCAATATCGTGTGCCGCATGATAATTAAGAATCCTATGATACTTTTCGCCAATAAAATCAAATTCATCGGCTGCAAATTCTGAAATACCATATATCTCCTTTCGGTAATCCAATAGAATGTACTCATCCAAATCTTTATTAAAAAGAGTAATAAAATATCTGAGATAATTTAAAGTTGTTTCAGATGGTACTACTGAACGAATAAAATCGACAAAATGAATCTCTTGCTTAAATGCTAACTCTTTAGTTAATAATCCATTTTTAAGACCCATTTCGTAAGGATCACCGGTAACATACAACTCATAAATACCCCCTTTTGCTGTATGCAACCAACTATCTTTACAAACTAAAAGAGATGAATCGTACTTTACAACCGGAGGGAGTTCCGTCTTTATTTTGTTATCAACAACCGGAGGAGATAGAACCATACTTTTAAATAAAAAATATACTAAAAGCACCAGTATGATAATGGAAACTACTATATATTTAAATATTTTCAAAATTTTATTTTTTATACGTTTTTAACTCTGCAATAATATTATTTATTCCTAAAAGTTCAGCACAAGTATGAATAGCTCCAATAGAAACACCTAAAACACCATGCATATTAATATTCTGACCGGTAAGCAATAAATTCCTAACCCTTGTTTTAGGTAATATTTGCGACACAAATGGATTTCTGCTATCTGTTTCAACTCCATACATAGCTCCTTCTCTAACGCCAGTATAATCGCGATAAGTTAACGGCGATGATGAATACACATTTACAATAAACTCTCTGATATCAGGAATTTTCTTCTCCAACAAAGTTAGTAATCTCTCCTGTTTAACAGACTTCATATTTAAATAATCTTCTCCTCGTTTTTCAACAAAAGTATCATACCATTTTTCCATCTCCCTGAATTTCATAGGAGAGATTAAAACCATACTTTCGGCATATCCATCAAACTCTTTACTTTTGTTCATGTACATCATATATCCAGCAGGCCAAGAATCTTCATTATAACTATTAAGAGCCCAAATATCTTCTGTTTCGTAATAGTAATAATTCGAATTAACATAAGGCAAAACCTTGTTTTTTAATGCTATATATATACTAAAACTTGATATTGTTTGTTTTTGCTCTTCTATTCGACTAATAAAGGCTTTACGCAAATTTGCATTTTTAAGCATATTAAATGTAGACAAAGGATCGATATTCGAAATAACATAATCGGCAGAATAGCAATCTCCATTCTCTAACTCAATTTTTTTCACTAAACCATCATCACAAATAAGTGAAGAAACCTTAGAACTAGTGTTTACAACTCCGCCATTTTTTACAATAACATCACTTAATTCCCTTGCAATTTGACCACTACCTCCGTTAAGTTTATATGCACTTTGCAAATAAAACAAACTAATAATACTATGAATAAATAATGATGCACTCTCTTTTTTACCGGCATAAAGTGAATTAAAGCAACCAAGAATATTTTTCAACTCTTCATTGTTTGTTATTTGCGAAATAAACTCATATACATTTTCTCCAACCCCATACCTTTCGACAGGCATGTCTTCCCAAACCTCACTTAAATTAAGAATATTAACAGAATTATATATTTCAATAAGCCTTTTGAAATATATATCTATTGCGCTTTTTTCACTTGGAAATTGATCAAATAACTTTTGTCGAAAGTTCTCAATTCCTACAGGAATTTGGAACTCTTTACCATTTAAACAGTAAACATCAAATGCATTTATATCCAGTTTTTTAACTTCAATTTTATCATAAATACCAAAATACCGAAACAAAGTATTAAGAATCTGACCATCATCATAACTGCCAATAAAATGCATTCCTGTTTCAAATAATACCCCATCACGTTTAAAATCCTGCAAACACCCCCCTATTTGGTAGTTTTTCTCTAAGACGCAAACTTTATAACCTTTACGACTTAAAATACTACCACACGCCAAACCTCCTAATCCACTACCTATAATTACAATATCATATCGATTATTCAAATCCATAATTAACAACGCGATAATTTTTTATATAAATATTGTTGACCAACAAAATTAGTACAGGTTAAAAATGACGAAATAGACACTCCCAATATCCCATGCATATTAAGATTTTGACCTGTAAAAAAAAGATTTTTAACCCTTGTTCGTGATGTAATGATTGACCGCTCCGGGTCAATACAATTTTTAATAATACCATAAGCCGAACCTTTATACGAACCAGTATAATCGCGATAGGTTAATGGAGTTGACGCACTGTAAGAAGCTATTGCTGATCGCAAACCGGGTATTTTCGTTGCTGCTAAATCAATAAGCTGTTCTGCTTTCGTTTGCTTAAAAATAATATAATCATCACCCCTATTCCCAACAATTGTATCGGACCAACGGGCAACCTCATCAAAACTCATATAAGTTATAATCACAATACTATCGGCATATTCACCTGTTTTGTAATTATACTGGGTATACATCAAGCAGTTTTGAGGCCAATTAGCAGATGCAGTTGTCCATACATTACTGCTTTTAAAAATATGATGATTATAATTTTGATATCGAATAGTATTTTTCTTTAACCTGACATACACAGAAAACATACCTGTTGAATCACGTTGATCCATAATTCGTTTACGAAAAACATTTTTAAAGGCTCCATTATCTATTAATCCCAAAAAAGTTTTAGGATGAATAGTTGAGATAACCTTTTGGCCAAACACAGTTTCGCCATTAGAAAGAGTAATGTACTTTATTAAACCATCATCGACCCTTATACCCGAAACCTCCGCATTTCGCAAAATCTTACCCCCATTAGATCTTATTTCATTAGCCAAAACATTGGCAATTCCACTTCCTCCTTCTTTAATTCTCCACGAACTTTTAATAAAAGAATAATTAATTAAAGCATGTGTATATAAAGCAGATACATCTTCAACACCGGCATACAAAATATTTATACCTCCCATTAATGCTCTCAAATATGGATTTGATGTTAATTGCGAGATGTAGCTTGATGCTGATTTAGACCAGTAAGGACTTTCAATATTATAATTTATAGAGCCTGGTTCAAGCCTGTATAAAGGAAACGAGTTACATATTGCACCAATAACCTCAACATATTGCTTTATAGCATTTGCCTGATCGGGGAAATATGATACAAGAGCATCAATATAGTTTTGATGACCTTGTGGTATTTTATATTCCTTATCGCCTATTGTTATTAATTCGGCTTGTGTAACATCTAACTGCTTATATGTTAACTTATCAGTTAAATTAAATAATTTAAAATATTTATATAATACTTCACCTTCACCTAAACTTTCGGTATAATTTAGGCCGGTATTAAACACAACCCCGTCAAAAACAAACGATTGCATCATACCACCAATACGATTGTTTTTATCCAAAATACAAACATTGTAACCCTCTCGGCTAAGCAAAGCACCGCACTGCAATCCTGATAAACCGCTACCAATTATTACAATATCGTACATTAAAAATCTTTTTTATTCGATAAAATATATGTAACATTAGAAGTAAATCTGGCATTGTCAACTTTCGTAAAGCTCAATCCTTTTTCTTTAGCAAAAAGCTCAATATCGCGTGACGACTGATATTCAACACCATATTTCATTTTATTAAAACCTAATATTTTTATCGATAATAATTCAGTTAATTTAGTAAAACGGGTTCGCTTTTTCAATTCAGTATCGGCATCGCGCAATATAATACTCCCATTTTCATTAAGTACACCAACCGCTTTATCTAATACTTGCCACTGTATTTTTTTTGGAAAATAATGTAAAACATCGTTAAATACAAATACATCAGCAGGTTCAAAAGAGTCTTTAACCACATCGCGCTGTTCAAAAGAAATACCGCTTAATGAACTGGCAATCTCTTGAGCCACACTTATTTTCTCCGAGTCGTAATCCCACCCAATTATTGTACGTCCGGGAACTGTATAATTCATCATAAAAGACATGAATCCATAACCACAACCAACATCAATAATTTTTCCATTCCGAGGCAATAAATCATCGTAAAAGCGATAATATTTTTCAAGTCTAATTTTTATTCGAAGATACCATTCCAATACAGGGCCTTTGTATATAAACTGACTGATTAATCGTTGTTTATAATAATCGACATTACGTTTTTGAACATCTAAAATATCCAGTTGTTCTCTGTAAAAAACGGTCATACGTCTTGCTTGCTGCCTATAAGTAATAACATCATTAATCTTAACGGGATCAACATCTATTCTATCGAAACATTTTAATGTGATATAACCCGGACGTAAAAAGAACTCAGTCTTTGGCATGCAATCATAAGCACCGTGCAGCAACACGGGAATAATATCCAGTTTTAAATAATCGGCCAGGCTAAATGCTCCCTGATGGAATCGTTTAATACCTCCATCGATTGTACGTGTACCTTCGGGAAAAACTAATACTGAATAACCTTTTTCAACTTTCCCCTTTATTTTTTCATAACCTTTTTCAATTCCTGTATATATTGGGAAAAAATCGATATACCTAATAATTAAACCATAAAACGGATTTTTCCATACCCACTCATTAGTTAAAACAACAATTTTAGGACTTTGCATCAACAGTAATACCAAATCTAAATGCGACTGATGATTACAAATAATAACCGATGGTTTTGAAAGATCAAATTTGTGCTTATCAATAAAATCCCTGCGAAACAAAAAATTAAATCGCACAACAATGTTACAATTAATAAATACCAAATAATGCACAAATCTTTTCTTAGCATCGGTAAAAAATGGAATAATTTTAAATATTAAAACAATTACAGAAACAAAAACAACTCCCCCCAAAAACACCATAAAAGAACTGATAGAAACAAAAATATCAGCAATAGTTATTGGTGATATTCTTTTTTTACCTTTTTGAGCAACCAGCCAATTAAATAAAAAAGGAATAACGGTAAATACAATAATAATTACAGAAACCAAACCTAAAATTGTAACCGCAGCAATTGATTTTAAAGCCGGATGCTTTGCGAAAATCAAAACTCCAACGCCAATAAGAGTAGTAGTAATACTCAACAAAATTGAAACCTTATATGGTATTATTGTCCTTTTCCCATACTTATAATTATTTATTAACCCTTGCATGAGAAAAATAGAATAGTCAATACCTAAACCAAAAATAAAAGTGCTAATAATGATATTAAAAATATTAAAATGCAAGTCGAAAATACGCATCAAACCAATTGTCCAATACCAGCTTAAAACAATAGGTATGAAAGTAATCATTGCAAGTTCAAATCGTCCCCAAAAAATAAGTACAATAAGAAAAACAATAATCATTGATACAGTTATTAGTTTTGAGAAATCCTCTTTAAGAACACTAAAAAACTGATTTGTAAAAAACTGCCTGTCAAGAACTACCAATCCTGACATAGCCGCCACTTCGTTAAAAAATGACTCTTTATTTTCCTGAGTAACTTTACAAATAGTAATTAAATCAACCCTGTCATTTCGCACATTAACCTGATTACTCAAAAATAAGTTTACAATAGGCTGATAATCCGATTCGCTAATGAAATCATAATCAGCATTTATCATTTTCGAAAACCCCGAAAAAGCATTGTCCTTAAATTTAAATTTACTACCTGCTTCTGACAAACACCGAATAGTTTCTTCTTTACCTGTTTTATTCCAAAACTGGTGCCACCTGTTAAGTTGATTTTTTTGCTTTTGTAACGACAATAATAGATTTGTCGGATTACTTTGATCATTAATAATTCCCTTTTGCACTAATGAAT
Organism: Marinilabiliaceae bacterium; assembly: GCA_016933045.1. Lineage (GTDB taxonomy): Bacteria > Bacteroidota > Bacteroidia > Bacteroidales > Marinilabiliaceae > JAFGBR01. The sequence goes on along the minus strand of JAFGBR010000020.1, from coordinate 93,650 downwards.
CAAAAGCCAACTGGTAATACTCTAATGTTTTTAACGACGAATCGAAACTAGTATCAGACGAAACAACAAAAATTGCACCTGAAGCTTCGGAACTAATACTTTTTAAATTATTTTCAGCCGTCTGCAACTTATCAGTTACATAATTCAGATTTGCAATATCAGCATCGAAACGAACTGATTGTCCAATAAAATAAAAAACAAACGACAAAATTACTACTCCAAAAACCAAATATTTACGTTTATGCAAGTCTATTCGTGCTAACCAATCGTACAAACCATTTATTCTGTTTTTATCATTACCGGCTTTATGACTCAATAATAAAGGCAAACACACCAATACAAAAACCGATACAGCTAAAACACTTATCCCGGCAAACAGGCCTAATTGATTTAAAGCATGAGAATTTACAACGGTAAGACAAAAAAATGCTCCAGCTGTTGTAAGACTACTCATAAAAACAGGATCGGATATATCTTTTAATATACTTTTAGGTTGATGGCCATATCTTACGTGAGAAAAATAGTGCAATGAATAATCAATAGAAATACCTATTAATATAGCTCCAACACCTAATGAAATAACAGATAATGTTGTATAATAAACCGATAAGAAACTTAATGCCACACCAACGCCCAAAACAACAGGTGTAAATAAGATAAATAATACTTTTAAACTCTTAAAAATAAAAACAAAAAAAAGTATCAATAGCCCTATAGCTATTGCAATAGTTAAATAAATATCATTTTGAACACGTTTGGCATTAGCAACTGCAACAGCCGTTCCTCCATAATACTCTACATTTACATCATTGGGCACTTTTGTTTTAATATAGTTATCTATTGCCTTAATAAGTTTCCTGTTTTCTTTTGTATTTTTCGATGAAAAAACCGGATCAACAAAGCAAAGAGCATGCTTTCTATCCTTTGTGAAAATATGAGAATGATAAATAGTAAAGTTTTTATCAAGCTGGAATGACTCAAGTCTTTTCAGCACTCGCGGCACCAAACTAAGCGGGTCTCGAAGTATATAACGGGTTGTTCCCATTCCTGTTGGCGCAATAATACTTTTATAATTATTCCGCATCAGGTTATTCAAATTTTCTTCAATGAGTATTGAATCGAGATATACATAATCGTCGTTAGTAAGATAAAAGGGAAGGTATTTATAAAAAAAATCATATACACTCATATACGATTTTTCATCAACGCTATTCCTGACATCTTTAACCAAAAATGTGTCAGCCAATAAAAACGCACTCAAACTATCAATTACATCAACTAAATAATCATCATTTATAAGCTGAGTATCTTTCAGCGATACATTAAAAATTATTTGATCGACAAATTTTGAATTTGATAAATTGTCACTCAATTGCGAAATACGATTATCCATTGGGATAAGCGATGCAATATCTTCTTCTGTTTCAATTTTGGTTACAAAATATACAATAGCTGCAACAATTATTGTCAAAACAATTAATAACCGCTTTCGTGATTGACCAAAAGTGTCGAATATTCTTATAAATAATTTATACATAAAACTACCGTTTCCGGAACAATATTAACAAGAAATAGGATAGCAAATAAAACAAAAAGCCGGCAAATAATGATAAAGCTACTGCACCAATTAAATACTGTTTAACATTTGTTGTTATTGAAGTAATACTCAGCTCAGTGTCAACAACAAATGAACCTTCACCTAACAAGAAGCTCCCAGTAACATAACTTAAATACAAAACAAAAGGAATCATAGGAGGTAAACTGATGTTAGCTGCAACAAAAAAAATGGCCTTGTTTAATTTAAAAAAATGAGCCAAACTAAACCCAACCAGTAATTGATATCCCCATATTGGAAAAATACCCATAAACACACCAAAACCAATGGCTGCTGCTATCTTAGTATTACTCTCGCCCCCATTAAGTATGTGTGTTGTAAATATTTCTTTAATGCTTTTCCCTTTATTCTTACGAATAATCATATACGGCCTGTAAAAAACAAAAGCTAGAAAAACCAAAATGGTATTTAAAACGCTAATACGAAAAAAATCATTGAATGGTCTGAAATGACTCACGCGCTCATCTCTATCGGGATAGAACACATGAACAGGCACATTAACAACAGGCATTCCCTGCCATGCAGCTCTTACAACTATTTCTATTTCAAATTCATATTTTGAACAAAACCATTTTTTTGATTCCAGTATTTTTATTGGATACAAACGATAACCCGATTGAGTATCGGCTAACTTAATGCCGGTTTCAACTCCAAACCAAAAATTCGAAAATTTATTAGCAAAGCTACTTATTCCGGGCTGATCCTGCCCTTCCATAAAACGGCTGCCTATAAGCAAACTATTAGGATTATTCTTTATTTCATCAATAAAAACAGGTAAATCATTGGCATAATGCTGTCCATCGGAATCTATGGTAATGGCATAATGATAACCCATATACAATGCATGTTTAAAACCTTTCCGAATTGCATATCCTTTACCCTTGTTTTTTTCATATCCAACAACAGTAATATCTTCAATACCCGATAAAATATTTACCGTTGAATCAGTACTCCCATCGTTAACTACTATAATATTTGAGGTATATCTTTTAACATCATCAATTACATCCAGTAAAGTTTTATCATTATTATAAGTTGGTATAATAACACAGCATTTTATTTGGTCAAACTCACTTGTAAAATCAGCATTCATATATTAATATTATGCGGTTTTATATAACGATCGCATTTTCAAATAGCTAACATCTTCACTAAACATTACTACATTTAACAAAACAGAACCATCATTCTCTTTTTTAATGCTCATTTTAAGCAAAAAAGTATTTGTTTGATTAGGATTAATAAGCTTTAAAAACTTTATTTCTTTGGCACTAACCATTTGAAGCCTTTTATTAAGACAACTATTTAGCACCTCATTAACCATTTGCACCTGGCAAACACCAGGCGTTACCGGAAACCCCGGAAAATGACCTTCATACAATTTGTTGTTTGAATTTAGTACAACCTCTGCCAAAAAATAATCATCACTTTTCTCAACAATTTGATATGTAAAAAAATCGTCACCTAACATTTGTCTTTTGTTTTTATTAAGGTCAGTTTCATGTTAAATTTAATTCCTTTATGCCTGAAAACAACAACTCCAGGTATATTATCCTGGTAGTTTTCCATTTTCACCTCAATACCATTAATTATCCTTCTCTTCTTTATAGTTTCTATTTGTTTATTCTCATTAAGCCAAAATATAATACCCTCTTTGCTTTTATATTTATTCGCTCGTTTATTTTTTAATGGCGGTATATTATATATAAGCATACTTATATCTTCGGCCAGAATATTATGTGCTGATTTATTTTGAAACAGACTGCTTGATTTTTTCAGTTCTATTTTGTTATCCTTATTATAATACTCGCATAATGTTATTCCCACCTCGGTTAAAAACGCAATATTATGCGTTACCTGGTTGTTACCTTCTTTTATTAATAATAGCCCTGAAAAAAAATTACCAAACAAATCAATTCCTACTTTATACAAAACTGATTGCTTATTAGCCAAAAGTGGAGGTTCACAAACTTCTTTTATGAATTGACCACTTGCTGTCTGAAATAAAGACAAAAAACTAATTGCAAGAAAAAGTAGTTTCTGGTATCGTGGCATTGAACTTTTTATTTGAGAAAATAATTTCAGTATAATCATCTCCATTTTCATACATCACAACCTTATCAACAGAAAAATCAGCTTTATTAATTAACAGCTTAATGTGTTTAATTACCTCTCTCATCTCTTTTATTGTTGGCTCCATATTTAGTTCATACTGCCCATTGTTAACATAGGCTTGAACTTTAAACCTACTATCGGTAAATATAGAACCATTCACCGAGCTAATAATTAAATCACATATCTGAGAAAACATTTTATTCGATTCAACATCATACTTGCTTATTCTTCCTTCGGTTTTAATATAAAACTTATTTTCATTTATAACAATCAGGTATTCAAATGGATGTAAATACTCCCACCGAAGTCTGTTTTGCTTATCAAACACCAATTTTCCTTTTGATTGTACAACCTCATCGAGAAATTTTAGATGTTTATACTGTTCGAAACTGCAACTAACATTTTCTACCCCCGATGTTTTATCCAACATCTCTTTTTGCAAATCTGTTATACTAACTATCTTTTTATCCTGACTTATTATATACACCTCATTAAGCAAGTAAAAAAAAGCCATTAACAACAATAATACTATTCTATCTTTTTTATTCTGATTCATACCTTATAGAGTTACAGGTTTTAATTTTTTTTGCTGACAAAGTATCAATATTTGTTCCAACTCTTCACATATATTCTCATTAGTATCGTGCAACAAAACAATTGAACCTGCTTTAAGTTTCTTATCTACAATATTAAGAACTTTTAACGAGGTGCGAACGGTATCTTTTGTTCGAATACTCCAACCAACACTTTGTTTATTTAATGAACGTACTGCTACGCTTATTAAATTATTGGTAATCCCAAAAGGAGGGCGAAACAACCCGGTATTTTCAATTTTAGCATTCTCAAACACATTATCTGTTTTTATTATTGACTCTTTAATACGATTAACCGACCAAAAAGGAAACCAAACAGAATGTTCAAAGGTATGATTTCCTATTTTATGCCCCTCTGATTGAATACGTTTTAACAAAGACGCATTTTTTTCAGCTTTATTACCAATACAAAAAAAAGTAGCCTTAGCATTATAACTTGCTAATATATCTAAAACACGAGGAGTTAATTCCTCATTTGGTCCATCATCAAATGTTATGGCAATTTCGTTGTTAGTGGTTTTAATAGTCAATGTTGAATTAATGAATAAGTTAAAGCCTATATTACTTACTCCAATTACAACAATAATTATATAAACAACCAGAATGCCAATTACTGCAATCAGCTTAGCATTATTATCCGATCCAAGCATCAACCCCAAAAATATGAGAACAATAAAAACTACTGTTACAATATAAAACTTCATAATTTTTTTCGGGATATTAACATTATACTTTGTTCCGTACCCTTTTTATTATAAATTAATATTCGCCTTATTGATGTTGGCATTATGCCATTTCGAAACCAACACAATGGCACCGACTGCTCCTCAATTGCTTTTACCCCAATCCACAAAGCAATTGACGATACAGTTCCAAATTCACCAACAAAAGGCTTGTACCATACATACGGAATATTTTCAAAATAATTACTAAAACTATTATATGAATTGTCTGCATCAGAAGTGTTGCCTCCAATAACCATATCAATATCATTTTTTGACAAAGAAAAATGGTTTAATTCTTTATCAAAATCAACCTCACAATTATTAATAATTTTAACACCATCTAAACATACAGCACTTTTTTCGGTACTCAAAACAAAAAAACCGGCTCCCTCTCCCAATTTAGAATTACTATAGCAATCATAATTCTTTATCATATTAAAAACCACAGGGATAAGCTCATCAACACCACCAACCAAAACGTTTTTCCCTTTCATTTCTTTTAAAAGAAGTGTTGCATCCAACAATGCACACTCGAAAGAATTATGCATTTGCGAAAAGGTAAAATTATAACTTTTACACGAAAGCAGCACAGCCAACTGTCCGGCTATTGTATTATGAGTTGACTGAATAAAACTTGTTGGGTTAGGTAATTCCTCTTTATCATTAATTAACTGGCTTAAAAAGCTGGTTGTGTCTTTTATACATCCCAAGGCCGTTCCAATAATAATGGCATCGGGAATATTTATCTCAGCCTGTGTAAGAGCCGACAAACTACATGTTACTCCATTCCGAATTATCGGACTCATTCGTCGAAGTATATTTGAACTAATATATTTCTTATAATCGGGCTGAATGCAACTATAAAAATCATCATTATTTTCTCTTAACTCATTTGGCAATTTATTGCCAAATGTGGGCTGAGCACAGATACATTCTGCCGACCTAATATATAAATTCATATTATTTTGAAAAAATTACAGTTGAGTTATTACCTCCAAAACCAAATGAATTCGACATTACATTTTTTATTCTTTTACCCCTCAAAACTTCACAATTTGGAATCAACCCAAGCTCCTCAATGGGTTTATTAAAGTTCAGATTGGGATAAACTACATCTTCGGTAATAGCCATAACAGAGAACACCGCTTCAATACCTGCTGAAGCGGCCAATGTATGCCCTGTATATGACTTAGTAGATGAAAACACAGGCACCTTATCTTTTCCAAATAATCGTATCATGGCTGTTCCTTCAGATAGATCATTATTAATAGTACCTGTTCCATGAACATTAATATAATCGACATCGTCGGGATTCAGCTTTGCCATGTTTAATGCACCCATCATCGACATAAATGCACCATCGCCAGACGGTGACGAAGCTGTTTGATGATATGCATCATTAGCATTTTCATATCCTGCTAGATGACATAAAAAACTGCTTACTTCCGATTTTCGTTCTAAAACCAAATAACCAGCCCCCTCTGCCAGATTAAGGCCATTGCGATTCAAATCAAAGGGCTTACACGGTTCTTTATCAAGAATCATGAGAGAATTAAAACCATTTAATGTAAACATTGTAAGAGCATCTACTCCACCCACAATAACTCTATCCAATAGACCATGTTTAATTAATCGTGCACCATGTATTAGCGCATTAGTGCCAGATGAACAAGCAGTATTTAATGTAGTATAATAAGTATTAACGCTCAAATAATCGGCAACCTGTTTCGTTGAGTCGCCACAAGGATGAGTTAGCAAAAAAGAATAATCATCAGTTTCATTTAAAAAACATCGCTCGGTAATATCCATTCCACCAACCGTTGTTGATGATACTATACCTACGCGATTCTTTTGACCATTAGCATTTACTGCCATTTCGTAAGCTTCCCTGGCTGCTATTATTGCCAGTAGTGTTGTTCTGCTATATTTGTTGTTATTGGCAAACGAAATACCCAAATAAGATTCCATTTCTTTATTGGATAATTTTACTTCACCAAGAATAAATTCATTCTTATGAACGGTTTCTAAATATCGAATTGGAGCTATACCTGATTGTTTTACCAACAAAGATTTAAAACACAACTGCGCATCTAATCCTATTGAACTTACAACACCAATACCGGTAACAACAACACTCTGGTTCATAACCGGTTTATTTATTGCTTTCTATAAAATCGGCAAGTGTTTGTATTGAAGTCATAATCTCCTTACCCTGTTTAGGATCAGATATTTTTATTCCATATTCTTTTTCGAGCAATACAATTATTTCTAATGCATCAATCGAATCCAATGCTAATCCTTCATTCCCAAATAACAAATCATTATCCTTAATATCTCCTGGTTCAAAATCCTCAAGATTAAGCTGTTGAATAATCTGTTCTTTTAAAGCCTCTTTTAATTCACTCATAATATTTATATTTTTTTACATAACATTATTTCGGCATTATAATTCCCATCTACATCAACCTCTAACCAGCCAACAATAGCATTTTTTGTTTCTGTTGTTCGAAATAAAGTTGAAACGTAATTTATTAAAAATTTTTTATCATATTTTTCTTGTACAAAAAACATATTCTCTCCATAAAACTTATGCCGAATACATATTTCACCAATAACGATATTTGGCAAAGTATAAACAAAAACCGATGGACTGGGAATTTCGTCAATAGATTTCTGATATTCAATATCGGTATATAATGACGATGATCGATTAGCAAATACAATTGCTGTTTCACCCGATTCTGTTTTGATGCGTTCGCCATTAAGTAACAACTCGACCGATAGAAATCCTAATTTTGAAAGAACATCCATCTTATAAAACTTACTGTATTTTAATTCGAGTTTTTTGTATAACAATTTCAAAAAAGAATCTTCTTCAACTGAATCATCACTGAAAAATTCCTGATTATTAATAAGTACTATCCCATTACTTATTATTACCTCTTTCACTATTGCAACGCTATTCATATTTTTTAAGATAAACAGCGGCATTACAGCCACCAAAGCCCGACATCAGTTTTAACACCCCTGTTAACGGGGTGCTTCGATTTTCTTTTCCCACCTTTATTGAAGCAACAACACCCAGTTTATCAAGTCCTTTCGTACCCAAAATTAAGTTTTTGCGAAGTAATTGAACAGAAATAATTGTTTCCAAAACACCGGCTGCTCCAAGAGTATGTCCATAATTACCCTTCAAACCAAAAACAGGCACTTCCGACAACCCGGCTCTTTCAATAGCCTGTGATTCCATATCATCGTTATAAAGAGTTGCAGTTCCGTGTGCACAAATAAAATCGGGTTTATTCTGATTTAGCAATGTATTTTTTATTGCTCTATATAACCCTTCTCCGGTTCGCGATGGGCCTGAAATATGATTGGCATCATTTTGAATAGCACCAGATACAATTTCAACATCACCGGGCTTTGCAGATATTACCTTATGCAATACCACACTTGCAACTGCTTCGCCAAGCGATAACCCATTCCGGTTTATATCAAATGGCTTACAAGGCTCAGTACTTAACGACTGAAACGATTGAAACCCCGACACGATAAACTTCGAAAGTACATCGGCACCTACAATCACAATACTTTCATAAAAACCTGCATCAATTAATCGTTTTGCAACAACAAACGCGGCTACACCCGAAATACAGGCATTTGAAATAACATGAGGTGTTGATACAAAACCAAAATAACGTGCAATTTTTTGAGCCATAAAATCTAAACGGGCTCCTTCGTCACTACTGTTTTTTGATAAATATTCTATATTTCCTTTTGTTGTACTTAACAACAATCCAGTTTGGGGACTTGAAACATCAATGTCTTTAATTATTTCATTAACCGATAATATCACCAATTTTTCCAACTTCGAAAAACCATCCAAGCCATTTAATTTTTCACAAGCACTATTAATTTCGGAATCATCAATTATAGATGCCTGAACTGGAGAATCAGACAAACTATGGTTTAAATGTTGTTTTATTCCGGTTACCCCCGATATAACATTTTTTAGATTTGCATCAGATCCAAAACCTAATGATGAGATAATATTATGAGAACCTACAACAATCATTTACAATCCGTTTTTCTTTTTCCACTCGATAAAAAAAGGTGGATTTGTTAATTGCAACTCACCCTCCTTATTCAAAAAAACCTGTATTGTTTTAGCCTTAGCAACCAGCACTTTATCCGACATGCGACGCAATTCGTAATCGAAACATATTTTTGCAGCATCTACGCTTTTAAAAATGGTTTTAATTTCAAGTTCATCGCCATATTTTACCTGCTGTTTATAATCTAGCTCAACTTTAACCAAAGGGACTGCAAATCCTTTGTCATAAACATCGTAATAACCTAAATTATATTCTGTCCCAAATGATTCCCTTCCATCCTCAAGATATTTCACATAATTACCATGCCAAACAATTTTCATTGAATCAACCTCACTAAAGCGAACTTTGGAATATGTTATATTAATTAAATCTTTCACTATTAATAATATATACTATTTATTTACTATTTAATCTCCGTTTATTCTCAAACTCATACTTTGGAAAGTCACGAAATATTGGATAAAATGAACCAGCCCAGTAATTTCTAATACCAAACCCCATTGGTTTGTATTCGTACTGCTTAAAATAAAGCAGTTCTCTATTTTTTATATTAAAATAAACAAGCTCGTAAATTGCTTTTAATTCAGTTTTATTAAGTACATCTGCAAATATAATTACTCCAATTCCATCGGATTGCTTAAAGTTATATGACTTAATTTTAGCTGCTAAATCTTCTTTAAGCATTATCAATTTCGATTCATCACTCAGGTTTGAAACCAAAACATTTTTGTTTATCGAATCAACAACATCAGTATCGTAAATAACTGAAGCCTTATTCACCAATCGTTCAATACTATATTTTTTCCGTTCGGCTTTAATTAAATTATTCCATGCTATAAAATAACGATCTCTAATCTCGGTATGCGGATCTTTTCCGGCAAATGATTCAGAGTAAAAATCTCCTATAAGCTGAACCCCTGAATAATCAATCCCAAACCAATAATATTTATAATTGTTATCAGAAAATAATTCTTCGTTTTTTTGAGCAAATAACACTCCGGCAAATAAGATAAATAGCCCTATCGATAAAGCTCTATTTTTCATATCTAATCTTCCTTTAAAAATATATTCAATATACAATTTGCAATAACTCTTTCATTCACTTTTACATCTCCCTCAACAACATTAACACCTATAGCATTGGTTATTACTTTTATTTCAGTTTCAAGTACATCACCAAGCTTAACCTGTTCAAAAACATTAAATTTTTTTACCGATCCAATAAATCCAACTTTCACCTCACAACCATTAACCCTGGCATTAAATCCTTCCAAAGCCGCAGCTGATTGAGCCATATTTTCAACAAGTGCAGTTTCTAATAACACACCCCTATCAAGTAAAATATTGTCATCTTTAACTTCGAAACGAGTTATTATTGAGTTGTTGTTATATGCAATTACTTCATCAACAAAAAGAAATGGATTTCGTTGAGGCACTAAATCTTCAATTGGAATATTAATTATACACATTATTTTTTCTTACAAATAAGCAATGTATGACTTACACCAATATTATTTACTACCTTCTCTACCTCCAATCCAGCCTTATCTAGTAAAGTAAGCATATCATTGGAATGATACATCTGACTACATCCGTTAGCAATATTAGTAAAATACAATGATGTTGCGTGCAAACTATATGTTGAAGCTTCAAATTTTTGATTATCCCAATATGTTTCTAAAATATAAACACGACCATTGTTATTTATTGCATTGCACGATCGATTAAGCAAATGAAGGATATCTTGTTGCGAAAAACAATCTAAAAACTGGCTCATCCAAACAATATCTGCGTTTTTAGGAAATGGCTTCGAATGATCTAGAAGATTAATTGAAAAACCATCTATGCGCTCTTCAAATCCATTTTCAGCTATGTTTTTATACGCAACATCTAACTGACCGGGTAAATCGAGAATAGTTATTTTTACATCGGTATTATATTTTGCACATTGAATAGAAAACTTTCCTGTGTTACCGCCAACATCAAGAATTTTTGACGGGTTATTCTCAAAAACATAAGGTAATATTTCGGGGAAAGCATAATCGGAATAAAAATGGTCGAAAGCAAACCAGCTTTTTTTTACTTTTTCAGGCAAATGAGCCAATGCTTCATAAACAGTAGTCCAATTTCCAAACTCTCTTAATCCGGTAGGCTTACCTTCTTTTATAGAATTCTCAAGTGTAAACATTCCCAAATAATTCACATCTTGAGTAAAATCCATATTTACACGAGTTAGCTCATCGCACAATATGTACCACCCTGTTTTAGTTATTTTATACAAATCATCTTCAACCATTACCATCTCGAGGCTTAAGCCGGCTTCGAGCAATACTTTTACACCATAAACAGAAAGATTCAACTCTTTTGCAATATCTTCAATTGAAATACCTTTTCGCCGGTTCTTAATCAATTCGAGAATTCCTAAGTTTCGCAAACTCAAGGCTGCCTGAAACATTATTGGCGCGAAAGCTATTTTTTGCGCATCAAACTTAGCCTGAATTGCTGTTTTTGTATCTTTTCCGTATGTTACTGACATAAAATTACTGTTTTCATCTGTATTTGATTATTTTTTCAATGATAACATCATAATTAGCAATAGCAATCAATACTACTAAAAATAAATGGTTTACTAATTAATTGTTTCATCTACCCAAAACGAATGATAATTAAACCACTGATTGGGATATTCCCGCACCATTTTTTCTAAAACTTCTACATAATCAGCCATCATTGTTTTAATGGCATCATTTCGCAATGATGGTTTCCTTATGTTTGGATAAGTTTTTCCTTGTGTTGCGTAAAAATGATATTTTGTATTAGTTTTTTTTAAACTAAAAACAAAACTCACCGGAATACCATATCGTGCAGCTAAAACCATTGGACCAACAGGGAACCTTGCCTTCGCATTTAAAAAATTCAACTCAACAAACTGGCTTCCTTCTACAAACCTGTCGCCATGCATAGCAACCAATTCCTTCCTTTTAAAAGCCTCTATCAAATTAAAGATATGAGACATGTCGGCCTTTATAGGAATAATATTGACCTTTTTACCCTTAATTGCTTTAGCTAAAACATCTTTTAACTTCTGATGCTCAGCTTCGACCATTAAAATATTTATTACTGAATCAACCCTTTCTAATAGTTCCCCAGCCACTTCCCAATTTCCCATGTGAGCTCCCAAAAGAAGCCCTCCTTTCTGATTTTGAGCCAACTTATGCAAATAATCTTCTCCCTCAAAATCAAACTCATACTTGTTTTTTTGACCAGATAAAATTGCAATTTTATCGATTAATGTTTTCCCCAACGACAAGTAATTTCTGTAAATAAAAAAACATGACTTTACTGAGTTATACATTAACCTATGTCGATAAAAAAAATATATATTTCTTTTTGAAGAAAAAAAGAAATAAAATAACGTTACCGGAATAAGAAAGAAATAAGCTAACCGAATATCTGTTTTTATTAAAAAAATAAATATCTGATATCCAAGTGGAGTTCCCTTCGACTTACCGGACCAACTACTCATTTACAGATTTTTTTCAATATAATCGTATAAATCGTTAAGCACTCTCACATTAATCATCTCTTCCCGTTTTACTTTAAAGCCAAAATCTTTTTCAATAATTACAACAATATCAACGAAGTCGAGGCTTTCCAAACCCAAATCATTTATTAAATGAGCCTCATCGTTAATTGTATCCTTATCAATTTCAAACTCTTCAATTAAAAAATCATTGACTATTTTTTTTATTTCACTCCTGTCCATTGTTTATTATTTAATGTACTTAGATAATATTATTGTTGAATTTGTGCCACCAAAACCAAATGAATTCGATAAAATGGTGTTAAGTTCCATATTTGTGGTTTTATTAATAATATTTAAATATTGCGAATCTTCATCGGGTGTTTCAAAGTTAATATTTGGAGCAATAAATGATTGTTGCATCATTATAGAACTATATATAAGTTCGCTTGCTCCACCCATCCACATTTCATGTCCTGTCATTGATTTTGTTGAACTAATAGGTATGCGTGCTTCTGCAAAAACTGTACGTAATGCTTTTGCTTCCATTGCATCACCAACTATTGTTGAAGTAGCGTGGGCATTAATATAATCTATATCTCTGGCTGCCATACCTGCATCTTTTAGGCATCGTTCAAGCGATGTTGTTGGCCCTTCCTGATTAGGCACTGATATATGATCGCCATTTGACGAAAAACCATACCCCCTTATTTCGGCAATAATATTGGCACCCCTGGCTAATGCAGAATCGAGAGATTCAACAACCAAAGAAGCTCCACCGCCACTGGGAACTAATCCGTCTCGGTTTTTATCGAAAGGACGCGAAGCGGCTTCAGGGTTATCGTGCCGCACCGAGAATGCTGACAATCCATCGAAACTACCCATTGATTCGGCATTTACCTCCTGTCCTCCTCCACACAAAATTATATTCTGATAACCGTGTTTAATTAAAAAATATGCCAATCCTACTGCATGAGAACTGCTGGCACAGGCTCCACTAATTGTAAAATTAATTCCTTTTAGCTTAAAAATAACCGACAAATTCATCGATATTGTTGAGTTCATGCTTTGAAAAATAGCACCAGAACCCAATAAAGTAGTATCTTTTGTCTCTCTAACCCTATCAATTGATTCAATTACGGGTATTGCAGAACTATCATTACCATATAGTATTCCAACTTCATTCTTTTCGAGAAAATCCATATCTATTTTAGCATTTTCAAATGCCTCAAGTGTTGCCATATATGCATATTCTCCCTGCTCGGGCAAACCTATACGCTGGCGACGCGACAATAAATTTTTCAGGTTAGGTCGCTCAATAATACCGGTTAGCATAGAACGAAATCCAACTTCTTTACGTTTTTCATCAATACCAATACCCGACTTGCCACTATAAAGTGATGCAGTAACCTCATCAAGATTTTTCCCCAAAACGGAGTAAATACCCATACCTGATATTACAACTCGTCTATTCATTCATTTTTTATTAACTGTACATTCCGCCATTAACTGCAATTGTTTCACCTGTAATATAAGATGATTCATCGGAAGCTAAAAATCCTACAACATTAGCAACTTCTTCTGCTGTTCCAAACCTATTTAATGGAATATAACTTTTCCAATCCTTTTCACTAATATGTTCTGTCATCTCGGTATTAATAAACCCCGGAGCTACACAATTAACGGTTACTTTTTTCTTGCCAACTTCCATTGCTAACGACTTTGTTGCTGCAATAACAGCTCCTTTTGCCGCCGAATAATTAACTTGACCGGGGTGTCCTTTCTGTCCCGATAACGACACAATATTTATTATTCGTCCATATTTATTAATTATCATTCCTTCCAAAACTTGTTTTGTAACATAAAAAAAACTGTTTTGGTTCACTGACACCACTTCATTCCATTCTTCATTAGTCATAAATACCATCAAATTATCACGAGTAATGCCGGCATTATTAACCAACACATCAATTGTCCTGTTGTTATTTTTCATCCACTCACCCAGCACGCTTATCACTTGTTCTGAATCTGACACATTAAACTGCAAAAGTTCAGCCTTACCTCCATTTTCTATTACTTCGCCCAAAACCTTATTAGCTTCATTTTGGTTAGATTGAAAGTTAATAAGAACATAAAAGCCCTGCTTTGCCAATTTTTTAACAATTGCCTTTCCTATTCCACGAGAGCCTCCGGTTACTAATGCATATTTCATTCGTAAATAATTTTTTAATTAAGGTCAGATGTAACTAAGTATAACTTAAATAATAAGTTTCAGTACGTTTCTGAACAATTATTTAGTTATCCTTGGTTTCATTTAAATCAATTTAATGTTTCGTGAAAACAAATGCTCTGTCATTTTTTGTATCTCTTCATATTTTGGAGTGTCTTCAATAAATTTTGGCACTATTACTCTTAATTCATTATAAATATGTTTTGTATATGATGATAACTGATTCTGAATATTCAAATAATCAACTGCTTGTAATATTGCAATCATTTCAATTGCCTGAACCTGAAATGCGTTACTAATAACTCGTTGAGTTAACAAAGATGCGTTAGTTCCCATACTAACAATATCCTGGTTATCGTTATTAGTTGATATACTGTGTACATACATTGAATTAGACAATGTTTGGTTTTCAGCTGTGGTTGATGTAGCCGTAAACTGAATTCCCTGCATTCCTAAATTTAAACCTAAAGTACCTAAATTAATAAAAGGCGGAAGAACTTCATTTATTTTACTGTTAAGCATAAAAGCAATTTGTCGTTCTGCCAGCATTGAAACCCGCGTTACAGCCAATCGTAATTTATCCATCTCTAACGACACATAATCACCATGAAAATTTCCCCCATGGTAAACATTCTGGTTTACAACATCAATAATAGGATTATCGCTTACCGAATTTGCTTCATCAACAATAACCTGTTTTGCCATTTCTAATGTTTCCAAAACTGGCCCTAATATTTGAGGCACACATCGAAGTGAATAATATTCCTGAACTTTACGCTTAAAAATTCTTGATTCAATATTTCCTGAAAAGAAATGCTCCTCCCGTCGTGAAATCATTTTACTATCGCGCAATAAATTACGCATAGCTGATGCAATTGCAGATTGACCCTTATGTTTTTTTACCGAATTCAAAACTACCGAAAAATGATCATCAAATGAACTCACTACCTCATTCAACATAACCGAAGCTATTAAACTCCAATTTATCAACTGTTCAGCTTTGATAACATTTACCAATCCAATCCCTGTCATTACAGAAGTACCGTTAATAAGCGATAATCCCTCACGTATTTTCACCTCAATAGGTTCAATGCCTATTTCACTGAAAACATCTTTTGTAGCTCTCAATTCGCCATTATATGTAACTTTTCCTTCGCCAATTAACACCAATGCCAAATGTGCCAACTGCACTAAATCGCCACTTGCTCCAACGCCTCCATGTTCGGGTATAAATGGATAAATATTCGCATTAATTAGTTTTCCCAACAAATCAACACACGAAGGATGAACTCCGGAATACCCTTGCATAATAGAACGCAAACGGACTAACATAGCAGACTTGACATATATATCAGAAATCTTTTCCCCCGCTCCGGCTGAATGACTTCGAATTAAATTATACTGAAGATCGGCCAATTTTTCATCTTCAATTCGATATTGAGCCATTGGTCCTAGCCCCGTATTTATTCCATATATTACTTTATTCTTGGCAAATTTCTTTAAAAATTCATAACTATCACTAACAATCTTTCGGTTTGCCTCATCAATCCTTATTTTTTCTCCTCCAAATAATATTTTCTTAACATCATCTAATGTCAATATTTTATCACAGTTCAAATTAACCATTACCAACTTGTTTTTATGTTTTGGATTGAAATGCAAATAAAACAAATAATCTTAAAATTGTCTTTATTTATATTACATTATTTACCAATACTAAGTATGAGTCAATAACTAAAGTATATTAACATTTCGCATTTCATATTTCTCTTTAATAAATCAGTTCCGAAACAACACTTACTATTTTTAATTAAAAAAACATCATATTAACTCCCCCAAAAGTCTATAAACACCAATAAAAATATCTGCCAAAAAACAATACAATAACACTATTAAGCCACTCTTTTTTGTGGGTATTTATTGCCTGAATTATCAATAACTTTAATATGCAATGTATTAATCATATATCAACACTCATAATCATGAAAACACTTAATAACATAAAAATTGGGATTAGAATGATTATTTTCTTTTCACTAATCATTACAATTACCGCAAGTTCACTTATGTACGTTTCATTCCAATCAAAAAAGATTACAAACGAAGTCGATAATATTTACAACATACACTTACTCAGCATGGAGTATTTAATTGAGGCAGATCGCGATGCATACCAATCAAGCCTGGCAATAAGCAATATTTTACAAGCAAATAACCAGTTTTCTAATGACGATATTGCTAAATACATTAAAGAGATAAACGATAATTATAATCAAGTAAATATTCGCTACGGAAAATTCGAATCATTATCGAGCGCACCAAAAGAATATAAATATAATAATATAAATAAAATATTTCACAAAAACTATGAAGCTCTTGGCTTTACTACACAAGATATTATTAAACTAATAAAATCAAAAAATTACTATACAGCAAATCAATTATATTTCTCAACATATTCAAAACAATTTGAATTAATGAGAGGCTCTCTGGATAAATTTACCGAAATAAGCCTTAAATCTGCTGCTATTGCCCATCAAAACAGTTTCGTTATCAGCAAACAAATTTTTAACAGTTCTATGAGTGTTACTGCATCAATTTTTCTACTTTTCATTTTCATTGGAATGATGTTAATAAAAAGCATAAACAGTCCTATTCTATTACTTGTAAAACATGTAAACGAAATTACAAAAGGTGATTTAAATAACAATATTAACATTACTCAAAAAGATGAAATAGGACAACTGGCCAATGCTCTTCAATTAATGCTTGTTTCTTTAAGAAAAGGTATTCAAACAGCTCACCAAATTGCCGAAGGCGACCTGATAAAATCGATACATAACGATAACAATATAATTAAAGGAAGTTTAGATGAAGCTTTAGTTCTTATGCGCGACAAACTAAGAGAGGTTGTTGGTAACATAAAACAAATTGCTCAAAATGTATCAACCGGAGGAAGCATTGTTAGCATGTCATCAGCTCAAATATCAAAAGGAGCAAACCAACAAGCTGCAACAACCGAAGAGATATCTGCATCAATTGAACAAATGGCTGCAAGTATTGCCAAAAATACCGACAATGCAAAAGTTACCGAAAACATTTCTCTTAAAGCATCCGTTGATATCGAAAATGGGAAAAAAGCATTTGAAACAACAGTACAGGCCATGAGAAATATTACAACCAAAATATCAATAATTGGCGATATAGCCGAAAAAACAGATCTGCTAGCTATTAATGCGGCAATTGAAGCAGCTCGTGCCGGCGAACACGGGAAAG
Source organism: Marinilabiliaceae bacterium (assembly GCA_016933045.1). Classification (GTDB taxonomy): domain Bacteria; phylum Bacteroidota; class Bacteroidia; order Bacteroidales; family Marinilabiliaceae; genus JAFGBR01. The sequence continues at coordinate 75,458 of JAFGBR010000020.1, read as the reverse complement.
GCTTTGCCGTTGTATCATCCGAAGTTCGTAAACTAGCTGAAATAAGTCAGGAGTCTGCTCGTAAAATTAACGAGGTTACTCACTCAAGCCTAAATATAACGCAAAATGCAAGTAATGTTCTCGAAAGTATAATACCCGATGTTAAACGAACTGCCGAACTTGTACAGGAAATAAATATTTCAGGAACCGAGCAGCAATCGGGGGTTGAACAAATTAAATACGCCATTCAACAATTGGCTAATGTAGCACAAGAAAATACTGCTAACTCCGAGGAACTGGCAAGCAGTTCTGAAGAATTAGCCAGTCAGGCTGATCAACTAAATGATGTTATTCAATATTTTAAACTCGATTTGAACGAACGAAAATCAATTAAAGATGACTTCACCAGTCAACAATCAGCTCAATATAATTCTTATTCAAAAAATTTCTCCTGTAAAACAAAAACTATTGAAATTGATAATTAGTATTTATAATCCAATGTCGTTTTGATAAGAAAAAAGATAAACTTTTTGACAGATGATGAGATGAAGAAAGACTTAGTAACTGTTAAAATTTATTTAACTATTTAACATTAAGACAAAAACAGAAAGAAATAAATACTAGACAGACAGAAAAAACTAATGAGACATTAAGCGCTCTTAAATCCTTATATACCTTGATTATGTGTCTGAAATCCAAAAATTTTCTTATTTTCATAGTCATATGAAAAATTAAATTTAAACAGTTTCTTATAATCTGTATAAAAAAGCTACCTGTTTTGAAAAAAACAGGTAGCTTTTTTAATAAACTCTTTTTTCAATTTAATTATTAACAAACGGTTCTATTGCGATTATAAACCACACCAAAATATCAATAAATCCTACAAATTGAAACAATATACAACCGATATTTACCAAAATTTAACCAATTTTTACCAGCTTAGAAAATCGATATTATATACTTTTACTTCACAATATTTAAAAAAAATTACATAAAAAATGTAAATTAATAAAAAATATAATCCCATTGTTTTCATAAAAATATGGAAATAAAAAAGTCTTTAATAATGTTAACAATAATTGTATAAGTATCAGTATTATTAATGGATCATCTTATGAAAAGCACATATCGTCCATTTTGGACAATTTTATTTATCACTTTACTAAGCGGCTTGTTAACATCCTGCGAAGATAAAATGGATGAATATTACAAAACCCCTGATTGGTTAAAAGGCAGTATTTATGAAGTGCTCGAACAGCGTGGAAACTATTCTGTTTTCCTAAAAGGCATTGATATTGCCAATATGAAAACAATGGTAAACGGGAAAAGTATTCTTACCGTAATGGCTCCAACAGATTCAGCTTTTACTGCCTATTTGAATGAGAATTACGGAGGTAAAAAAATTGAAGAATTACCCATTTCTGAAATTTCTAAGATAATTGGGTTTCATGTACTATATTACTCCTTCGATAAGCAAAAACTAACCAACTACCGTCCTTATGAAGGCGATGGGGCAACAGATGAAGAAAAAAATATAGATGCAGGTTTGTATTACAAATTCCGCACAAAAAGCTCCGACTCTATTACTATCGAAAAAGATACTTCGGGCATAGACGTTAGTGTGTATCACCTGGAACGATTCCTCCCTGTTTTTTCTCACAGAATGTTTCAAACTAAACAAATTGATGCAAAATATAATTACGAATACTTTTTCCCAAACACATCGTGGAAAGATGCAGATGGTTTTAATGTTGCAAATGCTGCTGTAGATGAATATGCCGTTATTGCCGACAATGGCTACGTTTATATGATAGACAAGGTTTTACGTCCTTTAGAAACCATATATAAAGAGTTAAAATCAAACAATGACTACTCAGATTTTTTAGAGCTATATAATGCTTATGAATACTATCAACTCGATGAGAACCTAACCCGTGAATATGGCAATGGTACCGACTTGTACCAGCACTACCACACATTAGCAAATATTGCATGCGAATGGCCTGTTACCGATTATCGGTTAATAGGAACACTGAGTAAAACATCGTATAGTGTATTTGCCCCTAACAACTCAGCATTACGCTCTTTTTTTAACGATTACTGGAAAATTGGCGGATATGACTCACTGGCCGAGGTAAGCGAAACTTCTATTGCATACTTATTATTCAATTCGGTTTATGCTTCATCTATTGTCTTTCCTGAAGAGATTAAAAAAGGTTTAATAGAAAACAGTTTCGGTACTATTATAAATTTCAATGTTGATGCTGTTAAAGAATCTAACCGCAAAATATGTGTTAACGGGGCTTTATATCAATGCGAAGAATTAACACCGCCTGCAATGTTTGGCTCGGTTACCGGACCAGCATTCCAGTACAAAAAATACAGTTATTTCCTCGATATGCTTAATGTTTCGGATCTGGTTCTAACTCTAGCTTCCGACGAAACCAGGTTTATTATGTTATACCCTTCCGATAGCTTAATGAACCAATATGGAATAATCAAACAAAATGAAATATTATACAAAGGTGCTTCAAGACTTTCGAGCGGAACACAACAAAACTATGTTTATGCACATGTGATGAGCATCGATGGATCACCAGGCTCCGCCAGTTCACTACCTTCGTCTGGGACACACGTACTACGCACATTATCTCCATCGATGAATTTATACTGGTACATGAAGGACGGCAAAATAACCAATTGCATAAAACACAACGAATTGCTTTATATACCTGGCATTCAGGAAGACGATATTTACAGCGAAATATCAGAATTAACATTTCGCGATGGCTGGACAAACGGAAAGTGTTATTCGTACAGCAATCCAACAAATCCTTATATATTTGAAGGAGATCAAAGCAATGCGATATATAATTCGTTTATACCTATGATCCTAAACAACAGAAGCGATAGTTCAACACTTTTCTATGGCTTCACAAAACTTCTTGAATCTGCCGAAATGGTCGATTTAGCATCACAATCAATTCTTGCAGTAATTGAGAGCAGCCTTATGTTTGTACCAACAACCTCTGCTGTAAAAAATGGTATCTTAAATGGTAAAATACCGGGCATATCAACATCAAGCTCAAACATTAACGATGCTGACTTTTTTACCAATTGTATAGTTTCAAACATAGATACATTAAAATATTACATGCTGCAATATTTTATACCACTAAGCACAGCTGTTATTTCTAACTTCCCTTATATTGGATGGCAGGAAACAACTCCCGGCGGACTTCCAACACTCCAATCGTTTGATGTAGCACTGGGAGATGGAAAAGTTGAAACAAAAACTACTAAAATTAGTGTTACCGATGCCAATAACAAAATAAGCATTCAGGTTATTGATACCGAAGGAAATCCCGTTGGAAACTGGATCGATGCCATTGGGGATTATCACTATTTCCCGTTTGTATTTGACGATGGTTGCGTCCATTTTATTAAAGAAGTTCTCTAAACGATGCTTGGCATGGCTCAGATAAAAGATTTACGTATGAAAAAAATAAACGGCTTAATAATAGCTTTAATATGTTTTTACTACTCCATGGGATACGCCCAGGATTCTCATATTCTTACAGGTACTGTTAGTGAAATACTTAATGGGAAAAAAGAGCTAGTTATTGGTGTAAACGTTGTTGTTTCAAACGACCAAAACCGTTCTCTAACAGGTACCATTACTAATTTCAATGGCGAATATGTACTTCAAATACCCCAAAATGCAGGTAAAATAAAAATTGTTTTTTCATACATAGGTATGAAATCTCAAACATTCGATTACACTGGTCAGCAACGATTAGATGTGGTAATGGAGGCCGAAGCTCAAATACTCGACAACGTGGTGGTTTCAGGCAAACGCGCCGAACGTAACGAACTGGGAATTACAATGCGTGAACAAACATTCGCCTCGCAAAAAATTAATATGAACGAAGTAGTGGAGATGCTACCTGTTACCTCAGTCGAAGAGGCTCTGCAAGGAAAAATTGCAGGACTCGATATTTTGGCTGGTGGCGACCCTGGTTCCCGTAGCTCTATTCGCATTCGTGGTACTGCAACCCTCAACTCATCGACCGACCCGCTAATTGTTATAAACGGCGTTCCTTATTCAACCGAAATTGATGATGCATTCGATTTTAACACAGCAAACGATGAAGACTTTGCCGCAATGTTAAACCTTAATCCTAACGACATCGAATCAATTGAAGTTAAAAAAGATGCCGCTTCAACATCAATTTACGGTACTGCCGGCGCAAATGGGGTTTTAGTTATTACAACAAAAAAAGGAGCAAAAGGAAAAACCAGCTTTTCTATTTCATCGAAATATTCTGTAAAATTTGAGCCCGACCCAATTCCAATGCTTAATGGAAACCAATATACAGCATTTATTCAGGACGCAATATGGAATACTGCAAATGCAAAAGGGGTTGCTAATTCCAGTGAGTTACTTGAGTTATTGTTCGATACTCCTGAAATAAACTACAATCCCGATTGGCGTTATTTTAACGAGTACAATACAAATACAGACTGGCTTTCGTACGTAAGAAAAAATGCAATGACTGCCGACCACAGCTTTTCAATGTCGGGTGGTGGAGATAAAGCAACATATCGGTTCTCAATGTCATACACCGACGAAGGTGGGACCACTGTTGGAACTGGCCTTCAACGGATGACATCAAGCTTAAATGTGGGATATGCCTTCTCAAATAAACTCAGGGTTGAGGCCGACTTTAGCTATTCCGGTTCCGACAAACAAGACAACTGGACAACATCTGTACGAGCAGAGGCATTACGAAAAATGCCAAACAAAAGTCCCTATTGGATGACCACCGATGAAAATGGAAATGTAATTGCTACCGATAACTATTTCACCCGCCAAAACAACGAAGAATTTCAAGGCGCTTTTAATGGCAAAAAGAATTTTCATCCCATCATAATGGCAAATGAAAGTTACAACAACGTTATACAAAATGAAGAACGAATGAATATTCGTTTAAAATATGATGTTCTGCCCGGTCTTACTTATTCAGGATACGTAAGCATGAAATTTAAAACAGTTAAAAACCGCAAATTCCTGCCACAGGCAGCTACCGATGTCTCTATTAATAATAGTTATGCAAATAGAAGCACCGATAGTTATACCAATAACTTATCGTTACAAACCGAAAACCAGTTATTGTTTCGCAAAAACTGGAATTTAATTCACAACCTGGTTGCAACTGCAATATGGCGTACCGCGCAATCAACCGGCTCTGCTTATTACACCGAAATATATGGCGCATCTACCGATGGGTTGTCCGATCCGGTTACAGGTGGAACTATTTCTTCAATAGAATCGGGCGATTCCGAGAGTCGCACTTTGTCCGGAATTGCAAACTTAAATTATACTCTTTTCGATCGATATGTTTTTTCAGCCACTGTAAACCAGGAAGGAAAAACAAGCCTTGGTAAAAACAAACGATGGGGCATATTCCCTTCACTAGGTATTGCATGGCATATTAACGATGAAACTTTTATGAAAAGCATAGGTTGGCTCAACCAGCTTAAATTAAGGGCTAGTTATGGTCAAAGCGGACAGGCACCCGGCGGTACCGCACCTTATGTTGGCACTTATGAGTACGCTGGGCAATACATCACAGGAAGTGGCATTGGCCCGGAAACTATGCAGCTCGACAACCTAAAATGGGAAAGCTCAACCGAATACGATATTGGTACCGATATTTCATTGTTTCAGGATAAACTTTCAATGACTTTCGATTACTATTATAAGTATACCAAAGACCTGTTGCAAAAGAATATCATAATACCAACTTCGGTTGGGTATAATGAGCAAGGCAGTAAAATTGCCTATTACAATTCGGGTGAACTAAGCAACATGGGATGGGAATATCGCATAGACTACAAAGTTTATGACGATAAAATATGGAATGTATCAACCAGCTTTAATATTGCACGAAACATCAATCAAATTGAAAAACTACCAGAAAATATGAGCGAATCTATTTATTCTCTTAAAAACGGGGAATATGCTCAACGAGTAATGACAGGTAGACCAACAGGTTCGTTTTTCGGATATAAATATCTAGGTGTATACCAAAATACCAATGAAACTTATGCCAGAGATATCAGTGACGACGTAATGCTCGATTTAGATGGCAACCCCATTGTAATGAAAAACGGAAAATTCGTTTGCTTTCCCGGAGATGCCAAATATCAGGACATGAACCAAGATGGTTTAATTAACGAAAAAGATATTGTTTACATCGGAAATAGTATGCCAGTGGTACATGGAGGTGCAGGTTTAAATGTAAAATACCGAAACTTAGGTTTAAACATGAACTTTCACTACCGTATAGGTCAAAAAATAATCAACACTGCCCGAATGAACAGCGAATCGATGGATGGAGTTGACAACCAAAGCAAAGCGGTTCTTAAACGCTGGAGAAACGAAGGCGATAATACCAATATTCCACGTGCATTATGGGATTATGGACTTAACTATCTGGGGTCTGATAGGTTTGTTGAAGACTGTTCCTTCTTAAGGCTACAGAGTATATCATTAAATTACCGTGTTCCTAAAAAAATATGCAAAGATTTACATATTACTTCATTAAACTTCTTTGTTACTATTTACGATTTGTATACATGGACCAATTATACAGGTCAGGATCCTGAGGTAAACCTGCCAAGCAAAGTAACCGACTTGGCTGTTGACAATGCCTTAACTCCCCGAAGCAGACGTTTCTCTGCCGGTTTAAATCTCTATTTCTAACAATTGAAGTAATTCTGTTTATGAAAGCAATAAAAAATATCAGTCTTATAATTGTTTCAATATTTTTTCTCACCTCTTGTGAAGATTGGCTGACGATATATCCAAAAAATGCTCAGGTTAAAGATGAATACTGGAAATCGAAAGAAGATGTTGAAGCTGTTGTTATTTCGGGATACTATTACATGCGCGAAATGACAATCGATTATTTATTACCTTGGGGAGAGTTACGTTCCGGTGCTATTTTTGACAAAAGTGGCAATAATTTACAAAATTTTCAGGTGAAACCAACCGATAAGAAAAACAGCAACTGGGGTCCTTTATATCAAGTTGTAAACATTGCAAATGTTGTACTTGCAAATGCCGCAGGAGTAATGTCGGTTGACGACACTTATAAAGAAGAGGCCATGAAATCGCATTTATGCGAAGCCTATTTTTTACGAGCATTAAGCTACTTTTATTTGGTACGCAACTGGAAAGAAGTGCCCCTAATAACCATTCCTAACGAAGATGACTCATATTCATTTCACATACCAAAAGCTTCTGAAGAAGAAATTATAACTCAAATTAAATCGGATATAAAAGCAGCTTTGGCTACCGGTGCTGCAAAAGAATATTTCGTTACTAACTGGGAAACCAAAGGACGTGGAACCCGATGGGCACTTTACGCACTTATGGCCGATGTGTGCCTTTGGTCCGAAGATTATGAAACTGCTTATGAATATTGTAATTACATATTAAATGCAACTTCACCTCGCAGACCAACCTTTATGCAATCACCAACAAATGCTTCGTGGTTCTCAATGTTTAACCCCGGTAATAGTAATGAGTCAATTTTCGAAATACAGTGGAATTACCAGGAAGACCAAACAAATAAACTACCTGTTTATTTCGACAACATATCTGTTGACCGAAAATATGAAATATCATTTCAATTGCTACAGGATTTTAATAAAGAATATGCAACCACCATCGAAAATGAAGTTGAGGCTGTACGTTCCATGTTTGGTGGCTATTATGTAAGTGATCCGCTTTTGTTTGATATTCAAACAAGGGGATATGTGTGGAAATACTGTGGAGCACGAACATATGCCGACAAACGCACACGAACATATTACGACCCTAACTTTATTATTTATCGTATAACCGAAGTTATATTAATGAAAGCCGAAGCTCTTATATTACGCAGTAATGGCGGTTCAGAGGACGATTGGCAGGAAGCTATGAGTCTTATTAATCAGGTTCGAAAACGTACAAATCTCGAGGAAATTGAATTCACAACAGGACTTTCTGAAGAAGACATGTTAAAATATCTGCTTAATGAAAGAAGAATTGAATTTGTTGGCGAAGGAAAATCGTGGTACGACATTTTAAGGTTTGGACGACGAAACAACAATAAATATAAAGAGACATTCCTGATTCAAAATGTACTTAATTATAACGAACAAGTTGGAGAATCATGGTTAAGATCTGTATTGAACAATGACTATGCGCACTTCCTTCCTATATGGGAAGATGAGCTAAATGTAAATCATGCACTGATTCAAAACCCATATTACTATTAATGTTTAAGTAGTTATATTATGAAAAAATTATTCGTCATCATATTCTCTTCGCTTCTAATGTTAACAGCATGCGAAGATCCTTTTTTGGATAAAACATTTATTGATAAAACTAACATTGATTTGGAATTATCAAATGCCGAATTTTTAACCAAATACAGCAATAAGTATGCATTGTGGATCGAATTGCTTAAACATGCCGATTTGTTTAATGCACTTAATGATGCTGCTTCAACATCTACCGTTTTTGCACCAACCGACAGTGCTGTTATGAAATTTTTAGAATGGCGAGGTGTTAACTCTGTTCAGGAGCTCGATCAGGAATACGCCCGATATGTTGCTCAAGTTCACATTATGAAGGGTGTATTAAAAGAAAGCTCATTCATTGCTTATGTCGAGGCGGGATCAATTCCTATTATGACACTATTCGGAAATTACCTGACCGCATCATACGGCTATCAAAACCTCGATGTTGACGATGAATTTTTGGGCAATGTGGTTTTGGAAGACTCACTCTCTATTTACCTAAATAACCAGGCTAAAGTTGAAAATTTAGGTCGTGCCACTTTAACCGCAAATGGTATTGTTTACTCAATGGAAGATGTAATACATCCTTTATCCGAAACAATTATCGATAAACTTCGCCTATATAACGAGTTTAATATTTTTATCGAAGCAGCTGAATTAACCGGCTACAACCAAACAGTTTCAATTTTCTCCGATACCGTTTTAAATATCAACGGAAGCATTTCGGTTAACGACATCCGCTTTACCTGCTTCGCAGTACCCGATGAAGTATATCATGCTGAAGGAATTCAGTCGGTGCAGGATTTAGTTTCATATTTACAAGCCGACATTAATTATACCGATTCTACAAATGCTTTATACCAATATGTTGCATATCATTTTTGGAATAAGTCGTACTCAAAAACTGCTTTGTCAATTTTTCAGGAACCGGGCCAAATAATTATTTACGACACTAAACTACCGGGCCAGGTAATGACCATACAGGCCGACACTAACCAGGCAACCTACGGAAAACTGATAATTAACAACACAGCTTCAATTATTCGTAGCAATATTAAATCACGCAATGGCTACATACACAAAATTGATGATATATTACCGGTATACGAACCAAAACCTCTACGTATTATCTGGGATTTTTGTAACTATCCCGATATAGAATCATTTGTTAATGCTTATGGTGCTTCGAAAAATTTAGGTGAACTGTTTTCTTCTGATCTTACAAACAAAGAATATCAGATCGATTTAAGCGAAGACTTATTAGATGGTAATTACGGAACCATTACATCGTTCGAATATAAAGCTACCAAAGCGAAAACATCAACTCGTTCGTGGCGAAAAGTCGGTTTTTTTAAATGCTCTTTCGTTAGTACTTTAGAAAAAACCGAAAACAAATATGGCTCTTACATGGATAACCTGCTTATTCTTAATTTAGGATATGCCGGTAGCATAACCATGAAAACTCCAACAATTATTAAAGGCAAATACAAAGTGGTATTATATTATGCCGGATCTCCCGGTCTTAAAACATTTTACCCGTCTGGCAGCAATACAAGATTTAATCTTGATGACTATCAAAAATCGATTTATATGTGGAAAGGCATACCCGGATCATTTGTCGATGAAGAAAAACAAGCCAATATTAATGCTAACGGAATTGCCAGCGATGTACTATGGAAAGAAGTTACATTTGAAACATCAGGAACTCACACCTTTAAAGGAACTATGATGGATATCAATGCAAAAACTCACAGTAGTTATCGTCAAATGTGGGATTACCTCGAATTTATCCCTATTGAAGAATAATATTGAGCAAGAGAAAGAAAAAATTATGAATAATAATTTATTACAGATGAAAACAAAGTCAACGCATAATACCCTGGTAGCTATAGGATTCCTTTTGCTGTCGTTTGTGACGATATCTTGCAACGAAAAGTGGGATAACTACTACTCACTTAACGATCAACAATCGGATGATGTTGAAATATATTCGGGAGATATTGAGAACTATATCAAATCAAAAACCAATCTTTCTGTAATATCTGCAATTTTTAATCAAAATAGCATATTCGATAGCATCCAACCAAATGGAGGATACACTATAATTGTATACACTAACGATATTATTGAAAATGAAACAGTGCCCGATAAAGCATCTTTTGCTAAAAACTGCGTGTCAAATATTGCCTTTAATCCTTCTAAACTGACTGATGGATTGGGTATATCAACTCTATTGGGTAAAAATATCTGGATAAAAAATGATGATGACGGAACCATTTTCTTCGATAATTATGAATTGATTAAACAAGTAAAAACCACAAATGGCTTTGTCTATTATTTAAACGGCATTATACCTATCCGAAAATCGGTTTATGAAATGTTTGAGTCGTTAAACGATAATTACTCCTATTTTAAATCGCTGGTTAAACGCTACGAAGAGGTCTATTTTAATAAAGAGCAGAGTACACCGGTGTCAATTGATGCTATGGGTAACACGGTATACGATACCGTAATGACAATTCGCAACACCTTAATTGACCGATATACCGAAGAGGGACTTAAAACATGGGACATGTTCTCCGAAGACTACCTCAGTACAATGTTTATACCATCTAATACTTTAATTACAAATGCACTAGAAACGGCATTTAATAACATACCATTATGGTTAAACCGACCGGTAACACTTGCCGACACCTTAAAATTTGAGGAGTGGATTGTGAAAGCATGCTTTGTTAATCAACGCTTATCCGAAAATATGGTTGCCCCAACAGCATCTGCTGATATAACATGTGTAAATGGATGCCAACAAGTGATTGACTTAACTCAGGATGTTGAAAAATACGAACCAATTGATCCGGCTTACTGGCGACCATCGGTTCAGGTGGTTAACAACAACAACCCGGTTCCATTAAGTAACGGTGTTGCCTATTTCGTTACTCACTTTAAAATTCCAAACCACATTGCTATTTACAGGGTAAAAGCTAAATTCTACGAGCTTTGGGGTGCAATGACTCCAGCTGATAAAGAAAAATACTTTCGCTGGACAAACTGGGTTGATCCATTACAAGTGAATGATGCACAAACCGAATTTACACTTACCGAAACATTGCCAACAATGTACTACCATGTGTTAACCGCTATCCCATCGGAAAGTGCCAGAACTGACTCTTCGGTTTGCAGCGTTACATACGATGGTTTACTATTCAATTCATCTACAAAAAAATTGAGCGAAGTACACCTCCCTGCCGGTGAATATTACCTGCGAATGGGCTTTAAACACAGCTTACGTTACTCAATTGATATTTATTTCAACAACCAATTATTAATCAAAGATATGTTGCTGTCGGCTCAAGGCTCTAATTACCATTTCGACAGAGGATCTGTAAGTGAAATGGACTATTACGGCAGTTCTTCAATAGGATTTCCCGAAGGTTACAACTGGCGCGACTGGATAGAAAAAAATGAAAAAGCAGTTGCTTACGATACCGATGGTTACCAGGTTGCTATTGTTAATTTACCCGATGACGGCAACTTTACCATTACCATTTCATCGAAAGACAACTCATATTTTTATGACCCGGCAAACGGACGAAGCAAAAACAATGTCACTCAACTTATGATGTATCACTGGTGCTTAAGACCTACTACCCGTAATTATTAATAAACAATGACAAAAACTATGAAGAATAATAGAATTATTACTTTCTATAAATGGTTTAGCTATTTGCGTTTTATTATTTTATTACTAACATCGGCAACCCTAACCTGGGCCGGTGAAAAAAAGGTGATACAATCGCAAGTTACTAGTGTTAATGAAACTCCCATCGAAGGAGCAATGGTATTAATTGATTTACCTACCGATAACATCTCTGCAGTTACCGATTCAAATGGAACTTTTAACATTGATATATCAACCGATACTATTACATTAAAAGGAACAATAGAAATATCAGCCGAAGGTTATTATCCGTTCAAAAAAACACTGCAAAAAAGCCTCCCTGCTCAAATAAAACTACAGTCAATAGCAGCTGTTAAATACAACGGACAGGTAACTATGGAAAATATTACTGAATCACGCGAAATAAAAAGCATTAGTACAAATGGCATACGAAAAAAAGATTTAAATAAAGATGTGTTGTTAGACATTGCCATACAAGACCAAATTCCAGGCTTATTAGTAATTGGCAAAAGCGGAATGCCTAACGAGGGGGCTTATTTAAATGTACGTGGCGTCCATTCATTTATTGCTTCCAACTCACCTCTTATCGTCCTTAATGGAATACCCTATTTAGGTAACGAAAATACGTCTAATGCTATTAACGGGTATTCGCGCAGTATTTTATCTGCCATTAATGTAAATGACATTAAAAGTGTAACACTGCTTAAAGGTGCCAATGCTTCACTTTATGGTTCATTAGGTTCAAATGGCGTTTTACTTATCGAAACCGAACAAGCCACCTCCGACAATCTGGATACACGAATTTCTTTCACCGGTCAATATGGTTTACGAACTGCAAACCGAAACATTCCTTCGCTTGGTGTTACTGATTACAAAAATTATTTGCAGGATATCGGAATGACCCAATACAACTCATTATCATCTCTGGTTGCTGATTATCCCTTTTTGGAAAATAGCGATAATTACTATTCATATTTATTTAATAATAATACAGACTGGAACTCTGAAATAGAATCGCAGGCCTTTGTTACCGATAATGTTTTTAGGGTTGAGGGGGGTGATGAAATTGCCAAATACAATATATCATTTGGTTATACATCCGAAGGCGGGGTAATTGGCGATACAAAAACCGATCGTTACAATACCCTTATAAACACCAACATTATAGCAAGCCGTAAAGTGGCTCTTTTTGCAAATGTAGGTCTGGCATATATAACCGGTAAACTTCAGGAACAAGGAATGGTTGCCGAAACAAATCCCTTACTGGCATCATCGTTAGCTATGCCATTGCTTAGCCCTTACCGAAAAGAACCGAATGGAAACATCCTGGATCGATATGCCACTTATGATGGCTGGAACACCAACGAAAATCCAACTTTCGATTACGACAATGTAAGTAACCCCTTAGCTATTGTTAATACAGTTAATGCTACTGACAAAATATATGATGCCAACATCAGGTTTGGTATTAATTTTTATGCAAACAGGCATCTGACACTAACCGGATTATTAAACCTGTATTACAATTATACCGAAGAAACTAATTTTATTCCGGGTGTTACCGATCAGGCAATTATTCCACAGTATTTTGGCATAGGTTATAATACTGTTCGTCGTGGTGTAACTGAAAATCACTCAAACTTTTATGGATTAAATGCCAGCTACCAGCGTACTTTCAATATCTTTCACCAATTTAAAGGTAGTTTAGGAATGCGCACATTGGGAAGCAAGGTTGAATTTGATTACGCATCGGGATACAATACTCCTAACGATTATTTACAATCACTAGGAAAAGCTACTGAAGACCTGAACATTACAGGCGATAATCTGGAATGGACATGGGTAAACTATTACCTTCATGGCGATTATACCTACAATAACCTAATAAAAACAAGCTTGAATATGGCTATTGACGGATCATCAGTTTCCGGTGTTGATGCACCTCGTTACGGATTGTTCCCTTCATTAGGATTGACACTCATGCTGGGAAACAGAGACCTTTTACCCAACGCTATCTCAATTTTTAACCTGTCGGCCGAGTTTAGCCGTACAGGAAACAGCCGTTTTTCCTCGAACTATGCAAAAAACTATTACCAAAACTCAAACTTATTTAATTTGGGTACCATTATCAGGAAAAATGTTCCCAACACCAATTTAGAATGGGAAAAAAATGACCAGTTTGAAGTGGGAATTGACATGTCACTATTTAATTATCTTATCGATGTGCAGGCTAATTACTTCTGGACAAATGCAAATGATTTGTTAATTGCACGAAATATTTCAAGTGTTTACGGGTCATCGGAATATTACGACAACACCGGCTCCATAGCCTCAAAGGGAATGGAAATTGCTCTTAGGCTAAACCCCATTCGTACAAAAAATTTCGACTGGGCACTTGGTGGTTCTATTTCGCAGGTTAAAAGTGAAATAAAAACACTTGGCAATAGCGATGAACTATTCATAAATTTCGAAAGCTTCAATAACGATGATGCCCTTGTTATTATGAAAAAAGGAGAATCGCCTTACCAGTTCTACGGATACAAAACAGATGGCATTTACACTACCACTAACGAAGCAACCTCTGACTGGCTTAATAACATATACGGCAATCCATACCAGGCTGGAGATGTTAAATTTGTAAATACCAATAATGAGGATAATGACATCAACGCCAAAGACAAGGTTCTTCTTGGCTCAGCCGAACCCGATTTTTTTGGTAATTTATTTACATCATTCCGCTATAAAAAGTTATCATTATTGGCCGACTTTGCATATTCGTACGGAAATATGGCCTACAACGCTGTACGCCGCGATCTCGAATCGATGAGCACATTCCGTAATCAATCCGTATCGGTAAAAAACCGATGGCAGGTTGAAGGCCAAAATGCACAGTTACCAAGAGCTGCTTATGGCGATCCAGCTGGCAATAACTCTTTTTCCGATAGATGGATTGAGGATGCATCATACATAAAATTACGTAACATAACACTGAAATACGATTTTGGTAAAATACTCAATGTATGCCAAAGCGGTTCGGTTTATATTTCGGGCGAAAACCTTTTTACATTAACAGATTATTTAGGTGCCGACCCTGAATTTTCATATTCGTATAATGTTGCAATGCAAGGCTTTGACTATGCAAAAGTGGCTCGTCCAAAAACAATACTGGCTGGTTTTCAATTAAATTTCTAATTTATCATGAGAAATATTTTAATTCTATTATGCATATTGAGTACTGCGACTTTTACGTCGTGTGAAGATTTATTTAATACAAATCCCGATAACATAATCAATTCCGACGATTACATCTCGAAAAACGATGAAGCTTACAGAGGTTTCATGGGAATTCTCACTCGTATGCAAGAGGCCGGCGATCACGCTATTTTTCTGACAGATACCCGTGGTGATTATCTCGAAATAACAGGAAATGCACCTGTTGCTTTACAGGATATTTACAACTACAACGAAACCGATGGAAATGAATATGCCGATCCTACATGTTACTATTCGGTAATTATTGCCTGTAACGATTTTATTGAAAAAGTGGGTTCTTACCGAAAAAAAGTAGCCGGTGGTTTAGACGAAAAAACAAGTACTAACTACGATGCACTTGTTAGCAGTACTCTACGAATTAAAGTTTGGGCATACTACACACTTGGCCGTATTTATGGTAAAGCAATGCTATTTGACAGCTCTCTGAAAGAACTTACAAACTTAAATGACACATCTGTATTTACAATGCTTAATGATATGCCTTCAATAGTATCGGCTTGCATTAATATACTCGACAATGGAATTGAACAAAAAGGAGCAACTATTCCAGCAAATATTGAAATGGATTGGGTAACATACCTAGATGAAGAAAACCAAAACGAAGATGAATACGGATACTGGAAATACTTAACACCCAATTACTTGTTACTCCGAAGCGAATTATTATCATGGCGTGGAAATCAAGACGATTGGTTATGGATTCGCGATAATATTTTAAATTTCCTTTATCAGCAACACACCCTGGAATCGGAATTTATGTATTCATGTGGCATTCCATTAACCGGAAACTATCATACCATGTTCTTTAACGAACGAATTGGTTACAATCTTCAATTGGTTTCGAGCATCATGTTTGATTATGCCAATAACCAAACAAACAGACTGGTTAAATATTTCTGTCCCGGATATCCCGATGGCGGCTACTTCCTGCGTCCATCCGATTATGCAATAAGCAGGTATCCCGAAGAAGATATACGTAGCCTAACCCAGCGCTTAGTGATAAATAAAATAAATGGAGAAATAAGCTTTTCGAAATATTTTTATCACCGTGGCGAATACCTAAGACCAAAGATTTTTGAAATTATGCCTTCTATTATTCTTCAACGAGGCCATGACTTTCATTTCTTACTCTCCGAAGCCGAAAACCATTTGGGCAACTGGCGACAATCGGAATGCATATTAAACCAGGGATTAACCAATGAATTCCCTTATGCAACCTCGTTACCCCCCGATTGGAGTCCTCTCTATTCAACTTGGTTTGCTCCCAATGGAGGATATGGCGATGTGGGTATTGTTGGTTGCGTGCGTGGCAAAAACCATCCTCTTCCCAAACCATCTGACGATGGATACAACATCACTGAATACGAACGACAAAAAATGTACGATCTGGCTTTACTCGATGAGTATTTGCTTGAGTACACCGGCGAAGGTAAATCATACAGTTACATGATAAAAATGGCATTACGATATAACGATCCTAACATTATAGCCGACCGAGTATGCCCTAAATATCCAGATGCAAAACAAGCTGCAATTCGTGCCAGTATTGAAACCGGAGGATATTGGGTAAATTGGAATCTGAAAGGAGATAACGAATAATTATTATTAAAACACTCATAATCAAACTAATTTTATTTCAACTTTTAAAAAAAAAATTATGAAGAATTTATTTACAGTATTGTTACTTTTAACAATAATCGGTTCCTTTAACCTTATGGCAAGGAATATCGAAATTAATTCTGCTGCTGCGTTGCAGACTTCATTCAATGGAGGTCAGGATGGCGATACTCTTTTACTCATGCCTGGTGTTTATAACACTGGTAAAAACCTTAGAATTCCCGAAGTAGGAGCTATTGTATTAAAATCGTTTTACGAAGACAAAGACAGTATGGCAACCATTATCATGGAAGTATCAGCTGCTGCTGATGTAAGCGACCTTGCTCATCCTACAAAACCAAGTCTTATTTTCGAAAACCTTCACCTGCAAGGCCGAAGCGGGACTTACACTGGAGGCACTTACCTGTTTTCATTAAAACAAAGATATTTTAGTATAGATACTTTAGCATTCCGTAATTGTGAAATCTCAAATGTTGCACGTAGCGTTTTGCGCAGCGAATCTCCAGCCGATAGCTCAAGTTGTGGCACATTGGAATGGCTTGAAATGACTAACTGCCTGGTACACCGCATGAATGGTTCAACCGATATTTGGCCTGTGCTTTATTGCGCTTATATTCCTATGTATGTAGTTATTAAAAATAATACCTTCTACGACATGCCTTATGCAAAAACCATTTTTCAAATGGCACACATGTCCAATGAAACCGGTCGTAATGCCGAAATTTATTTCGAAAACAACACTGTTGTTACAACCTGGTCGCGTGCTGAAGGTTTAATTAGCACAACGACTTTTTTAAGCGAGGAAGCTTTATATTACATTAACAACAACATGCTTCTCATCCCAAATTGGTCAAATGAACTAAATATGCCTGCCGATGATGCAGCCTACACAATTCCTCCGGTTATTAGATGTAGAGGTGGTATTATTCAAGCCCAGAATAATATAGTTGACAGCCTTAGACCTTGGTTATCCGGTCAGGTATTAGATGCCGATTTACAAGGAGGATTCCTTGATTGTGACTCTATTCCAACCTACAAAATGAAAGATCTTGAATTTGGATGGAATGACTTTGCCAATCCTCAAGGAGGTGATTTTACTTTTCTTTCTACCAAAAAACCTGCTACTTCAGGAAACAATGGAGGTCCTATTGGCGATCCTCGTTGGGTAAAAACATTAATCAACCCAAGAACTCTTTCTGCATCATTTACACCCGACTCTATTGATGCTGTTATTACTCCGGGAAGAGCTTTTTATGAAGATGGAGAAACCGTAACCGTAACTGCATCTGCTGTTGATGGTTACACTTTTAATGGCTGGAAAAAGGTTTCTGACAATACTTTGGTTTCAACAGACAATCCTTACTCGTTTACAATCAATTCTGATGTTGAAATATTTGCAGATTATTCGCCTTTAATTGAAAGAAATGTATCAATCACAATTAATGGATCAATATCGGCATCATATACTATAAGTCCTGATAAAACAGTTTATTTCGAAGGCGATGAGATTACAATTACCCTTGATACTCACAACCTTAATAGTTTTATTGGATGGAGTGACAGTAATACGGATTTAACACGTACAATTACTATTTCGGGTAATGATATTAACCTGACTGCTAATTTCAATGAATATCCTTATGTTGTGGCTTGGGATTTCAGCCATTTAACTGCCAACAACCAAACATATTCCAATTTAGCTGCAAACTTTGCTAAAGATGCTGCAAACCCAGGCGTTATGAATTACGTTCAGCTCGATACTATCAGAACCATCTCAACACGCAACAACAAGTTTACAGGCTTTGAAGTTAATAACTGTTTAGCTCGTCGTACACATCAGGATAACTTTGGAAACCCCGACTACCCCTTCATTAAATTCTCAACCAATGGATTATCCAATTTAAGAGTTGAATCATATATTGCAACTGATAATTCTATTTTTAAAATTCAAAAATTGCAATATTCGTTAAATGGAACCAATTATAATGATTTTGCTATTGACACCATTAATGCCAATAATTTCCTTACTACTTGGATGCCATTTAATGGTGTTTTACCCTCCGAAGCCAATAATAAAGACTCGGTTTTTGTGCGCTGGATTGCCGACACAAGCTCTGAACGATTGTTTGCCCCTGGTCAGGAAACATCTAATACCGAATATGCTTACATATCTCGTATTACTGTTATCGACAACACATTTACTTCTGCTAAAGAAGCTAAAATAACTAATGATGTTGAAATTTATTCGGTTGATGATAAGCTTTTCATTCAATCTCACAAAGCTGGCATTGCAGAACTTTACTCAGTAATGGGTCAAAAAATTAACGAAATAATACTTAACCCCGGCATTAACCATATTACAGGATTAAGCAAAGGAGTTTATATTATAAAAATTGGAGCTGTTACAGAAAAAGTTTTAGTAAAATAAATAGTAAATTTTTTCATAATAAAAAAGGGGCTTCTTTAAGCCTCTTTTTTTATATGTTCTATTTTACATCTTAATAAATGAAAATCATACTTCAAAACAGATTTTTTTAAAAAAAAAATGCATTTTACATACTTAATATATACCATAGAATTATTATTTTTACATAAAGTAACACGAAATATAAAAAAGTAACACGATTGAGTTATTTTTTACTATTTTTTTACACAAATCAAAAAAACTACCTTACACCATAAATAATGATTAAAAACAAAACCCAATTACTCATTTTACTTATTCTTACTTTAATAAACATTAATTCCTTAAGTCAAGATTTAACAACAGACACTTTTAAATTAAATGAAGTTGTTATTATAACCGGCACAAAAACCACAAGAAATATTAATGAAGTTCCCGGACGAATATCAGTAATTAATTCTAATATTATTGAACAATCACCCATTCAGCAAATCGATGACATATTGCGTTTTATACCAGGAATAAATGTTAACAGGAGTACGGGTTTATATTCTCAACGACCAATGATAACTCTTAGGGGATTATCGGGCGATGAACAATCCAGAACCCTGGTGCTAATAAACAGTGTGCCAATAAATACATCTGATGAAGGAGGTGTTAATTGGAACAGAATAAATCAATTTGACATTGAAAGAATTGAAGTTTTTAAAGGTCCGGGCTCATCACTATATGGTAACAATGCAATGGGTGGTGTTATTAATATTATTACAAAAAAAATAACTAAACCACAAGAAGTTGTTGGCGGCTTGAGTTATGGCACTTTTAACACAATAAGACAGGATTTAAACGTAAGAATAAGAAATAACAAGGGGTATTATTCTTCAATATCAGAATACTACCTAAAAAGCAATGGCTACAACAATATTGTTGACAGCTTAAAAACACCTTACGACATTGCCCGGTCATTAGAAGAAATATCTGTTTCTGTTAAAACCGGAAACGATTCTCATAAATGGCTTCGCTGGGAATTACAATACGATATTTTTAGAGATGAACGCGGTGAAGGTTATAAAATATATTCACCAAAAGGATGTTACCGAAATTTTAATACCAATCTTTTCAGAGGTCTTTTACGGGGTGGTAATGATGAAACTAGTTATGACCTCAATATTTTCTACCAAATGGAAAATTATTTCGATGTTAATGAAAAATTCCGTGGATCAAGTTATTCAAGGTATGATGTTAATGCATACCGTAAAGATATGGGAGTATTATTAAATATTAATAAAAAATTACACAAAAACAACACTCTTACTTCGGGCTTCGAATATAAAAGGGGCAGTATTGATGGAGGCGATTACTACCAAACACCCAATACAAAAACCGGATTATATGACACTATTTACAATGCAGGTATTATTAATACTCTTGCCGGATACATTCAAGATGAACACTCGTTATTTAATAACAAAATAAGACTATTAATTGGATTACGTTTAGATCATATAACTTTTGGTAACGGAGAATACAAATCAACCGATCCGTGGAGTACCATTCCCGAAACAAAAGAAAACTCCTGGACAGAATTATCACCACGTGTAGGAATGAGAGCTAACATAATAAAAAAAGTTAGTGCTTATATCTCATATTCACACGGCTTCAGAGCTTCAATTCTCGATGATTTGACACGCACAGGCTGGATGTGGGTAGGCCCAAAATATGCTAACCCCGAACTGGGACCTGAATCATTAGACAATTTTGAATTTGGAACCGATATTTTTCCTATCGAAAAAATGAAACTATCTGCTTCTGCTTTTTATTCAAAAGGTAGTGATTTTCTTTATTATGTTGCTATCGATTCGTTAAATTATCCAAAGCTACAACCCACCATATCAGGGAGACAGGCTTATATAAGAGAAAATATTACCAATGTGACCATTAAAGGTTTTGAAGCCGATGTTAAGTACGAATTTTCAAATAAATTAAACGTTTTTGCTAGCTACGCATATACCAATTCAAAAATTAATGAATTTACCAAACAACCTGATTTAGAAAATAAATACCTGAAATATGTACCAAAGCACTCTGCTTCGGCTACATTACTATGGCATAATAAAATCATAAACACCACATTTAGTGGGCATTACAAAGATAAGCAATTTACTAACGACCAAAATTCGTTAGTTATAAATTCGTATTTCACATTCGATGCTCAAATATCAAAACTTATTAATGAAAACTATATTATTTCACTTAACATTCAAGATATTTTTAACAACCAACACCTCGAAAACTCTACTTATTTATCACCAGGCCGCTTAATTACCGGCCGTCTATCTATAAAATTTTAATCACAAAATGTATAAAACTATTATTTATATACTTATCACTATTATTTCAGTTTCATGCATTAATCCATCTCACCAAAAAAAAGATGAATTAACAATTACTGATATACTTGGACGAAGTGTTTCAATTCCAAAAAAAATAAACAAGGTAATCGGATTACGAGCCGGAACATTACGACTATTACTTTATTGCGGTGCTAAAAATATGATTGCCGGAATAGAAGAAATTGAAAAAAAACCGGGAAGATTGTACATGGATATTAATCCAAAATTAAAAGAATTACCTGTTATTGGCCCTGCTATGGGAGGTGACGCCGAATTAATACTAAAAGCAAAACCCGATGTTATTTTTATTTCATATACCACAACTGCCGATGCAAATGCATTACAAAAAAAAACAGGCATACCTGTTATTGCCATTAAATGCGCCGAGTTTGCAACTGAAAAAAATGTATTATTTGACTCTTTCCGATTAATTGGAAAAGTAATTAATAAAACAAACCGAGTTGATTCTTTAATAGACTTCATCAATTCATCAATAGAAGATCTTAATATTAAAACAAAAAACATACACCCTGAATTAAAACCTTCAGTTTATATTGGAGGAGTGCCTTACAGTGGCGCACATGGAATTCAATCAACACAACCATTTTATCCTCCATTTATTTTCACCAATACTACCAATGT
The DNA here is from genome assembly GCA_016933045.1 of Marinilabiliaceae bacterium. Classification (GTDB taxonomy): domain Bacteria; phylum Bacteroidota; class Bacteroidia; order Bacteroidales; family Marinilabiliaceae; genus JAFGBR01. The sequence goes on along the minus strand of JAFGBR010000020.1, from coordinate 53,113 downwards.
TGCATCTGCCATCGACAAAAGTCTTATTTCTCATGTTAAGGGAACATTTATAGATAAAGAACAATTGCTTTTATGGAATCCTGATTTTATTTTCATCGATAAAGCAGGTTTAAACATTGTAAAAAATGATTTATCTTCCGAAACTGCTTTATTTCAAAACCTAAAAGCAATACAAAATAACCAGGTATACACATTATATCCGTATAACAACTACGCCATTAATTATGAAATGACATTAGTTAATGCGTGGTATCTAGCTTCAATTATATACCCTAAACATTTTAACGACATAAATTTTAATCTTAAAGCACAAGAAATTTTAAACACTTTTTTTAACGATAGCATTGATACGAATTTTATCACTTTAAATTTTAACAAATTAAATAATACATATTTTTAATGCCCGATAAACTTATTCATAAATATAAAACCCATAATAAAAAACGATGGCTTTTTATTATGGGAACATTTATTGCACTTATTATTGTAGCTCATTTTGCAGTTTTATCGGGTGCTATTAACATTTCATTGCATGAATTATTTAATTTATGGTCAGGAAATATTGACAATACAGTATGGCATGTGATATTAAAAATAAGATTACCCCGTGTTATTGGTGCAATTATTTCAGGAATGGCACTTTCAGTTTCGGGGTGTGTTATCCAAAGTTTGTTACGTAATCCACTGGCATCGCCTTTTACCTTGGGCATTTCAGGTGCATCAGCATTTGGTGCTGCTTTTGCAATTATCGTTTTAGGAGCAGGAAGCAGTTACGCTGGTTCAAACGATATGGCATCAGTTACAAATCCATATTGGATCACAGGTTCAGCTTTTTTTTGGAGTTTATCAAGTGTAATAATTATTTTAATACTATCGAAATATCGTGGAGCAACACCCGAAATAATAATTCTTTCTGGTATTATTATTAGTTCACTATTTGGAGCCGGGATTTCTGCAATGCAATACTTCTCTGATAATGTTCAACTGGCATCAATAATATTTTGGACCTTTGGTGATCTTGGTCGTTCGGAATGGGATAACTTATGGATATTAATCCTACTCGTTATTCCGGCACTAATTTTTTTTATGTGGCAAAGCTGGAACTACAAATCGCTTCAGGCTGGCGACGAGTATGCAAAAAGCCTTGGCATTAACCCGGTTAAAATAAGGTTAATAGGCATGATTGTGGCATCGCTGATTACAGCATCCGTTGTATCGTTTTATGGTATAATAGCATTTGTTGGACTTGTTGTTCCACATATAGTTCGAAGATTAATTGGAGGGGATGATTTCTTTTTAATTCCGGCTTCGGCACTATTTGGCGGGGTTTTTCTACTACTTTCTGACACTTTAGCCCGAACTATTATTTCACCGGTTATCTTACCTGTTGGCATCCTGACTTCTTTTCTGGGTGCTCCATTATTTTTATTTTTATTAATTAAAGGTGTTGGGAAAGGATACTGGAAATAATGAATATTGAAATACGAAATATTGATTTTGCTTATAATGGAGAAAATGTTTTATCCAATCTGTCAACAATAGTTAATAAAGGCGATTTTATTGCGTTGGTGGGGCCTAACGGATCGGGTAAAAGTACTTTTATCAAATGTTTGAATAAAATATTAATACCTCAAAAAGGGGTTATTACTTTAAATAATATTAACATCGCAAATATTCCCTTAAAAGATTTAGCAAAAGAAATAACCTATGTACCCCAAAACGAACAAAAAAGCCTGGGTTTAAATGTATTTGACTATATTATAACAGGACGAAAACCTTATATTAACTGGCGTCCCTCGGGAAACGACATCATAAATGTGGCTCAAATAATAAAAAAATTACACCTCGATGATATTGCCATGAAAGATGTTAACAACCTTAGTGGTGGTCAAAAACAACTCGTTTCAATTGCCCGAGCCCTTGTACAAGAGCCCGAAATATTACTTCTCGATGAGCCTACTGCAAGTCTCGACATTAAACATCAAATCGAAATTATGGAGTTACTAAAAACCATTTCTGCTAAAGGAGTTAGTGTTGTTATTGCAATGCACGATATTAATATTGCCATAAAATATGCAAATAAATTTATAATGTTAAAAAATAAATCAGTTTTTGCCGAAGGTGGAAAAGATATAATTAATAAAGAAAATATTGAGGGGCTTTATGAAATCAAAGTAAACCTTATAAAACAAAATAACAACTTATACATATTTCCAGATGGGTTACATTAAAAAAAATTGAATGAATAATATTAATATTTCTCCTATAGGAATTGTACAAAATAGCTTTAATAAACCTACAAGTCATCACGAAATAAAATCACATCAGAGTATCGTGGTTATTGATGATAAATACTCAGAAGCCCTCTTAAATATCGAATGCTGCAATTATATCGATATTGTTTTCTTTTTTCATCAATCAGAAGCCGGATCATTATCTGGCAAAATTTACAATGGAGAAACGCGCGGTGTTTTTGCATCAAGAAGTCCGAAACGCCCAAATTTAATTGGCATAACAACAGTAAAACTCATTAAAAAAGAAGGTAACAAACTTTTTGTACTTGGACTGGATGCTATTAATCAATCGCCGGTTATTGATATTAAATGTTGTGATACATCTTTCCTTGAAATGGCAAATGAAAAAAATGAAATACATTGTTCTATTTTAAAAGCAGAACCTCGAATTGAAATCATTAATCTTATTGCTAATAATAACACTGAACAATTACTATTAAAAGCAGGTCAGTTACACGGTCACTTCTGCCCGGGGCTTGCAATGGGAGTTAAAGCAGCTACTTTTGCAATGAATAAGTTAAAAGCAAAATCGGATGGAATGGAAGATTTATTGGCAATTACCGAAACAAATAACTGCTTTGCCGATGGTGTACAATTTGTAACAGGATGTTCTTTTGGCAATAACAGCCTGATATTCAAAGATTTAGGAAAAACAGCCTTCACTTTAACATTTCGAAATGGCAAAGGCATACGTATTTGCAGCAAACACGAATCGCAACAAATAATAAAAGAACAATTTCCCGATTTCAACAAATACTATCAGCAAGTGGTCGTTGAACAGAACCATTGTCCCGAAATTGTTAATACATTTAAAAAAGTATCATTACAACGTGCCTTTGAAACATTAAATATTGATTTCGACAGTTTATTTACGGTTCAATACGTTGAATCAGAAATACCTTCTTATGCTAAAATACTCGAAAGTGTAATTTGCAGTAAATGCGGAGAAAGTGTTATGAAATCACGAACTAATACGATTAATAATAATTTTATTTGCTACTCGTGTAGCGGTTCAAATACTTATATATTAAATGGCAATGGTATTTATGAATCGAAAAGATAAATCTTATATATTCGAAACATTATAACTATACAATTAATTCTACCACCATTTTTTTAAAAAATTATTACTGTTAGTTTGTATCTAATCCAGCAATCACATTAATAAATTCATCAAAGTCAATTGGTTTCGCAATGATTTTGTTATCATTATCAAGAAGAAACATAGATGGTGTTGCATAAATGTTATATGATGTGGCTACTTCTCCATCCCATTTTTGAGGTTCAATACAATTTACCCATGGCAAATTATTTTTTTGCAGGAAGATATTCCAATCATCTGTATTTTCATCAATAGCAATTGATATTACCTCCAAGTCTATTGTTTTTGAATAATACCAGCGCTTTAATTGAGGAATCATTTCTTTACAATAAGGACACCAGGTTGCCCAAAACAAAATCAACTTATAATGGTTAGAAATAGCATTAAGATTTACAAGCATGCCCTTTTCATCTTTTAATACAAATGAAGGTGCTGTTAACTCTTTTGTCATTTTTTGATATGCCAATCGCCGTTGAAGCGTTGACTTATCATCGGTACATCTATCTGGCACTTTATACAAGTCTGCAATATATGCCTGAAGACTATAAAATTTCAAACTCTCAAAACCCCGCATTAAATAGTCTACAACAAAAGCTGATACATTATCGTTTACGCTTGATTTCTCCAAAATTACATCAATCCCTTTTTTAAATTCAAATTCTTGTTGATTTTTTGGCAACCCCCTTTTTACATAAAGCAATAGGTAATCAAATACTTTCTGAGTTAGAATATTGGTGTTAATTAATTGTTCATTTGAAAAATCTATCCAATCGAAATAATGAGTCAGTTGAATCTGCCTTCTCTCCTCCTCGTTCAAATTACCATCTAAAAATGGTTCACGATAACAATTTATTAAATTACCGGCAAAAGTAGATGAATTTGCATTCGAGATGGCTTCAATTTTTGCGATTCGATTTTGTTGCAATTGATTATAACGAGCTATGATAACCCGTTTCTTTTCATCTGTATAATACTTATCATTTATTTTTGTTTGAAAATAATCAATTTGTAATTTAAATTCTTTAATATTCTTCTGGTATATATATTCATCTTTTATAAATGAAAACCATAATTCATTTTCATTCGACTCAATAACTTTCGTGTTTTTTATTGGCGAATTAAAGTTGGTTTCAATAACAACATTTTCACCATTATAAATAAAATCGAGCTGTTGAAATGGCTCATCAGTATTATTAACACTAACATAATTATCGACAACAACACGATACATTCCAACCTTATAATGCGGTTTCACCTTAAATGAGAAGGTATCATCTGTTACTAAAAAGCTATCCAATGGTTTAAAAACATCGCCATTGACCAACCCAAGAATCAATTTTTTTCCATATAAATTTTCTGCTTTGAAAGAAATATAATTCTCCTGTGCAAATACTGAAAAGTGCAAAAACTCATAAAGAAAAAAAATAATTATTTTTAATCTCATCATTTCGTTAAAATATTGCTATTATTAAAAAAAACAGCTTTTGTTTTTTAATTAAATATCACAACTTTTTATAATCTATAATAAAAAAACTGAGAAGGATAAAATAACACCCCCTCAGTTTATCATTCTTATCTATTTTACTATTGTTTAACAATCTTTCTTATAACTGTTCCATTTTTCGAAGATATTTTAAACAGGTATATTCCATTTAAAAGATTCGAAATATCTAATGTAGTATTATCATTTACCAAATTCTCAACAATTATTTTGGTTCCTAAATTATTATATACAGTAAGTAATGCCGGCGATACACACTCTATCTTCACAATTCCTTTGGTTGGATTTGGCGAAATATTTAACAATAATATATCTACATCGTTAACTGATGTAAAACTGGAAGTTTGAACTACAGTAACTACCTCTTCAAGACCTCCGTTGGTTCTGAAAGTAACTTTATTTGTACGCGATGTGGTTAAATCATTTTGCGTAACACTCATAGCCAATCCATATTTTCCACTACCACCTGTAGTTGGTGTAACGGTTAACCATGAATCATCTTCAACGGTTAGTTTCCAAACCCCGTTGCTCGATACGTTTACTCCACGATAGGTTGTTGCCAGGTATGATAGCTCAACACTGGTATCATTCACTACCAATGTTTCATTAAATACCGCAGCTGCCCAACGCTGACAATTATTATTTGTATTAAACCACAACTGAAGTGGCGAATCGTTTGTTGATGCATTAGGAACCTCAAGAATTTTATCTTTTACTGATGGGTAGATAACAATATCGCCATTAACCGACTGAATTAATCTAAACTTCTGATTTACAGCTCCGGTAAATGACGATGCTACTTTTATCTCATCATCATTATTGGCTCCTGTTGCTTCAAGGTATTTTGTATCATCAGCGTAACTACTTATTGTATATTCTCCGGTTCCCAATGGTGTGAAAACCCATTTTTGAGTAGCATACGATGAGTTAGCTGCATACTGATACAATATCGACCCTGATGTTGCACTATGATTTAGAACATCCATCATCTTGCTACTATTAACATTCTTTACTGTATAAACACCTTTATCTAAAAAATCCATCGAAATACTTGGCCATCCATCTTCATCCCATTTTAAAAGCGCAAGACCTAAACGCGGACCCCCTGCTGGTTGTCCCGGATAAGGCCAATTAGGATCATAGTAATGAAACGTTACATACTCTTTCTCATTTTCACGAAATAGCCCAAAATGACCGGGGCCATAAAATCTATCATCATATCCCCTGCTGTCATCATGCTTAAAAATAACTGTGCCACCACTGGGAGTACCAATCATTCTTAACAACTTATTATTTTTATCAACATAAGAGCCAGTTGGACTTGACGCACGACCTACAACCATGTAGTAACTACTGTTAACACCGGCACAACAACCTCCTTTATTATAAACTAAATAGTAATACCCATCGCGATAAAAAGTACAACCACCTTCTCCTTCGCCATAACGCCACGATTCCGGTCCTGTCCATGAATTAGCAATCGAATAACGATTCGAGGTTTTAGGTTTCCCCGAAACTGAATCTATTTCGGTAATCATTATACCACCTTTATTAAATGATCCGTATGTTAACCACACTTTGCCATCAGGAGCCTTCATTACTGATGGATCAATAGCATTTACATCGCCTCCACTTGAATATATGCCAATATCACCCTGATCGACCCACTGATAACTAGAATCTGTTGAATCTAATGTTTGGTTTACCACAACTCCAATACACGAACTCATGGTTCCCCATACCGAACATGAATAATACAAATAGTACTTATTATTCATGTAAATAATATCAGGTGCCCAAAAATAACCGTTAAACTGGTCAGTTGTTGTTTTTGCATATTTCAAAATCCATGCAGGAAAATCAACTGTGTCGTTGACATAAGGAAACGGCGTAGGACCATCTTTCCATGTAATCATATCCGTTGAATACTTCGAATATATTCCGTTTCCGGTTGCAAATATCCAATATTTGTCGCCACATTTTATCATACTCGAGGGATCATGTACTCCAGTTGGCCAATCTTGAGCCAATGTGGTCATACAAAATGAGGATATAAATAATATGACGATCATTAATGACAGCCCCCATTTACTATTAAAGTTTCTTTTGTTTTGTAGTTGTTGCATAAACCTCGAATGTTAAACTATTAAGGTATAATTAATTGATTATCTATACAAATATAGATAAAAAGTAAATATTACTCTTAAATAAAATGTTAAAATTGCATTCCAAATAATCAAATATCATTTTTAATCTCTTCAATTTATACCCAACAAAAAAATAAGAGTTTCATATTTTTATGTATTAACAATTATTTAACCACTAAAAATATCAACACCTAAAATACTAAAGCAATTAAACCACTTATCAACCGGCATTAATTTATCAAAATTGTATCTTTATAATAAAAAAACAATCAATCTGATGAACGACAAAACACCATCATCCGAACTTACTAACAGAATATTACGGTTTAGACAAATCATGAATAGCCAGAATCCGAACTGGCAAATGGCTGTAATTTTTAGTAAAATTAATTTGTTTTATTTTACCGGATCAATGCCCGAAGGAATGCTGTTATTTGAACGAGATGGCAAAGAAACACTTTATGTTCGCCGAAGTTTTGAAAGAACCATTCAAGAATCTATGTTATCATGCATTGAACCAATGAATAGTTACCGAGATGTTGCTGAAAAAATTGATAAGATACCCGATACAATATATCTCGAAACAGAAATAGTGCCCCTGGCAATGTATCAACGCTTTATCAAACACCTTCCCTTTTCTCAATTCAAACCGCTTGATTACCAAATAGCTACAACACGCGCCATAAAAAGTAATTATGAAATTGAACTAATAAAACAATCGGGTGAAAACCATAAACGAGTACTCGAAAATCTTGTTCCCGAAATTCTACACGAAGGAATGACGGAGGCTAATTTCGCTGCTGAATTATATAAAGTTATGGTTGAAGAAGGACATCAAGGCGTTGCTCGTTTTAGTATGTTCGACACTGAAATTGCAGTTGGTCAAATTGGGTTTGGAACAAATTCGTTATACCCAACAAATTTTAATGGTCCGGGTGGCGCATTAGGATTGTGTCCAGCAGTTCCTGTTCTTGGATCGTTAAATAAAAAACTCACAAAGGGCGATTTAGTTTTTGTTGATATTGCTATGGGTTATTTTGGATATCACACCGATAAAACTATGGTTTATATGTTTAAGGGTGACATTCCGGATTATGCCCAAAAAAGCCACGACAATTGCGTTGATATTCAAAATAATATCGCATCTATGTTAAAACCCGGTGCTATACCATCTGATATTTACGAACAAATAATGGCCGAACTTGACCCTGATTTTCTTAAGAACTTTATGGGATTTGGAAACCAAACAGTGAAATTTTTAGGTCATGGAATTGGTTTAACTGTTGATGAAATGCCGGTTATTGCCAAAGGTTTTAACGAACCATTACAAGAGAATATGGTTTTTGCACTTGAACCTAAAAAAGGAATTCCCGATTTCGGCACCGTTGGAATTGAAAATACATTTATTGTAACCTCTAATGGGGGGGTATGCATTACAGGCTTAAACCCTGGTATAATAAAAATAAATTAAAGTAACTGTTTTATTATAAAGATGAAAAATTTATAGATGCTTTTGCTTAAAAATCCGATATTTAACAATGCTAAATCTTTTCAATCTTTTAATACTTATAACCAATTACCAATAAGACTAAGAAAAAAAATAGAAAATCAATGACACACACCACCGCAAAACACCACCGCCGCAGCATACGACTAAAAGGGTAGGATTATTCGCAGACAGGATTGTTTTTTATAACAATTTGTTGTCACAACCGCATTTTCCGGTTTGGCCATATCGAAAACGGTAAAATGGTTTTAAATGAATTGGGAATGGTTGCATATAATGAATGGGCAAATTATGACAACAAAATTACCAAGAACACATAATACGCAAAGAACAATCATTTATGAGAATTTAAGAATATAAATTAACCAATCCTGCAAATTGGAATAACGATAAGTTGAAATAAAACCAATTAAGCGATTGAAAAAAAAATAATCACAAGTTTTTGTAACTATATCATACTTTTTCCGAATTCCATCTATAATTTTATACTAACTCATTAACACCCGAACTAATGTTTATTCGCGAAAAAGTAAAAATTGGCATTACCAAACTAACCCGAAGATTATTCTATCAAATCGTATTTTGGAATGCATCATTCATTTTTTTTGTAATTATTTCGGGCAATAAAACGCTTTTCGATCTAACACAGAGTATAATTAATATAAGTTCAATTTATGTAAACACTATTTTTTTAGGGACCTGCACCGGGCTGTTATTTGCAATTCTCGATACCGTTTTCTCAGACAGGATAATGAGATTATCGCCCATAAGACCTACATTATTTACCCGATCATTACTCTACTTTTCACTTGCATTTATTATAATCATAATACTCACCACCCCCCGCCCCCACGAATTACTCAAATCAACAGATTTATCAGTTATTAAGCGTTTGTTATCGACACTAAACAACGATCTAATCAAATTTATGGCATACTTCTATTTATCGTGCATCTTTAACCATGCATTTAAAGAGATTTACGCAAAAATTGGATTAGGTAATTTTTTCGAATGGTTTTTTGGTGGAATAAACAAACCCAAAGAGGATGAACGCGTTTTTATGTTCCTCGATATGAAATCATCAACCACTATTGCCGAAAATTTAAAACACCATAAGTTTAGCCGTCTGGTGCAAGATGTTTTTAACGATATGGCTGTAGTTGACAACTACCACGGTGAAATATATCAATACCTGGGTGATGGCGCTATTATTTCATGGCCGGTTCATAGCGGCATTAATAACAACAATTGCATTAAGGCTTTTTTTGCATTTACCCGGGTTATTGAACGGCGCACAAGGTATTACAATCGTCGGTACGGCCTTACTCCAACCTTCAAGGCTGGATTACACGTTGGTAAAATAATGGTACTCCAGGTGGGAAGTATTAAACGCGACATTTCATATAACGGCGATACAATTAACACATCGGCTCGTATTGAATCGATGTGCAACGAACTAAAACACGACTTGCTAATATCGGGTATTTTATATGAAACACTTGAAAACAGAAACGAATTTAACTTTAAAGATGTTGGAACAATTAAACTAAAAGGCAAACAGAAAGGAGTTTTAATTTATGGTGTTAAACTAAAAACCCGAAAACGATAATTATATTTAACTTAACAAACACAAGTTATTTCCTTTTTAATGTAAAGTAATTATTTATTACAAAGCTTTTTTATAAGTTTCAATTGCTCTTTGTCGTGCTGTAGAATGATCTATTATTTGCTTGGGATAATTAGGAGTACCAAACTCAGGAATCCATTTTCGAACATAAACCATTTCATTATCAAACTTTTTTAACTGTTCCAATGGATTAAATATGCGAAAATAAGGTGCCGCATCACATCCTGTACCTGCTGCCCATTGCCAGTTTCCATTGTTTGACGATAATTCGTAATCGAGTAATTTTTTAGCAAAAAAAGCCTCTCCCCATCGCCAATCGATTAAAAGATGCTTACACAAAAAACCGGCAACAACCATTCGTACCCTATTGTGCATATAACCAGTAGCATTAAGTTCCCTCATTCCGGCATCAATAAGTGGATAACCGGTAATTCCATTTGTCCACATATAAAATTCTGCTTCATTATTCATCCAATTAATATTATCATACTTTTTTTTAAAGCTTTGATTAACAACATTTGGGAAATGATATAAAATCTGCATAAAAAATTCTCTCCAAATAATTTCACTCAAAAAAACCTGATCTTTTATCGACAGTTTTCTTACAACTTCTCTAACACTAATAGTGCCAAATCGAAGATGTGGACCTAAATTAGATGTTTCGTGGGCTGGAATATCACGGGTTTCACTATATCTGTCCAAAACTAATAAATCATAGTCTTTAACTATAATATTCGACTTTTTAAACCCTATACCCTCTAGAGAAAGAAAAGGCTCGTCTATTATACTCCAATTATACTGAGATACATCATATTGTTTTAAATGATGTTCGAAATCAATCATGGATAACCACTTTCGTTTGTATGGTGTAAAAACTGTATATGGTTGACCATTTTCTTTTAATATTTGTAAAGGAGAAAAAATTACATGATCGTGAAATGAATAAAAAGGCACACCTTTACTTCTCAAAAAAACATTAACTGCATCATCGCGATGAATGGAATAAGGTTCATAATCTGAATTACAATAAACTGCCTCAATATCATATTTTTCTAATAAAATTTTAAATACATCTAACGGATTATTATGATATGTCGCAATTGATCCCCCTTGTTTTCGAACTTCACATTGTAATTTATACAACAATTGATAAATAAAACTTACTCGTGCATCATAAATATCTAATTCATCCAATATATTTATATCGAAAATAAATATGGGTAAAACCTTATGCCCCGACTGCATAGCATAAAAAAGTGCCATATTATCTTCAATTCGCAAATCGCGCCGAAACCAATAAACAACCATTTTTAATGATCTTTTCAATAATAACAGCTATTATTGTATTAAAGTTTTAACAATATAAGTGTTTATAATTTATTGAATTACTTAATTTCATTTTTTTAGCTTCATAGCATCCTTATCTGTTTTTATTTTATTTATTATGAGCCTCAAGTACACATTTCACAGTACCTGTTACAAAAAAGAACTACTTAATAAAGCAATTAACTTGCTAAAATCGAACGCTGTCAAATTCGACGTTGTAGAAAAAAATAATTTATTATTCCCTATTGAAGACCAAAATTGTGATTTTGAAGCAGATATTTATGTTGCTGACAATCAAATATCAATTGCAAATAATTTACTATCACCACTTTTCCCTGACATCTAAAAAAAAGCGATCCATTTATCTGAATCGCTCTTAATTCTGTTATAATATCCTATTATAAATCAATGTTTATTCCAGCCAAATATAATCCTCCAATTTTATCGGCAAAACCAAACTCGGTTTGATCGTTATTAAACAAATTACGAGCATTAACAAACACTTTGACTTTTTTACATACCTGATATGATGCTTTTATGTCAACTGTTGCCTTAGCTTTAACATCAACACGTCCGCTCCCTGCAGGCATTCCCAATGATTCTTTTGCAGCCGCATAATAATCATACTCATGCACATAAGTGTATTTATCTAAATAATACACATCAGTAAAAATATTCAACTTATTAATTGGAGATGTATTAAGTGAAATACCACCATAAAAACTTGGCGTCTGAGGGTTTTTAATATCTTCAACTAAACCCGTTGTTTTAATAACAAGTTCAGGTTGCGGTGTGTAAGGATTTGCATCAATAGCATTCTTTATTAAATGATCTTTAAGCTGCGCATCAACATAAGTTCCCCAAGCTCTTACCTGATATTTTGGCGAAATAACCCAATTCACATTTACAGTACCCCCGTTTTGGATACTCTTTGTGCCAATGTTTTCATAGTTAAACGCAACAACTCCTGTATTCAAAGCTTCACTATCAAGCATAAATGAGGTAAGATCTTGTGTGGCAGAATGGAATAATTCAAAATCAAAACTTAAATTATCAGTTGCCTTTATTCTATATCCCAGTTCAACCATATCCATTGTTGCTAAATCAAGATCTTTATTACCATAAAATTTTACAGCTCCCCCATCCATTGAAAAATTTGTATATGAGTCAATAATAAAAGCACCCCTGTTAGCTTTCGAATAACTAACCCGGGCAATATTATTTTCATTTATCTTATATGTTCCAATAAACTGATAGGTTAAATTACTTTTATCAGGCACGTTATATGTATCCATCCTTAATGCAGCGATAAGTCTTAACTTTTCCGTTGCTTTATAATCACCTCTAAGGTAATATGCATAAGATGATAACTCTTTTTCATCATTTAAATATGCTTCACCTAATGCACCTGCATAAGGTAAATCGGAATATACTGCACTTGAATAACTTAATCCGGGACGTAATGTTAGTTTTTCATTTAACTCCAAATTATATTCAGCATTTACATCTATAATATTATAATCGTATTTTGCAGATGGTGATCCTTCATAAATATTTAAAAAACCATTATCGCCCGATATTTGCAATTCCAATTCATATACTTTTGCTGCAAAATTATAGTACTTCGACTCGGCATGACGTCCAGCCAATGGCGTAACCATTGTTTCCATAAAAACATTTTGGCTGTACGATTTCTGCGCTCCGCCTTCTATTGATAATTCAACATCATCATTAATACTATAAGCAACCATACCATTTAACCCTTGCCGCTCCTTTGCTATTTCAACATTAGGATAAAAACTTGTTGTTACTCCTTCAATATCACCTGCATAATTATAAAGATAATCTGAATATCGCCCAAGAGCGTATGAATAATAATCGTTATTAAACCGCTCTCGCTTCTCATAATTTCCACTAATTCGTATATCGAGTTTATTATCTAGTTGAGATGATGCAATTGCAAAATCATAGATTCCTGTATTATTATTGCCATATTCAACATTGCCTTTAACCGCAACAGCTTTATCAACACCTTTTTGCGTTACAATATTTATTACACCCGAAACTGCGTTTGGCCCATACAATGCCGTTGATGGTCCCCTAACAACTTCTATCCTTTCAATATCAACTAACGATATTGGCAATGATTCCCAAAAAGTACCTCCATTGGCATAATTATAAACTTTACGATTATTAATCATAACCAAAGTCATTGAGTTTTCACTGGTAAAACTCATGTTTCCAGGAGGTATATTATCATTTCCACGTATGTGAATATCATAGTTTCCATTACTTTCCTGTCGAACAATCATTCCAGGCACTAAACGAAAAACCTCTTCGACAGTTGTAATACCCGACTTTTCAATATCTTCTTTTGTAATTACTGTTGTTGACAATGGCGAGTCAAAACTACTTTCTGCTTTCTTCGAAGCCAATGTTACCGGAGTATTCATTAACTCTTCAAGCGACATTTCAAAAAGATCTGTTTCAGATGTTTCCTGAGCTGTTAATTCAATAATATAAACAGATTGAAACAATAAGATTATAAATAATGTCAAAACTTTTATCATCATAATTCCTTTTTTCGTAGTTCTGTTATTTTTTTCTATTTCGAAAGACCTAAAAGCTTTTCACTTATAATAACCTGCCTTGTTTCAGCATCCATTTTATTAATGTGAAAAGCAAGTTTTTGATCCAATAAATGAAGATTAATTGTCGATTCGGTCGGATTTCGCTGCATCTCTTCCGAAATAATAACGATTGGTTTTCCAGCCAGTTTTTGTGCTACTATTTTTAAATGGATAGATTTACTGTCCGACACAAATAAGATGTGACAATCTGGTATTTCGTCTACCGATGAAAACTCTTTAATTTTTATACTCCTACTTCCTACTGTACGATTTGCTGAAGATGCTGATAGTTCTTTTGTTATCTCTTCATCTTTTCCTAGTATAGCTATAACAAAATCTCCTGCTGCCTGTGTATCAGGCCATTTTATAAAGCGAGTAAAATTATATATGTAAGCTGCCTCATGCTTGGCTATTTGCCCGTTTATTGTTGAATATAAAAAAAACAACATAAATGTTGTAAAAAGTGTAAATCTTTTTTTCATATATAAAATTTATGGATTGCTTTTATAACGACTAAATAACAAAGATGTTTCTTTTCTTATATTTTTTTAACATTTTCAAGTAGTTTTATTAATATTAAAAAATATAAACCTTATTAATACTAATAAAAGATATCGACTTAATTACATAAAAAAAGGTGTCTTAAAAGACACCTTTTTTAATATATTAAACTGAATAATTTTTACATCATTCCACCCATTCCGCCCATTCCACCCATTCCTGGGTTTGGCATTGCCGATTCCTTTTCGGGCTCATCAACCAAAATACACTCAGTAGTTAAGAACATTCCTGCTACAGATGCTGCATTTTCCAAAGCAATACGAGCTACTTTTGCAGGATCAATAACTCCTGTTTCAAATAAATTCTGGTAAACATCTAAACGGGCATTATATCCATAATCACCCTTACCTTCCTTAACTCTCTGAACAATTACTGCACCTTCTTTTCCTGCATTAAATGCAATTTGACGTAAAGGCTCTTCAATAGCTCTTTTAATTATTTCAATACCTGTTGTTTCATCTTCTGTTTCACCTTTTAAACCTTCTAAGGTATCAATGGCACGAATAAATGCAACACCACCTCCAGGAACAATACCTTCCTCAACAGCAGCACGTGTTGCACTTAAGGCATCATCAACACGGTCTTTCTTCTCTTTCATTTCTACTTCACTGGCAGCTCCTACGTACAAAACAGCCACACCTCCGGCCAACTTAGCCAAACGTTCTTGAAGTTTCTCCTTGTCATAATCCGATGTCGAATTAGCAATTTGAGCCTTAATTTGAGCAGCACGTGCATCAATAGCATCTTTCGATCCTGCTCCATTTACTACTGTTGTATTTTCTTTATCAATGGTTACTTTTTCGGCCTGACCTAGCATTTCTAAAGTAACATTCTCAAGTTTAAGACCTGTTTCTTCAGTTATTACTGTTCCATTTGTAAGTACAGCAAGATCCTGCAACATTTCTTTACGACGATCACCAAAACCTGGAGCTTTAACAGCTGCCACTTTTAACGAACCTCTCAAGCGGTTAACAACAAGCGTAGCTAAAGCCTCACCATCAACATCTTCAGCAATAATTAACAAAGGTCGTCCCGTTTGTGCTGTTTGTTCCAATACAGGA
This sequence comes from Marinilabiliaceae bacterium, assembly GCA_016933045.1. Lineage (GTDB taxonomy): Bacteria > Bacteroidota > Bacteroidia > Bacteroidales > Marinilabiliaceae > JAFGBR01. Next base: position 37,357 of record JAFGBR010000020.1, on the reverse strand, counting down.
AGAAGATCTTTCATAGTTGAAATCTTCTTGTCGTGAATTAAAATGAAAGGATTATCTAAATCAGCTTCCATTTTTTCAGTATTGGTAATAAAATAAGGTGATATATAGCCTCGATCAAACTGCATTCCTTCAACAACTTCTACTGTAGTATCTGTTCCTTTTGCCTCTTCAACAGTAATTACACCTTCTTTTCCAACCTTACTCATTGCCTCGGCAATTAAAGCTCCAATTTTCGAATCATTATTGGCCGAGATAGTAGCTACCTGTTCAATTTTTTCGTTATGATCACCAATAACCTGCGACTGAGCTTTAATTGACTCAATAACTCTTTCAACAGCTATATCAATACCTCTTTTTAATTCCATTGGATTTGCACCGGCGGTAACGTTTTTCAATCCAACATTAATAATTGACTGAGCTAGTACTGTAGCTGTGGTAGTTCCATCACCGGCATTATCACCAGTTTTAGAAGCAACCTCTTTTACCATTTGAGCGCCCATATTGGCAAATCGATCGCTCAATTCAATCTCTTTTGCAACAGTTACACCATCTTTTGTAATAGATGGCCCTCCAAATTTTTTATCTATAACTACATTTCGTCCTTTAGGACCTAATGTTACTTTAACTGCATTTGCCAACTCATCAACCCCTTTTTTCATAAGGTCGCGAGCTTCAATATTAAATTTAATTTCTTTTGCCATTTTAATTTCCTTTAGTCACTAATTATACAATATACAAAACATCACTTTGTGAAATCAACAGATAATCGACACCGCCAATCGACAATTCAGTACCGCTGTATTTGCCATACAAAACATTATCACCAACCTTTACCTCCATTGTTTCATCTTTCTTGGCTACTCCAACTAACACGACTTCACCTGATAGTGGTTTTTCTTTTGCTGAATCAGGTATAATTATTCCACTTGAAGTTTTTTCTTCAGCCGGCTGTGGCTTTACTAAAACTTTGCCTGCTAAAATCTTTCCTTTAAGCTCTGACATTTTTGTTTTATTTTATTTGTTAAACATTAATAAAAATTTTTCATTTCGATATGGCTTTGAATCACAAATTATGCCAAACAAAAAACCAATCATTTTATTGACATTTTTTCAGACACAGATATTTTCAATCTAATTTAGCTACTCATTTTTAGTCACATATCTATCCTTTTTGCTTTATTTTATGACATAAAAAAAGTGTCAGTATCTGACATACTGACACTTTTTGCTATTTGTTAATACTCTTTATTGAGCAGGCTCTTCTGCTTGAGGAGCATCTGTTGTAGAACCTTCAACAGCAGGAACTTCAAAACCAGGCATTTCTGTTTGAGCAGGCAAACGATTATTTAATTCTTCATCTACTCCGCTAACTACTTCCTGCTCAGGACGCAATACCATTACAGCTACAAACGAAAGCACTAGTAAAGCACTAGCCAATGTCCATGTTGCTTTTTCAAGAAAATCATTTGTTTTCCTAACTCCCATCATTTGATTTGACGAAGAGAAATTTGATGCCAAACCTCCACCTTTTGAGTTTTGAACTAATACAATTAAAATAAGCAGTATACTTATAATAACAACAAGAACCGATACAAACGGATACATACTTTTATCTTTTATTGATTACTAATTAATTTTTCTAGCTCTTCTATTCGAGTTGCAAAGTAAATATTTTTTTCGGGATATTTCAAACTCAGTTTCTCGAATATCGCTATTGCCTTTTCATAATGTTTTTGTTTTATATGAATATTTGCTAATGTTTCTGTCATCAAATGATCGTTTTCCTCAATACTCGATGCTGCAATATTTACCGCCCCCCCCGATGTTTCTTTTGTTGGTGCAATTGCCTCCTTATCCATATTAAGGAATGATTCTATCAGCTCCATCTGTCGATTTCGGCCTTTTATTTGTTGCTTTTCCTCTGTATGTTTAACTTTTCCTCCATCTTTCATGGCTGTTAACCATTCAATAAACGAGTAATTTCCTGTTGGATTAAATGTATCTAACTCTAAACGATAAACTGAACTACCCGATGTAATTCTTTCATAATCAAACAAATCTTCATCTTCAATATTTAATGCCTGTTCATTTTTCTTTTCGTTATATTTTTTATCCGAAAAATTTATTCTTAACCCATCATTATCAATTTCATCTGTAACATTAAAATAATTCTCAGGATCATACGATTTCATACTCTCATCGGCACTTTCAACAGATAACGATATTTCCTCCTTTTCCTCCGAAATAACTCTTATATCTGCAATAGTTTCATCCTTTTTAGCCGGTTCATAAATAAGCATATACATCTTTCGCCTGTCGGGAATATGAACTGAGGCATACCTAAGCTCCTGCTCGTATTTTATATCATCAAGCAAATGCAGGTTTTTTACCAACATCATTCGTCCGGCATGGAAATATGGATATTCTTTTACAAGTTCTCTCAAATGCCCTAAACTTTGGGCATTTAAACTGTCTGAATTTTCAATATAATGATAAAACTGGTTTCGATTCATATTTCTTTTCTCTTACCAGTTAGCAAATGCTTTATTAAAAATGTTTTCCGTTATTTTATCAATAATTAGTCCCACTAATTCATCTTCAACCTCTGTAATATTTTTATCACTCGGAAAATCTTCATACGCAGAAAATGATGACTCCCAGCTTTCTTTAGGATTTTTAAAATTTTTATATTTCACCTCTACATTTATTGTCAAACGGGTTTCTGCCGATATCGCATCAGCCTGTATTGCCATTGGCCTAACATCATACCCTTTTATTGAACCCGAAAAATCAACATCTCCTATTGATGTTGTCAGTTGCAATCGCGATTCATTTGCCAATCGGTCTTTTAATTTTTCAGTAAAGGTCTGACTCAGTTGTGGATTTATTAAGGGAGCTCTGTTTTCAAAATATTGCACAGATACAGTTTTTAAATTTTCGGGTATCGATGCCCCATTCAATGTCATATTAATCGAACATCCCCAAAATACAATAGGCATAACAAACAATACACCCAATTTTAAAATTAACATCTTATTCATCTATCCATTAATATTATATTCTTTTATTTTCCGATATAATGTTCGCTCTGAAATACCTAACTCCTTTGCTGCATACTTACGCTTTCCATTGTGTTTCTCAAGTGCTTTGTTAATTAATTCAATCTCTTTTTCCTCTATCGAAAGAGATTCCTCTATAAATTCTTCGGTATCTTGTATAGGATGACTATCGCCATGCGAAGCAAAATTTATAGGGTTTTTTGGCACAGGAGTAGATCCAGGTCGTAAACTATCATCTATATCTGCATATAAATCATCAAATACTCTTGCCCTATCTTCATTTTTCAAATTTATATCATTTCCATGCTGCATCAATTCTAAAACAATTGCTTTCAAATCGTTCATATCCCTCTTCATATCGAAAAGCACTTTATACAATATCTCTCTTTCGTTTGAAAAATCGGCTTCTTCTTTTTTTGCAGCTCCAATTATTGCCGGAAGATTATCGCCAATATGATATGGAATGTATTTTCGCAATGTTTCTCCGTCAATTTCACGATTCCGTTCTATAATTGATATTTGCTCAGTAATATTTTTTAACTGCCTAATATTTCCGGGCCAACGATACTGCATAAGCACTTCGCGTGCTTCATGGTCAAGTTTAATCCCGGGCATACGATAACGATCTGCAAAATCATTGGCAAATTTACGAAACAACAAATAAATATCTTCCGAACGTTCACGCAATGGAGGTATTATTATTGGAATACTGTTTAAACGATAAAATAAATCTTCACGAAATTTACCCTCCTGTATGGCTTTTTCCATATTAACGTTTGTTGCTCCTACAACCCTCACATTTGTCTTTAGCACTTTCGATGATCCAACTTTCATAAACTCACCCGCCTCAAGTACTCTTAATAATCTAACCTGTGTTGATAATGGCAACTCTCCTATTTCATCTAAAAATATAGTACCGCCATTTGCCTCTTCAAAATAACCTTTTCTATCAGACAATGCTCCTGTAAATGAACCCTTTTCATGGCCAAACAATTCTGAATCAATTGTACCTTCAGGTATAGCACCACAATTTACTGCTATGTATTGCCCATGTTTACGAACGCTATGCTGGTGTATAATTTGGGGAAAAACCTCTTTTCCGGTTCCACTTTCTCCTGTAATTAAAACTGATAAGTCAGTTGGAGCTACCTGAACTGCAATATCAATAGCTCGGTTTAAACCATAACTATTTCCTATAATACCAAAGCGTTGTTTTATTTTTTGTACATCCATTCGTTTACTGCTATTTTTTCAGATATACTGACAAAGTTACAATTCTTACCAATAAAAATATACTTTTACTTAGGTAAAATGGTAATTTTTAATCACCGAAAAATTTATCTTTGACTAAATATTTAACCTTTAAGCATGGATTATTCAAATACAATTGGAATTATACCGGCACGATTTGCATCAACTCGTTTTCCGGGCAAGCCCCTTGTCGACTTAGGTGGAAAAACAATGATTCAACGAGTTTTTGAACAGGCTCAAAAAGCTATTCCAACAGTTTTTGTAGCTACCGACGACGAACGCATATTTAACACTGTTGAGAGTTTTGGAGGTAATGCTGTTATGACTTCAAAAAACCACCAAAGTGGCACCGACAGATGTGCCGAAGCTTTATCCATCGCATCAAAAAAACTTAATAAATCTTTTAATATTGTTGTTAATATTCAGGGCGATGAACCATTTATTGAACCTGCTCAAATTGCACAATTAATAAACTGCTTTAACGATATTAAAACCGACATTGCAACTCTTGTAAAGCCCATAACATCTAACGACATTATTTTCGATATTAATAAACCTAAGGTCATAATCGGGAATAATAATAAAGCATTATATTTTAGCCGCTCTCCAATACCTTTTTTGCGCAATGCCGACTCAAAAGAGTGGCATTTAAAACATAAATATTATCAACATATTGGAATGTATGCTTACCGATCTGACGTATTATTTCAACTCACACAACTTAAACCCTCGCCACTCGAACTTGCTGAATCGCTCGAACAACTTCGATGGATCGAAAATGGATACCACATTGCAGTTAGTGAAACATCTCATGAAAGCATTGGCATTGATACTCCCAACGATTTAGAAAAAATTAAGAATATGGGTCTGTTTTAAAAACATTTTTTTATCTTAAAAAACAATTATCAAATAAATTCTTGAAATAATACTCCCCAAAAAAACATATAATGAAAGAGTTGGGATTAATAAGCAAAGACCCGTGGTTAAAGCCATTTGAACCATTACTAGAAGCCCGCCACCTTGCTTTTGAAAATAAATTAAAAGAACTGGCAGCAGGGAAAAAATCATTAAAAGAATTTGCAAACAGCCATCTCTATTTTGGCCTACATCTAATTAATAACCAATGGATTTTAAGAGAATGGGCTCCTAATGCATCAAAAATATATATGATTGGCAATTTCTCAAACTGGATTGATGACGAAAAATACCGACTTCATGATATTGGCAATGGCCATTGGGAACTTAAACTTCCAAAAGACGATTTACAACATAAAGAACTATATAAACTTCATATTTTTTGGCCGGATGGTAATGGCAATCGCATTCCTACCCATGCAAAAAGAGTTGTTCAGGATGATGAAACACTTATTTTTAGTGCTCAAATTTGGCAACCCGAAACTGATTACAAATGGAAAAATACAAGCTATTTAACAAAAAATGAGGCTCCTATCATTTACGAAGCCCATATTGGAATGTCATCCGAAGAGGGTAAAGTAAGCTCTTTTAGCGAATTCAAAGAAACGGTTTTACCTCGTATAAAGTCATTGGGCTACAATACTATTCAATTAATGGCTATTCAGGAACACCCATATTATGGAAGTTTCGGGTACCATGTATCAAACTTCTTTGCTGCATCATCGCGATTTGGAACCCCCGAAGAACTTAAAGAATTAATAGATACTGCTCATGGCATGGGAATAAAAGTAATTATGGATTTGGTTCATTCACATGCAGTAAAAAATGAAATAGAAGGATTAGGAAAATTTGATGGTACAAATTACCAGTTTTTTCACGATGGAAATAAAGGAGAACACCCGGCATGGGATTCGAAATGTTTTAATTACAGCAAAAACGAAGTAATACATTTTTTGCTTTCAAATTGCCAATTTTGGCTTCAGGAATATCATTTTGACGGCTTTAGATTTGATGGCGTAACCAGTATGATATACAACAACCATGGTCTTGGAATCCACTTTGCGAGCTATTCCGATTATTTTCAAAACCAGGAAGACGAAGATGCAATAACATACCTAACACTAGCAAACTACCTTATACATGAAATAAACCCAAATGCCATATCAATTGCCGAAGAAATGAGTGGTTATCCGGGCCTTGCCGGCAATGTTAATGATGGCGGCATCGGTTTTGATTACCGACTATCAATGGGAATTCCTGATTTCTGGATTAAACTTATTAAAGAAGTTGCTGATGATAACTGGAGCATGGGACAAATATACCACGAGCTTACTCAACACCGCGTTGAAGAGAAAACAATCAGTTATGTCGAATCGCACGACCAGGCTTTAGTTGGCGATAAAACAATAATCTTTCGCCTTATTGATAAAGAGATGTATTTTCATATGAATAAAGCATCAGAAAACCTGGTTATCGATAGGGGAATAGCTCTGCATAAAATGATAAGACTAGTTACACTTGCTACTTGCAATGGCGGCTACCTTAATTTTATGGGAAATGAATTCGGACACCCCGAATGGATCGATTTTCCACGCGAAGGAAACAACTGGTCGTACCATTACGCAAAACGACAATGGAGTCTGGCCGACAATATGGACTTAAAATATCATTACCTTAAGGATTTCGATGCAGATATGGTTAACCTTTTGGGATCGAAAATTAATTTATTGCCTGGCTGCTTTCTGATTTTAGCAAACGAAACTGACAAAGTACTGGCTTTTAGCAGAGGCGATTTTATTTTTGTGTTTAATTTTAACCCAACAAACTCGTTTACCGATTATGGGATAAATGTTCAAGCCGGGAAATACGGCATTATTTTAAATAGTGACAACACCGAATATGGAGGCTTTAACCGAATTGACGATAATCTGTTTTATTTCTCAAACCCAATTAAAAAAGATAACTCTCAACATCAAATTAAATTATATATTCCTAGCCGGGTTGCTTTAGTATTACGAAAAATTCAAACACGAAGCGTTTATTAATACACAACAAATGGCAGTAAAAAAATATTATGTAGTATGGAATGGTTTAAAAACAGGGATATTCGATAACTGGAATGATTGCAAAGCCAGTGTTACAGGCGTTAACGGAGCAAAATTTAAGAGTTTCCCTACTCTCGAAATGGCTCGTAATGCATATTATAACGGACCTGAAATAGTAAATAAAAAACCAGTTTTAAAACCCACTACATTTAATACTGAAATTATTACAGATAGTTTAGCAGTTGACGCAGCATGTAGTGGCAATCCGGGCATAATGGAATATCGAGGTGTTTTTATAAAAACCGGTGATGTACTATTTCATCAAAAACACCCACTTGGAACAAATAATATTGGCGAATTTTTAGCAATCGTGCATGGACTGGCCGAACTAAAAAAAAGAAACCTTAACATTCCTGTTTATACCGATTCAAAAACTGCGATGAGTTGGATTAAACACAAACAATGTAAAACAAAACTTAATCGCAATTCAACCACCGAAAAACTATTCCAAATTATTGAACGTGCCGAAAAATGGCTTCAAACAAATACCTTTACTCAAAAAATAATTAAGTGGGATACCGAAAACTGGGGTGAGATACCTGCTGATTTTGGAAGAAAATAAATTATTTTAATTTTTGATATGGTATTGAAAATTCAACCAAAGTTCCACTTTTCCCAAATTTTGACAAATCTTCAATTACCAAATCGACTTGTTTTTCAATGTTACCCTTATTTATTAATTGCAAACGCTTACGGGTTATACTAATAGCAACTGATGCCCTTGAATGTCCGGCTCTCTTTTCCATCGATTTTTCTATTCCTATACCATCATCTTGTATGCGAAACTTCAACCGCTTATTTTCTACCGAAAAACTTATCCATATATTTCCTTCATTTCGTTTCCCTAAATCGCCATGTTCAATAACATTTTCTATAAATGGCTGTGCCAACATTGGTGGTACTAGTGTATTTTTTAAATCAATATTATCATCAAAATGAATAATATATTTTATTTTATTATCATATCTCTTTGATAAGAGATTTAAATAATTATTTAAGATTGCCTGCTCGGTTTCCAATGTTATAAACTCTTCCTGACTACTTTGCAACACCAGCCGTATTAATTTTGAAAAATCACCAATAAAATCAATCGCTTCTATTGTTTTATTCTCCAAAACAAAATATTGAATTGCCGATAAAGCATTGAATAAAAAATGAGGACTCATTTGAGTTCTCAACACCTGCTGCTCAAGGTTAATCAATCGTTGATCTTTTTCAATCTGTTTTTGACGATTGAATAGTATCAATATTGCTATTATAGCCAATACTGCAATTGCAACAGCTAAATACAACATCGTTCTGCTTCTGTTTTTTTCAACTAATGCTTGTAACTCCCTACTGGCATTATTTTGTTCATATTTTTTTTCAATTTCATAAATTGTTCGAAATTTCTCCTCGTTAAATATCGAATCTTTTAATAAATAATACATTTCCGATACCCTAAATGCTCCTTCATAATCTTTTATAACCTTATAAACATTGATTAACGACTTAAGATTTTGTAACCTAATATCTTTATTTTTTAATGTTTTATTCAGTGTTTCGCATTCCAAATACTTTTCCATTGCCTTTTCAGAATCACCCATTTCAAAAAAAACATCCCCCATTCGGGTTAATACGTATAGTATTCCTTCATTATGCCTCAACGTATCGAAATATTCCCGGGCTTGAGTTAAATATTCCAACGATCTATTATAATCTTTTTGATAAAAAAACAAACTTCCCAGGTTAGTGAAAACATTTGCTATATGTAAAGTATCTCTAATTCTTTCATACCCATTTAATGCTTTTGTATAATAATCAAACGACTTTGGGTAATCTGCCATTGAACTATAGGCAATTGCCATATTATTTGCAACATCAGCTACATGTTTCACATCGTTAATTTGCTCATATATATTTTTGGCCAAATGATTATGCTCAAAAAAACGATCCATATCATTCAATTGATATAGTATCAAAGCTATATTCTGATGCGATTTTGCAACCCCCAATTTATTATTCAGTTTTTTCTCTATATTAAGTGAACGCTGAAAAAATATCATAGCAGAATCATATTCGGCTCTATAATAATGTAATAAACCAATACTATTCGATAACTGAGCTAGCCTTACCGAATCCTTTTCATTTGCAAATAGCCCATGTGCTAAACCATAAGCTATCAATGCTTGTTTGTAATCTTTCTTTATAGAATATGCTTCTCCTATACTTAAATAACATATCCCTTTTATTTGTGATTGATTCCATCTTGCACTAAAAATAGTATTATTAGCCAGGCTTATTGCACTATCAGGATTGATCAATACTATTTTTAACGATAACTCCGCCTGTGCTTCAAGCTTTGTATCTCCAAATGTATTACCAATAACATTTATAAGACTGTCGGTTTCATGAGAAGCTTTAACAATAAATGCTAAACTCAAAAAACAATATAGTATGAATTTGACTTTTGCCACAATGCATTATAAATCAGCATTCAATAAGTAAAAATGTATAAAAAAATATCTCGAGTCCAAATGCAATAATTATTCGAATATAAATATTTTTATTTAATACAATTATGTATTTGCTTAAAATATAGCTTTTTTCTTCTTGTTTGTAAATATATTTAGCTTTTTTTTAAAAAAATAACCCATTAATATATATAATCCATTTTTCCATCTATTATATTTTAAAGTACCTTCATTGTATTTTTCAACAAACACGCTCTTATGTATTTTCAACCTTTACCACTTAAAACGTTTTATCCACATATTAAAACAGTACACGCCGATAGTAAAAACCGAATGATGTAAATAATATTATTTTGAGAGGAATTTCTATTCATTCAACTTGTTGTTTTTTGTCAGTCGATAAGTGTTTTTTTACAGCACGTTTAATAAAACAACAAATCGCAGTATGTTATAAAAAACAAGCACTACTTAAACTAAACGCGATACAAATGACTATTACGAACAAAAATTGATTTTAATCTCAACCAAAAAATTATTTATATTATTCATTGGTCAATCTCCTTTTCGCACAATTACTACAATTTTTAATAAATTAATATATAGATTTTCATCAACATTATATTTATAATTATGCCATATATACTATAATCGTTTCGTCAAATAACATACCCTTAGGGTGTGAATATTGTTATATTCCGAATCTTCCTTTTTTTTTCAAAAAAAATTAACACCTGCTAAATTTTCGACTTCTTCTTTAAATGAAAAAACCAATAATATTTGCATTCGCAATTGCATTTGCTAAATATGAGTTTCCACTTTATATCAATTCATTTATCTTTATTATATATTTGTACAAATACAAAAAATATCATTATAAAACGAGTATTTTTCGTAAATCATGACTAACTTATTAAACTATTATAGAATGAAACACATACTGTTAGCATTATTGACACTCTCATTATTTTTTTTAGCCTGTAAAAACGAAAAGTTAATAAAGCCCAATCCAACAGGAAATGCAGGAGATATTTTAGTCGTTGTTAACGACTCAATAAAAAAAAGCAATGCAGGTCAATTTATTAAAGAATTTATTCAGCAGCCAATGTTGGGATTACCACAAGAAGAACCTCTTTTTAAGCTGTTAACAGCACCTCACCGCGAATTCGATGGCCAATTAATGACTTTTCGCAATATCATTACAATTAACATAAATCCAAAAGTTAAGAAAGACTCCATAGCTTTTTATAAAGATTTATGGGCAAAGGATCAGTCTGTTGCACGAATTATTTCACCATCGAAAGAACAATTATTATTGTATCTTAAAAACAATGAAATTAAGCTGATTGGGTATTTCCTGTCAGCCGAAAGAAAACGGAACATTGATTATTTTAAAGCCTATCCGAATGCCGAACTGGTTGATGTTATAAAAAAAGATTGGAATTTATACCTCGCTATTCCTAATACATTTAAGAAAAACAAAAGTGGAAATGATTTTTCATGGTTTTCCGAAGAAGGACCGGTACATAGTTTGGGGTTAATTATTTATTCGTTTAATTATGTTGGTGAGGGCACCTTTTCGAAAGAATACTTATTAAATAAAAGAGACTCGGTACTTCGTATTAATATACCAGGATCTGCACCTGGTTCATATATGTCTACCGAGCACCAGGTTAAACCTATATATAAAACATTAATGGTTGATGGCGACAATTCGGTTGAGATTAGAGGATTATGGAAAGTTGAAGGTGATATTATGGGGGGACCATTTATTAGTCATGCTCACCACGACACACTAAATAGCAAAGTAATAGTTACTGAGGGATATGTTTACTCACCCGAAAAACCCAATAAACGTAATTTTATGTGGCAAATGGAGGCAATACTTTATACATATAAAAAAATAAATAATAACTAATGCCTCTTAAACTACCGGTCTTTTCGAGAAACGAATTGATCAGTGCATCGAAAAGAGATGCACTGATTACAGAAACAGCTGAACAGATTATTAAAGACTTTGCCGAATTTAGCCTTGATATTACTTTTTCGGGAAACCCCGGACATTTTTATGACGAGCTTTATCATCAAATGTTTTTTCATATAAATGAACTGATGAGCGAAAGTAATAATCGGTTTCAAGCCCTTCTTTACCGCATTGATGTGTCGCAAAAAGATATTGATATGTATCATAGGCAAATGCCCAATGCAAATTACAACGATGTATTAACTGAGTTAATCATTCATCGCGAAATTAAAAAAATAATGATTCGCGATTTTTTTCGATCGAAATACAAAAATAATAATGATGATGAAAATGGGGACAACGATTAAACTTGTATCAGAGATTAACGAAAACAACAATTCAATTTTCCTTGTTGATGATGAAACTATTTTGAGTGACTTTGGATTTAATGAAAAAGAGGTCACCTATATTAATAATAAAATTCAGGATGGAACATTCTTAATTACTATTAACCGCTTAAGCCATGTTTTGTGGATTGAAAAGGTTAACACTTCCACTATTGAATACAAAGAAGCAGAACGTTTACGAAACGAAAGTGCATTAATTTGGAAATCATTTACCACCGAAAACAACTCATCGGTTTGCATTTTCGATTTAGTTGGGTCAAAAAATTTAATCACTGCATTTATCGAAGGTTTTTTGTACAGCTCATACCAATTTACTAAGTACAAAACACAAAACATCAACAATACAAAATTAACAAGTATTGAAGTAGTCAGTTCGGTGTTAACACAACCCCAACTTGATGAACTAAATATATTATCCGACGCAATAACCTTAACACGAGATCTTGTAAATGAAACCCCAACTTACCTTTCGGCGCAACAACTGGCTAAAGAAGCAACGTTATGTGGCGAGAAATTTGGCTTTTCGGTAACCGTTTTAAACAAACCCGAAATTGAAAATTTAAAGATGGGAGGCTTATTGGCAGTAAACCGGGGCAGCGTAAATCCACCTACCTTTTCGATACTAGAATGGAAACCCGAAAATGCAACAAACCAGCAGCCAATTGTACTTGTTGGAAAGGGCATTGTTTACGATACCGGAGGCATTAATTTAAAAACCATGCCCGGAAGTCTTGATGATATGAAATGCGACATGGGAGGTGCTGCTACTGTTATTGGTGCAATATCTGCCATTTCAGCAAACAAACTACCTATATATGTTATCGGACTCATCCCATCAACCGATAATCGCCCCGGCTTTAATGCTTATGTTCCTGGCGATGTAATAACCATGTATTCGGGACAAACAGTTGAGGTTATGAACACCGATGCCGAAGGGCGTCTTATACTGGCTGACGCTCTTCATTATGCCAAACAATATAACCCCAAACTTACCATCGATCTGGCAACCTTAACCGGAAGTGCAGTTATGGCCATAGGCTCATATGGGATTGTAGCAATGGGTAATACTGATGACGCTATTTGTAAAGAATTTGAAGCATCTGGATACCAATCGGGTGAAAAAATAGCATGGTTTCCCTTTTGGGAAGAATATGACGAACTTATCAAGTCGGAAATAGCCGATATGAAAAACATAGGGGGGCGCGAAGCCGGTGCTATCACTGCCGGTAAATTCCTGTCGAAATTTGTCGATTATAACTGGATTCATCTCGATATTGCAGGGCCGGCATTTCTAAACAAACCACTTGGATATAAAGGCGTGGGGGCAACCGGCGCAGGCGTTCGGCTTTTATATACTTATTTAAAATATTTATGCCAATAATTTTTATATTTTTGAACTGAAAACTACGATCTAATCGATCAAACACAAAAATTATGAGTAACGAAAAAATACTTGTCGGCATTTCGCACGGAGATATAAACGGAATTGGTTATGAAGTAATTATGAAGGCATTGGAAGATGCAAGAATATTTGAATTATGTACCCCGATAATTTATGGATCTGCAAAAGTAGCAGCATATCATCGGAAAGCCTTAGACTTACCTAACATGCCAATTAATAACATAAAAAAAGCAGAAGACGCTCATTCAAAACGAATAAATATTATTAATTGCATTGATGATGAAGTTCGTGTTGAACTTGGTAAAGGCACTCAAATGAGTGGAAAAGCAGCTTTTGATGCCTTGGAAAAAGCAACTAAAGATTTAATTAATAAAGAAATTGATGTTTTAGTTACTGCACCAATTCAGAAAAAGATGATTCAATCGGATCAGTTTAATTTTCCGGGACACACAGAATACCTTGAAAAAGCTGCAAATAACGGAAAAAGCTTGATGCTTATGGTGAGTGACAATTTAAAAGTTGGAGTAGCCACAGGGCATATTCCTGTTAAAGATATTTCACACAAACTAACCACCGAAATAATTGTTGAAAAACTCACCATATTAAACAAAACACTGCTTCAGGATTTTTCAATTCGACGTCCTCGCATTGCCGTATTAGGTTTAAACCCTCATGCCGGCGATGATGGTTTATTAGGAAATGAGGAGAAAGATATTATTATTCCTGCCATTGAAAAAGCAAAGCAGGCAGGCATTGTAGCTATGGGGCCTTATCCTGCCGATGGCCTTTTTGGATCGGAAAACCTTAAAAAATTTGATGCTGTTTTGGCAATGTATCACGACCAGGGATTAACACCTTTTAAAGCAATTGCCTTTTCAAATGGAGTTAATTATACAGCCGGCTTACCTATTATCAGAACATCGCCCGACCATGGTACAGCATACGAACTTGCCGGCACAAATGTAGCAGACCATACATCGATGTTAAATGCAATATATTTGGCTATTGATGTATATAGAAACAGAAATATTTATGCCGAAATTTCTAAAAACCCACTAAAATCGGTTGGTAAAGAGTTTTTCGAAGGTAAAGATGTATCGGTACTTGACATAGAAGAAAATGAATCTGAAATATAAAATTTGATTCAAAATAACAATTTTTAAAAAAATAATTTATTATAAAAAAGGGTATCTCCATAATCGAAATACCCTTTTTTATAATCTGTAATGTTGTGATTAATTACCGGTATACCCCTTAATAATTCCTCGTTGTGAATTTCGTATAAACATTACTATTTCATCTCTCTCTTTTGATGCAGGTAACTCAGCCTCAATTTTTTCAATTGCATCACTCGTGTTTAAGCCACTTTGAAATATTACCCGATATATATTCTGTACTTCATTAATCTGATCGTTAGTATAGTTACGACGACGCAACCCGATTGAATTTACACCTAAATATGAAAGAGGTTCTCGAGCTGCTTTTATATAAGGAGGTACATCTTTACTAACCAAAGACCCCCCCGAAACCATTACATGTGAGCCCACATGAACAAATTGATGAATAGCTGTAGTGCCACCAATAATTGCAAAGTCATCAACTTTAACTTCTCCGGCAACCTGAACTGCATTTGACATAATTACATTATTACCGATAACACAATCATGAGCAATATGAACATAAGCCATTAACAAACAGTCTTTACCAACTACCGTTTTGCCTTTCGATTTAGTTCCGCGGTTAATGGTTACACACTCTCTAATTGTTGTGTTATCGCCTATTTCCGCTGTTGTTTCTTCACCTTCAAATTTCAAATCCTGTGGTATTGCAGCTATAACTGCACCCGGAAAAATTGTGCAATTTTTACCAATTCGTGCTCCCTCCATAATAGTTACATTCGAAAATATTCGTGTACCTTCACCAATAACAACATCTTTATCGATGGTAACAAATGGATCTATTACAACATTTGAAGCTATTTTTGCTTCAGGATGTATATAAGCAAGGGGTTGTTTAATACTCATAAACTATCTATTTTCTTTCAAATATCGCTATATTATCATTTATTTTTCACAATCTGTGCCATAAACTCACCTTCTGCTACAACTTGTGACCCAACAAAAGCAGTCCCTTTCATGTTCGCAACACCTCTTCTAATCTCCGACATCAGTTCAAGTTTAAAAACAAGTGTGTCGCCGGGAACTACTTTTCGGCGAAATTTAATGTTATCAAGTTTTAAAAAATAGGTGCTGTATTTATCGGCATCATCTAACCCTGACAACACTAAAATACCACCAACCTGCGCCATTGCTTCAACAAGCAAAACGCCGGGCATTACAGGTTCTTCGGGGAAATGACCAACAAAAAACGGCTCATTGGTTGATACATTTTTAACACCTATAATATATTTTTCGTTTTTCGATACAATTTTATCAACCAGCAAAAAAGGATATCGATGAGGCAGCAGTTTTTTTATTGCTACGTTATCGTATAATGGTTCTAAATCAGGGTTATAGTCTGGAGCCTCAGGTGATAGTGCTCTTTTTTTAATTTCTTTACGAATAATCTTTGCAAACTCAACATTGGCCATATGTCCCGGACGGGTTGCTATTATCCTGCCTTTAATGGGCATTCCTGCAAGTGTTAAATCACCAATAATATCTAATAATTTATGGCGTGCCGGTTCATTGGGGAATTTTAATTCCAGGTTATTTAATATGCCAATAGGTCGAACTTCAATTCGTGGTTGTTGAAACAGATCGGCCAATGAATCTAATTCGTCTTGCGACACTTCCCTATCGATAATTACAATTGCATTATTTAGTGCACCACCTTTTATTAGATTATTTTGCAATAACATTTCAAGTTCGTGCAAGAAAACAAATGTACGGCATTCAGATATTTCAGATTTATAATCGCTAAACGATTCTAATGATGCAAACTGGTTTGCCAGAAGCATTGATGCATTAAACGATATGTTACAATTAACTGAAAAATCGTCGTCGGGGAGTGCAATTATTTTAATGCCACGTTCGGCATCTTTAAATATCATTTTCTCTTTAACAACAAAATATTGTCTCTCTTCATCTTGATTTAGTATGCCAATTTTTTCAATTGCGGCAACAAAATCTTTTGCACTACCATCAAGTATTGGAATTTCAGGGCCATCAACCTCAATTAAACAGTTATCAACCCCAAGTGCCCTAAGTGCCGATAAGCAATGTTCAATGGTACTAACAATGGCATTGCCTTTTTTCAGTACTGTTCCCCGTTCGGTAAAAGTTACATTTTCGGCCAATGCATCAATTACCGGAGTATCAGGTAAATCAATACGCTTAAATTTGTACCCATGGTTTACTTCGGCTGGATTTAAGGTTAATGTTACCTCAACTCCTGTATGTAAACCAGTCCCTTTAAGGGATACAGATGCTTTTATTGTTGTTTGTTTCTCTAACATCATTTTTAATTCTATTACTTTTTAAAGTAATACTTATTGATATTATTTTTTTAACTCTTTTTCTATCCTGTTTATTTGCTGATAAATATCGGGGAGTTTTCGAAAAATGGTATAGGCTTTATTGAAACTCATGGCTTCGAAAGCCGGCGATCCCATTAGTACAGACCCTTTCTGTGTGATATTTTTTGAAACACCTGTTTGAGCTGCCATCTTAACGTTATCCGCAATTGTTAAATGGCCTGCTATACCAACCTGTCCACCAATCATACAGTAATTACCAATTTTGGAAGAACCGGCAATTCCGGTTTGAGCAGCAATAACTGTATTATTACCAACTTCAACATTATGAGCCAATTGAATCAGATTATCAATTTTTGCTCCTTTTTTAATCCTTGTAGAACCCATTGTTGCCCTGTCTATTGTGGTATTTGCACCTATTTCAACCTGATCTTCGACAACCACATTTCCTATTTGGGCAATTTTTTTAAAATTATTTGTTTCGTCGGGGGCAAATCCAAAGCCATCGCTTCCTATAACAGCTCCTGCATGTATAATACACTCGCAACCAATTTTGCATCCTTTGTATATTTTCACTCCTGCATAAATTATGGTATTATCACCAATACTTACTCCATCACCTATATATACTTGTGGATATATTTTAACATTGTTACCGATTGTTACATTTTCACCAATATATGCAAATGCACCAATGTAAACAAAATCGCCATATTTTGACGATGTATCAATAAAAGATGGAGATTCAATACCACTTTTTGTTGGTTGTGATTGTTCATACATATTTAGTAACGATGCAATGGCAACATAAGCATCTGGCACCTTAATTAGAGTTGATGATATTTTTTGAGATGGCTCAAAAGAGTTATTTACAATAACTACTGAAGAAGCGGTACTATATAAATATCTTTCGTATTTAGGATTAGCTAAAAAGGATATGGTTCCAGGCTTACCTTCTTCTATTTTCGAAACATTATTTATCTTTTCTTCAGGATTACCAACGACAACCCCCTGAATTAGTTCGGCAATTTGTGCTGCTGTAAATTCCATTTAACCGTTATTGGTTCTTAATCTTAACTCTGACATTAATAATCAAAATTTATTATTTATTTCTTAATAATCTGTTAAAAACCCGATTACAAAAAACGTTGCAAAGCTAATAATTAATATCACTAAAAAAAAGAGTATTTCTCTACTTCAACCTTAAATAGCTGAAAGTTTTAGGGTAACACAAATAATACTTAGTAACCTTTTTACCTAATACCGATAAATTAAGTACATCTGAAGCATCAGATATATCCTTTAATTGTTTATTATTAAATAAAATGTTGATTTTTTCGTCATTAACACTATACGCATTATTCGAAATATCACTACTAAATACTATGTAACCAGCTTCAGAATCATCTTTTAATCTATAATGAATTAAAACCTCTTTACGTAGTTTGTCAATTTCAACAAAATCAAACGGATCTGATTTTATTTCAATACGATATAGGCTTCGGTTTATTAAATCGCGCGACATTTTACTAAGCACCCTGTCATTACTGTTCATCCATCCTTTAATGGAACAAACCAAGTCATCATCATCGAGTAATGCAAAATTATTTAACGCTTTATTATTTGTTTTAAAATCGTTAAACGAAATGTTATTGGATAAAAAATATTGTAATGCAGGTGTGACAAACAAATTTTCACCATTTTTTAACAGGTAGCGCGCGCGGTTTAGTAAGTTAACCAGCATACATTCGGCAACCAAAACAGTTTTATGTAAATAAACTTGCCAATACATTAATCGACGGGCAATTAAAAACTTTTCGATTGAATAAATTCCTTTTGCTTCTACCACAAGGTTGTCGTCAACTACGTTTAGCATTTTTATTATTCTATCGCTCCCAATTACACCCTCGGATACACCGGTAAAAAAACTGTCTCTTTTTAAATAATCGAGTCTATCCATATCCAGCTGACTCGAAACCAACTGGTGTAAAAACTTTTTTGAGTATTTGTTAGAGAATATATCGAGTGCCAGCGATAATTTTCCATTGTGTTGTTTATTTAGTTCCGACATAAAAAAGAGAGAGACTTCTTCGTGCGATAGTTTATATAAAATAGTTTTTTCAAGTACATGCGAGAATGGCCCGTGTCCAATATCGTGTAATAATATTGCAATACAAACAGCTTCTTCTTCATCTTCCGATATTTCATGCCCTTTCGATCGCAATACGCTTACTGCATCATTCATTAAGTGCATTGCACCTAAAGCATGTTGAAATCGGGTATGAACCGCTCCCGGATAAACTAAATAAGTTAAACCTAATTGTTTAATTCGTCTTAATCGTTGAAAAAAAGGGTTTTCGATTAAATCGTAGATTAATTCCGATGGTATGTTAATGAACCCATGTACCGGATCATTAACAATTTTCCGTTTGTTAAAAGTGCTATTTGCTTCCATTAATTAAAGAAAACACAAAGGATACTGATTTTTTTAGATATCCATTTTACGAAATAACCATTTTTGAATGGTATTGACAACTATAAACAAGATTTACTATTGTTTACCTTTCATAACTACTAAGGGAATTAACATTTCTTCCATCGAAATTCCTCCGTGTTGAAAAGTGTCGCGATAATAATTAACATAGTAATTAAAATTATTAGGATAAGCAAAAAAATCATCGTTCATGGCAAAAATATATGTTGTAGAAACATTTTGACGTGGAAGAAATGCTTGTTCGGGCACTTTCACCTCAAACACCTCTTTTGCATTGTATGCAAGATTTTTACCTTGTTTAAATCGCAAATTTGTATTAACAGTTTTATCGCCTACAACTTTTATAGGATCTTTAACTCGAATGGTTCCATGGTCAGTTGTAATAATAATTGTAATATTTTCGTCAGCCAATTTTTCGAGTAAAGTTTTTAATGGGCTGTGCGAATACCATGTATGGGTTAACGACCTATAAGCCGATTCATCACCAGCCAGTTCTTTAATCATTTTCATCTCGGTACGTGCGTGCGAAAGCATATCAACAAAATTATACACAACAACACTAAGATCGTAGTTTAAGAGGTTTTTGTACTCGTCATTTAACTTACGACCCATTTCCATGTCGTTTATTTTATAATATATAAACTTATCTTTTCGCCTAAAACGGTCTATCTGAGTTTGTATTAATTCTCGTTCATATTGGTTTTTACTCCCTTCATCATCGTCTTCAACCCAATAATGGGGATACATCTCTGCTAATTTAGAGGGCATCAATCCGGAAAAAATTGCATTTCTGGCATATTGTGTTGATGTTGGCAATATGCTACAATACATATTATCTGACTCTATTTGAAACAAAGGAGTAATCTCATGCCTAAGCATTTGCCACTGGTCGAATCTAAAGTTATCAATTACAATAAAACAAACCTTTTCTCCGTTATCGAGCTCAGGAAATACAACTTCTTTCATTATATGATGCGACATTAACGGATCAGGGTTTTTAAGCCAGTTTAGGTAATTACGCTTAATAAATTTAGCAAACTCCCTGTTAGCTTCCGATTTTTGCATTTTAAGAACCTCATCCATAGCACCACCTGTCGATTCCAGTTCAAGTTCCCAAAATGTAAGTTTCTTATAAATATCAATCCAGTCTTCTATAGTTAATGAATCGTTTATCTTTATACTTAATCGTGTAAATTGCGATTGATAGTCGGATGTGGCCTTTTGTGCAACCAATCGCTTCTGATCTATAATTTTTTTTATCGTCAACAAAATTTGTTTGGGATTAACCGGCTTAATAAGGTAATCGAAAATTTTACTTCCAATTGCCTGATCCATAATATCTTCTTCTTCACTTTTGGTAATCATTACCACAGGAAGGTCGGGTTGAAGTTCTTTTAATTTTGCTAAAGTTTCAAGTCCGCTTAGCCCGGGCATATTTTCATCAAGAAAAACCAGGTCGAATTGTTTTCCCGACACCAAATCAATGGCATCCGTTCCATTAGTTGCAGGCTCAACATTACACCCTTTTTCTTTCAAATACAAAAGATGTGCTTTAAGATGTTCAATTTCATCATCGACCCACAATATACGAACTTGTTTTTCTGCCATTTTATTTTATTATTTTTGATTTATCTCAAGGTATTTATTTACAGATTTATCTTTTATTAACTGGTCAAAATTTAGTTTTCCTATAACAAACAACTCATGTTTTTTATTACTAATATCACGTAAAACAAAAGGACTTTTTTTAATAATATCCAAATAAAAAACAGCTTCATCTTCGGTTTCAAATTGTTTAACTACCACCATTTTTCTATCATCCGATAAATCAACAATATCAACAATTGGAAATGGTTTAATACCATTATTTCTATTTACTCCAATAATAACCGATTTGAGCCTGTTATTATTAACTCTTGAGGCATCGTACGATATTACAAAATAAAATGGAGGTTTATTGTCTGCATATCCATTTTTTTCTGTTTCTGACTTATTTATATCCAATGACGATTCATTTTTCAACTCTTCTACAACAGGTTGAACATAACTTAGAGCATAAGTATTTATTTCGGTATCATTGGTTTGTGTTTCGGGTGTTACCTTTAAGTATTTCTCAATAAAAAACAAGATACAACCTTTTATATCGCCCGATGATAATAAATATTTATAATTATTCTCTGATATTGAAAATAGTTTTGGACTTATTGAATTTTTCACTTTAAACAATCGAGGATTCTGACGTACCGAATAAAAATAATCAAGTGCTTCTCGTTTGTTATTAAACCCTTTAACTTCTAAAACGTTAGTTCCATCAGGCAATTTTGTAGTTATTAAATCGTAATCGTTTAATAAAAATTTACCAAAGTTATAGTCGGCAAAGTTAAACACCAAGCGTTTCATGTCGGCATCGGTATTAATAAGAACAATTAAGCTGTGTTTTTTATTTGGTTCATCAACAAGTGCAGTTGGTAGTTTTTCGCCATTTACCATATTTGATATTGTAAAATCGGACTGTTTTTTGAATAATATCGATTCGTACGCACTGCTTTTTACAGGTATGCGGCCTGCATTAAGCTCGGCAATATATAACTCGGCTAATTTTGCTTGTTCGGTATTTTTATGTCTGTCAATAATTTCTTCGAGTGAAGTCCTAAACTGGTCGGCATCGCCCATTTTTGCATACGACAATGATCTGATTAATCTGTATTTTGGTGCTAAATCTTCATCATCAGTAATATCTTTTAATATGCTATCAGAATGATTTATAACTGAAGCATGCAATCCATTTAAGTAATCAACATAGGTCAGTTCGTATATTTTCTCTTGTTCAATTCGTTTTCTTTCTTGTTTTTGAAGATATTCAGGATCATTTAAGAATGAAGTAAACTTACTATTCGGGAATTCTTGTGTAATACGGGTTTTAATGTTTTCCATGCCAGCCTCATTGTTGCTGAAATAATAAACCTGGTATGCTTCAATATAGGCATCTTCGCGTTTATTGCCTTTAGGGAATCGTCTTAACAATTCTTCAAATGCTTCATTTGCCTTAGTATAATCACCCAAATTATCACGATAAATAACTCCCATATTAATTAACCCGCTTTCTATTCGGTTATTTGAAACTATTAATGCCGAATCGGTTAATGGCACATTTGCTAACAGCGATTGAATACTTAATTCAGATTGTGATACAATTTGTTCTTTTTCCTTTTTTTCAAATTTCTTTTGTTCAGAAATATTTTGAATGTCTTCCATTAAAGGAATTTCATCAAAATTATCTGTCGATGATCTATCTGTTCTTCGCCAGTTATCTTCGAGTGCACGTTTCCCCCATCTGCGTTGAAATTCTGATTTTCCAATTCCAACGGAATTAAGGTTATAGAAATACCATTTACCTCCACTAGTTTCATTTAAATTTGTTATGTTTGGGGAAAAATAATCGTCAATCATTAATTTTTCTTCTTGTTTTTTCTTCTCCTCAGCTACACGTTTAACCTCATCATCAATTATTTTTTGTAAAAATGCTAATCGAACAGGTTCACTCATTTTAGCTACCAGCTGCAAGCTATCTTCACGTTCAACAATTTCAATATTATTAACCAAATCTTTCAAACTCTTATATTTATCCGATATTAAATCGTATTGAGTATCGGTTTGAGGGATAAAAGCAACTGCACTGTCGTACGATTCATAAGCTTTTCGATACTCAGGACGGTTAAAGTAAATATCGCCCATTTTAATAAACGATAATGCTTTTTGTTTACTGTTGTCAACACTTGTTTCGGTCGATAACTTTAAATTTTCGAGAGCCGATGTTTCATCACCCTCTTCGTAATATACATTTGCTAATGCATAATATAAACGATCACGAAACTGTAAATTCTTTTTATCGCGTATTAGTCTTCGAATCTCTTTTTTTATCTCATCAGTATTAGCTCCTTCGTAAACAATTGCCACCTGGCTTATTTTAGCATTAAAAGCCATTTCGAATGGAGGCCTTAGTTTAATCACCTGGTTATAAGTACCTACTGCATCTTTATAATTGCCTGTTTGTTCATAAACCTGAGCTAAAATATAGTTAAAGCGCAAACGAGTCCAACGATCGGGGGTATTTTGGGTAGCTTTAACTAAATAAGGAATTGATTCATTATATTCTTGTTGTTTCAATAACAAATCGGCATAAACCGCCATGTACCTGCCAAACAAAGAACGTGGTGCATTGCCCCCCATATCATAACTCTCTAATGAAACTTTTGCATTTGTAAAATCACCCTTTTCGCTAAATGCGGATGCCTTCAATAACTTTGCTTCGAAACTACAATTCGAATTAGGAAAATCGCGTATAATGTAATCGCAAGTAATTATTACCTGGTTAAAATCGTGCTTATAAAAATGCGCTTTCGCAATTAATAAATAAGCATCATCAACCCATTTGTTAAATTCCTTTTGATTATAAAATTTTTGATATGCCTCGCTTCCATCACCACCTTTTTTTTTCGGTTTTTTGGTTATTGAATGCTTTTGAATGAGCTTAATTCCCTTTTCAATAGCTCTATCCATATCACTTGACACAGAACTTACATTAAGCTTATCGGAAAATTCAAAAAGAGGTAAAACCTCAGAATAATCATTTTTAACAACTTCTCTAACCTTTTTTACACCCATTTCATAACTCTCATTTCCATTATAAAATACATTATAATGAGCAGTTAAATTATGAAACCCTCGGCTTAGCCTGGTGTTTTTTGTAGTTGAACACGAAATTACAAGTGATGCAAATACAAGTATGTATGTGAAACGTTTACTATTCATAAATAAAAAAATAAGGCTTATATGAAGTTTGACTTTCAACAATATATATAAACCCGATATTAAAACTTAAAACTGTCAAAATTATTTTATTAAAAAACAAAAATAGCCTCTTCCATGCAAACATTTTCCTAATTTTACCAAAATAGTCATATTATTTCCAGAATAATATAATTAACCTGGATTCGATTTAATGCCATGTACATAGATATCATTGAAGATGATAAAGTATTTAACCGAATTATTGAGCATTCATTAAAGCTTAACGATTCATTTGAAGTACGAACTTTTTTTAATGCTACTGATTTTTTTAAAAACATTTCGGTTAATACTAATATTGTCACACTCGATTTAGGATTACCTGATGCATCAGGGAACGAAGTTTTAAAAAACATTAAACGCTTTAATCCCGATATTGACGTAATTGTTATTTCGGGACAGGATAAAGTATCGACAGCAGTACAGCTTTTGAAAGAAGGTGCATACGATTACATAACAAAAGATGAGAATATTAAAGAACGACTACTTCACAGTGTTAATAATATATTAAAACATAAAACTCTTAAAGACGAGCTGTCGAATTTAAAAAATGTAATTTCTGAAAAATATGAGTTTCAACATGCAATTATTGGTGAAAGTAAGGCTATTAAGGATATTTTTTTACTTATTGAAAAAGCAATTAAGGTACCAAATATAAATGTTTCGATTTATGGCGATACCGGAACTGGTAAAGAATTGATTGCAAAAACCATACATTTTAGTTCACCACGAAAAAATAAACCATTTATTGCTGTTAACATGGGAGCCATTCCATCTGAATTAGTCGAAAGCGAGCTTTTTGGTCATGAAAAGGGGGCTTTTACCGGGGCTATAATTACTAAAAAAGGGAGATTTGAAGAGGCCGAGGCTGGTACTATTTTTTTAGATGAGATTGGCGAAATGAGCCTCGACCTACAGGTTAAACTTTTACGTGTTATTCAGGAACGTGAAATTACCAGGGTTGGAGGTAATAAAACCATTAAAATTAATACACGAATTATTACAGCTACTAATAAAGAGTTGGCTGAAGAGGTGAAACTTGGTAAATTCAGGGAAGATTTATATTACAGATTATTAGGTTTACCTATAAAATTACCATCATTAAAAGAACGAAAAGGCGATATTATTTTATTGTGCAATCATTTTTTAAAGTTATTTTGCGACGACAACCAACTTAAACCCATGAGGTTTACTGCCGATGCCAAAAAAAAACTGTTAAACTATTCATTTCCGGGAAATGTACGCGAACTAAAGGCAATAGTAGAACTGGCTGCCGTTATGACGAATAACCCGGAAATTAGTGAAGAACATATCATGTTTAATTCTGTGCAAAATAACGAAGATATGTTTAATCAGGATCTGACTTTAAAAGAATATAACGAACGTATTATCATTCATTATTTAAAAAAACACAACAATAATATTCTTGTAGTTGCTCAAAAACTCGACATTGGAAAATCGACTATTTACAATCTTTTAAAAAAAATGAAAGATAATACATTATTAATATAATTTTCATCCGCCTTTTCCAACATACCGGAACAAATTGTAATTAGCGAATCATGCACATCTAGTAATTAAACTGCTTCTACACTAATAATTTCAGGAATAGCTTGTTTTAATACCATCTCAACGCCTCCTTTAAGCGTTTGTGTACTCATTGGACATCCGTGGCAAGCACCGTTTAATCTAACTTTCACAACCATTTCATCAGTTATCTCAATTAAGGTAATATCACCTCCATCTGCATTTAAATAAGGTCGTATTGTATTAAGAGCCTCCTCAACTAATGAATATAAATTTGATTTATCAGGCATAATTTATTTGATTTTAACCTCAACAATTTTAGTTGATGGTAATTCATTATTACGTTTATCTACCGCTTCAACAACTTTTTGAGCCAATTGGGCAAATGCTATTCCCAACATCGTATCGTCATTTAAAGCAACCGGCTTTCCTTTATCACCACCTTCACAAATGCTTTGTACAATTGGAATTTGACCTAATAATTCAACATTAAGTTTTTTTGATAACTCTGATACTCCATCTTTACCAAAAATATAATATTTATTTTCGGGTAATTCAGCAGGTGTAAACCATGCCATATTTTCAACAAGCCCTAAAACAGGAACATTTATATTTTTACCTGTAAACATGCTAATGCCTTTGATAGCATCGGCTAATGCAACCTGTTGTGGAGTACTAACAACAATTGCCCCCGTTAGTGCAATTGTTTGAACTAATGTTAAATGAATATCGCTTGTTCCTGGAGGCAAATCAATTAACAGATAATCCAATTCGCCCCATAACCCATCGTTTATCAATTGTTTTAATGCATTTGTTGCCATTGCGCCTCTCCAAACAAGTGCATCATCGGGATTAATAAAGTATCCAATGCTTAATAACTTTACTCCATATTTATCTATCGGGATTATCTTATCTTTATTACCTACCTTCTCTAAAAGAGGTCTTGCATCCTCTGTTTCAAACATTTTTGGAACTGATGGCCCATATATATCAGCATCAAGTAATCCAACTGAATAACCGGCTTTTGCTAACGCAACAGCTAAATTTGATGTAACTGTACTTTTTCCAACACCACCCTTACCCGATGCTATAGCTATAATATTTTTAACCTCTGGTAAAGCCTTTTCAACAGGTTCTGCCTGACGTGACTTTACTTTCACAAAAATATTACCTTCAATCTTAGCATCTTCACCTACATAAGTCTTTATTGCTTTTACACAAGCTTTTTTTATTGATCCAATTAATGGGTCGTTTGCCCTATCAAACAACAAACTAAACGATATTCTTTTCCCATCAATACGAATATCATCTTCTACCATCTCTAAACTCACAATATCTTTCCCTTTACCGGGATGATTAACATGCTTTAATGCATCAATAACCAGTTGCGGATAAAAACTCATCTTATCTTTATTTAAACCTTTTTAAAATTACTGCAAATATAAAAAAAATCAATTAATTCTTCGATGCAAGAGGTTATGCTCCACAGCACATCAACATTTTTTAACGTTAATTAATTTGTTTTAATTTAATAATTAAGTATATTTGAATCTGAATATATTTTATTCTTAAAATTTTAAAACCAGTTATTATGAAATTTGAATTACCAACAATAGAATATGCATACGATGCACTAGAGCCTCACATCGATGCACGTACGATGGAAATACATCATACAAAACACCATGCTGCATATACAAATAATTTAAATGTGGCAATTGAAGGCACAGAGTTTTCGTCAAAATCGATTGAAGATATTTTGACAAATATTTCTAAAGCACCATTGGCAGTTAGAAATAATGGAGGTGGTTTTTACAACCATAACCTATTTTGGAGAGTTATTTCTCCAAATGGAAGTGGCTTTCCAAAAGGAAAACTTGCAACTGCTATTGATAAATCATTTGGTTCGTTTAATAAATTTAAAGAGGAATTTAACATAGCAGCTACAACTCGTTTTGGATCAGGATGGGCTTGGCTTGTAAAAAATAAGGAGGGTAAATTAATTGTAACTTCAACTTCCAATCAGGATAATCCATTAATGGATATTGCCGAAATTAAAGGTAATCCTATATTAGGTTTAGACGTATGGGAACATGCATATTATTTAAATTATCAGAACAAAAGACCTGATTATATAAATGCATTCTGGAATATTGTTAACTGGAATGAAGTAGAATTACGTTATAATGATTAGTGTGTTTTATGTATTTTAAAAAAGGGATGTTATTTTTCAGCATCCCTTTTTTTATAATTATATTTAGAACAATTACTTAATAAAATGAGTTATTAACTATAAAACATTAAAATCATTTAATATGAAATTTGAATTACCTAAACTTCCTTACGAAGCAGATGCACTAGAACCAGTTATTTCCCGAAAAACAATTGAATTCCACTATGGGAAACACCATCAGGCTTATATTAACAACCTAAATAATCTTATTGCCGGTACTGAATTTGAGAATTCTAAGCTAGAGGATATCATTATAAAGTCAGATGGCGGTATTTTTAATAATGCAGCTCAAGTATGGAATCATACATTTTATTTCCAATCGCTATCTCCTAATGGAGGAGGTAAACCACAGGGAGAATTAGCCACTGCAATTGAAGAAAACTTTGGCTCTTTTGAAGCCTTTCAGAATCAATTTGCACAAGCTGCTGCAACGCAATTTGGTTCAGGTTGGGCTTGGCTTGTGAAAAAAGAAAACGGAAAATTAGAAATTACAAAAGAGAGTAATGCAGGTTGTCCTTTAACAAAAGGCGATATTCCTCTTTTAACTATTGATGTATGGGAACATGCTTATTATCTCGATTATCAGAACAGAAGACCAGATTATATATCCTCATTTTGGAAATTAATTAATTGGGACATAGTTGAATCGAGATATTGAAAATGAATTTTTAATTTATAGACCTCAAATTCACTAACGACTTTGAGGTTTTTTCTTTCTGAAATCATTTTTATTACCTTTCGGCCAATAAAAAAAAAACGATAATGATAAAAGATCTCATTCGCAATAACCGAAGTTATCGACGTTTTTATCAAAACGAAAAAATTGACAAATCAACATTAGCTGAATTGGTTGATTTAGCACGCTTATCTCCCTCAGCACGAAATGCCCAAACTCTCAAATATTTTTTATCGGCCGATGAGGAAACTAACATGAAAATATTCCCAAATTTATCGTGGGCAGGATATTTGACAGAATGGAATGGACCTGAAGAAGGAGAACATCCTTCGGCATATATTATTTTATTAAATGACACAACTATTTCGACCAATTATTTTTGCGATGATGGCATTGCATCGCAAAGTATTCTTTTAGGGGCTGTAGAAAAAGGGCTTGGAGGTTGCATTATAGCATCAATAAACAGAATGGGCTTGCAAAATAATCTTGAAATACCTGGACAATACCATATTGTACATGTTATTGCACTTGGAAAACCAAAAGAAAAAATTGTGATTGAAGAAATGGAAAACAACGACTTTAAATATTGGAGAGATTCTAACCAAATACACCATGTTCCCAAGCGTAAATTAGATGATATAATTATATAAAAAAGGATAAATGGAACAAACTTTAAATGGCAGCAAAATAGGCTACAAAAAAATTGAAAAGTTTGACGATAGTGTAACTGAAAAACTATCTGATAATTACCACAGCATAATAGAACTTATTGGCGAAGATGTAAATCGCGAAGGTTTAGAAAAAACACCTTTAAGAGTTGCTAAAGCGATGCAATTCTTAACGCAGGGGTACGGAATGGATCCCGAAGCCATTATTCGCTCGGCAATGTTTCGTGAAGATTATCAACAAATGGTAATAGTTAAAGATATTGAACTCTATTCAATGTGCGAACATCATATTTTACCGTTTTTTGGCAAAGCGCATGTTGCCTATATTCCAAGACATCATATTACTGGGTTAAGTAAAATTGCACGGGTAGTAGAGGCTTTTGCCAGACGATTGCAGGTACAGGAGCGTTTAACTACTCAAATAAAAGAGTGTATTCAAAACACTTTAAATCCATTAGGGGTGGCTGTTGTAATTGAAGCACAACACATGTGTATGCAGATGAGAGGCGTTCAAAAACAACATTCTGTTACTACAACATCTGATTTTACAGGAGCTTTTTTAAAAAACCAAGCGACCAGAGAAGAGTTTTTTAATATTATCGGACATAATCTACATTAAATAGCTTATTAATTATTTCAAATTGAGATAATACTAAAAAGAGGGTATCTCATTATTAGAAACCCTCTTTTTAAAATATATTAATATAATATCTATTCTTTTTGACTATTTTTCGACCAGCTATCTTTCAATCCAACAGTTTTATTAAAAATAAGTTTTTTGCCATCTGATTTTGAATCAACAGTAAAATATCCAATACGTTGAAATTGGAAATGATCCAATGGTTTGGCATCTTTTAAAAATGGCTCCAATTTACAACCAGAAATAACAGTTAGCGATTGTGGATTTAAAAACTCTTTAAAATCAATATCCTTATGCCCATCGGGTTCGGGATCCATAAACAAACGATCGTATAACTGAACGTCTGCTTCAAAACAATGCTTAGCCGATACCCAGTGCAATGTTCCTTTAACTTTACGCTGACTTTGTGGCATCCCACTCCGGGTTTCTGCATCGTATGTAGCATGTATTTCCTTAATCCGACCATCAGCATCCTTAATATAATTTGTACATTTAATAATGTAAGCACTTTTTAAACGCACTTCACGGTCTGGCCCAAGTCTGAAATATTTTTTTGGAGGGTCTTCCATAAAATCGTCCCTTTCTATAAATAATTCTTTGCTGAAAGGTATTTTACGTGTGCCCATGGTTTCATCTTCTGGATTATTTGGTGTTTCCATCCATTCAGCCATATCATCGGGATAATTTGTAATAACCAGTTTAACAGGGTCTAACACTGCATTAACCCGCATTGCTTTTTTATTCAAATCTTCGCGAATACAAAACTCGAGTAATGCAACATCAATAACATTGTCGCGTTTTGCAACTCCAACTTTTTCGGCAAACATACGAATCGATTCAGGAGTATAGCCGCGCCGCCGCAATCCTGAAATGGTAGGCATTCGAGGGTCATTCCATCCATCAACAATTCCCTTTTGAACCAATTCGAGTAACTTACGTTTACTCATAACAGTATAATTAAGGTTTAAACGGGCAAATTCTATTTGCCTGGTTCTTACATCGGGAATAGGATCCCCCTCTAAAATCTGATCTAAAAACCAATTATAAAGTGGGCGATGAACCTCGAACTCAAGTGTACAGATTGAATGTGTTATACCTTCAATAAAATCACTTTGTCCATGTGCATAATCATACATTGGGTAAATGCACCATTTGTTTCCGCTACGGTGATGTGGCTTGTGAATGATGCGATACATGATAGGATCGCGCATGTGCATATTTGGAGATGCCATATCTATTTTTGCACGTAATACCTTTTCACCCTCTTTAAATTCACCATTTTTCATGCGTTCAAAAAGATCTAAATTAACCTCTACTGAACGATTTCTGAACTGACTCTCTACACCCGGAACAGTAGGCGTTCCCTTTTGTTTTGCAATCTCATCTGCACTCTGATCGTCGATATATGCTTTACCATTTTTTATAAGTTTTACAGCCCATAGGTAAAGCTGATCAAAATAATCGGAAGCATATTTGGGTTCACCAACCCACTTAAACCCCAACCATTTTACATCTTCCTGAATTGAATCAACGTATTCTTCATCTTCTTTAATAGGGTTTGTGTCGTCAAACCGCAGGTTACACCCGGCATTATAATGTTGCGCAATACCAAAATTAAGGCAAATCGATTTTGCATGACCAATATGTAAATAACCGTTTGGCTCTGGCGGAAACCGAGTTAAAACAACACCTTTGTTTTTGTTATCCAACAGGTCTTTATCAATTTCCTGGTATATAAAATTGGTTTTTTCATTTTCTTTTACAGCATCATCCTTTTCCATGTGTATGTATAAAATTGATTTAAACAATTATAATCACTTTTCAACGACAAAAATAGCGGTTTTTGTTTTTAATCACTTGTATCCATCTCTTTTAATAACTTTATTTGTGCAATAAAAACAATTTAATTTAACATAAACACCAAATGAATGGAATAATTGAGTTAGAGCAAATGGAATTTTATGCTTACCATGGTTGCTTTAAAGAAGAACAAATGGTTGGAAATAAATTTACTGTTGACATATCATTTACAGTCGATTGTAATACTCCAATAAAAACCGATCGAATTGAAGATGCTATTAATTACGTTTCGGTTTATCAAATTGTAAAAAAACAGATGTATAATAAATCGCACCTCTTGGAAAACATAACCGGGCGAATAATTACTGAAATATCGAAAACGTTCCCTTCAATAACAAAAATAAGGGTTAAAGTATCAAAAATAAACCCCCCGGTAGGTGGTCAAATGAAAAGCGTTAGTGTTACACTTGAATTATAACACTAATAATGATTATCTGCTAATTAATACAACACACTTAAATAGCTTAATTTTTCAGTGCATAAAAACGGAAAAAAATGTTATATTTATTAATAATGAGCAATTTAAATCATTTTTATGCTGAGATTTATTGGACATATAAATCTTTTTTTAATTTTTTTTATTTCTGTAAGTTTTGCAGCTGATAATGTATATCTTTTTAAAAACATTAACAAAAATATTGGTTTATCAAATAACAATGTTAATTATTTTTTGAAAGATAGAAGTGGTTTTTTGTGGATTGCTACCACTGAAGGTTTAAACCGTTTTGACGGATATAAATTCAGAACTTACGAGAACAACATAAACGATTCAGCATCTATTGCCGATAATTCGGTATCATACTTATTCGAAGATCATAAAGGTAAAATTTGGGTTATGGCCGGTGATTATCTGGATATTTTTGATCCAATAACAAATGTTTTTCACCATAGCCAGTCGTTATTCGAAGGAAGAATCAAAATACCATTGGTAAGCCGAATTAGGGCTGTAACCGATAAGAATGGTAATATTTGGGTTGGAAATACCGCTGTTGGGTTATATAAATATAATCCTAAAAACGATTCTGTTTTTAAAATCTCCTCAAAAGGAAGTAGTTTCGAAGATATAACAAGTGATTCAATTCTTTCTATTGCAATTGATTCGAAAAACTACATTTGGGTAACTAACAATAAGTGTTATCTCGAAAAAATTGATAACGAAAAGAGAGCTGTTGTTCAACGAATTGCCCTGCCATACCGTTACGATGGTTTTTTTACAATTTTTATCGATAGTGATGATGACATTTGGATGTATGATGCTAATCATACAAAAGGATTTTACCAATTCGACCAAAAGTTGGAAAAACTTAATTATTATGGATTAAAAGGGACAAAAATAGCATTGAATAGTGAGATCGTAACTGGTTTTTGCGAAGATGAATCAGGATTAATATGGATTGGAACCGACCATGGGGGACTTAATTTGTTAGATAAAAAAACGTTTACAGTAAAAACAATTACAAGTAATCCACTAAACAAAAAAAGCATAGCAGGAAATACTATAACAACTCTTTATAAAGACAATGATGGGTTTATTTGGGTCGGAACTTTTAAAAACGGCGTAAGTTATTATCATAAGTCATTGTTTAATTTTAATTTGTTTCAAATCCAGTCTGCACATGATAATTCAGCAGCTATAAACGACATTGATAATTTTGCAGAAGATAAAAGAGGGAATATATGGATTGGAACAAATGGAGCTGGCTTATTTTATTTCGATCGAACAAAAAATTCTTTTATTCAATATAAACATGAGCATTATAAAAACAGCATTAGTGCCAATGTTATAATTGGAATGCTGAGCGATAACAAAGACAGATTATGGCTGGGAACATATTTTGGTGGACTAAATATGTATAAAGATGGGATATTTAAAGTGTATAAAAATGATCCCAACAATCCATTATCCCTGTCGGATGACAGAGTATGGGACATATGCGAAGATAACGATGGTGATTTGTGGGTTGGCACCTTATTGGGGGGAATTAATATTATTGATGGCAAAACTGAAAAAATAAAAAAAATTATTAAAGGAATAGGAACATCTCCATTAAACTCAAATGTAGTATTTGATATTTATAAAGACCAAAGTGGTGTTCTTTGGTTTGCGACTGTAGATGGATTACGCAGTTACAATAAAAGATTGGATAAATGGACTGAATACAAGAGTAAAGATGGCGATTCAACATCGTTAAGTAAAAACTTTGTTTATACAATAATTGAAGATTCACGAGGTTGGATTTGGGTTGGAACATCATCAGGGTTAAACCTTTTAAATAGAGAACAAGGTAAATTCAGAGTTTTTAAGAAACGCGAAGGATTTGCATCTGACGTAATCCTAACCATTCTTGAAGACCATAGGGGGAATTTGTGGATGGGGACAACACAAGGATTATCAAATATGGTTATTATACCAGGACAGTCCACTGATGATTTTTCATATTTCATTCGTAATTACGATGAAGAAGATGGACTTCAGGGCGAAGAATTTAACGAAAAATCGGCAATAAAAACATCTAATGATGAATTGATATTTGGAGGTAACAACGGTTTTAATTTATTTAATCCCGAACAAATACAAATGCAAAACATAGATGCAAAAGTATTTATTACCGATTTCGAAGTTTTTAACAAAAGCGTAGAACAAAATGGTGACTTACGAAAAGAATTAGGTTTAAAAAAATCAGTTTCTTATGCGAAAAAGATTGATCTTCAATACGATAAAAACGTTTTTTCATTGGAATTTTCTTGTTTGAATTATTTCTTACCCGAACGCAGAAGATATAAATATAAGCTTGAAGGATTTAATAAAAATTGGTTAACAACCGACGGAAACAATAGAAAAGTAACTTATACTAATCTTGATCCGGGAGAATATTCATTTAAAGTTATTGCTACTAACACCAATGGAGAATGGGACAGAAAAGAAACACAATTGAAAATTGTTATTCATCCCCCATGGTGGGATACAAAGGGTTTTAAAATAATTTTAATATTTTTAATTATTAGCATTGGTTTAACAATATATTACGAACGTATTAAGCGATTGAGGCGGAACCAAAAAATTTTAGAACAAATGGTTAGAGAGCGTACAATTCGACTGGAAAAGTTAAATGATGAATTGCACGAACGACAAGAGGAAATATCAGTTCAGAACGAAGAGTTGGAAATACACCGAAACAGGTTGGAAAATTTAGTTGAAGAACGTACTTCGGAACTAAACGAAGCA
Source organism: Marinilabiliaceae bacterium (assembly GCA_016933045.1). Taxonomy (GTDB): domain Bacteria; phylum Bacteroidota; class Bacteroidia; order Bacteroidales; family Marinilabiliaceae; genus JAFGBR01. The sequence continues at coordinate 2,158 of JAFGBR010000020.1, read as the reverse complement.
AAAAAAAGAGCCGAACAATCCGATAAACTTAAATCTGCGTTTTTGGCCAATATGTCTCACGAAATAAGAACACCTATGAATGCTATTATTGGGTTTTCGAGTTTACTAAAAGATAAAGCTATTACTAATGAAGAAAAAAACGAATTTGTTGATGTAATTCAGAATAATTGTGAGTCGTTGTTGGTTATTATTAATGACATACTTGACATTTCAAAAATTGAAGCAGACCAGGTTGATATTCATAGGCAAAGTTTTGAAATGAATCAAATATTAAAAGAGCTACAAAGTTTTTATGTAAGACAACAAAACGAATCCCTAAAAATTATACTGGATATTAATACAGAAAAACCACTTTTGGTATACACTGATTTAATAAGATTTAAACAAGTATTACAAAATCTAATTAATAATGCTATAAAATTTACACATAAAGGAGAGGTTCGATACGGATATAGATTAATAGATGGTTATTGCCAGTTTTTTGTATCTGACACAGGTATTGGCATAAAATCGGAAGATTATGATAAACTGTTTGAGCAGTTTAGTAAGATAAATACCGGTGGACTAAAGTTTTTTAAAGGTACAGGTTTAGGTTTAGCTATATCGAAAAAACTTGTTGAATTACTTGGTGGAAAAATATGGGTCGATTCAATAGTAGGTAATGGAACTACATTTTATTTTACTTTACCAGTTGTTGTTTAATTGTAAATAATTGATTTATAGATTCAATTTTAAGATAACTGGTAAATATGATTTTTTTTTGTAATTGAAAGCTTCAATTCTATTGTAAAACTACTTTTTTTGTTATTTTTGCAATCCCAAAGCACATAATGGTCGGTTGGCCGAGTGGCTAGGCAGCGGTCTGCAAAACCGCGTACGGCGGTTCGAATCCGCCACCGACCTCTTTAATATTTTTTATTAAGCTGATTGTTATATGTTTAACAATCAGCTTTTTTAATGTTTTTTTATTCTAAAAACTACGAACGCCATATACATTGTACCAATCTATTGTCTGATTTTTCTTATATCGCTTCAATTGTTCCTTGAAATACGTCTTTTCTAAAGTAAAACTGATTACTCCTTTATTTTTGGTTTCTATCCGAAGTGTCAGTTCTTCTATATTTTTAAATGTATTACCCGATATCATGTCGCATGGTGTTATATTTTCGGTATTAATATCATTTATCGAAAGTATTCTATCACCAACCTCAATTTCTTTGAGGAGTTTATCATCCCAAATTTGACCTACAACAAGTGTATCTCCATTAAAACCCGGGTCAATCGGAAATCGCTTTCTTATGACATCTATCACTGACTCTTCAGCAGTTTTAGGTTTAAAACAGAACTGTTTATTGATGTAATCAATGGTGACAGTACCATATTTTAGCAACTGAGTACCAATAACAGAAGAATTACCTATTGTTGTAGAGGCTGTTCCATTTAAGAAAACCGAATGGCCAATTGAAAAAATAGGTAAGTCAAGTAAATAAGAGATTGAATTTTTTGCAGCTCCATGCAATCCAAATGTGTTACTTCCAAAAGATTCTGCTAATACTTTAGGGGCTAACCCTACAGAATCAGAATATTCAAGGTTATGAAAAGATATTGATATAAAATCATCACTCCCACTATCAAACATTGCATAACTCCCCATCTTTTTCTTAAACTTTTTTATCGACGGAGAATATATAAATTGAATAAATGGAATACTTTGGTCCTCACTTAAAATCATAGGAGAGATATTTATCGAATCAATGTTAAGCTTTTTAAATTGGTCAGTTAGAATTATTTGTCCTTTTTGATATGAGAATTGCACAATTGAATTCCTTAATAAATTACTTCCTATTATACCATCTATATTAAGACAAGAAAAAGCCGAACCAAATTCATTTCCTATAATTATAGGAACACTGTCAAAAGAAATCCCTGCAATTTCAATTTTATTGATGCAACCAAATGAGTATAGTTTCTCTTTCTTACTTTGGTCAGCTATAATTACACTTGTATCTGCTTTTAACCCTATTTTACCAGCTATATTACTTGAGATAGCGCAAGGAGCACCCGTGTCCAACATAAATCTGTATGACTCATTCCCAATGGTTACCGGGATGATAATTTTATCATTAACATTTTCGAATGGAATGATAACATGATAGTT
>JAFGBR010000019.1 GCA_016933045.1 Marinilabiliaceae bacterium | reverse complement strand
TGGGGAGATACCAGAGTGGCCAAATGGGACTGACTGTAACTCAGTTGTCTTACGACTTCGGAGGTTCGAATCCTCCTCTCCCCACTCAACAATGCCAGTGTAGCTCAGTTGGTCAGAGCAGCTGATTTGTAATCAGCAGGCCGTGGGTTCGAATCCCTCTACTGGCTCAAACTTGCAAATGTTTTTTTGCATTGTTAATGCGGGAGTAGCTCAGTTGATAGAGCATCAGCCTTCCAAGCTGAGGGTCGCGGGTTTGAACCCCGTTTCCCGCTCAAAGCCACCTTAAAAGGTGGCTTTTTTTGTATTACCTATTTCCTTTTTATCAACTTTGTTATATATTATAAATAAATCTAAACCGACAACCATGTTAATAAAAATTTTTCCCGAAAACCCAAATCCCAAAGCAATATCCGATGTTGTTGAATGCTTAAAAAAAGGAGGCATTGTAATTTATCCAACCGATACCATATATGGGATGGGATGCGACATTAAAAACGCAAAGGCAGTTGAAACTGTTTGCAAATTAAAAGGTATCAATATGAAAAAAGATCATTTATCTTTTATTTGTTACGACCTGAGTCACATCTCTGATTATGTAAAACCCCTCGACAATACAACATTTAAGGTGATGAAAAAACACTTTCCGGGACCATTTACATTTATTCTCGAAGCAAACAATAACGTTCCAAAAATATTTAAAAACAATAAGAAAACAGTAGGCATAAGAATTCCCGATAATAGCATTATACGTGAACTGGTAAATCAACTTGGGAATCCAATATTATCAACTTCAATTCACGATGAAGATGAGATTATAGAATACACAACAGATCCCGAACTGATTCACGAAAAATATGGCGATGTTGTTGATATGGTAATTGATGGTGGATTCGGCGATAATGAGCCATCAACAATTATTAACTGCACCAATCATCATTTTGAGATAATAAGACAAGGAAAAGGTAAATTCAACTTATAATTAATGCTTCCAAAAATGGCTTGAAAATAAAACAATAACTGTAAAAAGCTCTAATCGTCCAATAAGCATTAATAACGATAAAAACCACTTTCCCAAAGCCGGTATTTCGGAAAAACTATATGCCGGCCCCAACTCATTTAATCCAGGACCAATATTACCAATAGATGTAGCAACGGCACCCAATGATGTTTGCAAATCAAAACCCATCATTGACATTACTATCATACTAACACCAACAATCATCAAATAAATAACTACAAAAGCCAGTACATTATATAAAATAGATTGAGGCACTGCTCGCCCATTAAACCGAACCGGTATAACTGCATTAGGATGAATAAGTCGTTTTAATTCATTTCGGCTATTCTTCATCAGCAATTGGATCCTAACCATTTTAATACCACCACCGGTAGAACCGGCTGATCCTCCAAAAAACATCAATAAAAAAATCAAAACACTTAACGAAGGCACCCATGCCATATAATCGGCTGTAGCATAACCTGTTGTTGTAACAATTGAAACCACCTGGAATAATGCATCTCTAAAAGATCGTTCAACACTATAACCAATTTCGGTAAAATAAAGTGCCACTGATATTATTACAGTAAAAATCAATACAACCAACGAATAAAACCTTAGCTCATCATTATCTTTAAGCCTTTCAAATTTTCCTTTAAAAATAGCATACGAGAGTGTAAAATTCATCCCGGCAATAAACATAAATAAAGTAATTACATAGTGTATATATGGCGAATCCCAATGCGCCACACTTGCTTGCTTTGTACTGTACCCTCCCGTTGCCATGGTTGTAAATGAGTGACAAACTGCATCAAAAAACGACATACCACCAAAAATCAACAAAACAGCTTCAATAGCTGTAAAAGAAACATATATTAACCACAATCGTTTTGCGGTATCAGTAATGCGTGGATGTAATTTATCTGCTGTAATTCCTGGCACTTCTGCTTCAAACAACTGCATCCCACCAACTCCAAGTATAGGTAAAATAGCTAATGAAAGTACAATAATTCCCATTCCTCCCAGCCATTGAATAATACTTCTCCAAAACAATATTCCATGTGGTAATTCTTCAATATTATTTAATATTGAGCTACCTGTAGTAGTAAACCCCGACATGGTCTCAAAAAAAGCATCAGTAAAAGAAGGTATAGCACCGCTTATTAAAAAAGGCAACAAGCCAAAAAAAGAAAAGACCACCCAAATCATAGTTACCATAATATACCCCTCACGCTTACCTAATTGCCGTTTTGCATTTCCGGTAAACAATGCAATGGAGCCTCCGGTAATAATACAAATTAATGCCGAAATCAAAAACGCTACCAAATCATTTTCATTATAAATCAATGAAACTAATGATGTTAATAACATAAATAACCCTTCGATTACCAGAACCAGACCAAAAAAACGAAATATTATTTTTATATTCAGCATTACGATTCCTATGAAAAAGGATAATTCAATAATAATCCATTAATAACTAAACATCTTTTCTATTTTTGAAATACCCGAAGGCATTGCAAAAACTACAACTCGATCATCAGGCATAATAACGGTGTCACCAGTTGGAATAATTGCCTGATCATCGCGAATAATTCCCCCAACATTTACATCATTAGGTATTTTTAAATTTCGCAAAGGCTCTTTTGTAACTTTCGACCCTGGCTGGGCTATCAATTCCATTACTTCGGCTTCCGAAGCAGTTAAACATTTAACATGCGACACATTTGCCCTAAGTGTATAACGGTAAATATGACTGGCAGCTATTAACTTTTTATTAACCAAAGTACCGATACCTATATTCTCAGCCAAATCGATGTAATCCATATTCTCAACTTCGGCAACAGTTTTTCTAACTCCCATTTTTTTAGCCAACTGACATGCCAATATATTAACTTCCGAATTTTTGGTAACTGCTACAAAAGCATCCATCTTCTGAATTCCTTCATCTTTTAATAACTCCAAATTTCTTCCATCGCCGCTTATTACCAATGTATGCTCTAAAATATCGGCAAGCTTATAACTCTTTTCTTTTTCTATCTCAATCAACTTAACATTATAAAGCTCCTCAATTTCGGCAGCTACTTTTTTGCCTATTCGGCTTCCACCAAGAATCATCACGTTTTTTATGTCAAATTGTTTTTTCCCTGCATCATTTAATACTTGTGACAACCCCGATTTTGTGGTAATAAAATAAGCCAGATCGTTATGCATAAAAACATCATCTCCCCGCGGCACAATAGTTCTTCCGTCGCGATTTATTGCAACTGCATTATACTCGCGTGTATGATGTAAATTGGCAGCTTCTGACAGAGTAATATCGGTAAGTGGTGCTGTTGTACGTATTTTCAATCCAACAAGTAATAACTTTCCATCCGAAAACTCAACTAATTGACGTATTCCAACCTGTTTTAAAGAAACCACAATTTCATTTGCAGCTAATTGTTCAGGATAAATAAGTTCATCAACACCTAATTGCCGAAAAAACTCTTTGTTTTCGGCAAGCATATATTCATGGTTATTTACTCTGGCTACAGTCATCTTCGCCCCAAGCTTTTTTGCCAGTATAGCTGACAAAATACTCATATCCTGATATGGGGGCACTGCAATAAACAAATCACACATTTTAACATTGGCCTCTCTCAAATCTTCAAGTGAAGTGAGACTTCCCACAATTGTCATTAAATCAAAATGTGAATCAATCTGCTTCAGCTTATCTTCATCCTCATCCATCAATATAACATCGTGATTAGCATTACAAAGCATCTTTGCAAGGTGCGTTCCAACCTCCCCGGCTCCAGCAATAAGAATCCTCATTTTTTATCTGTTAAATAAAACATTTTTTTAAGCGCAACAAAATAAATCAATCTATAATGTAAAATCAAAAAAAAAATCTTTTTATTATACTAAACTAATACTTTAACTGATAAAAATTATCTTTCCCCATATCAATATATTTTTCATGCTCTTCATATATTGTGCTTTTCTTTTTTTTTCTTGATTGATAATTATACGTCGAAAAACATATCAACTCTTTTCTTTTAATACAATTTAGTACTTCTTCAAATTCATTTCTTGCACCCAAACAAATTAAAACATCAACCACTGGTGTACCATTCGAAAACATCTTCCTAATCGAATTTCCATCCCTCTCACCACCTTTTCTAACAATTCCTATCTTTTTACTCTTACCAATTATCAACAAAAACGTTCGATTATCAAACAATGAATCAATACAATAATATTTATCATTTTTTACAAAACAATGATTCCAATATGACTCAAATATATAACCCAATTCTTTCTTTTGAACTGTATTTGAACAAATTGTAATGTTATTAAATCCATCAATATAATTTACGATATGTTTTCCTCCTTTCGAATATAAACTTAATATTTGCTGTTGACTGGCAAACACTATCCTATTTAAAAATAAAGTTAAAAATAAAACTACTGCCATCTTCCCTATTAATAACAATTGCGGATTCTTAACCCGAAAAAACAGCGATAAAAAAAGAATCACAACATATAGCAACAACATCTCGGAAATTGTTATTGTAAAACCTGTAAAAAATGCACCGGGAAAACCAGAAACAACCTCCACTGTTTTATTCATATAAGCTAATAAATCATTAATTGGGTTTGTTAATATTTCATTAACTACCGAATTAACAGGAACTACTAACATTACAATACCGCCTATCAATACCACCGGCAATATAGGAATTAAAAAAACATTAGTAATTAAAAAATAAATTGGAAACCCTTGAAAAAGCAATATTATTAGTGGGAAAGTAGTTATTTGTGCCGACAGTGAAACTGCCACTATTGACCAAATCCAACGCCAACCTACAAAAGAAAAGTAAAACCAATTATTTATACTATTATAAAAAGTTACTATTCCTACTACAGCCAAATGACTCAACCAAAACCCAACATGATAAACCGACAAAGGGTTTATTATTAAAATAATAAATGCCGATATAGATAATGAATAATATACATTTGTATCTCGCATCAACTCACGCCCAATAAGTACAACACTAAACATTATAGTTGCACGCATAACAGATGGCGAGAACATAGTTAACCATGCATAAAACCAAAGAATACAAAGTAATACGATTACCTTAACAATCTTAAACGCTCCTCTTTTAAGAAACCCAAAAAGTGATAATAACACTAGGTATATAACCCCAACATGCAAACCCGATACTGCCAAAATATGTATTGCCCCCGATTTAATATATTGTGTTCTTGTCTCATACGAAATCAGATCTCTATCGCCCAATACCATTGCCTGCAACACGCTTAAAGATGTTTTATCGGTTGTCTCTTTTTTAAAGGTATTTTTAAACCGTATTCTCAATTGGTTAATAAATCTATTTATTCCAACATCCCCCCGTTCTCCAATTACAATAGTATCCTTAATAAAACCGATAGCTGAATAACCTGCATAAGATAAATAGCTCCCATAATCGAATTGAAAAGGAACTGATGGCTTGTCAAATGGACTTAATGATATTTCCCCCTCAATGGTATTGCCAACCTCCAACATGCTCAAATACTTTATCGGAAAAAAAGCCATTACCCTCAAAGACGTATTACATGATTTATTCTCATCACAAACATTTTTAAATTTTACATTAACCCTTACTGATTTTTCAGATATACCTACTACATCTACTATTTCACCATTTCCATAAAAAGTTACAGGTTTTAATAAAACATTCGGTAAACGATACGATGAATAAAACAATCCGGAGCAAAACATTAATAATCCTATTAAAACACCGGGTAACCATCTATTTTTGTAAGCTAAAAGAGATCGCTTATGAACAATAAAAAATGTATAAAAAATATATAAACAACATATTACAACAAATACTACAGCCAACATTTCGGTTTGAACATGAACACCAAACCATACACCGGGAATAAACAATAGAACTAGTAAAAAAAGAGGATATTGCCGAAAAAGAAAAACCATTTCCTGTTTTTTTAAATTTAACAGAAAATAGTTCTTTTTTTATTTAATAGCAATAGTGACTATCCTGTAGTATAATAGTCTTTTCCATAGCCATACATCAAGGAATACCCCTGACCCTTATAAGGCATTCCGTTTACAATAACTGCTATGTTTTTCATTTTACGATGTTTTTCATCACGCATAACCTGACCAAATAATAACTTTGGTGTGTACCCATGTCGAACCACTATTATATTCACATCGCTATACTTAGTCAACATATAAGCATCTGATACTATTCCAATAGGAGGAGTATCAATTACTATTACATCGTATTCCGAACGTAATTTCTCGAACAAAAAATTAGTTTTATAACTTGCAATCAGTTCTGCCGGATTAGGAGGTATTTCACCGGCAAACAAAACATCAAGGCTATCAATTTCTGTCTTTTCAATAAAAAGTTCAGCTTTTTCACTCACATAATAATTAACCACACCTGTTTCTTTAACGTTTGATGAAAAATATTTACCCAACCCCGGTTTTCTTAAATCATAACCTAATAATAAGGTCTTTTTACCCATAAGCGCATGGGTAGCTGCTATATTAGTTGAACAAAATGATTTCCCTTCGCCCGGTATTATTGAAGTTACTAAAATAACTTTCGATGGTGAGTGATCCAAATCATAAAAACCTAATGATGTGCGAATGGCTCTAAATGCTTCTGCCATTGACGAACGTGGGTGAAAACTAACAAAACGGGAATCAATAGCCTTTTTATTATGAGGTACCTGACCTAAAATAGGTATATCGGTAATATTCTCTACATCTTCTTTATCATTTATTTTTCCATTATAAAAAACCAGTAAAAAAATTATTACAGATGGTACAAAAAAACCAAAAAACATCAACATAAATATTATTCGTTGCAAGTTTGGTTCTACCTGATATAGAACATGTGCACTTTCAACTATTTCGTTATCGGGCAAGTTGGCTGCTTTTGCCAATTGAGCCTCAGATCGTCTCTCTAACAAATAAGTGTACATTTCATTACTCATCTGAAACTTTCGTTCTATTCCCAGCAATACCTGTTCTGTTTTTGGCAATCTTCGAATCTGCCCACTTAAACTTAAAAGCCTCCTATCCAAATCTTTCAAAGTAAGATTTGTGGTTTCTATATTATTTTTTGTATTCTCAATAATTGAATTTTTTATTGCTTCTAACCTTCGGTCTATTCTAGCAATATTTGGATTTGCAGAACTGGAATTAAACTGAAGACTTGACTTTTCAGCATTCATTGTTCCCAATTCACTAATTAAAGCGGTTAATGCCGGATCTTCAACTCCCATTGATGATGGCACCATAATATCCTGAACATTTCGGTTACTTTCGATATAATCAATCAAATAATTATAATAATCGAGCCTAACCATAACTGCAGCTCTTTGGTTTTCAAGATCCTGCGACTGCTCAATAATCATCTGTCCTTGCATACTAACATCCATCACCTCGTGCCTAGATCTGAAATCCTCAAGAACTTTTTCTGCCGAACTTAATGAATCACTAACTCCTATCAATTGCTTTTCAATAAAATTAATAGTATTTATTGCTATTTGATTCTTCTTATCGAGCGTATAATTAACTGAATTTTGCGATAGCGCATTCAAAAAATCAATCCCCTTTTGTACATTATTTTCTATTACTGACAACTCAAAAATTGTAGATCCTTCCAATGGCTTCATCATTACTGCATTACTATAATGCATTATTAAACCGGCCTTATTATTAATAGCAAAACCAAATTTATTACCAATATATTTTATCTTTTCAATATTCTTTTCGTTAGGTACTATTGAAAAACTAAATTTATCATTTTTAACTTTTTCGAAAAATGAATGTTTCTCTTTAAATTCATTATTCCCTTCTATTGTTAATATATACTCATCTTTCGAAATAAATTCAACTTCAAATAACCAATTGTAAGCCCCAAAATCAGATGTATCTTTTAACACTGTAAATGGACTATTTTTATAAATATCTATGGTTAAAAAAGTACCTATACGATAATATGAAATATCAAAATCGAGTTGCTTTAATGTCTTTTCAATTTGCGAATACGAAGTAAGTATAATTAACTGATTCTCAATGTTATTTTGTTCGCCCAAATATACACCCGGCAAAGGCCCTCTTTCTCCTGATGAAGATCCGGAACCAATAGTTGGCATACTCGATTCTCCTCCGGAAATAAGTAGTTTGGATGATATTTTATAGGTTGGAACAGTTGTTTTAAAATAATATAACGAAACTGAAATGCTTATAATTAAAAATATTGGCAGTATATACCAATATTTTACAGCTCTAAATAATAATTTCTTAATATCTATTTGCTTAAAGGCTTTATCCTCAAATTCACTCATAATTAATTTGTATTGTTTTGGATTTGATAATATGCCAAATAGGTAGTATAAATCAACAATCCAGTATTTAATATAGTCAAATAGTAACTAAATGCCTGTCCCGACATAACCAACGATTTTAAACGTCTTGGTTCAACATATATTATATCGCCAGGCCTTAAATAATAATATGGTGAGAACATTATTTTTTCATCTAGCGTATTAACTATAACCATTTGATAGGAATCTCCATCTCTTCGTATCAGACGTACTTTTCTTTTATTTGAATAATCGGTAGTTTCACCAGCCAAACTAATTGCCTCCAAAATATTTATCTCTTCTCCGGCCAACGGAAATCTTCCAGGACGGGTTACTTCACCTAATACTGTAACATTATCATTTAATAATTTTACTGTAACACTACTCTGATCGATATATTTACTTACTGCCAAATGTAACTTTTCCTGCACCTTACTCAATGATAAACCAGAAACAAATATTTTTCCTATAAACGGAAAATCAATAGATCCATCAATATCAACCCGATATCCCATAAGATTCATTGCAGTTGCTGATTCGGGCAATTGTACGAAACCACTGTTTGGATTCAAAAACGCAGAAGTCCTCTCATCCAAACTACTTACCTTGATGTATAATATATCATTAGGTTTTACTAAGTAATCAGTTTTCTCTGGCTGATATAACTCATCAATATCTTTCAATTTTTTCGACAAATCACCTTGTAAATAAATTGTTTCCTTTAATGGAACGCAAGAAAAAAAGAATGAACTGAATAATAATACAATAATCAACCGGATAATATTTCTCATATTATTTAACTATAATGAATAATACAATTTTATACAAAAAAAATCACTTTCAATGTGCTTTAATCATAATTTCCTCTTATTTAATCAAAGTAAAAAAACATATTTCTATTTCTTTTTTACTTTTTTACCAGTTGCAACAATATCTACATCATCCGAAAATTCTACAATTGTTGGTATCTTATAACCTGATAACCTTTCCGAACAATATCGTTTAATATCATCAACCTTCAAATTTTTGCCTTCGTCATTTGGCACTACAATAGCCTTTAATGCTTCGCCCAAAACCTCATCAGCAACCGGCACTATAGTGCAATCAATAATTTGGGGCATTGACAAAATCACTTCCTCAATCTCTTTAGGACTAACTCTACGCCCACCAACTTTTATTATTTCTTTGGCTCGTGCCTGAAGAAAAATATAACCTTCTTCATCTCTAAAGGCCAAATCGCCGGTAAATAACCATCCATTTTTTATTGTTTTTTTTGTACTTTCATAATCATTATAATATCCAAGCATAACATTTTTACCTTTTGCAATTATTTCGCCAACCGCTCCAATTTTTTGTTCATTATTATTTTCATCAACAACTTTTAGTTCAACATCTGGAATTCCTTTTCCTATTGACCCAATTTTTGCAGGTAGCAATTGAGGAGGTAAATAACTTAGGCGTGCTGTTGCCTCTGTTTGTCCATACATTACAAAAAAATTAATTTTAGGAAAACAATCAATAAACTCTTTTATAAATGGAACCGGCAACTTTCCTCCGGCCTGGGTTACATATTTCAAATCAGGAAAAATAGTTTTTTTAAATGAATCTGATTTACGGAGTAATATTTGAAAATGACTCGGCACACCTGCAAATCCTGTACACTTATATTTCAATAAATCATTTATAACCGATCCTAAAAACATGAAGTTATTGTTTAATACCAATGCCCCTCCAACCTTAACGTGAGTGTGCAAAAGCGATAAACCGTAACAATAATAAAAGGGCAAAACAACTTCTATTATATCATTATCGGACAATTTTAAATATTCGATTATCGACTTTGTATTAGCAATAATATTTCCATGCGATATCATAACCCCCTTGGGTTCGGCAGTTGATCCTGACGTAAAAATAATTTGAGCCAACTCATTCTCATCCGTCAGTCCGAAATTATTATCTCCCTCTTTTTTTTGCAATAAAATATTATTTATTGATTCATCGGTAATTATATTTTCATCGGTAATTATATTTAGTCTTTTCTTAACCAACTGCGACAAAAAATAAATACTTGTATTGGTTCGCCCTGAAATATTTTCAAACTGTTCCTTTTCAATTGCCGGATTTAGAGGAACACATACATTTCCCGACTTCATTATTGCAAAATATGCTATAATAAAAAATGAACTGTTTGCCGATGAAAGCATTATATTTTCACCTGTTCCAATCGTTTTTTTCAACCAAACAGCAACTTGTTCTATCTTTTCAACTATTTCGCCATACGAAACCTGCTCCCTAACTCCAAGAATTAATAGTTTTTCTTTAGTACGGGATTCTTTGAATAAATAATCGACACAATTCATATAATATACCGGTTTTAGTTTTATTGATATGTATTGTTAATAACCTGGTATTATTCTATTTTATTAAATCATACTTCTTAATCACCACATTATTTTTCAAAAAAATCATATCCTCGTATTGGTGGTTGCCTCAAATAATCAGTAGTTTTCCTCTTTCTCTCAAAATTGTTATAATTCCTTACAACATCTTCTTCACTCATTTCCAAAACAGGGGAAACCTCCTTTGGTGAATAACCATTTTCAAATGCATACCATAACAAATCCATTGTTTCAAAAGGCAATTGATAAAAAAATTCCTCCTGTGTTTGAGCTGCCGAATAGGTATCTGTTGTAGGTGGGCGGTTAATAATATCAACAGGAACACCTAAATAACGTGCAATTTGATAAACCTGTGTCTTATACAAATCTCCTATCGGAAAAACATCGGATCCTCCATCGCCATATTTTACAAAAAAGCCTTGTTCTATTTCATGCTTATTTGGAGTGCCAATTACTGCATAATAAAGCCTCTCGGCATGATAATAAAGCATCGACATCCGGCTGCGTTGCTTAAAATTCGAAGCTGCAACTATTTGAAGATATTCGCCCATCGGGAGCCTGCAACTTTGTTCACTACCATCTTTATAAATAACGGTAACATAATGAACTGGAGGCAAATTACTCTTTATTATTTCGGGAGGAATCACAATTTTCATCTTATCCTCTATGGGATCATAATTACTTACTACCTTTTTAACAGCCAAATTTCGTCGTTTGTAACATCCAAACCCTTCTAATGCAGCGCTTATATTTTCTTCTTTATACTCAACCCCAAATTTTTCTAATAATTGCAATGCAAATTTTTTACTATCCGGACTCGAGTCTGACTCGGGCAACATAACTGCAAAAATCCTATCTGCACCCAATGCTTTAACCATTAATGCTAACGTTGTTGACGAATCAATACCTCCACTAACACCTATCACTCCTCCTTTTCGCTTCATAATGTGAAACACATCATTATTCAACTTATCGCATATCTTTTCTACAATCTGGTCAACATTTTCAATTTTTAAAACCTCTTTACTAAATGGCCTTTTCATTTGATATGGTTTATTAAGTTTAAGTATATATTAATAAGTAAAAACATGTATTATTAAAAAATGTTGAATGTGAATGTAATAACTTAAAATAATAAATACTGCGATTAACGATTGCAAACCTTTGACTTTTGAACTTCACTATCACCTATATACTCAAACTCTTTTACAAATTGTCTGTTCAATTCATTTGTTGATAAAATACCCATCAATGACATACTGTCAATTTCACTAACTATTTCACTTTGTTTTATCTTTTTTAGCAACATTTGAATGCTTTTGCTATCAAATATACCTATCTCTTTTATCTTTTTTTCGTTAAACAAATCATCTATAAACCTGTTTGGAATATTTAAAAAAGCATTTACAATTGGAGCCCGGTATGCTTGCTTGGGTCTGCTTAAAACCGACATAGGAAGATGGCTTATAACTGATCTTTTTAACAAATATTTTTCATTTAATCCTAATATTTTATACCGATCAGGCAAAGTAGCACAAAACTCCAAAATTCGATGATCGAGAAATGGATATCGGCCTTCAACTGAGTGCCCCATTGAAACCCTGTCGCCCTGAGATGACAACAAATACCCCGACATAAAAAGATTTGTTTCTATACTCTGAGCCCGGTTTAAAACCGACCTTCCATTCAATTCCAATCCAATATTTTCAACAACTTCAGAAATGGGGTCATATTCCTTAGTTTGTTCTTTTATTAACTCTGACAAATGATTAATTATATGACTCGTATTTTTCCACCTTAAAAGATGTGAATATATTGGTGATGATATTTCTGTTAACTTATATCCAAAAAACATTTTTAACATTGCCCCATTCGCATTTCGGATATGAGGTAAATATGGATATAAACGTTTTAACAACAACGGACGCATTTTCGAATCAGGGTATTTCGACCAAAACTCCCTTATAATAGCCTCTTTAAAAATATTATACCCACCCAACGCTTCATCAGCGCCTTCGCCTGTTACAACCACCTTAATATTATTATCGCGAACAAGCTTTGAAAGCTTATACATTGGAATGGGACCTCCGCGCAAAAGAGGTGTTTCTACATGCCACATCATCTCACTGAATAAATCAATTACATCACTCTGTGTAAACAAAGTACTCCGATGATTGGTGTTCAAAAAACGAGATACTTCGCTTTGATATTCAGTTTCATCATAGGCTGAATCATCGAAACCTATCGAAAAAGTATTTAATGTATCAGGAAAATATTTTTTTATATAATAAGATGTAACACTCGAATCGAGCCCCCCACTTAAATAGGCAGCAACAGGAACATCAGCTCTTAATCGCAATTTAATTGAATCATTCAACAAAGCATCTAACTGATCTGTGGCTTCTTTAATTGAACAATTAATATTATACCCATTAATAGGAAAAGTTAATTTCCAATATTTTTGAATTGTAAGTTTTCCATTTGTAAACAATGCAAAATGCCCGGGAGGCAATTCAAAAACATCACTAAAAATAGTATGTGGTGAAATTGTAGTCCAAAATGTAAAAATTTGCTTAAGTGATGAATATGATATTTCTCTTTTAAAACCCGGAAATTCAAATATCGATTTAATCTCCGATGCAAAAAGAATATTATTATTCTGATGACTATAAAACAATGGTCTTATACCAACTCTGTCGCGGGCTAAAAACAGTTGCTGCTTTTTTATATCCCAAACAGAAAAAGCAAATTGCCCATTTAACATATCTAAACATCCAGTACCAAACTCTTCATACAAATGCAAAACAACTTCGGTATCGCACGAGGTTTTAAAAATATGCCCTTTCGACAACAACAAATCTTTTAACTCAATATAATTATATACTTCTCCATTATAGGCAATCCACAAATTACCATCTTCATTACATAACGGTTGCTGCCCACCAGCAACATCAATAATACTTAAACGTACACTTCCAAAACTTGCCTTGGAAGATAAAAAAACACCTTGCTCATCAGGCCCCCGATGCCCTATACGAGTTAACATTTTATTCAGTATGGCCTCTTTTTCAGCCATACTGATATGTTCATAACCTATGTACCCTGCAATGCCACACATTTAAGCTGCAACTGTTTTTTTTCGCGCTATAAATAATGCCATATTATTTATACATCCAAAGTTCTCTTCTTTTAAATCAGAGTCTTCAACAGATATGCCAAATTCCGATTCAAAATAATTTATCAGCCCCAACAATCCCATGGAGTCGAATATTCCTTCTTCAAAAATCATTGTTTCATCTTTTATTTTTTCGGGATCGATAAAGGTAGTTGCTGCTATAAACTTTCTAATCTCGTTTTTCATGGTTATATTAATTTATAGGTTGATAATAAATATACGAAACTTAATGCAGCTCTGTTTTCTATTTTGTTTAAGTAAACAAAAACATGGATTAACCTATACTTATTAGAAATGAAACCTCATAAAACAAAAAACCACCATTATACAAAAGAGGGAGCATACTCCCTCTTTTGTATAATGGCATTTACCTCTAATTCAAAGCAATATCGAACGATAAAATATCATCCCCCTCAATTACAAATGGAAAATCATTATAATTTGGACATATACCATAGGAGTCGAGGTCGTCCATTGTACCAACAAAAATATATGCTTTATGTAATATTAAACCAGAACTCATAGTTGTCTGAACATTAATCATATTATTATCCATAATAATATTCATAAACCCATTAACAGGACCATCTCCATACATACGCAAATCAATTGTTTGTTCTGCTATAAGCTTATTAATACCCATATGAGAACACCAGTCATTTTCAACCTCATAATAAGATAATGGAGAATCTAACAATGCCCAATACATTATACTATCTTCGGCATCTCGATAAAAAAGTTTCATGAAAATGTAATTATCCATGCTCATTTCACACTCAACAAAACAAAAAGTTAAATTACTTAGCTGAGCTGACAAACCGGAACTATTAACAGGTGAAGCCAACTTACTATCACTGGTAGTTCCTTCGGGATACCAATAAACATTAGCCTGATCTGATCCTTTCACAATTACGGCACCAACCTTATAATTTTTTCCATCAATTTCCAAACATCCATCAATATCAAATGACACATATAACCCATCTGTCATAACATCAAGACCTTTCGGAAAACTACCTGAAAAATCATCACCATAATCCACTTTTTCTCCACAAAGTGCAAATTCGGTATTAAACGCCATAGCAACATCATCACATGTTCTATTTCCACCTTTATTATCACCCGGAATTAAATAAGGAATAATACCATTAAAACTTATTGGAGAACTCTCTGTAACTTCTGCAATTACACTCTTTTTCAATTCAGAGTCATCCTTTTCGTTTCCCATCTCTTTTGAACACGAGTTCAAGGCTACTATTAGAGCCAAACCAAACAAAAGATAACCTAACTTTTTCATACTTTCTGATTTTAATGCTCATTTTTTTATCATATCACTCAATTTCAGTATAACACAACCAAAGAGCCAGCGCTATTTGACAGAAGTATTTCGAACTGTGACTAAATAAAAAATATTAATTATAGAGATTAAATCAAAAGCCATATCACAACAATAGAAATAGCAAATTATTACGTTTCATTAATTTGAAACCCAACAGTGCAAAAACATCAAATAATCTGTTATTTTATACTATAGGAATAGTTTGTTATTCAGCCATTTTCAAATCAAGAGAGGAGTATATACTATTTTGAGATAAAAACTCCGGAACAATATCTTTCATCTGCTTTACAATTAACTCTTCATTATCGTTATTAATTGACTGAAGCAAATATGAAATCTTTGCATTTACATACTCGTATACCTGTGGCCTTACCTTTCCAATCATAATTTTATTATGATGAGTAGGCATTGTGTTTTCTTTCGATGCCAATAACTCTTCATAAAGTTTTTCTCCTTCACGCAAACCTGTATATACAATCTCAATATCCTCACCTAATTTCAAACCGGCCATTCTAATCATTTCTTTTGCTAAATCATCAATCTTAACCGGCTCACCCATATCAAAAACAAATATTTCACCTCCTTTTCCCATAAAACCAGCTTCGAGAACTAACTGACATGCTTCAGGTATTGTCATAAAATACCTTGTAATATCGGGGTGTGTAACAGTTACTGGCCCACCTCTTTCTATTTGCTTTTTAAACAAAGGAACTACCGAACCGTTTGATCCTAAAACATTTCCAAAACGGGTTGTTATAAACGATGTTTTAACACTGTCACTTTGAGCTAAAGACTGTATATATATTTCACAAATTCTTTTACTGGCACCCATAACATTTGTTGGATTAACTGCCTTATCGGTAGATACCATAATAAATTTATCTATTCCATACGCCACAGATAAATCTGCCAGTATCTTAGTCCCCCCCACATTAACACTAATTGCTTCATAGGGAAACCTCTCCATTAACGGCACATGCTTATATGCAGCTGCATGAAATATTAAATCGGGGTGATACTTTTCAAAAATAGACTGAACTCGGTTTTTATTTGTAATATCAGCTACAATTACGGTAAACGGACTATCATAATAACTCAACAATAATTCCTGCTGTAAATCGTACAATGCCGATTCGGCCTGATCGACCATTAGAATATTTTTTACCGGAAACTTCAAAAGCTGCCTTACAATTTCTGACCCAATAGATCCGGCAGCTCCCGAAACTAAAATTGTTTTTCCCGACAATCCGTCGGCAATACTCTTCTGATTAAGCTTTATCTCATCTCGTCCAAGCAAATCCTCTATTCGGATATCTCTTATTTGATTGGGATTGGAAATGCCATTTACCCAATTACCTACTGTTGGCATCACCTTAAGCTTCCACCCCTTTTTCAAACACTCATCCGATATTTGATGCTTTTGATCTATTGTTATATCTGAAATAGCAAGTATTATTGTTTTTATACTTTTGGCTTCACCTATTTCCAAAGCCCGCTTCCACTTATATACCGGAACGGAGTGCATACTCATATTCCATTTAGAAGGATCATCATCAATAAACCCAACAATTTCGTAACGTGATGTTTTATCATTATTTATTGCTTCATAAGCTATTAAACCTAAATCACCGGCTCCATAAATAAATGCATTCTCGGTATCTTTTTTCTTAGTTAAAAATTCATAAGTTTCCTTCACAAGCATTCTAAATGAAATTGCCAAAAATAATGCAATCATAAAATGAAAAACCAATGCTAATCGAGGAATGAAAAACCATTTAATTTGAAAATAACCCAAAACTACATCTAACACTAGCAATGTAACAAAAGCTGAAAAATATGATGACGTAAGTAATTTCAACTCACTGTAATTAGTATGTCTTATTACTCCCCTATAAGATCCAAATATTAAAAACGAAAGCAGATAAACAAAAATTACCCACGAACCTCCTATAAAAAAACTCAAAAACGAATAATTAGGCAATAATAAATTTAAACGAAGTATAAAAGCTATAATAAATGAGTTTGACACCAACACCAAGTCTATTAATAAAATCCAGTATGGCGATACAACCCTCCCCTTAAATATATTAAGCAATAACGATTTCATACAATTTCTACCTAAAATATTCCGTCTGTTAATTTATTACTTTTATACACCCAAAGATAGTTTTTATTTACACATCAACCCCATTTTATGATGAATACCACTAATAGATTGTTAAACACCAACAATATTATTGTAAACAAACATGAAAAAAACACTATTAATTAATTCACAACAAAAAACATAACAATTTTGGCAATTGATATAAAAATCAAAAACCTCAATATTACATGATTAAAACCAACTAAAATTTAATTATTTTCTCTGCCCAGATCTCTCTTTCATTCGACAATGAAACAATAAATGCACCTGTAATATTACTAGGTATTTCAAATAACGAAACATCATCATGATCATTTTTTTCAAGTATTAACTGACCTTCCATATTAAATACAGAAAGCTTGTTAAATACTATATTGTCTTCCTTTTGAACACAAAACGCCCCTTCTCCTAAATGAATAACATTAATATCATTTTTTCTATCTGAATCAATTGCCGTTACACTACCATCCCATCCCGAAATACGAGCCAAAATCCACCACATAGCCTTTGCCAGTCGCAATGCACCCACCGAACCGATATGCCCTGTGTAACTACCTTTCAAATTATCAGGATGAATAACCGGGAAAATAATTCCATCATGTATAGATGTCGATAAATCCCCACTATCATTATAACTTAATATATCAGAATAATCAAACAATATATATTTTGTACTATTCCTCACCGAATCTCTAATTATTTCCCACTTTTGAAACTGTTCTAGTCCTGATGCTCCCAATGCCATATATGAGTCAATTGGCCCGGTGGTAAAAAAAACCTTTGTTACATATCCATTTTTTTCACAAAACGAAATATATTCCGTTGTTGCTTTTATATAACTATTTGCAATATTTTTCCCATCATCATAACAATGAGCAAATCCTATTGCCGAAATAATAATTCCGTTCGAATTACAATATTGAATCGATTTCTTTGTTCTTTCTACTGCAACTGGATTATATGTATAGCTTGGATAATCAGTATAACAACACCAATCTTCTTCTCCATAACTATAAATCCATCCACTCTCATTATCCAAATCACCCCATGTAGCTCTGCTTACACGCAATGCAGTCTCTCTAAATGCTTCTGGCACTCCCGATTCGGTAACACTTACGGTGAATTTTGAGTCAATTTCTGAAAGTTTTATTAAACCATACCGATATGCTGCACTATGAGACTCTCCAGGCACTACAAGCCACATCTCTTTCACTTTATGAATAAATGATTCAGGAATATTATCATATAATTCAACAACACTATGATCTGCTATTATTTGTCCATTCAATAATATATTCATATTCAATAGCAATAAAAAAATCCAATTCACGTTCATCGACTCTATATATATTAATACCTTAAATCAATTATTAATTAATCATTTTATCTAATTAAAAAAACAAATCATACATAATTAGATTTTCAGATACAAAACCTCCTCTAATTATTTATAAAACACATACTTAAAGTGTAAAAAAATAACAACTATTTAAATTACATTCAATATATAACTATTAAACCTACTTAGTCAAGCAAAAAATTAATATTTTTTCCACTCTTATATATTTAAAAGTTTGAAAACTAAACACTACCAAATGCCATACAAATAATTTTCGACAAGACCAAACCTTTTATAGACTATTACCGTAAAAATTTCATACTTTTATAAAAAAATAACGGTCATGAGAAAAACTTTATTAACACTAATTCTATTAGGAACCATTTATTCCTTATCATTTTCGAGAGTTTTTTACGTAAAAAACGACGGAAACGACTTGAAAGATGGTTTATCAATAGAAAATGCGTGGAAGACGTGGCAAAAAGCATTTGACACAGCAATTGCAGGAGACACAGTGTATTTTAAAGGAGGTGTGTATTATTCTACTTCACCTAACACAATTAAAAACAGTGGTACAAGATCCAAACCTATTTTATTTGCCGGTTACCCTAACGATATTGCATACAACAACTGGCCAATTCTCGACTGCTCAAAGCACGTTGCAAATTGGACAAAGTCTTGGAATTTCTACAACTCAGGTATATACCTCGATAAGGTACAGTTTATTCACTTAAAAAACCTGGAAGTTAGAAATGTTTTTCAACGAGATGCAGTTCTTAACGGAGCAATTACTGCTAATTCAACTGCTAACATAACTTACGAGCTTTTAAGAGTTCACGATGTGGGACAAAGAGGCTACTGGCACACATCGGGGGCATGGAGTAAATACGACTCAATTTACGCCGTAGATGTATTAGGACAAAAACCCTCCAAAATTATCTTCCCACAACCCGACACAACCCGATGGATTAATTGCGACACCTGGAACTGTTGCGATACCCTTTCGTACGATAACAATCCTGGAAATGGTGGTGATGCATGGAAAGTTATTAGTTACGTGGGCAACACATACATTTGGGAAGGATGCCGCGCATGGAACTATTCGGATGACGGGTTTGACCCCAACAAAGGAGAGAGAATTTTTAAAAACTGCTGGGTAATGGCATCAAAGAAATACAATGATTTCGGCATTGAAGGAAACGGCTTTAAGACATCTTCTATTCAAGAAGATATGCACGAGTCATACAACAATTTACTTAAAACACCACACAGTAAACGCTTAGTAAAAACAATAGGTTGTTTAGCTATATTTTGTTCAGGCACCGGATTTTACCATGGACTCGAAAGTGACTCGACCGACAATGCTTACTGGATTAACAACACAGCTTACAAATGCGGAACTGGTTTTGGGTCGAACCGATTCGGACTAGATAGCATAGGTGATGTTTTTAGAAATAATATTTCATATAAATCAACAAGAATTTCTGCTATTAATACCCCCTACGATTTAGCTGTTCTTTACACTAAATATGCAGAATCAAATAATTCATGGACTTGGCAAAAGTCTTATCCTTGTTTTATCGATAGAGAAATTGTTTCGGACGATGATTTTGAAACCCTCGACTCTCTAACTTTAGTAGCTCTTTTTACTGCTCCCAGAAAAGCAGATGGTTCACTACCTTCGGTACGTCCTCTGCAATTAAAAAGTACATCAAAATTAAACGATTTAGGCACAGTAATTCCTAAATCAGATAACATAAACCTAACCCTTCCTCATTACAACGAACCGGCAATTGGCTATTACGAATACTCTCCTAAACCTTTAATTGAAATTACCAAATACCCAA
Source organism: Marinilabiliaceae bacterium (assembly GCA_016933045.1). GTDB lineage: Bacteria > Bacteroidota > Bacteroidia > Bacteroidales > Marinilabiliaceae > JAFGBR01. The sequence goes on along the minus strand of JAFGBR010000019.1, from coordinate 68,912 downwards.
CAGCCCCAACTGAAGGCTCTTTTTCAGTAGAATATTACTCATTTGATGTAAGTAACATCCAAACAACAGTAACCAATAGTAAAGGTGAAACGGTTTCGACTAAAAGCTCAACATCTGTTGTAGGTAGTGGTAATAAAATTCCCATTAACATCTCCGACTTACCAGCAGATCTATACACTGTAAAAATCGATGATGGGCACAGCACTGATGCTTGTAATATAACTAAAGTTGATCCTTTAAAACTTGGCTTAATTAATAGCTTCCCTAATCCAACTGTTGATTTATTTGCAATTGAATTTGTTTGTCCTATAGGCAAAACTGTTTCGGTAAAAGTATTTAACGAGTCGGGGAAAGTAGTCTTAACCGAAAGTTTGTACAATAATTCAGAATCAAATAAGTTCATACTTAACCTATCTTCACTCGAAGCAGGAAACCATAAAGTTGAATTAAACGATGGTTCAAATACCATTACAACTTCGGTATTTAAACAATAATTAAACAACTAACAATACATAAACGGGGCTATTCATTTTTAAGAATAACCCCGCTTTTTTTTTACATCAGAATAAATAAATAAACATCTCATCAATATTTTTGTTTCTACAATACAAACCTAAACAATAAAATTCCATGAAACCACTTCACCTGTTAATGCTATTTGCAATAATAATAACTATCTCGTGTAACAAAACGCCAAATAACCCCGAAATAAGTATAATATTTTTACACCATAGTACAGGTAAGATAATATGGGATGGAAAAGAACCATCTCTATTTCAAAAAATTACAAATAAATTATTACCAGAAAAAATACTATGCAACAATGCACTCATTCCTGAATTAATGAGTGCATACAATAAAAAAAACAATAAAACCTATTCTATTAATGAAATAACATTCCCAAAATCAAAACCATACGGATGGAACAATTTCCCCTTCGACTATTATAACATTTGGGTAAAAAATGAAGGTAACACACCATTTATGGAAGAACCAACACTCGAAATACTAACAAAAGAACATCAAGTGATATTATTAAAACATTGTTTTCCTGTATGTTACATACACCCCGACAGTAATAATGTTAATATTAATTCCGACGAAAAAACCATTACAAACTACCAACTGCAATACAATGCCCTTAAAGAAAAATTTCATCAATTCCCCAATACCAAATTTATTATTTTCACCGGCGCTGCACAGGTCAAAAACAACATTTCGGAAGAATCAGCAGCTCGCGCAAAACAATTTTTCAACTGGGTTATAAACGAATGGGACGATGCCAATGATAACATTTATATTTGGGATTTGTTTGAACTCCAAACTGATGGAGGTTTATATTTTAAAAACAAATTTGCTGCAAGTCCAAATAATTCTCATCCAAACACAAAATTTGCTAAAATTGCCGCAATAAAACTATTTAATCGCATTATTGATGTTATTGAAACAAATGGAAAAAAAACAACTTTAACCGGAGAAAAATTATAAAAAATTATTCAATAACATATTCATACAACCTAGCAGTTAATTTTTCTGCTCCATAAATATTTAAATGAGAATTGCCGATCCAATCTTTATCATCGATAAATATCTTACAAAAACTCTGCGAATTTAAATTTAGCAATTTAACATTGCCCGATTTAAATTTCAAACTATATGGTCCTGTATCTGAATTATTCTGACTCACTTTATAACCAGGCATTTCAACAACCATCAATTGAATATTATTTTCAATACATAATTCAGCAATTTTTGCTATCCATAACGAATTACTAAATTCATCAACATTGAGATGTTTATTAGCGTAATTTGTTTTATCGGCAATTGTTTTTCGAAATTTTAACTGCCCTAATTCCATAGTCACTTCGCGATGTGACTTACTTATAATTTTTTTAAAGAACTCAAAACCCAACCACCTGAATTTTAATATTGGAACATCATTTAGCGAATATTTATGTCCTTTCATTGTGACCTCTACAATAGGATGAACCCCTGAATCATCAAATGATTTAACCATCCCCGAATTTAATCCCAACAAAACATATTTAGGCATAACAGAGCACTTTTCGATATATTCTAACAATTGAATATAATTAGTTTTCACTGTACTACCTCCAATTGCAGTATTATACGACTTTATTCCTTTCGAAGTCAAATAACCGGCATCAATACCATCTAAAGTTGTACTTGCTCCAATTACAATAAGTTCATAATCAGGATTTTTAAATTTCAAAAACTCAATCCTCTTTTTTACTCCAAACTCCGACATCATAACAAGTGTAACATACAACACATTAACTCCAATAAAAAAGCAGATAAAAAAAACTAAAAACAATCCCGATTTACATAATAGTTTCCTCATGTTTTTATTTTTTGTACAAATTCAAAACATACTAAAACTGAGAATAAATAAACTGCTGAACATTATTACCCAAAACAAAAATTATTGTTAATACTATGGAATATACCGACCACCTAAAAAGCATATTTCGTTTTTGCTGCCCATCCCAAAAAATTTTTATTTTTTTATAAATATTAGAATAATCTTCTTCTAATAACTCAACAAACAGCATAATAAACATAAATACAAAAACCGACAATGAAGTAACTGATATTAATCCAATTAATTGATTAAAAATCGATTCATCATAAACAATAATTCTCGAAAAAACTGACATTGTCGTATTCACATCTGGCGAAAAAAAGAAAACCAACGAAATAGCATAAAACAAATATGTTAATAGCCTGCCTAACCAAACCTTAATACCCATAGGAAAATACGAAAAAAAACGAGCTCTCCATCGTTTAGTAAAATATTCATATATTATTGCTAACGCTTGCAAAAAACCCAGAGCCATAAAATTCCATCCGGCACCATGCCAAATACCAAACAAAACCCATGTTAAAAAAACAGCATAAACGGCGGCGTAAACACCCCATTTTCGTCTTCGAAAACTAACCTGCTTAAATATATAATCATTAAACCACGATGACAAAGAAATATGAAAACGTTTCCAAAACATAGTCATATTTTCTGATAAAAAAGGCCTGTTAAAATTCTGCACTACTTCTATACCAAACATGCGTGATATACCAATAGCAATATCTGTATAACCAGAAAAATCGAAATACAAATAAACCGGCAATAACAATATCATCATCCAAACCGATACCCCATCTGTTGTTTGAATATTTTCTAATGTTTTAAAAATATATGGAGCTAATTGATTTGCTATCGCAATTTTCTTAAACAAACCAATCAACAAGACCTTTATCCCAATACTAAAATCTATATCAAGAGAATATTTTGGTTTGTTTAACTGCGGTAAAAAATGATTAGATCGCTCAATTGGCCCCGACAAGAACTTAGGAAAATACAGAATATACAACAAAAACTTAAACAAGTCTTTCTCTGGTTTCTCCCAACCTAATTTCAGATTTATCAAATAACCTATACCCTGAAGTGTAAAATATGAAATACCTATGGGAATGATCCATTTCGAGAGAACTGATAATTTAATATCATCGCCAAACATCGCCAAAAACGGATCGATAGCAAAATTGGCATATTTCAATAGTATAAGTTGAGACAGATTAAAAACAATACCTACATAATAATATCGATTATCAGATTTATTTATTTTAAACCCTAAAAGATAATTAACTAGCGAATAAATTATAACATATAAAAAAATAGTATAATGAAGTAAAAACACAAAAACACAACTCAAAACAACTAAAAAATAAACTCTTTGAGAAGTTTTAAAAAAACTGTAAATCAACGATAAAATAACTACAGAAAATATAAACTGAACAGACAGTATTTCCATATTCAATCATCATATTGTATTAATTTACAACTTTTATACTTTAATGTTCAACAATTAATCTGTTTTTTTTAAAATTTTACTGATACTCCTGCCATAAAATTTATACCTGCTTGCGGGTATAAGCCAATATCATATTTTTTGTCGTTGCCAACAAAATAAGGATAAGACCAAGCATTGTTTTCATATTTAGCATTTAATAAATTATTAATAAGCATGGAGATCTCAATTCTATCGGCAAAATTTGGATTAATTACTCCTGTTAGTTTAATACTATTAACAAAGTACGAATCTATCATACTCTCAATATTCGAAGTATTATCGGCATATTGCTCCCCCACAAATTGCGTTATCAATTGCATATTTAAATATTGCAATGGTTTTAAACTAACAACACTATTAGCAATTAAACTAGGCGAAAACGAAATATCGGTGTTTGAATACTCCTCAGCCTGTTGAAGTTTCCACTCCCAGGTTTCAACATCATAAACATCAATAAACTGAGTATATTTAGCAATTCGATTCTCGCTAAAAGTTGCATTAACATCCCATTTAATATGCCTTACAGGCATATATGCGAACATTAATTCAACTCCACGCCTATAACTATCATCTACATTTGTCATTATTGATGCACCTACGTCATTTAGCTGACCAATATTAACCAGTTGATCATCGTACAACATATAATACATATTAATCCCAAAATTAAACATATTGGTTTTGTATGTATAACCAACTTCAACATCATATAAAGTTTCATAAGTAGGCATCTGCAAAGGATTTGCATCAATATAATTAGCCCTGTTTGGCTCCCTGTTTGCCACTGAATAGGAGGTATAAACCCGATTTGAATTATTTATTGTATAAAAAATACCAACTTTAGGATTTAAAAAATTAAATATATGACTTTGAGTTATATCCCTTTCAAAAAAACCATTTCCATCACTATAATCATAATATTTATCATCAATTCCTTTTAAATTATACTGAATATTCCGATATTGAACATCGGCATACAAAAATAGGTTTGAAAAAATTTCATAATTCATCTTAACAAATGCATTAAAATCGGTTTTATCACCATTACTCCGATACCATTCATAACCTCCTGGAATACCTACATTGTTTTCCACCCACAAAATATTTCCAAAATGTCTTCCTGCATAATTATTCCATGCTCCACCACCTATCAATTCCATTTTATCACTGCTATAAACCAGTGATGTGGTTAAACCATAAAAATCATTATCAAGCCACTTTTGTCTTATCAAATCTGTTTTATTAACACTTACAACTTGAGCATTATAATCATTTAATCCATATTCATTTAAATCGGTATCATCTTCATACTCCTCGTAACAACCACGTCCGTAAGTATAATGAAAAGCAGCATTTAGAGTTAATTTCTCCAATAAATTATGGCTCAGATGCAGTTGATAATGATCCTGCTGATAATTATCTGTTTGGTTTTCATAATACTTAATATTTCCATTATTATCATAATACTCTCCACATGAATTATAAGTTATATTTTTTTGTAACAACTCAGGGCCAATACCATTCCAAGCCTGATAAGTCCTTTCCTTACCCGAAAAAACATTAATTCGAATAGTTGTATTTTCAGAATAATATCCACCCGATACAAAAAAAGATTTCAAATCGCTCCACGATCGATCAAGAAAACCATCGGAAGTAATTTTTGACAATCTGGCATCAAATGAAAAGTGTTCATTAATAAGTCCGGTACCTAGTTTTAGTGTATTCTTAAAAGTATTAAAAGAACCTGCAGCAGAACTTATCTCAGAATAAGAATCTCTTTTTAACGAATTTGACTTAACATTTACCGAAGCACCAAAAGCTCCTGCTCCATTTGTCGAAGTTCCAACGCCTCGTTGAACTTGAACATCTTCAATCGATGACGCAAAATCGGGCATATTTACCCACCAAACACCATGCGACTCTGCATCATTCAAAGGAATTCCATTTATGGTTATATTAATTCTATTAGCATCAGTGCCTCGAATGCGGAAATTAGTATAACCAATACCTGTTCCTGCATCAGAGGTTGTTACAAAAGATGGAGTAAGACTAAGCAAATATGGAATATCCTGCCCCATATTACGTTCGGTAATCTCTTCTTTCGAAACACTCGTATGGGCAACCGGTGTATTTTCTCCAGCCCTGGTTGCATAAACAAAAACCTCTTCAGTTATTATATCGGACAAGGACAATTTAAAATTCTTTTTTATGCTATTTTTTACCTCTATCAATTCACTATAAGTTTCATATCCCAAAAAAGAAACATGAATTTCATGCACCCCCTTTGTTACATCAACTAATTGATAAATACCATTTTCATTAGTTACAGCACCAACAATACCATTATCAAAAGCAACAGTCGCATTTATCAATGGTTCACCTTTTTTGTTAGTAACAACTCCTTCAATTTTTAACTGCGCCACAAAAAATTGAGTCAATAATAATCCACTCAAAGCCAACAAAATAACTTTCATTTCAATAAATACTAAATGTTAAAATTATAATGAGGATTCATTAAGATTTGCTCTTTCCCTAACCAACATTACACGTTCAGGTCAAAGGGTTTTATCTCAACCACATAGCACCCCATCGTTTAAAACAGTACAAATAGGGAAATAGAAAAGAAACCAAATTCCCTAATCGGCATTATCCGTTCAGGTTCAAAGGGTATTTTCTCAGCCCCAAAGGCACCCCTATTTTGCAAAAACAAATTTAAAATTATTCTAAATAAAACTCAAAATTATTTACATTTAATAAAATATAAATAAAAAAGCGGAACATCAAATAAGCTGCTCCGCATTAAGTTATTAAAAAGAATAAATAGACTTTACTTAGTAACCTTAAGAACCTCTGAAACAATTTTTTCGAGTTCCTCTTTTGGTCTAAATCCCATTACAGCCTGAGGTTGACCCTCTTTAGGAATAAAAATCACAGTCGGTAAACTCTGAATTCCAAATGCTGCTGCCAACTCACGTTCTTTTTCGGTATCCACCTTATAAACTTGCAATTTCCCTCCATAATCTTTTTGAAGCTCTTCTAAAACAGGAGATAACATACGGCATGGCCCACACCAATCGGCATAAAAATCAACTATCACAGGTTTATCTCCTGCAAACTTCCACTCTTTATTCTTTTCGTAATTAAAAACTTTTTCAAGAAAGCCAGCTTTATCTAAATAAATAACTCCATTATTTACCGCTGTTACAGCTTCGTCATTATTGGTTGCTTTTACGTCATTACTTCCGGCACACGATGTAGCTATAACAAGCAATAACATTAGAACCAAAGAGTTTAAAACATTTTTCATTACAATACTTTTTAATCTATTTCTCAACATTTAGCACATCTTTAATAGCTTTTTCAAATGAATCTTTTGGCAATGCTCCCATTGCCATCTGAGGCTGACCGTCTTTTGGAACAAACAATAAAGATGGTATACTTTGAATTCCAAACATTCCGGCTAATTCACGTTCCGCTTCTGTATCTATTTTAAAAACATTAATTTTACCATTGTACTCTTTATCAAGTTCTTCAAGTATTGGAGCTACCATTTTACATGGCCCACACCATTCTGCATAAAAATCAATCAAACAAGGCTTATCGCCCTCAAAAACCCAATCCTTATTATTTTCAAAATCAAAAACCTTTGTCTTGAATGTTTCTTTTGTTAAATGTTCTACCATGATATTTCGTTTTAATTGGTTACAAATATAATTAATTTTTACATATTTAAATATTTCGATATATACATATCAATTGTCGTGCCAAAACTACTTATTTTACTTTTACACCAAAAACACTAAATAAATTGTAATTTTGTCACCCTAAGTTTTCAAAACAAACAATTATAAAGTAAAAAATGTTCTCAGACAAAGAACATGAAATTAATAGTATTATAAAACAGAGTCATTTAAAACATGACAATATAACATATTTAAGTATAGTGAAAGAAAATCTAAAACATCCAATATTTAAAACAGTATCGTTAATAGCCGAAAAAAATTGTGTTGATGCCTATGTAATAGGTGGATTTGTAAGAGATTTAATACTTAATCGCAACTCAAAAGATATTGACTTTGTAATTTTAGGCGATGCAATCTCAATAGCTCAACAGGTAGCAAATAAACTTGGTGGTTTAAAAGTATCAATTTTTAAAACTTTTGGTACAGCTATGATAAAATATCGCGATTTAGAATTTGAGTTTGTTGGAGCGCGTAAAGAATCATACAATTCAGATTCGCGTAAACCCATAGTACAAACAGGTACATTAACTGAAGATCAGAACCGACGTGACTTTACCATTAATGCATTGGCAATTAAATTAAATAAAGAAAATTTTGGTGAATTACTAGATCCCTTTAATGGCATTACTGATATAAATAATAAAATTATCAGAACCCCCCTCGAACCAAACATTACCTTTTCTGACGACCCTTTACGAATGATGCGTGCAATACGCTTTGCAACTCAACTCAAGTTTACCATTCACGATGACACATTACAGGCTATTATTGACAATAAAGAGCGAATAAAAATTGTATCAAAAGAAAGAATTGCAGATGAACTAAATAAAATTATTCTTTCTGAAAAACCATCCATTGGTTTTAAAATTTTAGAAAAAACAGGATTATTAGCTGTAATTTTTCCCGAGTTACATAATCTGAAAGGAATTGAGAAAAGAAATGGCAGAGCTCATAAAGATAATTTCTACCACACCCTGGAGGTATTAGATCAACTTGCAATAAACAGCAATGATTTGTGGCTCAGATGGGCTGCTTTATTACACGACATTGCCAAACCGGCAACAAAAAGGTATGACCCCAAAATTGGATGGACATTTCATTCACACAATTTTGTAGGAGAAAAAATGGTACCAACCATTTTTAAAGCTCTTAAACTCCCTCAAAACGAGAAAATGAAATTTGTTCAAAAAATGGTTGGTTTGCACATGCGCCCAATTGTTTTAAGTCAGGAAATTGTTACTGATTCTGCTGTTCGTCGTTTACTGTTTGAAGCAGGTGATGACATTGATCCGTTAATGACGCTTTGTGAAGCCGATATTACTTCTAAAAATGAAGAAAAAGTAAACCTATTTTTAAAAAACTTTAAAAAAGTTCGTCGGAAACTTAAGGAAATTGAACAAAAAGATAAAATAAGAAATTTTCAACCTCCTATTAGTGGCGACGAAATTATTAAATATTTTTCACTTCCACCATCGAAAATCGTTGGTGACATTAAGGCAGCTATAAAGGAGGCCATTCTCGATGGAAAAATTCACAACAATCGCGATGAAGCCTGGGGCTATATGCTTGAATATTGCAAATCAATTGGCATTGAAAAAAACTACTAAGCATGAATGAATCAGGCTTTACATCATCACGCGAGTTTTTCAAAGCAACTAATTACCCATCGATAATAAACAATAATTACGAACTAATACTGATTACATGGCATTTAAAAACTCCTGAAAACATAGGCAGTTTAATTCGTTTAGCTGCCAATATGGGTTTAAAAAAGGTTATATTTATTAATAATAAAGATACGTTATTAAGAATATCCAAAATCAAGAGAACAGCACGTGACGCTGAAAAATTTATAGAAGTACATTTTGCATCAGAAGACGAATTAATAAATCTAATTCAACAAGATTACAAACATATTGCTCTTGAAACTTCTTTCGGATCAAAAAACATTTACAAAACCACACTACCTGCCAAATTGGCACTTTATTTAGGGAACGAAATTACCGGATTACCACAATCATTATTATCAAAAATGGACGAATGTGTTCACATCCCAACCCCGGGACCTATCCCATCTATGAACGTTGCAATGGCAGGCGCTGTAGCTTCATTTGAGTGGTACAGACAAATGATGGAAATAAACCATATTGATATAATATAAAAAATATACAAACAGGCCGGATATCACTCGAAATAATATTTTCCACCCAAGCCTGCTTTTAATTATTAATGTTCGTTTTATAATTTACAAACTAACATTATGTCAATTACGATTCTTGCACACTTCGCTCTTTTATAATTTTTTTTAATTCCTTCGACAGCTTTAATTCATTGCCTTCATTAACACAATAATTTATAAATGTTTCAACTGTTTGCTCATTCATTTTATCCTTTGTAACCCGCCCATCTTTTGTTGTTAGATATACCTTAGTCATTGCCGCCAAATAAATCTGAAGCAATTCTGCTTTCTTCTCTGTAAGTACTTCAGCGGTTGCATCAATCTCAAATGTATATTCAGGAGTACCTTCCATCCAACGAATTAAAAACTTTGATGCAAACTCTCTGTTTTCATCTTTTTTATCAAATGGTTTAGCTAACAAATATTCACAACACTCAAGCACCTTTGGCTCTGCATTTTTATAATGCTCATAATCTGTCAGTTCAACAGAATCCAACTTACTAAAATCCTGCGAATAACCTACCGAAAATGAAGCAATTACTAAAAAAGACAATAATAGATTTTTCATAAAATTATTTATTAAGGGTTAAAAATTCACTAAAAAAATGGGGACAAAAATCCTTTGTCCCCATTTTTCATATTTAATTTTATATAAATAACAACAATATTTACAAGTCTTAATATATATATGCATTTCATAGCAAAATATTTTTGTTTATACTGAAAATTGCTCTTAAAACTCGTTTTAATAAATTGTATAAATATTCTGCATTAAATTGAGCTTTATTTACAAATAAATAATAGTTTGATAACTAAGTACAAATCAAAAAACTTCCAATTATCTCAAATATAATACTTTATAACTCAAAAACTAACCTCAGTAGTTTATTTAGACATATTATAAATAACTAGCTAATAATTTTACAACCAATCACTTTGTAATTAGGAGTTCTATTTCATTATTTCTATTTTTGAACCACATTAAAAATGAGTAATACAGAAAAAGTAAATCATTATTATTTAAACACAAAACAATGATTGTTCTATCTTACAAAAACACAATAAAAAAAAATGAAACTTGCATGTATAAAACTAAATACAACATATTCAAAAAAATCGCGAAACACGCATGAACAAAACCATGCAAGTTATTCCGAAATATCGAAGCAGACTTTCATACCTTCAAAAAAAAGTACGAATGAAAACAATGATATATTTAATCTTCACTCTATTACTTCTAACAAATTGCAGTAAAAATGAAGTCAATGAATATTATACAAACAAAGGATTCAAACCCGATACCAATATATTAACACCTGAAATATTGTGGAAATTTGGAAGATTAATAAACTACAATGTTTCGCCCAACCTAAAACAAATAGTATATTCAATTGCATATACCAACATTGACGAAAATAAATCATTTACTGATATTTACATTTACAATACAACAAGTAAAACAAACAAACAAATAACATTCACAAAAAAAAATGAACACAATGTTAAATGGCGTCCTGATGGCAAAAAAATAACTTACACAACTGATACCAATGGGCATATTCAGCTTTGGGAGATTAATCCCGATGGATCTTCCCCAAAACAAGTGTCTGACATTAAAAATGGAATTATCGGCTATCAATATTCACCCGACTTATCTAAAATACTATTTGTATCACAAATAAAACTAGATTCAACAATTAGTGATATATATCCAGATTTAAAACTGGCAAACGCCCGAATTGAAGATGATATTATGTATCGACATTGGGATAGATGGAGTGATGGAACCTATAATCACATCATTATTAGCAACTACAACGAAGGTTCTATATGCACAAAAGGAGTTGACATAATGAAAAATGAGAAATTCGATTCTCCATTAAAACCGTTCGAAGATATGCAAGAAATAACCTGGTCGCCCAACAGTAAACTAATTGCATATACCTGCAAAAAACAAAAAGGTAAAACATACGCTCTATCAACCAACTCCGATATTTATATATATGATACGGACACAAAAAAAACTACAAATATAACTAAAGACATGCCCGGATACGATAGAAATCCCTTATTCTCGAAAGACGGAAACTCTCTACTATTCGAAAGCATGGCGCGTAATGGTTATGAGTCGGATAAAAACAGGCTAATAATACTCAATTTATCTACAAATAAAACTACCGACTTAACTGAGAACTTCAACAATACAGTTAAAACAAAAATATGGAGTAACGATAACCAAATTGTCTATTTCATAAGTAACAATAAAGGAACTGATGAGATTTTTTTTATAGATGTTAATAAAAAAACAATTAAACAACTAACGTCGGGAACACATGATTTCACAACAATTTCTACATTAGATAACAAACTAATTGGAACTAAAATGACGATGAGTCATCCAACTGAAATATGCGAAATTAACATCCAAAATGGCAACGATTCTATAATATCAGATATCAATAAATCACTACTTGATCAGATCAAAATGGGTAAAGTTGAATCGAGATGGATTAAAACTACCGACAATAAAGAAATGCTAACATGGGTTATTTACCCTCCAAACTTCAATCCCCAAAAAAAATACCCAACACTTCTTTATTGCCAAGGAGGTCCACAAGCAACTGTAAGTCAATTTTGGAGTTATAGGTGGAATTTTCAACTAATGGCAGCTAACAATTACATTATTATTGCACCTAACCGTCGTGGATTGCCCGGTTTTGGATTAGAGTGGAACGAACAGATTAGTGGCGATTACGGAGGCCAAAATATGCAAGATTATCTATCAGCCATTGATTCAATGTCAAAAGAATCATTTGTTGACAAAGATAAAATAGGTGCAATTGGAGCCAGTTACGGTGGATACTCGGTATACTGGCTGGCTGGAAATCACAACAAGCGTTTCAAAGCATTCGTAAGTCATTGTGGAATATTTAATTTTGAACAAATGTACTCAACAACCGAAGAAACATTTTTTGTTAATTGGGACTTAAAAGGCGCTTATTGGGATTTAGAAAATAAAGAAGCACAAAAAAGTTATACATTTTCCCCACACAAATTTATTCAAAACTGGGATACTCCAATACTTGTTATTCATGGCGAAAAAGATTTTCGAATTCCTTACACTCAAGGAATGGCAGCTTTTAATTCTGCAATTTTAAGAGATATTCCAGCTCGCTTCTTATATTTCCCCGAAGAAAACCACTGGGTACTAAGTCCCCAAAATGGAATATTGTGGCATCGCGAGTTTTTCAGATGGCTTAACAAATGGCTAAAATAAAATGGAAAAAATAGAAGGTCAACTTGGTAATTATATAACAAATAAAAAACAACCTTTTAAAAGAGGTAAGTTTGGTGGAATATGGCTTGGTTATAGAGAAAGTGATAATTTACAAGTTTCTATTAAAAAAATTCCAAAGCAAACCTCATCATCACAGCACATTATTATGGAAAAAATTTGCCAGATTAAACACCCAAATCTGAGCGAAACAATTGAATATATTTCCAATGAAAAAGGTTTTTTTCTAATACGTAATTATTACCCCGGAACCGATTTAAAAACAATAATAAAAAAGAAAAGCAAATTCAAAAATATCAATAATAACTTTTATATTAAAGCTTTTACATACCTGCTCGATGCAATTAACGAATTACACAAATACAACATTATACATCGCGATATTAAACCATCAAACATTATTTTTCGCCACACCAATGAAGAATCACCTAACAATTGGAAACCGAACAATATTATTCTAACTGATTTTGAACAGGCAACTATTTTTCCACTAATACCAAACCAAAGAGCCCCATTTGCACTAATTTATAGCCCCCCCGAACAATTATTAAATAAAAGTGAATTACTAAACCCCACATGTGATCTATTCTCAATAGCCATATCCCTTTATGAAATTATTGCAAAAAAACCACCATACGAAGATTGTAATGCCGAAATTTTATTAAATCTCCAACTCACATACCCCTTAAAAAAACCTGCAAATATGTCCGATTCGCTTTTTGAAATTATTCAAAAAGCGGCTTATAAAGAGCGCTTTCCAATACCACCCAAACGACTTTCAAGCTCGGTTATAAACGAAATTCTCAAAAAAGGCATTAACGAACGTTTTCAAAATGCCATGGAATTCAAACAACGACTTATGGAATTACCGTTCGAAGAAAATAATCAAAAAAAACAATCATTACTAAGTCAACTTTTTTCAAAATAATTTCTTACTAATTACAGATTAATAATGTTGATTGCCCCATTTTTATTTGCTAATAAAAAAAGGTTTTTTAATTTTCGCAAACAATATAATTTACAAAACAAGTGAAAAAAATTTCAATGATCGTATTTTTTATAATAATACTATCGATTCATATACTGGTAAACCTATATATTTATCACAGAGGCATTCAAGGACTTGAAGGTGCACCTAAGCTCATACTATCATTTAAAATAATTGCAATTACAGCAATGCTATCATATCCTGTTGGGCGTTTTTTGGAAAAAGTATGGATTTCTCCACTTTCTGATATATTTCATTGGATTGGAGCTTTTTGGTTTGCCATTATGTTATATTCTGTAATGCTTATTTTTGCATCAGATATAATACGAATTATTAATTACTTCATACATTTTCTACCTACACAGGGATCCTCACAATATATTAATTTGAAATTATTCACTACAACAACTATTATCTCACTTACACTGCTAATTGTTGCAATAGGTTTTTACAACGCCTGGCATCCCAAAATTGTTAATCTTAATATAGACATAAATAAAAAAACAATTAAACACAACAACATAAAAATTGTTGCTGCTTCAGATATCCACATGGGAACAATAATTGCAAAACGAAAAACACGCAAACTAGTTCGGAAAATAAATAATCTAAACCCCGATATTATTTTATTTGCCGGTGATGTGGTTGATGAAGATGTTCAACCAGTAATACGACAAAATTTAGGCGAGAGCCTTCTTGAACTCAAGGCTCCTTTGGGTATTTATGCAGTAACCGGAAACCATGAATATATTGGTGGAGTTGACAGAGCCTGTGAATATTTATCAAATCATGGCTTAAAAATATTACGCGACACATCTGTTTTAATTGACGAATCATTTTACATTGTAGGGCGCGATGATAAAGACAAAATAAGATTCTCGAATAAAAACCGAAAAGAAATATCTGAATTAGTTGATGAATTAGACAAAACAAAACCTATTATTCTTCTCGATCATCAACCTTACAATTTACACAAATCTGAATTGGCAGGTGTTGACTTACAAATATCAGGACACACCCATCATGGTCAGTTATGGCCTTTTGGATACATTACTCAAAAAATATTCGAGATAAGTAAAGGTTACAAACAAAAAGGAAACACTCACTTCTACGTTAGTACCGGTTTTGGTACTTGGGGACCTCCGGTTCGACTTGGTAATCGCCCTGAGATTATCGTAATAAACCTAACATTTAAATAATAAAAATCTTACCAGCTTAATATATATACTTAAAAACCCACTAAAAAACTCAAAAATATTATAGATTTAATTCCTTTGGAAAAACAAACTTATTTGTAAGTACTTTTTCAATCGTATCAAATAAATCTTTATGAATCTCGGTCTTATAAACAAATCCTTTAAAACCTGCCATAACCACATCGCGCAAAAATACAGTAGTTCTGTTCATTGTTATAGCAATCATAGGCAATTTTGGCTCAATAAAGCTAATTTTTTTTGCTGCTTCAAACCCATTCATTACAGGCATTTCAATATCAATTAATAGCAAATCCGCACGAAGCAAATCTTTGCTTTGCAACAACTCCAATCCATTACTACATGTAGCTATTATTTCAAACAAAGAATTACTGCCAATCATCAAAACCAATCCCTGTATAAACGATGGGCTATCATCAGTTATTATTACCTTGGTCTTCCTAATCATAATAATAAAAACATTTATTATTTTATTACTCCTTTTTTTGATTAACACCCCGTTAATTTATGCAAAAAAAGTCAAACATTTTGCCACTGCAAAACACTACTTTTTATTAAATTTAGAAAGTGCAACCCGATATTTAATCCAACCCCATGAAACAAATGGAACACAACACACCTAAAAATAAACAGGCAAATAATATATTAAGCTCCATTTTCAGATTAACCGACAACGGCATTGTTATATTAAATAACGATGGACTAATAACCGATTGTAATAATTACTTCATATCTCTTTTAAATTTTAACAACACAAAAAATGTTATAGATAAACCATTTATTCAGTTTATTACCGATGACGATCGTGAAATTGTTCTTTACGAGCTCAACAGAGTGATACATCAAAATACTAAATTAAAAGCATTTACCTATATTGTAAACAATCAGGGAAAACAATATCCTGTTGATATTATTGCGGAAAACTCTACCCCCAATTCAAAACAAATCATTGTTATCATAAAAAACCTCGAAAAACAAAAAGAACTTGAAAACAATGCTCTTAGACAAATTGAAATTTTAGCCAAACAATCAATTATACAAACCGAATTACGCCAGGCAAAAAACAAAACTGACTTAAAAGAGAATTTATGTCGCCAATCAATATTACTAACCGATGCAAAAGAAGCATGGTTCATAACTCCAAAACCAAACGATTATATCGACCTAGTGCTTTGCAATAAAATTGAGTGCAAAACATACACTTATAAACTTAACCGGGGTATTATAAACAAAATCGAACACTTCTTAAACACGCCACAAGACATCTATTCATTTAGTAATAACGAGCTACTTATATTACCTCAATTTAACAAAAACATAAACAAACAACTCATTATAGGTGCCAGTAAAGAATCGTTCACCTGGAAATTATTTGGATTAAATTATAATTCTGACTCCAATCCTGATATAGTTTTAGATCGTGAATTTTTCAGAATTATTTTCACCCAAATATTCTCAACATTCGACAACCTGAGGGCTCTTGAACAGATAATACAAAACGAAAATCGTTACCGGGTTCTATTTGAAAACCTCGACAACGTTATTTTTATAGCCAATAGCGACTTAACATATAAGTACGTTACTCCATCAATTACTAAATATCAACTCACCCCCGAAGAGATACTAAAAAACAGTGTAGGATTTGCTATTCACGAAAACGACAAAGCCAAATTTATCAATACAGTTCAAAGTACACTAACAAAAAAAGGTGATGAAAAAAAGATCCCACATATTAGATCTATTTTAAAAGATGGAGCAATAGCTCATTCATTTGTTACAATAACAAACCTACTTCACATAGAGGGCATTGAAGGCATTGTAATTCACATGCGAAACATTACCGAACGAATTATTTACGAAGAAAACTTCCAAAACATTTTCAACTCAAGCAGTGACTCCATTTTCATTACCGACTGGCAAGGTAACTTTTTAGAAGCAAACAACGTAGCAATACAACGCATGGGAATCCCAAGAGATTCCCTGCTAAAATTAAATTCAATAGATATCCTTCCTCATGTTTCACGCGAACGAATCAAGGAATTTTTACTTAACATTCAAAAAAACGGAGAAGCTTCCGATGAAGAAATATTCATTAATAAAGATGGACAAAAAGTATATTTTGAAATTTCGGGTCGACCAATTCATTATTTTAACAAAAAAGCACTGCTATTAAGAACCATTGATATTACAGACCGAAAAAAAACTGACACAAAAATTATGGAGGCCATTGTTCGAACTGAAGAAAAAGAAAGAGCTCGTTTTGCAAGAGATTTACACGATGGCATAGGCCCATATTTATCTGCCATAAAAATGTTTCTAATATCATTAAACCGCGATACGGATAAACACGAAAGAGAAAAAATAATTACAAAAACAATTGACTCATTCGATGAAGTTATTAAAAACATTAAAGAAATATCGAACAATATCAGCCCCAGGGTTATGAAACATTTTGGAATCATTTCGGCTATTAACTCATTTATTAAAAAAGCATCTAAACAAAATATTACAATAACAATTAATTCAAATATCGAAGGAATTCGCTTTGATGAAAATTTAGAAATAGCTATATTCCGAATTGTTACTGAACTAATTAACAATACATATAAACATGCAAATGCAACTGAAATAACTATTTCAATAAACTATTTTAACAATCAACTATTACTTATTTTCAAACACAACGGCGATGGATTTGACTTTGATAAAACAATAAAAATGGGCAAAGGCGATGGACTATTCAATATAATTCACCGAGTTAAATCATTTAACGGCAATTATAAATTCAACACTGATAAAAATAATTCACTAACATTTCAAGCTATATTTGAAGTAACAAATTACAAACATGCAAACAGCCAATAAAATTAAAGTATATATTGTCGATGATCACGAAATGTTTCGTGAAGGCGTAAAAATGCTTTTGAGCAATTCATCTCAATTCGAAGTAATAGGTGAAGCCGCAAATGGAAAGGAATGCATTAAAAAATTACCCGCTAACACCGATGTAATTTTAATGGACATATTAATGCCCGTTATGGATGGCATTGAAACAACACAACAATTAATAGCATCGAACCCATCATTAAAAATAATTGCACTTTCAATGTTTGGAGAACAAGAATATTATTACAAAATGATACACTCGGGCGTTAAAGGTTTTGTTTTAAAAGAAGCTGGCAGCCGCGAACTCGAAGAAGCAATAAAAGAGGTATTTGAAGGTCGCAATTTCTTTTCTCAGGAACTATTACGAAATATAATTGTAAACCTTACAGAGAAAAAAAATGACCAACACGAATCTGATTTTACCATCAGGGAAATAGAAATATTACAACACATCTGTTCGGGTTATTCAAACAAAGAAATTGCTGAAAAACTTAATATTAGCGTTAGAACAATCGAAAATCACAAATCGAACTTACTACAAAAAACGGGAACAAAAAATACTGTTAGCCTTATTATTTATGCCATTAAAAATGAAATTGTAAAAATATAAACCCAAGTAACATCTGAAAATATTCATCAATCAGAATTATTAAACACTTTATTACCAACAACATAATTCAGTAAGTTATTCTTTACTGTTATCAGCATAAAATGTACCTTTTATTTTATTACTTATTTAAAAGGTACATAATTTTCCTCCAAAAATTGCACTTATTACCTATATCACATAAGTAATACAATCTGATAAATTGAGTGTATAAAGCAATAAAAAAGGGTATTTTTTCTCTGTTTTTACATTATTCAATACAATTACTTTATATCACTAATTGAGTCTCAATAAACGTGATAAACTTAATCAGTTTTTTCCATTTTCGAAACTGTAAAACCATGGATATATCAAAATTTAAAGAACGATTTATCGAAGAAGCATTTGATCTCGTCAACAAACTTGAGGAGTCACTCCTTGATCAGGAAGACAACCTTGAAAACAAAGAAAATGTGCAACAAATTTTCAGAGTTTTACACACACTTAAAGGCACTAGTGCCATGTATGGGTACGTTCACATTGGCGATCTGGTTCATGACCTTGAATCAATTTTTGACTTAATAAGAGAAGACCGTCAAGAGTTTACAACTTCAATATTTGAAATAACACTCAAAATTGTAGATCACATACGAAACCTATTAAACGATGAGAAACTGGAAAATGAAAACAACAAAAAAAACCAAAAAGATTTACTGGCTGAAATAAGCAAAATCGTTTCCGAAGTACTACTCGAACCTTCAATAATACATACCATACCAACACAAAAATCGCTCAACAAAGAAACCTATTACATTGTATTTCACCCTACTGAAAGCCAACTATTCCGATGCATTAACATCCTTCAAATATTTAATGAATTAGCTGAATTAGGTGAATATAGAATTGTAAACCATCTGTTTTACGACCAAAATGCAGAAGATCAGAAACAAACAGCATGGGGAATCTATTTGGTTACCGATCAGGGCAAAGAAGCTATTGAAGAGGTACTGATGTTTGTACTCGACGATTGTAGAATTCTTAATATTTCACGAAAAAACCTCTTTAACCAACAAGACTTTATCGATTACCTTAACTCGTTAAAAGAGAGTAAAAATGAAGAAGAAACAAAATCAATACAAAGCAAAATAGAACAATCCATTAAAACTTATAACAAATCCATAGAAACAACCAATATGGATATTAAAACAAAAAAAACATCTTATAATCATCTAAACAATAACGACCAAACAGATGAAAACAACAACATTAATGACACATTTAAAGATGTTGAAAAACAAGTAACAGCTAGAATAAACATTGAAGCTTCAAAACTTGACCGTTTAATGTATTTAGTTAGCGAACTGGTAATTACCAAATCGCAACTAAACATGATTGTTGAAACAAAAAATTATTCAAAATTAATATCAATAGCCGAAAAAATTGACGACCTATCGCGCCACTTTAGAGACAATGCTCTAAACATCCGACTAGTTCCGGTTGCCGAGATGATAGTTCCATTTAAAAGACTCATCCGCGATTTATCAAAAGATTTAGGGAAAGAGGTGAAATTTACCACAAAAGGAATAGATACAGAACTTGATAAAAATGTAATCGACAGACTAGCCGAGCCTATAATGCACATTATAAGAAACAGCATAGACCATGGAATAGAAAGTCCTGATGAAAGAAAAAAAAACAACAAAACACCTCACGGCAATATTACATTTACATCATTCTATTCAGGAGCAAATGTTTACATCCAAATTCAAGATGACGGTGCCGGCATCGACATTCAAAAAATACAAAAAAAAGCCATCGAAAAAGGTTTAATAAACGAAGATGACAGATTAAAAGAAAAAGATATTCTGGATCTGCTTTTCAATGCCGGTTTTTCAACAGCCGAAAAAGTAACCGAAGTATCGGGTAGAGGCGTTGGAATGGATGTTGTACTAAAAAAAATAACCGAATTACGAGGCGAAGTCGAAATAAGTACTGAAAAAGGTCAAGGGACCTTAATAACTATAAAACTCCATCAAACACTATCAATAATTGACACTTTACTTATTAAAGTTGATAACTCAAACTACCTGGTTCCAATATCCGACATTGAATACTGCGAACAAGAACAACACTCAACGCTTTATAAGAATAAAAACAGACAGGTTCAACTTGGCAACGAACTTATACCTTTTGTTTCATTAAGAGACCTTTTTAGCCATGAACGCAATTATCCAAAAAAAGAAAAACTCATAATTATAAATAAAAACGATAAACGAATTGCCATTATAGCCGATAAAATTGTAGGTGAACACCAAGCCGTATTAAAACCTCTGGGCGAAGTTTTTAAATCACAACAATTCTTATCAGGAGCCAGTTTCTTAGGCGATGGATCGCTCGCTCTAATGCTTGATTCCAATAAACTGGTAAATAAAGATTTTGTAAAACTAAATTAACAATAAAATATCGCCACAAGATAAAACACAAAAAAATGAAGCAAAACGATCAAACAAAAAAGCATTATCTCTCAATAAAGCTTAACGATGAACTATTCGCAATAGATGTTCATAAAGTACTTGAGGTATTGCAAAAACAACAAGTAACCAATGTTCCAAACGTTCCCGACTTCATTAAAGGAGTTATTAATTTCAGAGGAGAAATACTACCTGTTATTGAAGCACGTCAAAAATTTAACATGCCTTTGCGCGAAGACGAAAAAAAATACGTGATCATTGTTTTAGACTTAACCACAAACGACCGAAAATTAATGCTTGGAGTAATAGCTGACGGCGTTAAAGATGTACTAGAATTTGCAGATGATGAAATAAAAGATGTTCCCGACATGGGAGCTAATTACAACCTCGAATTCATACATGGAATGGTACAGGTTAACAATAGATTTTTAATGATTTTAAATGTTGACAGAGTTTTTTCATCTGAAGAGATAAATATGATAACTAATACAGATTTAAGTTAATAAGCCAAAAATACAAACCAAAAAACATCGACAATGAAAGCAATAAATAATTTAAAAATTGGCACCCGATTAGTATTAATCTTCACTTTGATTGTGATAATTGTAGCCGGAGCATTTTTTTACACCATTAATCGCTCACAAAGCATTACCAAAGAATTAGACAACATTTACCTGGTTCATTTAATAAGCATGGAGTCATTAATTGAAGCAGACCGCGATGCTTACCAATCGAGCATTGCCCTTAGTTTTGGAGTATTTAATATTTACACAAAAAACAAAACCGAGCTTGAAACAAATATAGCATCGGCAAAAGAAAACTACACTCAAATACTCGAACGTTATTCAATATTTGAAAAATTATCATCACAATACTTCGATTCCGAATTAAAAAAGAACAACACTGAATTTCACGATAATTACAAAAAACTTGGTGAACTCACAAATCAGGTAACCTCTTTACTTGAAGCCGGAAATATTGAAGAAGCAAGCAGCTTCTATCATATTAACTACGTTACAACATTCGAAACAATGCGAAGTACATTGGATAAATTTACCGAGGTTAGTTTAAAAAAATCGGAAGAAGCTTATAACCAAAGCCATATTATTAGTGACGATATTTACCGAAATTCAATAATTATACTTACAAGTATCATCATTCTAATAATAATTGCAAGTATAGTCCTTACCCGAAGCGTAAATCGTCCAATTCTTAAAGTAGTTAAAATACTTGACAAAATGGCTAAAGGTGATTTGTCAGAAGAGATAGAAGTAACACAAAAAGACGAAATAGGAATGCTCGCAGCAGCTTTAGTTACTATGCAAGAAAAAATTAATGAAATTATTGGAGAAGTTCAACTTGCCATTTCAAATATAACAATATCGAGTCAGGGATTATCAACCGGAGCATCAGAACAAGCTGCATCTACAGAAGAAGTTTCATCATCGATGGAGGAGATGATGGCCAACATACAAAACAATAATGAAAATGCAAGTCAAACTGAAAAAATTGCCAATAATGCTGCAAACGAAATAAACATTGGCTACAAAAATGTAAATCAATCGGTTAAATCAATGCTCGAAATTGCAGACAAAATTAATGTTATAGAAGAAATAGCCGAAAAAACTGACCTCCTGGCAATAAATGCAGCAATTGAAGCTGCCAGAGCCGGTGAACATGGCAAAGGTTTTGCCGTAGTTGCAATGGAAGTTAGAAAACTTGCCGAGCGAAGTCAGCAAGCTGCTGCCGAAATAAATGCACTTTCGAAAAACAGCGTTGAAATAGCCAAAAGTACTGGTCAAAAAATGGGCGAAATAGTTCCCGAAATTGAAAAAACATCCATTTTGGTTCAAGAAATATCAGCCGCAAGTAAAGAGCAAAGCACAGGAGCCGATCAGGTTAATATATCATTGCAACAACTTAATCAAATAAACCAAAACACAGCTGCTAATGCTGAACAACTTGCAAGCCAAGCCGAAAAACTTAAAGAAATCATCTCTTTCTTTAAGGTAAACATTGAGCAATCATCAAACTCTATACAAAAAAAAATGAAAAATGATTATTCAAAAACAAGTGAAACTCATTTTAAAGAATCACACAAAAAAGCTCCATCTTTTGGCGATGAATTTGAAGACTTTTAGACAACAATTTTGCATCCATTAAATAAAAAATAGTTATTGTATTATGCCAGTAAAAACACGGTTCCTTTTCCTGACCTTAGGTTTAACAATGATATTTCTTACAATAGGATATATCACATATCGATCGTTCTCGAACATTAATCATTTCGAAGATATGACAACTGATGTTCAGGAATTGGAACTTTGTTCAAATAAAATAATTGCACTTGAAAAAGAGTATCTTACAACTGAAACAATTAATCCAAAATACTTTCAAAATGGAATTAGCTCAATTGTTCTAGAATTTGACTCCACAATTACAAAAGCTAATAATATATGTAAATTATTACGTCAATCTAAAACACTTCAAGACTCATCAATAATAATCGGCATAATAAGTATTGAAAAAATGTTTTTTTCATATAAAGAATCCTTTGATAAACTTGAAAAAAAAGTTTTAAAAAGAGGCTTCAAAAATTGGGGACAAATAGGACATTTGAGAAATGCCATTCATAACTTT
The DNA here is from genome assembly GCA_016933045.1 of Marinilabiliaceae bacterium. GTDB lineage: Bacteria > Bacteroidota > Bacteroidia > Bacteroidales > Marinilabiliaceae > JAFGBR01. The sequence continues at coordinate 45,041 of JAFGBR010000019.1, read as the reverse complement.
GAATCTCTTAGCGACACAGCACATTTAACAATACAAAACAAAATGCTTATGCTTCGCAGAATTGAAAAAGATTACTTATTACGAAAAGATCGTGAATACATTACAACTTTTAACACTGAAATAAAAAATACACTATTATTAATAAAAGACACATTAACAAATCAAAAACATATTAACAGTTTAAAAAAATCACTAATCGATTATCAAACCGCATTTAATAATTTAACCGAAATTGACAATACAATAGGTTTAACAAAAAATGAAGGATTACTTGGCGAACTGGAATTGATGATACAACTTTTCGAACCGGCAATAGAAAATATTCGCAGTTCTATATCAAAAACATCAGAAAAAAAGAGTAAAGAATCATTTTGGGTTTTATCAATTGCAATATTTATTGGCTCCATTACTTCAATAGGCGGAAGTCTGATAATCAATTCATCTATTTACAAAATTTTAGGTGACGAACCTGCTAAAGTTGCCGAAATTGCCAATAGCATAGCAAATGGTGAATTATCTGTACAATTTTCAGAATCTGCACAAATGCAAGGCATATATAAAAATATGTATGAGATGACAAGCAGTTTGCAAAATATTATATCCAAAATTCAAAAAACTATTGAAAATTTAAATAATTCAAGTCATAATTTATCATCAGGTGCAACAGAACAAGCAGCATCATCCGAGGAAGTTTCATCGGCAATGGAACAAATGATTACCAATATTAAACAAAACACTGAAAATGCAATTCAAACCGAATCTATTGCCAACAGAGCAGCAACCGATTTAGAAATTGGCTACCAAGGAGTTCAGGAAACTGTCAAATCGATGATCGAGATAGCTGAAAACATTGATATTATTGAAGAAATAGCCGAAAGGATTGATTTATTAGCAATTAACGCATCAATAGAAGCTGCTCGTGCTGGAGAACATGGCAAAGGTTTTTCTGTTGTTGCAAACGAAGTAAGAAAACTGGCCGAAAAAAGTCAATCATCGGCTAATCACATCATTAACATTTCGAAAAACAGCGTTACAATAGCACGAAAAACTAGTAAAAACATGGGCGCAATAGTACCAAACATAGAAAAAACAAATTTACTCGTAAAAGAAATTTCAACAGCAAACCGTGAACAAATAATTGGAGCTGAACAAGTCAATTCAGCCTTAATTCAACTTAATCAAATCAATCAAATTACCGCTTCTAACGCTGAAATATTAGCAAATCAGGCTAATGAATTGAATAACGCAATTTCATTTTTTAAAATAAAAAAATAAAAAAAAGAGTTATGATTTTTGTCCAACAAAATCATGATCGTGCTGTAATAATCCTTTAATTCTTTCAATTTGACTCTGTTTATTGACCTCCCTCAGGTTTCTTGCTGTTTTTGTAAAATATTGATGTTTTTTAATAAAATTCAATTGCATTTTATTCCATTCATCATAAGTCCCAATCATATCACGTTCTTTAAGCTCCTGATACAGAGTATCAGAAACAGGAATAAAATCACTCCTACCAAGATAATCTAAATCAGAATCGCAAATCACCTCTTCAAGCTTATCTTTGGGTTCTGGCGGAAATTTTGTCGCCATAATTAATCGACATATTGTTTCAACCTGCTCAACTGAATAATTATAATTCGAAAGCACTTCACGAGCAATCTCCGATCCATAAAACTCATGGTTCTGATAACTAATTATGTGCCCACAATCGTGAAACAAACCAGCCAGTTTTAACAAAAGCACTTCTTCTTCTGTCAGCCCCTCAGCCCAACCTATTAGCTCAACCTCAGTTACAACATCAATTGTATGCTTAACACTATGATAATAAAGACTCTTTGGCAATTGTTTCTCAAGACGGTCTAAAATCTGCTCCTGAATATCCATAAATTGGATTAACCCATATTTAATGAAAAAATCCTTATTGGGTTCGGTTCCAACACCATCAATTGATAATTCAGGTTTAATCATACTTAAATGATATACATCAATAGCACCTTTATATTTTACAGGTAAATTTCCCCATCGGTTAATATTAAAAAATTCTTTTACCATTTCAAATGTCATAGCCGAAAGACTAATTTTTCCAGTATCAGATATTCTACAAAGTCGATAAGTAATATTAACAGACTCGCCCAATAAGTTATATGGATTATTCTTTTTCCCAGTAACTTCAGCAGTAACAGGCCCCGTATGAACTCCAATTCCTAATTCCCAAAATGGCTTTCTATTATTCAAATCATACGAACGTACTTTAACAGCCTCCTGCATTTCTTTAGCTGCCATTAAAATATTTATGGGGTTAGTTCTATTCTTTTCTACAATACCAGAGGCAAATAATAACGAATCACCAATAGTTTTCATCTTTAATAAACTATGCTTATTAGCAATATCATTTATTAACATATGTAATTCATCTAAAAGATCAACAAGTTCAGTTGCTTTTGGATGATTATATAAATTACGAAACCCTCTTATTGTAATAAACATCATTGACACCATAGGATAACGTGTCATTTTTTTTCGCCCAACAGTTTGCTGATCGGCTTCGCCCATCGAATATTCATTAAGCAAACTCTGATATCGGTTATTTTGATCTTGAATCACTTCGTATCTTCCTACTAAATCTTGCAATTGCTCATTAAGTTGTTTATTTCTGTTGGCGAGTCTTGTTATTCGGCTTATATATTCCCCAATATTTTCCATTAGTCTGTTAGTTAGTATTAATTCAAATAAGACCTAAAAAAGTACAACAAAAAATTTCCTCCTCACATTCAAATTTCGTTATTGCAATTAATATCAATATACAAAAAACTTAACACTCCAATACAATAATTTGCTCTAATTTAATTGCTGTATAACTAATCATAATAAATGAAAATAATCTTCCATTTACAAAAAATTTCATTCATATCAATAGTTAAACGTGTACTAAAATTTTTGTTTCACTTTTTACAGGAATGAATTAAAATAATTAACCAAGAAAAGAATTAACCCTACAAAACTATTCAAAAAACCACTTTTCAATTATATTCACTCTATCTTCTATTGGTTGTAACGCGTCAACCCATCTAATTTCACAACCATTTCTTTCCATTCGTCGAAACCAAGTCATCTGTCGTTTTGCAAACTGATGAATGGCAGTTTCAAGTTGTTTATACATATCTTCATAACTCAATTGGTTTGAAAGATATAATGCAACAAACTTATATTCCAAACCATAATAAATCAAATCATCAATAGATAATCCAATAGACATCAAATGTTCAACTTCACTTATCATTCCCGAATTGAGACGTTCCTTTAAACGATTGGAAATTCTTCTTCTACGTGAATCTCTATCAATATTAATTCCCACAACCAATGACTTTATATTCGGAAATGGGCTTTCAAATCCTTTATTTTCCTGATAATATTGCTCAATTTCAATAGCTCTGATAACCCGTGAAACTGTATCAATATCGGTTGTATTATGCAGGCTTTTATATTTCGAAAGAATCGTTATTAACTCCTCTAACGTTTTTTCTTTAAGCTGTTGACGAAGCTTCTCGTTAACAGGAACTGCAATAAGTTTATAATTATTTAAAATTGCCTCAACATATAAGCCCGATCCACCACACATAACTGGCACTTTCTCCCGCAAAAGAACATCATCATATGCAATTTTGAAATCTTTCTGAAATTCGTAAACATTATACTTTGATCCTGGTTCTGCAATATCAACAAGGTGATAAGGAACTTTTTGGCCATTAACAATATAATCATCATAATCTTTTCCGGTACCATAATTCATTTCACGATAAACCTGACGAGAATCAGCACTAAGTATTTCGCCATTTAACCTACTTGCCAAAAGTGCTGCCAATCTGGTTTTTCCAACAGCTGTTGGCCCTAAAATCGTAAGCATCTGGTATTGAGATATATTCTTTGTCATAACTAAAATCATTTTCAACAAAAATAGTCCAATTATAAAAAACAGTCACTCATACATAAATGATTTTAAAATGGCATGTTAAAACAAACAACAAAAGATCCCAGTTTTTTTGTAATTTTGAAAACACATTAAATTATGAAAGATATAGAAAACACACACGAAGCATCGTATAAAAACCTGATTATAAGGTTAAAAAACATAATAATTTCACCAAAAAAAGAATGGTTAGTTATTTTAAATGAAAAAACCTCCAATAATGATATTGTTTCAATATTTAGTTTTCCACTAATTGGTTTTATTTCTATACTTACATTTATTAGTTATTCAATAGAAACTCAGGAGTTTTTACTTCAAACCGCATTAAAAAAAGTTACATTAACATTTATCTCTTTATTTGGAGGGCTTTATGGAGCATTTTTAATATTAAAAAGCATATACAAACATATAACTCCATTACTAAATCCAAATTCAATTTTTAAAATTATAGCTTATTCATCGAGCCTAATATATGTTATCGACTTTGCCATTATAATAATTCCCGAACTATTTATTTTTAAATTTATTTTACTTTATCATATTATTATAATCTGGCACAGCCTAAACAATATTGAAATCAAACAAAAATCAACCAAAATCTGGATTTCAATATTCTATTCATTTATTATTATTGCAACACCCGAAATAATTTCAAGAATTAGTTATCACTTTGTTAAATTTTAAGTTACATGACCCAATCGAAAATTAACATAAAAAATAAAAGAGCAACATTTGACTATGAAATTCTTGAGAAATATATAGCCGGCATTCAACTTGCAGGCACAGAAATTAAAAGTATAAGACAAGGAAAGGCCAGCTTGGTAGATTCATTTTGTTACTTCGTCAACAACGAATTATGGCTAAAAGGCATGAACATTTCGGAATATTTTTACGGAACTTACAACAATCATCAACCCCAACGCGAAAGAAAACTTCTGCTACAGAAAAAAGAACTTTTTAAACTAAACAGAAAAACAAAAGAATCGGGTTTAACCATTATTCCACTTCGACTTTTCATTAACGAAAAAGGACTAGCAAAAATTGAAATAGCACTTGCTCAAGGAAAGAAACAGCACGACAAGAGAGAAAGCCTAAAACTAAAAGATGCAAAAAGAGAAATGGATAAAGTAGTAAAAAAATACTAATTCAATTATTCACGCAACCTTTTAACTTAGCAATCCATCATTTTATAAAAGTTGATTATTATTTATTTTATATGATCAGTTTATTGTAAATAAATCAAAAAGGAATTAATTTAACACTTCAAACTTCAACAACACAGTTGTTATTAATTCCTTGTTGTATTGTGATTACTGATATAAAAAATATAATAATTAACTGCAAAAAAGGTGACCGAGCGGCTCAAAAAAAAATTTATGAACTGTTTTCGCCCAAAATGTATTCAATTTGTTTACGGTACACCCGAAACAAAATGGAAGCTGAAGATTTTTTACAAGAAGGTTTTATAAAAGTATTTACAAAAATTGACACTTTTTCATTTAAAGGTTCATTTGAAGGGTGGGTACGGCGAATTATTATTAACACAATAATAGAAGAATATAGAAAAAAAGATATAAACAAAAATTATTACAACATTGACGAAATAGTAAATAGTGATATTTTGCAATACGAAGATGAACAAACGGAAATAAATGGAGAATTATTACACCAGTTAATCATGGAACTTCCTCATCAATATAGGATGGTATTTTCGTTATTTGTTATAGATGACTATTCACACGAAGAAATATCAAAACGATTAAACATTTCAATAGGAACATCAAAATCAAATTTATCGAGAGCAAGAAAATGGCTTCAAAACAGAATAAATAAACTAAACACAAACGAACTAAAACATTATGTCTCAGCATCGTGATACAGATTATTTATTTAAAACCCATTTAGGTGAGCATGAAATTGCCCCACCCTTAAATATATGGGACAACATAGAGTTGAATCTTGATAAACAAAAGAAAAAGAAAATAATACCAATATGGGTTACATCTGTTGCTGCAATGCTTTCATTAACAATCGGATTACTTTCATGGCTTATTAATTCGACAACCAATACAAACACAAATAAAAAACAACACACACAGGTTCAAACCACTCATTCAAACACTAACATATACAATAATACTAACTCAAATACTCATATAAACACTTCAAAAAATGTTTCGAAAAATGAAACAAGAATTACACAATCCAAACCACACATACGTATTACAAATAAAAACAACAACATACACAAAAATAACCTAACTTATATAAAGCCATTATATCACTTAATAAATACCCATTGGGTTAACACTCCAAAAAAAATATATCAACATACAAATTCAACTAAAGACATTTATATATCTGCCAATTATATATCTACTAATGAGTCATATAAAAAAAATATAAAAAGAGATTTAAACTGGAGTATAACTGCATTATTTTCCCCCGAATTCTCAAATAATTCTGTTTCAAACACTTCCAACACACAACAATTAACAGAATCGGGCATAAATGCCATATCAGGAGGTTTAAACTTTAGAGTAAAAACAAAAAAACGCTGGAGTTTTGAATCCGGTTTATTTGTAACCAATACCGGCCAAAACATTTCAGGACAGACAAATACAACTATACCTTATCAAATAGCAATGGATAAGGTTATTCCTTTTGAAGAATCTAACACTGTTAATATACCTAACAACTCATTAGGCAGTATTTCATTTAACAACACTCCATTACCCGAAATTAATATGGACTACTTATTACACAGGTCGCCAACAATTAATGAAGATGGAAACAATGTTTATTTATATTCTTCCAATATTGATATAAAACAGCAACTACAATATATCGAAATTCCATTAGCTGCCCGGTTTAACATAATTGAAAAGAAGACAATTCTTTCTGTTTCAGCAGGATTATGCTCTAACTTTTTAATTAATAACAAAGCAACACTATTACAAGATGGGGTTAATGTAGCAGAAAGTACCACAAAAGATATTAAAGATTTCAACTACAGTTCAAAATTTTCAATTGGCATTGAATACCCTGTTTTAAAAAATATTTCGATTAACGTTGAACCCGTTTTCCGGTATTTTATGTCATCAATTAACGAATCCTCAAATCAAAATTTTCAACCATACAGTTATTCTTTTAACGCAGGATTAACCTATCATTTTTATTGATATGAGCACTTAAAAGCCTGTGCCATATTATAAAAAACACCTCTATTCTCCATTAATTCGTTGTAAGTACCCATTTCAGTAATACAAGAATCGTTAAGTACTGCAATACGATCGGCCAATAAAATAGTACTAAGCCTGTGACTAATAATTATTGAAGTTTTCCCTTTTGTAATCTCCTTAAAATGATGAATCAACTCTGCTTCTTTAAAAGCATCCAAACTACTGGTAGGTTCATCAAGTATAATTAATTGCGCATTATTGTAAAACGATCGTGCTAATGCAATACGCTGCCATTCACCCTGGCTCAACTGTTCACTATCTTTAAACAAATTACCCAATATTGTATCATAACCGTTAGGCAAATTAGAAATCAAATCGTGAACCCCTGCATCATTTGCCGAATGGTAAATTTTATCCTTACTAATCGATTCTCTTACATTTCCAAACCATATATTTTCTCTAGCCGACACATTATAAAGCATAAAATCCTGAAAAATAACCGAGATATTATCAGAAATTGAATCTCTCGAAATAGTTTTGATATCGATACCATCAATAAAAATACCTCCACTATTAACATCGTACAACCCCGACAACAACTTAATAAAAGTTGATTTTCCTGCGCCGTTATTTCCAACCAGTGCAATAGTTTCGCCCGGATTTATATGCAAATTAACATCCTTAAGTACCCATTTCTTACTATCGTCATACCTAAAATGAACATTGTTAAAAGTAACACCCGATGTTATCCTGTCGGGAAAAGTATTAACCTGGATACCATTATTCAATGATATCTTAATATTTAAAAAATCTATAAAATTACGAACAAACAAACTATCTTCATACAATGATGACAGTTTCGACATCAAATCCTGAAAATACCCATATCCCCGCTGTAAAGCCAAAAAATACATTACCATTTCTCCTCCACTAATTTCGCCCTGCAACGTATATATTACAATATATGCATAAAACGCAACAATAACACCTACTGTAAATACAAGTGAAATAAGTTCCCCAATTGTTTTTCGAACCAAAAGTTTCAGCTGTGCATTTCGAATAATATTACGGTAAAAATCGAAACGATTCTCGAACAAATTACCCAAATTAAATACCCTTAGTTCTTTAGCATAATCGCGTAAAGTTAACAACCTGTTATAATAAGCCAGTTTTCTTTCATCTTCGGTTTGCGATCGTCGAAGCAAAAACATTTTTTTTGCACTAAATATTCTATAAATAGTAGTAGGAATTATAGCAGTAAGCAAAACAACCGACATAAGCCAGTTTAATGACAATAACATAATTCCTAAAAACAATAAAGTAATAAGGTTTTGAAATACCCCTACCAATCCGTAAAATATTTTTGTTGGTCGATAATTAGCATCATTAATAGCCCGATGATAAACATCCTGATAATCAGGGTTTTCAAAAAATGAATAGTGAATTTTTGTAGTTTTATTATGAATCAATGCCTGAACGTAATCATTAACTTTATGCGCCTGCTTTTCGCGAGCAAAAACACTAATACTGGCCGAAACACTGTTAACTAAAAATAAAATACCGGCATAACCCACCACAATCAAAGCGCCTCGATATGATCTGTCTTCCAACGGTACCTCCAGAGCCTGTGTAACCTCATCAATTAAAAGTTTGATAACAAACAATAACACCAACGGGATAAAACCTCTAAAAAAAACAAGCAATATATTTACAACACTCCAATGTAGCGAACTACTCCAAACAATTTGGGCAGATTTAAAAACAAGTTTAGTTCCTTCTTTTGATAGTAAATTCACCAGATAAATAACTTAAAATAGTTTATCGCACTAAAATTACACAAGATTATTACATAACCTTTTTACTGCCAACATATTTATACCAAATAAACGAAAAAAAGTGTAATATTGATCCTAAATAACGTTGTCCACCAATCATTAATAAAGCCCAAATGCGAAATATTACTGAAGTTGTTTCTTTAAGTTTATTACCTGAGTAATAGGCAATAACTTTTCCAATATATCTATCGCGTGTAATATTACTATCGTAATAAGGAAGACTATCACCTTTAGTAAGTAAACCGTTATCATTACACTTTACCAGTCGATGCATCACGTATTTACTATCACTTTTAAAAAGCACTACATCACCCATTTTTAATTGATCAAAAGGAGTTGCACCTATCCTTACTATTGTTCCGGGTAAAAAAAAAGGAAACATACTTAATCCAAAAACAGGTATATCTATTATCTTTCCATCGTCAATGAAATTCTTTATTAGCTGTTGAATCTTTTGTTTGTTATCCATCTTACCTCAATTGCCTAATTAAATCTACAATTTCAGTATCGGGTTTAAAACCCAGCTCATATACAGGAATCGTTGATATTATTTTACCAATAATATCGGCATGTAATTGAACCATATCTTTTGCAAACAAATGTTGGATACAATTAGACATTACATTTGCATATGCCAAAACCCCCGATAGCTTATTAATATAATTTTCTTTTGATTGCTTTAGAATAAAAATTTTCGACAACTCTACCATCTTTGGCACATCGGTATAAAAAGGCATTGGAGTATTGTAAATAAAATATTTACCATTTAACGGACTTATAATCAACCGGTCATCGTTAATAACGTTAGCCCCTTTTTGCGCCCAAATACCAGCCATTGTTGATTTACCTATACCAGACAAACCTGTGAACAAAAAACCATTACCTCCATCATCAACTCCCGATGCATGTATCATTAACCCATTCTGATAATTAACAAGATATACATACAACAAAACCCCAAAAGGGTACATAAATGGGTCAAACTTAACATTAATCTCATTACTGTCAATACAAATAAGAATATTTTTTCGAACCTTATCAATAACAATAAAAACAGATGAGATGCTACCTATCTCTTTAAAATCTATTTGAATACCTGTCTTTCCTTCTGAACTGAAAATTGTCCAATTATAATCAATTAAAATATTACCCCATGGATTACCATGAAAGACAGGTTGCATTTTTGGGTATTCATTTTTTGAGCATCGCTCAATATTTGCTTTATAACTATTAAAAGAAAAAGAATTTAGTAAGATAAACTTATTTGAGGTGGCAAAGTGATCAATAAAAACAGAAGCATCCAAACAGTTAAAATCGATTTGAATACCGGCGACACATAACGAAATGTCATTTTTTTTTTGACATCCCATATTAAAATTTACATTTTACTATAATCAGGAGAAGCTCCACCAAAAGGATTTTTATCGGGCAATACGCCGTTCGACGGAGCCTTTGGAACCGAAGGAGACTCATAGAGCGGAGGGTCACTCACCATTACCAAGCTAATCTCCCGATCGACCTTTATCGAAGTTAATTTGGGCGAAGAATAACTTTTTTTATTAGTATATATCATTTAATATGTACTAGTTTCTATTTCTTTTATTATATTTTTTTTTAATGCCAATTCAACAAACTCAACAACATCATTTTGAGCAGTATTGTTATCAACATCAAACTCTGCCAAAACATTTTTAATTATTGAACTGACATTTTTTTTTCCATCAAACAAAGTAAAAATAAACGCACCTACCTCATTTAAAGTAAAAATCTCACTCATTTTTACAATATCATTGGATAACGGCACTATAACAATCTCACCGCTAAGTTGCTTAACAACAATATCTTCCGATTTTATGTAAATTTTATCCAACATGTCAATCGACACAAAAATAAGAAAAATGATTGATATCAACCATTTTTCTGATATTTTACCTCATTTATTTTATAAAACAAATAATATTTCATGCCAACAGCATTTATTTAATTAAAAATTTAACCGTGCAAAAGGAGCAACCTCATGAGAACAAAAGTCATTTTTTAAGTATTTATAATAACCACTAATACCTATCATTGCAGCATTATCGGTAGTGTACGAAAATTTCGGAATATACGTTTTCCATTTTTTCAGATGCGAATACTTATCCAACGCATCTCTTAACCCCGAATTTGCCGACACACCACCAGCAATTGCAATAGTACGAATTCCTGTTTGCATTGATGCAAGTTCCAACTTATCCATCAAAATATCAACAATAGCCTTTTGTAACGAAGCGCACAAATCATATTTATTCTCTTCAATAAAATTTTCGTTATCTTTTAAAGAGTCCCGTAAAAAATATAAAAATGATGTCTTTAATCCACTAAAACTATAATTATAACCTGCAACTTTAGGTTTCGAAAAACTATATGCTGTATCATTACCCATTTTCGAATATTTATCAATCAATGGTCCTCCCGGATATGGTAATCCCATCACTTTAGCACACTTATCAAATGCTTCACCGGCTGCATCATCAATTGTTTGGCCAATAATATCCATTTTATCATAATCATTAACCAAAATAATCTGACTATTTCCCCCCGATACCAATAAACACAAAAAAGGAAACCCGGGAACATTCGTACTATCAGAAGAATCTTTTATAAAATGAGCTAACACATGAGCTTGTAAATGATTCACTTCAATTAAAGGCACACCCAACGATAAAGCAAAACCTTTTGCAAAAGCTGTTCCAACCAACAACGATCCCATAAGACCCGGCCCACGAGTAAACGCAACAGCATCTATTTCATTTTTATTCACATTTGCATCATTTAAGGCCTTTTGCACAACTGGAACTATATTTTGCTGATGTGCCCTCGATGCCAACTCGGGCACAACCCCTCCATATTCCTCATGCACAAGTTGATTAGCTATTACATTTGACAACACAACATCGTCACTCAATACAGCCGCCGATGTATCATCACACGATGATTCTATTGCCAGTATTTTTACACTCATAATTTTTTTTTTAAGAACTTATAATAAAAGGCATGAAATTTGGTTCTTAACCATAATCATCACCAATGTTTTTGTCTATTTTTGTAAAACACCATTTTAAGTGCAAAAATATTAAAAAAGTATACAAAATAGGATCATCGGTTGTGTTATCTCTAATAGCACTTCCTATACTTTTGACTGTATTGTTAATGATACCCTCTATTCAAAACAATATAGCCAAAAGAATAACATTTTTTTTAAGTGAAAAATACAAAACAGAGATTTCAATATCACAAATACAGATTCATCCATTTAGCCAAATATCATTAAAACAACTTTTAATAAGAGATCAAAAAACAGACACTCTCCTTTATTGTGATGAAATTAATGTATCCATTGACATATTTGCCCTTAAAAACAAAGAGGTATTATTTAATCAAATATCTGTTACAAACCCCAAAATAAATATTTACAAAGAAAACGAACTGTTTAATTTTAACTTTTTAATTCCCGACACAACACAAAAACAAAGCGACTGGATAATAACCCCGGCAAACATACAAATCACTAACGGTATTTTTAAGTCAATTGATTGGGATGACAACTCAGCAATTTTAAATACATTTATAAAAAAATTTAATGTTGTAATAAATAATTATTACTGCAAAAATGATTCTCTCTCTCTCTCTCTTACTCATCTATCTTTTCATGAATCATCCAATCTTCACATTACTGAAGGAAAAGCTCGTTTAGCAATTGGGAAAAAACGCTTAATAGCACATAACATAAAAATTAAAACAGAACAATCAACCATAAACATTGACTCAATATCAGCAAAATACAATGCCATAAGCAGCTTAAAAACACTCAACGACAGTAGCCATATTTCAATTCAAATATCACCATCGCACATCGATTACAAAGACATTGACATCTTTTTAAAAGAAAACAAAAAAATCAAATACCCAATAGTACTATCCGGCAATTTCGAAGGTAATCTATCAAACATAAAAGCATCTGATACAAAAATTTCATTTGGAAACAACTCCAGCATAGAATCAGAATTCAACATTATTGGATTACCAAACATGAATGATGCATTTGTATTTTTAAATATAAAATCGCTACAATCAAACACAACTGATATATCAAATTTATTTAAAAGAGTAACCCAAACCGGGTATTCATGGTCAAATGATACATTTAATAAACTAGGCAATATACAATTCAAAGGAAACGTATCGGGCTTTTTTAACGACCTTGTTGCCTACGGCGATTTCAATACCAACCTGGGAGACATTCACACTGATCTGGGAATTCAAATAAACAACCGCATCAACTTTGCCGGAAATATTAAAACCAACAGATTTAATATCGGTCGAATGATTAATTATGAACAAAGCATTGGAAATATATCTACACAAATATCAATAAGCGGAAGTCACAAATCATCAAAAGATTTCTTCGCTTACATGAAAGGAAACATCGACTCACTAACAATTAAAAAATATCAATACAAAAACATAACAATAAACGGATTATTTGCCAATCAGAAATTTGACGGTCAGTTCGAACTAAACGATCCAAATGGCAAAGTATTATTCTCTGGCAACATAGATTACAGTCAAACAACACCAAACTTCAATTTTTATGCAACTATAAACAACTTAAAACCCGACAAATTAAACATTGCCCCTCAATTAATTGATAGCGAATTTTCGATCGATATCATTTCAAATTTCGAAGCAAACAACATAACTAACCTCACGGGTTTTATAAGAGCCGACAATGGAACAATAAAAAACAAAGACAAAACAATTTCCATTGACTCAATAATAATAAGTGCCAAAAGAATGGGGGAAAATAAACAATTATTATTACAAAGTAGTTTAATAGATGGCGAAATACTTGGCAGATACGACTTTACAAACATAAAAAACAGCTTAAACAATTTCATTTCAACATACATACCTGAATTATCGGCAAAAAAAAATAACACAACAATAACCTCAAATAACAGTTTTTCTTTTTTGTTCGACATAAAAGAAATTGGCAGTTTACTAAATCTGTTTAACCCCCAAATATCTATATCAAAATCTGGCACAATTAGCGGTCAATTAAATGAAAAAACAAGCTATTTTGAAATAGAAGGAGAAATTCCGTCATTACAATTCGAAGAAATTAATGGAGAAAACATGATATTTTCCATAAAAGGAGATGAATCGATATCATCACTTATTCAATTCGACAATTTATCAACATCAAACACACTGTCTTTCAAAAACTTATCACTCCAACAAACCATTTCAAACAAAGATATTAACACAAATATATACTGGAATAACTGGGGATCAAAAACCAATAGCGGCTCAATATTTACCACTTCTCACATTTCAACACATGACTCTATCCAATCAATCGATATTGAAATGCAAAAGTCACACATCATACTTAACGATACAGTTTGGAATATAAAACCTACAAAAATATCATTTTCAAAAAACAATTTTCATGTAGATAATTTCAGAATATGGCATTCCAATCAACAAATTACCATTGATGGATTTTTAGCCCGTACAGGAAACGACGGACTGAATGGATATATTAGAAATATAAACATGGAAAACACTTTTAACAACCTTAACCTAAACATAAAAAATATATCCGGAACTTTAAATGCCGAATTTCAAATAAAAGATTACTTCTCTACTCCATCGATAATTGGAGATATATTAATCGATGATCTCTATTTCAACAACGAACGAATTGGTCAGTTCAATACCACTAGCCTTTGGAATGATAAGAAAAAATCACTAATTATTAACACAAAAGTAAACGACAATGGCAAAAAAAAACTCGATGGTGCTGGCGAATACTTAACTCAAGAAAAATCAATATCATACAATGCCGAAGTTGACAGTTTACAAATATCATTTCTGAATTATTACCTACCCAACATAATGCAAAACTTAAAAGGAACCAGTTCTGGAACAGTTAATTTAAATGGGACATTAGATAAACCTATTTTAACCGGCAAATTAAATGTTAATAACGGACAATTTGATGTCAACTTTTTAAATACCTCATTTTTTATTAAAGATTCTGTGATTCTTACTGCAAATGAAATTTATTTCAAAAACATGAACATGGAAGATAAAAATGGCAACAAAGGTAT
The DNA here is from genome assembly GCA_016933045.1 of Marinilabiliaceae bacterium. Taxonomy (GTDB): domain Bacteria; phylum Bacteroidota; class Bacteroidia; order Bacteroidales; family Marinilabiliaceae; genus JAFGBR01. The sequence goes on along the minus strand of JAFGBR010000019.1, from coordinate 29,899 downwards.
TTTTTCGGGAACCATAAAACACAATTCCTTTTCAAACCTCCGTTTTAATCTAAACATAGATGTGAATAATTGTTTAGTACTTGATACAAAACCTAATAACAATCCGCTATATTATGGTACCGTTTACTCAACCGGAACAATGGCAATAACAGGTACTGCCAATGGAGTAAATATCGATATCACAGCATCAACAATGCCCAAAACCAGCTTTTATATCCCATTACAAGAATCAAGTGAAGCATCAACCAATACATTCATATCATTTTCAAACAATACGCAGTATAAACATAATACAGCAATCAATAACAAAACTTATGAAATTGATTTATCAGGAGTTGAAATGACAATGGACTTAACAGTAACCCCCGATGCTCAAGTACAAATAATTTTCGACAGCAGAACAGGATCAGCATTAAAAGGTGAAGGAAACGGTAATGTGCAGCTAAAAATTGATAAAAACGAGAATTTCCTTATTTTTGGCGATTATCAATTCGATGGGGGTGAATATCTATTCTCACTTGAAAACCTTATGAATAAACGGTTTATTATTAACAAGGGAAGTATGGTTCAGTGGGATGGAGATCCATACGATGCATTATTAAATGTTAAAGCTACTTATAAACTAAAAGCCAGTCTTTCCGATTTAACCGGATCGGGATATAACTTTTCTAATATTGGCTTAAGTGACGAAGGGAATAAAAGAGTACCTATCAATTGCAATGTAATTCTTTCAGACAGGCTAACTACCCCTAAAATACGATTTGGAATTGAAACACCAACCCTGGAACCCTCAGCACAAACTCTTATCCAATCGTTCATTGATAGTGAAGAAGAACTAAACCGACAAATGTTATCGCTTTTATTCTTAAACAAATTCTACACCAGTGATAATCAACGCCAGGATGCAAATAGCTCATCGAATAATGCCTATTTAACAACCACTGCCGAAGTATTATCGAACCATTTTAGTAACATGCTATCGCAAATAAACAATAATGTTGATATTGGATTCAGTTACAGACCTGGTGATGAATTAACCAAACGAGAAATTGATTTAGCACTAAGCACACAACTATTTAACGACCGTGTTACTATCAGTACCAATCTAGGATATGAAGAGTACCAGGCCACAACCAATGCCAATAATTTTATTGGCGATTTTGAAATGAATGTAAAACTAAATAAAAGTGGCACAATTAGTGCACACGGATATCACCGAACAAATAACGATATTATTGCTACATCTACATCACCAACCAAACAGGGCATTGGCATCTCATTTCGAAAAGAATTCGATTCATGGAGCGATCTAATAAAAAAATATTGGGCTGTTATTACCGGCTCATCAAAAAAGGAAGATAAAGAAGAAGCTACTTCAAATAAAAAAGAATAATTTTCGTTATTTTTTAAATAAAACTGCATTTTTAGTACTTTAGATACAATTTTTACATACAAAAAACAATAAACAAAAAATGAACATACTTTTATTAATTCAATCAGCAACACAGGAAGTTTCAGACGCAGCAGAGGCAGTAGCTGAAGTTCAAACCCTAAATTATATTGAGCTTGCTATTAAAGGAGGATGGATTATGATTCCATTATTAATACTATCCTTATTATCTGGCTATATATTTATTGAACGCTTTTTTGCATTAAAAAAAGCATCGCATGAGGATAGTAACTTTATGAATAGAATTAAAGACTATATACACGATGGAAAAATAGATTCTGCAATAACATTATGTCAATCGCAAAATTCACCTATTGCACGAATGATTGAAAAAGGAATAAGCCGTTTAGGACGCCCTTTAAATGATGTAAACACTGCTATCGAAAATGTTGGAAACCTCGAAATAAGTAAACTGGAAAAGGGACTCCCTACACTGGCAACTGTTGCCGGTGGTGCTCCTATGATTGGTTTTCTGGGAACAGTAATTGGCATGGTACAATCGTTTTGGAGCATGAGTACTGCCGGAAATAACATCGAGGTAAGTATGATGGCCGGTGGTATTTACACAGCACTTGTAACAACAGTTGCCGGACTAATTGTAGGTATCTTTGCCTATTTCGCATACAATATGTTGGTTGCCAAAGTTGAAAAAGTTGTTTTCAATATTGAGGCAACTACAATGGAATTTATGGATATTCTTAATGAACCAGCACAATAACACATAAATATGGCATTACGCTCGAGAAATAAAATAAGTGCAACATTCAGCATGTCGTCAATGACAGACTTAGTTTTTCTGTTACTGATATTTTTCATGCTTACATCTACTTTGGTGCACCCACAAGCAATTAAATTACTTTTACCTCAAAGTAAAACCCAAACTGCTGCAAAACCATTAACAACCGTTTCTATTACAAAGGATTTAAGATATTACGTCGAATCGAAACGAGTGAGGTTTAATGAAATTGAAACATTATTACAACAAAAACTCGGTCAAAACCCCGACATTTACATATCATTGCACGTTGATGAAACAGTACCTATGAAAGAGGTTGTAAAAGTAATGAACATAGCAAAACGAAATAAGTACAAACTTATATTGGCCACCCGACCATAAAATGAAGGAGAAGGATTATAAAAAACAAGGTGTAGTTGGTACTATTGTTTACCATGCTATTATTCTTATTCTTTTAATTGTGTTTGGTATGCAATCCATTCCTGAAGAAGAAGAGGGATTATTGGTAAACTTTGGCGATAGTCAAACCGGCATGGGCTTAACAGAACCTCGTCAATCGGCTGCCCAAAATGTTTCACAAGCAGAACAAACGCCTCCCCCACCTCCTAAATCAGAATCTGCAACTTCGAAAAGCAATAACGAAGATGTTAACACTCAGGATTTTGAAGAAGCGGCTGCATTAAAGGCCAGAAAGAAAAAAGAGGCACAAGTTAAAGCCGAAAACGAGAAAAAAAGACAGCAGGAAATTGAGGCAAAAAAACAACGGGACGAAGAGGCACGAAAAGTTAGAGAAGCACAAGAGGCTGAAAAAAAACGACAAGAAGAACTTGCCCGACAAAAAGCCGAAGCTCAAAACCGGGTTAAAAATGCTTTTGGAAGCAATACAGGATCGGGGTCTACATCAGAAGGTGAAACAAAAGGAACAGGCAATCAAGGGTATGTTACCGGCGATCCGAATTCGAGAAACAGAACAGGTTCGGGACAAGGAACAACCGGAAATGGGTATAGCCTATCAGGACGATCGTTACGAGGCTCACTACCCAAACCAGCCTACACTATTCAAGAGGAAGGTATTGTTGTAATAGAAATTAGTGTTGATAATAATGGTAATGTCGTCAATGCGACACCCATCTTAAAAGGTACAACAACACAAAACTCAGTATTATGGCAACAGGCCAAAGCCGCAGCCTTAAAAGCAAAATTCAATGCAGATCCGGATGCCCCTTCTGTTCAAAAGGGTACTATTACCTATCATTTCGTTCTCAATTAAAAGTGACTTCCTAAATTTAGATAAGCTCTTTAAATGAGATTTCATTTTTTTTAACAACTATTAATACATTAATTTTATTAATAAAAAATGCCACTCAAAACATGAGCAGCATTTTTTATTAATATGTAAAGTTTGATTATTTCCTCAAGTTATCTAACACATCCATAACCTCTTTAACATGTTTACGGCTTGTTTGCATCAAAGCCATTTCATCATCGTTCAATTTAAGTTCGATAACTTTTTCAACCCCATTTTTACCTAAAATAACAGGAACACCCAGGTAGCAATCGTCAATACCATATTCACCTTCAAGTTTAATACAAACCGGAAATACTCTTTTCTGATCTCTAACAATTGATTCAACCATTTGAGCAGCCGCAGCACCCGGAGCATACCAAGCCGAAGTACCCATTAATTTCACTAATTCACCACCACCAAACTTTGTACGATCAATAATAGTATCTAATTTTTCAGCATCGATTAGTTCAGTTACCGGTATACCTCCTACTGTAGTATAACGTGGTAGTGGAACCATAGTATCGCCATGCCCACCTAATAACATGGCCTGAATATCTTTAACAGACACGCCAAGTTCTTCTGCCAGGAATGCTCTATAACGAGCAGTATCTAACACCCCTGCCATACCCATTACTTTATTTCTCGATTTATTAGCAGTAATATGAGCTTGATAAGTCATAACATCTAGCGGGTTACTAACCACAATAATAATAGCATCTGGAGAATATTTTATAACATTTTCAGTAACCATTTTTACAATACCAGCATTTGTCTCAATCAAATCGTCACGACTCATACCGGGTTTGCGTGGCAATCCTGAAGTAATTACAACAACATCTGAATCTTTAGTTGCAGAATAGTCATTATTTACACCAGTAGTTTTTGTGTCGTAAAGAGTAATGGGTGCTTTTTGAAAAATATCCAATGCTTTTCCTTCGGCAATACCTTCTTTAATATCAACTAAAATTACTTCATTTGCGATTTCACGATACGCTAAAACATCAGCACATGTAGCACCAACATTCCCAGCTCCAACAACAGTCACTTTCATAAGAAAAAAATTTAAGATTATAATTTGTTATATAGCTATCATCTAAATCAATATAAAAAAAAGACACAAAAAAAACCTTACTTTCAGTAAGTCAATTTTTTGTGTCGTAAATATAAAAAAGATCGTCCAGATAAAATATTCTCTTTAGTTGAAAAAAGGTTAATTAATGTTTAATCAACATAATACAATAAAAACACTACACATCCACGTTATAAAATTACAACTCATTTGTTTCAATATCAGAAATATCAGCTGGCTTATTGAGTAATAACCGATCCCCTTTGTTTAATCCTTTAACTATACGAAAATAAGTTTCATTTTCACCTCCAGTAACAACTATTTGTTTAGTAATAGAGAAACCTCTTTTTTGATAAACAAATTTCAAAGAATCATTTCCAAATAATGCTTCACGGGGAATATATAAAGCATCTACCCACGAACCTGTAATAATACTATTATTAGATGTCATTCCGGGGAACAGATCTTCATTAAAAGGGTCAAGTTCAATAGTAACACTAAAACCATTCATCTGTTTACCAGGAATTTTCTGACCAATATTTGCCATTTTCAATACCTTTCCTGTAAATAAAACCTCAGGAAAAGCATCAACTTTAATTTTCACTTTCTGTCCAACTTTCACATGCTTAATATCTACCTCCTGAACAAAAGATTGAGAGACTAAACTTTTCAAATTAGGAAGTGAAGCCACATTGGGGTTATAACGATTTACTTCATCGCCAATTTTAAATTTACGACCACCCTCCCATAGATTTTTACCATAAATCACCATCCCATCTGAAGGTGCAAATATTTTTAATCCATCTTTCAACTCTTTAAGTTTATTCAACCGCTCATTTCTAAACTTAATATCATCCTCAATACGCCTAATACCAACTTCAAGTCTTATCCTCTGCCTAGTCAAATCTCTTTCTTTTTTACCAACTTCACGCAACGCTTTCTCATATTCAATTTGAGCTTGTCGCTGATAAGCTTTCGATTCGTATTTGCTTTGTTCAACTTTGATTTCCTTATCGGCAAGTTGATCTTTTGCACTTAATATGACATCGCGGTAGCCCGATAATCGTAAACTACTATCAAGACATGCTGATTCAAAAGAATTTTGTAACTGATCCAACTGCTCCAGAACACTTTTAAGTTCACTATCAACCTCGGTAGGATCGAGTGATGCAACAAAATCACCTTTCTTCACCTTCGTACCTTCGGCTACCATATCAACAATTTTTATTCCCCATATTCGGGTTCTTCGATCGCGAAGTGCATCAGGAATAGTAATATCGATGGTTTCGGTAGCCTCAATTTGGCCAATAGTGGTTACGGTTGTTTCAAACAACCCTTGTTCACATTCAACAACATCACCACCTTCTTCGATAGTTGTGGGAAGTAAATACATTAAAACAAACAGGACAACACAAGCTGCCCCTATTATCCACAGGACTTTTTTATTTAGTTTTGTAAACATCATTTTTCGAGTAAGTAGTCGAGTTCTTTCATTAAAGACTGATTTCTTTCAAAATCGTAAAGTGTTAATTGACGAATAGCGTAAAAATAATCCCAGTAACGCCATAAAGCATCAACATAGTTTCTTTTTGCTGCATCAACGGAGTTTCTTGCAGCATTTAATTTTATCACATCAACTTTTCCGATTAAAAATCTTTGTTTAGTCACATCATAACCTAATGCAGAAACTGTATCTGCTTTTGCAGCAATTTCAACCTGATCATCTTGCATATTAAACTCGGCAACCTGCTGAAAAACATTCTGGTTAAAATCAATCCTTGCTTGTCGAACCTGAGCCTCAACAACAGCAAGTCCAGCTTTCGACATCTGTATTTGACCTTTTCGCTCCCCCCAATCAAGTATTGGCATAGTAAAAGATAGTCCAAAAGACTCACCCTTCATAAACTCCGGCTTATAAGCATCAGCAATATTATCAGCACTATTACTTATTCCATAAGAAGCATTTAATTGTGCTTTCAAGCCACTTCCTGCTTTTGTTGATACCACATTTCTTTGAGCAGATAAAAGCTGTCGCTCAAATTCTAATATCTCAGGATTATTTTCTAATGCTAAGTTTAACACTTTATCCAACTCAATATCAAAATTTGGTATTTCATCAGGAATAATACAATTAACTACAACCGTTTCATCTAAACCTAAAAAACTATTAAGCAATATCTGAGACTGCTTGAGATTCAGTTCAGCTTTAACGATGTTTATTTTTGAATTTAACAATCCTAACTCAAGATCAAGCATTTCATCCTGAGTAACTGTTCCTATTTCAAAACGACCTTTTGCTATACGATATAATGTATCAGCATTACTATAATTAGTTTGAGCAATTTTTAAATTTATTTCGTCAGATACCTGATTAAAAAAATAACGAATCGCAGTTACAGAAATATCCTCTAAAGATTGAATAAATTCACGCTTGGCTATCTCAAATTTTAATGGTTCAATTTTTGAATCCCACCTAAAAGTATTGTATCCATTTAAAGGCTGTCGCAAAAACATATTAATAGGATTTGTTTGAAAACTTTCCCATCCTCTTTTTTCAAACGACTGATATCTGGTAAGATTTGAACCAATACCTAAAACACCTCCGGTAAGCACTAAATTCTGACTTATTGATATTTCGCCTGTAGAATTTAAGCTTTGTCTATATTTAAACTCTTCATTACTCTCATCAAAAAAATAATTATTACTATATGAAAGAGGGTTTACATCTAAATCAATTCCCGGCAATTTGCTTCCCTTATAACTTTTATTTGCCCAATATGCACTTAAGAAATTATTCTTATTTATCAAACTCCGAATAGATTGAGACTGTGCTAATGCAATAGCCTGTTTCATATCCATATTCAGCACCTGTGCTTCTTTCTCTTGTCCTATCAGAAAAATAGATATACCAATAAATAATAATATTGCAACAAAAATTCTTTTTAATAAAACCATAATAGTATTTAATGTCTTAATGATTCAACAGGATCCTGATTAGCAGCTCGTTTGGCAGGAATGTAACCAAAAACAACCCCCACCGAGGCCGAAACGCCAAAAGCTACAATTACTGAAAAAAGAGATACAATGGTTTTAATATCGGACATTATATGGATTAAATGAGCAAGCAAAACACCCATAATAATTCCAATAATACCACCAGAGATACTTATTAATGTAGATTCGGCCAAAAACTGAACAACAATATCTTTTCGCGATGCACCTATTGCCTGTCGGGTGCCAATTTCTCGAATACGTTCCCAAACCGAGGCCAGCATTATATTCATTATACCGATGCCGCCAACAACAAGCGAAATACTTGCAATTGCCCCAAGTACGATGTTAAAAATATCGTTGGTTTTTTGTTGCTGTTTAAGTAGTAATTCTGGCACCGTAACTTCAAAATCATAAATTTCGGAATGTCGTCTTAATAACAATCTTTTTATTACTTCGGCAGATGAACTCAAATACTCTGTCTCCTTCACCTGCACAATAATCTTATCGAGCTGATTATTTAATTTTCCGCGTGCCGAAGAAGCATCTTCACCTTGCGAACCCGAACTCATAAAACGCTGTCCGCCACGGGACATCTGTTCAAGCAACTCTGCATTTATCTTCCCGCGATCTTTAAACCTCATCAGGATGGTTTTTACAGGAATAAAAATCTTGTTATCACTACTACTTATCCCCATCTCATCGGAAGCACTTGAAGTAAAATCGCGCTTTTCGATAACGCCAATCACCCTTAACCAGTTTTGACCGCATTTAATGTACTTACCAATGGGATCATCCTGATTGAAAAAACGGTCGCGAATGTTATCGCCAATTATACAAACGGGCAAACCCAAATCGTTTTGTTCCACCGAAAAAACTTCACCCCGAATCAGGTTGATATTTAAAAGATCAAAATAGTCGGATGAAACACCTTCCAATACAACAGGATAACTTTTACCATTTAAAATAGCCGGATAATTAAACGAAATAACCGGACTGATTTTAGATACCACCGGTAACACTTCCTTAATTGCATCAGCATCTAAAATGGTCAAACCCTTAGAAAAACGCTTATTAGAATTATCACTTCCCGAACCAGCATTATTTCCACTTTCATCTTCTGAGACAGAAATGTCTGTTGGGGTTACGATAATATTATTAACCCCAACCAGCTTAATTTGCTCTAAAACCTCCTGTTGAGCACCCTTACCAATAGCAAGCATACTTATTACAGCGGCTACTCCAAACATTATACCCAAAGCTGTAAGAAGCGACTTAACCTTATTTGCCAGTATAGCTTCTACGGCAATTACCACATCGTGAGCATATCGTCGGAACAGATATTTAATTTTTCCAGTCATTCTGTGATAATTTATTGTTTTAATACACCTTCAGGCATTCTTCTTTTTTTACCTTCCTCTGATTTATCACCTTCAGTAGGCTTATCTTTATCTACCTCTATAGTATCTTTATCTAGTTTCTCTTTTTGCTCCTTTTCGAGCTGTTCTTTACGTTGTTTTTGTATCTCATAAATTCCAATCCCTTTTAAATCCATCTCATCTTCTATATCGGGCATCGATAGCAACAATACATCGCCCTCGCTTATCCCTTTGTTAATAACTACGTAATTCTCATTTATTGAGCCCGCATCAATAATTTGCTTATAAAAACTACCACCATCTTTTACATAAACAAACTGCAAACTATCGTTCTGATGAACCGTTTCGAGAGGCACAAACAAAACAGTATCTAAAACATCAACAGTAATAGCATTACTGGTTGTCATAGCCGGTTTAAGTTCCGGATCGGAACCATTGAGTTTTATGGTTACCTCGAACACCTTTGAATCGCCTCCCGGCAAAACCTGCCCAATATTTGCAACATCGCGAACAATACCATCAAATACCTTATCAGGGAAAGCATCAATTCCCACCTGAACAATCTGTCCTACTTTTACACGTGAAATATCAATTTCATTAATAAAGGTTTTTGATATCATCGATGTTAAATCGGGAAGTGTAGCAAAAGTAGGTCGCCAGGTTGAAACCGTAGACCCTACCTTAATTTTATTTCCAAAACGGTCAGTATCATAAATCACCATGCCCGACTGAGGAGCTCTAACCTCCATTTTATCGAGTAGTTTCTCAATTTCCTCAACTTTCTCTTGTTGGCGCGAAACCTCTTGATAAGCCCGCTGAACTTTAAAAGCTTCCTGCCTACGTTTCAATTCGTAATTACGATCTTCCTGCTCCAAATTTCGTTTTGCCCTTTCTAAATCTAATTTAGCCTGACGAACAACAGCCGGAGATTCGTATTGCGACTGTTCCAAAATAAGTTGCTTCTCTTCAACATCAACCTTTGAATTCAATAATCCATCACGTAAATTACTCAGGTTTATATTGGTATCAATTTTAGCATCTTCAAAACTACGAAGATTGGTTTCCAATTCATCTTTATTTGTAGCAAGTAACTCCTCTACACCACTATGGTCGAGCATGGCAACAAAATCGCCACTATCCACAACTGTTCCTTCATCAATAAGCTTTGAAATCTTTATTTCGTAAATACGCATGTTTCGACTTGAAAGCTCCCCCGGAACATCAATTGGCACTGATTTTTCAGCTTGCAACTGACCTGTCGAATAAATTTGTGCTTTAAACTGACCTTTTGTTACCTTGTAGGTGATTATTTGCTGACTTTCTTTTGAACCACCTCCAAAATAAACAAATCCTACAACCAATACCACAAAGCCACCCAAAATAAGAAACAAACGCTTTTTGAAAACCTGCATTATTATATAATTAAATATTAGCTATTTTTTTAATTACCTCAATCATATCTTTTGCAAGCCGATCGGCCTGCTGAGGCGATTTCGCCTCGGAGTAGATACGAATAATTGGCTCTGTATTCGACTTGCGCAAATGCACCCAACTTTCAGCAAAGTCAATTTTCACACCATCAATATCGGTCACTTTCTCGTGCTGATACTTCTCTTTCATGGTCTTTAAAATAGCATCTGTATCAATTAACGGTGTTAATTCAATTTTATTTTTCGACATGAAGTATGATGGGTAACTCTTACGCAAATCTGAACATTTTTGACCTTTTTTAGCCAGATGAGTCAGGAACAATCCAATACCCACCAAAGCATCACGACCGTAATGCGATTCGGGATAAATAACACCTCCGTTTCCTTCACCTCCAATAACAGCACCAATCTCTTTCATTTTTGTTACCACATTCACCTCTCCCACTGCTCCGGGTTGATAGATTCCGCCATGCGTAACCGTTACATCGGCCAATGCCCTTGAAGATGAAAGATTGGAAACAGTATTTCCTTTTGTGTGGTTCAAAACATAATCGGCAACAGCAACTAAAGTGTACTCTTCGCCAAACATAGTGCCATCTTCATTTATTATTGCCAAACGATCAACATCGGGGTCAACAACAAAACCAACATCGGCCTTTTTATCTTTTATTAAAGCAGATATTTCAGTCAAATGCTCAGGAAGTGGTTCCGGATTATGAGGAAACTGCCCGTTTGGTGTTGTATACAATTCAATAACTTCAGCAACGCCAAGAGCTTTTAATAATTGAGGAATAACTATGCCACCAACAGAGTTCACACAATCAATAGCAACTTTAAAATTGGCTTTTCTAATTACATCAACATCAACAAGTTTCAAATCCAAAACCTTTTGAATATGAATTTCATTATAGTCTGTTTTTTCAACAACATGTCCCAAATCATCAACGCCAACAAACACAAAAGACTCGTCATCGGCAATTTTCAACACCTCTTCACCATCTTTTGCAGATAGGAACTCACCACGCTCATTCAACAGCTTTAAGGCGTTCCATTGTTTTGGATTATGACTGGCCGTTAAAATCAAACCTCCATCAGCATTCTCTTCAGTTACAGCAATTTCGGTAGTTGGAGTTGTTGCCAACCCAATATGAACGACATCAATTCCCAAACCCTGAAGGGTTCCAAGCACCAGATTTTTTACCATATCACCCGAAATACGAGCATCGCGACCAACAACCACCTTCAACCGATTTTTTCCCGATTGATTTTTTAACCAATAACCATAAGCAGCTGTAAATTTAACCACATCCAACGGACTTAGTCCGTCACCTGGTTCGCCACCAATTGTACCTCGAATACCTGATATAGATTTTATTAAAGTCATATTTTCTGATTATTAAAGACGTTAAAGAGTGCAGTATCCTGCGTGTTTTAAAAAAACTTCGCCCAAATTAAACAAAAATGAAAGAATATTCAGACGAATTTATGAACTTTGACAAATATTTAACAAGTAATAATGGGATATAGAGAAAATAGAGAAAAACGAGATTTTTCCCGTACTAATAAATCTTCGAATAACCAGGCTGATAATAAAACAGCTAGTAATTCGGGTAAAAAAAACATACAAACATCTGACATTCGAAAACGAAACGGATTAACAAAACACGAACGAATTGAAAAAGAGGGAATTCGTTTAAACAAATTCATTGCGAATGCCGGCGTTTGCAGCCGACGTGAAGCAGATAAGTTAATTCAGGAAGGCCAAATAACTGTAAATGGCAAAGTTATTACTGAAATGGGCGTTACTGTTAACAAAAGTGACGAAATAATTTATAATGGCAAACGATTATCGAGCGAACTATTGGTTTATGTTTTATTAAATAAACCTAAAGACGTAGTAACCACTCTAAAAGATCCACATGCCAAACTTACTGTAATGGATATTGTACATAATGCTTGCGATGAACGAATATATCCGGTAGGCCGTCTGGATAAAAACACAACTGGAGTACTCTTGTTAACCAACGATGGAGACCTATCAAAAAAACTTACACACCCAAAATATAATGTAAAAAAAATATACCATGTTTTTCTCGATAAACAGGTAACAAAAAAACATCTCGATGATATTCAAACAGGTATTACACTCGATGATGGCACCATTAAGGCCGATGCGATAAGTTACGTTGAAGGACGTAAAAACGAAATTGGCATTGAAATTCATTCTGGCCGAAACCGAATTGTTCGTCGTATATTTGAACATTTAGGCTATAGAGTTGAAAAGCTCGATCGGGTATATTTTGCAGGACTAACAAAAAAAGCTCTCCCGCGAGGTCGCTGGCGTTATTTAACCGATAAAGAAATTAAACTTTTAAAAGCCGGATTACTTACTTAAAAAAAATACAGAAGAGCCTCAAATAATACAAAACACCCAACTTTTCTAATTGGATGTTTTTATTAGTGCAGGCCTAAAAGGCATTGTGAAATAAAATGTTGTTCCAATGCCTTTTACTGATTCTAAAGTAATATTACCACCCAATAATTCAGCATTTTCTTTTGCAATTGACAATCCAAGCCCTAATCCTCCAACCTTTCGTGATATATCTTTATCAGCTTGAGAAAAACGATCAAAAATGCGATTAAACTGAGAATGTTCAATACCAATTCCAGAGTCTTTAATGTAAAATTCAATAACCTCATCACTTGATACTTTGGATCTATTTTTAACAACATATCCAAACTCAATAAATCCTTCGTTAGTAAACTTCAAAGCATTTTCAATTAAATTATTAATAATTCTCAAAAGTTTATATTCATCTGAAAATATATTACTCAAATTATTAGGCAATCCTTTTTTTAAAATCAGTTCAACATTTCTTTCTTTAGCAATCAAATCAAATATTGCATATTGTTCATCGAGCAAATTATTTATAGATATAATTTTCTCATCAATTTTTTGTTGTTTAGTTCCTAAGCTTGATATTTCCAAAATATCTTCAACAATGCGAGTCAATTGAGCGCCACTATTTATTAATATTTTAACAAAATTTCCTTTCTCCGTTTGAGATATACTACCATCAGAAATCAATTCTGAAAAACCAATTATACTATTTAATGGTGTGCGAATTTCATGCGACATATTTCTGATAAATTCAGTTTTTAACTGATTACTCTCCTCTGCTTTTAATCGTGACTCAATAAGCTCCTTATTACTCTCTATAAGCTGCTGCGATTTAGCAACCAATTCCTCCTGATAAACTCTTAATTTATTATTAATCTTAATATACTCAGCATTTTGACGATGCAATTCTAACTCTACCTTTTCTCTTCGGTTAACCTCTTCTCTTAAACTCTCAATTTGCACCTCAAGACGCTGAATTGCAGAATTATAATTCTCCCTTAATTGCATCTGATGTAAATCCAACCGTTGTTTATCGGACGATATAATATTATATTGATCCAATAAAGCTATCCTATCTTCGATAAGTAATGCAAATGAAGATGCAACAGATACCACATTGGAGATATAATTTGATGTTATAGTTAAATGAAATAGTTTATCAGTAACAGGTACAATACCAAAATATTGCTCAACCGTAACAATTATTCCTTGAACTCTGCTTTTTAAATCCCCAAGTGTATCATATACCTGTTCCAATGAATCAGCAAAAAGTACAATTGTATGAGCCAGCATGTCTTTTTTAACAAGCATTTTTTTTTCAAAACCAACAGGGCAATCATCAGAAAGACTTAGAAAATCTATTTTCATTTCCATTCTATTTACTTAATCACCGATTGTTAAAATAATAAATGTCATATTATGAAAATAATTTTTAGAATATGACTCATTTTGCTTTAACGGACCAAATTCACCAAATGAAGGAAAACCAACAATTGATTTTAACTCGTGGTTTACACTTGTTATAGCCCGCATTTCTTCTATAATTTTAGACTGAAGTACTCGCTTACGCCCAGCGCAACTCACAATAATAGATGCTTTAGGCTCAAAAGGAAGTTGATGAATATGTTGACTTATTTTTTTTACATCATCAATAATTGTTTGAGTTTGAGCCAGACAAACCTTAGTATAAATACCTTTTTTTACACTCCCATATAAATGCACACTCTTATTAAACTGGTTTTCGGGCAAAAAAAGCGAATGAATATGATATTCATTTGCTTCAGGACTTTCCGACAATTTAAAAGCAACAATACCTTCATCAACAGTTCCTATTGGCTTTCCAATCTCCCGCTCAACAAAATCCATAGCTGGCATATTATCTATACCTATAATATTTGTCCCTTCCACTTTTGTAATTTGACCCATTTTACCAACCTCATGCATTTTTTGCGAAACACTTATATCAATATTAAAATCACCTTGAGCACTTAATATCGCAATTGTATCAGAACAAACCTGTTTATTAACATACACAAAAGAACCTTTCAACGAATAATCATCAGCAGCCAATCCTCCTATAACAGGTACATCTGTAAAATCAGATATACCATTAATTAACTGGGAACCATCGGTTCTGAAATCAGATGCTACAAAATAGAATTTTGGTGGTTCCAACTCCATTTTTTGAAGTTCAAAAAGACACTCTTTTGCTGTTTTATATGGATATTGTTCAATACCTGTTTTTAATGCAATATTCCATATTATTGTACCATTCGAATTAATTCCCAAAGCCGAAACTCCAATATTTTCGATATTATTAGTTTCATAAATGCCATCACCGGTATTTCCAATAATTATTAGTTTTTCATTATTTAACACCTCGTAAATAGCTTCAGTAAGCTCAACAGAGCCTTTATAATGAATAGAAGCAAATAAAAAAATTACTTCGGGTTGGAGTTCTTCTAATTGCTCACCTATCTCAATACCTGCCCGGTACGGATCCAATAACGTAGTATAACATGACTTTGTAACCATGTTCAATTAAGGATTAAAAGTTAAGGGTTTATTATACATTTATTTACTTTAAACAATATATTAATATTTTCTGAGACAAAAAACACTTCTCCCATCTCCTTATATATAAAACAGAAGATTATAAAAAAAAATTAACTTTTATCATTTTTTTGGTAGGGTATTTTTTATCTTATACGGTGTATAAATGAAAGGCAAATAAAAAATCATTATTATGCCAGTACTTAATGAATACAGCTTCAAAAAGCTATTTGACAAGTATTTTGATGCATTGCGCAATTATATTTATTACAGGTGTGGCGATAGCGAATTAGCTACCGATATTACACAGGAAACATTTATGAAAATATGGGAAAAGAAAATTGACGTTTTTGAAAAAAAAGAAATGGGACTATTAATTAAAATTGCTAACGACTTATTTATTAGTGCCCACCGAAGAATAAAATACGGGCAAAATTTTCGAAATGCAATTAAACTTGAAAATGTTGATACTACACCTGAAGATGAAATGACATATAAGGAAATAAATAATAAATACGAACATGCTTTAAGTGAGCTAAACGAAAAACAACGAATTGTTTTTTTATTAAACCGTGTTGATGGATTAAAATATAGTGAAATTGCTCAAAATTTAGGAATTAGCGTTAAAGCTGTTGAGAAAAGAATGAGTTTAGCACTCGATTATTTTAGAAAAATGTTATTGTAAAGTTATAAATTAAACATCATGGCTTTAAATGATAAAAACAACATTCAATTTGAGAAATGCTTAAGTGTTTATAGCAATATTTATCCAACCTATTCAAAAAGTAAGCATGAGGTTTGGAAAGAAATTGAATCAAAAATGGAAAAACCCAAAAAACAACTAATTCCATTTTTTGCATTTCAAAATTTAACATTTCGTTACGCAATTGCAGCAACTTTAATGTTACTAATTGGAACCGGATTGTTCATGCGTTTTTATAGCGAAACTATTACAACTATAAAAGGAGAACATGCCAATGTTTTATTACCCGATGGATCAGAAGTAAGTTTAAATGCATTATCGAATTTGAACTACCAGCCTTATTGGTGGTGGATAGAACGAAATGTTAAATTAAATGGAGAAGGCTTTTTTAAAGTTAAAAAGGGAGAGCGTTTTACTGTTTATTCAGATGAAATAAAAACTCAAGTCTTAGGCACCTCATTTAATGTATACTCAAGAGAAGGCAATATTGAGGTGGCATGTATTACCGGTAAAGTAAAAGTTTCCGGCAAACTTGACGAAATAATTTTGTTACCAAACGAAAAAGCAGAACTGCAAGAAAACAAGAAACTGACAAAAAATAGTTTTGAAAATGAGAAAGAGATAAACGCTTGGATAGCCTCAGAATTTTATTACGAATCATCTCCTTTAAGTCAGGTTTTTGATGATTTAGAATTGCAATTTAACGTAGAATTTGAATTTGATTCTGATATTCAACTTAATAATCTTAAATATTCAGGTTTTTTTAAAAAGAACCATTCTTTCGAAAACATTTTAAATTTGGTGTGTAAGCCTTTTGGTTTTAAATTTAATAGAACAGAAAAAGGAAAATACCACCTGTATTATGATAAATAAATTTATTACTATTATACTCATTTTTTATGCTTTTCAGTTCGAAATAATATCTCAAAACAACAGTTTTGATATCGACATTAAAAATCAGAGTATTAGTAAAACTCTCAATCAGTTGCGCGATAAATATGACTTACAACTTTCATATAACGACTCTGAACTATCGAGTTATAAAGTATCTTTAAAAGGTCATTTTCAAGAATTAAGCAATCTTTTACAAGAATTATTAGCCGAAATTCCTTACGATTTTGAGCTTAACAACGGAGTATACATAATTTATAAAGATGACTCCAAAATTGACATTCCAATTATTAGCACCATATTGTTTAATGGCTTAATAAAAGACTCAAAAACAGGTGAATCATTGCCGTACAGCACTGTAATTATTAACGGCGAATACCGCATTACAGATGTTAATGGACGATTCTCATTTATTGCGTTTTATGAAGAGTTTTTAAAAATTGAGGTATCTCACCTAGGGTATCAATATTATGACACTACAATTGTAGCCCGAAATAATTTTAACTGTGAATTAAAACCTGTTGTAAATTTTTTAAATGAGGCTTTAATATCGGGTAAAAAGAAAGAATTTGGAACTCAACTTGGAATGAGTAGCGGCCAGTCGAGAATGAACCCCAAAATAACAGCATATCTTCCAGGAGGTGCAAATATTGGAATAAAACAAATTATTGACCTGCAGGCAGGAGTTCAAACTGCATCAACAGGCTATGGCTCACATTCAATTTGGGGAAGTTACCCTGGCCATAATCAAATTATTTTCGATGGAATAAGCATCTACACATATCCTCAAATGTCGGAACTTATTTATCCAGTTAACCCATTTATGGTTAAGGATGTGATAATTAACAAAGGTGCTTTTGGCTCAAACTTCGGAAATAGAGTAGGTGGAATTATAATGCTGACAGGAAAAGAAGGTAATGTTTCAAACCCTGAAATTAAAATAGGAATGGATGCGACAGCTATCAACGCAATGATCTCATGTCCTGCCGGAAACAGATCATCAGTTGCTGTTGCCGGACGCACTACCTGGTTTCCCGGTTACTTTAATTATTTTGCAAAATCATCACAGTTACAATCATCAGATAAGATTGACACATGGATACCATATAAAAGTAAGTATTATGATTTTAATGTAAAATATTCGGGTAATAATTTTAACGGCGATCAATATTTCATCTCATTATATAGCAGTGAAGCCGAAAGTAATAATGAGTTTATCTCTGAAATAAACAAAGACTCTCATTTAACCGAAACAGAAAAAAGACACCAAGTAGGTGCTTCTGTTTTATTTAACCGTATATGGAAAAACGGAGTTAATACAAATATTAATTTCTCAACTTCAAATGCCGAAATTAACAAAGAAATTGACAGCTCGCTGGTGCTACCTGGCACAATAAGTTATCAAAAAATATGGGACAATAAGTTATCAGTTGAAAACAGATTTTCAATGAATTCGAAACAGTTTGTTGAAGCAGGTGCTTCTATTCAGGTTATTAGTCCGGTAATTGATGTGCCACTAAACGATACAGCTATTACTTCGAAGATGGATATGATTCAAACATCTGCTTATATCAGAAATCATATTTATGCAAATAAAAAATTGTTAATGGATATTGGTTTTCGTTTTGATTATCATCATGATTTAAAACAACTATTTGTATTCCCCCGAATAAAAGGAACTATTCAGGTAACATCAACAACACAATTAAATTTCAGCTGGGGTATTCACCAACAGTATCTTACATTTGTACCTATAATTGAACAAAATAAAAATTGCGAATTTATATGGCAAGGTTTCAATAAAAAAGGAAACTATTTACTTTCGAATATTATTACCGGAGGATGGAACTTTTCGAAAAACGGATGGGGCATTAATACAGAGATTTATCAAAAGAGTGTTGAAGGTTTAGCTCGTTTTCGTAACAACACCACATCGTACATTTTTGAAAAAGGGCGCTCAACTACCACAGGAGCTGATGTTACTGTAAAAAAGGAACTGGGAAAACACCTTTTTTTACAATCATACACATATAACGATACTAAGGAAAAATACGAAAATGAAACATATTACCAGCCATCGTGGTACAGCAGGCTACATGAGTTAAAATCGACAGCTTTATTTAACTTAAATCCGGTAAAAATAGGTGCAACATTTGTGTATGGATCCCCATCAAAACTAAATTCGAATATTATTTCAATCAATACAAATTACATGAGAACTGATTTAATGGTGTCTTTTACCTCAAATATTGGATTCTGGAAAATTGAATCGGGTGTTTCGGCATATAATATTTTTAACCAAACAAACGAATCATCATTATATTTAAGAAACATTACTATTGACAGTGAAAAATCATTTTTAGCCGGACAAGGTGGAATGCCATTATTTACAACCTTTTTTACTGTAATAAGTTTTTAAAAAAATAAAAAAATAATTTTTAAGGTAGGGTAGTTTTTTACTTGTGCGGTATATAATCGAAAAGTGATTATTAACACAAGTTAAACTCTTAAATATTTGAAACATGAAAACACTAGTTAAAAATTTATTAGGAACATTAGTAATGTTGTTATTATTTGCTCCTGTTACTTTCGCACAAGAAACAACCACAACAGAAGAGCCATTACAAACCCGTACCGAAACACAAACAAGGGAACGTCTACGCCAAAACCTCACTGAGGAACAAAAAGCTATGTTGCAGGAAAGAAAACAAGAAACAAAACAAACACGCAACCAGTTTAAAAACTCACTTACCGAAGAGCAAAAAGCTATTTTAAGTAACCAGGAAATGACAAAAGCTCAAAAACGTCAGGCATTTAGAGCAACTATGAGTGCTGAGCAAAAAGAGATGTTAAAAAACAATCGCCAGGCAATGAAAGCACATCGCGAAGCATTTCGTGAAACATTAACTGACTCTCAAAAAAATGCAATGAAAAAACGCGTAAGAAGCGGTAGTGGATCTGGAACCGGAACTGGTAGTGGATCCGAAACCGGAACTGGTCAGGGAGGTAACAAATAATAAGCAGAGAGCCTGTTTTCAGGCTCCTCTTATTTTTGATATAATATCACCGCTTATCTAACACGTATCATTATGCATCAAATAAGTTCATATATAAATAGAAGGTACATTAAAGCCATCCAAAATTTATTTTCCGGGTTAAGCAACGAATTCATATCGAAAAGAATCTCTTTTTTTATTGCATTTGCACTGGTTGTTTCATTAACAATCCGAGCGCAAAATGATGAAGTTGTAGACTCGGTGCTGAATGATTTATTTTTCGAGGAAGTTGATTTATATGAACTGTTCGATGGTAATACCAAATATCATTTTCTCTATTTCGTTTCGACATTTAACAGCGCTACCTATTATGCAGGGCGGCAGGTAGGCGATAACGAATATAATATATCTGGTCAGATGTATTATTTTATTTCAAATGGACTTTATTTTGGGGCTTCCGGCGTTCAATACAGCCATCTCGATCCGGGTTTCCGATCAGTTGTTGTTTCGGCCGGATATGCCAATACCTTAAAAAAGTTCAAGTATCTCAATTATAGATTAGCCTACGACCGTTATATTTATGTGAACATGGGAACCGATTTTGAACCTACTTATAATTCGGATATTAATGTCGGATTTACTCTGAAAAACAAAATAATAGGAGGTCGTTTTGATTATACCATGTTACTGGGTAATGAGTTTGGAAACTTACTTTCATTCGACGTTTTCTCAAAAATAAAATTATTATCGCTGGGCACTTACGATAGAATTCAGTTTGAGCCTCAATTATCGTGGTTTTATGGTGCAGACATGGTCGAATATGACCTAAATGCCTATATGGTTAATGATCCTTTTTACGAACCAAACTATATACAAAAAGAAGAGTTTGGTTTGTTAAACACACAAATATCATTACCATTAAGTGTTTCTTACCGTCAATTCGACTTTGAAGTGTCATACTCTTTTCATTTTCCAAAATCACTCGATCCTGCGTATTACTACGACAAATCGGGCTTTTGGAGTATATCTTTAGCTTATATTATCGACATAAACTAAACGCGATGACTCTTAAAGAGTATTACATATTAATTTGTTTACTCTTAATAGGACAAAACATAACGTTGGGACAAAGTTCTATCCCTGATAATACTTTTATGTCGTTAGATGGAATGGAGTGGAAAGATTATGTATCGTCAGCATTGGTAAACACCGAAAAAGAAGAATATACTTACAATAATGAAGGGCTAGTAACTTCGGCCACACTAAGTTACTGGCAATGTCTGTCTCCAACTTATCGTTACAGCAATAGAATTACGACAAACTACAATAACAGCATTCTGGATTCGAAAATTTATGCCAATTATTCCGAATCAACATGGATTGATACCCTAATGCGTAAATTCTCTTTTAACGAAAAAAATGAATTAACCACTGTTGAAATTTTCAGCCGCTTATCGAATAATGAAAGCTGGAAGCCTGAAACAAAAGAGATATACACATATAACGACAAGGGAGCCATTAATGAGCTTTATTTTTACGAATGGAATACCGAAACAAACACATGGGATAATGTTGAAAAAAATCTATATGAATATGATAACTCAAACACATTAAAAACTTTTACTTCATGGGTTTGGGATTTCCTGCTTGACGAATGGTTGTATTTCGATAAAGAAGAATATAAAACAGAAGATTCATGGGCGAAATATTGTTATTTCGAATGGAACGAAATGAATGACCAATGGGAATACGTTTTTAAAGACTCATCAATATATAGCACCGATGGTCTTAAATTTTCATATCTATCGAAATATTGGAATCAAGCACTATCGAGCTGGGTTAATTTCACTAAAGAACTACACGATTTAAATACCGATGGCCGTATTTTAACTTACACCGAATGGGAGTGGAATAATAACACTCAAAAATGGGACTATTACGATAAAGAGATATATGAATATGACTCTTATGGCAATATTACCCAATTTATTGACATGGATAATAACGATTCGCAGTTTAATGTATGGATTAACAACTTAAAAGAAGTTTATCACTACAATAACCTTTATACTGCCGAAAAACTAATTATTCCTTACGACGAACCAATAATTAACGGAGTTTATTTTAATACCATGATAACACTTATAGATGCTTATAGTTGGGACGGATCCTCATGGCAATCAGCTTCATTAGGTTCCTTTGCCTATTCTCATTTTACTCAAACAAATAATAGAGATGCAAAAACTGACGATTATTTAATGATTTACCCTATTCCATTCTCTGATTATTTATTAGTAAAAGGCATTGAGAATAGCATTATTGAAATATTTGATGCTAATGGCAAAAAATGTATTTATGAACATATTACCTCTGATCATCATTTAGTACTTACTGAATCATTACCTCAAGGATTATATTTAATACAGGTAAAAGATTCAATTGGAAAAACAATTGTTAGTAAGGCTATGAAGAAATAATATTTTCAAATATCATATATCATTCACATAATACTGTTATTATTTTTATAAATAGCATAATTATTAATAATTACACCCGAAACTTTATTATGCTTCGGGTGTAAAAAATGAAAAAATTTAAAAATCATGGTTTATATAAAATCTTATCAGATATAATCTTGCTATTATATTGTATCTGATAAAAATATATGCCTTCGGTTACATTTACGGGTGCCCATTCTACAAAATTTCTTCCTGCATTCTGCGTTCCATAATATAGCTCATCAATAACTCGCCCATCAATATTAACAATACTAACCGTCACCGGGCCTTCTTCGGGCTGATACCATGCGATAGTGGTACTTACGCTGAACGGATTCGGATAAGCACTTGATTCAATAACGCTGTTGCTTACATATATTTGTTGTTGTACCGATATTGTACCTCCATTTTTGCAATCGAACTTAACTCTTACAATTGGCGACCAATCGCTACCACTTTTTACCCTTGCTTTAATAACAGTATCTTGCGTTATTATCAAAGGCTGACTGTATTCCGATGACGTTCCAACAGCAATGGAGCCTCCAATTAAACGGGGGTCGCTGTCGTTGGTTGTGTAATAAATGGTTCCTTCGGTCGATGATATTGAAACACTTACACTTTCGGTAATATCGCCTCCGTAATGGCTGAATGTTGGGGCGTCGATATCGGGGAATAAACCAGCATTTTTAAATTGCTCCAAAACAATATCGGTTCGCTGAGGGAAATAGGTGTTTTGCATATAGTTGACATTGGGCGTCCAATGTTCATCGGGGTTGTAAAGCTCATAATCAGATGAAGAATACATGTTTGGCTCAACATCTCTGCGGTAATCGCCCCAGCGAGCCGACTCGCCCCAAATAGCTTTTTCAATTTTGGTGGCCATTTTCATGTAACGATCTGTTGCCGATGTTGGGGTTAAAGCGCCACCGTTGAAGAGATGTTTTTGAATACGATCGGCAAAGTATAATTTGTATTCATCGCTGGCTTTAAGTTTGTTGTGAATGCCGGTTGGATTACTGCTGTTGTTCATACTCAAAAGGTTTTCATTCAAGTCTAACAATGAAGTCTCGGTATCCCAGCAGTAAAAGCGAAACCCATATTCGTTTGTAACCCTGTTACGACCAGCAAACCAGTTATTTTTATCCCAGTCTTTATTACCCATGTAATAATTAATAATCATATAATCGATAAAATTACGAACATCTAATAGGTTTGAATAGGATGTGTTTATGCTGCCATCGGCGTTCCGTCCTTGCACTTTTTCGTAATTAGCTATGGATGAATATCCAGCTGATGTAGCATCAAGCAAACTTTTCCATGCTGTCCAGGTTCCGTCTGTAACTGCATTAATTCCATCGTCATTAACCACATCATAATCTTCTTCATTTCCTCCCATATAGGCTTCCATAAAATCGTTATTCAATTTTTCGGATATATTGTACAACCCCCAATACAGGCCATTAATATACAAATGAACAAACTTATTGTGAGCAGCCACCCTGTCCATGTCGAGTTGGGTATTTTTTGCAAACGGATCTTTCAGGTAGTCTGCTCCATCGCATTGTACCGGGGCGTTCTTTATCCACGAATAGTTATATCCGGCACGAAACACGAGGTTGTTAAATTCGTTGGTCGCGCTCTTCTCGTCAAACACATTAAAGTTTAGTTTCGATGGGCCATAGTTGCTTCGGAATGATGCGCGAAATCCATGTTTAGGACTGTTTCCCGGTTTGCGGGAGTTACCCCCATGCACACGTAGTCCGCAATTGAGCTGAAAACTTTGTCCCGTTGTTATATCAATATATTCGATAGATGCCGGACGTTCCCATTCATCGGTAGTTTTTTCACTATTGTAATAAATGCCACCTGTATATGGATCGGTACTGCTCGAAAACAGGTTGTCAATACTAGTTACAAACGATACTGATGGGATAGATTTAAGGGCCTCAACTAATTTTGTTTTGTTACCTGTTGTACAAATCTCTGGATCCATCTCGTAATCGGCCGGATATGTGGAGCTAAACTTGTTTGGATAACCAGCCGGATCGTTTGGTTGGGTCAAAATGTCGTCGATAAACAGGTAGGTGTTACACCCCATTGGACCAACTGCCGATGTAGATTTATTAATACAAACAGCGCTAACAACCGATGTTTTTGAGATAGTGATTGGCGACGAATACTTGGTGCCATTACTTTTGGTTGGGATGCTTCCGTTGGTGGTGTAATAAATGTCGTACCCCGCTTCAACACTACTTAATGTTAACGAAAACTGGGCATCGTAAAAACCGCGTTCGTGACTAAATTTTGGCAGAAAAATATTACTTCCCGAAAGGTTTTGCAAGCCCGGAGTTGGTTGGGTTAAATAAACGTATTGGCTATTGTATAATCCATACGATACATCGGCTTGCTGATAGGGGATGCCAGTTCCAAACGACGATGAAAAGGTAACGCCGTCGGGTTCGAGTAATGACAGATATTCGCCCGACCCCGATAGTTTAAAATTAGTATGCAACTCACTTAATGGGTCAGTATAGTTTTTTTCCGATGCAAAAATAATTAAGTAACCCCCTGCCGCTATGGTAATACCTGGAAATTGCCATTTTGGAAGATTGTCGGGGTTATCGGTAAGGTACCAGCCACTTAAATTAACTGCTGATGCCCCCGGGTTATACAGCTCAATCCAGTCGGAGTATTCGCCATCTTTATCGGCCAACGTTGTGTTATTAATAGCCATTACCTCGTTAATTATAATCTTACCCGAGTCGGCCGCAAAAACAAAGCAATGCATCGTCACCAATACAATAATTAACAATCCTTTCTTTAAAGGATTTTTCATTAAAACAGTCATAATATTAGTAGTTTAGTATAGCATTACAAAGTAAACCGAAATTGCTAACTTACCTTAACAATTAAAAAATAAATAAATCGAAAAAACAGAATTTATTAGTAAAAAAGTCAAATTATTGTACTTTCGTGCTTTATTATTATTTCTGTGCAAATATTCAAGTACCAATTATAAGTATTTATTTCAATGTTCAATGCGAATTAAAACTTTAGCAAAAGTTGTTAAATGCAGGTCTTAAATTGGCAACGATATTGTTTCAAATAGCCTGTATGTTAGTTATTCTGTATTCTTTGTATGATTTTCAATTCCATCTTTATTTGGAAAAATAACGCCTAATATTATTAGAATCATCGACATGATTCCCAAATAGCTACCTTTATTTTCTGCCCAACTTAAATCGGTATAATTAACAACAGTAAGTTGTAATATTAGAATAATAACAGCAAAAAAAAATAATCCAAATCTAAATTGTCTCATAACTTATTAAGTATATTAAAATCTTACACATATATTCTTTTTAATTATTGTATTAGTATTGGCGGGCTTCAGAGCTATTCATTATCAAACCGCAATAATTATAATACGAGCTACAAGCCTTGATATTATTTATATACATTTTTGTACAGTTGTTGCTTTTTTTATTTTGTCAATTATTTTTCCAGTCAATTCTTTATCAAAAAAATTATTTAACCCTCTCATTGGATAAGAATATATCTTAATTCTATTATTATAAACCTTTAATAACGCTACGGCACCCAATCTAAAAAATTTAAATTTATCCAGCATTTTAATCACAAAATCATTATTATCAACATAAGTAATAACAAAACACTTGCTTATTAATTGCTTAATTTCATCAAAATATAAAACAGAATCAATATTGAAAACTATCTAATTATTGTCAAATTTATTATCGATAGAGATATTAAATTCAAAGAATTTACATTTCGCTTTTTAAAAAAAATTCTTAACCCTAACACAAAAAGTATTGAATAGGATATTCCAAACATCAATGCATTAATTATTATTGCAAAAAATCTGTATCCTCTTTTCGATATAATGATTCAAAACAAATCTAAACAAAAAATGAGATCCAAAAATTGTAGGTACTCCAATCAAGATTATTTTCATAGTTTTTTTTCATCCGTAAATAAATTGTTTTTAATTATCAAATGGAACTCCATATTTGCTTTTTTCATTAGTATTTGCGTGTAACAATCATTTATTAGAATGGAAAATTGTCAATTATACCATCTGATAAATCATGTTTTTTATTAACCAAACCACCAATATTAATATCGAAGTATTTCCCATAGGTTATTTTCCAATAATCACCATTTATGAAATGTGTTTTATCGTTTGTGAACACCCCATAAGTGTCCCGGGGAGGGTAAATATTGCTTCAGAAGATGAAAAAACATGCTTGGGAAGGGGTAATATACTCCCGGGGAGGGTAAATATTGCTTCAGAAGAGCATAAAAGTGTCCCGGGGAGGGTAAAAACCTCCCAGGACTAATAAAATAAGGCATTTGAGCATTTTAACTATTTGCGATTATAATCACAGGCATATTTAGCTTTTCGCTCTTCGTTACGCCAAAAAACATATTGACCACACTCCCTAACAACAGTCATTTTTTCGTGCAGCAAGGTAAAGGCTTTGTCTCTCATTTGTTTTGCTTCGCTGTTCGAGTTTGCATCGCCATTTGCCATAGCCAGTAACTCCGACATTTGTTTCGATGTTGCAGCGGCTCTATCGTTTAATGTTACATCGTAGTTAATGGCCGTTAAAGGTTCAGGGTTTTTGATGGCCAGTACGCTCAATTCAACCAAATCCTGAATCATATCGGAGTGGCCGGTTCCTTGTCGAATACGGCTTACCTTTGCCATAAGATTATTGTCGCCACGAAAAGCATAAGAAAAATGGTGCAACATATCATTGCGCAGTTCATAGGCCAATGGCGAAAGTGCATTCCACTGTTCACGGCTTTCCTGTTTGGCTTTGTATTCACTCATCCACACCGCCTGGCAATAACGCAAAGCGTGTGATAAGGGTAATAATTCCTCAACCAAAATCCATTCTAGTCCGGCACCAATAAGTTGCTCTTTGTCCTTTTGCGCCTCTACTTGCAGGTTCTCGGCTTCGCTGCAAACAACGTCAATGGGTAGGGTTGGTAACTTTGTTTCATCAGTTTTTACCCCGGCAATGGTCTCCTTCCATTGCTCGAATTCTTGCTGAAATTCCATCCATGTAATTTTAATGATTGTCTGTTACATCTTTAAGACAATCGGGTTAGTAATAGATTTATTTTGTTAAAATGAAAATATAAAATTAAAATTATAACTCAAAAAACAAAATAATTATGTAAATAATATTTCGAAGAATACAAGCTCATGCCGGCAAAAGATCTAAAAAAACAGAATTCAGAAGTAAAAAAGCCAGGTTATTTTTCCCACAAAACACAAAAGACAATAATAATTTTTACTTTTCCCTTAGTAATCTAAGTGCCTTAATGGTAACTATTACTACAAATTATAAATAACAGAAACCATAAACGCCCAGTTGTCAATATCATTATCAAGTTGGTAAGGCCCATACCTGTAATGCACCGCAAAGCCGTAATCGATGATGTAATTGTGCAACAGACTGTTTACAATTAGTCCCGATTCTAAATACCCCTTGCTAAAATCAACAACGCTGTTTTTATATTGTTTGCTGGTTATTAATCCCTGCCCGTAGTTAGTTGTTAAAAGCAAATGGGGTTTGAAACGCCCGGGCGATTGATGGAAAAGATCAATATCGTGACTCAAATGAAGCGAATAAAACTTGTCGGCAGCAAATTCATTCAATCGCATAGTGGCAAATGTGTAAGGTATTTCGATACCCACTTTTTTATAGGAACCAAAAGCACTAAACAGGCACGACGAAGGAAAAGAACCTGTTATATAACCGGCAACTAACCTAAGTATAGTAATATTTGATGGAGTTACATGAATATTTTCTTCAATCTGAGTTTCAAATTCATTATAACTAAAACTGCCCGATGATTGATTACCTTCTCCTAAACTTGCATTTACCCATATTGTAGGTATGGCAAATACTTTCTCATCACGGTCAATATGCCATTTTCCCCGAACAGAGCCTTTGTAAAGAGTGTACCTTTCCTCCATTTGAGTGTGATCGGTAAAAAAACGATACGAGAGTTCGGGTGCTACATCGCGATAATTAAAAGCAAAAGCTGTTGTGATGTTTTTAGTCACTTTCGAACGTATATCGAACGAAAACGATTCGGTACGATCCATCGACTCAGTTAAGAAACGTCTGAACGACTCCTGCGAAAAACGCTCAAAGCCATCAAAAAATGTAATGATACCAGTTTCTAAATAATCGTCCTGCCACATAACGCTCATACGGGTATCCGATTCTTTATGAAGGTTTACTTTTACCCCGGCGCCGTATTTATTGTTGTTATTTCCAAAACTCCGAACGTAATAACCACCTGTCGACCAAACCTGCGAAATTCTTTTATTCGTCCAAACTCCCATCCCTAATTTGAAACCTTCGAAATCGTTATAGTCAATGAATTTTGTAAAATCGAGGTTAACCGGACCTATAGGCATTTGCCCCTCAATTACTTTTTTTTGAAAGTTTATTAATTGTTCATCACTGTTTGCTCTGTTAATGCTATCGAGCATAATCATAGCACGTAAGCTGTCATTATGTTTTGACATAACCTGATCCGCACCAACGAGTGTTTTGTCAAATTCATCGGGTAAAAAAAATGCATTGAGGTTAACAGCCGTAAAACTGCTTTTCATTTCAGCTTTAATGGGCGATGTAATATCATTTTCGGGAATAATTTTTATCAAAGCATTCATTTTGTCTGGAAACCAATGCTTATCATCGATAATACAGAACGATTGGCGTATTGTAATATTAAACCTTGTATCTTCAGATGAAACTGTCATTTCGTAATTTAAAAGCGAGCCATCCGAAATATTGCAATAACCATAAAAACCAATCCCGGAATACTTTGGCTTGAAACCAATTTTCACAATTGAATCAATAGAATTTTCAATAATATAATAATCGTAAAAATTCATTCCACTACCCGATAATGGATTGTGAAGCAACAGAGTCCAAAGGCGAATTTTATTTTTGTAAATAAGAAATGGATCAAGTTGAGAAGCAAGTATAATAAGTGTTGGATCGCTTTTTCCAACAATATTATTCGACACCATTCGTATTTTGGTATTATTAGGTCGTTTATGTTTTTTTTCAAGAAGTGATTCAATTAGTAAAAATGGCGATGAGATGCCAGAATCACTAGTTTCAAAAAAAATCTTTTGATATTGTACACAAGAGTAATCTGTTGTAGAGTCGGGATTATACTTTACAGATATTTCATTTGTATACAATGCCATAATTTCTATTGCTGATAATGAATCATTATTAACAATAGAACCTGCATTAATACAAGGGTAGATACTTATACAATAATAAAACAAAAAAATAAACGCCCTAAAATTCATGCAACCCAAAAATAAAATTACGAATTACGAACATACTAAGATTTAACGAAAAAAAACTACGTATTGGCAAAGTAACTCAATGTTCTGGGAGATCTCTGCCTGCGCAGAGATGAATAACTACTTGCTAAGATAAAATCTA
>JAFGBR010000018.1 GCA_016933045.1 Marinilabiliaceae bacterium | reverse complement strand
TTCTTTTATAAAGGAGTTGTCCGAAAATCCATATCAGAGTAGGAGGTGAGTTCCGAAAAACCAAAGAGTAGGTAAATTAACAAATTATTTATTATGAAAAAATTATTATTATCATTAAGTTTTGTGCTAACTACTTGTATAATTGCTAATTCGCAATTATTTGTTGGAGGTAGTTTTGGATTCTCTTCCGATGGTGGAAGTAATTCTTCAGGTGGTCAAAGTGTTGATAAAGATAAAGAAAACAGTTTTTTGTTTAGTCCTAAAGGTGGTTATTTTATAAATGAGAATTTTTGTGTGGGTGCTCAAATTATGTTTTCAACATATAAGACTGAAGAAGCTAGCGGGGATTATGAGAAGGAGTCAGCTTTTGCTTTTGTTCCTTTTGCCAGGTATTATGCTTTTAAAATGAATAAATTATCTGTATTTGGACAAGCAGATTTAGGTTTTTCGTCTGGTTCATCAGAAGTTAAATATGGTGCTACAACAATTGATGGCCCTAAAAGGTCTGGTTTTGGTTTTTCTGTTACCCCGGGACTTTCTTATAAATTAAGTGATAAAATTGAACTTGAAGCTGCAATTAATCTGTTAAGTTTATCTTATTCAAGTGTTACTGAAAAAGAAGATTACTTAGGTAATGAAACGGAAGACAAAACAACAAGTTTTGAATTTGGTGCTGATATGGATAATATTTTAACTACAGGAAATGTTACCATTGGAATGATTTATAAGTTTTAATTTATATTTAATACATAAAAAAAGAGCTGTTTTTATGCAGCTCTTTTTTATTTACATAATGATAACATTATTGTTTTACAAACCGGAAAGTTTTCATTTTATTTCCACATATTATACAAATAGAATAAATACCAGAATCTAATTTACTAACGTTAATGCCATCAGTAATATTTGAAGTAGTCATTACCATAATGCCAATGCTATTAAATATCGTTATTTCTGCATTTTCATATTCATCAGGTAATATAATGTTTAAAACATCTGAAACAGGATTAGGGTAAATTACTATATCATTATTTTTTTCATTTTCTGATTCAGACGGCTCTAAAAGTGCCGATTTGGTTGTTGGAACCAGTTTCCATTGTGCGTTTACATGAGTGGTGGTATTGCTGTATTGTGCTAATTCACTGCCATTGCTTGTACGACCGTAGCCATCTATTTTAAGACCTGTACCTACATTTTGTATGTAATAATAAGTAATGCCATCAGAACCAACACCTGGTATTAATTGCCATTTTGAGTTGTTGTGAGTTGTGTAGTTTGCATATTGCGATACTGCAGAACCGTTTTCTGTTCTTCCGTAACCGTCAAGCACCAATCCTGTTCCAACATTTTTTATTTGGTAATAGTCACCCGTTGGCACTAAATCCCATTTTGAGTTAGGATGTGTGGTTGAACTTGCATATTGCGATGCTACTGAACCGTTTTCTGTTCGGCCATAACCATCAATTACCAGTCCGGTACCTCGGTTTTGAATTTGGTATGTACCTGCAAGTGAAGAAGATGTGTTAACATCAGCACTGATAATTTCCCATTGTGCGTTTATACTTACAGTATTGGCATATTGGCCGGTTATACTGCCAATTGTTGATCGACCCATACCATCGAGGTACAAACCTGTTCCACGGTTTTTTATCCTGTAATTATTTCCGTTAAAAGCTTCGAATTTCCATTGTGCATTAACAGAGGTAGTGGTATTGGCATACATGGCAGCATCTGAGCCATTGGTTGTTCTGCCATAACCATCGATAAATAAACCTGTACCAACATTTTTAATATAGAAATATATAGAGCCGTATGAGCTGCTTACAGGAACGAGTTCCCATTTGGTGTTGTCGCTGGTTGAAGAAATTGCATTTTGCAATACTGATGAGCCATTGGCTGTGCTTCCGTTACTGTCAAGGATTAAACCTGTTCCCCGGTTTTTAATTTGAACTGTGCCTGCCACTACTGATGAACCCATATCATTGTTATAGTAATCGTTGGTATAAGCCATTGTTGATACTTTACTTTGGTAGGCTAAACCTGCAGGATATAATTCACCTGTACTTGAGTTGGTCATTCTTAATGTTTCATTACATCCGTCCCAAATAACATATCGTTCAACAAACGGAGCTGTTTCTAACCTGTCAATCCACGATTGAATTTTAGCGCGGTTATCTTCAAGACTAGGAACCCAGTCTTCGTAAGTCCAGTTACATCCATTATTCATTTCGGTAATCCAAATTGGTCTTCCGGTTCTTTCATAAACAGCCTGAAGTGTACTGTATAACTGATCGGCTGACTGGAAAGCTCTGTAAAAGTGCCAGGCAACAAAGTCAACACGATAACCATTTGCATCACATTGATCAATAAAATCATATAACCAGCTTAATCCGCCATCAGTACAAGCAGGAGATCCAAGTCTTAGACCAGACTCCATCATACTTGGCCATTGGCTTATAGCTGTTGCCACAGTGGCATAACCATCATCTACTGAATTATTGGGTTCGTTAAAGCCTAATGCGTGAGTACAATCATACTTTGCGTAAAAGTTACTGTAAGCATTCCAGTTTGGATTATGGCGCATAGGTACATATTCCACATTTACTGTTGAAGAACCATCGTTGTTATAATCGTAACGCGATGTACAATTAAACCTGTCAGCACCAGAGTTTCCTGTAGTACCGCCTCTCCAGCTTTTTTTTGCAGTCCAGTTCCATGGCCTTACAACTACCATTGATACGGTATTTGAAAGACCTGAAGGCATTGAACTAACAACGATATCACCTTCGCTGGCAATAAAAACACGGCTTGAGCCGGTGCCGTTTGCATTAGCTGCAAAAGTTGCCATATATCCTTTTTTTAACCGAAATGACTGAATATTGTTGTCCAACGAACCTAACTCTCCGTCTTTATAATGCCTTTTAATATTTAAGCTGGTTGATGCTCCGGTAAGGTTATTGTCGGCATAAACGGTTAGCGCATAAAACGATGAAGAGTGAGGAATAAGCATAGCACCTTCAACGTAAATGGCTACCCTGCAATTACTTCCGTGAGTTGCAGTTGCCCCATTAATTTTCACATTCGACAGTTCAGAATTGATAACTTCAGATGGATTCATATTTGGGAAATAAATCCAAACATCGTCCGATGTAATATTAACAGTGCTTCCGGTTAATGTATTAGAAGAAGCAGTTAAGGTTAACATGCCTTTACCCTTTAATTCAACATTTTTGTTAGTAAAAGTTGAATAGTTTGCATTTAAGTTTTCATAAACAGTTTGAGAAAATGCTATTGTTACTGTAGAAAATAACAACACTAAAAGAAATAAATTTTTCATAAAAATGGATTTGGTTAATAATTATAGTAAGGATTTGTTAGCACTTAAATTTTAAAAATCAATAACTTAACTCCTATTTGTGCAAACTTAAACAAAAATTAACATTAGGGTGTTTCATAAATTTGAAATACAATGTGAATTTTTCAATTTGTTAATGAAAACACTATAAATAAGAATTATTTTAATTGTTAAACATTTGCATAAAATAAACACTTAAAGTATATTACTTGATGAAAATGAAAAAGTAAATACAAAATGAAACGGGTTAAAGCAATTGTAGACGGCCGTGTGCAGGGAGTTGGATTCAGATATTTTGTAAGACGTGCTGCATTGCAATATGGAGTAAAAGGTTATGTGCAAAATTTATCTAACGGATCTGTCGAAATAGATGCCGAAGGCGAAATGGAGAGTCTTGAACTTTTTTTAAAAGAGTGTAAAAGTGGACCGCGTTTATCAAGAGTAGAGCGTGTAAAAGTTGATACACATTCGTTAATTAATCATACTGATTTTAGTATTCGATAAACCGAACTACTTCTTTTATAAGTTTATAATTGGGAGCTTATTTCAAATTGATTTAATCTCTTTAATAAAAATCTAACTAATTATTGTTGCATAGCAATTGCTAAATAATGTTATTTTTTTCAGCAACAACATCTTATACCAAAAAATAAACCTACCTTTGCCGCCTATTTGAAAAGAGAGTATGCAAAAAATTAGGAATATTGCAATTATTGCCCACGTTGACCATGGTAAAACAACATTGGTCGACAAGATGTTAATGGCAGGTAAGCTGTTTAAAGATCATCAAAAAGTTGGTGAATTGATTATGGATAGTAACGACCTCGAACGTGAGCGAGGAATCACAATCCTGGCTAAAAATGCAGCTGTAATCTATAAGGATGTTAAGATTAATATTATAGATACCCCTGGTCACTCCGATTTTGGAGGCGAAGTTGAACGTGTATTAAATATGGCCGATGGTGTACTCCTTTTGGTTGATGCTTTTGAAGGTCCAATGCCTCAAACCCGTTTTGTACTTCAAAAAGCAATAGGTTTAGGATTAAAGCCAATTGTTGTTATTAATAAAGTTGATAAGCCAAACTGTCGTCCCGAAGAGGTTTATGAATCGGTTTTTGATTTAATGTTTTCTTTAGATGCAACAGAGCAACAGCTTGATTTTCCAACTATTTATGGATCTGCAAAAGAGGGTTGGATGTCGACCGACTGGAAAGTAAAGACAGATAATATAATTGCAGTTTTAGATGCAATTATTGAGCATATTCCAGCTCCCGATGACATTAAAGGAACCCCTCAATTGTTGATTACCAGTTTAGATTATTCGGCTTATGTAGGTCGAATTGCAGTTGGTCGTGTTCATAGGGGAGAGATAAAAACCGGTCAGCCAGTATCGTTAGTGAAACGTGATGGACGGGTAATTCGAACCCGTATTAAAGAGTTGTTTGCTTTTGAAGGATTATCAAAAACTCCTGTTGAAAAGGTTGAGTGTGGTGAAATATGTGCCATTGTTGGATTGGAAGGATTTGAGATTGGCGATACCGTAGCTGATTATGAAAATCCCGAGGCACTGGATCCTATAGCTATTGATGAGCCTACAATGAGTATGTTATTTACCATTAATAACTCACCATTTTTTGGTAAAGAAGGAAAGTTCGTTACATCGCGTCATATAAAAGATCGTTTAGATAAAGAGTTAGAGAAAAACCTTGCATTACGTGTTGAAGAGACATCTTCGGCCGACGCATGGAATGTGTTTGGGCGTGGTGTACTTCATTTGTCGGTATTGATCGAAACCATGAGGCGTGAAGGTTATGAATTGCAGGTTGGTCAGCCACGTGTAATAATTAAAGAAATTGCTGGTGAAAAACATGAGCCAATAGAGGAATTAACCATTGATTTGCCCGACGAATTTTCGGGTAAAGCTATTGAAATGGTAACCCAGCGAAAAGGTGAAATGTTAACAATGGAACGAAAAGGAGAACGTGTTCATTTAGAGTTTCATATACCATCCAGAGGAATCATTGGTTTACGAAGTAATATGCTTACTGCTACAGCTGGAGAAGCTGTTATGGCTCATCGTTTTATTGAATTCCAGCCATGGAAAGGAAATATTGAAAAACGCTTAAACGGTTCTTTGATTGCCATGGAAACAGGTACTGCCTTTGCCTATGCAATAGATAAACTTCAGGATAGAGGTAAATTTTTCATTCATCCCCAAGATGAGGTTTACATGGGTCAGGTAATTGGAGAAAATAACCGCGAAGGTGATTTGACTGTAAATGTTACTAAGTCGAAAAAACTGACTAACATGCGTGCGTCAGGGTCGGATGATAAAGTTCGTATAGCACCTCCAATTATTTTTAGTTTGGAAGAAGCATTGGAATATATTCAAGGTGATGAATATGTTGAAGTAACACCAAAATCGTTACGACTTAGAAAAGTATTGCTTCAGGAACACGAGCGTAAAAGAGTCTCGAAACAAGAGGCTTAGACAATATTATTTTAACTAATATGGTAAAGCTGATGCTGATGATGTAGTGCATCTATTATCATCAGCTTACCAGATAAGTTAGTTCCAATTCCGGTAATAATTTTTATTATCTCTAAAGCTTCGTAGCTTCCTATAATTCCAGCAGCAGCTCCTATAATTCCGGGTGGATTGGCAGGTAATTCTGATTCATCGGGAAATAATGATCTGTAGCTTCCTTTTCCATTTAAGTGAAAAACCGATAATTGGCCACCCAATTGCTCTGCTGATGCGTAAATGTATGGTTTTTGCAATTTTTCGCAAACTCTGTCAATAATATAACGGGTTGCAATATTATCAGTTCCATCTGCAATAATATCGAATTGACCTATTATGCTATCTGCATTATCATAACTCAATTGTTCATTAAAGATTTTTAAATTACATTGGGGTGCAAATTCTTTAATTTTAAGGCATGCTTCTTCAGCTTTTGATTTCCCTAATTGATTTGGGGAATATAAAATTTGACGATTAAGATTGCTTTCCGAAATAATATCAAAATCAATAATTCCAATAGTCCCAATTCCGGCAGCCGATAAATAGTATAAAACAGATGATCCAAGACCCCCGGCACCAACAACTAACACTTTTGCATTTTTTAGTTTTTCCTGATGCTCGGTATTAAAACCTTCAACTAATAAATGTCTTGAATACCTGTTCACTTTTATTTTTAGTTTAGATAAAATAATGTAATTACCTGTTATATATTTTATTGCTATATTTTGTTTGTTTGAAATATGTCAATATTTGACTTTAAGCCATTTGCATATAAAGTGACCAATCTTTCCAAACCGGCTCAAAGCCATTTTTTCGAATCGAATCAGCAACCATAAATGGATCACGATCGTCGTTTACTGCAAATTGTTCTAATTCATTATTCCCTCCATACCCTCCTGGTCCAGTTTTAGAACCGGCACTCATTGATGTAATGCCTAATGCCATTGCCTTATTGCGATAAAATGCTCTTTCGCGTGTTGATAAACTTAGTTCTACATCGGGGTCGGCAATACGATATGCACAAATTAGTTGAGTCAAATCTTTTTCGGTTGTTTCAACATTAGGCTGAAATCCTTCTCCTGCAAATGGTCGTAGCCTGGGAAAAGAGATGGAATATTTCGATCGCCAAAATGTTTTGCGCATATACGAAAGATGCAGAAATGTGTAATAAGCCTCTGTTCTCCAGTCTTCTAAGCCAATTAAATTACCCAATCCTATTTTATGAACGCCTGCCATTCCAAGTCTTTCAGGTGTTTCTAACCGATAATGATAGTTGCTTTTTTTGCCGCCAAGGTGATATTTTGGATACGCCTTTTCGTTATATGTTTCCTGGTAGATATATACGCCATGTAATCCTTCACTTACAAGTTGCTTATATTCATTGGTGTTTAATGGCTGCACTTCAAGTGATATTTGACTGAAATTTTTTTTCATTAACCTAATGGCATTGATAAAATAATCGACTCCTGCTTTTGCAGGAGCTTCACCTGTAACAAGTAAAATATGTTTAAATGGATATTGATTTATTACTTTAATTTCTTCTATTATTGATTTGTCATCCAATACATTACGTGGAATTTTATTTGTGGCGTTGAATCCACAATAAACACATTTATTTTCGCAAAAATTTGATAGATATATTGGTATGTACATGTGAATGACATTTCCAAAACGCTGTCGGGTAATTTTATAGCTTGCTCTAGCCATATTTTCTAAAAACAATTGAGCTGAAGGCGAAACCAATGCTTTAAAATCTTCACCATCAATATTTCCACTTTTTGTTAATGCTTTTTGAACATCGGCAGCTGTTTTTGAAAATATTGATCTTGTTTCCTGTTCCCAGTCCAGATTTTTAATAATATCGTAAAATGTCATCTCTTTTAAAATAAAGTATTATTCGTTTAAAAATGCTGTTAAAGGACTAGTAGCTATTGCTTTTGTAGATTTTGCTGCCAATCCCGATTCAAAAGCCATTCGGCCTGCTTCAACAGCCATTTTAAAAGCAACAGCCATATCTAATGGGTTTTTTGCTGCGGCAATAGCTGTGTTTACTAACACGGCATCAGCACCCATCTCCATTGCATCTGCTGCATGTGATGGGCTTCCAATGCCGGCATCAACGACTACAGGAATGTTTGATTGTTCAATTATAATACGCAAGAATTCACGTGTTTGAAGACCTAAATTTGAACCAATAGGTGAGGCTAGTGGCATTACAGCTGCTGCTCCAACTTCTTCCAATCGTTTCGCTAAAACCGGATCGGCATGTATGTATGGTAATACAATAAACCCTAATTTAACTAGTTCTTCGGTTGCTTTTAATGATTCAATAGGGTCGGGCATTAGATATCGTACATCGGGATGTATTTCGAGTTTTATCCAGTTTGTTTCTAGTGCCTCACGAGCCAGTTGAGCTGCAAAAACAGCTTCTTTGGCATTGCGAACGCCGCTTGTATTAGGTAGTAAATTAACTCCGGTAATATCTAAGTGATCGAGAAGGTCATCATGTGGGATATCAAAATCTACACGTTTTAATGCAACAGTTACCAGTTGACTTTCACTTGCAGAGATTGCTTCTTTCATTTCCTGATTTGAGCTGAACTTGCCGGTTCCTGTAAACAAGCGCGATTTAAATGTTTTATCGCCAATTTTTAATGGTTTCATTGAATGTTTATTTGAGTGAGGTTTTCTGTATCTAATGTTTGTTGATGATAATTTATTAATGCAAGCATAGCTTTAGTAGTTTCAGATGCAGTACCCGATTGCTTTATACCTGTTGCTATTGCAAAACCGTGAACTCCGGTATTGAGTATTTCAGGAATATCGCCTAAGCCAATACCACCAATTGCTACCACTGGTATTTTGATTTCTTCTTTACGCATCTGTTTTATTATTAATCTATATCCTTCGAGTCCAATAATTGGACTTAAATCTTTTTTTGTGGTAGTAAACCTATACGGCCCTAAACCTATGTAATCGACTTTTAAATCCGAAAGTTTTTTAATATCATTTATGGTATTTGCAGTAGCTCCAATAAGCATGTTTGGGCCTAATAATTTACGGGCTTGTAAAACTGGCATATCGTTTTTGCCTAAATGTACACCATTGGCATCTGAGGCAATGCAAACTTCGGGGTGATCATCAATTATTAATGTGGCATTGAATTTTTTGCATTCGGTTTTTAGTTTTTTAGCTGTTTCAATAATTTCATTTATTGGAGTATCTTTCATACGTAACTGTACCCAGCGCCCCCCTCCTGTTAAAAACTGGGTTACCTCATCGATAATAGATGGAGCATTTCTTCCACTTGTTATGTAGTGTAGTTTTTTTATGGTTTTCATTAGTTTAGTTATTATATCGGTTAGTTGAATTATCTGTTTGAGATATTTTGTTAATAAGTGGTTTTTTGTTCAAAAGGGTTATTAATTTTAGTTTGAAATGATTGATTTTCGATAATGAAAACCAAGTAATTCATTTGTTGATTGTATAAACTCTTCTACATATTTTTTAGCTTGTTGGCAGCTATCGGTTATGCTTAATCCTGATGCTACTTTTGATGCAATTGCCGATGACAATACACATCCCGATCCATGTTTGCCAATATTATTAAATCGCTCTCCTTTAAATATTTCTATTCCTTTTTTTGTAATAAGAGTGTCATCTGCATGGTTATTTGCATGCCCACCTTTTAAAAGTATGTTTGATATATTATTTGTAATTATTTTTTTATGTAACTCTTTAACAGATTTTTCATTTTTAAACAATACTGATGCTTCGTAGCAATTAGGTGTAATAAGGTATAATTGTTTTAAAATTGAAATCAGTAGTTTTTTATCAATTTTATTGTGAAATTCATAACCGGCAGATGCTTTAAGAACCGGATCCCATATTACTGGAATGTGTGATGTTTTTTTTAAAATATTTAGTAGTAATTCAAGATTTTTTATAATGCCTATTTTAATTGCCTTAGGCTTATATTTATTTAAAAGTGTATTTAACTGGTCAAGTATTAATTGGTTGTCAATCCAGTTAACCGAAATAAACTCATTTTCGGTTTGAACAGTTATGGCACTACAAACACCCATGCCGGTAATTCCGAGCATTTCAAATGTTTTAATGTCGGCTGCTAGACCTGCACCACCACAAGGATCCCACCCCCCGATGGATATAACGATGTTGTTTATTGTTTCCAAAAATTAACTATTTTTTTCAGATTATTTAATGTTTTGGTACAGTTAATATCCTGTTTCGAGTTTATTTCCCATAATCCTCCTAAAAGAGCAATGTTTTTAAAACCAAGGTATTTAGCCTGGTTAATGGTATTAATGCTTATTCCACCTAAAGCAATTGCTTTGTCGGTTTGGCAACCCGGATGTTTTAATACCCTTAGTAATTCATCGTAGTTTATACCTGATTTATACCCTGTTTTCGAAATGCTGTCGAAAACAGGGCTTATGAACATATAGTCATAGTCGTGGCAATTTTCCATCATTTCGCGTATTGAATGACAGCTTAAACTTTTTCTAAAATGCTCATAATTATCGTTTAATTCAAAGCCCCGGCTTTGGTGTACACCTCCAATGTTATATTTTTTGGCTAGATGATGGTGGTAATGAACGGTTAATTTGTTATGGCATTGTGGCGATATTTTTTCTATCCATTTTTCAATGTCATCATTTATCCATCCTGGTTTACGAACGTGAACATAATCGATGCCATTTTCTAATAATGATTCTATTATTTGATGTTCATTTATTATAATGTTGGGTAATGTAATTGCAATGATTAATGAGTTCATATACTAAATACATTTTTATTTTACCAATTCTTTTTCTTTTGCCATTTGTTGAATATCTTGTGTTGCCCTCATTGAACAAAATTTTTCGCCACACATTGAGCAATAATGAGATCGTTTACTACCTTCATCGGGTAGTGTTTTATCATGAAAAGCCATAGCAGTATCCGGATCGAGTGACAAATGAAACTGGTCTCGCCATCGAAATTCAAAACGAGCTTTACTCATGGCATTATCACGGATCATGGCACTTGGATGTCCTTTTGCAATATCGGCTGCATGAGCAGCAATTTTAAAGGTTATTACACCGGTTTTAACATCGTTTTTATCGGGTAATCCTAAATGCTCTTTAGGCGTAACATAGCAAAGCATAGAGGCTCCTTGCATTGCAATTATTGAGCCTCCAATGGCCGATGTAATATGATCGTATCCTGGAGCAA
This sequence comes from Marinilabiliaceae bacterium, assembly GCA_016933045.1. Classification (GTDB taxonomy): domain Bacteria; phylum Bacteroidota; class Bacteroidia; order Bacteroidales; family Marinilabiliaceae; genus JAFGBR01. The sequence continues at coordinate 56,738 of JAFGBR010000018.1, read as the reverse complement.
TATCGGTTACCAATGGACCTAAGGTATAAAAAGGAGCATCGAAGCAATGTTTTAGCTCCATATCCATATTTTCCTGTATTTTATGTATGGGTACGTGTCCGGGACCTTCAATCATTACCTGTACGTGTTTTTTCCACGCCATTTGAGTTAGTTCTCCCAGAGTTTTTAATTCGGCAAATTGAGCTTCGTCATTGGCATCAAATTGCGAGCCTGGACGTAATCCATCACCAAGTGAAATCCCAACATCGTAGGCTGCCAAAATATCGCAAATCTCATCGAAATTGGTATAGAGAAAATTTTCTTTATTAAATATTGAACACCATTTTGCCATAATGCTACCACCTCGCGACACAATTCCGGTCATTCGTTTTAATGCTAAAGGTACATGAGCAGCCAATAACCCGGCATGAATGGTAAAATAATCAACACCTTGTTCTGCTTGTTCAATTAAAGTATCGCGGTAAATTTCCCATGTTAAATCTTCAACTTTTCCATTTACTTTTTCCAATGCCTGGTATAAAGGTACAGTTCCAATGGGTACAGGAGAGTTTCGAATAATCCATTCACGAGTTTCGTGAATATTTTCACCGGTACTTAAATCCATTACTGTATCGGCACCCCATTTAATAGCCCAAACTGATTTTTCTACTTCTTCAGCAATTCCAGATGTGACAGCACTATTACCGATATTGGCGTTAATTTTAACTAAAAAATTACGACCAATAATCATCGGTTCGCACTCGGGATGATTAATATTTGCAGGGATAATGGCTCTGCCGGCTGCTATTTCTTCACGAACAAATTCGGGAGTAATTAGTTTTATAAGGCCATTTTTAAAGTGGGGATGTTCCTGAATGCGTTGATTTTCGCGAATTGATACATATTCCATTTCGGGAGTTATTATTCCCTGACGTGCATAGTACATTTGTGTTGCTACACCATGTTGTGCTTTGCGGGGATTTTTTATGCTATGCTCAAATCGTAAATGATCAAGGCTGCTATCGTTAAGTCTTATTCTGCCATATTTCGAGCTCAAAAAGGGTAATCGGTAAGTATCGCCCCGTCCTTCGATCCATGTTTCACGAAGAGATTCCAGTCCCTGACTTAAATCAATAGTCATATCTGAATCGCCAAACGGACCTGATGTATCATAAACAGTAACAGGAGGCAATGATGAACATTTTTCATTTGAAGATTTTAATGGAATTTCACGCATTCCTATGCGAATTGGATAGCGTTTCCCTGTTACATATATTTTACGGCTTCCAATAATGGGTTTTCCTTTAATAATGTTTTTTGTATGTTGTTCGTTTGTCATGAAGCTATTTTTTAATTGGTTTAAAAACCATATTTATATGCTTTTAAAATTGTTGATTGAGTTTTAGTATTTTATTTAGATTATCCTCCGCGTGTAGCTTTGATTATTGTAATATGATCGTGTTCTCTTATAAATGTTGAATCCCAACAATCTCTGCTTACAATTTTATTGTTAACAGCAATAGCAATCCCCTGAACAGGTAAATTTAGTTCGGTTAGCAGTTGGCTTAAGTTTGAGCTGGAAACTTTTTGGGTTTGATTATTTACAACTATATGCACAATTATTTAGTTTAAAAAGAGTGTTAAAAACCAATTTTCAAACTTAAATGCGGGAGTAAATAGAAAAAATAAAATCATCGACTTCCTACGCCGGTATTATCCGGTTCAGGTTAAAGGGTATGATCTCAGCCTCTTATAATTGGCACCCCTGTCATTAAAGTTTGCAAAGCAAATATACATATAAATACGAATAAAACCATATATTAATAAATATTAACAAAAAGCAATGCAGAAAAGAGGTATATTATAACGTATTATTTTTGGAATTCTAATGAAATGAGATACTTTTGAATAACTAAATTTAAACCATCTTAATTCTAGTATTTCCAATTCACAATCATCCAGAATATTATGATACAAATTATATTTTTTGATGTTTCAATATTTGGTAGATGAAAGTAGTTTTAATAAATAAAAGTGATTCGGTTGGTGGGGCTTCGGTAGCTGCTTACCGTTTAACGGCTGCTTTGCATAATAACAATGTAGATGCTAAACTATTGGTTTCTGATGGAATGGATAGTGTTTTAGTCGAAGTTGTAAATAAGAGTTATGTATCGCAACAATTTGCTTATATAAGATATTTAAAAGACAGATTGTTTTTTCTGCCGTATGAAAAGAATGCTATTGAGCGGTTTTCATTTTCTCCCGGGAAATCGGGAATGGATATTTCGTCACATCCATTGGTTCAAGAGGCCGATATCATTCATCTTCATTGGATTAATGATGGTTTTATATCATTAAAAGGATTACAAAAACTAATAGGTTTAGGAAAACCAATTGTTTGGACTTTACATGATATGTGGGCTTTTACTGGCGGATGTCATTATAATGGTAGTTGTCATGAGTTTTTGGAATCATGTGGTTATTGTCGTTTTTTAAAGAAACCTCATGCCAAAGATTTATCATCAAGGATTTATAAAAAGAAAAAGATTCTTTACAAAAATGCAAATATTCAATGGGTAACTTGTAGCAAATGGTTAAAATCGCTTGCCATTGAGAGTTCGTTAATTAGAAATCGCCCATGTACAATTATTCCCAATCCAATCGATACAGATTTTTATCGGCCAATGGATAAAGATTTTTGTCGTGATTCTCTTGATTTACCAAAGAATAAAAAACTATTACTTTTTGGAGCAGCGCATTTGAATGATCCCCGAAAAGGAATTCGTTATTTGGCTGAAGCTTTGGAGATATTACATGAGAATTTTCCGGTACTACATGATAAGCTTGAATTGGTGGTTTTTGGTAAGTTAAAGAAAGGAGATCATTTACCTTTTCCTTTTAAAACACATTTTTTAAAGTATGTTAATAATCCGATGACACTGGTAAAAATATATAATGCTTGTGATGCTTATGTTTTACCATCGTTGCAGGATAATTTGCCTAATACGGTAATGGAATCAATGGCATGTGCCACACCTGTTATTGGGTTTCGTATTGGTGGTGTTCCCGAAATGATTCAGCACGAAAAATCGGGTTATTTGAGTGAAGTACGTAATGCACTTAGTCTTTCAACCGGTATATATGAAACATTATTTATTAATGATGCCGAAGAGATGGGAATGTATGCCCGTGAAAATGTTATTGAATCGTATTCCGAAACAAAAGTGGCTAAACAATACATTGAAATTTACCAGAAGGCACTTGAAGGAAAGTTGAAAAATTAACCTATGTTAAAAGGAATCCTGTTCGACATGGACGGTGTGTTGGTTGACTCTGAAGCCTATATTTGCCAGGCAGCTGTAATAATGTTCGAAAGAAACGGGCTAAAGGTGAAGCCCGAAGATTTTACTCCTTTTGTTGGCAAGGGTGAAAATGCATATTTAGGAGGAGTTGCTGAAAAATATAATTTTAAGATTGATATTGAATCAGTTAAAAAACAAACCTACTCCATTTACGAAGAGATAGTTGATGGCCATCTCAAGGCGTTACCCGGGGTATTCAAATTTATTGAGCTGGCAAAAGACAAACAATTAAAGCTGGCAGTAGCAACCAGCGCCGATGAAATAAAAATGAATGTGAACCTCTGCGTAATATTGGGTTATCATTAGAAACTTTCGATGCAACAGTGAACGGATTGGAGGTTGACCGCAAAAAACCATTTCCCGACATTTTTATTTTAGCTGCAAAAAAACTTGGATTGAAACCCGATGAATGTCTGGTTGTTGAAGATGCTATTAGTGGTGTTGAAGCAGCAAAAGCTGCAGGATGCATGTGTTTAGGATTAACAACATCTTTTGAAAAAGATAAGTTAATGCAGGCCGATTGGATATCGAATACTCTTGACGATGCGCCAATTGAGTGTATTCAATGGTAATGTTTTAATTAATGACGTTTTGTTAAGATGAAAATGAAGTTTGCAACTCTTTCGCTTACCTCTCCATCCCTAAAAATTTAAACTATTCACACCGAACCCTTTATGGAAGATAAGGGTGAACGGTGTAAGAATACGTTAACTAAATGACATTAATTAAAATATGAAAAATATTTAATAGAATCCGATTAATCAATAAAGTAATAATTTTGATATATTAAATTACTTGATACAGATAAGCTTTGTTTGTTTTTTAGCATTAATATAATAATAAATAAGTTTTGTTGGAAGGAAATTTAAACTCACTTTATCAATATCTTACTTGTTATTATCTTACCTGTTTCTTCATTAATTGATCTAACAAGGAAGATGCCAGAACTTATTGGAATAGTTGTAAAAACCCCTTTTGCACATTTGCTTAACAATTGAACACCTTCAAGATTATAAATAGTAATCCTACTGGAAGATTCAGGTGCTTGTAAAACAATGATTGCCCCATTTGTGCCGATAATGCGAACACCACTTACGTCATCTGATTTTGATAATTCGTTGATACCATCCGTAACGTTTTGACCTATGATAAACGGGGGTAGCATAAACATCCATTGGCGATGACTTGCTGCCGGACTGTTTCCATAAGCATAAAGACCAATTTTTGTACCGGCAATATTATTACTTCCTTCTAAATCAAGTGCGTTGCCACTAATTTCTGATATAATTTTATAATTATTGTCGCCTATATTAGTAATAGAAAATGCTTGATTTGATGGATTTATCAACGATGAGCCAACAGCAAAATATGAATCGTCATCGGTTAAATAATCGCCTGCCAGATTTTTTATCACATATTCATTTCCAGATGACGTTAATTTCCATAACTGGGTCGAATCGCCATATTGAAAATTATTAAGAAAAACAGAGCCATTGGTTGTCTGCATTACTAAATTAGCTGTTCGTGATAGTATTAAATAGGGGATATCAGTTTTTAATTCGTTATTAATGTTATTTTCTTCTACTCCCGATAAAACCAATGTAGCGATACTATATCCGGGTAAGTTTATTGATAATTGAGAATTTGAATAATTGTAATCTGAAAATGTTGCATTGTTTGTTGTTTCAGATGTTATTGTTGCATCAATATTATTACCAATTTTACTGAATAAGGATAAATCAATTTGATGACAAACTTGCATTGATGAATTATTTAAAACCACAATAATAAGTGAATCGCCTGTTGCACTTAAAGCTGCCAGCATTTGATCGTTAGGGACAGATAGGAAATGCGAACCTGCTTTAATATAGTGACTAAACTGATACCGGATATAGTAGTTTTTAACTCTTTGATAGGTTTGTGCATTAAAATCGCCTTGTAACAGGCACCATTGATCATTATTTTCTTCAACATACTGCCAGTCAATCCAAGCTTCGGGGCGCAAATATCTAATGTCGTTCATTAATTTCTGAGCCACATTTAAGTTCCCGCTAATACCTGTACCACCGGCACCTACTTCACTCATCCATAGTGGTTTGTTATAGGCGGTAGAAAGTGCCCTTAGGTTAGCTCTTGCTTGGTTGGTTGCCGAGTAAGTATGGGTATTCCATTGTCCAATAATGTCAATAGCTATGCTGTCTGTTATATATGCTTTAAAATCGGTAACTGATTGTTCAGCACTGGTTTCATCTGAAGCTGCTATAATGGTATTTAATCCTGAAGCTTTTAAAACCGGAGATAATTGTTTTAAAAAATTTATTTGAGATTGTGTGCTGAAATAACATCCTTCCTGTCCTCCGTTTGCAGCCCAGTAATTTGTAACCGGTTCATTAAATGGTTCGAGAGTTTTAAACTCTATGCCAAATGAATCTTTGTAAAATTTGCACACATCAACCAAATAGTGAGCAAACTCATCGTAAAACTCAGGTTTTAAATTATCCTCGGTTGCCGATATATTACCGGCACAGCATCCGCTATAAGTCATATAATAAGGAGCCGAATTACTGAATGCTTCAAAAATTGCATCAGGTCGTTTCTCTTTAATTTTTAACATTATTTTTCGCTGTGCGGAGTCGCGTGTCCAGTTATAATCAGCATTAATTGAGTCTTTAAAACCTTCCATTTCAGCACGCAACCCTTTGCCATTTGCCATGTGATGAGGAGTGCAGTTGCGGTTTAATGGATCATCGCCACCTCCAATATTGTAACGAAATATGTTGTAATTGAGGTTATCGGCACTAGCAAGCCAGTTGGTTATTTCGTTTATTTTTTCATCGTTCCATTTGCCACACATATTGGCCCACCAACATAATGAAACACCCCATCCTTCAAACGCATTATTGTATTTTGCAGCCGGATTAATAAGGTATATCATGGTATCGACCGGAGCCTCGGTATATTGTTCAGAAATATACCAATAATGTTTACTGTCGGAACCGCTTTTATCGGAATATACATAAGATCCGTTTGTTGTATTGTCGGTTCCCAGGTATTTACCGTTGGCTTTACATTTTAAACGGATAAAAGATGAGGATACTTTTTCGAAACTGTATTTTGAGTCATCGGTTGTGGAATCGGTAATAAAATAGGTATTCCAGCTACCGTTAAGAGCCATATATTTTTGTTGATCAGCTATTTTTATCCAATAATAACCAAAACCATCGGGAACAAATTGAACATATTGGTTATTTGTTCCCGATAACTCTCCAATTATTGCACGGCTATCGAAGCTTTCTTCGATAACATTTCCACTGGAATGAATCAGATAATAGTCAGTATCTGTTTCCGGTTCTACAATTTGCGACTGGCAAATAATTGTAGAAAGAGTATAAAACAGTACAATTGAAAAAAGAAAAATAGAACGAAAATTCATATTTAATTTTTATTTATTCAACAGTTACCCATTTGCCCGGCACACTTGCGTTTATCGAATTGTCGTACTGAGCTTCGCACGAAACAGCCGGTAAATAATAGGTTCCTTTATAAGCTGCATTTAATAAAACAACCAACTTGATACTTTTACTTTTTTTCAGGTCGAAATAGGAGTAAACACGGTCGTCTCTAATATCGCGATAATCGGCTTGATTAGTTTCGTATGCCGATTGAATATTTTCGAGACGTGTGTTTCTTATCTCCCAGCCTGATGGGAATATTTGCGAAAGAACCAGGTTTTTGTAGTCGGATAAAATACCGGTATGAGTTATAATTATTGATGCCATAAAATCTGTTCCTTGTTCCAATTTTGATATATCATTAACCGGATGACCGTTCATATCAAGATATTCAACTGTTAATTTCAGGTTCGATGAGGTAGTTGTTTCTTCTCCAACAGCAGGAGTTCCTCGCATGGCTACTCTTGCGTATATGATTTTATTCGATTTGTTAGTAATTGAAACTGTTCCATCTTTTTTATTGGTTAATATGATGCTATCCTGATATATTGACAGAATGGTATTATATGATCCAATTTCTTTTCCATTGTGTGACCAGCTAAATTGCATTCCCTTTTCTTTGCTTGAATTGGCATTTAAAAATTTGCTTATAGCTAAAAGAGAGTATGCAGTTGTTTGGGTACTCATCCATTTTTCTGATGACATCATTTTTGATAGATCAGATATCAAAGGCATAGCCATTTCGTATTTGCCAAGTAATGATAGTGTTTCAATAATCATTGCTGTATTTCTGGCATCTGAGCCAAATGTATAATCGTAATAATTATCAGGTATCTCCTCGTTATTTGGCAGATTTTCAATTATTTTCATTGCTACATTGCTTTGTCCTGCTAGCGTATAAGCTGCCGCTAAACGCCATTTTGCATAAACAGTTAGTTTAGGCTCATTTCGTAAGCGATTCATTGCACTCATATCGGGTTCACCGGCTAAAGCTAATGTGTACAAGCGATATGCCTGATCCAACATTTTGTGAGAACTATGATAATTAGTTGAATTTCCATTTGTCCATCGTCGTGATGCTTGTTTTTGATATTTAATCCATTTCTTTTTCCAGCCAATAGGAGGTGTGTATCCTTTCTTTTCTGCTTCGAGCAGGAAATGACCTCCATAACTGGTTCCCCATTCATTTGGTTCGGATTGATTGGGCCAGTATGAGAAGCCCCCATCGGGTAATACAAATTGTTTTAGTTTGTATATGGCTTTGCGAATATTATGATCGGTTTTCTCACGAGTTTCGGCTCTCAGTTCAACAACATCGGCTAAAAATAGTTGAGGAAATACAGCTGATGTTGTTTGTTCTATACAACCGTGTGGGTATTTTATTAGGTATTCAAGTCGTCGTCCGAAATCGATTGGAGGTATGCTTGATATTTCAACAACTGCGTTGTTGGTACCTACAATTCCGGGTAAAACATAATCGATATTTGCTGTTTCATTTGCCTTAATAACACTTTCAACGGTTGATGATACCGGGGGGTTTGGATTTCGAATTGCAACTTCAATTTCATCGCGGGCGATGTTTTTTCCGGCTTTGGCAATTATTTTTATTTTCCCTTTTCCAATGGCTTCATTTACACTTAAATCGAAAGTTACAATTTGGTCGCCGGGAGAATCGAAATTTACTTTTGTTTTGTTTAACCCTTCAATTTTTATTGGGCCTTCAACTTCAATACTTACATTAACTGTTTTTACATCTTTAGTCATTGCAAATACGGTTACCGGTAATTTAACTTTTTCTCCGGGTCCTAATACTCTTGGTAATGTAGCCAGTGTCATAACTGGTTTGCGAACAGGAGTAGTTGCTTCGGCCGATCCATAAGCTCCATTGTTACAAGCAACAACCATTGTTCGAACAGATCCTATGTATAGTGGCACTTTAAATTTATGGGTAGCAGTTTTTCCACCTTCAAGTATGAACGGACCAAAGAATTTTACCATTGGCTTAAACCTGTTTACTTTCTGACCTCCTTGTTTTGAAGACATTTCGTCATCGCCACCGAGGCTAAAAGCACGTTCCATTTTACCGCCATAAGCACCCATAACATAATTGTACAAATCCCAGGTTTTTATTCCCAGTGCTTCTTTAGCATAAAATGAATGCCATGGATTGGGTGTTTTGAATCGGGTTAAATCGAGTAATCCTTCATCAACAACAGCAATAGTGTATGTCATTTTATTTTTTCCGGCTTCCTTTACCTGTATTGTTGTTTCTTCCTCGGGCTGCATTTCTTCAGGCATAATTAATACAGGAGATAGTATAGTTTGTGGATTTTCAATCATAATTGGGGCAATACCATACAAACGTATTGGCAAATCATTATCGCTATGCTGATGAGGTTGAATAAGTGTAATATTGGCATAAATATTTGGAGTCATATCTTCAGTGGCTGTAAATGTTGTATTTGTGACTCCTTTTTGTGTTTCAACCCACCATGCTTTTATAACTTTAGTACCTGTTTCGAGACTTATAAGTGCACGACCACTACCCGGCGAAGGGAAGGTTAGTTTTACTTCCTCGCCAACACTATATTTTTCTTTATCAGCCGAAAATGTTAACATAGATGCCTCTTGTGGGTTATCGGTTGGTTTTAATGCCCATCCCGGCCAATCGACGTAAACAGTTTTTCCAACAGAGTGACCTCCATTTTCGTCTGATACCCATATCAGGTATCGACCCCATGAGGGATATTTTATATTGAATTTGAATGATCCTTTGCCGTTTAAACAGTTTATTTTACCAGATGAAACAAGGTTTCTATTGGTACTTCCCATGTATCGCGCTAAGTCATCATCTGATGATTCCCACCACCAACGCCAGTTCACTTTGTAAATACGGTATATTAAATCGGTTGATGTAACTGGTTTTCCATCTCCATTAACGGTAACAACACTAACTGTATGTGTTGTATCTGTTAATAGCATTCCTCGTTTGTCACCTTTGGGTGTTTTTATTCCAACAAATGTTTCGTATGAGGCATAAGGAATTGTGAAACGGTCTACGCTAAAATCGCCACTCTCTTCGTATACACGTGTTAAAAAACTGGCTTTAAGCATTCCCGGGGCATTATTTGATGTTTCCAGTCTTACAGTTACATCGGCAATGCCCTCTTCGTTTAATTTACCATCGAAAAGGAACATCTCTTCGGGGTCGAAATGAATGCTTGGATCGTCAAATATATAATCGGGGTAATTTTTAAATGATGTTTTATCCTGGTTAAGGGTAACCCTTATGTCAGCTGCTAAATTTTTTGCAATGGCTCCGTGTAACCATTTCGATTTTAATTTGGCAGTGACTTCATCGCCTTTTTTAATAACAGGCTGATTAAAATCAAATTCAATTTTTAAACGGTTAGGTTTGATAGTTTCAATGCGTAATGATTTTTCGAACATAGCACCCCCAACCTGAATTACAGCACCCCAATTGCCGGTTGGCGATGATTCACTTGTAACAGTACGAAATGAATATAAACCTGAATTATTTAAACTGGCCATTTGACGTGAGTGAATTTGGCCATAAGGGTTAATTAACTCAAAAATAATAGGATGGTTTTGAGGTAGTGATTGTAATTTATCCTCAAGCATGAATGATATGAAGAGGGTATCCCCTGGTCGCCAAACGCCTCTGTCGCCATAAATATAACCCTTTAAACCTTCTTTTATCGTTTGTCCTGAAACGTCAAAACGGCTTACTGACAAAGCAGAACCATCATTTAACCGTAAATATCCTCTCTGACTTCCTTTTTTTGCAATTAGTAAATATGGTTTTTGTTTAACATCGATAGATGTTAAACCGTCGCTGCCGGTTTTTCCTTTTCCAATAATCTGGTTTTGATAACTTAATATTTCAATATCAACATCACTCATAATATTAGATGTTGATAATTCGCTGGTTGCGACAGTATATTTTTTATCATTTCCGCCTTTAACAATAATTCCTATGTCAGATGAAAGAATATTACGGCTTATTTTTTTGTTTTTATAATATTCTACATAACAAGGGTTATCGACCGAATTCCAGCCAGAATAATAATAGTTTTCCTGATTATCCCAGCTACTGCTATTATTAACATAGGGTTGATCCCAGTAAGCAATATCATCTTCAGTTATTCCATTGTCTTCAATTGGTTCATTTGTATTTATATTACCATTTTGGCAAGGGTATATCGAGTAGTTAGGATGCATGTTTAATTCAACACGATATATAGCTCCGGGATCGGGATTTATTATTGAGGCCAGATCAATTGAAAAGGTATTCCAGTTACTTAGGTCAAGTGTTTTATCGGTATCGAGAAGAATTGTTTTTTTCTTTATTAGCATACCGGCCCTACGGAGTTGTTCGTTACCATCGAGATGATTAACTTGAAGAAAACTAGCAATGTTATTTTCAAATATTTTAATTATACTTACCTCAACAGCTCGTAAACTAACAGCTTTAAAAGGTAATATGAGGCCTTGAGAATTGGGGAGTATAGTACCTTTGCCAATAAATTTAATTTCGGGTTTATGAATTTCGAAATGAATATTATATGATGCCTGATTTTCGTATTCAAAACCCAGAATATTTTTAATACCCGGGAATATCTTTAGTTCCATTGTGCCAAGTAATCCGCTTGGAGGATATACAATTATATTATTGGCATCAATTTGATATTTAAGGTTTGATTGCTTGTTTATTGTTATTAGTCCGTTAAGTAACTGGTTTTTTAATAGTGGATCGGAAAAGGTGATAATCACCTGACTGGAGGGATATTTTATTGTTTTTACATCTAAAATGCTGAAATCTTTTATTGAAGGAATATTAACAGTTTCAGAGCCTTTCATATCTACATCTATAACATCGCCATCCCATGAAACAATTATTTGATTGGCCGACTCTCCTCGAATAACACCTTTGGCTTTAAAACTGTGTGAATGTGTTTCGTTTGAATGGTCCCATTCTAATGGCAGTTTTTCGCCTTTTTGTGTAACGGTAATTATTTTTTCAATTTTTTCTAACTCTTCGTAATCGGCAAAAAATAAAGTTCCCGAATATGAATTCTGACTCAGATCTTCCATATTTTCGGGTCTTATAGTACCGGCTTCATATCGAAATAACTGTTGAATAACTTGAAAGTTAAACTCAAAGTTTTCTTTTTCATCGTTAAAAAGCGATGGTAAATCGATTTTAACAATATATTCTTTTCCCGACTTTAATCTTTCTGCCGGTTGAAATATTAAGGTCTGTTTGTCGTCCCATATTAAATCACCATCAATACCGGGCGATGTTTTTAAAATACCTTTATCGGCAGGCATACCGGGTTCGGCACTGGCAACAGGTGATGAGAATTCAACGCGAATAACAGATTGGCTGGAAACAATTCCCGAAGTAAAAGCCGAAATTTTTGCATTGTAAATAATCTCTTGTTTTGTCTCTTTTTTTGAAGTACATGAATTGTTAAACCACAATAAAAATGTTGCTGCGATAACAAGTTTGATAAGTTTTGCAAAAACAATTAATTTTAAGGTTTTTGAGGATAATAATTTTGAAAAGTTTGATTTAATAGAAGTTAGTTTCATAGATATAATATATTTAATCAGTCAACGAGTTGATAAAAATATTAAAAATTATCGCATATCTTAATTATCATCTAATAAAAAACCGAGTTGTATATTTGCAACTCGGCTTTAACTAACCAATTTATTATAAAAAAAGAAACAATTTTTTATTGTCTTTGAGGTCGATCTCCATCAGGTCTTCTTCTGTTTTTGCGTTCTTCCTCTCGTTTTTTTAGGTATTCGATATATTTTGTCTGTTGCTCTTTTGTTAAAACTTTGTTGAGTTTTTCTTTTTCTTCAGTTCTAATTTTTAACATTGCTTCTCTTCGGGCATCTCTGTCTTCAGTATTTGATTCGAATACTTTTTTCATTTTATTGGCACTTTCAAGTAAAATTTCTCCAACTTTTTTTGATTGATCTGTATTTAACGATAATTCCTTTGTTAGTTCTTCGGTTTGTCTTTTAGCTCTTTCAGCGGGATCAATGCGTTCCCGACCAGGCTGTGAATAACAATTGGTTAGTAGAAATGATGCAAGAGCAAGTCCTAAAATAATTTTTTTAAAGTTCATTTAATTTAAGTTTTAGGGTTATTACATTTTAGTTGTCATTTTTTTTAAAATCCTGCATTTTTTTATATAAACCTTTTTGGCAGTTATTTATTTAGTCTAGAATGTCTTTTTTTATATAAATTAGATGCATAAAAAAATTACTCGTGAATAAATATAATAATACCGGAAGTACAATAAACCTAAAAGGCATGGTACTTCCTATGTTTTTTTTAGGCATAATGTTTTTTGTAACAGGGTTTGGTGTTGGTATTAGTGGAGTGCTTATTCCTTTTTTACAAGATGCTTTTAGCTTATCAATTGCCGAATCGTACCTTGTTACTGCTGCAATATTTTCGGCTTTTGTGATTTTTGGAGTTCCTTCGGGTATTATTACTAAAAAAGTTGGTTATAAAAATGCAATGATACAGGCATTTTTTATTATGGCGTTAGGTATGTACCTATTTATACCATCGGCACAGCAAGAGAGTTTTACACTGTTTTTGGCAGCATTGTTTATTGGAGGTATTGGGAATACTCTACTTCAAACTGCAATTAACCCTTACATTACCATTATTGGCCCAAAAGAAAGTGCAGCAATGCGTATTTCGTTAATGGGAATAATGAACAAGTTAGCCTGGTGGCTTGGTCCAATTTTTTTGGGGTTTTTTCTTGATATGAATAATGTTCATCTATCCGATATTGTAACTCCTTTTTATTTGGTAACGGGTGTTTTGTGCTTGTTGGGTATTTTTATTTATTTTGCACCACTGCCCGATATTTCAAGGCTCGAAAGGGAGAATGTTAATCGATCAGTTGCAAAAAATACAAGTAATAGTTCAATATGGAATTATCCACATTTAATTTTAGGTGTTATTGCGTTGTTTTTATATGTTGGTGCTGAAACACTTCCAATGGCATCTGTTATTGACTTTGCTCGGATGGCTTTTCCTGATATGGATGATTATACCTCGTTTGCAAAATATTTTCCTATTGGGTTAGTAGCCGGTTATTTGTTTGGTGTTGTTATGATTCCTAAATGGTTGTCGCAAACACGAGCATTAATAATATTTTCGTTTTTAGGGTTGTTTTTTACTACATTTTTATGTTTGCTTCCGGGGTATTTGGCTATTTATAGTTTTTTAGGGTTGGGATTTGCTAATTCACTCATGTGGCCTGCTATTTGGCCGTTAGCTATAGATGGATTGGGTGATCGTACTAAAAAAGGGGCTTCGTTGTTGGTAATGGGTATTGTTGGAGGTGCTGTTTTACCTTTTATTTTTGGTTTAGTGGTTGATTTTGTAAGTATAGATAACCAAATAAAGCTAATTGATTATCAACATGCATACTGGATTTTGGTTCCATCTTATTTGTTTATTCTCTTTTTTGCGTTTCGCGGTCATAAAATCAGGAAGAAAATATAATTGCCTTTATTTCGAAAGTAATTATTGCCCAAACCATGTAACGTAAACCTTTTCCAATTAACATTCCAATTGATGTTTTTATAAAGTTAGTTCTTAATAACCCTAATACAACGGCAATTACATCGCCAATGAACGGAAGCCAGCAAAGCGAAGAAACCCATAACTCTTTACCTTTTACAAATTTTTTTGTTTTTAATATTTTTTCAGGTGAAATTCGGAGGTATTTATTAATCCATTCCATTTTTCCGAGGTAGCCAATGTAATACCCCGAAATTCCTCCCAGCCAGTTGCCTAAAGTGGCAATTGTTAATGCAGCAACAGGATTATACCCTGCAATGATTACAGACGATAAAATGGCCTCAGAACTAAAAGGAATGATTGTAGCAGCTAAAAAACAAGCAAAAAATAACCCTCAATAACCTGCATCTAAAACTATCATTAAAAAAATATTTGGTGTAGGCAAAGTTTAAAATTTTGACCAAAATATCATTTTTTATTTATCTTTAAACACAAACAGACTTATCAATATGCCAAACATTTTAAACTCTTTTATATCGTTAATAAATTTTCGACGAATATCTCAAATTGATTTTTTTAAAAGTAATCCTATTGAAGTTCAGAAAGGAATTTTGTTCTCTTTATTAAAAAAAGCTGCTGACACCGAGGTTGGACGAATGTTTGATTATCAATCGATATTTTCTATTGAAACCTTTCAGGAGCGTATTCCTGTGTGCGACTACGAAGGTGTTTCTCCCTTTATTAGGCGATTACGTCAAGGAGAAAAAAATTTACTTTGGCCCGGTGAAATAAAATGGTTTGCAAAATCGTCGGGAACCACATCGGCTAAAAGTAAGTTTATTCCGGTTACTAAAGAATCTCTTGAAGATTGTCATTTTAGGGGGGGGAAAGACGTTTTGGCTATCTATAATAACAATTATCCGACCAATAATCTTTTTTCGGGTAAATGTTTAACTCTTGGAGGGAGTCATCAAATAAACAATTTTAGTAACGATAGTTATTATGGTGATTTGTCGGCAATATTAATTGAAAATATGCCTTTTTGGACGCATTTTATGAGAACTCCCAGTCAAAATATTGCGTTAATGGACGAATGGGAAGCCAAACTCGAAAAAATAACTGAAGCAACAATTCCTCAGGATGTAACTTCTCTTGCTGGTGTGCCATCGTGGTTTATGGTTTTAATTAAACATATTTTAAATAAAACCGGAAAAAAAGATTTGCTTGAGATATGGCCAAATCTCGAATTATTCATTCATGGTGGTATTAAGTTTGAACCTTATCGTGAACAATACGAATCGTTAATACCTCGTAATGATATGCATTATATGGAGACTTATAATGCCTCCGAAGGTTTTTTTGCAATACAGGATGATCCATCAACAAAAGGAATGTTGTTGATGCTTGATTATGGTATTTTTTATGAATTTATGCCTTTGAATCAGGTTGGTAAATCACACCCTATACTTTTAACCCTCGACCAGATCGAACTTAATATTGATTATGCACTTGTTATTACAACAAATGGAGGGTTGTGGCGTTACATGATTGGTGATACTATTCGTTTTGTTTCAAAGAATCCTTTTCGTATTATTATATCAGGTCGAACTAAGCATTTTATTAATGCTTTTGGAGAAGAGGTAGTAGTTGAAAATGCTGTTCAAGCATTGAAGATAGCTTGCGAAAAAACCAATTCACAAATTAAAGAGTTTACAGCTGCTCCTTTATATATGAGTGCCGAAAGTAAAGGTGCTCATCAATGGATAATTGAGTTTGAGAAAAAACCTGTTGACACAGTTAAGTTTGTTAATGAGTTGGATCAGGCATTGAAAGATTTAAACAGCGATTACGAAGCTAAACGGTATAAAGATTTGACTTTGGAGTTACCACATTTGGTTATTGCACGCGAAAATTTATTTTTCGATTGGATGAAACAGAAAAAGAAACTTGGAGGTCAAAATAAAGTTCCTAAATTGTCAAATAACAGGGAGTTTATTGATGAATTGCTAAATATGAATAGTTAACAGTTTAAATATATCAATATGCATATTGCCATTGCCGGAAATATTGGTGCAGGGAAAACAACATTAACCCAAATGCTCTCATTCCATTATGGGTGGGATCCTCATTTCGAAGATGTTGATGAAAATCCTTATCTGGTCGATTTTTACGAAGACATGAAAAGATGGGCATTTAACCTTCAGGTTTATTTTTTAAATAGTCGCTTCTCATCGGTACTAAAAATACATCAATCGGGTATGACAGTAATTCAGGATAGGACCATTTATGAAGATGCTTATATTTTTGCTCCCAACCTTTTCGATATGGGACTTATGAATCGTAGAGATTTTGATAATTACGTATCGCTATTCGAATTGATGAGCCAATTGGTTAAGGCACCTGATCTTTTGATTTACCTTAAGGCTTCTGTGCCAACACTGGTAAGGCAAATACAATTTAGGGGGCGTGAGTATGAGAATAACATAAGGCTCGATTACCTGAAAAATTTGAATGACAGATACAACGATTGGATTGATTCGTACGATAAGGGTAAATTGTTGATTATTGATGCTGATAACCTTGATTTTATGAAAAATAAATCGGATTTGAGTATTATTATTGATAAAGTTGATGCACAAATAAACGGATTATTTTAAGCAATTATGAATTATTTCGATATTGTTGTTGGTATAATATTAATAATAGCCATAATTAAAGGTTTTAAAAATGGATTAATATTGGAGCTGGCATCCTTGATTGCATTAATATTAGGCGTTTTAGGAGCCATTTTATTAAGCTCATGGGCAGAAACGTTTATAAGGCAGTGGTGGGATTGGAAATATTTGGGTGCTGTTGCTTTTCTTATAACATTCATTGGAATTGTATTAGGAATACATTTGCTTGCTAAGCTAATAAATGAAATGGTTAAGTTGGCTGCTTTAAATACTTTGAACCGTATTTTAGGAGCCGTTTTTAGTATGTTTAAGTATGCGTTTATTGTTAGTATTCTTTTTTCTGTTATTGATTATTTCAGGTGGAGTAATTCTATAATGTCTTCTCAACAACAGGAATCATCAAAATTATATATTCCAATTACTAAGTTTGCACCAACTATTTTTCCATATCTGAAATTTGAAAAGGAGATAAGCTCAATACTACCAAATAATAATGGGGTTGAAATATAATATTTAATTGAAAAACACCGATTTATTCTCTATCTCTATTTTATTATATTTGAAACCTTTTAAAAGAATAAGATATTAAGGTTAATAATAATGGATTTTGTAAAAGAATTACAATGGCGTGGCATGATACATGATATTATGCCAGGAACAAAAGAGCAGCTTTCGAAAGAATTAACATCGGCTTATGTTGGTATTGATCCAACTGCCGATTCACTTCATATAGGGCATTTGGTTAGTGTAATGATGCTTAAACATTTTCAGGCTGCCGGACATAAGCCAATTGCACTTATTGGTGGTGCCACAGGTATGATTGGCGATCCATCGGGTAAGTCGCAGGAGAGGAATCTTTTGGACGAAGATATTTTGCAACATAACCAGGACTGTTTAAAAAGGCAACTATCTAAGTTTCTCGATTTTGAATCAGATGAACCAAATAAGGCTGAATTGGTTAATAATTACGATTGGATGAAAGAATTCACCTTTTTAAGTTTTATTCGCGATGTAGGAAAGCATATTACGGTTAATTATATGATGTCGAAAGACAGTGTAAAAAAACGTTTGGGAGAAGATGCCAAACAAGGTATGTCATTTACCGAGTTTACATACCAATTGGTTCAAGGATATGATTTCTATCATCTTTATAAAAACAAGAATTGCAGGTTGCAAATGGGAGGATCGGATCAGTGGGGAAATATTGTAACAGGCACTGAGTTAATAAGGCGTAAGGATGGAGGGCAGGCTTTTGCACTTACATGTCCGCTTATTACAAAAGCCGATGGAGGTAAATTTGGTAAAACAGAAAAAGGGAATATATGGTTAGATCCTGAAAAGACTTCACCTTATCATTTTTATCAGTTTTGGTTAAATACGTCTGATGAAGATGCCGAAAAATATGTTAAAATATTTACAATGCTTTCAAAATCGGAAATTGAAATATTGGTTACAGAACAAAGAGAAGCCCCACATTTAAGAGCTATACAAAAAAAGTTAGCTGAAACAATAACTATTATGGTTCATGGCGAGGAAGCTCTTGAAATTGCAATTGAAGCATCGCAAATTTTATTTGGAAAAGGAACAACAGAAACATTACAAAAAATGGACGAGCAAACGCTTCTTTCTGTTTTTGAGGGAGTTCCAACTTTTAACATATCATTTTCCGAATTAAAAGAAGGTATTAAGGCTATAGATTTGCTGGCCGAAAAATCCGAAGTATTCCCAAGTAAAGGTGAAGCCCGAAAGATGATTCAAAGTGGAGGTGTTAGTATTAATAAAAATAAATTAAGTCAGTTCGATGAGATTATTTCAACCGATATGCTGCTTAATAACAAATATATTCTTATTCAAAAAGGTAAAAAGAATTATTATCTTCTTATTGTTGGATAAATAATAATAACCCTACGATAATAAGTTATTGATTATTTTTTGAAGATGATTTACGAGGTCAATTAATTAAAAATATAATCTCATAAAAATTGGGTAACTAATATTATTAGTTACCCAATTTTATTCAGCTTTCGAGATAAAAAATAAGGAGAAATATATTGAGAATGAGCTATTGTTTAATAAATTGAACTACTTTATTATTTGCTTTTAAAACATAGATTCCTCTTTGTAATAACGAAACATTAATTGATTTACCAACTACATAGTTGTTAATTGTTTTAACCAGTTTCCCAGCCATATCATAAATTTCAATTGGAGTATCAGAATTAATACCTTTCAGATTAATAATATCTTTAGCCGGGTTTGGCGAAAGAGTAAGAGTATTATCGTTTGATGAGTTTATTTCGGTAGAAATTGCCATTTTTTTCCAATACGAAACCTCTTTTGTACTAATATTCCAGGTTTGAGTTTGATTATTAAAATCTTTTCGAACCTCTTGTTTTAAGTTTAAATCACTGTCGTAGTCGTATAATGTATTTTTTTCGTAACTCCATTTTGCAGCATCTTTATTATATACATATTTTGTTGCAGAAGAAACGACATTTGATGAGTTATAAGCAAATGTGAATCGATCATTATCTATCCATTCCGAACCGTTCCACGATTTAATTAATTTAATAGTTTTGAGGTTCTGGGTGTTAAAATTATAATTCTCAAAATTTAAATTTTGCCATTGACCATTACTCCACGATTCAACTAACGCTTCCTGAATAAGCCCTAGTCCATTGTATGCCGGAGTAGTTTTAACAGATTTAATCCAGTTGTTGGATGAAGCATCCCAATATTCAGTTTGGTACTCTTTCTGTCTGTTATTAATATCAAACTGATAGGTGTCTAATCGCCAGTTATCCCATTTTTTAGTTGTAGTATTCCATTTTTCAATTAAACAACTCAATAGTTTAGTGCCATTGTACTGGTATGTAAATAATTGCGAGTTCACCCAATTGCCAGAAGATATTTCGGAAAACAGACATTCAGTAAGTTTATCTAATTCGTTGTAAGAATATTGTTCTTTCCATTTTGCGATATATTTTTTGCTTCCTGCGTCGTAAATAGAATACTCAATTGATTGAAGCAAATGATTCTCATCATACAAATAATTCTTTTTCCATAATGCTTCATATTTTAATGAAGTCATATTGTATTTGTATGTTAATGTCGAATCTTTAGTAAAAATAGCAGTTTCGGTACTTTTAAGCACATTGTCAGAAAGTACTTCCTGACGATTTTGCGCTTGAATACCTATTATTGAAAGAGTAATAGCAGCGATAGTTGCTAAAACATTCCGTCTGATTTGTAATCCTTTTTTCATTTTCACCCTCATTAAACCGTTTGAAATCAATTTTTCTCTCTCGTTTGTCGAATCATTTTCTTTTATCAATAAGGAAGATCATTCGTCAAAAAAAATTAACCGTTCGTGTAATTTTCTCATTGTTACGGCGTGATTTGAAAAAGGTTCTGATTTAAAAAAAAGTGGAAGATTATTTTTTTAAAAAATTAGTCTCTTTTCCAGTGGTTGTCGGCCATAACATTAAAAAAAAAATTCGTCAAAAAAATTAAATTGAGGGAATTGATTTCTTCAATTACAAATATGTAATTATTAATGGAATAACAAAAATCCTAAAATGCGCGAAAAATCAATAATAATGATGTATTTTATATGCAAAAAACAAATTAAAAGTGTTCTAATTCACGAGTAATAAGGGAATTATCGAAACAACCATTCATCTACAAAAAATTATCGTTCGTCAAAATAATTGAATATATTTTATTTTTTAATGTTTTTTAACATTTGCCTTTTACAATTGAAACAAAAAGCCAATTGAAATGTTAATATTGTTTTGATGACCATGAGGGTTTTGAGTAATGTAATTAATGGTATAACCAATATTATCTTTAACCTCAATTGTTGTTGGTTTTAAATACGGAATGATAGTGTATTTAATATTAAAATGGAAATAGCTTTTTTTTGCGATTCGCCATAAAAAACCAATTTCCGGCGAAAAGCTGGGTTTCCAATCGTTAGTGGTGTATTTTACAGTAGCGTCGGCATCGGTATTTTCATAGTTCGATAGATAATCGAGTTGGTTCATTAAAAAATTTGCCCCAAAACCAATTCCTGTATAGGGCATAAACTCTTTGTGCGAAAAATAATAATGACCCTGCATACCTAATTGAATCATTCGGTAATAATTATTAACTGTTCCATAATTACGGGTATTCCAAAATTCATTATTCTGTGGCAAAAAAGAGTATTCAGCAAAACATCCTAAGCTTAATCGTGCAGAATAAAACCATCTGGCACTGGTTTGAATATTAAAACCTGCATTGGCAACATCATTAAATCCAATGGCATCACTATTTGCAATATCAGATGGTTTCACAATACCTAAAGCTACGCCAGCTAAAATCATATCGTTTTTTACTTTTGAGGATGCAATAAATGATATAAGTACAAATGCAGATATTATAAATGACCTTTTAAACATTATGATAATAAAAAATGAATAAAATAAAAGCAAATTAATATCTTTCGGTATTCTAATCAAAATCAAATTATCGAATGCGCTTTATTGGAAACATAATCTGGCTTGTTTTTGGAGGAATATTTGTGGCCATTGAATATTTTATTGGAAGTTTGGCTTTAATTGTTACTATTATTGGTATTCCGTTTGGCATTCAAACATTTAAACTGGGACTGCTTGCTCTATGGCCTTTTGGCAGAGAAGCAGTTCAGACAAAACATGCAAATGGATGCCTGTCAGTTTTAATGAATGTGATATGGATATTATGTGGTGGCTTATTGATAGCTATTTCTCATGTTATATGGGGTATTGTATTTTCTATTACTATTATTGGCATTCCATTTGGCCGTCAGCACTTTAAACTTGCCGGTTTGGCACTAATGCCGTTTGCAACAGAAATCAGGATTAAACAATAGATTACAGTACTAATTTAAATCGTGTTATAAACTAGGAGTATAATTCTATATTCAAAACTCTTTTTTGTATTTTCAGGGCAAAATTTTAATGATGCGGTTTACTATTATTGTACCAGTATATAATAGACTCGATGAGGTTAAGGAGTTGCTCGAATCGGCCGAAAAACTCGAATATGATCGTAGTAACTTCGAGTTTTTGTTTATCGACGATGGTTCGGAAGATGGTTTTACGGAATATATTGATACATACAATTCAAAATCAGGATTAATAATCCGGTATATATGTCAAAAAAACGAAGGGCCGGCTAATGCGCGTAATAATGCAATGGCAAATAATTCGAGCGATTATATGTTGTTTATCGATTCGGACTGCATGGTAACTCCCCAATGGCTTAACGAAATTGATAATGGCATTAATAAATACGGGTATGATGCTTTTGGTGGGCCCGATACGTTTCATCCTTCTTTCTCACCATTATTAAAAGCCATAAATTATTCCATGACATCGTTTATTGGAACAGGAGGAATAAGGGGAAGTAAAAATAGTATTGAAAAGTTTTATCCCCGTAGTTTTAATATGGGCATTTCGAGAGCAGTTTATGATAAAATTGGGGGTATGCGTCTTCGTTATTATGGCGAAGACACCGATTTTTCGGCTCGGATAGATGAAGCCGGTTTTAAAATGGGGTTAATACCCGAAGCGTATGTTTATCATAAACGTAGGGTAAGCATTAAAAAGTTTAACAGGCAAATTACTACAATTGGCATGGCTCGTATTAAAATTGGTACTCTTCATAAAAAAATGCTTAAGATGATTCATCTATTGCCTGCTTTTTTAATTGTTGGACTGGCTTTTTTGTTATTAGTAATTCCAATTATTCCTAAAGAAGCAGTTTATTTATGGTTTTTTGTTGGGATAGGTTTTGCCGGAATTTGTACTTTGGCATTTGTTCAGTCTTTTCAATTATATAAAAGTATTAAAATATCATTACTATCGATATTAACCCTTAATATACAGGTATTTAGCTATGGCATAGGCCTAATAAAAGGTATTTATCGATTTATAATATTAAAAAAGGATTAATATGCAATACGACCCAATAAAACGAACACTTGGTAAATTTTTTAATTCACTGCCAATTTTAAGGATAACATTTTATAAGCTTCTTGATTTGTTATTTTTACGAGCATGGTATGTGAACAAGGAATTAAGAATACTTGCAGCGTCACCTAATAGTCCAAAAGATATTTTAGATGCCGGTTCGGGTTACGGACAATATTCTTATCGAATGGCAAAGCTAATTCCTGAAGCAAATATATTTAGTGTTGATGTAAAAACAGAGCAGATTAATGATTGTAACCAGTTTTTTAAGAAACAAGGACTGGGAAACCGGGTTAAATTTGACTTTGCCGATTTAACCAATTTTATTACAGATAAACGGTTCGATTTAATACTATCTGTCGATGTTATGGAGCATATAGAAGATGATCGTTCTGTGCTTAAAAACTTTTACAACTGTCTTTCCAATGATGGTTTATTAATTATTACTACACCATCGGATGCAGGGGAACACGATGAAGAACATGAACATCATGAAGCATCGGCTTCGTTTGTTGATGAACATGTACGTGATGGGTATAATATAGAAGAGATAAGAGAAAAACTAGCTACAGCCGGTTTTAGAAATGTTGATGTTAAGTTTACTTATGGTTTGCCGGGTAAGTTAGCCTGGAAACTATCGATGAAATGGCCAATTATTGCGCTTAATTTTAGTAAGGTATTATTTATTTTACTTCCTGTTTATTATATTATTACTTACCCGGTTGCAGCTATACTAAATTATATCGATACCAAAGGAGATCATAAAATTGGGAATGGATTATTAGTTAAGGCAAGGCGGTAAATAGTAGGTATTAAAACATAATTGATGATTAGTATTATTATCTGTACATATAATAGAGAGCAGTTTATTAAACGATGTCTTGATTCTTTGGCAATCCAATCGGTAGGAGCAGGTTTGTTTGAGATTATTTTCGTTAATAATAACTCTACAGATTCAACAGAAATAATTTTTAATGAATTCGAAAAAGAACATCCGGATTTAAATATAACATATTGCATTGAGTCCAGACAAGGGCTTTCACATGCCCGTAACAGGGGCATTAGTGAGGCAAAAGGAGATGTACTTGCCTTTTTGGATGATGATGCAATAGCCTCAAAAGACTATGTAAAATATTTATCCGATCAATTTCTTCCATCAAAATATAGCTCAGGTGGAGGGAAAATACTACCGCTTTGGGAAACAAAAAAACCTCATTGGATGAGTAAATTTTTGTTACCATTAGTCTCAGTCATCGATTTAGGAAATAAAACAAAAGGCTTTCCATCCGGTAAATTTCCTGTAGGAGCTAATATGTTTTTTAGGCGTAAAATATTTGAACAGGTTGGTACTTTTAATACTGATTTAGGTCGAATTGGGAAGAATATGTTAGGTGGTGAGGAAAAGGATTTATTTAATCGAATAAGAAATAAAAAAAATAGTATTGGTTATTTCCCCAGCATAGAGGTTCACCACATCATTCCTGAAGAAAGAACAACGATTGATTTCGTAAAAAAACAGGCACTGGGAGTTGGGTTAAGCGAAAAAATAAGAACAAAAGATAGATCGTTAAAATACATTATTCGGTTATTATTAGAATTAATGAAATGGGGAGCCACATTAGTTTTAAGTTTTTTTTACTTTATTTTAATGCATTTTTCGAAAGCATTAATGCTAATTAAATTCAGGTATTGGGTAACCAGTAGTTTTTTAAAAAGCATTAAGAAGTAATAATTTTTATAATGATAGATACCTTAGTTCAAATAAATGAATTTTTTAAAAATTTAGTTTTATCAGTAGGTACAATACTGAAAGTTATCATTTTATCGAAGTTTAAAAAAAGTATTAACAATATTAAACCGATAAACAATAAGGTAATTATACTAGCAAACGGACCTTCGGTAAATACATTCGATTATAATGAGTTTGATTATTCGGGATATGATTTTTTAACTGTAAATTTTTCTACTTCATCAAAGCTTTTTACCGATACAAAACCTAAATATCATATTGTTAATGCTCCCGAATTGTGGGAAGATAATGTGACTGAAAATTATATTAAAGCCCGATTAAAGCTTTTTAATGAATTAAAAGAAAAAGTTAACTGGCCACTTTATTTATTTATACCATTTGCATCGAGAAAATACTTGTTTTGGCAAAAAATAATATCGGATAATAAGTATATTAATATTATCTATTTTAATCCCACACCAGTTGAAGGATTAAAGATTATTAATCGAATTTTTTTCCGAAACAACTTAGGAATGCCACGTCCTCATAATGTAGTAATACCGTCGCTAATGTTGTTGATAAACATTGGTTACAAAAACATATTTTTACTTGGCGTTGATCATTCGTGGTTAAAAGAAATTAGTGTGAATGAAAACAATGAGGCACTTATTTGTCAGAAACACTTTTATGATTACGACCATGTAAAAGCTAAGCCTATGAGTCATTTGGGAGTACGCCCCCGAAAGTTACACGAGATACTTCATAAATTTTATTTAACTTTCAAAGGTTATTTTGAGATTAATGAATATGCTATTTCAAGAAATATTAAAATATATAACGCTACAGATAATTCATTTATTGATGCTTTTGAGCGAAAAAAAATAGATTCAAATGTTAGAGAATAAATCAGTACTAATAACCGGAGGAACCGGATCATTTGGTAAAATGTTTACCAAAATGATTCTTGAACGTTACCCAAACGTAAAACGACTAGTAATATACTCGCGCGATGAGCTTAAACAATTTGAGATGGCTCAGTATTATCCAAAAACCAAATTTCCTCAGGTACGTTTTTTTATTGGCGATGTACGTGATGGAGAACGTTTTAAACGTGCTTGCGAAGGTATTGATGTAATTATTCATGCAGCCGCCTTAAAACAAGTACCAACTGCCGAATATAATCCAATGGAGGCTGTTAAAACAAATGTATTAGGAGCCGAAAATATTATTAATGCAGCATTTGATACAAATGTAAAAATTGTTGTTGCGTTATCAACCGATAAGGCAGCTGCCCCAATAAATTTATATGGTGCCACTAAATTAGTGTCCGATAAATTATTCATTGCAGCCAATAATGTAAAAGGATCGCGCGATTTGAGGTTTTCTGTAGTACGGTATGGAAATGTAATGGGGTCAAGAGGTTCCGTTATTCCTTTTTTTATTGAAAAAGCAAAAAAAGGAGAGACATTGCCCATTACTCACAAAGAAATGACCCGTTTTAATATATCGCTCGAAGAAGGGGTAGAGATGGTACTTTGGGCAATTGAGAATGCTTTGGGGGGCGAAATATTTGTGCCTAAAATACCTTCATATAAAATAGAAACAGTAGCTAAAGCTATTGCCCCTAATGCAATATTGGAAGATATTGGAATAAGACCCGGAGAAAAACTGCATGAAGAGATGATTACCGAAAGTGATTCATTTAATACCATTGAGTTTGATAAATATTATGCTATTTTGGCAACCGATGCCAAAAAAGAGAAATATATTAAGCACTTTAATGCCTGGGAAGTTGAAAAAGGGTTTAGATACAATTCAGGAGCCAATAATGACTGGGAGACTGTTGAGTCGATGCGTGAAAAAATAAAACAATTTGTTGATCCAAAATTTAAACTTTAAATGAACCCTATTCCCTACGGTCGACAAAATATAACACAAGACGATATTGATGCTGTTGTTGCTGTTTTAAAAAGTGATTTTCTTACACAGGGACCAGCCATTAGTGAATTTGAAAAAGCATTTGCCAATTATGTTGGGGTAAGGTATGCCGTGGCTGTTTCTAACGGAACTGCGGCTCTTCATTTGGCAGCTTTAGCATTAAATGTTAAGCCAAATGATAAAGTTATTACTACTCCTATTACATTTGCCGCTTCGGCTAACTGCATACGTTATTGTGGAGGAGAAGTGGTATTTGCTGATATTGATCCTCATAACTATTGTTTGGATATTAAAAAAGTTGAGGAATTGTTAGCCCAATCTCCTTATGGAACCTACAAGGGAATTATACCAGTCGATTTTGCCGGTTATCCGGTTAATATGGAAGAATTACGAAAGTTGGCTGATAGGTATGGACTTTGGATTATTGAAGATGCATGTCATGCACCCGGTGGATTTTTTATTGATTCGAATGGGCAAAAGCAATTATGTGGGAATGGATTATATTCCGATATAACGGTATTCTCTTTTCATCCGGTAAAACACATTGCTTGTGGTGAGGGTGGTATGATTACTACCAATAACGAAGTTTTATATAAAAAGATTCAGTTACTTAGGACTCATGGAATTACAAAAGATCCGGGTCTGTTACATGATAATCATGGCGGTTGGTATTATGAAATGCAAGAGTTAGGTTATAATTATCGTCTTACCGATATTCAGGCAGCATTGGGAAATAGTCAGCTTAAAAAAGCAGATGAGGGCTTAAATCGCAGGAGGGAAATTGCTAATATCTATAAAGAAGCCTTTAAAGATAAGTCATATATAATCGGTCAGTCGGGGTTTGTTGAAGGTCATGCATACCATTTGTATGTTATTGAAGTAGAGAATAGAAAAGGACTTCATGAATTTCTTAGAGATAATAATATTTTTGCACAAATACATTACATTCCGGTTCATACTATGCCTTATTATAAACAATTTGGTTGGAATATTGGTGATTTGCCTGTTGCTGAGAAATATTACAGCTGTTGTATTAGTTTGCCAATGTATCCAACGTTAACCGATGACGAGCAGGTATTTGTTATCAAAACAATAAATGAGTTTTATGCGTAATCTTTGTGTTATTCCGGCTCGCGGAGGAAGCAAACGTATTCCTCGTAAAAATATTAAAGACTTTTTGGGTAAACCCATTATTGCTTATTCCATTGAAGTTGCGTTAGAGAGTAATTTTTTTGATGAGGTAATGGTATCGACCGATGATGAAGAGATTGCAGAAGTTGCAATACAATATGGTGCAAAAGTGCCTTTTTATAGAGGGGAAAAAGCTTCAGATGATTATGCTACACTTGCAGATGTGATAGATGATGTAAAGCAACAGTATAAAAGTTGTGGATTAGTGTTCGATAATATATGTTGCATTCTGCCAACTGCCTGTTTAATTACAATAGTAACTTTAAAAAAAGGGTATTCACTTTTGCTCGAAAACAATGTCGATTCTGTTCGACCGATAGTTCGTTTTTCTTATCCAATTCAAAGAGCTTTAAAAATGAAAAATGGTATAGTTGAAATGTTTTATCCCGAACATCAAAAAACTCGTTCTCAGGATTTGGAGCCAGCATTTCATGATTCAGGTCAGTTTTATTGGATGAGATATGAATCGGGATTAAGAGGACAAAATAAATATGGTTTTGAAATATCCGAACTAGAAGTGCAAGATATTGATAATGAAGTAGATTGGAGATTAGCTGAATTAAAATTTAAGTTGTATTTTAGTTCATTGAGCCAATATAATAGAGATGATATTTAGATTATGAACAATCATAATTATATTTTAATTAAAGCTGCGTTTGATAATTATGATGATTATTATGCAATACGAAGTGAACATAAAAACTTGTATTGGACTGGATATAAAGAGCCTCCTCAATATGATTCTTTTAAAAAATGGTTTTTTGAAAGAATAGAAGACTCAAAACGTAATATTTACCTTTTATATGTTAATAAAGAGTGTGTTGGTTCTCTTCATATCGACTTTTATACAAATTATATAGCAATAGGTTATTCCGTAAAAGAAGCTTTTGAGGGAAATGGTCATG
The DNA here is from genome assembly GCA_016933045.1 of Marinilabiliaceae bacterium. GTDB lineage: Bacteria > Bacteroidota > Bacteroidia > Bacteroidales > Marinilabiliaceae > JAFGBR01. The sequence goes on along the minus strand of JAFGBR010000018.1, from coordinate 27,929 downwards.
CTACTTTTTTGGTAAAGGAGGCTATTAACATTTCACATAAAGAAAAATTGAGGAACATGGATTGTTCAAGTGTAAAAGCATGGATCAATTCACAAAATATTGGTTCGATAAAGGTTGTTGAAAAGAATGGATTTATTAAGTCTGAATTGACAGAAATACGTAAGCGTTTTGGAATGAATGAGCTGTATTATGAATATGATTATTATTTAGAATGAGCATTATTTTTATTAAAGCAGAAGCCAATGAGAAAATTGGAGGAGGTCATATATACAGATCTTTATCTTTAGCTAGAAAAATAAGAGATAGAGGAATAAACGTTAAATTTATTTTTTCAGACTCACCATTTAAAATACAAAATAAAGTTATAAATGAAGGTTTTGAAATTATTATTCTTGATAATGGGCAACAACTTAATCCAGAAGAATATATTAAACACATTCCTCAAAAATCATTGATTTTATTTGATACCGATGATTATAATTTTTATTCGGGTCATTTAATTGATGAGTTAAGAAAGCACTTTGTAAAAACAGCTTGTTTTACAATTACAGATAAATATCCAATTACAACAAATCTGCTAATAAACCCGAATATTATTTCACAAAAGCACATTTATCAAACTTCTGTTGATACAAAAAAACTTTTAGGACCTGGTTTTATGATTTTTAGGGATGAATTTCGAAATGTAGTTTCTAAAAAAAAGTCATTTCAATTACCCATAACTATATTGTTGATTTTTGGAAATGCAGATAACCATCATTTAACTTTGTTTTTTTTAGATATAATTCAAAAATTAGGAGAGTATGTAAAAAAAATAATTGTTGTTTGTGGATCGTTAAATACCGATATTCACGATATTAAACAACGTATTGATACTTCAACTCAACAGATAACAGAGTTACATGTTGATGTCCCTAATCTTGATTATTTGTATAATCAGGTTGATGTTGCAATAACATCAGCCGGAATGGCAATGTGGGAAATGGCATTGTTTAGAATTCCGCTAATTGTTTTTTCCTCAAGCACAAGAGAAATAGAATATACGAATTATTTACATAAATTGAATTATATATATAAAATTGGAGATATTAGTATAATTCCGCATCAAATAAAAATTATGACGGAGTTAAAAGAATTATTTGATACGAAACGATTAAATAACTTGAAATTATCTCAATTTAATGAGATAATTAACCCAGAAGGGATTGATAGAATAATTGATAGTTTAATTGATGAAATAATTATAAAATAATTCATTTGAATTATGAAGAAAATATTAATAGTAGGTGCCGGTATTGAACAGGTTGAGGCAATTAAGATAGCTAAAGAGATGGGTTATTTAGTTATCACTTCTGATATGAACCTTTCAGCACCTGGTGTAAAATATGCTCATAAAGCCTATAAGTGTAGCACTACAGATATTGAAGGGAATATCTTAATTGCAAAAAATGAAAAAATTGATGGAGTAATGACTGTTTGTTCAGAAACAGCAGTGCCAACTGTTGCAGCGGTATCAGATGCATTAAATTTAAATGGTTTTAGCTTAGAAACTGCCATTAAAGCAACTAATAAGTACGAAATGAGAAAAGCATTTCTTAAAAACAATGTTCCTGTATCTCCTTTTATTGTTACTAATAAATACAATGATGCTTTTGAATTTTTACAAAAAACAGAAGGCCCATGGATTATTAAACCGGTTGATAGTTCTGGCCAAAGAGGAACCTATATAATAGATGATATTGATAAACTAGAAGATGCGTTAAACAATTCTTTAAATTTTTCTGTATCAAAATTAGCTCTTATTGATTGCCTTGTTATTGGGCCTGAAGTTCATGTAACAATGATGGTAATAAATAATATAGTTCATTTTTTAGCATTGTCTGATAGAATTACTTTAAAAGATGAGAATTTTGGAATTGCAGTTAGGCATATTGGCCCTTCTGTTATTTCAAAAGATATTGAAGAAAAAATTATGACAATATGTGAAACTGCTATAAAATCAATTGAACTTGAAAATGGAGTAGCAACTTGTGAATTAATTTTAAAAGATGGAGAGCCAATAATTTTGGAAATTGCAATTCGTGTTCCGGGAGGTTATTTAAGAGAGGTTGCTATGTATTTAAGTGGTGTTGATATTGTTAAAACAACCATTTGGAATTGTTTGGGAGAAAAAAAGAGTTTTGAACAAATGATAACAGAACCTAAACACAATGCAGTATCAGTAAAATTTATTACAAGAATGAATATTCACCATTCTGTTAATAAGGTAAATAGTATAACAGATTATGAATTAGAGAGTCCAAATTATAAGCTCTGTCGTTTTCATCATGAACTTCCCTTTAGTGTTCCTGATTTAAATAGTTCAGTTGGAAGATTTGGAGTTATAATTGCTGTTGGTAATAGTAGAGAAGAAGCTTTAAAAACAACAGAAGAAGTATTTAATAATATTTTAGTAAATGATATTAATCTAGTTGAATACAACTGCTACAATAAAAATAATACTATTTTTAATTAATGATGAACAATACTAATCAGCCTGTATTCATAATAGCTGAACTCTCAGCTAATCATAATAATAATTTTGATATTGCAGTTAAAACCATAGAAGCAATGGCAAACAGCGGTGCGGATGCTGTAAAAGTTCAAACCTATAAACCCGAAAGTTTGACTATTGATTTGGATACAGGTATTTTTGCACCTAAAACTGAAGGTTTATGGAAAGGGTATACACCTTGGAAATTATACGAAGAAGCTGCAATGCCTTACAAATGGCAACCAAAACTTAAAGAGATTGCTGAAAAACTGGGGTTAGTATTTTTCTCTTCGCCTTTCGATAAGGAGGGGGTTGATTTTTTAGAAACAATTGATAATCCAATTTATAAAATAGCATCGTTCGAGATTACCGATATTCCATTAATTGAGTATGCAGCATCGAAAGGGAAACCAATGATTATTTCAACCGGGGTTGCTCAAAAAAGTGATATTCAAATGGCATTAGATGTGTGTAAGCAAGTTGGAAACAATCAAATTACCTTATTAAAATGTACTTCTCAATACCCCGCAACCATTGAGCAGGCTAACCTGCTTACAATACCTGATATGAAAAAACAGTTTGGTGTTGAAGTTGGGGTTTCCGATCATACTATGGGAAATATTGTTCCAACTGTGGCAGTGTCATTAGGAGCAACTGTTGTTGAAAAACATTTCATCCTGAACAGAAAGTTGGGAGGTCCAGATTCGGCCTTTTCAATGGAACCAAACGAATTTGCTGAAATGGTTATAAATGTACGTCAAGCCGAAGCAGCATTAGGACAAGTGAACTATAATGTTTCAGAAACTGACCAGAATCGGAGGCGTTCACTTTTTGTTGTTAAAGATATAAAAGCCGGAGAACTATTTAGCGAAGAAAATATTCGATCAATTAGACCAGGTATTGGATTACATCCAGGTTATTTGAATCAAATTATTGGAAAACATGCAAAATCAAATCTTAGTAAAGGAAAGCCTCTTGAATTATCTGACATTGAATAATAATTTACTTAATAATGTTTTTTATAATGCCCTGTATAAATATATCTTCCAAAATTCACCTTCAAAAGTTTTGTCTAATACTAACCCTAATTCATTGATATTATTCACTTTAACAGAAGAGATAATATAATGCCCTCCCATTTTTTTGAACTGGTTAATGTCAATTGATAAATTAGTTATTTCTTTATTATTATCTTTCCCAAAAAGATAATTTTGCTTTAACTCAGATGAAAATAAGTAACATCTACTTCCCCAGTTGTCAAAATAATCTTTTAACGTTTTATCTTTATTTAATTCTTTTTCAATTATTTTTCTAAACTTATGTTTATGAGCTAATGGGTATGAGAAAGTATAACCATCAATACAATAAAACCCGTTAAAAAAAGCAATTGATGGATGTAAACCTAAGCTAACTACTTTATATTTATCTTGATCTTTATTAATTTCTTTTTTAATGTTATTGAAAAGTTTAATATCAAAATATTGCTTATATGTTGGGTATTTTATGTTTTCACTAAAAAAATGATAAATATTAGTTCTTAATTCTTTATTGAATAAAGAAACATTAATAATCATAGTAAATAATAAAAAAAAGCACAATGCATTATTTCTAAAGGCTTTTGAAAGAGATATTTGTTGTATAGAATTGGCAAATAAGATTATCCATAATGTTGGAAGAAAAAAGTAAAACCTATCCCATTGAAATATTTTTAAAAGAATAATATGGCTACCGAATAGAACCTTGATATAATGGAAAATAAAAACAAAAAATATAATGTTTGATATTATAATTAGCAGGTATGAAGTGAGTTTATCAATTTTTTTTGAAAATATTATAGATAATAGTGTAGTAAAAACAATTAAAATTGTACAGAAACGTCCCGAATGACGTTGCGTGAAAATACTAAATTCCCAAAATATTTTTTGAATGTTTTGACTTATTGATAAGGGTTTAATACTCCATTCAACCCTGTGATTGATTATATCTGATGCCAATATATTTGACATTATCAGGTGATGTTCTGATATAATATATCCAACAATTAATGTTAAAATGGATAATAGAAATGGAGTATTTAATTGTTTTTTATTTTTAATGAAGTAATGAAGCCAAACTCCTGATAATATAATACAGATAAAAACGCCAATATATATTAATGAACTCCAAAATGCGAATAAAAAAATTATAAGAAATTTCCACCATTTAATATTGCCCTTGTAAATATCAATAAACATTAATAATAATAAAGGCTGACCCATTATTGTTAATCCATATATATTATAACTACCTATTAATGAATATATTAAAGCTATTGATGAGATGTAAATATTGCGATTATTTAAATGTTTTTTTATGATATAAATATCAAGTAATAAAAACATTCCTATAAAACCGATAACACGAACAAAAAAGTCATTAATTAAATACCCAATAAATGGGTCAAGTTTTGTTAATAATAGTGAAGTAAAATTAAGTGATAATGGAAACATATCAGAAGATATTCCATTCATGAATTGTTCAATTCGGCCTGATTTTGAAATATAATTCGGAATTATTTGCAGATTAAATAAACAATCTAAATTATCGTGAATAAGAATAAATGAATTTTTATAAAATACAAAAAAAGGGGTGTAATAGAGTACTAAAAAAAATAATCCCATTAAAAAATAAACGTCTTTATTAATTGTTCTCATTGGTATTATGTTTTTTAGTATAAACGCAATACTGAGCACCTAAAGGAAGCCAGGCAAATAATCTTTCAATTGTTTCAGTTATTTTGTTTCTCCAAGGAAAAAAATAGGTATATTGAAGATAAGTTGTGTTGATAAAAAATGTTTCCTTATTATGTTCGATTGTTTTTATATTTAAATTGGATACAAGTTTTTTGCAGTATTTTGGTGAAAGCATTGTTGCATCAATATCTATTTTACTTTTTTTCACAACTCTATTTGTCCATGGATTTCTCATATTATGTTCAAAAACAACTAATATCCCATTGAGGTTAAGTATGTTATATAAGCTGTATAGCCATTGTTGGTGTTCGTTTGTTGGTATATGATGTAATACAGTACTTATAAAAACTGCATCAATTTTACCCTTGTAAAATTCAAGCTCATTAGGATGTTTTATTGTAGAAAATATACAATTGTTAAAAGTTTTTTTTGCTACATCAATTGATTCACTTGAAACATCACAACCATAAAGCTGACAATGAGGGAATTGAGATTTTAAATAAGGAATATTTAATCCAATACCACAACCAAAATCTAAAATGCCATGAATAGGATTTTTTTGTGTTAGTTTTTTTAGTGTTTTAGTTTTATATATATGAGCTGTATCTTTAAATTTTGAAAATCGACCCAAATCTTTTGTAATTTCTTCATTATAACTATTAACTAAAAAGTCAAATTCTGTTTTTTCTATATTTTGGTTCATTAATGAAGTTTTTTATTAAAAATTGATTTTATTTTCAATAATATATTCGGGTCTGTTTTTTGCTTCATCAAATAAATTGCCAATGTATTTGCCCAAAATGCCAGTTGTAAGTAGTTGTATTCCACCAAAGAAAACAATAATTACTATTGTTGATGTCCAGCCGGTAACAACATGTCCTAATGAAAAAATAATTGAAATAAAAACCCATAAAACATATATTAAACCTATCGAAACACTAATAATACCCAATGATATTGCAATGTCTAGTGGTTTCTTAGAAAAGTAGAAAATACTTGTTAGTGCTAATTTGAGCATTTTTTTAAATGGGTATTTTGTTTCTCCGGCAAACCTTGCTTGTCGGGAATAATAAAACGGTATTTGTTTATAACCCATCCAACTTATTAAACCTCTTATATATTTATTTTTTTCTTTTAATGAATTAAACTGATTAATAACACTTCTGTCAATAATTCTAAAATCACCTGTATCTAAAGGAAAACTTACATCAGATAGTTTATTAAGTAATCGATAAAATATTTTAGCAGTTAATAATTTTATCCACGTCTCGCCTTCTCTATCTTTTCTAACACCATAAACTACGTTGGCCGATTCGGATTGCATTTTTTCAATCATTAATGGGATTGCACTTGGTGGATCTTGTAAATCTGCATCAATTATCACGGCAATATCCCCATTGCAATTATTTATTCCTGCCGTTACAGCGTTTTGATGACCGAAATTGCGTGATAGATTTATAATTTTTACTAGATTATCTTTTGTAGCTATTTCTTTTAATATTGATAAGGTTGAGTCATTACTTCCATCGTTGATAAATATTAATTCATATTTTTCATTTAATTTTTTTATTTCATCGGTTAGCTTTTTATATGTTTCTAATATCACAAGCTCTTCATTGTAACATGGTATAATGATGGAAATATGCATAGCTTTATTAAAATAATTATTATTTTATAAAATATCCTGTTTGTGATTTTATGGTTTTAAATATGTTTTTTCCAACTGTTTGCATGTCACTAGATATTGATGTAAATAAAATAAATGCAATTGAAAATATTGTAATTATTATTCCCCTTATTAATATATCGATAAATAATATCTGTTGAGGTATTAGTTGAACTAAATAAAACAATGCCAAATTAAATGCTATAATAATTAAAAATTTATAGTTAAATGGTTGAAATCCAAATTTTACAAATAAAAAAATGTATCGTAAAAAATTATTTAAAAATAAAGCAACTGCAATAGAAATGGCAGCACCATAAATTCCCCAAATCGGTATAAACAGGTATAATAATGTAAGAACAATAACTACGAGAATTATAGTAAATACAAGGGAAACCCTGTAATATTTCGAGAACTGTATTATTAAACCATTAGTTCCGGTAAGCATATCAAATAAGTATCCTAATCCTATAAAAAAGATAACCCATTTGGCTTCTACATAATCAGGGCCTAGTATAGTTAAAATATTATCGATATTTGACCATATACCTAAAAAAAGAAAACAACCGATGATAAATTGATTGATGCAGCTCTTATTGTAAATATCGCGTATTGTGGTTAAATCATTTTTAGCCCAAGCATCGGCAATTAATGTTCCTGATATTTTTAACAAAGGTTTAGAAGGAATTACAACAAGAGTACCAAAATAACATGCAATTGTATAAATTCCTACTTTGCTTAAATCGAGTAAATCATTAATAACTACTTTATCAATATTAAAAACAATCATAGAACCTACGCCTCCAATAATTGAGAAAAGAGCTACACTTAACATTTCCTTTTTCATTTTCCGGGTTAAAAAAGCAAATTTAGGGCGGAAATTTATTTCACCTTTAAATAATAAATACAAAAATATTATTGGAGCTTTTAATGACATCGCAATTGCAAAGCCTATTATTAATAGTTCAAATGAGATAAATTTAAAAACAAATAATAGAATAGTGATCAAAATAAAGCATCTTTGGGCAAACTCTTGTAAAAATGTACCAAAAACAGTGTTATATAATACTCGGTTATAAATATCAAAAAGATTAAAAAGAAGAACAAAAAAGGTAATTGGAACAATTAAATATACATATTCGGCAAATAAGGCTGATTTATCAATATTGTTTTCTACCATGCTATTTTTGTAGAAAAAGTAAAATAGAATAAAAATTCCAAAACCAATCATTTGTGGTATAATAACAACAAACAGATATCCATTATGACCTGATTTTTTATCTCTGAAATAAGGAAAAAATCGGTTTGTAACAGTATTAAAACCAATTGACGAAAGTGTACTTGTTATTGTAGTAATTGCACCAAGTAATCCAAATAGTCCAACTACTTCGGGGGTTAAGTATTGAGTATAAAGATAGGTTGTTGTAATAAATCCAATAATAACTCCTAAATAGGACCATACCGCTCCTTTGATTGTTTGTTTTGCAACTATACCCACAAAATTTTCAAATTTAATTTATACTTTTAGCATGCGAAATTAATGAAAAATCAATACGATGAAGAAGAAACTCCCTTATATTATAGCGATTGCAGCTGCAATTATTATTAGTTATGTTTACTTTAGTCCTTTGCTCGAAAACAAGAAATTATATGAACATGATAGGTTAGCATCACGTGGGGCACTTGAAGAATCATCAAAGTATTATAGTAATACCGGTGAAGTTACTCATTGGAGCAATTCTATGTTTGGAGGTATGCCTAACATTACTTTTTGGGCAAAATTAAGTGGAAATGTTGCTAAAGATATAAGGAGATTAGAGAAAATGATTTTTGCTTATCCGGCATCTTTTTTAATAATTTTGATTCTTGGTTCATTTTTTTGCCTTTTACTATTTGGAGTTAATCCCTGGTTAAGTTTGGTTGGTGCTCTTTTATATTCTTTTGGTAGTCATTTTTTTATTTTGGTTGGAGCCGGCCACATGGCTAAACTGTGGGCATTAGCATATATGACACCATTAATAGGAGCAATTTATTATACCTTCCATAAAAATAAATTGATGGGAGCTGTTATCACTGCTCTCTTTTTATCGTTAGAAATTGCATCTGAACATCCTCAAATTAACTATTATATATTTATTTGCATACTTATATTTGGTATAGTTGAATTGTTTTTCGCCATAAAGCAAAAAAATGGGAAAAATATAATTATTAGTGTATTATACTTGTTGTTGCCAATGTTAATTGGTGTTGGTACCAATGCCAATTACATGATAGCAACCAAAGAGTATTCGCAATATTCAACCCGTGGACAAAATGAGTTAACAGTTAGTGATAATCAGGGTAAAACAGGTTTGTCAAAAGATTACATTCTTGGTTATAGTTATGATTTTTCAGAATCTCTTACAGCATTTATTCCTCGTTTAAAAGGAGGAGGTATGAGTGAACCGCTTGGTGAAAACTCTGAGTTATATGGTTTAATTGAAAAATTTCAGGGAAAAGCTGAAGCAAAAAAATTTGTTAAAAATGTTCCCTTATATTGGGGAAGCCAGCCAATTGTATCGGGACCCTTTTATTTTGGGGCAATAACCATATTTCTTTTTGTATTAGGATTGTTTGTTGTTAAAGGAAATGTTAAATGGTGGCTTGTGGGAGTTGTAATTATCAGTTTTTTACTCTCGTTGGGAAAATATCTTCCATCTATAAGTAATTTTGCAATTGACTATTTTCCTCTGTACAATAAATTCAGAGATGTAAAAAACATCGTTTTTATACAGAGTTTTGCCATGTGGTTATTGGGTATTCTGGCATTAAAAGAGATGTTTCAGGATAAAAAGCTGGAAATTAAGCAACACATTAAAGGGTTGAAATATGCTTCAATAATAACTGGTGGTATTGCTTTAATACTTGCGATGATACCTACAATTATTGGCAGTTTTACAGGTGAAGTAGATACCCAGCTTGCTTCATCGGGATGGCCTCAACAGTTGCTAGATGCGTTGCGTAACGATCGGATTTCGGTTGCCAGAGCCGATTCATTCCGGTCTTTGATTTTTGTTTTGTTAACAGCGGGTGTTATTTGGGGAGTATTAAAAAATAAACTTAAAATTTCATATGCCATTGTTATAGGAATTCTTTTGGTTTTGATTGATTTATGGCCTGTTAATAAACGTTACCTTAATAACGATAATTTTGTTGCTAATAGAAAGGCTGAAGTACCCTTTACTCCATCATTGGCCGATAAAGAGATACTTAAGGATAAAAGTATTGATTACCGTGTATTAAATATAGCAGTAAACCCATGGAATGATGCATCTACTTCATACTTTCATAAGTCAATAGGAGGTTATTCTGGAGCAAAGATTAACCGCTATCAGGATATGATTGAACATCATTTATCGCCCGAAATACAACAACTTAGTTCGCGGCTTAGAACAGTAAAAACACAAGCCGGAATCGATTCAGTGTTTATCGGGTTGAACTCTATTAACATGCTAAATACTAAATATATAATTTATAATCCGGGTAATCCACCACTTACAAATATTCATGCTTTAGGAAATGCATGGTTTGTAAATTCGTATATTATTGTACCCGATGCAAATGCCGAAATTGCTCAGGTTGGAAAAGTTGATGTTGAACGAACTGCTATTGTTGATAAACGTTTTGAGAAAATGTTACCTTCATCAATTATTGCCGATTCGTCTGCAACAATAAAACTACAATCGTATGCCCCTAATAAATTGATATATAAAACAAATTCGCTTACCGACCAGTTGGCTGTTTTTTCCGAAATATATTATCCAAAAGGCTGGACAGTGAAAATTGATGGTGAACAGGCAGATCATTTTAGAGTAAACTATATTTTGAGAGCAATGATGGTACCTTCGGGTAATCACGAAATAACATTTGAGTTCGATCCTATTTCGTATAAAATAGGAAATACAATATCTTATGTTTCTTCGATATTATTGTTGCTTGCAATAGCCGGGGTTGTAGTTGTTGAATTAATTAAGAGGAAACAAGGAAAGAAAAATAAGGAGTTATTGACAGAAAATAAGTAGAAGTTCAGATTTTTATTATTCTTATAATAATATGGAAATTGAAAATTTGAACTCAAACCAGATTGAATATGTTTTTTTTCATTTAAAGCAGCATATTATTATTCCCGATAACATTGTTATTAAGTTTTGTACTGACATAGAATCGGGGATAAATGATATAAATAACTCAATTATTTTTGTTCTTTCGGGTGAAAAGGATATTTCGTTTGATTCTATTTTGTATTTGAACCAAAAAATACCTGTTCTCTTTCCGATAAAGGATTGTTCGGAGCTTTTTTCGATCGATGAAAACAGTAATTTGCTTTTTCATCACGATTTCCTAAAAGCTGCTTTTTATGTTCTGTGTGGGTTACAGGAAATTGATAATAATAACCAACTCGATCATTTTAGTCGGTTTCGTTATGATGATTCTTTGCAACGAAAATTTAATTGTGCCCACATTCCGTTAGTAAATTACTATTTCGATATAATTATTTCTGGGTTTGAACATTTTGGTAAAATTCATAATATACCTATCAAACGACTTCGTCTTTTTAGTTCCTTTGGTTTTTTTTTAAGTCACGATGTTGATCGAACCGAGTATTATCATTTTAGGGAAACGGCCTACAAAATAAAACAGCTAATAGGATTAGCTCCTTTATATTATAGTTGGATTAAAACACTTGTACAGGTTTTAAAGGGTATTTTTTATATGTTTTTTCTATCAAAAAATGATCCTTGGTGGAATTTTGGGTTTCTAACCAAAATTGAAAGTAAACTAAATATTAAATCGGCTTACTATTTTTTACACAAACGCGATAAAAAACGCGATTCGAGGTATAAACTTTACGATTTAAAAATAGAAAAACTAATTAAAAAACTTATTGATGAAGGGTTTGAAGTAGGTGTTCATGGGTCTTTCGATTCGTATAATAATGCCGAATATTTAAAAGAAGAGTATCATTTATTTAAAGCTATAACAAATATTTATCCTTTAGGTATAAGGCAGCACTTTCTAAGATTTAAGATGCCTAATACTTTAAAAAATCAGTTAGATGCTGGATTTGTTTACGATACCTCATTGGCTTTTCCCGAACATGAAGGTTTTAGAAATGGTTATTGTTACCCGTTTAAACCATACGATTTTAATAAAGATAAAATGATTGATATTTGGGAGCTTCCCTTAACCCTTATGGAAGCCACAGTTCTCGATTACCAAAAGCAAAGTTATGAAGCAATTGCAGTTAAATCGGAGAAGATAATTAGTGAAGTGCAAAAATTTGGTGGTTTTTTTAGTTTGCTTTGGCACAATTGTAGGTTTGATGAATATAAATACCCCGGTATAACAATATTTTATCAATCGTTGTTAAAAAAAATAATGGAAAAGGGAGCCGAATCATTAAATGGAGAACAAATTGTACAAAAATTAAATAAACTTCACTCATCTCAAAAAAATATTTAACCTTAACGTATGAGTCTATTTTTGTTTTAGTCGAAGAAATATAGCAAACAATATAATTAATCAATATCTTAATTAAAATAAGACATTCATAACGCGATATTTTTATACATTTGCAAAAATAAATTCAATAATATCGGATAATAATGTCCAAGCGTTCCGAAACAGTACATACAAAGAGGCAGCTTCGCAGTTCATATGTTACCACAACAATAAGTATAGCATTAGTCTTATTTTTGTTGGGAAATATTGGATTAATATTATTAAATGCTAATCGACTTTCGACTTATGTAAAAGAAAATCTGGGATTTACGATATTAATTAAGGATAATGTTCGTGATGCTGAAGTAAAAAAACTTGAAAAATATCTTGCCGCATCAGAATATGTAAAATCGGTCAATTTTATCAGTAAAAATGCGGCCGCTGATATCATGAAAAAAGAGTTAGGCGAAGATTTTGTTGATTTTTTAGGATATAATCCTTTATTGGCATCATTAGAGGTAAAATTATTTGCAAATTATGCTACACCTGAATATATCTCAAAAATAGAGGCCGATATGTTGAATATCCCCGAAGTTAAAGAGGTTTATTATCAGAAAAATCTGTTGGCACTCATCCATCAAAATATTCGAAAAATATCAATTGTTTTGGCTTTTTTTAGTTTGATGATGTTGACAATAGCTATAGCATTAATTAACAACACAATACGATTGTCGGTGTATTCAAAGCGATTTTTGATTCGAACCATGCAATTGGTTGGAGCAACCCATGGGTATATTCGTAAACCATTTTTGCTTAAAAGTTTGTTTTATGGCTTTGTAGGTTCAGTAGTTGCAATATTTATGCTTTCGGCCTTGATATATTTTTCAAGTAAAGAGTTAAGTTCATTTATTGGATTTGAATTTATCGATTTGATAGGATTGTTGTTTACTATAGTTATTTTAGCAGGAATGACTATATCTTTTGTTTCAACTTTTTTTGCAGTAAATAAATACTTATTTATTAAAACCAATAATTTATATCTTTAAATAACTATGACAACGAATAAGGAAGATAAAAAACGCGAATTTGCACTTGGCAAAGAAAACTATATTCTTTTAGCAATTGGTTTTGCTATTATTCTTATTGGTTTTTTGTTGATGGTTGGTGGTAAAAGTACCGATCCTAACGTATTTAACGAAAACGAAGTGTTTAGTTTTCGTCGAATTACTTTAGCACCTATGGTGGTTTTATTCGGGTTTGTTTTCGAGATTTATGCCATCATGAAAAAACCTAAAGATTCAAATCAATAGAAATAATATTTATAAATGAATTGGATAGAAGCATTAATCCTTGGAGTTTTACAGGGATTAACAGAGTTTTTGCCTGTTAGCAGCAGTGGGCATATTGAATTGGGGAAAGCACTACTTGGTGTTGATATACAAGAAAACCTCACATTTACAATTGTAGTGCATTTTGCAACTGTTTGCAGTACATTGGTTGTTTTTCGAAAAGATATTATTCAATTATTTGGAGGATTGTTTGCTATCAAATGGAACAATGAAACTCAATATATATCAAAATTAATTCTTTCATCTGTACCAGTTGTAATAGTAGGTTTGCTTTTTGAAAGTTATATCGAACAGTTTTTCGATGGACAGCTTATAATTGTTGGTTCTATGTTAATAGTAACAGCTGTTATGCTTGCATTTACATTTTATGCAAAATCAAATAACCGTGACATTTCGTATAAAGATGCTTTTGTTATTGGATTAGCACAAATGATAGCTGTTATGCCCGGAATAAGCCGTTCGGGTGCAACTATTTCAACCGCATTATTATTGAAAAATAAAAAAAGTGAAGCTGCCCGCTTTTCTTTTTTAATGGTTCTTATACCCATTCTCGGGAAAGTATTTCTTGATTTGATAAGTGGTGAAATGGCCAATGAACAAACTGCCATATTACCTTTAGTAGTGGGTTTTATTGCAGCTTTTATTTTTGGATTATTGGCTTGTAAAGCAATGATTGCAATTGTTTCGAAAAGTAAGCTTATTTATTTTGCTATATATTGTTTTATTATAGGAGTTCTTACATTGGTGCTTAGTTAAATATGGTTGATTATTCAGTTGAAGCCTTTAAAGAAGGACAAATATTATTATTTAATAAGCCCTATCAGTGGACTTCGTTCGATTTGGTTAACAAGGTTCGAATATTATTGCGTAATTATTGCGGAATAAAAAAAATTAAAGTTGGACATGCCGGAACTCTCGATCCTTTAGCAACCGGATTAATGATTGTTTGTACTGGTAAGGCAACTAAAAAAATTGAACAGCTTAGCGGATTAGATAAGGAATATATTGCCACCATTGAGTTAGGAGCTACAACTCCAACCTACGATCTAGAATCGCAGGTCGACAACATATATCCAACTGATCATATTAATGATGAGTTAGTTAACCTGGCAATACAATCGTTTATAGGAAAAATAGATCAGGTTCCTCCAATTTTTTCTGCTTTAAAAGTAAACGGGAAAAAAGCATATGAATTAGCTCGTAAAGGTAAAGATGTTGAACTTAAGAGTCGTACAATTGTTATTACTAAGTTGGAAAATATTTCATTTAATATGCCCGAATTAACACTAAAAGTTTTGTGTTCAAAAGGTACTTATATTCGATCATTAGCACACGATTTTGGAAAGAGACTCAATTCCGGAGCTCATTTAATTGCATTAAAAAGAACACAAATAGGAGAATTTAATATTAAAGATGCTTTGGATCTTGAAAATTTTGAGAGAAATTTGCAATCAGTTGAAACAAACTGAAAATTACTACGTATAAAGTTGCTCGTTTTATTAATAAACTATAGTATATATGAAATTATCCAAGTTTAAGTATAAACTGCCTGAAGAATTAATTGCTTTACATCCTGAAGTTAACCGTGATGAATCGAGGTTAATGGTTGTGAATCGTCAAACAAAAAAAATTGAGGAAAAGGTTTTTAAAGATATTATTGATTTTTTTGATGATCAGGATGTAATGGTGTTTAATAACACAAAGGTTTTTCCTGCCAGATTATATGGTAACAAGGAAAAAACAGGGGCCGAAATTGAAGTTTTTTTGCTTCGTGAGTTAAACTCTGAGTTGCGTTTGTGGGATGTTTTGGTCGATCCTGCACGTAAAATTCGTATTGGCAATAAACTTTATTTTGGCGAAGATGATTTATTAGTTGCCGAAGTAATTGATAATACTACTTCGCGAGGCAGAACTCTTCGTTTTTTATACGACGGACCTTATGACGAATTTAAGAAAACGCTTTATAGTCTTGGAGAAACTCCTCTTCCAAAATTCATTAATCGCGAAGTTGTTCCTGAAGATAAAGATCGTTACCAAACTATTTTTGCAAAACATGAAGGTGCTGTTGCTGCGCCAACTGCCGGTATGCACTTTAGTCGTGAATTAATGAAACGACTTGAGATAAAGGGAGTTAACTTTTCAGAGGTTACGCTTCATGTTGGGTTAGGAAACTTCAGGACTGTAGATGTTGAAGATTTGACAAAGCATAAAATGGATTCGGAGCAGATATTTATCACCCAGGATGCAGCTGATGTTATTAACAAGGCGAGAGATGAGAAACGCAAAATTTGTGCAGTAGGCACAACCGTCATGCGAACACTGGAAAGTTCTGTATCAACATTTGGTCATGTTAAACCATTTGAAGGGTGGACTAATAAATTTATTTTTCCTCCTTACGATTTCAGTGTTGCTAATTCAATGATTACAAATTTTCACTTGCCATACTCAACTCTTTTAATGATGGCTGCTGCATTTGGCGGTTACGATCTTATAATGGAAGCTTATAGAATAGCTGTTAAAGAAAAATATCGGTTTGGAACGTATGGTGATGCTATGATAATAGTATAAATAGAGCCTCGTAAGAGGCTTTTTTTATATATGAACAATAAAACGTTTACAAAAAACTAATAACTTTTCCGTAATATGGAAAATGGTTGTTTTTGAAAATGGTATATTTATTTGTACCAAAAAAGTAGGGAATGACTTTACAATACCAAAAATACAGTTTAATTTTTTTTGTGTTTGTATTTTTAGTATCCTGTAATCGATATAATACTTTAAAACTTACTGATTCAAACTATCATATTGCTGATTCCCTGGCAATAGAAAAATTAATTGCACTGTCGAATGAGAATATTGCAAATAACTTAGAACCTCAAAGTTTATTTGATAAATATTTGAAAGAAGCCGAAGATATTGCAGTTAATCGATCGTTAAAAAGGGATTTATCTAATCTATATATTATAGTAGGCAAACGATATCGTGAACGATCAATCTATTCGCAAGGATATGATTATTTAAAAAAGGCTCTTGATATTGCAATAGATCTAAACGATTATAATTTACAGGCATCTTGCTACAATCAAATTGCAGTAATATTTCGTCGAACAGGTGATTTGTCGTTAGCGATGGACTTGCATTTAAAGGCCGAACAATATGCTTCGCAGGTTAATGATACTTTTAATATTTGTGTATCACTTAATGGAATAGGAAATGTAAATCTTGATTTAAAGCATCAATTAACAGCAATGGAATATTTTAATGAAGCTTTGAATTTGAGTATTCTTCAAAATAATTTGCTTGGCCAGGCAATAAATTATAACAATATAGGTGAAGTTTTTTTATTAATGGGAGAGTATGACAAGGCAATAGAAAACTTTAATAAATCGTTAAAAATTAACATTAGTATTAATTCATATTTGGGACAGTTGA
This sequence comes from Marinilabiliaceae bacterium, assembly GCA_016933045.1. Taxonomy (GTDB): domain Bacteria; phylum Bacteroidota; class Bacteroidia; order Bacteroidales; family Marinilabiliaceae; genus JAFGBR01. The sequence continues at coordinate 10,736 of JAFGBR010000018.1, read as the reverse complement.
TATGTAATAAAAGTATTGGAAAAGTATATTTAGAAAAAGAAGAATATTTTAAAGCACTTTCATATTTTCATAAAGCCTTTCAAATATCGAATGAAAAAATTGATTTGATTTATATTGTACAGAATCATATTTTATTGGGCGATACTTATTTGCGTTTAAATGACAGTAAAAATGCGATGACTCATTTATATGAAGGATTAAAAATTGCTAAAAAGATAGGAGCTCGTCAGCAGGTAATAGTAAGTTGCGAACTATTAGGTAAGCTATATGAAGAAGAGAATAATTATTTAAAGGCACTATTGTTTTTTAAGAAACAATCTTTACATAAAGATACATTGTTACAAGAAAGAAGCACTTTTCATATATCTAATATTGAAGCCATTTATCAGTCAGAGAAACAAAAGCTTGAGATTCAAAAGCTCAACCGGCAAAATGAAATACAATCATCTAAAATTCAGCAGCAAAAGGGATTAATAATTGTAATAGTATTGGCATCACTTTTTTTCCTTTTTCTATTATTTTTAATAGTACGTCAAAATCAACTGCGCGAAAAATTTAATACTCTTATACATAGGCAGAGGTTGTTGCGATCGCAAATGAATCCCCATTTTATTTTTAACTCGTTAAGCGCAATTCAGGTTTTTATTCTGGAACACGATTTTGAAAGATCATCCAGATATCTATCAGAATTTTCAAAGTTATTGCGACAAGTATTGCAAAATAGCAATAATGAATATATAACATTAAAAGAGGAACTGGAAACCTTAAAGTATTATACCGATTTACAAAATCTCAGGTTTACACCGCCATTTAACTTTGATATTTGCGTGGATAACAATATCGATCCCACAAAAATACTTATACCTCCAATGTTAACACAGCCATTTATCGAAAACAGTATTGAACATGGATTACAACCAATAGGAGGAGATGGTTTTATTTTTGTGAGGTTTACTCGAGATGAGAATCAATTATATATTGAGGTTGAGGATAATGGAATTGGTATTGATCAATCAATGCATACATTTTTAAACACAAAAAAACATCAGTCACTGGCATTAAGAATTATTAAAGAGCGTTTGGATGTTGTAGAGAGAAGAACTAAAAAACAAACATCATTAATAATTAATGATAAGAGTGCTTTGAACCTGTCTCAAAGTGGAACATTAGTGAAAATAGTTCTGCCAATTATTGAAATAAACCAAAAACCGGGAAAAGATGAATAAAATGAAAATACTTATTGTAGAGGATAATATTTTTTTCCAAAAGGTGTTAATGGAAATTGTTTCGATTCATTTTCCTGACATGACAATTCTTGGCCCCTCAGCTTCGGTATCATCGTCGATTGAATTAATTAAAAAAACAATACCTGATATAATACTGATGGATATTCATTTAACCGATGGAACAGCTTTTGAAGTTCTAAAACAGGTTGATTCATCGGCATTTAAAATTATTTTTATTACAGCATATCACGAGTATATGCTTGAAGCACTTCGTTTTTCTTCGGTCGATTTTGTGTTTAAACCTTTTGATAGCAATGAAATAGTATTAGCAGTTGATAAAATGGTTCATGAAATAAACCATATTGATTCAACGTTGCCTAATCAGCAGTTAATTAACACTTTAATTTTAAATGTTGAATCGGATGATAATGATAAACAAATTGTATTAACCGGATCCGAAACAGTTCGAATTATATCATTTCGCGAAATAGTATGGGGAAAAGCCAGTTTGGGAAGATCGGAGTTTCGTTTCCTAAATCACGATCCTTTTCATTCATTATATCCTTTGCGAAAATATGAGATTCTGTTACAGTCAAAAGGTTTTTTTAGATGTCACAGTCATTATTTAATTAATCCGATGCATATAAATTATGTTGATTCTATTGAATTAGTAGTTAATATGATTAACGGAGATTTTTTGCCTTTAGATCCCAAAAAATGTGATTCTTTGATGAATAGTTTTCATGCCGAAGAGATTATGATTAAAGAATAAGTTTGGCATATTTTTATGGTACTTTATTTACATTCCATTAAGAATTGTAATTTAGTGCTCAAATAAGATAATAACAAAGATGTTTTTAAGGGATCTATTTTTTTTCTTTTTTATAGTAATTGGATTAAGCTCATGTAGTAATTCCGATCTATGCTTATCTAATCAACATGCTGTTCAATTAGGGTTTTATTCGGCCAGGACATCAACAGCATCAAATGATAAAGACTCAGTACTTACTGATGTTTCGATTTATGGTTTAGGAAAAACTGATTCGGTTTACGAAAGTAAAAGTATTAATAAAGTTTTTTTGCCATTATCGTTTGCCAATGATCCCGATACCACATCGTTCATTATTAGAGCCAGGGATTATTATGATACAATAAGTTTTGTACATAGTAAAGAGCTCGATTATATTTCGGGCGATTGTGGATACATTTTTAAATTTTCAGTCGATACCGTATTGTTTACGACATTAATAATTGATTCAGTCGCAATTGCCTATCCTAAAATAAATTATGGAGAAGATATTGAAAACGTTAAAGTATATATTTATTAGTTTTATTTGTTTGTGCATTACTTATCATGTACAAGCCCAGGAGCAATTAACAGTGGCTCCTCGACGCATAAATAGTATTGCTTTAGGATTGGATTTATCACCATTTATAATCAAAGGGTTTAATAACGAACGTACCGGTTTGACTCTTTCGGGACGTTATGGGTTAAAAGATAAGATTTTTGCAGTGGCGGAGTTAGGTTATGAAAATATTGAGTTGGCTAAAAGTCGCATAAAGAGTGAATCCGAACAATTATTATCCGAACTTGATTACAGTTCAAATGGATCGTTTTTAAAAGCAGGGCTCGACTTTAATATTTTTAAGGTTGATGAACCGGGTAATAATGATAATGTATTGGTTGGTGTTAGATATGGATTAGCTTATCAGGAACATTACAGTAATCATTTTTTAATTGGAAATGGTTATTGGAATGATTATACAGGAAGTTCAAATGTATCGTCGGTAACATCGCATTGGTTTGAGGTTGTTTTTGGGTTAAGGACAGAATTGTTTCGAAATTTTTATTTAGGATGGGGTATTCGAAGTAAAATATTGTTATTGTCCCAAAAAAACGATATCCTTATTCCTTATGCAGTCCCCGGAATGGGTAAAGTATCAAGTGGGATGGCATTTGGCTTTAATTATTCAATTGAATATCAGATTCCATTTGGAAAAAAACAGAGAAATGAGTTGCCTGTTTCGAAATAAAAAATAAATAATCAATTGGCAGAATTACTATATAAAACAGTTTCGGTTTTTTGTGCTTCGAGTACAAAAGTAAGTCGTAATTACATTGATACAGTTCAAGTATTGGCTTCTGAATTGGTTCGAAACAACATTGGTATAAAATATGGGGGTGGTGAAGTTGGTTTAATGGGTGAATTGGCTAATTGTGTTTTATCATTAAAAGGTCGAATTACAGGAGTAATTCCAAAATTCATGGTTGATGTTGAATGGCAGCATAAAGATGTTGAAGATATGGTTTTGGTTGATACTATGCACCAGCGCAAAAGTTTACTTATAAAAGATGTTGATGCCGTAATTGCATTGCCAGGAAGTACCGGCACACTTGAAGAATTAATAGAAGTATTGTCGCTTAAAAAACTTGGACTTTTTACAAAACCCGTAATTGTTGTTAATACGAATGGTTTTTATAATCCTTTGATTGATCTTTTAAAAAAAATGATTGATGAACAGTTTATGAGACCTGAACATTTAACAGTTTGTACGTTTGTGAATAATTTGGAGGGTATTGTAGATTTGATAAAAAATACTCCGGAATGGATCTATGATGAAAAAAAATATGCTTCATTATAAGTATATTCATAATATACTAAATGTACCTTTTTATTATTTTTGTTTGAATACACAAATTATTGACAATTGACAACGCCACAACAAATAACAAGTGATTCTACACAAACTGGCAATACACTGTTAAAAACGCCTTTAAAAGTTGATTTTAATCCTAATCAAACTATACAGGTTCCAAAGCCTTTATATCAACCAGTAATACTCAAAGATACTTTACTGCCAAAAGTTTTGGTTACACGAGTACCTAAAGATCCAATTGTTAAATTGTCGTATGATGATTCAGTAGCCCTAAATCTCATACCCATATATTCAGATTCAACACACTATTTTTTTGATAATACATTAATTAGATATTTAAGTAAAGAAAAGGGGAAAAATCAGGTAAATAAATCGCAAAATGATAAAGCATTTCTAACAGGAGAATTGTTAACCAAAGATACATTATTCATACCCCAACGGAAACCTGTTACTGTGGCTGTGCAAAAAAAAATGATAGAAAAACCAATATCGCAGTCTGTTTTTTACGATTATTATTCTTGGCTTATTCCGGTAATTATTATAATAATTTATTTTGCGGGATTAATAAGGCTATCATCGGGTAAATATATTTCACAACTCTTTTCGGCAATTATTTATAGTCATGTTGCAACAACTCTTTATAAATCTATAAATTTAAAAAACAGTTTGCCATCGTTGGGATTAAACTTTTTATTTCAGTTAACATTTGGGGTTTTTGTTTTTGAACTGATTATTCATTTTCGATATTCGCCATTTGATTTATATGGTTTTTGGATATTTGCATTTTCAATTGCCATTACAGTTTTACTTTTGATAATAAAAACGGGGGCATATTATTTTTTGGGGTATATTTTCAACATAAAACAGCAAACTGATGAGTTTTTGTTTCATGCTAACCTGGTAAATAAAGTATTAGGACTTATTTTACTTCCATTTATATTAGTTCTTCCCTTTTTATCAGAAAATGGCACTACTACTGTTATACAAGGGGGAATAATAGTTTTTGTAACCTGTTATTTTATTCAAATATTTAGGGGTGTTCGAATATTTTTAAGTGAACATTTTTCTGTTGTGTATTTGTTTTTGTATCTTTGTGCACTGGAAATTTTACCCTTGGCCATACTGTACAAGTTGATTATGTTGTGATACATGAAAAATTTAGGTAGAGGTTTTGTTGAATTAAAATAGAAGAACATTGAAGATTAAAAAGATTCTGGTCTCCCAACCCAAACCCACTGCGGCCAAAGATCCCTACTTCGATTTGGCTGAAAAGAATAATTTGAAGATAGATTTCAGACCATTTATAAAAGTTGAAGGTATTCTAACAAAAGATTTCAGGACTCAAAAAATTAACATTCTTGATCATACAGCTGTTATTTTTACTAGTAGGACTGCAATAGATCATTTTTTCAGGATAGCTGAAGATATGAGAGTTACTGTGCCTGATGATATGAAGTATTTTTGTATATCAGAGGCAACAGCACATTACCTTCAGAAATATATTGTATATCGAAAACGAAAGATTTTCTTTTCAACAGGGAAATTTTCCGACTTAATTGAGGTGATAAAGAAACATAAAGAGGAGAAATATTTTGTTCCACTTTCTGATATTCATAAGCAGGAAATACCTGATTTGTTAGATAAGAGTAAGGTTGATTATACTATTGGAATACTTTATCGTACAGTTAGTAGTGATTTGAGCGATATTAGTGAAATTGATTATGATGTGTTGGTGTTTTTCAGCCCATCTGGAATTGCTTCGTTGTTGCAAAATTTCCCTGATTTTAAGCAAAATGATATAAAAATTGCTTCGTTTGGTCCCGCAACAGCTAAAGCTGTTAAAGATGCCGGTTTAAGATTGGATATTCAGGCCCCTATGCCACAAGCTCCTTCAATGACTATGGCACTTGAGCAGTTTATTAAAAAGCATAATAAAGAAAGTAAGTAGTTTGTATAAATAAACTTATCGACCTTCCTTTCGTTGAAATGGAAGGTCGTTTTTTTTAAGCCTGTATGTTATATACTTTTACAAAAGAAGAGCGACTGTGTAATTTTCATCTCATTGACAATTTGTTTGAGGAGGGTAATTCTTTTGTAAAGTATCCTTTTAGGGTAGTTTATAGTTTTATAGAGTCTGAACAAGTGTTTCCGGCTCAGGTATTAGTTAGTGTTTCGAAAAAGCGGTTTAAACGGGCCAATAAACGAAATTTCATTCGTCGTAAAATAAAAGAGGCATACCGGCTTAATAAACATAAATTATATCATATTTTAGATAAAAATGAGATAAAACTAGTTTTTGCAATAATATATTTACCTACCGAAATACTATCGTATGCAGAAATAGAGGCCGGCATAGAAAAGGTTATTAATCAATTCTATAAACTAACTGTTTTAAAATCTAATGGATAGTAAAAGAAAACCTTGGTATTGGAAAATAAGGCAATTATTTGTTTTTCTGTTAATTATACCTGTTCGAGTTTATCAGTATACTATATCTCCATTTTTGGGACAATCGTGTAGATTTACACCCACTTGTTCCACATACACTATTGAAGCGCTAAAGAAACATGGCCCAATTAAAGGGTTGTTCCTCTCAATATGGCGTATTTTGCGTTGTAACCCATGGGGTGGACACGGACATGATCCTGTGCCCTGAAGGTGATGTATATTGTATGGGTTAGAATGTGTTAAAACCGTTTAATACCAATTATTTCACGAACCTCGTTTATGGTTTTTGATGCTGATTCTTTTGCCTTTTCTCGTCCCATTTCAACCACTTTTTTAATGTAGCTGTCATTGGAGATAATAGATTTGATTTTTTCGCGCATTGGTTCTGTAAAAGATACAATATCTTCGGCTAGTTGTTTTTTTAAATCGCCATAACGTATTACGCAGTTATTATAATCGTTATCGAATTTTTTTACTACATCGGGAGTCGAAACAACCTCCATTAGTGTAAATAAGTTTTGAATATATATTGGTTTTGTTTGGTTCAATTCAGTTGGTCCGCTATCAGTCAATGCTCGCATAACTTTTTTTCGTATTACTTTCGGATCATCAGAGAAGAAAATTGCATTACCTTCACCTTCCGATTTACCCATTTTGCCACTGCCATCGAGTCCAGGTATTTTTACCAGTTGAGCACCAAAGTTAAAAGCCTGTGGTTCGGGAAAATAATCGACATTATACATACGGTTAAAGCGGTTTGCAAACTGACGTGTCATCTCTAAGTGTTGCTCTTGATCTTTGCCAACTGGCACTTTTTGTGCTTTATGTATAATTATATCTGCCGCCATAAGAGTTGGATATGTTAACAAACCTGCATTAACATTATTGGGTTGTTTACGTGCTTTTTCTTTAAATGATGTACAACGAGCCAATTCGCCCATGTATGCGTTCATATTTAAGAATAGATATAACTCGGCTGTTTCCGGAATATCGCTTTGCAGATAAAGAGTTGCTTTTTCGGGGTCGATACCTGCAGCTAGGTAATTAGCTAACACACTTCGAACATTTCCATGAAGGTTTTCGGGTGTAGGGTGGGTGGTTAATGAATGATAATCAGCAATAAAGAAGAAACAATTATGTGTTTCTTGCATTGCAATGAAGTTTTTTATCGCTCCAAAGTAATTTCCCAAATGTAAATCACCTGTAGGTCTTATTCCGCTAACAACAATCTCTTTACTCATTTTTTTATATGTTTGAGGTTATTAAACCTCATATTTTGGTTTTAAGAACTGCAAAAATAAAGTTTCAATTAAAATTCAACAACTTTTATATAAGTAAAAGGATGGATGTTTAAATATTATACTTGAAAATAATATGATACTTAAGTAAATATTTAATAAGTATTATCACGAGGTAGGTAAATGCGGATAAATTGAAGCCGTCAAAAATCATTATGAGTGTTTCATAGTGACTTGTTTGATATTATTTTCGAAATATTATAGAATGAAAAGTATTTTAATAAAAAAATGACTGTCCGATTTTTTGTGGACAGCCATTTTTATTTATTAAATCTATTGTACTTTGATATCTAATTCAATGTAATCTCCTGAATTATAAGTTCCAACAATATTAACAACCTTAATAAGGCCTTTATTTCCATAATTATCAACAAATTCGATTATATCACCAATTTCTAAACTATTAATGCTTTGCTCAGATGGGGTTGTAATATTATCAAGATCATTGGAGTTTTCAACAGCATCGAAATCAGCAACGGTCATTGCCGATAAAGCAAAATAACAATTATTTAAATCGCTTGTTCCAGCTATTCCATCTACATCAACAATGCTCGTACCAACATTTACCTGGAAAGTTGCTTCATAAGAGCTTGTAGAAGCTAATGAAGAACCATGACCGGCAATATTGCCTGAAGCTCCATAGTAATATCCGAAGTCCCAGTATGCAGCATATTCTTCACCCTGATTAATTCTATACAATTTACCGTCTATTAATGAGATGAAAGTTTCAGAAGAACCATCTCCCAATGGAGCGGCCAGAATTTTAGCGGTATATTCTTTTACAAGAGAATTTGCAGGATTAGAACCACCATAATTAATAATTACTTTTCCGGGACCAGCAACAAGGCTGTTTTCAACATCGCGGTAGTCTCCACGTCCTGAAGTTGCCCAAAGTTGATATACAATAGTTCCTTCGGTCATATCTGACAAAACAGGGAAAGGAATTTTGAAAGTAAAGTTATACCCTTCACCACTGCTAAGGTCAATAGATCCATCACCTTTTTTATCTAACCCGTCAATACTTAGTTCATATTTCTCAAAACCGGCATCGGCAATGTTTTGTGTCATATATAAACGTCTCATTTTTGTGTCTGTAGATGTAAAATTAACAGTAACATCAGTTGATGTTGCACCAGGCTCAAGATCACCTACATAGATGGTAACTTCAGCTAATGAGCCACCTTCCGAAATAGTGAGTTCTATCTCTTCGTCTTCATCTGTTGCCAGAACACTGTCCTCTTCACAGGAATTAAATCCAAAACCCATAAAAAGGGCAGCTATCAGTAAGCTTACAAATTTTAACTTTTTCATTTATAAATTGTTTTAGTGTTAATAATTAAAATTATAATAATGTTATTTCTTTCTATTTTTGTGATTGAGTTTATAAAAACTTTGGATACATTTATTTTATTTGATTATAAAATATCATTTTGCAGATAAAATATATCTGCATTACATATAATTCTCAAAAAAAATCGGATAAAATTATAATCTAGTCTTAACCCTTGTCATATTGAATTAAACAATAATATTAGAAAGTTTGTTCAATTATGATTTAATATAATAATATAACATTTTTTTCCTCTTGTTATTCTATTATCAAATAAAACACCCCGAATGTTCATTTTTTATATCAAACGGAAAAGTCAAAAAAACAACTATATTATTTCGTTTTTAATTAATATAATTAATAAATATAAATTTTTACACGCAATAATAAAAATATTTTTGACACTTATTTTAATGAAAAAGTGATAAAGGTAAATGAGAGTTGTATGATATATTAAATAAAAAATTATGGTTCTTAAAGATTCTATTTGTTACAGACATTGTTATACTATAATACTCAGGTTTATAAATTTATAATAGATTAGCTTCGATTGTGATTATTCCAATTCTAAACAAATATTTTTCTTGTAATATATTTTAAAGTGATGCGTTTAAAAATTAATAAATAATTATTTTTAGATTTAATTTTTAGGTGAAGGGAAAGTTACAAAATAATAATCAATAATAACATGTGTAAGATAAATACATTATTAATAATAATTATTTCATTATTGATATTTCAGTCCGAAACAAACGGTCAGAATGAAGAAAACAAACCAACTAGTTTTTTTGAATTAGAGACAGGAATAGGATTTTATGATTCTAATATGCAGACATACGATTTTTTTCGAAACAGCTCTTCGGTGTATTATCAATCGGATAGATTAATAGATAATATTAGTTCTTTTTATTATCAATGGTATATAGGTGCTAAGGTTGAATTTCGATTAAATGATAATAAACATGCATTTTTAACTGGATTGAGAATAAAAAAATGTTGTAGTTCATTAGGTAAATTATCATCTGATTATGAATCATCTGAATACTTTTTTTTGTTGTATAATAAAAATGAAGCATCATCTGAATTTTTGAAGATTAAAGAGATTAATCAGGCATCGTATTATATTGGAATACCATTAGAATTAAAACGCATAATGGTTAATAAAAAGTACTATCGATTCTTTTTTAAGGCAGCGTTTGATTTAAATTATAGATTACATACAACAACTGATGTGGTTTTTTTTAATAATTTAATGGAAGAATATGAGGATGGTGTAATTAATAAATTTGATGAGCCAGCCGATTTTGTATCAGTGTTTTATCCGATGGTTGGATTTAATTTTGGTCGAGAAGATAAATCCGGACTTATTGTAGAATTTGCTTTACCATCATTATTTGTAACCGACAAATCAGTTTCGGGATTGGTTAAACCAGATGTAGGATGTGGTGTTCAATTAAATATTCAAGTACCGTTTTAAAGCATATATGTATGAAGGGTTTATTAGTTTTTATCAGTATATTATTTCTATTAGCTAGCTGCACCAGTGATTATGAATTGGAAGAATCAATTTTTGTAGCTGATTCTGAATTTCCCGAATTGCCTGAGTATTCGGAATGGGGTTATAATACTTTTGGGGCATTTTACGACAGAAAACATTTTGTATCAAATAATAGTGAGGTGCCTGTTAAAGTAATTCTGACTAACGTAAAATTTAAATCCTGATTATCAAGCAATTGCAAATCCAAGATCTTCGGGATTTAATCCAAATTTATCGAT
>JAFGBR010000017.1 GCA_016933045.1 Marinilabiliaceae bacterium | reverse complement strand
TAACATTTTCGCTGCATATTGCACTTAATGTTGCAGTTATGGTTGAAGTACCTCCATTTTCAACAATTGTTGGATCTGAAATAGTTAAAACAACACTTGGCCCAGAGTTGGCAGCACCTGGAGTAGCTTTTCCTTGCGTCCAATCACTGTTGCTATCGGTATCGGTTCCATTTGGAAAACGTTGAGCCGATTCATTGTAGATATTTTCTGAACCGGATGATGGATTAGTGTTGAAGGTAACAACATCAACTATCGCACCACTTGGATCTTTTAATGTAATAGTAATTGCATTATTCATAGCTTCTGCTCCATCAACATTACCCAAAACAAGATAATCGCCAACAGCTGTATTTGAAAATGATCCTGATCCGGCTGTAATATAATTTGATACATCAAAAGCTCCGGTATTAGTTAAATCTCCAATTACATCGGTTCCATCAATTAGCTCAATTGTCCACCCGGCTAGATCAACTCCATCAGAATTAATAAACAATTCAACCCATTCATCATTAGTTCCGGGTGTTCCACCGGGATTTCCGGAAAATGCTGAAATGCTCCAGTCCTGCTGTGGTTCAGTAACCACCTCGTTAATCACCACATCGACCGTAGTGAAATTTAATGTTGTATTTCCACTTATGCCTGCAAATGAATTACCGGCTTCATCATCCAATGCTGTCGCATCAATTTCAATGTAATAAGCGGTACCTTTCAGCAAGGTCAGGCTTGGATCAATGGTAACATCCATTCCGGCAATCGAAACCTGTGCACTTGTTACATCAATAACTTCAAAAGATGAATTATCGCTACTATTTCTAATGGTAATATTCCCTGTTCCTTTTGCCATGTTATCGTTAAAAGTCAGCACAATATCCCCTCCTAAAGTTGCATTGCCAGCATCATCAAAAGGAGTACTTGTTGCTAAAGAAGGTGCAGTATTATCACTAACCATAACGGTAGCTATTACTGCTAAGGTATTGTTGGTAGCATCGTTTGCACCTACATCACTTCCATTGTCGGATATCGAAGTAATTGTAAACACTCTGTTTGCAGCAGTAACCGATCGTGAAGTATTATCATATCCCAAGCCATCAATCATCGTTTGATAATTTGCCGGAGTATCGTCTTTATTGATAATTACAGTAGCTGTTGAACCTGAAAGCGAAACGGAAAAATTAAAACTACTGTTAACTGTTGTTCCGGCATTACCATCGGTAAGAACAACATTTTCACCATCTATCTGAAGTCTTTCGTATGTTAAATCACTTACATTACTTACTGTTAAAATCAAGTTATCAATATTTTGAGCAGACTCAATTGTTGAAATTGAAATTGCACTAAACAAATCAGCAGAAGTACCCTCTTCATAGAAATTTATTGTTGCACCTGTTGCGGTTAATGTAGGTTCATCGTTTATGGCAGTCACACTGATTGTGCGGGTATCGGTTGCACTTGCAGCATGTTTATCGGTAGCACTTATCGTAATTGTTCTATTGGTTGTAACTGGATCATTTGAAGTATTTCTGTATCGAATTGATTGTAGTACCTCCTGAACACTTGCATTTGTTGCATCAGCATCAAAAGTTATAGTAAGTTTAGTTCCGTTTGAAACTACTCCCCCACTAACACTCAAATCACCAATATCAACGGCGTTCGAAAAAATATTTGTACCACTTATTGTTATTGCAGTTCCATCACCATCGGTATCACTAATACTTATTTCATCAGCAACTTCTGCACTTGCCGTTATTTGAACGTCGAGTTTACCTCCATCCCACTCGGTATCACCATCCACATCCGAAACAGTTGCCGCAGCATCAATTTGAGTTGCAAAATCGTTTTCGACGTAAGCCAAAGTAGTATTAGCAATATTTATTGTAGGTGCCGAATTTAAAGGTGGTGCACTAAACTCAAAATTATCTATTTTTAGGAAATTGATATCCCCTGATGTTACAAATTCAAGCTCATCAATAAGTACATTATTATACAAACTAAACTCAATAATATAATAATTATCAGGGAAATCGTTTGTTTGATTCACCGTTAAGGTTTGGGTATAAAGTGTAGATCCATTAAGTTTTCCAATCATTGAAACTGTTCCGTTAGGTGTTGCAGCTGTTGTTTCATTTGGGTTAACAGCTATTGAATGAACATAAAAATCGGAAATAGAATTGGTAAATGAGCCTAAAACACCAGGGGCACTGCCAATATTATTAAAGTTATCTACAAGATAGTCTCCACTGTATGCATCTGAAGGATAATTGTCGACATATAAATTTCCGGTAACAGTAAAATTATAGCCATTTTCAGAAAATGTAGGATTAATTTCACCTTCGAATGTTTCAAGCGTTTGAGCATATCCCATATCCATCACAACATTGGCCGGATTATTGGTCCCCGAAGTAGTTAAATACAATTCGGCACCAGGTGCATCGTTGTATTCACACACATGAACCCGATAAGTTTGGTTTGAAGTTAAACCAGTTACCGATGTACTCAATCCTGTTCCATTATAAATACAATACCATCCTGTACTTCCAATTTGAGAACCTAATCCAAATACAGTATTGGCTGTATATGTTGTCAAATTCACAGGTGACGCTGTACCTGTTGTAGTTTGTTTAATGAAAACTGCTCGCTTTGAGCCATTACCTTGCGACCAACTTATATTTGCCTGTGTTGTTGCAATATTAGTGAACTGTAAATTAGTTGCCTGGCTGCTAGGTGTAGTAATTGCCGCACCAACATCTAAGGTAATGTCATCAATTGCAGTATATGTAATACCTCCCGAGGCTGTGAATCGCAACTCATCAATTAATGTTGAAGCATATGCAGATAAATCGACATAAAACCAAGTAGCTAAATCAGGGTTTGTTAAATTGTGCGTAAATTGTGAACTTGAATTTAACAATCCCTGAATACTAAGATTTCCACTTGAAGCACCAACAAACAAATACAAACCTGAAACCTTAAAATCATCGGTTGAATTTGATATGGTAATTGTTAAATCAGGTGCATTTGCATTATAATTATCAATACAGGTTGAAGGACTATGTGATCCTGACCAATCTTCCACATCAAAATTTGCCCCAGATAAAGTATAGGTGGTACCATCGTGTGAAAAAGAAGTAGCATTAATCGTCTCTCCTTCAAAATTTTCTGTCGATTGTGATGCTCCTTGCAATACAAAAACAAAGAGGAAAGCCATTAAAAGGCTAGTTTTTAAAATACTTGACTTTAAAGTAATTTTTGTTTTCATTATAGTGTTGTTTGAGTTTTTTACTATTAATAGAGTTATATATTTGTTTAATTATGCCACATAAGTCAGTCATTATATTTAAACTAACATATCTTAACGAATAATCATATATGTATAAAAACTGTTTTTATACGCATAGATAGGGGTTTTGCCAACCAGAAACATTTTCATTGTGTATTTCATTAAAAACAATATTGTCATATCGTAACGACTGCCCCTGCTCAACAATAAACTTTCGAATATTATTTTTTTCTGTTGTAATTTTTTCAATTGAAATAACAGGTGTCGAATAATTAGAATTCAAATAGAAATTACGCACTCCCCGAGGCGAATTAACCTTAATCGTTTTTAAATTGTGTATTACTTTGCCCCATTCTTTTTGTTTAAATTCAGCATACATTGAATAAAAAGCCAAACCGGTTTCATAACCCAACACCGAAAAAACATTTGGTTTATTCCCGGTTTGATTAATATATCGTTTTTTAAATGTATTATTAATTTCATCGGGGTTATCGAAATTCCACATTGAGGCAGAATAAAACTCCAAATTAAGGTTTAAAACTTGCTGAATAATTTCGTCAGAAGCCATATGTGTCGATAATACCAAAGGTACAATTTT
>JAFGBR010000001.1 GCA_016933045.1 Marinilabiliaceae bacterium | reverse complement strand
GCATAGAGACTAACAAAAATAAAAGATTCAAACAAAATTCAAACCCGTTAGCGAAAAAAGTCAATGTCTGCGGTATAGGGGGAATTGCAGATAACGACCAGATAAGGCATCGTAAAAACTGGAATGTTAATGGTGCATTTACATGGGAAATAATTGATAATTTGAGTTTAAAGACTGATTTTGGTTTGGATGATTATCATTTGAACGACAATCGTTTTTATGGAAAAACAACTTATTATGCCCGCGAAAAGGTTGGCGAATTTGTTGGATTACCAGCAGTTGTAGAAGCAAATCAATTTCGTAAAAAAATTAGAAATACCAATACAATAAATTACGATTTTAAAAATGTATTGAGAGCCGATCATAACATGAATGTATTGATTGGAGAGGAACGTGTAGTAAGCGAGTCTTCAAAAACGAATAGTGAAGTTTGGGGATTGCCTGATTTTTTTGATGCAGAAAAAGCATTTAATTTTCAGGGATCAGGAAATGCATCGGTTATAGATCATTTTTATAATCCCGATGACAAATTGTTGTCGTTTTTTGGTCGTTTAAATTATGATTATAAAAGTCGTTATAGTTTAGCTGCAACTTTTAGAGCTGACGGTTCGAGTAAGTTTTCGGATGGTAATAAATGGGGATATTTCCCTTCGGTAGCTGTGGCATGGAGATTGTCGGAGGAGGATTATTTTTCGGCAGACTGGCTTGATAATTTAAAATTACGTTTTAGTTATGGTACTGCCGGAAATAATAATATTCCATCGGGACAAATGAGTAAAACCTTTAGTGCTTCGAGTACAACAAATTTAAATACATCATCGACCTATTGGTCGTCGGGTAATGTTCTAGATAACCCTGATTTGAGATGGGAAACAACATATACCAGAAACCTGGGGCTTGATTTTGCTGTTTTTAGAAGTAAATTAAGTGGATCGGTTGAGTTGTACAGGAATAACACTACAGATTTATTGTTCGAAGTTGATATTGCAGGATCTGGATACAATACTCAATATCGAAATATGGGAGAGACTCGTAATCAGGGGCTTGAAGTTGTTTTGAATTATGTTGCATTGCAAGGTAAAGACTATGGACTTAGTTTTAATTTCAACATTGGGTTTAATCAAAATGAGATTATTTCAATGGGGGTACTTGAAAACTACGGAGAAGCATCGGATTGGGCTTCAACAGAGATAAACTATGATTATTGGATATCAAAAGGAGGTTCTGTTGGAGATATGTATGGATATAGAACGTTAGGGCGATATGAAGTTTCTGATTTTGAGGGATACGATGAGGCTACAAGCACCTGGATTTTGAAAGAAGGTGTGCCAAATACAAGCACTGCCATTTTGGGGCATAATGTACGTCCAGGCGACTTAAAATTGAAAGATTTAGATGGTGAAAATGGTGTTACTGTTGATGACCGAGAGATAATTGGAAGTGCAAATCCATTGCATACAGGTGGTTTTTCTATTAATGGTAATTATAAAGGATTTGATTTAGCAGCTAACTTTAACTGGGTTTATGGTAATAGTATTTATAATGCAAACAAAGTAGAATTTACTTCGGCACGTAAATATAGTTATCGAAATATGTCAACTATTATGGCATCGGGTAATCGATGGTCAAATCTGTTGCCTGATGGAACGATATGTAATGATCCAGAGCAATTGGCACAAATGAATGAGAATACATCAATGTGGTCGCCCGATTTAGAATATGCAGTATTTCATGATTGGGCAGTTGAGGATGGTTCATTTCTTAGGTTGAGTACATTGTCGTTAGGTTATACTTTGCCAAAACAATTGGTTGAACGTATTAAAATTGACAGGTTACGTTTTTATGTAACAGGTTATAATATTTTTTGTTTAACCAATTACAGTGGATACGATCCTGAGGTTGATGCACGTAGAAAAACTCCATTAACTCCAAATGTTGATTATTCTGCTTATCCCAAAAGTCGTCAGGTTGTGTTTGGTGTTAACTTAAATTTTTAAATGTTATTAATTATGATGAAGAGATTAAAATATATAGTTGTTGCATTTTTCATAAGCTTATTTGTTATTTCATGTGAAGATGCACTAGAATCACCAACTAAATCGTCTTTTGATGAGTCTATTGTGTTCTCTAACTACACATTAGCAGAATTCAATGTTTTTGGCTTATACTCTACCTTTATGGAAACTAATGCACATAGGGGGCGATATTCGCCTTATTATGGCCTAAATACTGACATTGAGTTTTACCATAGTTCAGGAGATCCGAATGCCGGTATTGTTGCAAATGCAAAGCAGGAATTGGTTACTTATGTAACTACTGTTACTAATACAGAAATGAGCAGGGATAAGGGTCCTTATGCTATGATATTTGGGGGAATAGAAAAAGCAAATGTAGTTATCAGTGGGCTTAAAACTTATGGTAATATAGATGAAGATGCAGAAATGGCTTATCTTTTAGGTGAAGCAATTACACTAAGAGCTACCTTATATTTCGACTTATTACGTGCTTGGAGTGATGTTCCTGCACGTTTTGAACCTTTAACCGGAGAAACTATTTATTTGCAAAAAACGGATAGAGATGAGATATATAAGAAATTGATAAGTGATTTGCAAGAAGCTGAAAAGTATGTTCCATGGCCGAATGAAGTTGAGCAAACCTCAACAGTTGAACGCATAAATAAGGCTTATGTAAAAGGTTTGTTGGCTCGTATTTGTTTAAGTGCGGCAGGTTATGCTCAACGTCCGGTTGAATTAAACAGCGGTTCGGGACAAAGTGAAATTAGTTTGAGTAAAGACCCAAAATTAGATAAAAAAGTGTTGTATCCTATTGCATTAAAAGCATGTGAAGATGTTTATGAAAACGGATCGAGTATGTTAATGCCTAATTTTATTGACATTTGGAAATATAATTTGGCCGATGGAGTTGAGGCCGGAAAAGAATCATTATTTGAAATTCCTTATTCTGATACTCGTGGTCGTTGGATGTATTCGTGGGCTGTTCCTCATTTAACTGTTGATAAATATACTGAATCAACCGCCGGAGGGTCTGGAGGTCCTGTTCCAAACTTATTTTACGATTATGATGTAGATGATACCCGTAGAGATGTTACATGTGTTCCTTATAACTGGAATAATGGTGTTCAAGAGATAAGTGGATTGAATAAATGGTTTTTTGGAAAATACAGGTTTGAATGGATGGCCAGAATGCCTAGTTCATCAACCGATCATGGTATTAATACTGTTTACATGCGTTATTCTGAT
The DNA here is from genome assembly GCA_016933045.1 of Marinilabiliaceae bacterium. Classification (GTDB taxonomy): domain Bacteria; phylum Bacteroidota; class Bacteroidia; order Bacteroidales; family Marinilabiliaceae; genus JAFGBR01. The sequence continues at coordinate 24,736 of JAFGBR010000001.1, read as the reverse complement.
GTGCTTTTAATGGCAGCTGAATGTGCAAATGATTTAGATGATTTACCAAAGGCTAAAAAGTATTTGCGAATGGTTCGTGAAAGAGCATTTCCTAACCATAAAAATAAAGTGGATGCTTTTATGGAGTCAATAACCGATAAAACAAAAATGTTTGATGCAATTGTTAATGAACGGGCATTTGAGTTTTGTGGAGAATTCTTGCGAAAAAACGATCTGATTCGATGGAATAAACTGGGTGCTAAAATGCAGGAAGCAAAAGATAAAATGACAAATTTAGCTAACCTTTCTGGCGAATATTCCGATCTGCAAAGCAAGTTGTTTTTTAAATATGGCGAAGATGAAGAAACACTGGAGTTTTATGGTTTAAATCATGGAGAGTTAAGTGATCCTGGTGAGGGTTGGAACTCAGTAACTTATATTAGCCCCACAAAACTAACTCCCGAAAAAATAAATGGATTGTTTTGGGACGATCCAGATAAAATGCAGTTTTGGCCACTTTTTCAGAAAGATATTGATGCTAGTGCCGGATATTTAATTAATGATTATGCTTATTAAAAAGCATAAGCTGTATTTTAAAAATTATAATTATGCAAAAAAAATTAAAATATATAAAAGTATTAACACTTGGTGTTTTTTCACTTGCATTGGCTCTGGTAAGCTCTTGTAATGATGATATGGATGCTGTAATTGAACATTTAAAACTCGACAGGGTTTTGTCGCCTATTGGAATTGAAGTTCGGGTGTTGAATCAAATTGACGCGCGAATTATATGGGAAATATCGGAAAGTGTCGATTACTATGTTGTTGAGGTTAGTAACGATAGTCTTGAGTTTAATAGTATTGTTCATGCTGTTGATGTACTGCCCGAAGATGTGCCTTATACAGTAACTTTGGAGGGGCAAGAAAAATATTCGGTACGAATAAAGGGAGTAAGTTCCGATTCAACTATTTCCGAGTCGAAATGGTCTTCGTACTATTTCGAAACAGGTGTACCAAATTTCATCAATCAGGCAGCCTCCGTGGCAACAGCAAAAACAAATAGTATTGAACTAAAATGGGATGCAGGTATATCGGTTACTCATTTTTTAATTAAAATTGATGGTTCTGATGATGTTATTAAACGCGATATTTCGAATGATGAAATAGTAGCCGGTTCTGCAGTTATTACAAATTTAATTTCAGGTACTCCATATATTATTCGAATGTATAATGATTTGAAACAAAAAGGTGAAATCAGTTTTCAAACATTAGTAGAAGGAACGCCTGTATATCCAACAGATGATTTGAGTTTTATTATCGATAGCGTTCCGGCGGGTGATACATTAGCTTTGTATGCCGGCGATTATACTGTTTTTCAGGGAACTCTTGATGTAAATAAGCCTATTGTAATTAAAGGTGTTAATCCTAACGATAAACCTAAAATTCATATTCAGTTTGTTTTAGGTTCAGGAGCAACAGATGTTGTTATTGCTGATGTAGAAATGTGTGGCTTAGTTACCGATAGTTTAGGTACAGAGTCTGTTGCGGATTTTCCATTACAGATAACATCGGCTGCTGGGGGAGATGTTTACAACTCGTTAAAAGTTAATGGATGTGTTATTCACGATTATAAAAAATCAATTATTTCGGGAGGTTCGGCTGTGTTTACGATATCTTCGATTTTAATTAACGATTGTATTGTGTATAACATAAAAAATGATGGTGGTGATAATTTTGATTTTCGCAAATCGTTTGTTGGTAATTTAACATTATCGAACAGTACATTTACCAATTGTGGAACAGAGATTGTTCGTGATTTTGTAAGGATGGATGGATCGGCACAGGGAAATACATACGATGATGGAGTTAATTCTCCAGTGATTGATGTAGATCATTGTACATTTCAAAATGTTATGAATAGTGACGCTACCATGAAGCGGTTTTTTTATGTGAGATGGTCGTTGCATACCATTTTATCAACCAAGAATTTGTTTGCGGATATGGGAATGTCGGTTTATTCTAATCAGTCGTTAACGCAACAGCCTAATTGTACTGATAATAACTATTTTAATGCAGTTGGCTATTACGATATAGCTGGAGGTGCAAAAGTAGTTGATAATGGTAATTATACAACTCATGATCCTGGTTTTGCAGATGCTCCAAACAGAGATTTTACAGTTTCGAATGAGGATATTATATTCTATGGAATTGGTGATCCACGTTGGAGATAGAAATAAATAATTATTTAATAAAAGGGGCTGTCTCAAATGAGATGGCCTTTTTTGGTATGTCGGGTATGGTAATAAGTTATAAGTGTGTAAGTATCTGACTGTGCTAAGTTGATAGGTGTTAGGCTATTTAATAGATATATTTTATGCTATCGATATTTGAAGTATAGTCAATAACTTGAAAAAAATATGTAGCACGCTTAATGGAAAGTAAAATAAAGTGAAGCCTTGATATAAAATACTCTCTACCTATTTAGCTGCAATGTGGGTTACGATATTAGCTACGATTAAGTGAGTTTGTTAAGGGGTGTTGTATTTAATAAATAGTAGGATTTGTTTTTTTATATATTTGAAGAATTGATTAAATGACAAATAAATTTTAAAATTATTTGAGTCTGTTTTGTTGAAAAAATAATAATAATGTCAATAACCAAAGGTAAAATACTTGTAATTGATGATGAAGACCAGCTTCGGAAAGCCCTTTCCAGAATAATTGAACTGGAAGGGTATGAAGTATTGCAAGCCGAGAATGCAATAAAAGGCTTGAGGTTATTGGAGAAAACCAATGATTTTGTTTTGGTTATTTGCGATGTAAAACTACCTGATATAAATGGACTGGAAGTGCTGAAAAACATCAAGTTAAGGAACGGGTTTTGCGAAGTAATTCTAATAACAGCCTACGGTACAATACACGATGGAGTTTATGCCATGAAACAAGGAGCTTTTGATTATATAACCAAAGGCGATGGTGATGAGCAAATAATTGTAACTGTTGAAAAGGCTGTGGAGAAAGCGAAGATGCAGAAACGCATTCTTGAACTTGAAAACAAATTGGAAACCCGTTATAGTTTCGACCGAATAATAGGTAAGTCGTACCTAATAAAAAGCACGATTTCTTTGGCTGAAAAGGTTTCTCCAACCGATTCAACAGTTTTACTTGAGGGAGAAACAGGAACGGGTAAAGAACTGTTTGCACAATCGATACATAATGCAAGTACACGTAAAAACAAACCATTTGTAGCAGTTAATTGCAGTGCATTCCCAAAAGAATTGCTCGAATCAGAAATATTCGGTCACAAAAAAGGAGCATTCACAGGAGCAAATTTTGAGAAGAAAGGTTTATTTGAAGAAGCCAATGAAGGAACTTTGTTTTTGGATGAAATTGGTGAAATGCACCCCGACTTGCAAGCAAAACTACTGCGTGTGTTGGAAGAGCAAACATTTACAAAAATTGGAGATACAAAACCCACAAAAGTTAATGTTCGCATAATTGCAGCAACAAACAGAGTCTTGTTAAGTGAAGCAGAAAATGATAAATTTCGCAGTGATTTGTATTACAGGCTATCTGTTTTTAAAATACATATTCCGGCATTAAGAGATAGAAAGGAAGATATACCTTTATTAGTTGACAGTTTTATTGAGTACTATTCGCATAAAATAAACAAACGAATAAATGACGTTTCAAAAGAATATCTCGAGACGATACAAGCCTATACATGGCCGGGCAATACCCGTGAATTGAAAAATGTAGTTGAACGAGCTGTAATATTAGCTGATAATGGTAAAATATCATCAGAACTATTACCTATTGAAGTATTATTTCCAAGAGATAACCATTTTAATAATCAATTAGGCACAATTGAAGAAATGGAAAAAATACATATCCTAAAAATGCTAAATTATACCAATGGAAATAAAACCAAAGCTGCCGAAAAACTTGGCATTGGTGTGCCAACCTTATACCGAAAACTGGAACATTATAATATTAAATAACTTCCCTTTCATTTTAGAAATAACCCTTTTATTTTAGAATACCATCTTTGCTTATGATTTTTGGTAATAAAAAAGGTTTGTGATTTTATTTTGCTGATATATAGTATATTGTAATGATGGTGCCATATAACACACATTTATGGTACAAACTTTGGCTTGGTATATTTGCAAAGTAATGTTTTGTTGTGTTTTTTTCTTTTTTATTGTATTTGTAGGAAGAAATGTAATAAACGTATCAGTACTTTGTTTTGTATATTAATCGAAGCAGAAATGATACGCATTAACTTAAAAAGTAAATTATTTATTGGATTTGGTGTTCTGTTTTTTATGATTATCCTTATATGGATTGTTAGTACCTATTTTATTTATGACCTGTCGAACCGTTCGGCTGCAATGCTCAAAGAAAACTACGAGACAGTTGAATCTGCAAAATATCTTTTACAGTCGATTGACGAAATCAAAAATCAACAAGTCAAATATTTTTTCGGGAATAATGATCTTTTTAACGATAGTATTTTAAAAAAGAGTCATTCTATTTTTAATGAAAATCTTTTAGCTGTAAAGAATAATGTAACCGAAGATGGTGAGCAGTCAATAATTGAACAGTTAACAATGAATTATCAACATTACAAATTAATGTTTGAGAAAGTTCGATCAAATACCAGATCCGATTCAAGTTTGTTTTTTCAAGAGTTAGTACCTCAATACTCCATTACTCGTAATCAAATCGTGAATTTATGGGATATGAATATGGATGCTATTAGCAATAAAAATATGTTGCTTAAAAGTTCGGCTCACAGGGCATTTATTGTTATTTCTCTAATAGGCACTATTTGTTTTGTTTTATCAACTTTATTCTTTTTCAGATATCCTCAGAATATTGCCCGGCCTATTGGCGAACTAATCCGCGGAATTTCGGAAGTGGCCAATCGAAATTACAGTAAAAGGCTCGAATTTCAATCGAATGATGAATTAGGTGAGTTAGCAAAGGCTTTTAATACAATGGCTGCGAAACTCGATGAATATGAGCATAGTAACCTTTCGGAGCTGTTGTTTGAGAAAAGACGAATTGATACGATTATAAACAACATGAAGGATGCAATAATTGGATTAAACGATAAAAATGAAATTATCTTCTCAAATAATTATGCGTGTCGGATACTTGGCGCAACGGAATCTTCCCTTATTGGTAAATATGCCTCCGATGTGGCATTGAACAACGAAGTCTTTCAAAAAATTATTTATGATGTACTGGAACAAGATTCAAAGGATGTAAAAGAATTTAAACCATTACGTATTGAAAAAGATACTAAAGCAAGATATTTTACCCGAGAAGTACTTGATGTTAATTTAAAAAAGACTGGAGAAGACCATGTTGAAAAGGCAGGTATGGTAATAATTTTGAAAAATGTTACTAAGTTTTTGGAACAGGATGAAGCCAAAACCAATTTTATGGCAACTATATCACACGAATTAAAAACACCAATTTCGTCGTTACGTCTTAATTTGAAACTGCTAGATGATAATAGAATAGGGAGTTTGAATGAGGAGCAATTTGAGATTGTTCAGGCACTTAAATCTGAAACAAATAAGATGTTGACAATAACAACCGAGTTATTAGATTTGGCTCAGGTCGAAACCGGAAATATTCAACTTAATCTTCAAACAGTAAACTCATCAGATATTTTTGATTATATAAAAGAGACTTCTGATAGTCACGCTAAGCCTAAAGATATTAAAATAGATTTTAATGTTGAATCAGGTTTGCCACCTGTATTTATTGATTACGAAAAAACAGCATGGGTATTAATTAATCTAATTAATAATGCAATTAAGTACTCCGAAAAGGAGGGTGAAATAATCGTTTCTGCATCGAAAACAGACGACAATATCATATATAAAGTTCAGGACTTCGGCAAGGGAATAGAGCCGCAATATTTGGAATTGATTTTTAAAAAATTTTTCAGGGTACCTAACTCGAGTGAAAAAGGAACCGGACTTGGATTGGCTATCTCAAAAGAGTTTATAACCAAGCAAAATGGACAAATATGGGCAGAAAGTACTCTCGGAATGGGAAGTATTTTTTATGTGAGCTTACCTGTTTACAAAATTTAATAATGCCATGATACGCATGAAGAATATAAGGACACGAATGACATTTGGAATAATAGTGGTTGCATTAGTGGCTTTTATTCATTCAAGGGTAAATTATTAATCACACTTTTTAAAAAATAGAGTTATAAGCAAATAACTAACGTAAAAAAATGGAGGAGATCTTTGACAAAATTGTATTGGAATCAAAAGCTAAAGAGACAAAAAGAGAGTAGAGAAGGATATGAATCAGATAGTAAATTGGGGGATTGTTTTTAAAGTAATTAGCCGAAATTTGTTTATTTTATCGGGAGCGATTTTGAGTTGTATTGGTGTTGCATTAATTTATTCTGAATCGTTAATGCCATTTTTCTGCTCGTTTTTTATTGCTTCTTTTATAGGATTAGTTTTATTTTTTACAACACGCAAACATAATGAAGATGTAATTGTAACCAGAAAAGATGCTTATTTAACAGTTACACTTTCGTGGTTTATTATTGGAGTGATAGGGAGTTTTCCTTACATATTTTCAAATTCGATACCTGCATTTACTGATGCTTTATTTGAATCTGTTTCAGGATTCACAACAACAGGGGCTTCAATTTTAACAGATATTGAGTCGCTACCAAAATCTATTTTATTTTGGAGAAGTTTAACACACTGGGTTGGTGGTATTGGAATAATAGTTCTGGTTATCATTATTATGCCCACATTGCAAATTGGTGGTTACAACTTGTTTACATTAGAATCTTCACTTCAGGACAGGATTCAGCCTCGAATAAGGTCGGTTGGGCATAGATTATTGTTAATATATATTGCATTAACAGTAGCTGAAATAATATTTCTTTTATTGGGTAATATGACTCTTTTCGATAGTGTTTGTCATGCTTTTGGAACAGTAGCAACAGGCGGGTTTTCTCCCAAAAACACAAGTATTGCTGAGTATTCGCCATATATTCAGTATGTTATAATGATTTTTATGCTTTTGGCAGGAACAAATTTTGTTGTTTTTTATTATATGTATAAGTTTCAGTTTAATAATGCTTTAAACAATGAGGAACTTAAATTTTACCTGAAAGTAGTTTTTGGTATAGGACTAATAATTACCGCAGGATTGTATTTTAAAACTGACAAATCATTAGAATTGTCTTTTCGGGAAGCTTTTTTCCAGGTAGTTTCAATTATTACATGTACAGGATTTGCAACAGCCGATTATTTGCAATGGCCTGTTTTTGCATGGATAATAATTTTTCTTTCGATGTTTTTAGGGGGAAGCACAGGCTCAACCGCCGGAGGAATTAAAATGGCCAGACATTTAATATTATTTAAAAATATAGAAAGAACATTTAGGCAATTATTATCTCCACATGCAGTTATACCAGTTAAGCTGAATCATAAATCAATTGGTAATGATACAAATACATCAATTATGACTTTTATTTCAGTTTATATAATGGTATTTGTTGTAGGAAGTATATTAATGGTTATATTAGGTGCTGATGGTGAAACAGCATCAAGTTCAGTTGCAACTTGTATGGCTGGTATCGGACCAGGAATTGGGACTGTTGGCCCGGCTAGTAATTTCGCACATTTATCTGTTGGTGGCAAATCATTTTTAACGTTTTTAATGATAGTGGGAAGGCTTGAAATTTATACAGTATTAATGCTTTTTAGTTCAATTTTTTGGAAGAAATAATTTGAATAATGAGTATATATTTAACAATAATAGTACTAGGGTTGCTTATTTTTTTGTCGCATGTGTTCAACGAACTCTTTCAGAGGACAAAAATACCTAATGTACTTCTTTTATTGCTTATTGGAATTATTATAGGTCCGGTTAGTGGAATTGTTACCAAGGATTTTTTTGGTAAGCTGGGCAATGTTTTTACCACCATTACACTGATTGTGATTTTATTCGAGAGTGGTTCAGGTCTTAATTTCAGGGAAATAAAAAAGGCTATTGGTTCTGCTACACTTTTAACAATACTCAATTTTACACTTACTGTTCTTATAACTTCTGTTATTGCTCATTATCTGTTATCAATTGATGTAATGAGTGCTGTTTTTATTGGGTCAATTGTGGGAGGTACTTCATCGGCTGTTGTAATACCTATGGTACGGCAATTAAAAATGAGCGAGAAAAGTTCTTCAGTTTTAATATTAGAGTCGGCACTTAGTGATGTATTATGTCTTGTTGTTGGATTGGCATTGCTTGATGGAATTACAATGGGTGTTGTTTCTGTTACAATGGTATTATCGAAAATGTGGAAAGCTTTTGTTTTTGCAATTTTACTTGGCTTAGTAAGTGGATTTCTTTGGTCCATAATAATTAATAAAATTCGCAGTGTAAAAAACTCTATGTTCACAACCCTGGCATTTGTTTTTGTATTATATGGCATTGTTGAATTGATGGGCTTAAACGGTGGAATTGCTGTATTATCATTCGGTATTTTACTTGGTAATGCAGAAAGAATTGGAAAATTTAATGGATTAAAAAAAGTAATAGCATTTGAAAATTCGGGGTTTAATAATAAAGAGCTAGATTTTTTTGCCGAGATTGTGTTTATAATGCAAACTTATTTTTTTGTTTATGTTGGAATTTCACTACAATTTGGTTCTCCAACAATTTATGCAACTGGTTTTTTATTAGTAATTCTCATTATTGTATTCAGAATACCGGGTATTATTTTATTATCTGGTAAAAGTATTACAAAACCAGAACGAACAATTATGTCGGTAATGACACCTAAAGGACTTGTACCCGCAGTTTTGGCCTCGCTACCATTACAGCGAGGATTGGCTCATGGCGAAATAATACTTGATTTGGGATATTCCATTGTTCTTTTTAGTATTGTAATATGTTCATTATTGGTTATAATTTTTAGTTTAAAACCCGATTTATTGGTTTCAAAACGGAATAAGGATGAATCAATACTTAACGAAGAAATTATTGAAGAATAATATAATTACATCTTCTTTTAAATGAAAAAAAGTGCATCAAAATATACCTCACTTTTTTTTAGCATTTTAACTATACTTGCTATGTTGTTTGATATAGGATTCAATCAGAATGAACGATTGATTTCACTTATCAATTACACCTACTTTATTTCTTTAATTGGTATTATTGTTGGGCTTCCTTTGAAATATGTTTTCGGATTCAAAAATTACTTAAAGCTTAAAATATGGATTGTTGATTTAGTTATTTGGCTATTCTTTAATTATCTTCTGCTAACAATGCCATTTTTACATTTTTCGGAAAAAAATCAGCAATTGAGTATTGATTACAAAATGTTGTTGGCAATTGCTTTTGCCATTAATTTTATTCGAGAAATATCGTCTTTCAGGATAAGATGGAAATATAAACGAACCAACCCGGCAGCCATTTTTGTAATAAGTTTTGCATTACTAATTATAACAGGAAGTTTACTATTGATGTTACCAAATGCAACACATTATGGTATAGGTTTTACTGATGCGTTATTTACTTCAACAAGTGCGGTGTGCGTTACCGGTTTAGTTGTTGTTGACACTGGAACCTTTTTTACTCCAATAGGTCAATCAATTATTATGGTGCTGATACAACTTGGAGGTATTGGCATAATGACTTTTACAAGTTTTTTCGCCTATTTCTTTCTCGGAGGTGCTTCTTACCAAAACCTAATTATTCTTGGAAATTTAACCAGTGAGAATAAAATATCGAAAGTAATTGGGACATTAAAAAAAATCATGTTTTTTACTTTTTTGGTTGAAGCAATTGGAGCTTTGCTTATTTATTGGAATATAAAGATTACATCTATGTCAGAAATAAATAGTGTTTTCTTTGCTGTTTTTCATTCCATATCTGCATTTTGTAATGCCGGGTTTTCAACCCTGTCGAGTAGTTTTTATGATACAGTATTCAGGTTTAATTATTCGCTTCATTTTGTAATTGCCATTTTATTTATTATAGGCGGATTGGGATTTCCGGTAATAATAAATTTATATAGTTGGGTGAAGCATTTCATAATAAACAGGTTTTTACGTTTAAATAAGCAGCGAGAAGTTCTTTATAAAGCGCATATTATTAGCCTGAACACAAAGCTTGTAATTTATACAACACTTTTTTTATTGATTATAGGCACTTTATTTTTTCTTTTATTAGAAAATAATAACACCCTGGCCGAGCATTATGGTATTGGTAAAATAATAACGGCTTTTTTTAGTGCAGCTACACCACGCACTGCCGGATTTAATACTGTTGATATGTCAATAATTACTCTTCCTACCTTAATTTTAATTGTATTTTTAATGTGGGTTGGAGCATCCCCAGCGTCAACAGGTGGAGGAATCAAAACAAGCACGTTTACTCTTGCACTGTTTAATGCTTTTAGTTTGGCAAAAGGGAAGAAAAGGATGGAAATTAATAAACGTGAGATACCTGAAATTTCATTAAAAAGATCTTTCGCATTTGTATTTCTTTCTTTGTTTATTATTGGTTTTATGACCTTTTTGTTATTAGTTTTTGAACCTGAAAAAATTGCTACTGACTTACTATTTGAGGTAGTATCGGCATTGAGTACCGTTGGATTAAGCAGAGGAATAACTGGTAATTTGTCAGATGTTGGTAAGATTTTGATTGTGTTAACCATGTTTATTGGCAGAATAGGAGCATTAACGTTCCTTACTTCTATGGTTAAACAAACGAAAGAAAAACTCTATCAATACCCATCTGAAAGTATTTTAATTAACTAAATGAATATGAACTTTTTAATTGTAGGGTTAGGTAATTTTGGAGCTTCGTTAGCCATACGACTAACCCAGTTAGGACATGAAGTTATTGGTGTAGACAGTAGTATGTCGAAGGTAGAGATGTTTAAAAATGATATTACACATACTATTTGTGCTAATTGTACCGATATTCATTCAGCTAAGGAATTACCTGTGCAGAGTGCCGATGTTGTGATTATTTGCATTGGAGAACATGAAGGTAATTCTATAATGGCAACTGCAATTATGAAACAATTAGATGCCAAAAGAATTATAGGAAGGATTGTTTCCGATACACAGGCAACTGTTTTAAATGCTATGGGTATTGAAGAAATTATACATCCAGAAAGGGATTCGGCTGAGAAATTAGCTAAAAATCTTACTACCCAGGGATTAATTGATTCATTTGAACTTTCTGAACGATACAGTATTGTGAAGATAGATGTACCCGAGAAATATGAAGGTAAACGCCTTGATGAATTGCAATTACGACACAATTATAATCTTATAGTTCTTACCATCCTTTCTAAAACAGAAAAACGTAATATCTTTGGCTTTAAACAAGAGTCTTTTGATGTACAAGGGATAGCAAAAGCTGATACGGTTTTAAATAAAGGTGATATTATGGTTGTTTTTGGAGATCGTAAGGATATTGAATATTTTATGGGATGTTAATTTGTAGTTTCATAGGTTTTTTGCAAGTGTAATTTATATTTCTAAGTCCTTTTTTTATCTTTTTGTATAAGAAAAATTTTATTTTAAACATGGTTTATTATTAAACAATAGCTTATAACTTAGGTTTATAAATAATCACTAAATAATTATCAGTCATATATGTATATATTTATTGTTAAACTTATAATCGAATGAATGCAAATTTTTTTTCATTGTTAATAGTCTTTTTTCTAGTATTAGCATGTAATAGTAAAACAGATAGAAAACGCAATATTGTTGTTATTGGCGATTCAAACGGGGCAAGTCCCATTGGTTGGGTTGTGAAACTCGATTCGATGATGGTTAACGATACTATTCTTAATTATTCGATTTCGGGTAATACAATAGGTTTCGATAATAATGGAAGGGAGAGTTTGAATGCATTGCGGAATATTAATAAAAACCTGGCGCATGCCGATAGTGTTGTTGATGCTATTGACATGGTTATTATTGCTCTCGGAACTAACGATTGCAAAGCTGTTTTTGATTCAGTGCTTCAAACAGTACCTCACAATATGACAAAGTTGATAAAAGAGGTGAAACAATTTAACTACAAAAATAAAGAAGTGCAAAAGATATTGGTGGTATCTCCTCCTCAAACAGGTCCCGATTCAACATTAATTGCCAAGTACGAGGGTATGCAGGGACGACTCGATTATTTAATACCTGAACTGGAGAAAGTTGCTGAAAACCAAGGGTGCTTCTTTTTAAATATTCGTAATGGAATGGTCGATGAATTTGCATTGTTAACAGTCGATGGTATTCATTTTAATGATAGAGGATATTTGAATATTGCTAATCAATTGTATCCAATGGTTAATGATAAATTAGAATGATAACACATCCATAAGTCATAGATTCTTATAGTAAAATGATTTTTTATTGAAATAATACCCTGTCTTTTTTTGTTTTTTATTAATGAGCGGAATGAATTACTTTGTTATTTTGAAAATAAAGAATATTGAATTGATTTGTTGCAATGAATAATGTTTATATTATGATAAACAAACACTGCATATTAAAAATTATCGCGAGCAACCAAAAATGTATATGTGTTTTGTTACTAAACTAAAGCAGGCTTGCTTTACAAAAAAAGGTGTTAAGTAAAAATGATGAGTATTTTTATTTATGAATTGATATATAATTAGCATATTTGTGTTTTTTTTAAATAACACTATTATCTAATATATAATTTATGAAAATAATACAAGCACTTTTGTTTTTTGTTTTGTTTTTTTGTAATGTAATTATTTCACAGGTTACTCAAGAATGTGAACCAAATAATATCATTAGTAATTCGAATGATATTGGTTTAAATTTTAATTATGTCAATCATGCAAATTCTGACATAAGCGCACATTTGTCATCAATTACCGATATTGATATTTTTAAGCTTACTTTAGCAGAGGGTTATCATTATTCAATCAATTATGATATGGAAGATGGAAACTCTAACTCGTTTTATGATGCTAATGTAAATTATTTTTATAAGATAGATGATGGTGAATGGTCAGAGGTTTTTACCTCAGGTTCCTTATTCAATACTACATTGTACTTAGCAGGTGAGAAAACCGTTTATTTTATGGTTGAAACCAATAGTGCTGTGATAGCAGATACGGGGGATTATTATCTTCAATTAGATGTTGAAAGGCGTATTGAACCTTATGTTACAGTAAGCCCACATGAGATAACAGGTACATTTGCACCCATACATCAACAGATAATTGTTAATGCTACAGCTCCTTACACTATTGCATCAAGTTGCGAATGTGCGGTTTTGAATAAGTATTCAGGTAATGGTATTGACACTTTTTATCTGGATATTGATACAAATCAAACTTCTTATTACAGGACTATTCAAATAACTGTGACATCAGGAAGTACAAGTAAATTTATCGGCATTAAACAGGCACCTTATATTCAGCCCGACAGGTATGAAAGTAATGACGAAAGTATTAATGCCGTTACAATTGAATTGTCCGAATTTGTGAATGACACAGCATATTTCGAAATAAATGAAGTAAACTTTCATACACCTGATGATAAAGATTACTACAAATTAAAATTTCCTGAAGGATTCAATTATATGGTTAACTTTTATGAATATCCCGAAATTAAGTTGAAAGATACTGTTCAATATAGTTGTAAACCTGATATTTATGCTCGTTTGAACAACAGTGGTTCGAATTGCTATGAAAAGCTTGCAGCAAAAGGAACTGATTCTGTTTATATTACAGCTTATAAACAACAATTTTATGAAGGTATTCCAAAGTTTGGGAATTATAGGCTTAAAGGTTTTGTTGTTCGTCAAACTGAGAATATTTTAAATACACAAGCAGATACTTTTTTATTGCCAAAATCACCTAATTCCGATCAAACATTATCCATTTATTCGACTACAAACTGGACTTCAACTGATGATGCATCATGGGTAGTAATTTATTATGGAAATGGATCAAATAATGGCAGTTTTAAATTTAGAGTTTACGATAATAATACTGGCGAACAGCGAGTTGCACATATTACTATTAATACTTCGTCAGGTGTATCTCATATTGTAACAATAATTCAGGAGGGCGATGTTGTACCCGATGAATATGAAATTAACGACAGTGAACTCACTGCAACGTTACTTGAATACAATCTGCATGATAACAAGGCTATTGTAAAAACATCAATGGTTAATTTACATTCTCATTACGATATCGATTATTATAAGTTAAATTTTCCTGGTGAAGGTTATTACAATGTTTTCATCAACAAATTCGATAGAGATTATAATAATTTAAAAAATGAAGATTATTCAGGTAAAACGAAAATTAAGGTAAAAACTGGAAATGGAGCATATGAAGAATCCATAACTCATTATACTATTAAAGGTAACGATTCAATGTATCTTGTGATAGATTCTTACAGCCAATATGATTCGGGTAGTTACTGTTTACTTATTGATATTGAGAAAGTTGATTTGCCATATTTATCAATATCAAATGATACTTTATTTCTTAAACAATTTTCACTTGATGAAAATTATTTAATTGTTAATTCAAATATTGCATGGAAAATTTCAAATGAGAGTAACTGGATAGGAATAAATGAAAGATACAACGACGATTATACCAAGTATGGTTATTTCGGAAATAAAAATGATTTTATTAAGATTGATTCTGAATTTGAAAATGATGATTGGGCAAGAGATGGTAATATAATTATAACAGCTGAAGGCTTTGATCCAATTACTGTTTATGTTTATCAGGACAGCCCATATAAACTTAGTTTTCCTTCTGATACTATTGAACTTGGTGCATCAGGGTTGGATCGTGTAAAAGACTTTACTGTATTGTCAAATATAAAATGGGAAGCATATTCATATACAAATTGGTTGTCTGTTAGTCCTGATACTTGTTATTATACCGATACAATTACAGTTACAGCATCAGATAACAATGAGATATACGATAGGTATGGTGAAATAAGTTTTGATGCCATTGATGTGGATGGTTATCTTTCAACCAGAATTTTAAAAGTAAAACAGTCGGGAATTAAAAGTTTATTAACAATTTCTGATAGCATTTGGTTGGAAAATACTGCAAATGCTGCTGATACTATATTAATAATATCAAATACAGATTGGTATGTTAATGTTGATCAACCATGGTTAAGACTTATAAATACAAGTGGTAAAAATGATGGTGAAGTTATTTGTATTGCTACTGAAAATACAACCGGTTCACTAAGAAAAGCCACAATTACAATTTCAGGTACCGGAATTGTATCGCAGAACATTATCGTTAGTCAGGATGCAATGGTGTCTAAGGTTTCAAACATTACATTTATAGGTGTGAATATTTATCCAAATCCGACTAAAGATAAAGTTCATATTGATTTAAATGATATTAACGCTAATGATGTAAAGAGTTTGATTATTTATGATAACTCCGGGAAAATTATTCAAAAAGATAGAATACTGAAACGAAAAGATAGTATTTACTATATAGATTTAACTAATTATGTGAATGGTATTTATTTTATAGAACTTTATATAAATACACAAAGGGTTACATATAAACTCATTAAAGAGTAAAGTAATTTTAGGTTTTAATCTTCAATCGTAAAAAGTCACATCCCGTAAATTGCATAAGCTATATTTGTGGGATGTGTTTTTTTTACAATTGGATGGTTCGAGTTTTATTATAGAATATGGCACAACTATTTGCCTTTTAGTTTATGGAGGTAATCGCTGGGGTTCATTCCAAATTCATCCTTAAAGCATTGCCTGAAATATCCGTTACTGTTAATGCCAATTCGGTACATAACCTCCGAAATGGAATATTTGCCTGTAATTAACATATGTTCTGCAACCTTCATTCGTATTTTGCGGATAAATTCGTTTGCAGTCATATCGGTTAGTGCTTTAATTTTTCGGTATAATGTTGAGTGGCTCATGTTCATGAGAGTTGCAATATATGATATGTTCATCTCTTCATCTTCAATATTTGCTTCAATAACAGAAGATAGTTTTTCCAAAAAATCCCTATCCATTTTGTTGGCTGACTCATTGAAAGAAGCTTGTTTCTCTTTTAAAGTTGATGAGTAAGAGTTGGAAAGTCTTTTTTGTGCATCTAAAATATTTTTTAGTCTGCTTTTTAAAAGATTGCCGCTAAAAGGTTTTGTTAAGTAAGAATCGGCACCTGCATTATATCCTTCGCTTTTATCTTGTATCGAATCTTTTGCTGTGAGTAGAATAATTGGAATGTGGCATGTTCTAACGTCTTTTTTCATTTCCTTACACAAGGAAATACCATCCATAATGGGCATCATAATATCGCTAATTACAATGTCGGGTACCTTTTCGCAGGCAGTTTCGAAACCTTCTTTGCCATTTTGAGCTGTAATAACCGTGTATGATTCGGCTAAACTATCGTGTATGTAATCAATAATATCGAGGTTATCGTCAACTATTAAAATTAATGGCTTGGAGTTATTCTGGTTTTCAAAATCTTCAATTTCCTCTTCGGCTATTGTTATGTGATTGACATTAGGATATGAATTGTGGGTTAAAAACCTTACAGTGAAAACAGTGCCTGTGTTAATGTTACTTTGAACAGTTATTTGGGCTTCGTGCAGTTCTACCATGTTTTTAACAAGAGCTAGTCCTATGCCGGTTCCTGTTACTGGATACGAAGTGTTTTTAGCCTGGTAGTAACGATCGAAAATGTGTGGTAAATCGTTTTCTGATATGCCAAATCCTGTATCGGAAATTTTAATATCGGTGTATGAAATCCCCTGTTCTGTTGTTGTGTTTAAATCGAGTATAATA
This sequence comes from Marinilabiliaceae bacterium, assembly GCA_016933045.1. GTDB lineage: Bacteria > Bacteroidota > Bacteroidia > Bacteroidales > Marinilabiliaceae > JAFGBR01. Next base: position 7,882 of record JAFGBR010000001.1, on the reverse strand, counting down.
TCTCCATTATTTGTGTATTTAAATGCATTCGACAGTAAGTTATCAACAATAATTGTAGTTACTTCGGGGTCGAAAAACATCTCAATTTTATTATTGGGAGTGTTTATTTTGAAATTGATTTGTTTGTTTTTGTTCAACTCCTTGAATTTTATTCCAATATTGGCAATGTGTGATGCAAAATCGGTTTTAACTACCGATAGTTGTCTGTTTTTGGTTTCCGATTTGCGAAAATCAAGTATTTGATTTATTAGTTGTAGTAATCGGTTTGCAACTCGTTGTACTGAGTTTATTTTTTTGAGTTGTTCGGGTGTTATGGATTGATCGGAAGCTAAATCTTCAATTGGCCCCAGTATTAAAGTCATAGGTGTTCGTAATTCGTGGGTTATGTTGGTGAAGAACCTTATTTTTTCTTCGTTTAGCTCTTGTTCCTGTATGCGGCTTTTCTTTTCGAAAAGCAATTCGTTTTCAATTTTTACTTTGTTTTTGTAAAAACGAATAATAAAGTGAACGATTAAAAATATAATTAGTAAGTAAGATAATTTTGCCATACGTGTAGACCACCATGGCGGTTGAATTGAAATTTGTAATGAAGTTACATCGCGTTGCCACTCTTTATTGTGAAGTCTGCATTTTAGATTGAATGTGTAATTGCCCGGTTTTAAATTGCGAAATGTTACTTTTTTGTTGTTGTCTATTAAAAACCAGTTATTATCGAGCCCTTGCATTTGGTATATGAATTCAACCTTGTCGGAAATAGAGTAGTCGAGTACATTAAAATTTATTTGAAACGAATTTTGCTTATGTATAAAATTCATTTGATTAGAATAGGGTATGTCAACAAATTCGTTTAAATTTTCGTTTTTATAATTATTAAGGAAAAAACCGGTAATAACAGGTTTGGAAACAGTTATTGTTTTTTGTGTGTTTTGTTGGTTAAAATAGGTAATTCCATTTTGTGTTCCAAAATATATTGTGCCATCGCTTAACTTGGTAACACTACCAGCAATATAATCGCCCATAATAATGCCATCGTTAACTTTGAAATTATTTATTTGCATTGTGTTTAGTTCGATATGGCTGATTCCGTTGGTTGTCGAAATCCAGAAGTCGTTATCGGTTTTACCTTCAATAATAGATCGGATGAAGGTTTCTTCAAGTCCTTGTTGTTTGCCAATACGTATTGGTGGTGAGGTGATGTTGTTAAACAAAAACAGATCGTTCTGACTAGCAATCCACATTCTTTTTTTCGAATCACGGTATATGCTCGAAATAGCATAAAAATCGTATTGTTGGCTATAGTTTTTTATAAGCGCAAATTGTTGGTCGAAAACCATAAGACCCCCAATTAAGGTTCCTACCCATATATTGCCGTTTGTATCTTCGCCAATGGCTCGTATTATATTGTCGCTAAGTTGTGTGGTCTCGGTTGAGTATATGTTAGTGGTTTCGTTTAGGGTGTTGTATTTCAGTAATCCCACATCGGTAGCAAACCATAAGTTATATTTCGAATCTTCGAAAATGGAATATATTTGTAGGTTTTGAATGTTGCTAAAGCAGTTTAGTTCTTTAAAAGTGTCGTTTTTGATGTTATATTTTATTATCCTGCTGTCGATGGTTCCAAACCAAATATTGTTGTTGCTATCGTTAATTATGCAGGTTATGTTAAGATTATTGCGTTTATTATCGATACTGTTATATTGCTTTACTTTAATGTTGTTTTGGTATACATTAACACCTCCCGATCTGTTCGCTATCCACAACTGATTATTTTTGTCGGTGGCTAATCCGGCAGCAATTCTGTTGTTAAGACTGTTTTTGTTATTTATGTATGGCAGATACTCAATTTTATTAAAAAAACTTTTTTTGCCCGATATGAAATTAATACCTCCTATATAGCCACCAATCCAAAAATTACCAAATGAATCTTTAATTATTGTTTGTACCGATGAACTAGACAAGCCATCAGGAGCATAAGAGGCTAATATATGTTTGAATATAACTGATTCGGGATTTGTTATGTTTTTTATATTTTTTTGCGAAATGATGTTTATTCCACCACCTTCGGTTCCAATCCATAATGTTGAATCGTTAGCTTCAACAAAGCTTTTAATGAAATTATGCGATAGTGAATTCTTGTTTTTGGGGTCGTGTTTAAAGTTTATCATCTGGTAAGTATCATGGTTGAATAGTGTTAGTCCATTTCGGGTTCCTATCCAGATGTTATTTTTCAAGTCTTTATAAATGCAAGTAACGGTATTGTCGGGTAATGAGTTTGGGTTTTGGGGTTGATGCCTTATGTTGATTGCTGTTTTGGTTTTAAGGTTAATAATGCTTAATCCGTCGCCTACATGGCCAACATAAATTGTGCTGTCGTTATAACACATCACATACCAGTTGTAATTCGAACCCAGTCCTTTAATATTCGATTGGTTATAATGTGTAAATTGTCCGGTTGACTTATCGAAATAGTCAATTCCCTCCTGGTAGGTAGCCAGCCATAAGTTGTTTCTCGAATCGCTAGTAATGTGAGTTATACCATCGGCAGCAATACTGTTTGTTTTGCCGGTATTATCGGGGCGGTAATGTGTAAACTGATGTTTTTTATAGTTGTATGCACTAATGCCATTTTTTTCTGTAGCAATCCAAATAATATCATCTTTTTTATCGGCATAAACACAGTTTAATGTATTGCTTGCAATAGAGTTTTGTACAGAATCAATATGTTTAAATACTTTAAATGAATTTCCATCAAACCTGTTTAATCCATCTTTGGTGCATATCCAAATATAGTCGTCTTTATCCTGGGTAATGCTAACAACATTGTTGTTCGATAGGCCATCGACAACGCCCATTTTTTTTATTTCGAATGCAAAAATATTTGTACAAACCAGTAAAAATATACCTAGTTTGAAAAGTTTATTTTTGCAAATTATCATATTGTTATATTTTCATTTTTATTGCTATGGCTAAAATATAAATATATTTTATGAATTGTTGAGCGGTATGGTAATTTGATTATTTTGTATTCTGTTTTTGACTGATTTGTGATTTTTTTTGTTGGGTTGTAATTGTATTTTTGAAATTGATGTTATTATCTGCATTTGAGAGGTGTTTTAACTATTTTTGATATAAATATTTGATCATGAGAACTTCAGTTGGTTTATTTGTTTTGTTAGTTTTATTTGTTTCTGTAGTGAATGGTATTTCCCAAACTAATCCGGGTACCGACAGTTTAAAACATCAATGGACTTTTGACGATGGAACAGTTAAAGATGATGTGACTGGAACGGTTAATGGTACTTTACTGGGTGCTGCTTCAATAATTAATAAGTCATTGAATACCGAAGATGGGGGTTATGTGGCATTTTCAGCTTCGGCAATTGGTGTTAATTCGTATGCTGCTTTAACAACTGAAGTGTGGTTTCGTTCGGCATCGGGTCTTAATTCTGGCAACACGATGATTAGTTACTTTGGCGATGCCGATGTGGAGGGATGGATGGGAACAAACTATATTTATACATCACCATCAAATGGGGGTAATTGTCGCTTGGCTATTTCAACAGGGAATACAACTGAACCGTGGAGTATTGAAAATGGAGTTAACAGATCGGCCGGAGCTATTGACGACGGACAGCTTCATCATTTGGTTAGTGTTGTAGATGCTACATCGCTTACCATGTATGTCGATGGTGTTAATGTTGGCACAACTGCTTTAACCGGCACTAATTTGCTTTCGGGGGTGAGTACAGCTAATGCTTTTTTATGCAAAAGCGGTTATAGCGGTGATCCTACCTGGCGAGGTATGATAAATAAATATAGTATATACAATAAAGCTCTTTCGGCCGATGAGATACTTTTTTTATTTCAACTTGGTGCCGAATCATCGGTTTCAATAAATGCTTCGGTTTCGTCTCTATCTTTCGATGAGATAAATACAATATCTGCTTTTTCGGTGTCGGGTTCTAATTTATCAGATTCTATTGTAATTACTGTTCCTGAAGGTGTGTTGGTTAATGTTGATTCAATAGCTCCTGATGCTGTTGATTTTAGTATTAATGTTACTTACGATGGTATTACAAATGTAAATGGTATTATTACTTTAACAAGTGATACTGTGCGGTTAGATATTCCGGTAAAAGCCTCTGTTAATACAGATTGTTTTAATCCTTTATTTACCGATATCACAAATCTTATACCTGATCCTTTTATGAATTCAATTTCCAGTTCGTGGGGTAAAGTAAGCGTTGTAAGTGGAGTAAATGTGTATTGTGGTAGTCGGTGTGTAAAAATTGCTGGTACCGAGTTTTGTTATCCTAACGGTGGATCCGTTGCTACTAACTCAATTAAGTGGTATCCTAATATTACTTATCGATTCAGGGCAATGGTAAAAACTATTGATGGTACTTTTAATATGGGTGTTCAAAATGCCAATGTGAATGGAAAAACTGGAGATTATAATATACCGGTTCCTAATACTAACGGAGAATGGGCATTGTTTGATGCTTCTTTCACTGCCGGTAGTTCGCCAACTTCGGGAGTTGCTTTTTTTAATAATTGTGGTTCTTCAACTGGTCTGGTCGCTTATATCGACAATTGGGAATTATATGCTTTACCCGGAATATCAACTACTATTAAAGAAGTGAATCTTGATGAGTTTGTTACTTCTGCTTCGTTTTTAGTTACCGGTGTTAATTTAACCGATTCAATAGTTATTACTGCATCTGATGGTTTGGCGATTAATATAGATAGTTTAGATGCCGATGTCATTAATGCATCCATTGTTGTTACTTGTGTTAATTCTGAAATAAAAAGTGGAGTTATTACACTTAGCAGTGGATCAATAAGCAGGAGTATACCTGTAATAAATTATTATAACAGCGACTGTTATTCGCCTCTTTATCCCGATTCGCTTAACCTTATTACTGATCCTTACATAAGTGATATTGGAAATTTTAGCGGTTGGGGAACAAAATCTATCAATACCAATCCGAAATTTTCGTTTTGTGGTTTAACAAGTGGCGAAATTTCGGGTAATGGAGCATTAATAAAAGATCTTACAGGTGTATTAAAACCAGATACTAAATATCGTGTTAAAGCCCGTGTTTACAGGAAAAATCCTGGAAATGTGACTTTTAATTTAGATTTGGATTCGGCCGCAAACCCAACGTATTACCGATTGATAAAAACAGCTATGGATAGCGCATGCTGGTACTTTAATCGTTATACACCTTTTGAAGCTAATATTTATGTTTATTACAGTTCGGGTATTCCAACTGCACAGGCAAGTTATCATGGCAGTATTGGCTTTGGCTCAGATACTCGTTATATGTGGGTTGGAACTGCTATTCATGAAATGGATCATTATTTTGGCTCGGGCACTACAACAACATGGCAATCGAAAATGGTTAATGGAGCATGGACTGGTTCTGTTGCAAATAATCTTATGAAAACTATTACAGGTGGTACAATATCAGGCGACTCTCAACATTTTTGGCCTTATGGTATTAACCAAAAAGAAGAGATAACAAATATGGGTGGACAAGCTGTGCAGGAATTAGCCCTTACTAACGCAGTTAAAGTTGCAAAAGCTATGCTTGTTGATGATTGTGGATTGGGAACTAATAAAGCATCAGTAGGGGTTGGTGTTTATGGTTGGAGTGGTAGTGCCAATGATATTTACCACCAGGTTATATCAACAACTAAATGGGATGATGTTGATTTTAACTTTACCACCGGTTCGGTTTTGGGTTCAACACAAGGTGTTTATTTTAAGGCTGGACCAGGATATATCGATAATTGGGAGATGTACGAAATCGGATCGGCAACCGGAGTTAATAATGTTAAGTATCAAAAAGCAAGTATGTTTGTTGATGATAATCAATTAATAACAGAATTTGTATTGGCTCGTCAATCCAATGTAATTATTGAAGTTTTTGATTTGCAGGGTAAATTGTTGTTAAGTAATAGTAAATCTTTTGAAGCTGGTGTTAATAAACAACAAATAAGTATTGTTTTGCCTGTTGGAATGTATTTTGTTAAACTGGTTTCGGATGAGTTTAATGTTGTTGAAAAGATTATAAAATAATTCTATTTGTGAATAAATTTTTTATATCTCTCTTGTTTGTTTTTTAACCAACACAAAAAAGGGAGATATTATTGCTAGGAAAAATTGTTGAACGATAATTGGAAATTCTATTGTGGTGACACTATAAATGCTTCATCTGACGAGTTTAACGATAGTTGTTGGCTTAGTTTGGATTTGCCTCACGATTGGAGTATTGAAGGTGTTATTTATGCTAATAATCCATCGGGAAACAATGGTGGTTATTTTCTAACTGGTATTGGGTGGTATAGAGAAAATTTAATGTACCTGAATACTGGAGATTTAAACGTGTAACTGTATATTTCGAACGTATCTACCCGAGCAAACGTAACTATTTTTTCGATATGACACAGGTTACTTTTGCCGATAAAAACGATCATGGACAGGAATGAGAAAATGTTTTGGTTTGTGGATCTGTGGATGGAATCGGGATTAACACGTAAAGCCTTTGCGCAACAACATGGCATCACCGATTCAAAGTTGGAATACTGGTGCCGTAAGCACGATAATAAAGTGCCGCAAACAACTGTAGTGGCACCGGATTTTGTTGAGCTCTTAGCTACACAGGTATAACTAGCCTGAATTATGCTGCTTTGCCGGAAAATTGAGATGCTTTGGATGACTTTGCCGGAATTGGCACTAAAAACCGAGAGTGTTCGGTGTAATTGGTGAATACAAACAACAAAAAGCCCCGGAATAGGACTTGATTGCAGATAATAATCGAGTATGTTGGGCATAATTTTTCAATTATACCCTTGATGGATAGCGGAGCTAAGATAGAGAAAAAGTATAAAAACTTTAAAAACCGAAAGTATTCTTGAAAATCGTGAGGTCAAATAAATAAAGTTTTTAAATTTGGTCTGTGGGAAAAAAATGAATACTTTTGCGCCTTCTTTATGAGTAAGTTAAGACAAAAATCTGATTTTAACATAGATGCAGCAAGTGCATTATTAAAGCAAAACCTGTTTGCTCCCAGTGTTCATTGTTCTTATTATAGCTGTTTTCAGTTACTCAAATACACTATTAAAGAATTTTTTGGAGAGGATTATGAAGCTCAAGCAATAAATATTTCTGCAACTCAACAAAAAACTCATCAGTATGTTGTAAATTATATAACAAATGAGTTAATGAACTTTGTAGGTAAAGAAGAAATCAGAAAATTTAAACGAACGATTAAAGACCTGAACCAGTTTAGAGTGGAATCTGACTACGAAAATATTTAAGTAAATTCCGATAAAGGGAATGAAGCTTTCAATAAAGCGAATGAAATTAGGTCTTACATTATAAAAAATTTTAATGTATGAAATCAATAGAATTTTTAGAAACTAAATTGAATGAGCTATATGCCAAATTTAGTGATGTAAAAATAAGGTATGAATACAGAGCAAATACTTATAGTCATTTAGTAGAAATTATTCCATTAAGCTTTTTTGAGGCAAGCGAGGAATACATGACTATTGAAGCAAATATAGAAGATGAGTTTGAATCAATATTTCCTTCTGAAAACATTGTATTTATTTCAGAAGGTTCGTTGTCTGAAATAAACAATCCTGAATTTATTTTAGGGTATGAAGTAATTAAATTTGACAACGAAGCGTTGAATATTGATTTTATTGTAGAAGGTTTCAGTGAGATTGTCGATTATCAATATTCAAATAATTATGCTTTAGCAGCTTAGGACAGATGGAAGATTATTCAAAATTTCAATTTAAGGGTTTTAAAATTATTCGTTCCGTAATTGAACGGAATGAAAATGAACCTTCAAAAAAAATATCATTG
>JAFGBR010000016.1 GCA_016933045.1 Marinilabiliaceae bacterium | reverse complement strand
CCCACACTCTGCTAAAAATCAGAAATATGTCAAAGAGCTTATATTATACGGCACTATGGCCGCTTAAAAATTAACGAACTATTGTAATTTGATAATTATTAAAAAATGGCACCATTAGTTCCTGATATTATAAGTAATGAATTCAATTATGTAATTGCACTTATTATGGGTGTTGGATTTGGTTTTGCTTTGGAGCAGGCCGGATTTTCAAGTACTCGCAAATTGGTTGGTCTTTTTTATGGATATGATTTTACGGTTTTAAAGGTTTTTTTTACTGCCGGAGTAACGGCAATGATCGGTATACTATTTCTTTCTCATTTTGGGTTGTTAAATATCGACTTGATATTTGTTAATCCTATGTTTGTTAAGTCAGCAATAATTGGTGGACTTATTATGGGGGCTGGTTTTATTATTGGTGGATTCTGTCCCGGAACCAGTGCTGCTGCAGCAGCTGTTGGTAAAGTTGATGCAATGGCTTTTTTGGGTGGTTCTGTTTTGGGGATTTTGGCCTTTACTGAAAGCTATCCTTTAATCGAAGATTTATATCTGGCAAATAATTTGGGACCTGTAGTAATTTCAGATTTTTTGGGTTTTTCACGTATTTCATTTGCAATTATCCTTACACTCATTGCTGTTTTAGCTTTTGTGCTCACATCGATAATAGAGGATAGAGTTACTGGTGTTAAAAAAGAATGGACCGGTAAAAATATTGTTAAAATGGTTATCTATGCATGTATACCATTTATAGTTATATTATTTATTGCCATTACGCCATCACGCGATGAGTTTGTTATGAAACGCTTAGAGAACCGTGTTGCAGCAGGTGAGTGTAAACCAAAAATGATTGATTCTGATAAACTTGCTTTTGAAATAATAAATAATTATTATAAATATAATATTATTGATGTTAGATCGCAGGCCGATTATGATTCATTTCATATAGCAACTGCTATTAATATTCCATTAAATAAAATGGTCGATTCTGAATATAGGAATTTATTTAATCAGCGTATTAAAACAAATGTGTTTTATGGATCGTCATTGGATGATGCCAAACGAGCTTGTTTGTTAGCCCGGTTTCATGGCGATGATAATGGGCTGGCATTAGCATCTACTGCAGAGCAGTTTAAAACAATATTTTTTAATGTTCAATCACTTGGTAAAACGTATTCTCGTAAAGAGCTTACAATTTATACTTTTAGGGAACAGGCCTCTCGAAAAATGAAAGAGATTGAAGAGTCGGTTTCCAATATTTCAAAACCTGTTGAAAAGAAAGTTAGGGTAATACAAGGTGGGTGTAGTTAATTGAAATATTTTGTAGTTTTATTGATCGCTTAAATTTTTTTATTCTTCTTTGTTTTCTATACTTGTAACAGATACGATTAATAATACGTATCAAAAAAAATAATAATTAATACAAATCTATTGAAGCGGTCATTATTAATAAATATTTCTATTGTAATAGTTTTGTTTTTATCAAACGATCTATTAGCTCAGCGAAGTCAGGTTACTTTAGTTAAGGAGCGAAAAAATTACAGGTTAGAATACCAGGTATTAAAAAATGATACTGCGATTCGTAATGGTTGGTATAAATATTTTTATAAAAACAGAATTATAGAATCTGGTTTTTATAAACATAATAGACCTGTTGGTTTATGGAGGTATTACAGCCTTAAGGGGATTTTTGAGTATGAATATGATTATTCAGAAGGTAGAGTTACCCGATTGTCGGGCGATAGAGATCCTGATTATGAAACTCCTTGTCTGTTTAAAGGCAGTCCAATTATTCCATATTTGTATATTGTTGAAAATGTTAATTACCCCAAAGAGGCACTGGATAAGAATTTGTCGGGTAAGGTAGTGTTGGGATTAAAAATAAATAAGAAAGGTGAAGTTTGGTCTCTTTATCTTGTTGAAAAAATGCATAAATCGTTCGATGCTGAAGTTCTTCGCGTGGCACGCGATTTCCCTTTAACATGGCAATGGTTATCAGCTACAAAATTTGGTGAACCGGTTGATGGTGAATATTTAATTACAATTGAATTTGAGCTTTTACAGTAGTTTTGTAAAAGCCGTTTTATTGATGAAAATTTCTTCTTTTTCTAACCTATAAATTATTAATTTTGGCATCTTAAAACCGGTTTGAGTTTGTGTGCCGGTTTAAATTACAAAATAGGTTAAAATGAATATTGAAACTCGGATAAAAGAAGTTGTTTGTCGTGCTATTTATGAGCTTTATAACGAAGATGTTAAGTTGAATACCGTTCAACTTCAAATTACCAGGAAAGACTTGGTGGGTGATTTTACTGTTGTTGTTTTTCCGTTGTTAAAAGTGTCTAAGAAAAGTCCAGAACAAACAGGAACCGATATAGGAAATTATTTGAAATTAAATCTTTCTGAGATTTCAGATTATAATATAGTTAAAGGATTTTTAAATTTGATATTATCTCATCAGTATTGGATATCATTATTGGACGATATTGTTAATGATGAGAAGTTTGGTGTTGTTGAATCACGTAATGACTCTCCATTAATGATGATTGAGTATTCATCGCCAAATACTAATAAGCCACTTCATTTAGGCCATATTCGTAATAATCTTTTGGGTTATTCATTGTCGCGTATTGCTGCTGCTAACGGTTACAGAGTTGTGAAAACTAACATTGTTAACGATAGGGGGATACATATTTGTAAATCAATGTTAGCATGGCAAAAATGGGGTGATGGACAAACTCCTGAATCTACTGGAAGAAAGGGAGATCATTTGGTTGGTGATTTTTATGTAAAATTTGATCAGGAGTATAAAAAGGAGTTAGCTATTCTTCAGTCTAGTGGATTGTCGAAAGAAGAAGCAGAAGCTAAATCATTATTGATGAAAGAAGCTCGTGAAATGCTTGTTAAATGGGAAGCACATGAAAATCAGGTCTATTCGCTTTGGGAAATGATGAATAAGTGGGTTTATGCCGGTTTTGATGAAACATATAAAAAATTGGGAGTTGATTTTGATAAAATATATTACGAATCAGATACGTATAAGGTAGGACGGGATATGGTTTTTGCCGGGATTGAGAAAAAGGTGTTTTATCGACGTGATGATAATAGTATATGGGCCGATTTAACCAATAATGGTCTGGATGAAAAGCTTCTTTTACGTAGCGATGGCACTAGTGTTTATATGACTCAGGATATTGGAACAGCAAAATTACGTTTTGATGATTATGATATTGACAAAATGGTTTATGTGGTGGGTAATGAGCAAAACTATCATTTTCAGGTGCTGTCAATATTACTCGATAAATTGGATTTTAGTTGGGGGAAAGATTTGGTTCATTTTTCCTATGGAATGGTTGAGCTTCCTGAGGGTAAAATGAAATCGAGAGAGGGAACTGTGGTTGATGCCGACGATTTGGTTGAGGATATGGTTAATACAGCACGAGACATGTCAAAAGAGCTTGGCAAACTTGATGGTTTTAGCGATGAGGAAGCGGAAGAGATTTATAGGATTATAGCCTTAGGTGCTTTGAAATATTTTATCTTAAAAGTCGATCCTCGAAAAAATATGACTTTTAATCCACGTGAATCAATTGATTTCAATGGGCATACAGGTCCGTTTATTCAGTATACTTATGCACGTATACAGTCAATATTTCGAAAGGCAAATGAGAAAGGTTTGGCGGTGTCTGAAGTTCGTTCCACAGATATGTTATTAACAGGGAAAGAGAATAATTTGATACGTATGTTAAATAATTTTCCAAATATAGTTACTGATGCAGGAAAAACATACAGCCCTGCTGTTATTGCAAACTTTGTGTTTGATTTAGCAAAAGAGTATAATCAGTTTTATCACGATTTACCAATTCTATTTGAGGAAAGTAAGGCTATTAGAAATTTTCGTTTAGTATTATCAAAAGCTGTAGGACAGGTGTTAAAAACCGGAATGTGGTTACTTGGAATAGATGTTCCACCTAGAATGTAAAAAATGAATTTATTGTATCATCTCTTTTTTAGTGGTATAACAAGTCAACTATAAATGTAACAGATAATGCATTTATTTATTACACTTTAAAGTAAGGCATAAAATATTAATAGCGAAGTTATTATAATGGCATAGAATTATTATTAATCAACTAGCAGTAGATTAGAGTGTTAATTAAAAGTGTAATATGTATATAAAAACAATAGGAAAAATGAAAATATCATTTTTCCTATTGAAAAGAAAAGTTAATATGTTGTTTAAGGTTTTAATTTGGTTTTTATAATTTAGGCTAAGCAATACATGTTGCCTTAGTGTATTTATGAGCAGATGATTCTATGTTAGGTATGTCCAGAAATTTTTGTGCATTAATAATGTAAGTTTTTCGGTTGTTAACATTAATTATGCCATCGATATATTCGTGTTTAATTGTGCAATTTTTTATGTCTTTTTCCGATACTTGAATAATGTCATCAATTGCGTTTGCATTTGCAGTTATGGTATATTTCATCTGGTATTGTTCTATTTCAAAAACAATAATAATATTGCCAATTTTATTAGATTCAATGTTTAATCGCGATTGCGAATTTATTACAGGAAGTTTTTTCCCTTTGTAATTGACAATGCCGGCAATTTGAGTTTCGTTATCATTTAGTTTAGTGTAGTATTGGTGAAATAATACTTCGCGTATGTGCTTTGCCTGTATGGCAAAGTTTTCTTTGCCAATTGAAAATGTCAAAAATTCTCTTTGTTTCATACCGAATGTTATTTTGGGTTTTTATTAATCTTGTTTATCTAATATACCAAAATGAAGTGTGCTTGAAGTGGTATGAATGGTTGGTATGTGTGTGTTATTAAGGTTGAATTAATATAACCCTTTTGGGTTGGTTTTTATAAAGTGTTTGTGATTTGTATTTTTTAATTAATTTATTACTAGGGTGATATGGTTTAAATGTGAGTGTTGCGATTAAAAAAAAAGAGATAATTAGCTCTTTTTTGCCTGAATAATAAATTATATATTTTGTGTGTGAGGTTTAAAATTTTGCTTTGATATTAAAGTTTAACCGTCGTAATGTAAGATAATTTGGTACAGCATATTGGCGGTTGTTTACATCGGTTACCCAATAGTATGATATCGTGTTACTTATGTTGAATAAATTAAAAATATCAACCCCAATTGAAAGTTCATTAAATAAATTCCCTGTGTTAATAACCGTTTTTGTTAAGTCTTTAACAAAGCCAATGTCTACTCTTCGGTAGGGAGGTGTACGGAATATAGCCTGATATCTTTCTGAATTTGGTGGGCCTATTGGCAGGCCGGTGCTAAATAGTAAATTAAGGTTTACTTTGAAGGTTGGGTTGTTAGGTAGATAATCCTGGAAAAATAGTGCAAAGTTAAGACGTTGGTCGGCCGGGCGTGGAATGTAGCCCGGATAATGGGTTGTAGTGTTGCCATTTTCATCTTTGCTTAAGTAAAAGTCGTTTGTAATATCCTCTTCGGTTTTCATTATTCCTAATGAGGCCCATGACTCTACGCCATCAACAAATTCACCGTTTATTTTTAAATCTATACCTGTTGCGTACCCTTTTGCATCATTTATGCCCGAATATCTGATTCTAACATTGTCGATTTGATAACTTATTAGCTTCGATAATGTTTTATAATAGGCTTCTGATGTGAATTTAAAAGGTCTGTTCCATGTTTTGAAATATATGTCCATTCCAGCAACAAAATGAATCGATTGTTGAGCTTTTATGTTTTTGTTTAAGATGCCTTTTGTAGTTCGTAGCTCTTTGTAAAATGGCGATTGGTAATAAAAACCGCTTGCCAACCTAAAATGAACATCTTTTTCCCATTTTGGATTATATACTATACTTAATCTTGGACTTATTAATAATTCGGAGTTGTAATCCCAATAATTATAACGTAAACCTCCATTGATAATAAATGTTCCGTAATCATTATTAATGGTGTATAGATCCATTATATACCCTGATAGTCTGGTTGATTGAGATGCAATAGTTGTATTAAGTACATAGGCTAAATCAATTATTTGGCCGTTGTAGGGTATGTTAAAGTCGGCCGAATCGCGGTACTCCCATTCGTTAATGTAGTCGTCAAATTTTTCAATTTGCATCTTTTGTTGCCACGAAAAAGTGTGTCTTTCGAATTGATGAACCCCTTGTATTGATGCATTATAAACTTGTCCCAGCAAATCATTTCGGGCGTGCTGAAGAAAGCTTCCTACTGCAATGTTTGATTTTGGGTCGGTAGGATTTATTGTTCCACCTGAAACAGGATCTAAATCGTGTATCCAATATTGGCTTAATATGTCGTATGCTTCTTCCTCGAACGTTCTAAAGCCGCTAATAATTAATTTGTAGCTGTTGTTTGTGTTATTTGAATAACTAAGGGCTCCTGCAATAAATCCTGTTTGAAAAAGATCCTTTTCATTACCTTCAAAATAGATTTTTAATTGCTTTACTTCGGTAAAGGTGCCGAAGGTAGTTTCTCGGTCGGTTGGTTTAAAGTTGTATTCATTTTGCGAAAAATAAGCCATTAATTCAGTGCTTAAGTTATTGTTTAACTGGTGTGTTAAATAGGTTTGGAAATCGATAAAATTTGGGTTATAATCGCCTTTTGTATCCATTGTTCCAACCAGGTATTTGTTGGTTTTGTAACGAATGCCTGCAATAGCAGTTGTTTTTTTATTTTTTGTAATTCCTTCAATATGTGCTGATCCGCCAAGCAGACTGGCATTTATGCTACCGGCAAATTGGGTTGGTCGTTTATATTTAATATTAAGAACGGATGACATTTTATCGCCATATGAAGCGTTATATCCACCGGGAGAAAACTCTATTGATCCAACAAGATTGGGATTTGTAAAGCTAAGTCCTTCTTGTTGACCTGATCGCACTAAAAAAGGCCTGTATATTTCAATGTTATTAACATAAACCATGTTTTCATCAAAATTACCACCTCTTACGCGGTAGGTACTACTTAATTCATTGTTCGAAGAAACGCCTATTTGTGTTTTAATAGCACCTTCAATTCCTCCACCAGATGCATCTGGTATTATAGCAATAAGGTTGGGGTCGATGCGTGTAAGAGATTGATCATGATTGCTTTTCCCAACAATATTAATGTCCGATATTTGTTCATCTCTTTCATTTAAAACAATTCTTAATGGTTGAGTTATTTCGTTTATTCTTGTAAGTTCAATCTCTTTATTTTGGTATCCGACACACGAAATCTGTATTGTTAGTGGTAGTGATTTGTTAGTTGGTATTGAAAAATGTCCGTTTTCATCGCTAATTGTACCTTCTGAACTGTTTCTTATAGCAATATTGACAAATTCAATGGGTAGTTGTTTTTCTGAATAAATATATCCATGTACAACTAGTTTTTTTTGTGCTGTAGTGTTTTTTATGCCAAAAAATATGAGAAAAAGATAAATAATGCTGAGTCGTGACATATATGGATGAACCTTGATCTGAAAAAAAATAGTTTATTTAATTATTGTAAACGGTAAAAATAATATAAAATTGAACGCAGAATGAAAATGTTGTCTATCTAAATTACTTAAAAAGTTGTTTATTGGTCGGGAGCGTTTTTTATTATTGTTATTTTTGAAGACTTAATAAATTTATCATTGGAGTTACTTACAAAAAAGCAGGTTTTACATAAACTTATTAATTCAGGTATATCTTATGCTGTTTGGCGAATGCCGGGTCAGAAAGACTTTAATATTGTGGCTTCACATAGCGTTCGAGTTGACCTTGATGAAATTTTTTATGATACAAAACGGTACGATGGGTTTGTTATTGTTCCTTTTGATGTTAATACTGAAAAAAGCGTTTTTATTCCGTCACATTTTAAGTGGATTGGTGATATTAAGACAGGTGATATAAAAGAGTGTAATTTAAATTTTGAAAGTGTCGATGATGAATATGTATCTACAGAAAAAGATGATTATATTAAACAGGCATCGTATCTTATATCTGAAATTCGAACTGGAGTAGTTAATAAAGCAATTCTTTCGCGTATTCATGTTGAATATAATGTTTGTGGGGAGCGAGATGTAATTTTTTATAACTTATGTGATAAATATCCCGATGCTTGTGTGTTTTTTTATAATACACCACAAACCGGACAATGGATGGGTGCCAGTCCTGAATTATTTGTTGATGTTTGTAATAGTTCTATAAGAACTGTTGCATTAGCTGGTACACGAAAAAATAGTCTATCTAATAATAGTTATGAGCAATGGCGCCAAAAAGAAATTGAAGAACAGGCTATTGTTACAGATTATATTGAAGATGTTTTGCATCGGTATGAAATAAAAAATATTCGTAAAACATCCCCTTTCACTGTTAGGGCTGGTCATTTGTTACATATAAAAACAACTTTTGAGTTTGAAATGGATACAAACAATAATTGTTTAGGCAATTTATTGTTCGATTTACATCCAACACCGGCAGTATGTGGTTTGCCTAAGCAAAAGGCATTAGATATGATTACAGGAATAGAAACTCATAAACGATTGTATTATGGAGGTTTTATAGGTTATATTTCGAATAGTAATTTAACTTGTTATGTTAATATTCGATGTATGAAAATAATTGGTAAGGATGCTGTTTTGTTTGTTGGGGGAGGTTTTACAAAAGATTCGAATAGCGAGGATGAATGGATTGAAACTGTATTAAAAACAAAAACCCTATTGTCTGTTTTAAAAAATATCTGAAATTTGCGATCTATGAGTAAACCTATTTCAGATAAGAAAACAGTACGTATTCTAATCGACTTATGTCGTGCAGAAGGTATCTCCGATATTATTATTTCTCCCGGATCGAGAAATGCCCCATTAACTTTGTCGTTTGCTGCACTTGATGATTTTAATTGTTACAGTGTTGTTGATGAGCGTAGCGCAGCTTTTTTTGCATTGGGTATTGCGCAGCAAAAACGAAAAATTGTTGCCTTGTTATGTACCAGTGGAACGGCAGTATTAAACTATGCACCTGCCATCGCTGAAGCATTTTATCAAAACATTCCGTTGGTAATTATTACAGCCGACCGACCTTCAGAATGGCTCGGTCAGGGCGATGGACAAACTATTAATCAGGATGGTATCTTTTCTAATTATATTAAATATAGTTGCACTTTGCCAGTCGAGATTAATTCGCAGGAGGACAAATGGTTTGCCGAAAGAATGGTGTCAGAGGCTTTTATTAAATGTATGAGTCCTTTGCGAGGACCTGTTCATATAAATGTGCCATTTCGTGAACCTCTTTATGGCAAAACAGTGCAGCAGATATCAAAAAGCCGACCTGTTGTTTATAATAAAAGTGTTGGTCGTTTGCCTGATGAGGTATTGGTTGATTTGGCAGAAGCATGGAGTAGTACTGAGCGTATAATGGTTTTAGTTGGAATGAGAAACCCCGATTTAAGGTTTCAACTTATGTTGAATGAATTGGAAGATCGTGAGCGAATTATTATTCTAACCGAATCATTATCGAATTGTAATGGCGATGGTTTTATAAATTGCATTGACCGGGTTGTGGCAACCTTTAGAGATGAAGAAGTGGCATTGTTTAAGCCAGATTTGCTGATTACTTTCGATGGACAAATCGTTTCTAAGAAAATCAAACAATTTCTTCGAGATAATAAACCTAAGGAACATTGGCATATTAGTGAATCGGGAGCTTATACTGATACTTATATGCAATTGACAAGGGTTTTACATGGCGATCCTGTTATTATTCTTGAGCAGCTAATTAAGCTTGTAAAACCTATTAAAAGCCGATATCGTGAAAATTGGAAGAAAAGATACGATTATGCAACTTTAATTCACGATGAGTATACAAAGCAATTGCCGTGGTCCGATTTTAAAGTTTTTCAAATGGTTATAAAAGCACTACCTCGACCATGTGTTTTACAACTTGGCAATAGTACTCCGGTTCGTTATGCGCAATTATTTAATGGTTACGAGCAAGTTGAAAGTTATTCCAACAGGGGGACAAGTGGTATTGACGGTTGTGTTAGCACTGCTGTTGGTGCTTCTGTTGCTAGGGAAGAACCTGTGGTTTTGGTAACTGGTGATTTATCTTTTTTTTACGATTCAAATGCATTGTGGAATAAGTATATTTCAAAAAAATTTAAAATTATAGTGGTTAATAATGGTGGGGGTGGTATATTTCGTTTTATTCCGGGACCGGCAGAAACCGAAGAGCTTGAAGAGTTTTTTGCTACCGGTCATAGTATGAATGCCGATAATTTGGCGGCTCATTTTAAAATTTGTTATAACAAATGTAGCACCGCTGAACAACTTGATGAATTATTACCTTCATTTTTTGAACAAAAAGAATCTGCTATACTTGAGGTGTTAACACCAATTAAGAATAATGCAAAAGTACTGAAAGATTATTTTTGTGCGTTAAAAAAATAATTGTTGTTAAAAAATACAAATATGAGTTTGCCCGAATGGATATCAGTTAAAGAATATGAGGATATTAGGTTTGATTTTGCAGAAGGTATTGCAAAAATTACCATTAATCGCCCGCAGGTATATAATGCATTTCGCCCAAAAACAGTTCTGGAAATGATAGATGCGTTCGATATTTGTCGTGAAAATCAGGATGTAGGTGTTGTAATACTTACAGGTGAAGGAAATAAAGCATTTTGTTCGGGGGGCGATCAAAATGTAAAAGGTTATGGTGGTTATGTTGATGAATCGGGTATTCCACGATTAAATGTGCTTGATTTGCATAAAAAGATACGATCGCTTCCAAAGCCTGTTGTTGCAATGGTAAATGGATATGCAATAGGGGGGGGGCATGTGTTGCATGTTGTTTGCGATTTAACAATTGCATCTGAGAATGCCGTTTTTGGTCAGAGTGGACCAAAAGTAGGTAGTTTTGACGCTGGTTTTGGGTCATCTTATTTGGCCAGAAGTGTTGGACAAAAAAAAGCCAGGGAAATATGGTTTTTGTGTAAGCAGTATTCGGCAGCCGAAGCCGAAAATATGGGGCTGGTGAATAAGGTAGTTCCGTTTGATAGGCTTGAAATGGAAACAGTTGATTGGTGTAGAGTAATGTTGCAGCGAAGCCCAATGGCTTTAAGGATGATAAAGAGAGGTTTAAATGCAGAATTAGACGGACAAACCGGAATTATGGAGATGGCAGGAGATGCTACTCTTATGTTTTATTTAATGGAAGAGGCGCAAGAAGGGCGTAAAGCTTTTTTAGAGAAACGTGATCCTGATTTTAAGCAGTTTCCAAAATTTCCATAGTTATTAAAGGTGTAAATGAAACGTAAAAAGAGGCTGTTCCTATGAGCAGCCTCTTTTTTCCTAACCTAACCTTAACCCTTATTTAAAGAAGAAATCTTTACCTTTATAACGATAGCTGTTTATAAAGGTTACGACGTTTTTCCTTTTTAAATAATTTTAACATCTTGAGGATTATTAATGATGTTTGGTAATTGAATTGTATTTGTTTGTAATGATAATCATTCCTGCAAAGTCAAAAAGAACTCAAAGTATTTTTCATTCTACTTAGTGAGCTTTGAGTCATGGTTGTGTGTAGTTTTCGTGTTTTGTGGTATATCTTTTTATGTTTGTTCAAACGAGGATTAATATTTTTCGAAAAAATCAATAACGAATTATAATTATGTAGAAGTGCTTGATATTGACATAAAAAAAGGAACGTATTTCTACGTCCCTTTTAAACCTAACCTTAACCCTTATTTCTAAGAAGAAATATTGAGAACAATATTATATATAAATTCGGGCAAAAAAAAATTTCCAACAAATCAAATGTATATATTTATATATTTTTAACAATAGCTTCACAAATTTTTAAAATGGTTCTTGGTGTATATTCTCAATTGCTTTTTTTAGTGCTTTTCGGTCTGTTTTGTTGCTTGGTGTAAGTGGTATTTTATCTATTAAAACTATCTCTTTTGGAGTTTCGAACTTGGTGAGTTTTATCTTTTTGATTATGTTTTTTATGTTTAGTTCTTTTTTTGATTTTTCAATTACCAATACAATTTTGTCGCCTAATTTTTGGTCAGTTATTGATGAAATTGCAAATGGAATGGTTAATACTGACATTAGTTTGCTTTCGAGTTCGTCAATCGAAATTTTTATACCTCCGGAATTTATTATATTATCTATACGTCCAATGTATTTAAACTCGTTATTTGATATTAAATTGACAATGTCATTGGTTTTTATTTCTTCTGTTAAAAAAACAGAGTTGTTAATTGTAAGGCAATTATTGTATGTTTGAAATGTATTGCCTGGGATAGCTATAAATGTAGATGAGAAAGATGGTGATATTTCTCGTAAAGCAACATGAGTCAGGGTTTCGGTCATTCCGTATGTTTCCCAAATATTTGTTTTGAATTGCGATAGTTTAATTGCTATTTCTTCAGGTAGTTTTTGTCCTCCAATAATTAACTTTTTTATTAGATTAATTTTTAAAGGTTGATTGTTTAAACTATTTATTACCTGTAATGGTACCATGGCCGCAAAATCAATGGCGGTGTTAATGTTTTTTAATGGATTACTGTCGGGTGGGATGATGATGAGGTTAAGTTGTCCGATTATAGCTCTTACAATCATTAATTTTGCAGCAACGTATTCGGCTGGAAGGCATAGCAGGGCAGTGCTTTCCTTGTGTAAGTTAAAAAGCTGAATTGATGTTTTTGCTGATAGTATAAGTTGATTTTTTGAAAAAACAATTTCTTTGGGTTTTCCAGTTGAACCAGATGTTTTAAGGGTAATTGATTCGTAATTGTTAAACCATTGGTTTAGGAAATTGAATATATTCTTCTCCCACAGCTTTTTTGATTTTATTTTTTTATTTATAAGATTTGTTAAATCGGTATCTTGATAATTGATTCCGTTAATTGTAATGTTTTGTTTTTGAATCATAATTTAATTAGTGAGAGATCCCAGTTTTTTAAAGGATTATAGTATAATATACTTTTGTGTATTTCTAGCGGTGATGTGATATTATTTGAGAAAACCTGACCAGTTCCTAAGCCTTGTGGTATTGTTGTTTTTTTTGTAGCAGTCCATTGAGCAATAGCATTTAGACCTATATTTCCTTCGAGTGCTGATGTTATCCACCATCCGGTGTGGCATTCATTTGCAATGTTTATCCATTTATCTGATATGTTAAACCCTCCCAGAAGTCCTGGTTTAATAATTATGAATTGAGGCTTAATGTGCAAAATCATTTGGCTCATAATTGATTCATCTGAAATGCCAATTAATTCTTCGTCGAGTGCAATTGGTAATGGAGTATTGTGGCATAGGGTTTTCATCTCGTCCCATTGTTTTTGTTTAATAGGCTGTTCAATGGAATGGATTTTTAATTTATGAAGTTTGTTTAAAATGAATGGGGCATTTTTAGGAGAGAAAGCTCCGTTAGCATCAACTCTTATTTCTAAAATATCTGACGAAAATTCATCTCTAAGTTTTTTTAATAACGATAGTTCATCACTTGTATTAAGGGCTCCAATTTTAAGTTTTAAGCATCTGAATCCTTGCTCTAATTTTTGTTTAATCTGAGTTTTCATGTATTCAATAGTTCCCATCCAAATTAATCCATTTAATAAGATGCCTGAATCTCCACTTGTAAAACTACTATTGAAAAGTTTGAATGATCCACCGTTTTTTAGATCTAATAATGCTGTTTGGATACCAAATTGTATTGCAGGTAAATAATTGGGAATTGTTTTGTGGGTAAAATCGATTGTGTTAATTATATTGTTAAGTTGGTTTTCGAAATCGGGAATATCATCAATGCTTAAGTTGGGTATAATGGAGCATTCTCCATATCCGGTTATTGTAGGGTTATTATCATCGTATAATTTTATTATCCAACTGGGTTTGGTCTTTAAAACTCCTCTTGATGTTCCGCCGGGTGTTTTAAAAATAAATGTGTGTTTTGTCCATTCGCCTATTAACATGATTAATAAATATATATTGGTATACTCCACAGCAGGGTTGTGATAAAAGTAATGATTGCCAGTATTTTTAATTGATTATTTAGTTCTATGTGGTTATTGTTTTTTGAGATTACTTTAATTAAATGCCAAATTAGAATTGGTGTTATTAAAATAAAAGTCCAGTGTGTCATTG
>JAFGBR010000015.1 GCA_016933045.1 Marinilabiliaceae bacterium | reverse complement strand
TTCGAGCGTTCTGCCCCGCATCGAGTTCAGTGTAACTGGACAAGAAAGTAGCCCGCAATCCCCAACGATTTCATACCGCCGACCGTTACCAACAAGCCGACAAAAAAAGACTGCGACCATATGACAAAGATATTTTTGCTGCAAAAAGACAGAAAAGAAATAAGGAAAATGCCAACGCACAAAAGCAAGAGTTTGGCAGCCCCATCCCACGACCATCCCTTCGGCTGCCAAACACATGCTTTTCTCGCCGACGCACCTTTGATTAATTTTAAACAAAAAATGTATTTTTGACAAAAAAAGAATATGTACCAAACACATAAAACATACATCAAACTGGACATGAAAATGTCAGATTTAATAAATGAGAATTACTCATTATTAATGCTTCTGGAACATTTAGATATTGATTTTGCTGTTGGTGATAAAACAGTATCCCAGATATGTAAAGAAAATTTTATTAATCAATCAGTATTTTTAGTTGTCAGCAATCTCTACAACGGATTTTACCCCAATAAAGGCGACATTCATTTAATAGATGATATTCCAATAATTATAAGACTATTAAAAAACAGTCATCGTTTTTATAAAGAAGATAAGTACCCCGAAATAAAGGAATATCTCATAAAACTTCATGATAAACATAATACAGAGGATATTATGCTGATTGAAAAGTTCTTTAACGATTATTTTGAAGAAGTTTTGGAGCATCTTGATTATGAAGAAAAAATTGCTTTTCCTTATTTCTGTCAATTAATTGAAACCGAAACCATTCAACAAGAATCAAATTTTTCGGCTCGTGAATACAAGGAACATCATTCAGATATTGAAACTAAACTAACTGACTTGAAAAACCTAATGCTGAAACATATTGCATTAAAAAATGATTTACCACTTAGGAGAAAATTCCTTTACTGTCTTTTTGAGTTGGAATTTGATTTAAATATCCATTCAATGATTGAAGAAATGATTTTATTGCCTCTTATTACTAAAGTTGAAAAACAACGGTTGAATGGATAAATGCAAAATAAACATTGCCATTATTGAACCTTCAAATATTATCTATGAAGGACTTTCAACGCTATTGTTAAAATCAAAAAAACACTTTTATTTGTATCGAATAAATGATTTTGATGAATTTAACAGCATGACATTAAAGGAAAGTATCAATATTGTAATTCTAAATCCAGCAGTAATACAAAACAGGTTAAACGACTTCTCTAAACTAAAAAAACATCACTCCGATATTTCATGGTTTGGCTTGATTTATTCTTATTTTGATAATGAACTGCTTAATAAATTTAATGATACTATTTCAATTTCAGACCCAATCGAAATAATCACTCAGAAACTAAATAGGTCATTCAATCATTGCAATTGCAACGATAATTCGCAAGAACAATTATCTGAAAGAGAAATAGATGTACTAATTCAACTTGTAAAAGGCTTATCAAATAAAGAAATTGCAGATAAGCTAAATATCAGCATTCATACCGTAATCAGCCACCGAAAAAACATAATCGAAAAAACAGGGATTAAAAGTTTATCAGGCTTGGCAATTTATGCTATTACAAAGAATATCATACCATTAGATACCACCTCGCTATAAATATTGCATCATACATCCCTATTAATAATGATTAAGGGAATAAAATTTACCCTTTTTAAGTGATTGTACACTTTTTCGCTTTCCTCTTATTTTGCATTTAAAATTAATTTAAATAAAAATAAAAAGGACGGTAAAATGAAACAACTAATTATTCTGATACTTGGGCTTGTATTTGCAGGGCAGGTAAAATCACAAGAAAAAACTGATGCTATGCTTTTTGGTGATGTAAAATCAGCAAAAACCCAAGAGCATATACCTTATTCATCAATTATGGTAAAAGGTACAAATATCGGGACAACAGCCGATGGTAGTGGACATTATAAACTTGCAAATTTGCCTGTTGGTAAGTGTATAATAGTTGCTCAATCATTGGGCTATAAATCACAGGAAAAAGAAGTAATAATGGAGAAAGGGAAAGCAGTAAATGTTTTTTTTGAATTGGAAGATGATGTCCTTAACCTTGAACAAGTTGTTGTTACTGGCACAAGGACTGAACATTATTTAAAAGATGTACCCGTAAGAACTGAAATAATTTCAGCAAAAGCTATTGAGAATAAAAACGCATGCAATCTTTATCAAGCATTAGAAGGTACTCCCGGAATAAGAGTTGAACAGCAATGCCAATATTGTAATTTTACGATGGTTCGTATGCAGGGGCTTGGTGCTGAACATACACAAGTACTTATTAACGGGCAGCCAATGTATTCGGGATTAGCAGGTGTTTATGGTTTGCAACAATTAAGCACAGTTGATGTTGATAAAATTGAGGTTGTTAAAGGTGCAGGTTCAGCACTTTATGGAAGCGGAGCTGTTGCTGGTGCAATTAATATTGTAACGAAAGAACCCGGTTTTATTCCTTCAACTACGGTTGATGTTCAATTGGGCAGTTACAAAACCAACAAGTTTGATGTTAATTCATCTATGCGTAACGAAAAGGGGAATATCGGTTTGAATATTTTTGCTCAACGATATTCAGAAGGTGCAATTGACGAAACAGGAACAGGATTAAAACGAAATGAAGTAATGAATAAGGATGGCATTTCTGACAGGGTAATGACAAATCTTACAAATGCAGGTTTTGGTTTATACATCGACAATGCTTTCATGAAAAATGACAAACTTACTATTCGCGGAAAATCAGTATTTGAAAAACGTGAAGGAGGAACCATGTCCGATGACTATTTCCGCAACCCATTGACCGATGGAACAGAAAATATTACAACTGACAGGTACGAAGCATCTCTCAACTACAATAAAAAGATTAAAACCAACTCAGAAATTTATTTGAGCCTTGCTTATATAAATCATAACAGAAATGCCACAAATGATTCATATCTGGGTGATTATATGGCAACACATGGAGATACTGTTCCCGATTTAAGAAATATGAGACCTTATCTTGCAAACGAAAATTCTTTAACATCTACATTAACTTTTAACACAAAAATTAAAAAACATAGTTTAATTATAGGGCTACAAAGTTTCTATGACAAACTTGAAGAATCGGGAATGTACGTTATTGTTGACGAAACGAGCAGTTACCTTGGTAAATCGTATCGTTCGGTAGCAGATAAATCGGCAAGAGAATTTGGATTATTCATACAGGATGAATGGGCGATTAACGATAAATTAGTTATAGTGCCTGGTGTCAGACTTGACAATCACCATTCAGGAGAAGAATACACATCAGACCAACAGGTATTTGAAACGAGTAATTTCCCTAGAACAAGTTTTGATGAAACTGCGATTAATCCACGGTTAGCCGTTAAATACAAATTATCTGAAAAATTTACTTTACGGGCAAATGCAGGAACTGGATTTCGTGCCCCATATGGCTTCTCAGAAGATTTACACCTTTGCAGTGGTTCACCACGTGTTTGGAAATCATCAGACTTAAACCCAGAAACTTCAAGAAGTTATAACATCTCGGCAGACTATTACGGAAAAAAAATTAGGATAAGTACAAACATATTTAGGACAGATTTGAAAAATAAAATAGGTTTTACTGTTGCTGATGTAAGTGTTGCTGTATTGGGGTATAATTACCAATGGAAAAACATTGACGATGCTTTTGTTCAGGGTGTAGAACTATCAGTGATGGC
>JAFGBR010000014.1 GCA_016933045.1 Marinilabiliaceae bacterium | reverse complement strand
CTGATTATCAGGGTTTTAAACAAATATTTTCAACTCTTATTTTGCTGTAAATCAATATTTTATGTCATTATTTAACGAACTATTGATATTTAAAAAAAGAATTATTTTATAACATGATTGAAGATAATCCTTTGGTGTCGATAGCCCTGTGTACATACAATGGCGAGCGTTTTCTTAGAGAACAAATGGATTCTTTAATAAACCAAAGTTATAGAAATATTGAGATAGTGGTGTCGGATGATGTATCTACTGATTCTACAATTGATATTATAGAAGAATATAAAAAAAATGATCCTCGTATTCGTTTAAGTGTTAATAAGGTGAATCTTGGGTTTAATTTGAATTTCGAAAAGGCAATTAATGAATGCCGAGGTGATTATATTGCTATCTCAGATCAGGATGATATTTGGTGTCTTAATAAAATTGAGGTTATTCTAAAAAACTGGAAAGAAGATGCTGTTTTGGTGCATCATGCCGTTAAATCGTTCGAAGCTTTTCCGTTACCTGAGCTAACCGAGGTGCTTGAAAAACCTGGTTTAGATGGTAGTTGTGTTGTAGCCCCTTTGTTATTTCGGAATTCGATTCAGGGGTGTACTATTGTTTTTAAAAAAGATGTTCGGGAGTTGATGTTTCCTTTAAAATCAGAAATATTGTACGACTGGAGCATTGCATTGTGCGCTGCTGCTAATGGAAGGGTTCAGTATATTCATAAATATTTGCTATATCATCGTAAACATAGCAATAGTGCCCATTATAGTAAACATATTAAAAAGGATAGATTAAGAGACTTGAATGTATTTAAAACACATGCTGAATATTTTAATACGTTTGCTTCTTTACAAGCTAAGCATCATAGGATTCTTAAAAACTATACTGTGATTATAAATGATTCATTAAGAAAAGAGTTTTCAATTAAGTCATGGTTTTTTTATTTTAAACATGCGCGTGATGTTTTTTTTTATAAAAAAAAGAGATTCCCATATTTTTCATATATGATTCATGCTTTAAAAATGGCTAAAGGAAAATGATTGTATTGACCTTGTTTAAAAGAATTATTCATGTTTGGTAAAAATAAAGATTACAGAAAACTTGACTTTTTAGTTGTAGGTGTTCAAAAAAGTGGAACTTCAGCCTTAGATTATTATCTAAGGCAGCATCCTGAAATAGGAATGGCAAAAAAAAAGGAAGTTCATTTTTTTGATGATGACAATAATTTTAAAAAACCTCTATATATTTATTCGGATTATCATAAGCAGTTCGATTTCTCTTCGGGAAAAAAGGTTTATGGAGAAGTGACGCCATCATATATTTATATTGAACCTTGTTGTAGAAGAATATGGGAATATAATAAGAGGATTAAAATTATTGCAATTTTACGTAATCCGGTTGAAAGAGCTTTTTCTCACTGGAATATGCAGTTAGATAGAGGTGTTGAAACAGAATCATTTTTTTTTTCTATAAAAAACGAAATGAATAGGTTAAAAAAATCGTTGCCACTGCAAAATAAAGAGTTTTCGTATGTCGACCGAGGTTTGTATGCAGGTCAAATTAGACGGTATCTTCGTTTTTTTACTGATCATCAATTAATGTTTGTTAAGTATGAGGATTTTCAGGAGAATCAGGAAGAAAATTTAAATAGAATATTTAAATTTTTAGGTGTTAATGAAAAACTGTTTTCGTATAAAAAAGAGATAATTCATTTCCGAGATTATTCTCATACCATAGCTTTAGAAGAACGAAATTTTTTGAATGATGTATTTTATAATGATATAAAAGAGGTTGAACGATTATTAAATTGGAACTGTAAAGACTGGTATTAATAAAAAACCCTTTGCAAAAAAGGGTTTAAAAAAAAAGTGGAGCTGGAGGGAATCGAACCCTCGTCCAAACCTGTAAGTAATATGCTTTCTTCATGCTTAGCTTCGACTTGTTTTTCGTGTAACAGATGGATCAAAGCCACCGACTATTACCTTATCCTTTTTAATTTCACTTAATTGTCAAGGCTCCAAAAAAGCTATTCCCAATTTTGCTGCATCTCCGTATCGGTTTGCCTTAGGACGTTAGCCCCCGGGAGATGTCTTGTTTCAGCACCTAGTGCCAAAATAATGCTAATCTACTATGCTTCGATTAAGCTGCAAGAGCGTAATTATTTTCGCCAGTTATAATTTTGAGATCTGGGATTTACGAGCCAGTGTCACAACGCTCGACATGCTTACACACCACTTTACCAAGCTGTCAAATCCAGGTCAGCCCCTGGTAATATTTTGCAAATATAATAACAATATTTTCTACTCAATAAAAAAATAACTCAATTATAGGTTTTTAAGCCATTTAATTGTTTCTGCTGGGTTTTTCGACTGAAAAACAAAACTCCCGGCAACTAATACATCAACCCCGGCTCTAACAAGTAGGGGAGCCGTATTTGTATCTACGCCACCATCAACTTCAATTATAGCTTTTGAGTTTTTTTTCAAAATTAACTCTTTTAATTGATCAATTTTATTGTATGTGTTTTTAATAAATTTTTGACCCCCAAAACCGGGATTGACCGACATTAGTAGTACTAAATCAATATCAGATATAATATTTTCAAGTAAACATACAGGGGTGTGAGGGTTTAACGTTACTCCAGCTTTCATTTCAGACTGGTGTATCGATTCTATGGTTCGGTGTAAATGGTTACATGCCTCGTAGTGAACATTTAAAAGGTTTGCACCAGCTTTTTTAAAGTCCTGAATATATTTATCGGGGTTGATAATCATTAAATGAACATCGAAAGGTTTAGTAACATGTTTTTTTAACGATTGTATAACGGGTAGCCCAAAAGAAATATTCGGAACAAAAACACCATCCATAATATCGAGATGTAACCAATCGGCTTCGCTTTTGTTAAACATTTCAATATCAGTCTTTAAATCGAAAAAATTGGCGGCTAAAAGAGATGGTGCTATTAAATGGCTCATTATTTTTGATTTTTTATAATTCAATACAAAAATAACTAATTGTAATAAATTACTCGATATTTATATTTATTACTGACCCAGGTATGATTTTAAAATTCGACTTCGATATGTATGTTTTAATCGTTTTATTCCTTTTTCTTTTATTTGTCGAACTCTTTCTCGTGTTAAATTAAATAACTTGCCAATCTCTTCGAGAGAATAAGGTGGTTCACCACTTAGGCCATAATAGAGTCGGATAATATCGGCTTCGCGGGTTGATAAAGTGCCTAATGAACGATCAATCTCTTTTCGTAATGAGTCGTTTAATAGATTTGAGTCGGGACTATCACTATCTTTTTCTAATAAAATATCATATAATGTGTTGTCTTCATCTCTTTTTAAGGGAGCATCCATTGATACGTGGCGGGCTGATACTTTTAATGCGTCTTTAACTTCTTGAGGAGCTATTTGTAATGTTTCTGCTATCTCATCAGATGTTGGTTCTCTAAAAAATTCTTGTTCAAGCCTAGAAAAAGTATTGTTAACTTTATTAATTGAGCCAATTTTATTTAAAGGTAGCCTTACAATGCGGGCTTGTTCGGCAAGAGCTTGTAATATCGATTGTCTAATCCACCATACAGCATAAGAAATAAATTTAAAACCTCTTGTTTCATCAAATCGTTGAGCTGCTTTAATTAAGCCCAAATTACCTTCGTTTATTAAATCGGGTAGGGTAAGGCCTTGGTTTTGATATTGTTTTGATACCGATACCACAAACCTTAAATTGGCATTTACCAATTCATCTAATGCTTTTTGATCACCTTTTTTGATTTTTTTTGCCAGTTGAACTTCCTCATCGGTTGATAACAGCCTTACCTTTCCGATTTCGTGTAGATATTTATCAAGCGAAGGCGTTTCGCGGTTAGTTACTTGCTTGGTAATTTTTAATTGCCTCATGGTTTGGAAAGTGGTTTAGTGTATAGAATTAACAGATTAAAAGGTTGTTTAGTTTAAAATTGCATTTTTTTTTTTAATTTCAAAGATATTTGTGTAAAAAAAGTAATAAAAAAAGAGTTAAATATTTTGTTCATATTTTCATATTATTTAAGTTTGCACAAAATCCTCTTGAAACATTCTTGAATCTCTCTTTGTCAAGATTTTTTAATTAAAGCGGATTTGTTATTAAATTTCAAGAATCATTCGATTTTATTTCCCATTAATTGATAATATGTACGATATTTTAGAGCTGAATGAAAAGCTTTTGTCCGATTTAAGGCAGATTGCAAAGGATTTAAACATTAAGCGTGTTGAATCATTTAAAAAGCAAGAGTTAATTTATAAAATTCTTGATGAGCAGGCTATTAAGGCATCATCTGAAAAGAAGTCTGATAAAAACGTAACAAAAAAAATTAAAGTAACTCCCTCGCCAATAAAAGATAAGGCTGCCGAAGCAGCAGATTTTATTGCACCTGAAAAACCTAAACTTTCTACAGGAAAAAGAAAGCGGATTATTGATGTAAAAGTTGAACCTACAGATGGAAACGAAAAAGCTGTAGATTCGCCTGTTTTAGAGGGAGATGCATCTGAAACGGAAGCTGTTACTGAAGTTTCAGTTGTTAATGATGAGGTTAACTCAGTAGCAAATAATGCCGAAGAAAGAGAATCTTCATTAGGTAGAAAAAACTGGCAGCAAAATCAAAATACCAATCCTAATCAAGGTCAGGAGAGGCATCGCGATGGTCAGTATCGTAAATATGATCGTAAAGAAGAAAAACCCTATGAATTTGAAGGTATTGTTACTGCTAGTGGTGTACTTGAGATTATGCCCGATGGATATGGATTTTTAAGATCCTCGGATTATAATTATCTTAATTCTCCCGATGACATATATGTATCACAATCGCAAATTAAACTCTTTGGACTAAAAACTGGGGATAACGTATTAGGAAGTATTCGACCACCAAAAGAAGGTGAGAAATATTTCCCACTTATAAAAGTTGAAGAGATTAATGGTCGTACGCCTGATTATGTTCGCGATCGTGTTCCATTCGATCATTTAACACCTATTTTCCCGAATAACAAATTTAATATTACTGGAGGTCGTAAACCTAGCATATCTTCTCGGGTTGTTGATATGTTTGCCCCAATAGGAAAAGGACAGCGAGGCTTAATAGTAGCTCAGCCTAAAACAGGTAAAACAGTTTTGTTAAAGGAGATAGCTAATGCAATAGCTGCAAATCATCCTGAAGTTTACATGATAATATTACTAATTGATGAACGTCCGGAGGAGGTAACCGACATGGCTAGAAGCGTTAATGCTGAAGTTATATCATCTACTTTTGATGAGCCGGCTGAACGTCATGTTAAAGTGGCTAATATTGTTTTAGAGAAGGCAAAACGTATGGTTGAATGTGGGCATGATGTTGTTATTTTGCTTGATTCTATTACTCGTTTAGCTCGTGCTTATAATACAGTATCTCCAGCTTCAGGAAAAGTACTGTCGGGAGGTGTTGATGCAAATGCACTACATAAGCCTAAACGCTTTTTTGGAGCTGCTCGTAATATTGAAGATGGAGGGTCGTTAACAATTTTAGCAACTGCACTTACAGAAACTGGTTCGAAAATGGATGAGGTTATTTTTGAAGAGTTTAAAGGTACAGGTAACATGGAGTTGCAGCTCGATCGGCGTTTGTCGAACAAACGAATATTCCCCGCTGTTGATGTTAACTTATCGAGTACGCGACGTGAAGATCTTTTAATAGAACCTGAAGCAATGAACAGAATTTGGATTTTAAGAAATTATTTGTCGGATATGACTCCTGTAGAAGCGATGGAATTTTTATCGGACAGAATGTCGAAAACCAATTCGAATGAAGAATTTCTTATTTCGATGAATGACGGTTAATTATTATTTTTTTTAGATATTTAATAAATGTCTTAAAATTTGGGGTTTTTATTATCCTGATTTTTAAGACATTTTTTTATTTTTAATAAATATAAATAACAGGTTTTTATCAAAATTGCAATCTCTAAATTACAATATTACAAATTAGATTTTTAAATTTGTAATTCTTCAAATAGAAAGAATGCAAGCATTTTTTAAAACACATAAATACTTGTTAGAGCATCTTGAAGTTCCTGTTAGGAGGAAATTGATGGATGAAATCAATTGGAATCATAAACTTATTGGAATAAAAGGAGCAAGAGGGATTGGAAAAACAAGTTTTTTGTTAAACATTGCTAAAGAAAAATATGGTTTTGATAAAAGCTGCTTGTATGTAAATTTAAATAATCTATATTTTTCGGGTAATAGTATTATAGGTTTTGCAGATGAGTTTCGAAAAACAGGTGGAAAAACTCTTATACTTGATCAGGTTTTTAAATATCCATCATGGTTAGATGAACTTAAGTACTGTTACGATCATTTTACCGATTTGCAAGTGGTTTTTAGTGGTTCATCGGCAATGAGTCTGGTAAACGAAAATTCAGATTTAAGCATTATTGCTGATGTATATTCACTTGAAGGGTTTTCTTTTCGAGAATTTATTAATTTAAAGGCAGGTACTAATTTTGAAGTTGTACCATTTGATAATATTTTAAGGGATCATGAGAATATTGCAAATAATATAGTAAAAAATGTTAAGCCTTTAGCCTTTTTTAGTGATTATTTACATCATGGTTATTACCCTTTTTATTTAGAGCAATCAAATTATCTCGAAAATTTACTTAAAATTATTAACTTTTCGCTCGAAATAGATGTGAGTTATTTACAGCAAATAGATTTAAAATATTTGCCAAAAATACGCAAATTGTTATATATAATTGGACTTTCAGCACCTTTTCAACCTAATATTAGTCGTATTAGTGCCGAAATAGAAACATCACGAGCTACGGTAATGAATTATCTTACATATTTAAAGCAAGCTAAGTTAATTCATTTATTGTACGAAGGAGATGATGAGCTTTTAAAGAAACCATCGATGGTTTATATGCAAAATCCAAATATTGTATATTCTGTAGCTCAGAGTGATATTGAGATAAATATGTTGCATCAAACGTTTTTTTACAGTATGGTATCAACTCAAAAAAAGTTTAGTTATACGAAACAAGCTGATTTTTTAGTTGATGGCCATTATAAATTTCTTGTAGGAGGAAGGATTGATGAAAATAAAAAGAGAAATAGAATTGAGGAGTTTTGTGCTCGCGATATGATTGAAGTGGGAGAGGGTAACCAAATTCCACTTTGGTTATTTGGTTTTTTATATTGAGTTTAAAATAATCAAATTGTAACTTTAATAGTTATTAAAAATAATATAATTTCCAATCTTATAATTACTTAGGAGAATTAACAATGGCAAAAGAAAAAAAATTTGTTACCTGTGATGGAAATTACGCAGCCTCGCATATTGCATATATGTTTAGTGAAGTTGCGGCAATTTATCCTATCACACCATCTTCTACAATGGCTGAATATATTGATGAATGGGCAGCCAGTGGAAGAAAAAATATTTTTGGTGAGACTGTGAAAGTTGAAGAGATGCAGTCAGAAGCCGGTGCAGCCGGAGCTGTTCATGGATCGCTTCAGGCCGGTGCATTAACAACAACTTATACTGCATCGCAAGGATTATTATTGATGATCCCTAATATGTACAAGATTGCAGGTGAGTTGCTTCCAGGTGTATTTCACGTGAGTGCACGTTCGTTGGCAGCACAGGCTCTTTCAATTTTTGGTGATCATTCTGATGTTATGTCAGCTCGTCAAACCGGTTTTGCAATGTTAGCTACCGGAAGTGTGCAAGAGGTTATGGATTTGGCAGGTGTTGCACACCTTGCTTCTATTGAATCGCGAGTGCCATTTCTTCATTTTTTCGATGGTTTCCGTACTTCACACGAAATTCAAAAAATTGAGTTGATGGAGCAGAATGACCTGAAAGGATTAATTGATCAGAAAGCACTTCAGGCTTTTCGTAATAATGCATTGAATCCCGAACACCCTGTTACTCGTGGAACTGCACAAAACCCTGATATTTATTTTCAGTCGCGTGAGGCTGCAAATCCATTTTATGACAGATTGCCTGATATGGTAGCTAAATATATGGATAAAATTAGCGAAATAACAGGTCGTAAATATGCTCCATTTACATATTATGGTGCATCTGATGCTGAAAATGTAGTTATCGCAATGGGGTCTGTTACCGATACAATTAAAGAAACTATTGATTATCTTAACAACAATGGTCAAAAAGTTGGTTTGATATCAGTTCATCTTTATCGTCCATTTTCAGTTGATTATTTTATGAAAGCTGTACCGGCTTCGGTTAAGCGTATTTGTGTTCTTGATAGGACTAAAGAACCAGGAGCTAATGGTGATCCGTTGTATTTAGATGTACGTGAATTGTTTTACGGAAAGGCTAATGCTCCTATGGTTATTGGAGGTCGTTACGGTCTTTCGTCAAAAGACACAACGCCAACTCATATTATTTCAGTATTTGAAAATTTAGCTTCAGCTGAGCCAAAAAATCAGTTTACTGTTGGTATTGTTGATGATGTTACATTTAAATCACTTCCTTTAAAAGAGGAGATATCTTTTGCACAGGCAGGTACTTTTGAAGGTAAGTTTTATGGATTGGGTTCTGATGGTACTGTTGGTGCTAACAAAAACTCAATTAAGATTATCGGTGATAATACCAATAAATATGCCCAGGCATATTTTGCTTATGATTCAAAAAAATCGGGAGGTATAACAATTTCTCACTTGCGTTTTGGTGATACCCCAATTCGTTCGCCATATTTAGTTAATACCCCCGACTTTGTTGCATGTCACGTTCCTGCATATCTTAATCAATATGATATGTTAAAAGGGTTGAAAAAAGGAGGAACATTTCTTTTGAATTCTATTTGGGATGAAGAAGAAACAAAAAACAGATTACCCGAAAATGTGAAAAAATATTTGGCTACACATCAAATAAACTTTTTCATAATAAATGCAACCGCAATAGCCGAAGAAATTGGACTTGGTAACCGTACTAATACCATAATGCAATCGGCATTTTTTAAAATTGCAAATGTAATACCTTACGATTTTGCTGTTGAAAAAATGAAAACTGCAATTGTAAAATCTTTCGGTAAGAAAGGTGAAGATGTTGTAAAAATGAACTATCAGGCAGTTGACAGAGGTGGTGCAGTTACCAAAGTTGAAGTTCCTGCTGAGTGGGCAAAGTTAGAAGATAAAGGATTGGCATTTAGAACTGATGTCCCCGATTTTATTAAAAATATCGTATTCCCAATAAATGCACAAAAAGGTGATGATTTACCAGTGTCGGCATTTAAAGGAGTTGAAGATGGAACATTCCCAGCTGGAACAACAGCTTATGAGAAACGAGGAGTTGCTGTTAATGTTCCAGAATGGCAATCTGATAATTGTATTCAGTGTAACCAGTGTTCTTATGTTTGTCCTCATGCTGCTATTCGTCCGTTTTTATTGACTGATGCAGAATTGGCTGGTGCACCTGAAGGAACAGTTACCAAAAAAGCAAATGGAAAAGGATTTGAAGGATTACACTATCGTATCCAGGTATCTGCTCTTGACTGTACCGGTTGTGGTAATTGTGCTGATGTTTGTCCGGCTAAAACAAAAGCTTTGGTAATGAAACCATTAGATTCACAACGTGCGGAGGTTGATCGGTGGGCATATATGGCAGAAAAAGTAGATGTAAAAGATACTATCATGGATAAAAACATGAATGTAAAAGCATCTCAGTTTGCTCAGCCATTGTTTGAATTTTCGGGTGCATGTGCGGGTTGTGGAGAAACACCTTATATTAAATTAATTACTCAATTGTTTGGCGATAGGATGATGGTTGCAAATGCAACAGGTTGTTCTTCAATTTATGGAGGATCAGCACCTGCCACTCCATACTGTACAAATAAAGATGGACATGGACCTGCTTGGGCAAACTCATTATTTGAAGATAATGCTGAGTATGGTTTAGGTATGGCTACGGGTGTTAACAAGTTACGCGATCGAGTTGAACGTTTAATGAACGAAAATCTGGGAGCTGTAAATGCTGAAACTAAAGCATCATTTGAAGCTTGGCTATTAAACAAAGAAAACGGTGAGAGAACAAGAGAAGTATCTAAGGCTGTTATTGATGCATTAGGAAAAGAATCAGCAGCTGTAGCAAAAGAGATTTTATCACTTAAAGACTATTTGGTTAAGAAATCAGTATGGATTTTTGGAGGTGACGGATGGGCATATGATATAGGCTATGGTGGTTTAGATCATGTTATTGCTTCGGGGCAGGATGTGAATATCCTTGTAATGGATACTGAGGTATACTCAAATACGGGAGGTCAGGCATCTAAGTCAACTCCGGTTGGTGCAGTTGCAAAATTTGCTGCCTCGGGTAAAAAAATCAGAAAAAAGGATCTTGGTTTAATGGCAACAACTTACGGATATGTTTATGTTGCGCAAGTTGCAATGGGGTCTAATCAGTCTCAGTATTTTAAAGCTCTTAAAGAAGCTGAGGCTTATCCTGGGCCATCGTTGATAATTGCTTATTCTCCTTGTATTAATCACGGGTTACGTGGTGGTATGGGCGGTTCGCAAAATGAAGCTAAAAAAGCTGTTGAGTGCGGATACTGGCATTTGTATCGTTATAATCCTTTGTTGGAAGCAGAAGGTAAGAATCCGTTCCAGCTTGATTCAAAAGAGCCAGAATGGAGTAAATTCCAAGATTTCTTAAAAGGCGAAGTTCGTTATACTGCATTATTGAAGTCGTTCCCTGAATCAGCACAAGAGTTGTTTCGTGCAGCAGAGGAAAATGCAAAATGGAGATATAGTAGTTATAAAAGAATGTCGGAATTAGATTACAAAATTATTGAATAATCTTTTCGAATATAATAAAAAAAGGTTCTGACAATAAAAGTCAGAACCTTTTTTGTTTATTACAATTAAAGATATTTTGAGATGCAATAAAAAAGTTTTTCGGCATTAATAGGTTTTGTTATGTAATCATCAAAACCAGCTTCGGAAAATAAGTTTATTTCGGCTTGTGTAGCAAATGCAGTTTGTGCAATTATAGGAATGTTTATTTTTGATTTTATAGTTTTGGTTGCATCATCGCCAGCCATTTCAGGAAGTTTAATGTCCATCAAAATTAAATTGAAATTATAATTGCCTGATAAAGCTTTATCGCAGGCTTGGATTCCGGTTTCGACATGAGTGATTTGAATTTTAGTTTTTCTGAGCATGGTTTTTAAAACTAAAAAATTTGACATCTCATCTTCAACAATTAAAATATGTTTATTGCTCCAATCGATAGTGTTGATGTCAATTTTTTCTGGTTTATCTGAATATATTACTGTTTTTATTGCAGGAATATATTTGATTGTGAAAAAAAATTTAGTGCCTTTGTTTATGTTTGATTCAGCCCACATTTCTCCGCCTAAAAGTTCGGCCAGGTTTTTTGATATTGCTAATCCTAGACCTGTGCCACCATACAGCTCATTGTTATTGATATTTAATTTGTGAAATCGGTTAAAAATTGCTTTGAGAAATTTACCTTCTATACCAATTCCCGAGTCTTCCATGTAAAAGGTTATTTTAGAATCTGATTTTTCGAAATAGTAACCAAGTTTAATGAATCCTTGTTTTGTAAATTTAATAGCATTACTAAAGAGGTTTTGGAATATCTGTTTGATTCTTCCTAAGTCGGAAATAATATGTATATTATTATTTTGTGTGTCAATATCTAAAATTAATTTTAGGTTTGTGTTTTGGTAATAATTTAGTTCCCTTTCGAATGATTCGAAAATGTTTTGCATGAATTTATTAAGGTTGAACGGTTTATTGATAATTTCAAGTTGTTTAGAGTCTATCATTGAAATATCTATAATGTCATTAATAATTTGAATTAAAGAGTTTCCATTTGTTTGAATAACATTATTAATACTTTCGAGTTCATTTTTTTCGAAATGATCATTTGCAATAAGAGAAGAAAAGCCCATAATTGCATTTAATGGTGTACGTATTTCATGACTCATATTGGCTAAAAATGCCGATTTTAAACGATCGCTTTCTTCGGCTTTTTCTTTTGCTTTTTCTAAATCATAAGTTCGGTCTTTTATTAGTATTTCGAGATTATCTCTATGTTTTTGTAATTCGATATTTTGACTAACAACCTGTTCGCTTTTTGCTGATAGTTCTTCATAAGCATTACTTAGGGCTTTTGTTTTTTCTTGTACTTGTTTTTTTAGTCGTATTTCATTTTGTTTTATTGATTTTATTCGAAAAGAATATATTAAGAAAAATAAAGCCAAAAGTGAAATAATTATTGTTCCCCGAACCCAGTTATTCATCCACCAGGGTTTAAGAATAATTAAATCAACATACATATTATCAGAACTCCAAACACCATCTATGTTTACCCCTTTAACATAAAATTTGTAATTGCCCGGTGGAATATTTGTGTATGAAATATAATTTCGAGTTCCACAATTGATCCATTCGTTATCTATTCCTTTTAGCATGTATGAGTATTGATTTAAATCGGGATTTGAATAGTCGAGTAATGCAAATTCAAATGAGAAGTAATTATTATTAGGTTTTAAAATAATACTTTGAGGATTGCAAATGTCGTATTCAATTGTTTTGTCGAATATTTTGAATTTGCTAATAATGATAGGGGCTTTGTAAAATAATCGGTTAACAAGAAGTGGGTTGAATGAATTGAAACCATTTTGTCCGCCTAAAAAAATGTAACCATTATTGAGTTTTAAAAAGGCATTAACTTCAAATACTTTTCCTTGTATTCCGTAATCGGTATTATACTCTTCTATTTTATCTTCTTTTTCGTTATACTTAACAATGCCATTGTGTGTTCCCATCCATAAGTTACCAAAGTTATCTTCAAGTATACTATAAATAGTTTTTCCACTTAATTTTGATATTCGTATAAATGAATCTTTTTTTTTGTCGTATTTGTTAAGTCCACCGGCTTTTGTACCAACCCAAATATTTCCATTTTTATCTTGTTCGAATGACCTAATTAAATCAGAGCTTATTGAATTGCTATTGTTTGGGTCGTTTGTGTAAATTGTTAGAGAGTCATTTGGGATGTTGTATTTGAAAATTCCGGCATTTCTGCTTCCTATCCAAATATTATTTTCATTATCACAATAGAGTTTATTTATGCTAATATCTTCGTTAAAAAGTATTCTGTCGAAACGTGAAAAATTGGTTATTTGTTTGTTTTCTTTAGGGTTAAAAATTCTTATTCCCCGGTTCGTACCTATCCATATCATACCTGATTTGTCAAAGCAAGTGTGAAATATTGATCCGTTTAAAACCGGTGTAATATCGTGTGTTTTAAGATTTAATTTTTCGAAATTCCGATCAGTACCTATCCATAAATAGTTTCCATGGTTATAAAGTAATGATTGTATACGGTTGCTTAGTAATGATCCGTTTGTTGTTTTATGATTGTAGTGTATTACTTTATATTTTTTTGTGTTATTGTTATAAATATTTATTCCTTTATTTTTTGTTCCAATAAATATATTTTCATTATTGGTTTGAGCAAAACTCATAACAAAGGCATCGTTTAACCCTTTACCCGGAATAATTGAACTTGAAATGTGTGTAAATTCTTCTTGTCGACGGTCGTATAAATGTATACCTTCAAATTTTGTTCCTATCCATATCATGCCTGATTTGTCTTCAAATATTCCTCTTACTGAGTTACTTTTTAAAGAGCAATTTGGGTCTTTTGTTGTCGATAAATATTGATATTCATTGGTATTGGTATTAATAATGATAAGACCATCATTTGTAGTTCCAGCCCAAAGATTCTGATTTTTGTCTATATGAAGGTGTCTAATTGTTGTAGACTCATTTAGGTTTGAATCACTTGGTTTAAAATTAAAACGTGTAAATGTTTTTTTTTGTTGGTTATAATACTGTATTCCATTCCATAATCCAATCCATAAATTATTGTAGTTGTCTGCTACAATACTCCATACTTGGTTATTCATAATGCTATTTGTGTCATTAGGGTTGTGTTGGAATGTTGTGTGCGGTGTTAATTGGTTAATTCTTATTTGGTTATTATTGTTTTTTGATCGCATGTTTATTAAAAATGCCTGTATTTCGCGATCGGTAAAGCACATTAATCCATGGTGTGAGGTTCCTACCCAGATATTTTTATCTTTATCATGTGTAAGGTATAAAATAGTAATATTTTCTTGTTGATTTGAGTAATTGTTAGGGTCGTGTAAAATATTATAAATTTGATTGTTTGTTTGGTCAATTATTGAAATGCCATTTTCTGTACCTACCCAAATATTTTCGTAGTTATCGTTGATTATACAGTTTGTATGGTTATGAGCTATGGTATTTGGGTTTGTTTCGGAGTGTAAATATCTTGTAAATGAGTGAGTTTGTCTGTTGAATCGGTTAAGTCCATTAATGGTAGCAAGCCAAATATTATCGTTTTTATCTTGAATAATGTCTATAACAAAGTTATTTGAAAGTGATGTGGAATCATTATCTATGTAAGATAATGTTGTAAATGATTTGCCATCGTAAATACAAGCACCTATAGCTTCAACTCCCAGCCACATTATTCCCCTGTTATCCTGAAATATTTCTTGTACTGAAACGCCCGGTAAGCCTTGTTCCTGAGATAGTTTCTTGAAAATTATGTTTCGGGCATTTAGATAATAACAAGTGAACAAAAACAGTATAAATAATATTGCTTTTATGAACTGCATATGTATGATTATCAATTGTCTAAATAAAAGTTACTGAATTTTTATTAAATAGTATAGAGTAATTGTTCTTCTTTTTATATGAAATTGATTAGTGGATGTAATTTATATGTTAGTGATAAAATTTATTTGTAAATTATTAAGAATAATTTTTTATGTTAATATATGAAAAATAGAATGTCTTAGTATATTTAAGATATTCTATTTTTATAAGATTTTTGTGTTCGAACTTAATTAATAGAAATAGAATAATTTTTTTCCCTTTCAGATGCTATTTTATCCCATTCGGGAACTATAGTTTTGAGAAATTCTTTTTTATCGGAATTTAGTTTATCCATAGGTAATTTGATATATTTCTGAGCCTTTTCTTTAGTGTTAATATCAGGGTATGGCACTTCTTCGTTAAATCCTAACGATGCAAATATCCTAGCAAGTTTAATTCTGGCTTCCTGAGCTTTAACCAGGCCTGTTGATATTATTCTTCCAATCTCAACAGGAGAGTGGAATGATCCGCCATGGCTGGCAGCAGCGTAATCCCATCGCCATTGAGCATGACGGATATCTATAAGTACTGGATTCATAATATTTTCAGATGCCCCTAAATCCCATGCTTTTTTTGCTTCAACATGTGCCCTTACCAGTAATTCTTCGAGTTTGTCGCGGTTTTCGATGATCTTGTCCTGTCGTTCTATTACACTTTCTACTAATTTGGATGTTTCTTCACGATGGCAAACTTGGCATGAGTTTGCAACATTGTTTAATGGGCTTTGGATGTGATGGTCGGTAAATTTTTGTCCTCCTTCACTTTTGTATGGCATGTGACAATCAGCACATGATACGCCTCGTTGTGCATGTATTCCGGTCATGTGAACTTCGTAACCCGGATGTTGGGCTTTTAACATAGGGGCTTTGCTTAATGCATGTGTCCAGTCTGTAAAATTAATATCATCGTAATATTTCTCCATGTTATCGGCACTAAAGCCATTGTCCCAGGGGAAAGTAAGATATTGAACGCCTTCTACTTTTTTCTTGTCGAAATAATATTCAACATGGCACTGAGCACATACTAACGAGCGCATTTCTTGGTGACTGGCATTGGAAACATTTTTTCCAATGCGTTGGAATGCTTCGATTAATGCAGGACGTGAAATTTGCAGATTCATGGTTTTAGCATCGTGACAGTCGGCACATCCTATAGGGTTGACTATTTCATGGCCTTTTTCGTCCCATGTGCCTTTGTAAAATTCGGCAGGTCCAGTCTGAGCCATTAAGCGAGGTACATCTGGACTTTTGCAGGTCCAACATGTATTGGGCATTGGGCTTTTTTCTTTGCCTTTTGGAGCTCCGGTACGAAGAATATTTCTGATGTCTTCAATTGCATAATAATGCCCTCGTCCCTGGTTGTATTCTTTCGAAAAAGCATATCCTGCCCATAGAACAACTAATCGGGGGTCAACATCAATCATGTCAATCATGGCATTTCCATTATGTTTACTTTTGAACGATGTATCTGCTGTTTGGTAATACGATTGAAACTCGCGTGGGAAGTTTTGACCCCAAATTTCATTACGAGGTTCCCGGTTGTCATATTCGACTTGGGGGGTATATGCAAATACAGCTTCGGCGCGTCGTTCAATAACAGAAGATGCAAAAAGTCCAAGGATGAAAACAACGATGATAGTGGCTATAAATAGTAACCACCCCAGATATGGCTTTTCTTTGATTTGTTCGCTGATAGGTTTCATAGATAGATGTTTAATTATTTTAAGCTTTTTTTGCAGTTAAGTTTGTGAATTGCATATAATGAAAAAAATATATAGATTTTATTTGATTTTTTTAATCCAATCAGGAATCGGACTTTCCGGTACAGGAACCCGGGCATATGGTACACTTGATAGACTATTTACCCGTCCGTGAGGTGTTTCTCTATGACATTCCCAACAAAACCGTTTTTCAGTTGTGTGTGTCATGGCAGGCATCATGGTTTTTAATTTTGGGTTGTTAAGCAAATGTT
The DNA here is from genome assembly GCA_016933045.1 of Marinilabiliaceae bacterium. Classification (GTDB taxonomy): domain Bacteria; phylum Bacteroidota; class Bacteroidia; order Bacteroidales; family Marinilabiliaceae; genus JAFGBR01. The sequence goes on along the minus strand of JAFGBR010000014.1, from coordinate 15,020 downwards.
CGTGACATCGCTTGCAATTATTTTGAACTACATTTTGACCAGCTTCGTGAATGAAGATAACTTGTGGTTCAAGCCGTAACGTAAACATTGAAGCATGTCGCATACCATCTTTTGCTTTGAAAAAATATTTGTTTAATACATTGTTGTGTGGAACGTGGCAATCGTTACAATTAGTAATTTCGCGATGCGAACTGTGGCTCCATGTTGCATATTGAGGTGCCATTATGTGACAATTTACGCAAGTTTGAGGGTTATCAGATAAGTAGGAATGAGCTTTTGAAATATAAAAAACATAAATTCCTAAACCAACCATAATTCCTAAAATAATAATGACGGGTATTTTCCACTTATCGGGTGGTATTAATAGGTTGAGGAGTTTTTTTTTCACAAGTTTGGTTTTAGTTAAACATTAAGTATCTGTTAAACTTAAGATGTTCATTATAGATAATTAATTTGACAATTTTATAAAATCCCTGTAAGATAAAACTCACAGGGATTTGAATTTAATAATATTAAGTCATTTAAGCAATATGCATCGATACAAGATCTTCTTCAACAGATGTTATTCCTCCAATTCCAAAATTTTTAATAAGTATATTTACCACATTTGGTGATAGAAATGCGGGTAAGGTTGGTCCCAAATGTATATTTTTCACACCCAGGTAAAGAAGTGCCAGTAATACGATTACTGCTTTTTGTTCGTACCAGGCAATATTGTAAACAATTGGCAGGTCATTAATATTATCGAGACCAAAAACTTCTTTAAGTTTAAGAGCTATTACAGCAAGAGAGTAGCTATCGTTGCATTGACCGGCGTCTAGAACTCTTGGAATACCTTCAATATCGCCTAATTGGAGTTTGTTATAACGATATTTAGCACATCCGGCAGTTAAAATAACAGAATCGTTGGGAAGTTGAGTTGCAAAATCGGTGTAATAGTTTCGACTTGTCATGCGTCCATCGCATCCTGCCATAACAACAAATTTTTTAATTGCACCCGATTTAACAGCATCTACCACTTTATCGGCCAGTGCCATAACCTGGTTGTGAGCAAAGCCACCAATAATTTCGCCTGTTTCAATTTCGGTTGGTGGTGCACATTTTTTAGCATGTTCAATAATTACTGAAAAATCTTTTGGTTTATCGGATGTTCGGTCTGCTATATGGATACATCCGTCAAAGCCAGCTGCACCTGTGGTATAAACACGGTTTTTATAGCTTTCTTTTGGAGGAACCAGGCAGTTAGTAGTTAATAAAACCGGACCGTTAAAGCTCTCGAATTCTGAAGTTTGTTTCCACCAAGCATTTCCATAGTTGCCAACAAAGTGTTTGAATTTTTTAAAAGCCGGATAATAATTGGCAGGTAGCATCTCGCTGTGGGTGTATACATCAATTCCGGTTCCTTCAGTTTGCTTTAATAGTTCTTCCATGTCTTTGAGGTCGTGACCGCTAATAAGAATACCCGGATTGTTGCTAACGCCAATGTTTACTTTGGTTATTTCGGGATGACCATACGATTCTGTGTTTGCTTTATCGAGCAATGCCATAACATCAACACCTTGTTTGCCACATTCGAGTACTAACTGCAATAATTCATCAGTAGTTATATTATTACGAGTTGTAGCAACTAAAGCTTTTTTTGCAAAAGCAGTGATGTCGTTGTTTTTGTAGTTTAGGTTCCATGCATGTTCGGCATAAGCCGCCATTCCTTTTAAACCGTAAATTAATAATTCTTTTAATGACCTTATATCTTCATTTTCGGTTGATAGTACACCAACCAAAGTGGCTTTTGCTTCCATTTCGTCAATAGATTGTGCTCTCCATGTTGCGCAGTCTGGTATATTTGAAGCACTATCGGTTTTTAATTCATCTTCGATTATAAAACCTTCACGAATTTTATCGGCAATTTTGTTTTTGTCGAAATTTGCATTGGTGATGGTCATGAAAAGTGAGTCGATGATATATTTATCGGCTTTTTCACTGTTTGAATTTTTGTTTGAGTTATCCCAAAATGCAACTCCTTTTGTTACATATAATAGAATATCCTGTAAATTGGCAACATCCGGTGTTTTTCCGCAAACGCCTTTTGTTGTGCAACCTATTCCTTTTGCAGCTTCCTGACATTGATAGCAAAACATGCTCATAATAATTTGTTTTATTAATTGTTAATAATCTTATAATTTGTGTTTAAGCTTAAAGGAAAGCTTATGATATGTACTTAAGGGTGTTTGTTTTACAACCACTCTTCATTTAAAACATTACCTTCGATTGATATAACAGCTTGTTTGACAGGTATTTTACGGGTAGCTTTTGATAAAGCTATTTGAATCATTCGAGTTATTCCCATGCAACATGGTACTTGCATTACAACAGCTGTTAGTGTGTTTATTTTTGCTTCGTCAATCATTGCTGTAATCTTATCTACATATACTTCTTGCGAATTATCAAGTTTAGGACACGCAATGGCTAAGCTTTTTCCTTTTAAATATTTTTCATGAAAATTGCCCATTGCAAAAGCAACGCAATCGGCAGCTAAAACCACATCAGCACCCGTAAAATATGATGCATTTGGATTGATAAGGTGCATTTGAACGGGCCATTGACGTAACTGCGATGGGGGATTAGTTGCCGACTGACTGATTTGAGGTGCAATGCCAAATGTCATTTCCTTTGAGCCGGGACAGCCTCCACCACTGTTACGTTGCTGATGCTGCATAACTGATATTTTGGGTTTATGAACCGAGATGATTACTTCATCTAAAGCAAATGGCAAATCTTTTTCTGTTTCTTTTAGGTATCGGATTCCATCCTGTAGGTATTCTGTTTCGTTATGGTCTTTTAAATGTTTCAGATGTGCAATAACAGTGTTTTTTCCTTTTGTTACCATTAGTTCCATGACCTTTTTTTCGTTGTATGCTTCTGCTTCTCTTTTTTCAATGGAGATAGCACCTAAAGGACAATGACCAATGCAAGCACCCAATCCATCGCACATCAAATCGCTTACTAACACGGCTTTTTTATCAATTATTTGTAAAGCACCTTCGTGACAGTTTGGAACGCATTCGCCACATCCGTTACAAAGATCCTCATCAATTTTTACCATTTCTCTGATCATAACATCAATATTTTATGTGCAAAATTAAAGTACTTTTTTACTTAAATATGTAACCAATGTTACAAAATGTGTTTTTGTTAATGGTTAATTGATAATGATTAGTTAAATCACATCCCCCAAATCCTAAATCACAACAACTCAACATTCCAACAACTAACCTTTTATCATAATTAGCATCATTTTAAATTTTTCATCAGCATCAACGGCATGAGGAATGTTGGCGGGCATAATTATCATTTGGTTTTCTTCGATAATGAAAGTGTCATTGTCGATGGTTATTCGTCCTTTACCTTCTAATATTTGAATTATAGCATCGAAAGGAGCAGAGTGTTTGCTTAGGTTTTGTCCTTTATCGAAAGCAAAAAGAGTAATGTTGCCAGCATTGCTTTTTGTTACAATTTTACTAACAATTGCACCATCTGAATAGTTAATACTTTGTTTAAGTGTGTATGCGGTTGAATGAAGAAAAACAGGAGTAAACATGATGTTTTATTTTATGATTTTTTATGAAAATTCTTCTTATTTTCAACAAAAATATGCAGAAATGATTCTTTATACTGTAACAGATGTTACAAATTATAATCTTTTTAAATAAATGGATAAAAAACTTGAATTCTGTCCCTTGTTTATAGGGTTAACTATTGTGCAGATTGAAGCCGTATTGGGACAGGTATCTTATCAGATAAAAAAATTCTCTAGGGGTCAGACAGTGGTTTTGAGTGGGGAAGAGTGTCGGTATTTATATATTGTTATGGAAGGGAGTGTGAAAGGAGAGATGAATGATTTTTCGGGTAAAGTAATAAAAATTGAAGATATTGAAGCCCCTCGGCCATTAGCTGTTGCTTTTTTATTTGGTAAAGACAATTATTACCCAGTAAATATTGTTGCTAATAGCGATGTGAAATTTTTGATTATACCTAAAACTTCGGTGTTACAATTGTTACAGTTAAACGAAATATTTTTAAATAACTATTTGAATGTTGTTAGTAACAGGGCTCAGTTTTTAAGTGATAAGTTGCGGTTTATATCATTTCGTAGTTTGAAAGGAAAATTAGCTCATTACCTGTTAAATTTAAGTGGAGGAGAAGCAAAAGAGGTAGTATTGCCTCATAGTCAGGAGGAGTTGGCAGAGATGTTTGGTGTTGCACGCCCCTCGCTAGGAAGAAGTATAAGGGAGTTACATAATAGTGGTATAATTAAGGCGTCGGCAAAGTACATTCAAATATTAGATAAAAAAGCATTGCTTGAATTATAAATGATCATTGTTAAATGAAAACAGTTATAATTACCTGTGAGCATGGTGGAAATGAAATTCCTGATGAGTTATCTTCAATTTTTAATGATGCTCATCAAATTTTATTAACACACCGAGGTTATGATATTGGAGCTTTGGAGTTGTATAATTGTTTATCGTTAATAGCAGATTATTCTTTTTTTGTTAATAAATCTCGATTAATAGTTGATTTGAATCGTTCGTTACATCGAAAAACACTTTTTTCTGACTGGACAAAATTGCTTGATGATAATAAGAAAACAGACATACTTAAAAAATATTATTATCCGTTTCGTAATAAAGTTGGAGATGTAATTGAAAAAATGGTAATCGAAAAGAAAGTTGTTATTCATTTATCAATTCATTCATTTACACCAGTTTTAAATGGTGTAGTTAGAAATGCCGATATTGGTATTTTGTATCATCCTCAAAGGTTATTGGAAAAAGAAATAGCAGTGGCATGGAAAAAAGAGATTAATACATTAATACCACAGTTTAAAGTGCGATTTAATTATCCTTATTTGGGTAAACCAGATGGACATGTAGCTGCGTATAGAAAAATATATGATAATAATAAATATGCAGGGCTGGAATTTGAACTCAATCAGAAGTATGCATATAATGATAAGATATATGAAATAATTGCAAAATCGCTTGAAATAACATTAAAACATTTTGTATTATAATGATTACATTAATTGTTGAAACAGGTTTAAAATCGAAAAAAAAATACACATATAAATTATGCTTCCAATACTAGATATAGAAACTGCTTATTTGCAGATAAAAGAGGTAGTTGCCCAAACTATGTTAAGTAAAAATATAAATTTATCGGAACGTTTTGATTCGAATGTTTATTTAAAACGTGAAGATCTGCAACTTGTAAGGTCATATAAATTAAGGGGAGCATACAATAAAATGGCATCATTAACACATCAGGAGCGAAATAAAGGAATTGTATGTGCAAGTGCCGGAAATCATGCACAAGGTGTTGCCTATACCTGTAAGCAGTTGAAAATTAAAGGACGTATTTTTATGCCATCTACAACTCCTAAACAAAAAATACGACAGGTTAATATGTTTGGGAAAGAGTATATTGAAATTGTATTAACAGGCGATACTTATGATGATGCATATAATGCTGCCATGAAAGATTGTACAGAATATGGAAGTGTTTTTATTCATCCTTTTAACGATGAATTGGTAATTGCCGGACAGGGAACTGTTGGTTTGGAAATTTTGAGAGAAATAGACGTTAAAATTGATTATTTGTTTGTTCCTATTGGAGGTGGTGGTTTAATTTCTGGTGTGGGTTCTTATTTTAAACAGGTTAGTCCGCGAACTAAAATAATTGGAGTTGAACCGTTTGGCGCACCTGCTATGAAAATGTCGCTCGAAAAGGGCGAACGTGTAGTATTGGATAAATATGAGAAATTTGTTGATGGAGCAGCAGTTGCAACTGTTGGTGACTTGAATTTTGAGATAGCGCAGGAGGTAATAGATGATATGGTTTTGGTTCCTGAGGGTAAAGTGTGCACAACAATTTTGAGCTTATATAACGAAGATGCTATTGTTGTTGAACCAGCCGGAGCGTTGAGTATTGCAGCACTCGATTTTTATCAGGATAAAATAAAGGGGAAAAATGTGGTATGTATTGTAAGTGGTGGAAACAATGATATTACCAGAACAGAAGAGATTAAAGAACGCTCGTTGCTTTATGAGGGATTAAAACATTATTTTATTATTCGTTTTCCTCAACGTTCAGGTGCATTACGCGATTTTTTGGTTAATGTGGTAGGTGCCGATGATGATATTACTCATTTTGAATATACTAAAAAGAATAGTAGAGAACAAGGGCCAGCTTTGGTTGGCATTGAAACAAAATCGCGAGATGATTATGATTCGTTAATTGAACGTATGAAAATAAATGGGATTAATTACCAATTGATTAATGATTCACCAGATTTATTTCATTTATTAATATGATTTTTGTATAATAGAATTTAATTATAAATCAAATATCTAATGGCACGAGTGCAAATTGTTTTTTTTATTTTGTTATTACATCAGGGGTTATTTTCAACTCCATTTGTTAATATTACACATTTTGGAGCAAATGGTTTTGATGAAGAAGTTGATAGTGAAGCAGTTAATAAAGCGATATTATTTACGAGTAAGCAAGGAGGAGGTACAGTTTTTTTTCCTGCCGGAACATATATTTGTTTTTCAATAAGACTGCAAAGTAATATTACGTTGTTATTAGATAATGGGTGTAAACTTATTGCAGCCGATACTGTTAAATATGGTTTGGGTTTTGATATTGCAGAAATAAATGAATCTGATCAATACCAGGATTATGGGCATAGTCATTGGCAAAATAGCTTGATTTGGGGAGATAGTATTGAGAATATCTTTATTATTGGAAACGGTATTATCGATGGCACAGGAGGACTGACAAGATCGGGTATGAGAACAAAAGGAATAGCCAATAAAGCTATCGCTTTAAAAAATTGTAGAAATGTAACTATTCGTGATATTTCAATGTTAATGTGCGGACATTTTGCTTTGTTGGCAACTGGAGTAGATCAATTAACACTCGATAATATTAAAGTTGATACCAATCGTGATGGATTTGATATTGATTGTTGTAAACATGTTCGAATATCAAATTGTAGTGTTAATTCTCCATGGGATGATGCCATTTGTTTGAAGAGTTCTTATGCATTAGGATATGCAAGAGTTACAGAAGATGTAACCATTACCAATTGTTATGTTAGTGGTTTCGATAGAACAACATTTTTAAATGGTACTTATAAAAAAGAGGAATATCAAACAGTACCCGATAAAGGTGTTGTAACCGGACGTATAAAATTTGGGACTGAATCGAATGGAGGATTTAGAAATATTACAATCTCAAATTGCACTTTTGAGTTTTGTCGTGGATTGGCACTGGAAACTGTTGATGGAGGAGTGTTAGAAGATGTGAATGTCAATAATTTGGTTATGAAAGATATTCAGGGAGCTCCTTTCTTTTTTCGATTGGGAGCCAGGATGCGAGGGCCGGAAAATACTCCGGTTGGTGTTTTCCGACGTGTAAATATTTCAGATGTTATTGTTTATAGTAAAAACCCCGATTATTGTTCAATGATTGTTGGAATACCGGATCATCCTGTTGAGGATATTACGTTGCGAAACATTCGTATCCGTTTAAAAGGAGGTGCGTCTAAATTACAATCGAAAAATATTGTTGATGAACATATTAGTTCATATCCCGATCCGCAGGAATTTGGAAAAATGCCGGCAAGTGCTTTTTTTATCCGTCATGCAGCTAATATTCAAATTTCTGATGTAGTATTGGAGCTTGAGGAAAACGACGAAAGGCCATTAATAATTATTGAAGATGTTGATGACATTGTGTTTGATAATATTAAAATTCAGTCAGATGTAAAAGTTTATAATATAGAAGGGCGTGGATTTAAAAAAATGAAGCTAATAAATAGTTTTGGATCTAAAAACAAAACAATCTCTTCGAATAAAGACTTTGTTATGTAGCTTTTTTATGTTGATGTTTCACTACACTTTTATATATTCGTATAATATTTTCTCTGACAAACATATAATATTTATGAGACTTTTATTTATTGCTGCAATAGCCGGCTTATTATTTTCGTGTAATAAAAAAGAAGAATTATTAAATAAGCCTAATATTATTTTTATTTTAGCTGATGACCTAGGCTATGGAGATATAAGCTGTAATGGTCAGAGTAATTTTCAAACACCAAATATTGATCGATTGGCTTCGCAAGGTGTAACATTTACAAATCATTATTCAGGATCTACAGTTTGTGCCCCATCACGTTCTACTTTGTTAACCGGTTTACATACCGGTCACACTCCTATTAGGGGAAATGTAGGGGTAAAACCCGAAGGTCAGTTTCCATTGCCTGATACTATATTAACATTGCCAAAATTATTAAAGCAATCAGGTTATGTGACCGGAGTATTTGGAAAATGGGGATTAGGTTATCCTGGATCGACTGGTGATCCTCAAAATCAGGGTTTTGATGAGTTTTTTGGTTATAATTGCCAGACTTTGGCACATAATTACTATCCATATTTTTTGCGTCATAATGGAGATAAAATAATACTAAGCGAAAATAAGGGGAATAAAGAAGGCATTTATTCGGCCGATATGATTCATCAGAAAGCTTTGGAATTTGTAAGAGCCAATAAAGACACTAGTTTTTTTATGTTTATGTCATCAGCATTGCCCCATGCAGAATTAGTTGTACCTGAAAGACAGATGAAAAAGTTTAGAGGTAAATTTTTACCCGAAAAAAGATATGATGGAGTTGATTCAGGTCCAAAATTCAGACAAGGCCCTTATGGTTCTCAAACTGAATCGCATGCTGCTTTTGCAGGAATGGTTGATCTTTTAGATCAACAGGTAGGTGAAATTATTGAGTTAGTAAAAGAGTTGGGTATTGAAAAAAATACGTTAATTATTTTTAGTTCCGATAATGGTCCTCACAAGGAAGGGGGTGCTGATCCTGATTATTTTAATAGTAATGGATCTTATTCAGGTTATAAACGCGATTTGTTCGAAGGAGGTATTAGGGTTCCTTATTTTGCATGTTGGGCAGGTAAAATTGAACCGGGTAGTAAAAATAATCATGTTTCAGCTTTTTGGGATTTGTTACCTACATTGACTGAGTTAGTTTCGACTGATAAACCTGAAAATATTGATGGATTATCATATTTACCATCGCTTTTAAATAAAGGAGAACAAAAAAAACATGATTTTTTATATTGGGAGTTTTATGAAAATAATGGACGTGTTGCTGTTTTAAAAGATAATTGGAAATATATTAAATATAACACTTCACTTGATACCCCTGATGTGATGTTGTTCGATATTAGTAAAGATATTGGTGAGTTGACTAATGTTGCAGAACAGTATCCAGATATAGTTAAAGAGTTGGACTCGTTGGCGACTCTTTCGCATATACCATCACCTGATTTTTTTATAAAAAAAGAGAGTGTGAAAGAATAATTTAGATTTTTGGAATAATAAAACTATTAACGTTTGAGTTCAATAAATTAATATTGAGTAGGTTAAGTTGAGTTGTTATTTTTTATTTTTGAAAAAAGAGTTTTTTTTTGGTCATCAATGGCATATTTTTCTATATTTGCATCGCTTTTGAGCAGGGTCCGGTAGCTCAGTTGGATAGAGCAACAGCCTTCTAAGCTGTGGGTCACAGGTTCGAATCCTGTCCGGATCACAAAAAAAGGTTTTATCAATATTGATAAAACCTTTTTTTGTGATCGTTTCAGAAAGTTTTGAGTTTTTATAGATTTTTTAAAAACACATTTTTCAGATTGGATAATACTGCCTAATAGAATTCTTACTTATGTTTGTCATTGTTTAAATACTTAATATATTTAGAATAAACCGATACTATATGAGTTTTTGTTTAATATTATATGAAAACATATAGTAATGAATACTATTCCATAGTATTGCGATGTTATCAGTATATTTTTATTTTGTATTCCTATATGCATGTCCAAATCCTTTATCATATAGTTTTGATATACCTTGTCGGTTGTCAATAGCTTTACCTACTACAATAAGTGTAGTCATACTTAAATTATTTGCAGTTACTGTATTTTCAAGTGTTTCAAGGGTGCAACGAAAAATGCGTTCATCTTTCCATGTAAGTTTATAGCAAATGGCCACGGGAGTTTCAGGTGGATAGTGTTTTAAAAGCTCATTTTGTACATTACCTGCAATAGAAGCACTTAGGTAAATGCACATGGTGCTTTGCGACTTTGCCAATTTATTTAACTGCTCTTTTTCAGGCATGGGAGTACGTCCTTCGCCACGTGTTAGGATAATGGTTTGCACCTCTTTTGGTATGGTAAACTGCGATTTTAGTGCAGCGGCAGCTGCCTGAAATGAAGAAATTCCAGGCGTTATGTTATATTTCCAGTTCCATTTATCCATAATAGCCATTTGTTCCTGAATAGCACCATAAATACAAGGATCGCCTGTGTGTAAGCGTACAATAAATAATCCACGATCATAATAAGCTTTCATGCTGTTGAGCTGTGTTTCCAAATCCATTGTGGCAGAACTTTCAACCACGCACCCCGGCTTTGCATAATAAGTCAGCTCTTTGGGAACAAGACTTCCTGCATATAAAATGTAATCGGCTGTTTGTAAAAGCTTCTTCCCACGTACCGAAATCAACTCCGGATCGCCCGGACCGGCCCCTACAAATTCAACAAAACCGGTACGTATGGCATATCGGTCAAAAGCAACAGCAACAGTAAAAAACAAATTGTTGGCTTTAAGTTTTGTTTTTTCAATATATAAATGATTGCCTGAACTATGCATGGCAGCAGCTTCAGCTACTCCATAAGAGCCAGAAACAGTTTTTACTTTTTCGGAAGGATTAGGCACCTTGTATGCCGATAAAATTTCATCACTATAACAATTTAATGGGATGTTTAACGAATTGGAAAGCTCTAAAAAAGCATATTCATTCTTTTTTAGGGTAATAGTTGATAAAGCACTTAACGATTTTATTGATAAGCGGTTATTAATAAAGAATTTATTTAACTGTTCTTCAAAACTATTAAAGTTGATTCCTTTCTGGCATCCTAAGCCAAGATGCAGAACCTTTGGACGGTAATATATTGTATTAATGCCAAAGTCATATATAAATGGAGATACAGCAATTATTAATTCATAATTATTAGGATTAAGTGTTTGATTATCGTAGTAAATATCAACATATTCGGGTTTGGAGGTTTCGAGATGGAGCGTTCCTTTATCTCTACATTCCAATAATAATGCAGTTTTTTTACCATTAACAAATTGAGCTATTAAGGTAGTAGGCGAACCTGAATATTCTATTTCCCAATTAAACTGTTCTGGAAGTAAATCGAGTGCCCATAAGCCAGATGTATCACTAACCGTAGTAATTACGGGTGTAGCACCAATTAATAGCGACAGTTCGTTTGCAAGTTCATTTGCCCTGCCTATATGACCAGAAACGACAGCTTGAACAAACTGCCCGTTAGCATCGATATTTATTACTGAAGGATCTTGCTTTTTATTATTTAGTAATGGAGCGATTTCTCTAACACAAATTCCCAACGATCCAATAAAAATTAGAGCTTTATTTGTTTCAAAACGTTCTTTAATATCCTTTGGAGATCGGCTTATTTCTGCAATAAACCCTTTTTTTATTATCTGGTTAGCTAGTTTTTCTGCTTTGTCGGAATGTACTATAATGCTTTTCATATTTTATAGCTGATTTTTGTTGATTACCTCGCTGATTTTTGCAGTTGTTTTTAACGTGGACTAAACGTATTAAATTTAACGAAGGTATTTTGTAAGCCTTTTTTTGATAGTTTAATTAATGTTAATTATTTGAACTTGAGTATGTTATTGTGCTGATTAATTAGCTTGTTTTAATAAATATTAATGAGGGTTGCATTTTTTTATAGTAATTATCTGAATTGGGTTGTGTTTATCAACCTTTATTAATTGTTTAAATTTAATAACATAGCTATTTGTGTATGCCCATTTTAAGAAGCGTTTTTCACTGGTTTCGCTTACGGAATTGAACGAAATAATTCCTTCTGATGGTAACCGATTTGATATATCATTTAATATATCTTCCATGTTACCACTGTAGCCACCAAGGAATACTGCATTGGGAGGAGTAAGGTTGTCTTTGTTTATAAGCATGTAATCACCCCGTAACAACTCAATGCCCGGACATTTAAATATTCTGCAATTATTCTCCATCACAAGCATCCGGTCGTTGTGCTTTTCAAATGCAATTATTTGTAAATCGGGGTAATTCAAACGAGCCTCAATAGATATACTGCCTGTACATGACCCAATATCCCACAACACTTTTTTTGAATATAGTTCCATAGATGCCAGTGTTGTTAAACGAACAGGCATTTTAGTTATCATATTTGGGCGGTTGTCGATTATTTGGAACTCATTTTCCGGAATTAGTTTTTGAGGAATAGTACTGTTTGTTTTTTCAAGAAGCAAACAGTTAGGATGTTTACAATTTAATGTGAGTGCATCTTTTAACGTAAGTGTTAGCACTTTTTCTTCCTTACCACCTAAGTGTTCACCATAATACATTCTATAATTTGAATAACCATAGTAAAGCATCCGTTCGGCAATGACAGATGGTGTTTTTTTTCGGTCGGTTAATAATGCAATTCGTTTTTCTCCGATAATTAATGCTTTATCAAATTCTTTCCAGGGACGACCGGTAAGTGAAATGGTTTTGTATTCACCATAATTTATTCCGAATCGATGACCTAAAGTTTGGATGGAATTAAACTGCGAAAAACTATTAATTGTTGAAGTTGGGAATTCTCTTTTTAGTGTATTGGCAATACCAAAAAACCAGGGGTCGCCGGAGGCAAATACAATCCAGTTTTCTTGTGTGTTATTTATTTCATCAATTAATATATTTAATGGAACTGTTATGTTTTTCCAATAATGATTTTCAGGTAAAATATTTTTTACAAGTTGATAATGCCGTTCTCCTCCGGCAAAATTGATACAGGATGATATTATCTTTTCTTGTTCTACAGAAAAAACCGGATTGCTGTCAGCGATGCCGAATATGTTAATTATCAAGTTATTCAAACTTATTGTGTTTATTATGTTATAATCCTTCACCTGGATGCATTGCCTCGGCTTCATCCCAACTTAAAATTGCATTGATAATGGTTGCTGCCACATTGCTTCCTCCTTTTCGCCCTTCAATTATTACCGATGGAATAGACGGACAACCATATTTTAACTGCCATTTGCTTTCCTTCACATTTACAAAACCAACAGGAGCAGCAATTACACCAGTAGGTTTAGCAATATTTTTACGTACCAAATTAACCAATTCAATTAATGCCGTAGGTGCGTTGCCAAATGCATAAATGGCATCAGGATGCTCTTCAACTGCCAAACGGATACCTGCTTGAGTGCGTGTTATGTTTTTTTCTTTGGCCAATGTAGCCACTCTCTCATCATCTAAATAGCATTTTACAACCAGTCCAAGCTTATTGATAGTATTTCTTCTTATGCCTCTTGTTACCATAGATACATCAGTGATTATTACAGGTGGTGTGTCTGAGTATAGCAGTTTGTGTAAATATGGAATAGCATTATTTGTGATTTCGATAAATTGATTTATGCTAAAATCAGCTGTGGTATGTATGCAGTGTAAAGCCACCCATTTATGTGCAAGTGATTTACCATTGAAGTTAATTTCTTTTAAAATAGTGTGGAAACTTTCATTCATAATTTGTCTTCCGGTAGAATCAGATGATGATTTGGACTGATTGTAATAGCCCCGAGGGGTAATCATCTTATTATTAAAGTTATGTGTTTGACTATTTCCTATTATTAATAGGGTAAACATGTCGGCTAAGTTGCTTTGTAAATCATTAAGAGAAATTATCGTTATTTCTTCCTCATTTCGTCCGGTTTGGCGTGCAATACCAACAGGAGTGTTGGGGTTGCGTGATTCCAGAAAAAGTTCCTTTAGTCGCATTAGCTGCCAAAAACGTCCATTACTAACCGGGTTGTAAATTGCTGTTACAAAATCGCCTTGTGCGGCGGCAACAATACGTTTTTCAATACGCTCCCAGGGGGTTAGTAAATCGGATAATGAGATTGTGCAAAAATCGTGACCCAAAGGTGCACCAAGTTTTGCAGCGGCATTAAACATGGCACTAATTCCGGGTATTACTTCTATTTCAATAGCCGAATTGAGTTTCTGCTTCATCTCCCATAGCAAGGGAGCCATGCCATAAACTCCAGAATCACCACTGCTTACAACCGCAACAACTTTGCCTTTTTGGGCTTCATCAAAGGCTTGGGCTGCACGCTCTTGTTCTTTTTTCATTCCGGTTGAAATGATTTTTTTCCCTTGAATAAAATCTTTGATGTAATAAAGATACGGAGTGTAGGCAACAATCACTTGTGATTTTTCCAGTACATTCTTAGCCTGTGTAGTTAATAATTCTTTATTTCCGGGGCCAATGCCTATGCTATAAATTTTCATTCGTAAATAATTTTAAAATTAAGGCCAGATATCCTGCTTCGAAATTTCGGATGAACTCGCATTTAAACGTTGATTAACGTCGATTTGCAATTCATCCGTGTTTCGCAATATATCGTGACAAGTCTTGTTTTTAATGAACATGTTCGTTTTATTAGATTATTAGTCGTTATAAATTATTAAAATTGAGAAATAAGGAATCCTTCTTCCAATAATATCTTTCGAGTTATTGGTAAAAAACTGTTTTTCAGTGCCAACGTGTTCGGCATATAAAAAGGGTATTGTGAGTTCTTGAAAGAATAAGTCCCAATTTTTTATTTTGCTTAATTTCATGAGGACTAATGTGCCTTTATCTTTCAAAATGCTCATTATTTCATCAACACTGTCGGGGCAAGCAATAATTTTAATACTTCTGTCACCTTCAATAATTGGTCTTTCTCCAAGTGTTCCTGCTGCAATAAATGCCGGAATTCCGGGAATAATTGAATAGTTCAACTTGTCCTCTTGAATATATTTTAAGAGATAG
>JAFGBR010000013.1 GCA_016933045.1 Marinilabiliaceae bacterium | reverse complement strand
GCTATACAGGTCAACTAATTGGGTTTGCATGGAATAGAAATAATATTTTACCGTGAAAGCATTTGAAAATTTCTTGTTGGTAGAATTTAATTCATGAGATAATCCGCTTACCCAACTATTCATAACGCTTATAAAATTTGTTTTATAACCTATTATTTTATCAAGCAGGGTATCACTTGGGATGCCTTTGGCAAAATTGTATTGCGAATTGAAGTTTATAGAATTACGCTTGTTAATTAAATAATTCAGGTTGGTTTTTTGCATAAAAATATGTTTCTGATTATAAACATCATTGGGTTGCATCCCAATTTCTCCACCATAAATTGTAAGAGGCGGCCGGGTTTCACCTTCCCACGAATAACGCTGCATTGCTTTGTCTTGAAAGCAGTAGATTGTATATGCATAATTATTGCTCACATCTAAATCCAAGCCATCTAGTAAGAAATTTGTTTTCTCGTTGTGGTTTGAAAACACATAAGCTTCAGACGAACTTTTCGCTTTTTGTATATTATATTCTATACCCTGTATTTCTTTTTTTGTAAGAATTAGCGCAGGTTCAAATACAACTTCATCGAACCACCAGTTTTTTGAAGTGAATCCACCTCCTAAAACAATTTTCTCAAATTTATCATGGTCCCTGGTTATATATTTGCCCGGTTGTAAGGGCAGTTCCATTTCGTAATTGTTGTCGGAATAGGTATAAAATCCGCCTATTCCAAATTCATATCCGTTCTTATTCCTTTTAATAATAGTACTTGCTTTGTGTGTGTTATAAGATTGGAGGGAATAACTGGCATCAATGTAAGCAGGCGGATATTCTTTCAGCACAATATTAACGGCTCCACCTACGGCTGAACCTCCAAATTTTGCAGGAACAATTCCTTTGTAAATTTCTACCCTGTCAATAAGGTCGATAGGAATATCGTTTAAATCAAGAAAATCAGAATTATCACTTAAAGGTGTTCCGTCAATAAAAAAACCTATTCGTTTCCCTTCTAGTCCACGAACCGATATTCTGGCAGAACTGCCTTCTCCTCCAGATGTTCGGATTTGCACCCCCGATGTTTTGGAAAGCACATCGCTCACATCGCTTACCGTGCCCTGTAGTTCGTGCATGGTAATTACCGAAATTGGCATGGCCTGTTCGCGAATTTGTCGGGCTTCGGATTTGCTTGTAACAACTACCTCTTGTAATTGTGCTGCATCTATTTTAAGAGAAAGATTGAGATTTATTGGCTGTCTTTTTACCGTTATTGTTTTTGTAATGCTTTCATAACCAATATATGAAAATGATACAATGTGAGTTCCTTCCGGTAACTGAATCGAATACTTGCCGTCAATATCTGTGATTACACCTTTGTTCAATGATTCAACTACGATAGATGCCCCAATTAGTGGATTACTATCAATATCATCTTTTACGTTTCCGGAAAGGGTAGTTTGAGCATAAGAACAATAAGAAAAGGCAAATGTGAATATCCCAATAAATAGGAGGCTACTAAATATTTTTTTCATAATAATCTTATCCTCTCTTATTCAACAAAATCCCATTCAATAGCTATGTATCCTGTTGAAGTAGGAGCCGGGGCGGCCGGAAAAACCGTAACGATAAATTTAATAATTCGCCCTTCACGGGTCTGTATTATCCAGATAGGTTCATCGGCAGCAATAGTATTGCCGGCAGCATTTTTCCATCTTTGTCCAATAACTAATTTATTTAATTCTTGATTTAAATCCTGCATAAGCGGACTTCCGGTTGTTCCGACAGGTACAGAAGCCAAATTAAAACTTGAGTTATCGGACTGTAATGTGTAGTTTTGAATATTGGAACTTGTTAAATTTTGAAAATCTGTAAATCCTTTACAGGTTGTATCAACTGAAGAATAGTTAACAGCATTTACAGTTTCATGCAGTTGAATAAACGGAACACCACCCAAACTACCGTCTGGTTTTTCTGCTTTTATTGTTCTAATCTTTAAATCATAAGCAAAATCGTCAACGGTAAGAGAGTCTATATTATTTGCTCCTCCTTTTTTGTTATTGTATTCAAAATCAAAACCAACACCACCTGGGTTTCTATTAGCACAAATCATGTATGGGTTTTCTAAACTTACAAACTGACTTATTGTCGGAGTTTGGTTGTCTTGCACATCTTTTTCACATGAAATAAATTGAATGCCCCAAAATGCTAAAGTGACGATTATGAATACTGAACTTTTTATTGGTTTCATTTTTCTACTTTTATTTAGATTAAATTAAGAATGTAAAACAAGTAGAAAACTGAAAAATGAACAATAGCTAAAACTGATGAAATGTGAGTTGTTTTATCACTAACTTTGGGGATATGTAAATCTATTCGAGTGGTATAATCCCCTTTGAAACAGCATAAACCGTAAGCCCGGCCAAGCTTCGAATACTTGTTTTATCCATAATGTTTTTCCGGTGAGTATTAACAGTATGAATGCTTACATTTAATTTACTGGCTATTTCTTTATTGGACAATCCTTTGGCCAACCACTTTAAAACATCGGTTTCCCGTTCTGTTAAATGCTCGTTTTGTTGTTTGCAAGATGTTTTATTGTTGCAAATTTTATTAATAATTCGAATGACTTTAGTAACCTCTTCTGTTATCGGAAACAGATTATCAAATTGTTTAAGGATTGAATTATCATAGTAAGCGTAAATGATACCTATCCAACGGGTTTCTGAATATTGTTTTTTTAAATTCGCAAAATCTTTTAATCTGTTTTGTACAATACCCGGATTGACTAAAACAATAGAAATTTCTCGTTTAAGCATTAATGTTTCAAGTTCAATTAAACTGTCAACATAGAAAAATGAAAAATTGTATTCTGATTTTGATATAGAAGTATATAGTCCTTCATAAACTATTTTGGAAGGTTCAAGTACAACAATATTTCTTCTGCATTTATCCATTTTGTTGTACTTCAATTTTTTCGATTAGTGGAATTAATATTTTTTCTTCGATAACGGAATGAATTTTCAAGTCAAATTCCAAACCAAACAACGTGTCTAGAAATTTTCGTTTCGTATTCAAATCGCTTTTTATCTTGATGTGTTTTAAAAATAAGTTCTTTAAATCAGTTAGTTTCGTTTCAATGTCAGTGTGATGGTTTCTATATTCTTTTGCAGAGAATGATTTTAACTGTGCGTTTTTGTCCTTTCTTTCAAGACTATAAAAATATGGAAAAGCTATTTCGTCTTCATACTTCAAATGTTCCATTACTTCTTCAAAATAGTCATTAAAAAATTGTTCTATTAATTGAAAATCTCTACTACTATGAACATTTTTAATTTTTTCCAAATAGTATTTTAATTCTGGATACTTATCTTCAATATAAAAAGAATGGCTTTTCTTCAGAAAATGTAAAACTGGCTTTATATCGTCTATTTCATTTATTTCATTATCAACAGGGAAGAATCCATTATACAAATTTGCAATAACGATAAATGCGTTAAGATTAATCTTATTCTCAACACATAATTCTTCAACGGTTGAATTATCCACAGAAAAATCAACATCAAAATGCTGCAAACATATTAACAATGAACAGTTTTCATTGATCAAATCAAGCATTTTTTTGTCTTTGGTAATAAAAGATTTCTGAGTTTTATACATTTTTTTGGGTAAAGATAATTTAAAATCAATAATTCAATCATCGGGATAAGTAGGTAGGTTGAGATAAAAGTATGGGAGTGGCTGCGATGGGTCGTATTGCATGGATGGGTCGTTAAATTTTTGCTTTTCTCCTTTTTCACTTTATTTAGTGTATAAAATTTTTATTGTGAAGTTGCTTTTTCGGCTTGAATACGACTTGTTTGTATGCCTTAATTTTATAGAGTTAATGCTTAGTCAGTAAAAGTTAATTCCTCAAGTCTTAAAAAAATATAAAAAAATTGAATTAAGCTATGTTAATGTTTTAACTGCCTAAATGGTAAAATGATAGTGCAAAATGTGTTTTATGACATAATATACCCCTTTTGTATACATTTTAAATACTGTAAAATAATACATAAAGGTATTTTTACGTCAATTATTAATCATTGAAAAAAAATAACAACTAGCATGACAGTTAAAAGAAATATTTTAAAAAAAATCAGTTTAATCATTGCATTTATTGTCATTACATCTGGAATAAATGCCCAATTGCAGGGTATGGGGCTTCAAAACGAACCTGTAGATGTGAGTAACGATTTTAATAGTTTTAAAAACACCTATTATCTGGCAAATGAAGTAGCATCTTTCGATCCTGCAACTGGGAAAGGTGAATTAATATATAATCGTTACGAGTACAAATCGCGACAGGCTTTTAATAATATGCTTGGAAAACTTGTTCCTGTTGATGCAAATGAATTTCCTGAAGTTGAATATGCTGCATCTCCTAAATTACCGTTTCAAGTCGATTTTGTTTCTGATCGAACCATTCGTCTTATTGCAACGTCTGGTTTTGAGGTTAATCCTTCTGAAGAGTCATTGATGTTGGTTAATGGTAAAGCCAATGACGACAGATCGGCTTGGAGTTACTCAAAAATTGATGGTGGACACAAATACACTAGTCAACATGGATCGGTTGTTATCTCAATTAAACCATTTCATTTGGCTATTTTCGATGCAAAAGGAAAGCAACTGACCTCTACTTTGCATATCAATGATGTTAGCGAATCGACTTATACTCCAATAATGCCATTTGCTTATGTTCGAAAAGTTGCTGATTATTCTCGTAGTTTTAATGCAGTTTTTAAGCTCTCATCGGGCGAAAAAATATTTGGTTGTGGAGAATCGTTTACAAAACTCGATAAGAGAGGACAAAAAATAGTGCTTTGGACTGATGATGCTAATGGTATAGAAAATGAAACTATGTACAAACCCATTCCTTTTTTTATGAGTAACAAAGGATATGGAATTTTTATGCACACATCAACACCTATTACCTGCGACTTTGGTAAATATTACGATGAAGCTACTCAGTTAATGATTGGCGATGATAAACTCGATTTGTTTTTATTTTTAGGGGAGCCTAAAGATATTCTCGACCAGTACACAAATTTAACAGGAAAGGCATCAATGCCGCCTCTTTGGTCTTTTGGCTTATGGATGAGTCGAATTACATATTTTTCAGAGGCTGACGGACGTAATGTGGCTTCGTTACTGCGTAAACATAAAATACCATCGGATGTGATTCATTTCGATACTGGTTGGTTCGAAACCGACTGGCGTTGTGATTATAAATTTGCTTCTTCGAGGTTTGATGATGCCGGAAAGATGATTTCCGATTTAAAAAAGGATGGTTTTAATATTTGCTTATGGCAACTTCCTTATTTTGTTCCTAAAAATTCACTTTTTCCCGAAATTGTTGACAAAGGTTTGTATGTAAAAGATGCTAAGGGTGGTGTTCCTTACGAAGATGCAGTTTTAGATTTTTCAAACCCTGCTACAGTTGATTGGTACCAAGAAAAGATTGGTAATCTTTTAAAAATGGGTGTTGGAGCTATAAAAGTTGATTTTGGAGAAGCTGCTCCTGCTAATGGAATTTATCATTCGGGCAAAACAGGTTATTACGAACATAATCTTTACCCTCTTCGTTATAATAAAGCAGTAGCTGATATTACCAAACAGGTGAAAGGTGAAAATATTATATGGGCTCGAAGTGCTTGGGCCGGAAGCCAAAGATTTCCATTGCATTGGGGAGGTGATGCTGCTAATACTAATAATGCTATGCATGCCGAACTTCGCGGTGGGTTATCGTTTGGTGCAAGTGGTTTCTCTTTCTGGAGTCACGATGTTGGTGGCTTTGTGCTTAAAACCCCAGCTGATTTGTATCAGCGGTGGCTTGCATTTGGTATGCTTACTTCGCATAGTCGTTGCCATGGAATGCCACCTAAAGAACCTTGGGAATATGGAGAAGAATTTACCGATCAATTTCGTAAAACTGTTAATCTTAAATATGAGTTAATGCCTTATGTTTATGCACAGGCAAAACAATGTACCGAAAAAGGGTTGCCTATGGTTCGTGCATTGTTTATCGAATTTCCTAACGATCCCGGTTCGTGGCTTATTGACGATGAGTATCTTTTTGGATCTGATATATTGGTTGCTCCATTGTTCGAAGATAAAATATCTTCTCGCGATGTATATCTCCCAAAAGGAACATGGATCGATTATCAAACAGGACAAATATACGAGGGTGGATGGCACAATATTGCTGTTGGTAATATACCGGCTGTAATATTAGTTAAAGAAGGTTCAGTTATTCCTCATATTAAATTGGCACAATCGACAAGTCAAATGAATTGGAATAATATTGACTTAAAAACTTACATATCTTCATCGCGAAGTGCAAAAGGCTTGATATGTTTGCCAGACGATAACGAATTGAAAGAGATAGAAATAACACAATCAAATAATAAATTACAAATAGTTTCTGATCCATATTCTGGAAAAACAAATTTTAACATCTTAACAAATAATTAATAAATATTTTATCCAACGGGATCATAATATTAAGCTGATTTCTCTTTTTTATTGTTAAAATCCGGCCTTTAAGATAAACAGAGGTCGGATTTTTTTTTAATATAAAAGTATATTTTACATTTTAAAAGCGTTTTAATATATTGCAACATTGTTAAACTAAAAATAAAAAAAAGAGCGTGGTTCGTAAATAACAAACACGGATGCAAATTCACCATGCGAGTTTAATCCGGCCTTACTTATTTAAATTATTTGCTGATGAAAAAATTATCTTTTATCGTTTTTACATTTTTGTCAATTGTAATTGCTCAAGGGCAAAACAAAGTGATAATAAATGTTGATGCTAGTGCTCCAACATCAAAAATTCATAAAGAAATATACGGACAGTTTGCAGAGCATTTAGGACGTTGTATTTATGATGGAATATGGGTTGGAAAAGACTCTGAAATTCCTAATATTAACGGTTATCGGAAAGATGTGGTTGAAGCATTAAAAGCTTTAAATATTCCGGTTCTTCGTTGGCCCGGTGGTTGTTTTGCCGATACTTATCATTGGAAAGATGGTATAGGTCCTAAAGAACAGCGTCCGAAAATAAAAAATGTTTTTTGGGGCGGCACTATGGAAGATAACTCATTTGGTACACATGAGTTTTTCGAATTGTGTGAAATGCTTGGTTGTGAACCATATTTATCGGCAAATGTGGGCTCAGGATCTGTTAAAGAGATGACCGAATGGCTCGAATATATTACTAGTTCGGAAGATACACCAATGGTTCAGTTACGAAAAGAAAATGGCCGTGAAGATCCATGGCATCTTAAATATATAGGTATTGGAAATGAAAGTTGGGGATGTGGTGGTGATATGACACCTGAATATTATGCGGACCTATATCGCCAATACTCTGGTTATTGTCGTTTGTATAGTGCAGAGAATCCTTATCGTATTGCATGCGGTGCTAATGCATGGGATGCCCGATGGACTGATGTTGTGATGAGTAAAGGTCATAGAATGATGGAGGGTATTTCGGTCCATTATTATACTATTGCTGGTAAAGGGTGGGGCGATAAAGGTCCAGGACGTGATTTCGAAGAGAATCTTTATTTTTCAGGTTTGAAAAAAGGTTTAATGATGGATTCGCTTATTAAGAAACATGTTGCTGTAATGGACAAAATTGACCCCAAAAAACGAATTGGTCTTTTAGTTGATGAATGGGGAATTTGGACAGATCCTGAAGTGGGATCAATTCCGGGACACCTTTTTCAACAAAACACAATGCGCGATGCTTTAATTGCTTCAACAACACTCGATATTTTTCACCGGCATACCAACAGGGTGGTTATGGCTAATATAGCCCAGGTTGTTAATGTGCTACAGGCTATGATATTAACTAAAGATGATGTTATGGTATTAACTCCAACTTACCATGTTTTTAATATGTATAAAGGTCATCAGGATGCCGAATTTATTCCAATTTCTTTTAATTGTCCTTCGTATAAGTTTGGTGATGATGAAATCCCTTCATTAAGTTGTACTTTAAGTAAAAACAAGGATAATAAATTCAATTTTACAATTAGTAATCTAAACCCAAAAGATAATCAGTTAGTAGAGATACCATTAAATTCACTTAATACTAAAAAAATTATAAGCGGAAATATTTTAACTTCCGAAAAATTTAACGATTATAATTCTTTTGAAAAAACGGATCTGGTAAAACCGGGTATATTTAAAGATGCAAATTTAAAGAAAGGTGTTTTAAATTTAAAAATACCTCCTATGTCAATAGTGAATGTCGAAATGGAATAATTACCTGAACAGCCTCAATTTTGAGGCTGTTTTTTTTCACTCTAAAATTGTATTTTGCACTATAGTAATTTTTTGTATTATCAGTATTTATGTTTTTTTAACATCATTAAAGTGCATATAAAATGAGGTATTTTATTCTTTTTTCTTTTGTTGTATTATCTGTAACTATTAATTGCCAAAAAACAAATAATAGTGTTAAGCTACCTCCAATGGGGTGGAATAGCTGGGAGCAATTTGGATGTAAAATAAATGAAACCCTTATTATGGAAATTTCCGATGCCATTGTGTCGAGTGGCATATATGAAATTGGTTATGAATATATTATTATTGAAGATTGTTGGCAGTCTGGGCGTGATAGTTTAGGTTTTTTAATAGTGGATGAATTTCGTTTTCCTTCGGGTATTAAATCACTTGCTGATTATGTCCATAATATTGGGCTTAAATTGACCCTTTTTAAGGGTGTAGGTGTTGAAAATGATCAATCAACTAATGATATGTATATAAATCAGGATAATCAGTTATATAATTCATGGGGTGTAGATTTTATTAATTATGATGTAAGAAAAAGAAATGTAATGGATTCATATAAATCTATTATTAAGGGTAGTAGAGCTGAATTTTCGATGAAGTGTATGTTTAATGATGCAATATTTATTAGTAATGACCCCAGAAATTTTGATGAAAAATCATTCGAAATAATTGCCAATAAAGGTGCAATAGCTGTTAATCAGGATAAATTAGCAATACAAGCCTTTAAAATAAATAGTAATAATGGATTAGATATTTGGGCAAAGCCACTTGAAAAAGATGAGTGGGCAATTTGTTTTATAAATACCGATTCATTAGCTCGCGAAATAATATTTGACTGGAAAAATACAGATGTTATTGATCCCGTATCGAAAAAACATTTAAACCTAAAAGAAAAAAAATTTCATATTTATAATGTTTGGGAGTATAAAATTGAAGGAACTACAAAAAAAGTATATAAATCAATTGTAACCCCCAATGATGTAATATTCCTTTTATTGATAAATTAATTTCTCAATTTGTTAATTTTTTGTGAAATATGTTATTATGTAGCTTTTAATTCGAACATTTAAGCTATACAATTGTATATTTTAAAATTGCCAACTTATTTTAATAAAATATTATTTTATGATAGCAATATTATCTCCGGCAAAAAATATAAGCTCGCAACAATACAATTATGTAAATAAATTAAGTAACCCTCGATTTATTAACGAAACTAATGAACTAGTTTATGAGCTTAAAAAATTTAGTGTAGATGAAATAAGTAAGTTATTTCAAGTAAATGATTCCATTGCTCATTTGAATTTTAATCGTTTTCAATCATGGGATGATACCTCCCGGTATATTAATGCTGCAATTCATGCTTTTACCGGAGAAGTTTACAGGGGTTTAAATGCCAAAGATATGACAGAAGATGAGCTTAGTGATTGTAATAATAAAATAAGAATTCTGTCTGGTTTATATGGCATATTAAGACCCTTAGACGCAATACAGCCGTACAGATTAGAGATGGGAACTCCATGGGGAGGTAAAAACCACTCTTCCCTATATCATTTATGGACTGATAGAGTTACAGAGGAACTAAATAGAGACATTGAAAAATCATCAGGAGAAAAAGTGTTGATTAATCTGGCATCGAATGAATATATAAAAGTTGTTAATAAGAAAAAGTTCAATTATCCTATTTTATCTGTTGATTTTAAACAGGAGGAAAACGGAAAACTTAAAACTGTTGTTGTTTACACGAAAAGAGCACGTGGTTTAATGGCTCGTTTTATTATTGATTTTAAAATAACAAAGTCAGATGATTTAAAAGGGTTTAATTACGAAGGTTATAATTTTAATTCGGAGTATTCAACAACTAATAAATGGGTATTTACCCGGTAAACATTTGATTAACAATAGAAAAATATAGATTGGTGATTTGATAGTATATTTTTAATAAGCTAACTTAATTAACACAATAGAATCAACACAGTTATGATCTCAAGCAAGGATCTTCAGTTTGCATTAGACTCAACAGACAGTGTTGTGGTTATGACCGATAAGAATGGAATAATTGTTTATGCCAATAAAGCATTTGAAAAACTCTATGGATATACTCTTGATGAAGCAATAGGAAAACGAACCTCTATTTTAAAAAGTGGTTATCACGATAATGATTTTTACCAGGATATGTGGGAGGTTATTAATTCGGGTAATACATGGGAAGGGATTTTCAGAAACAAAACCAGAAATGGTACATTGATTTGGGAACAGGCGAAAATTTCACCAATAAAAAACAATGAAGGAGATCATACCGGGTTTATTGCAGTTAAAGAAAATATTACATATAAACGTAATCTCGAAGATCAAATTCAAAAAGAACAATTTCTTTTAAACGAATTATTTAGTAATGCTCCGATAGGTATTATAATATCAGAACCTATTTATGATAAAAACAAAAATAGTATCATTGATGTATTAATTATCAAGGCTAATCCTATTGCAAGTACAATATTTAGTCGATTAGGTTTAGTTGGGTTGAGATATAGTAATTTATATCCTTCATTTCATAAGTTAATTATAAAATCGGGTTCCTTTTTAAAAGATAAAGAAAGTTTTGATTTTTATCTTTCCGAAACTGATAGGCATCTTTCATTTCGAACATTTCCAATTGAAGAAAAACGGTTTTGCTCTTTGTTTTATGATATTACGGAGTACAAAAATACAATCCGTGAATTAATCGAAAACCGAAATAAACTTGATGCAATTGTTAATACTAATATTGTTGGTATTGGTGTTGTTAATAAAAACAATGAATTTGTTTTTGTTAACAGTCGATTTGCCGAATTATTAGGGTATTCTGAGGATGAATTACTTCATTTAACTAATTATGACATTACCGAATCCGAAAGTGTTGATATAACCTCAAAAATGATTTCTCAGCTTTTTAATGGTGAGATTCTTAATTGTTCTATTGAAAAAAAATATATAAAGAAAGATAAATCGGTATTTTGGGGGAGTTTATATTTGTCGCCCATAAAAAATGAGAATGGCGAAATTATTGAAGCCGCAGGATTAGTTGCTGATATTGACGAAAAGAAAAAAATTGAAATGCAAATCCTGAAAAATGAACAAATGCTTAAAGAATTAAATAGCACAAAAGATAAATTATTTTCTATTATAGCTCATGATATTAAAAATCCTTTTGGCGTAGTTTTAGGTTTTGCTAATCTATTAAGTGACCGACTGAGTGAATTATCGGGAAATGAGATACGGGAGTATATCGATCAGATTTTAATTGCCGGCGAAAATACATATAAACTTCTCGAGGATTTATTAACATGGGGTCGATCTCAGTTGGGAAAACTTAATTCTAAAAAGGAATATATTTCACCTTATACCATTGTTTCTGAGGTTTTTTCATATTATCATCAATTAATACGAAATAAAAAGTTGATTATTAAAAATGGTTTTTCTCCACAATTATGTGTTTATGCCGATTATGATATGCTAAAATTTATTATTCGAAATCTCATTCATAATGCTATTAAATTTACTCCTGAAAATGGAATTATTGAATGTTTCGAGGAGAATAATGAAAATTCAAATTTTAAAACTATTGTAGTTAAAGATTCGGGTATTGGCATTAGTACTGAAAAACAAAAAGAGTTATTTAATAATGAATCATTTTTAACAACACTTGGAACCAACAACGAAAAAGGAACCGGCTTGGGCTTATCGCTTGTTAAAGAGATGATTGATAAAAATAATGGAACAATTACAATTGAGAGTGGGTTGGGAAAGGGGGCAATTTTTAGAATTGAATTGCCCGCAGTTTCTTTAGATTCAAATTTTTAATAAACTATTTTCGAAGTGATTGTTTAAAAGCTACCATTTTAATTGCAGTAATTGCAGCTTCGTCACCTTTGTTGCCATGAATACCTCCAGCCCGGTCAAGTGCTTGTTGTTCATTATCGGTTGTTAATAATCCAAAAATAAACGGGATATCAAATTTTATATTTAATTCAGTAATGCCTTGAGTTACTCCATTACAAACATAATCGAAATGAGGTGTACCACCTCTAATCACACATCCTAAACAAATAACAGCATCTACATCGGTATTTTGGGCTAAAATTTTACCACCTGCGGTAAGTTCAAAACTTCCGGGAACATATTTTTTTAAGATATTATCGGGCAAAGCGCCGTTGGCAACTAATGTTGAGAATGCTCCATTGTATAATGCTTCTGTAATCTTTTCGTTCCATTCCGAAACCACAATGCCAAATTTCATGTTCAAAGCATTCGGAACTTTTGATTTGTCGTAATCCGAAAGGTTTTTTAATGCTGTAGCCATTTTTTTTATAAAAAAAAGTTGTTGCATTATTAATGCAACAACCTAAATATTTAAAATATTGATTTATTTATTCAAATTTATTTCAACACGCGAAATATACTTCTCGATTTGACGACCTTCGTTGCTATTTTTAAAATTGTTTTTTATTGTGTTGTATGACAACAGGGCATCTTCGTGCATTTCGAGTTCTTCTTGTAATTCGCCTAACTTTAATAAATATACAGGAGCCGTAAATTCATTATCACCCTCTGCTGCATCCTGATAATATTTTAAAGCTTCTTCTTTATTGCCTAATTCTACATACGCATCACCAATAGCACCTATGGCAATTTTTGAAATAATCTGGTCTTCTCCCGAAAAATCTTCTAAATAATCAATTGCTGTTTCAAATTGTCCAAGGTTTAGATAGCAAATACCAGCATAGTATTTAGCCAGATTTCCAGCATCTGTAAAACCGTAATCATCAATAATATCTAAAAATCCCAGTCTGCTGCCATCACCATCGAGTGCTAATTGAAAACTATCAACTGCAAAGTATTCCTGTGCGAAAAATATACTCTCCTGAGCCTCTTTTTCTTTAGGTTGTAAATGCATTTTTTTAATGCCGTAATAACCACCTACAACAATAAGAATAGCTATCACAACAGCAGAGATTCTTTTTTGATTATTTTCAATAAACTGCTCTGTTTTTGTCAAAGCACTTTCTACGTTTTCAAAACTATCTTCTGTATTTTCTTTTTTGATTTTTGACATTGCTTTTTGTTTTTTTTCATTGGATTTGGCAAAAGTAATGTTTTTCAACAAATTTCAAAGTAGTCTTTTTTTATTTTGAATGAATTTTAGTAAAAAAAAGTCATTTATGTTATATTTAAAATACTATATATTAATTAATAAGCTTTATTACAAAATGATACATATATTAAATACTAAAAATTTGGTTTTAGCATTGTTAATTTTGGTTTCAATACCTTATATATTAGCGAATGGAGCAGTTAAAATGAAAACACGAAATATTTCTGTTAATCTGCAAAACGAAAAGGGTTCTTTTTGTAC
Organism: Marinilabiliaceae bacterium; assembly: GCA_016933045.1. Taxonomy (GTDB): domain Bacteria; phylum Bacteroidota; class Bacteroidia; order Bacteroidales; family Marinilabiliaceae; genus JAFGBR01. The sequence continues at coordinate 112,004 of JAFGBR010000013.1, read as the reverse complement.
CATGTTTAAAGAGTGTATTGGAGCCGGACGTGCTAATGAGGGGTTAAGAGCCGACTGGCAAATGCAACTGAAAACTTTAAAAAATGATTGTGATTTTAAGTATATACGAATGCATGGTCTTTTAACCGACGATATGGCAATTTATAAAGAAGACAAAGATGGAAATCCGATTTATAATTATCAATATGTTGATGTTTTATACGACTATATTATTGAAATTGGGATGAAACCATTTGTTGAATTAGGTTTTATGCCTTCGTCAATGGCCAGTGGAAATCAAACTATTTTTTGGTGGCGAGGTAATGTTACACCTCCTAAAGATTATACCAAATGGGAGGGGCTTATTTTTAATTTGGTTCAGCATTTCGTTGAACGTTATGGCGAAAATGAGGTTAAAGACTGGTATTTCGAAGTTTGGAACGAACCAAATTTAACACCTGGTTTTTGGACAGGTACACAGTACGATTATTTTAAACTTTACAAACATGCGGCTATTGCTGTTAAACGAGTAAATTCTGCTTTAAAAGTTGGAGGGCCAGCTACGGCTGGGGCAGCGTGGGAGCCCGAAATGATACTATTTTGTAGCGAAAACAGTGTACCTCTCGATTTTATTAGCACCCATGCTTATGGTGTTGATGTCGGTTTTTTAGATGAGTTTGGATCAACCGGAACCCGCCTGAGTAAGAATGATTGGAGTGTGAGTAATGATGTTATTCAATCTCGAAATGAAATATCAGAGTCTTTAATGCCAAATCTTGAATTGCATTATACTGAATGGAGTTCGTCATATACACCTGCCGATCCATTGCATGACAGTTATCATGAAGCGGCATATATTCTAAATAAATTAAAACAAATAGGATGTGCAACAAATTCAATGTCGTATTGGGTATTTACTGATATTTTCGAAGAAGCTGGGCCACGTTTTACTCCTTTTCATGGTGGGTTTGGTTTAATGAATATTCAAGGAATAAAAAAACCGGCTTATCATGCTTATTCATTTTTAAATAAACTGGGCGAAACGGAATTATTAAATGACGATAATGCTTCATATGCCTGTAAATCTAACACAGGTGATTTTCAATTGTTGTTTTGGGATTTTACGTATACGCTTCCCGATGATTCAATTAATAATCAACAGTATTACATTCGTGATTTGCCAGCAAAAGAAAAGAGTGTTGTTACGATAGATGTTTCCGGTATTCCATCTGGAAAATATATTTTAGATATTTTTCGTATTGGGTATATGAGTAATGATGCTTACTCATTATACGTTAAGATGGGTAAACCGGATCAGTTGACAAAGACCGAAGTTGATTTTTTAAAAAGAACCTGTAACGGGGATCCTGTTATGTCTGAAATTGTTGAAGTTTTTAACGATGGTAATTTTAAACAAAAGGTATCTGTTTGCGAAAACGATGTGTTTTTATATAGTTTTAAGAAGTTATAATTTTATGAGTTAATGTGCGGGTGAAATATTTTTGTCATCTTTAAAATACATTTCTAATAATGAGATTGTTATATGTTTTTTTATTATTTGTTTGTAATTATTTGCCCGATAAATTATAATAAAAAAAGCTGCCCGAAGGCAGCTTTTTTGTTAGATGTTGAATAACCTACAAAGATGACGGTCGTAAATATTCTCAAAAACACATGAAGAGATAATATCCTCATATTTTTCGAGCAGATTGTTGTATTTGTCAATTTGTAAGGCCGCTAGTTTATATCCTACATGAACTAATTGACGAAGGTTTGGGTTGTAATCTTTATTATCTGTAATATGTCGCAGAGTTGCAGCCATTTTTTCAGCACTCCAGTTATTAACCTCTTCTTTCGATGGTAGTTTTGTAGAATCAATGTCAATAACATCGGCGTAAGGAGCACAAAGCTCTTCAATTTTATCTAATGCTTTGCTATAAATTGCCTTAACAAAAGCAAGAGCTTCGCCATCGGCCATTGATAAACCAATTACTTCTTCGAGCCATGTTGTTCCGGCTGTTTTAACATGTATTCCTTTGTTGTGTTTTTTAATAATACTGCCAATATGTGGGTAAATTGAGAATTTATCTGAACCAGAGTGAACACTTAATTTTATTTCGGCTGGAATACCAAATTCTTTAACAACATAGTCAAGTACCAAAATATCCTCTTCAAATTCTTTGGCAAACTGAGATGGATCACCAACGTAGTTTACTCCTTTATTAAAACGACCTGAAAAACGCGGAGCAATAGTTTGTACTGGTACTTTTTCTTCGGCCAGCATAAATAAAATGAAAAATAGTTCAATTGGTGTTTGAGGGTTTGGTACTTCATCCATCGATACTTCAGTTATGAAATTTCCTTTTCCCTTTTTTCCTTCAATTATTTTATATATTTCACTTGCTTTTTGTGCAGCAAATAAATAATGATCAGCAACTCCTTTAACTAATTCTTTAGTAATTATAAATTTGTGACTGATTCCGGGTATTGATAATTCGCCATAATATTTTTCGCATTTGTCTAAAAATGCTTCAATATCTTTTTTATCTGCTTCTTTGCCAATATATGCAGCAACATCGATGGTGAAAAAGTCGCTGCTTGGAATAAATTTTTCAACAGTGTTTAGGTTTATGTGGTCAGCATCAACGAAATAATTGTTTTTCCAGTTTAGTTCTTTTGTTGCAGCATCAGCTTCAATTCGAACGTCGTCGGGATGAGTGCCAATAATTTCGTGTTCCCGGTTTGATTTGTTCCACACAGGCGTAATGTCAATGCCATGTTTTTTCATTTCCATAATGGCTTTTAACTGTGCTTTTGCTTGGTGTCCGAAACGATCGCCAACGCCAAGAGAATATTTTCCAAGTTGTTTCATCGGTAATTATTTATTGAATAAGTTCAGATGTAATTCGCATGATGAATTTTCATCTGTATTATAAATTAACGAATCATGCTCGTGTTAATTTTTTATTAAAGTTGATTATTTGGATTCGTTGTTTTTTGTTTGAACATGTTTACTAGGCGAATGACCAAATAATGATTTAAATTGTCTGCTAAAATATTTTACATCGTTAAAACCAACCTGAAAAGCAACCTCCGATACATTAAACCCTTTTTCAAGTAATTGGGCTGCAATTTTTAGTTTTAACTCTCGTAAGAATTCAATTGGACTTGAGCCGGTAAGACCTTTTATTTTGTTATAAAAAACAGTTCTGCTAAGGCAACAATACTCGGCTAGTTGGTCAATGGTGATCTCTTTCGAGTGGTTTTCTTCTACATAATTAACTAATTTTTTTAAGAAATCCTCGTCTTTAGAGTTGATTTTTAAAGTATTGGGGTTTATTTGATAGCCAGATGACTGGTAGTGGTCAATAATTTTTTTCCGTTGTTTAATAAGGTTTGTTGCTACTGTTTTTAAATGTGTTGTGTTAAATGGTTTTTTAATATATGCTTCGGCTCCGGTTTCGATACCATCAATTTGGTCTTCAAAATCTGTTTTAGCAGTAAGCATAATAATTGGAATATGACAGGTTTCAAATTTGCTTTTTAACTGTTTTGTTAATTCAATTCCGTCCATTACAGGCATCATAATATCAGTAATTATAATGTCTGGATTATTATCCTCCAATAAACGAAGTGCCTCTTCTCCGTTTTGAGCTAAAATACATTGAAAATCGGGGCGTAGAGCCTGCTCAATATAATCTAGTATTTCGCTGTTGTCTTCAACAATTAGAGCTTTAAGTTCGGGTATTTCATTTATGGCGTTAGCATTAGGTGTTATTTCTATTATTTCGTTATCGGAGGTGTAGCTGGTGTTATATTCTGATTCTATACTGTTTGAATCAATTATTTTTATGTTTTTGTTCTTTTTTAAGTGTTTTTTTCCAAGTTGTAATACGAGAGTAAATGTGCTGCCTTTATTTATTTCTGATTTTACTTTAATTTCCCCTCCGTGTAATTTGGCCAGTTCGTACGATAGTGAAAGTCCTATGCCTGTACCCGATAGTTCGTGATCGCTTAGTATGGTATACCGTGTAAAAATTTCATTCAGGCTATTGGATGGTATTCCTTTTCCTTCATCAATAACTGATATTTCTACATTATTTAGCTGGTTGTTTTGCGAAATTTTCAGGGTTACATTTTTACCCAGGTCTGTAAATTTTAAAGCATTCGAAAGAAGGTTGTAAATAATTATATCTAATTGAGACGGATCAACCCATACACTTAAGGCATCAATAGTCTTTTCGAAAGTGTATATTATCCCTTTGTGATTGGCTAATGGTTCAAAACTTTTAAATATATCATGTGCAAACGAAACAATATCGATCTCTTTAACTTTTAATTGCATTTTGTTGTTTTGAACCTTTCTGAAATCGAGTAGTTGGTTGGTAAGGCGAAGCATTCTTTTAGTGTTTCGCTGAATAAGTTTTAGTTTATTTTTTACAGATTCGTTAATGTCATTGTTCATCAATAAATCTTCAATTGGTCCAATTATTAACGTAAGTGGAGTTCTTATTTCGTGCGATACATTTGTAAAAAATTGTAGTTTTACTAAATTAATTTTTTTCTCAAGTTGTAAATCCTGGCGGTATTTATCGAGTTTTGATTTAATATTTTGTGCTGTAAAAATTATTATTAACAGTAAAACTGTAATCCCTATATATGCATAGTTTGAACGATACCAAGGGGGGAGAAGTGTTATTTGTAAAGTTCTTATATCGTTTTCATTCCATAAACCATTTCTATTGGTCGATTTAACCATAAATGTGTATTTGCCAGGTGGTAACTTGGTATAAGTTGCTTTATTTTGGTTGCCAATGTAGTTCCAGTCTTTGTCGAAATTTGTTAATTTATAAGCATATTGTATGTTGCCGGGGTCTAAATAGTCTAATGTTGAAAATTCAATAGAAAAACTTGACTGAGTTGGGCGTAAGGTAATACTGTCGGAGTATGAGATTGCTTTTTTTAATGGTGATGCTTCAGAGTTAGGAGTTACAGCTTCGTTAAATAGAAGAAAACTGGTCAGTTCAATGTTACAATGTATTTCAGTGGTTTTTAGCTTGTCGGAGTTAATTGAAATAAACCCGAGATTTCCACCAAAAAGCAACTGGTTTTTTGAAGTTTTTAAGCATGTGTTTTCCGAAAAGTTGTTAAAACTAAGTCCGTTATTTTCGGTGTAAACAGCAAAATTTGCCTCTTTGGGTGAATATCGGCTTAGGCCGTGTTCCGAACTAAACCATAATTTACCATCTGTATCTTCTAACACTCCAAAAACAACATCGTTTGAGAGGCCATCATTCATTGTAATAGTTTTAAAGTTAGCCGCTGTTGGGGAGGAAAAGTCTTCTAATACATTCACCCCTCCACCCATTGTCGAGAACCATAGTCTTTGTTTACTATCTTCGTAAATGTGTATTACATCATTATAACTTATGCTATTGGGGTTGTTCTTATTGTGTAATATTGAGGTAAATGATTTAGTTCGAATGCTGTCGTGGTGTAAAAAGTTAACGCCAAAAACCGTTGCAGCCCATAGGTTTTGGTGGGAGTCGATATGAAGATGTCTTATGGAGTTACTGCTTATGTTTGAGTTTGAGGTGTTGAATATTTCGAATTTTGGGTATTCAATATTTTTACTATTTATTAGGTTTATTCCGTTTCCAAAAGTACCTATCCATAAATTGTTGTCTTCATCTTCGGTAATCGAATAAACATTGTTGCTACTTATAGATGTTGGATTTTCAGGATCATTTTTATACCATTTAAATGTAATATTGGAATAATTAGTATTAGTATTGATTTTTTCTGTACTTCGGCCAATTCCTTCACCTTTTGATCCAAGCCATATATATCCGTTTTTTGATTGGTAAATGCTGTAAACGTTGTTTCCACTATATGTTTTTATTGATTTTGAATATAACTTTTGTATGTGTATAAGTTCAAGGTTTGAGTTGTAAATGTATATTTTCCCCGATTTAGATGCTATCCATATATTACCGTTTTTATCTTCTTCCATTGCTCTTACAACATTTGTAAAAAGATTGGTATACTCATTTTCGGTTATTTTATGTGTAATTGCAGGATTGTTAAATACTACCTTTTCTAAACCACCTTTATACTGACCTGTTCCTAGCCATAACTGCCCCGATTTGTCTTCGTTAATACAATGAACAATATTTGAGCCAATGCTGGTTTGATCTTTTGGGTTGTTTCTGAAAAAATGAAATTTATCATTTTTTCTGTTATAAAATGCAAGTCCCGAACCATGTAACCCAATCCATAGTTGGTGTTTTGAATCCTCGAAAAAGTAGGGTCTTTCCAGATCAGTTATGTAATCGCTTTCAATAGGGGTGAGTTTGTAATAATTTGTTTTTAAGGTTTTAATATCAAGTCGGGTTAAGCCAAATTCTTTTGCTGTAATCCAAGCTTGTTTAAATTTATCTATATAAATACTTTCGGCACTTTTACCATGAAAAATAATTTTTGTCCATTTTTTATCATCATTATTATAAAGGTATAGTCCTTTATCTTCAAACGATGTTAAAAATGAATTATCGTTAATAAATACTATGTGATTAACTGCACCAGGTAAGTGTTTATTTTCGGATACGGGATTAATAAATGAGTATTTTTGTGTGTTTTTATTATAAACTAAAATGCCGTGGGAGTTAGTTCCAAACCATATTTCATCGTTATTTTCAGCAACGGTATTTGAAAATGATACATTTAAAAAAATATGTTGAAATATATATTTATTTTGATTAATATTTTCAGCAGTAATATGGTTTAATCCCCTGTCGGTTAAAATCCAAATGTTTTTGTTGTGGTCGGCATGTATTAATTTAATATAATTATCCGATATTGACTTTTGAGTTTTTGTGTCGAACGATGTTGATTGGTAAATATTTTTTGTTTTGTTATATTTTAAAATGTGGATACCTGAATTTGTAGAACCTATCATTATTATAGAATCGGAATATTGAAGAAAACTTGAGCCAACACTTTTTTCGTTATTGCTATTGGCGTTGTAAGTAGGATATGTTTCGGTAGTTTCGGTTTGTGGGTTCAGAAAGTGATAGAAATGGTCGTATGTTTGCATCCATATCATCTCTTTTTTGTCTTCCCAAATGTTTATAATTCTATTGTTGGTAAATAATCCGCTGGTACTGTTAAGTGGGTTTTTGAATAATTTAAATTGGTGTCCGTCAAAGCGGTTTAATCCATTCCATGTGCCAATCCACAAAAAACCTTTTCTATCGCAGTGTATACTAAAAACGGTATTTTGCGAAAGGCCGTCCTGTGAGTTGAAGTGTTCAAATTTTTGTATGTTTTGACTAATGATTCCTGTAGAAAAAACAAATAATAATAAAAAAAATGTTTTTCTCATTATTTAATAAATTCAACAAATAGTTAAAATGCTTTGCTAGGTTTATTCAAAGATAAGTTTCATTTTATATTTCATGAACATTTTTTTGCTTTTATTAGGATAGTTTTTTGTCGATTCTATAAAAATATGTGGTTATAAATAACTTTTTTGGTAGTATAAATTATCAATTTTTTTGATGATTGTTTTTTGTTTTTTTTTTAATGTTTTGTGAAACGTTCAATATGTTAGTTAATTACAATTGATATTTGGTTTGTAAAGGTATTTTTATTGGTGTTTTTTGGTTTTGTTATTGCATCACAAATGATATATCTTCAACTCTGTTTTTTAATTGTAAGGAACTATCATTCTGATAGTAGATTATGCTATTGTGAGGTGTGTAACAGTTGTTTGGAAATATATTAATAAAATTTTTATTATATGAATAGCGTGGGTAAATTTATTTTTTTGGTTTTTTTATTGTTGTCGGTTTCAAGTGTTATAAATGCAGGTTCAAATGATTTATGTTTGGCTTTTCCTGGAGCCGAAGGAGCAGGCAAATATACAACCGGAGGAAGAGCTGGTATTGTATATACAGTTACTAATTTGAATGATGACGGGCCTGGAAGTCTTCGTGACGGAATACAAAAAAAAGGATCTCGTATAATAGTTTTTGCAGTGAGTGGTTATATCGACTTGAACAGATCGTTAGATATTAATAATGATAATATTACCATTGCAGGACAAACAGCACCCGGTGATGGAATTTGTTTACGTAATTATGGAATTAAAGTAAGTGCCGATAATGTAATTATTCGTTATTTGCGTATTCGTCCGGGCGATAGTGCTAATAAAGAACTTGATGCGTTGACCGGAAAAAAGCAAAAGAATATTATCATTGACCATTGTAGTGTTAGTTGGGCAACCGATGAGGTATGTTCGTTTTATGATGTTGAAAATTTTACTTTGCAAAATTGTTTGATTACTGAAAGTTTTAATAAATCGGTTCATCATAAGGGTGAACATGGTTATGGTGGAATTTGGGGTGGAATGGGGGCTTCATTTCATCATAATTTACTGGCTCACCATGTGAGTCGTAATCCGCGTTTAAATGGCAGTAGATTTGGTAGTAAGGAAAGCAATGAAAAGGCCGAAATAGTAAATAATGTTGTTTATAATTGGGGCGAAACATGCATGTATGCAGGTGAACAAGGAAGTTACATTATTATGGGTAATTATTTAAAACCGGGACCTGCTACTTCGAAAAAAGAAGATAAAACATTTTTTGAACCATATAAACCATTTGGGAAGTTTTTATTTGCAGAAAATGTAATGGCTAACCGAAAAGAGGTTACAAAAAATAATAAGCTAGCAATTGAGTTCGACAATAAAGCCGATATTGATAGTGTTTTGCTCAATGCTAATATCAAAATATCAGATATGAATGTGCAAAAAGCACAAAAGGTATATAAGAAAGTTCTCAAAACTGTTGGTGCCAGTTTACATCGCGATTCAATTGATATGAGAATTATTGATGAGGTGCGAAAGGGAACATTTACCTATGGCCGATTTGGAATAATCGATAGTCAGAATGATGTAGGAGGTTACCCTGAATTAGTTGTTCAATCACCTAAAATGGATTCTGATAAAGACGGAATGCCTGATGAATGGGAAAATAAAAAAGGGTTAAATGCTAGTAATAAAGAAGATGCGGTTGGATATGATTTGGATAAAAAGTATACAAATATTGAGGTGTATATTAATAGTTTATCGAAATTGAATTAAATATTTAAAAATTGTACAAACGTTTGTTTTATATATAGAATAAAATGATGTTTATATGAACGATTGGTGTTAGTATTGATATGACAATTATTATTTTAACATTAATGTAAGTTGTGGATAGTAAGTAAATAAATGGTTTATTTTTAAAAAAAAGTGTGTAAAAATTAAATAGAATATTATCTTCGTGTTCGTTCACGAAGAATTTATTTTTTGATTTAATAGTATAAAAATTTAATATATATATAAAATGAAACAATTTATTCATCCCGATTTCATCTTGCATAGTGAAACAGGAAAACGACTGTATCACGATTATGCCGAGAAGCTTCCAATCATTGATTTTCACTGTCATTTGTCGCCCGAAATGATGGCTATTGACAGACAGTTTGATACTATTGGACAGATTTGGCTTGAAGGTGACCATTATAAGTGGCGTGCAATGCGATCAAACGGTATCAACGAAAAATATTGTACTGGTAAAGTATCTGATTGGGAGAAGTTTGAAAAATGGGCTGAGACAGTTCCTTACACAATTGGTAACCCTTTATATCACTGGACTCATTTAGAGCTGGCAAGATATTTTGATATTCACGAACAATTATCTCCAAAAACAGCACGAGCAATTTACGATAAGGCAAACTCATTGATGAGTACTCCAGAATACAGTACTCGTAATTTGTTGAGAAAAATGAAAGTGGAAGTAGTTTGTACTACTGATGATCCAATCGATTCGTTGGAGTTTCATTTAAAATTGAAAAAGGATTTTGAAATTAAGGTATTACCAACTTGGCGTCCTGATAAGGTTGTTAAACCAGAAGATCCATCTGCATTAAATGCATATTTGAAACAATTGGGCGAAGTATCAGATATTGATATTAAAGACTTTAAAAGTTTAATTGAAGCTTTGGATAAGCGTCATGCATTTTTTGCCGAGGTTGGATGTAAGCTTTCTGATCATGGTTTGGATCGCTTTTTTTATGCAGCATTTACTCAGTCTGAAATTGATACTATTTTTGCTAAGTTATTAGCTGGAAAAATGATTTCAGTAGATGAAGCTGAGAAATATATTTCAGCAGTGATGTTGGAATTGTGTAGAATGAACCATAAACGTGGGTGGACTCAGCAGTTTCACGTAGGTGCATTGCGTAACAATAATACACGTAAGTTTACTCAGTTAGGGCCTGATACCGGTTGGGATTCAATAGGAAACCCACAGGATAGCTTTAAAATGTCGCGTTTCTTAGATACTTTAGATGCAGGTGATCAATTGGCTCAGTCTATTTTATATAACTTAAATCCTGCCGATAATGAGATGATGGCTACCATGATTGGAAACTTCAATGATGGTTCAGCCCCGGGTAAAATTCAGTATGGTGCAGCCTGGTGGTTTCTCGATCAGAAAACCGGAATGGAAGAGCACCTAAAAGCTTTATCGGCACTAGGATTAACAACTCGTTTTGTTGGTATGGTTACAGACTCACGTAGTTTCTTATCATATCCTCGTCATGAGTATTTCCGTCGTATTGTTTGTGATTATTTCGGATCAGAAGTTGATAAGGGACATATTCCAAACGACGATTCTTTATTAAAACCAGCTATTGAAGGTATTTCATATTATAATGCTAAAAATTACTTTAAATTTTAATTGACTTAAGGATTATGGGACCAAAAGTTGTCACATTTGGTGAGATTATGTTGCGCCTGGCGACACCACGTTTCGAACGTTTTAACCAGGCAACTTCGTTAGAAGCTACTTATGGTGGGGGAGAGGCAAATGTTGCCGTTTCGCTGGCGAATTATGGCATTAATGCTTCTTTCGTAACCCGCTTGCCTAAAAATGACATTGGAAGGGCATGCCGTATGGAGTTGAATAAATACGGTGTTGATACTAAAGAGGTTTTAGAGGGGGGGAATAGGTTAGGAATATATTTTCTAGAGGCCGGCGCTGTTGCTCGTGCTAGTAAGGTGGTTTATGACCGTGCAGGATCTGCTTTTGCTGAGGTTAAAGCAGGCATGTTCGATTGGGACAAAATTCTTGACGGTGTTGATGTTTTTCACTGGACTGGTATTACACCTGCTGTTTCTCAAGGTGCTGCAGATGCTTGTTTAGAAGCAATTAAAGCAGCGAACAAGAAAGGAGTAACAGTTACATGTGACTTAAACTACCGTAAAAACTTATGGAAGTATGGTAAAACAGCAGGTGAAGTAATGCCTGAATTAGTAGCCGGTTGCGATGTCGTGTTAGGTAACGAAGAAGATGCAATGATGGTTCTTGGTATCAAACCAGAAGGTGTTGATATTACAGGGGGGCATGTCGAAGCTGCTGCATATGAAAGTGTATCTAAACAAATAATGAAGCAATATCCAAGAGTTAAGAAAGTGATTACAACTCTTCGTGGGTCTATCAGTGCTAGTCACAACTCATGGTCGGGCGTATTGTTCGACGGCGAGAAAATGTACGAGGCTCCTAAGTTCGAAATCACTCACATTGTTGACCGTGTAGGTGGTGGTGATTCATTTATGGGTGGATTAATCTACGGATTATTAACCTACAAAGATGATATGCAAAGCGTAATTAATTTTGCCACCGCAGCTTCTTGTTTGAAACACACTATTCATGGTGATTTTAACCAGGTAACAGTTGATGAGGTAGAGAAGCTTATGGGAGGTGACGCTTCAGGACGTGTAAGCAGATAGTGATAGAATAATAGAAATTAGAAAAAATAGACAGAAGACAGATAGATAAGACAAAATTATTTTTTCTATCTGTCTTAAAGTCTTCAGTCTTTAAATTTTAAAAAATAATGGCAAAATATAGTCGTAGTGAAGTTTTTGCAGCAATGAAATCGACAGGTGTTGTTCCTGTATTTTTTCATTCAGATATTGATGTGTGTAAAAACGTGGTGAAAGCATGTTACGAAGGTGGAATTAGAGTGTTTGAATTTGTGAACCGAGGAGACTTTGCTCATGAAATTTTTAGTGAGTTAAATAAATATGCATTGAAAGAACTTCCCGGAATGATTTTAGGTGCAGGTTCGTTAGTTGAACCAGCAACTACTGCATTGTATATTCAGGCAGGTGCTAACTTTATTGTAGCTCCTTTGTTGAATGAAGATATGGCTAAAATGTGTAACCGTCGTGGTGTTGCATGGTCTCCTGGTTGTGGAACAATCTCTGAGATTAGCAAAGCACAGGAATTAGGTGCCGAAATCGTGAAGTTATTCCCTGCTTCTGAAATTGGTGGTCCATCATTTGTTAAGGCAGTAAAAGCTCCAATGCCCTGGACAAATATTATGCCTACCGGAGGTGTTAATTTGTCGGAAGAAAACCTTAAAGGATGGTTTGATGCGGGTGTTACATGTGTTGGTATGGGATCTAATTTATTCCCAAAAGACATTATGGAAGCAAAAAATTACGTAGCATTGGCTAATTTGGTAAAAGAGCTAATGGCTACCATTCAAAAAGTTAAGAAATAATCCTATTGTCCTGGGCGCCTTAATACAGCTAAATTAAGGTGCCGGGCTAACTAAAACAAGTTTGATGATGAGTACAAAATTTGGTGAATTAAATCTCAAAGGAAAAGTTGGCGTTATCACAGGTGGTGGTGGTGTCATTTGTTCAACAATGGCAAAGGCAATGGCCGAGCAAGGTATTAAAACAGCTATTCTCGATTTGAACGAGGAAGCTGCTAAAGTTGTTGCCGATGAAATTGAAAAAACATATAATGTTACTTCAATTGGATTAGCGGCCAATGTGTTAAGTCGAGAATCACTCGAAGAAGCAAAAAAAATCATCAACGAAAAACTGGGAAAAGTCGATTTTCTTGTGAACGGAGCAGGTGGTAATGCTGCTACAGCTACTACAAAGGTTGAGCAAATGAAACCTGCTGATTTAAACACTCCTGATGATACTTTTTTCGGATTGCAACTAGAAGGGTTTGATAAGGTATTTGATCTTAATTTTAAAGGCACCTTATTACCTTCAATGGTGTTTGCAAAAGATATGGTTGCCCGGCAAACTGGCGGTATTGTTAACATCTCATCGATGAATTCATACCGTCCTTTAACCAGAATTCCTGCCTATTCAGCGGCAAAAGCAGCAATAAACAATTTTACCCAATGGTTGGCGGTTCATTTTGCTAAAACCGGCGTTAGAGTAAACTCTATTGCTCCCGGTTTTTTGTTAACAAACCAAAATCGTTTTTTACTTATTGATGAAAAAACAGGAGAGGCAACACCTCGTGGACAAAAAATTATTAACGGCACTCCAATGGAACGTTATGGAACTCCGGACGAACTAACCGGAACTCTTTTATATCTCTTATCAGACTGGTCGAAGTTTATTATAGGCATTGTTGTTCCTGTCGATGGTGGATTTAGTGCTTATAGTGGAGTTTAAAAATGTGTTAGGTTATAAGTTATAAGTGTTAAGTGAAAAGTATTTAAAAATATATTTATTCACTTGTTTATTTGGTCTTATTTCTTGTGCCTTTTGCAAAAAAACTAAAAAAGATGATATACTATCAATTTGGTTCGGAAACTGCCGATTTATCTACTGAAGATCTGAAAAAAGGTCTTTTTGAAGCGTTGGATAAATTAGGTAAGAAAAATAAAGTATTGGCTATTCCCCCCGATTATACACGTTTTCATTCAAGAGCCGGGGTGTTAACTACACTTACTTATGAGTATTATGGCACTACTCTAACCGATGTTTTACCTGCTTTGGGAACTCATGTGCCGATGTCGGATAATGAGATTGAACACATGTACAAAAATGTACCTAAAAATCTTTTTCGAATTCATGACTGGAGAAACGATGTAGTAACATTGGGAACGGTTCCCGGAACTTATGTTGCGGAAATATCTGATAACAGGGTGTCGTACGATTGGCCTGCTCAGGTTAATAAAATGTTGATAGATGGGGGTCATGATTTGATTTTATCAATAGGTCAGGTTGTTCCTCACGAAGTAATTGGTATGGCCAATTATAATAAAAATATTTTTGTGGGAACCGGTGGCTCTGAAGGCATTAATAAAAGTCATTATGTTGGAGCTGCCTACGGAATGGAGCGTATAATGGGACGTGCAAATAATCCTGTTAGGAAATTATTAAATTATGCCTCTGATAATTTTGCAACGCATTTGCCTATTGTTTATGTTTTAACTGTTGTAGGAAAAGATAAAGATGGCACGTTAAAAACCCGCGGATTATATATTGGAGATGATACAGAAGCATTTGAACTGGCAGCTGATTTATCTTTAAAGGTTAATTTCGAAATGGTTGAGAAACCACTTAAAAAGGTGGTTGTATATCTCGATCCTACTGAATTTAAAAGTACATGGTTAGGCAATAAGAGTATTTATCGTACGCGTATGGCAATGGCCGATGGTGCAGAACTTATTGTTTTGGCTCCTGCTTTAAAAGAGTTTGGCGAAGATAAAACCATTGATAAGTTGATTCGAAAATATGGTTACTGTGGAACACCTGCAACATTAAAAGCTGTTGAAGAAAACGAAGATTTGAGTAATAATCTTGGTGCTGCTGCACATTTGATCCATGGCAGTTCCGAAGGGCGTTTTTCAATTACCTATTGCCCAGGTCATCTAACAAAGGAGGAAATTGAATCGGTATTCTTTAAATATGCTCCTTTAGAAGAAATGATTAAAAAGTATGATCCCGAAAAATTAAAAGATGGCTTTAATATTATGCCCGATGGTGAAGAGATATTTTTCATATCAAATCCGGCTGTTGGGTTATGGGCTCATAAGGATCGTTTTGTCGATTAACCATTTTATTTAATCAGTAATCTATAATTAAACCAATATAATTATGAAAGCAAAATCAGATATAGGACTTGTAGGATTAGCCGTTATGGGCGAAAACCTTGTGTTAAATATGGAAAGCAAAGGTTTTCAGGTTTCAGTTTATAACCGCACTACTCAAAAAGTAGATGACTTTTTAAATGCTCGTGCAAAGGGTAAAAATATTGTGGGAACTCATTCTGTTGAAGAGTTTGTTAACTCATTGGAGAAACCACGAAAAGTAATGATGATGATTAAGGCAGGTGATGCTGTTGATAAAACCATTGAATCGTTATTGCCTTATCTTGAGCAAGGCGATATTATTATTGATGGTGGTAATACACATTTTCCCGACACAAACCGACGTACTGCTTATGTTGAGAGTAAAGGACTTTTGTATATCGGAACAGGGGTTTCGGGAGGAGAAGAAGGAGCACTGCTAGGTCCTTCAATAATGCCCGGAGGTTCTCCAAAAGCATGGCCTATTGTTAAGCCAATTTTTCAGGCTATTTCGGCTAAGGTTGAAGATGGATCACCATGTTGCGATTGGGTTGGCGAAAATGGTGCTGGTCACTTTGTTAAAATGGTACACAATGGTATTGAATATGGCGACATGCAGTTGATTTGTGAGGCTTATCAGTTAATGAAAGAACTGCTTGGTATGAATGCTGATGAAATGCATAATGTGTTTGCAGAATGGAATAAAGGTGATTTGGATAGTTACCTTATTGAAATTACCCGTGATATTTTGGGTTATAAAGATGAAGATGGATCAGCACTTGTCGAAAAGATTTTAGATACAGCAGGTCAAAAAGGAACAGGAAAATGGA
Source organism: Marinilabiliaceae bacterium (assembly GCA_016933045.1). Taxonomy (GTDB): domain Bacteria; phylum Bacteroidota; class Bacteroidia; order Bacteroidales; family Marinilabiliaceae; genus JAFGBR01. Next base: position 96,249 of record JAFGBR010000013.1, on the reverse strand, counting down.
CAGGAGTAGCCGCTTTGGATTTAGGTGTGCCTTTGACACTTATTGGTGAGGCAGTTTTTGCTCGTTGTTTGTCAGCACAGAAAGATGAACGTGTCATTGCATCTAAAGTGTTATCAGGCCCGGCAAAATCGTTTAGTGGTGATAAAAAGGCGTTTGTGAATGATATTATGCAAGCTTTGTTTGCTTCGAAATTAGTATCGTATGCACAAGGATATGTTTTAATGAGAGAGGCTGCAAAAGAGTATGGCTGGGATTTGAATAATGGCGGAATCGCATTGATGTGGAGAGGTGGTTGTATTATTCGTTCAGTATTTTTGGGTAAAATTAAAGAAGCTTTTGATAAGAACCCCGATTTGACGAACTTACTTCTTGATCCATATTTTAAGAGTAAAATTGAAGCTGCACAAGCCGGATGGAGACGAGTTGTAGCCGCTGCTATTACTAATGGAATACCTGTACCGGCACTGTCAACTGCATTGGGGTATTTTGATGGCTATCGTTCGGAGCGTTTACCTGCTAACTTATTGCAAGCTCAGCGCGATTATTTCGGAGCGCATACTTATGAAAGAGTAGATAAGCCAAGAGGTGAGTTTTTCCATACAAACTGGACAGGTCGTGGTGGAACCACTGCTTCGTCAACTTATAACGTATAACTATTTTTTATTCTGGCCAATCATTTGGTCGGAATAATGGTTTTATAACTCTAATAAGGAATTAATTATTAATTTTTATATAAAACTAAAAAGGAAAAGGATGTCGGAAAATTTGAAAGTGGGAAATCATAGGTACAAGATATTGGCCATGTTGGTTTACGCCACAACAATAAACTATTTTGATCGGAGCATTATAGGTGTTATGGCACCTACATTGGAGAATTTATTTGAATGGTCGAATAACGACTATGCAAACATCATGATTGCTTTTAAAGTAGCATATGCACTTGGGATGCTAACAATGGGAGGCATAATTGATAGACTTGGAACAAAAAAGGGATACATGCTTGCTATTGGTATTTGGAGCGTTTTTGGAATGTTACATGCATTGGTAGTACAAGAAATTAATGTGTTTAATATAACAGTTACAAGTGTTGGGTTATTTGCAATTGCTCGTTTTGGATTAGGTTTTGGTGAGTCGGGGCACTTTCCAGCAGCACAGAAAACTGTGGCCGAGTGGTTTCCAAAGAAAGACAGGGCTTTTGCTACAGGTTTATTTAATGCCGCTACAAGCATTGGTGCCATAGCTGCTCCTTTTATAGTGGGATGGATTGTAACAGAAGTTACAGAACCAGGATGGGTTGAAGGAACTGGTTGGCAAATACCATTTTTAATAACAGGTATATTAAGTACTATTTGGGTTATTTTATGGATTAAAGTATATAAAAGACCTGAGGATTCTAAAAAATTGACAAAAGCGGAATTTGACTATATTCATAGTGATTCAGAGCCTGAGACAAAAGAAAAAATTGCGTGGGTAAAAGTATTACCAAAGCGTCAAACTTGGGCATTTGCTACTGCAAAAATTACCGATGCAGTTTGGTGGTTTTATTTGTTCTGGGGAGCTAAATATTTAAGTGCAACATTTGGAATTAATCTAAAAGATATTGGTATTCCGTTTTTAATTATGTATTTGCTTGCCGATGCCGGAAGTATTTCAGGTGGATGGATTTCAGGATATTTTATGAAACAGGGATGGTCTCTTAATAAGGCACGAAAAATGACTCTTTTGATTTGTGCAATACTTGTTTTGCCAGTTTGTTATGTAGCATTTACAAATAATCAGTGGATAGCTATTGTTCTTATTGGAATAGCTGCAGCCGGACACCAGGCATGGTCTGCAAATATCTTTACTTTAGTGTCGGATGTATTTCCTAAAAAAGCTGTAGCTTCAGTAACAGGTATTGGTGGAATGATTGGTGCAGTAGCTGGTATTGTTGGTGATAAAGTTTTAGGTAAGGTTTTGGATTCTGCTGGTAACACCGGTTATTTTTGGGCTTTCTTAATCGCTGGTTCTTGTTATTTAATTATTTTAGGTATTGTGCATGTGTTAATGCCTAAAATGAAGCCATTGACTGATAAAGACTTCGAATAATTTGATAATTACAATAAGGTAGGGAAGTTCTCCCTACCTTTTTCATAAAATTTATGGTAAAGAGGGCTCGTATAAAAGATATTGCATCGATAGCCGGTGTTTCAATAGGAACTGTTGATAGGGTATTACATAACAGGGGAGAGGTTGCCGAAGATACACGTAGTAAAGTGTTGCAAATAGCAAAAGAGCTTGAATATTCGCCTAATTTAATGGCAAGGGCTTTAAAAACAAAGCAGAATTATAAGCTGGTAATATTGTTGCCTTTAGCATCGCCCGAAACATCTTTTTGGTATAAGCACTACCAGGGGTTCGAAAAAGTGAAGAAAGAGATAGCTCCGTTTCAGGTTTCATTAGAATATGTGTCTTTCGATATTCAGAATGAAGTTGATTTTCGCATTAAAACCGCTAAGGTTATTTCAATGTCACCCGATGGGGTTGTATTTGCTCCAATATTTAAAAAAGAGTCAATGCTGTTTTGTAACGAATTGCACAAACTTCAATTGCCTTATTTATTTATCGATAGTTATATTGATGATTCAGGAGCACTTTCATATATAGGCGAAGATGCATATCAGAGCGGACGAATAGCTGCCCAGTTAATTGATTACGGCACTAATGCGTCGAAAGATATTCTTATTGTTAATGTTGCAAAGGATCTTGATAACCGGTTGCACTTAGGTAACCGAACACAAGGCTTTTTAAGCTATTTTATGGATGTTGGTCATAATTCGGGTTTGAAGATTAGTATTGAAATTCAGCAGTTAGATTATGAAAGTATTAAAATAACCCTCGATAAAGTAGTGCAAGGTAACCCAAATATTGGAGCTGTTTTTATAACCAGTTCGAAAGCATATATTATTGCTCGTTATTTTGAAGATACTAAAAACAGAAATGTAAATATTGTTGGATACGATATTGTAGATAAAAACACAAAGTATTTACGAACCGGGTATATACGTTTTTTACTTGGGCAACGACCTGCTGAACAAGTTGAAATAGCTGTTCGTAAATTGTATGATTATTTAGCTTTGGGAAAAGTACCAAATCAGAAAGAGTATTTGCCCGTTGATGTTGTTACGCCTGAAAATATAACTTATTTTACTTGAGTATTAATAAAAAAGGAGAAACCTTTTGGTTTCTCCTTTCGATGTTAGTTAGTAGAGAAATTAACTAAATAAAACTGATATGTTATATTATAATTTTTACTCCTTTATATATAATTACAATTAATACATGTGCTAAAGTAATTAATATTGTTTTTATAGTGTGTTTGCATATTGTTTGGTTAAGGGAGATAAATTGGTTTTTTTATAGTACAAACTGACATTAACAACTTCAATCTAAATATTTTTAAAACCTTTGCAATTAATAGTTCGTAATTGGTAAAACTAAATTTTTGGTTCAATACTGATGTAATGAATTGTAACTATATTTTTATATTATGAGAAAGATTTTACTCTATTTATTTGTAGCACTATTTCTTGTTGGAATAGATGTAAAAGCTGAGCAACCCGCTTTCCCGGGTGCCGAAGGAGGAGGGATGTATGCAACCGGAGGACGGGGTGGTAATGTTTATTTCGTAAACTCGTTAGCCGATACTGAAACCGGTAATTCCACTACACGCGAAGGCACTTTACGTTGGTGTTTAAAGCAAACAGGGCCACGCACAATTATTTTTAAAGTTAGTGGTATTATTGAATTAACAAAGACTTTGAGTATTCCGGCTTATACTACTATTGCAGGTCAAACGGCACCGGGTGATGGTATTTGTTTGAAGAATTATAGTCTTCGATTGGCAGAGAATGCAAGTCATATTATTGTTCGTTACATTCGTTCGCGTATGGGCGATGAAAAAGCAACTGCTGATGATGCAATGAGTGGACGGTATTGTAATAATGTTATTATTGATCATTGCTCATTTAGTTGGAGTACCGATGAATGTGCATCATTTTATGATAATTCAAATTTTACTCTTCAATGGAGTATATTGTCTGAAAGTCTTAGGGAATCAGTGCATGATAAAGGAACGCATGGTTATGGTGGTATATGGGGTGGCAAAACAGCTTCATTTCATCATAATTTGTTAGCTCATCACGATAGTCGCAATCCGCGAATGTGTGGTTCTCGTTATTCTAACCGGCCTGATCTTGAGTTGGTAGACTTTAGGAATAATGTGATTTATAATTGGGGTGGTAATAGTGGTTATGCCGGAGAAGGTGGTAGTTATAATTTTGTAAATAATTATTACAAAGCATCTGATTATTCATCTAATAAAGATCGTATTTTTCAGCCTTATCCCGATAACGGGAGTAATGCTCAGCCCGCGGGTGTTTGGGGTGTGTTTTATGTTGATGGTAATTATGTTACAGCAAGCACAGATGTTACAAGTGATAATTGGCAAGGAATAGATCCGAATGGAACTTTGCCAGTTGGAGGAATAGATGCAATAAAATCCACTACCGAATTTGCAGTTCCTTATGTTACTACTCAAACAGCTCAGGATGCTTACGAATTAGTGCTTGATGGTGTTGGTGCCAGTTTTAAAAGAGATTCGACAGATATTCGTGTTATTAACGAAGTAAGACATGGTTTGGCTCCGGTACGAGCATCAAATGGTACAACAAGAGGTGGGTTGATCGACACCCAAACTGATGTTGGAGGATGGGATGCTTACATTTTTAACTCTGCTGATGTTCCAACAGATACCGATCGTGATGGTATGCCCGATGATTGGGAAACAGCTAATGGTTTAAATCCGAACAGTGCAACCGATAGAAATACAGTAGCGGCATCGGGTTATACTATGCTTGAAGAGTATATAAATAACATTGGTATCACAACAGCTGTTAAAACAGTAATTAAAACCATTGACGAAGCTGTTGTTTATCCAAATCCAGCATCGGGATTGTCAAAAGTTACATTCTTTTTGGCTTCTTCCGAAGATGTTAAAGTTGATTTTATTGATTTAACCGGACAGGAGAGGTATTTAATTGCACAAGGTAACTATGGTAAAGGCAAAAACGAAATATCGTTTGATGCTACCAGAATTGTTCCCGGAATATATATATGTCGGGTTGCTTCTGAAAATTCATCGGCATTTGTTAAGGTTATGGTGAAATAATTTATTGATTAGTTATAAATAAAAAGGCGAAAAGAAACATTTACTTTTCGCCTTTTTATTTGATTATCGTACGTTTTAAATTATTGTTGTTTGATTTAATTGCTAAATAAGAGTGTTTGTGATATTTTTTAGTAAAAAGCTATTATAAGATTTAAGCAAATGCTTGTATCAGTTAAAGAGAATGAAGTTATTTTAACTGATATATTTATTGAATCTCTAAATAGTCAATTTTTAGTTCCATTGGACCCGATGTTATTAGTTTAACTACATAGTCGCCTGCATTTATTGTTGATGGGGTTTGAATTTTGAATGTTTTCCATTGATCGCCTTTAGGTTCGAAGGCGATGTACGTATCCATCATTTTAATACCGGTTATTGTTTCAACCATTAATCGGGCTTCAATTTTTTGAGTGGTATTATTGTAATACTTAATTCCGATTGTGTATTTGTCGGCAATGCCGGTTGAAATATTCCAATCGATTTGAGGACTCATCTGACGGCAAAAATGAACGAACGTGCGACTAGCAATAGAATCTAAAAACTGGTTGTTCGTGATGGTTGCTTTGTCTAATTCGTACCTAACAATTGGGCGCTGGTCGGCAGCTTTCTCTAATTTTGTAACCGGACATGCAGCAATCAAAACCCACGGCAGATTGTTTTGTATCTCAATAAGTGTATTTTTCGTTACCCGTTTTGTAAAAACAGGTAATTTTCCATTTTTAGTATAAACAAATGTTTTTGTGTTTGACCAATCGCCGATCTGTATATTTGAGTTTAGTAAAGTGGTGTCAATTGCAATATATATGTCAGCATCTTCTTTTGTTTTGAATGCGACATTCGAAACTGATTTCCAGCTTTGACTTGTAGAAAGTTGAATCCAGTTGGCCGCAAACAAATAAGGAGGCAGATTTACAAACTGGCTTTTCCCGTTTTCCCAGATTTTATTTCCAATATCTAACCACGATTGAATGGTTAAATTATCATTGCTGCTAATTGATTTGTAGTTTAAATCAATAATCGTTTTAGTTGATGGATCAGCCGGTTTAATCCCATCAGATTTACTTGATATTGCAATGGCCGAAATAACAGCCTGTCCCGACTTAACTTCGGGGAATGATATGTTGATTTGGCCGTTTTTAACACTTACAGGAACCTTTAATTTATAGGCGGTATTACAACCAACCTTACTCCAAATATCCAAATCGTCAATGCACTGGTCATTGATAGCGATGTCAAACAGTCTCCAGTTTTTGCAGTTCATCGATTTGTCAATACCATACCAAGGTTCAATAAAAAACAGTTCCACTAAATAATCGCCATTATCAATTGGGAAATGGTATTTTAAAAGATGTCGGCCATAACGATAGGATTGAAAAAGCGTCCATTCGTTACTTCCCTTTATAGGATCGAAAGTGCGACGCTGACTGGCGTAAAAATGCGGTAGCCCGTTAAAATTGTCGGTCCACGATGTTGATCCCCAATGCAAACTGTCCATGAGATGAACATCGGCCTGCCAAATGTTACCTGAGTTATCGGTATAATCGGGGCCTCCGCAATTAACCCTGTAAATATAGTTTTGACCTTTAACTGGTTGTACTATTGTGTCAGTTTTAGTGTGCAGTTTGTTAATGTTTTGAGCCTGAGGTAGGTGATTCAAAACAATTAAATCATTAGCCACTTTTTTGCCATTTACATATCCAATAGCTGCAATAATGTTGGCTTGTATGTTAATGTTGTTGAATGTGAAATGAGTGCCAATACCATTGTGTTTTAATCGGGCAAGTGGTTTCTCGTAAACATCATTGTATAATTCCACTTCATCGCAATTCGAATAGATGATGATGCTGTCTTTAATGCCGGTTGATATATATCTGTTTGGCCATGTGTGAGAAGCGATGTAAACCATTGGTTCTGTATTGTTCGGAAGGTAGTTTGACCGGTACATGTAATAGACATCGGCAAACTCGCCCCATGGAGTTACTATACCTTTGTAGTTTACAGGTCCAAGACGGTCAATGTCGCGATAGGCCTCGCCATTTTGTATGCGACCCGGGTTTTCATGTGAACTGAAAATCCAGTGAAACTGGCCACAGCATTTATCTTTAACCGATTCGGCAAGCCTGATTTTCATTTCCATTAGTTGTGTCATCCGGTCTTCAGAATATTCATCTTCTTGCTTAAAGCCTCCCTCGGTATGTAAGTCAAGACTACGCCAAGCACCGTATTCTCCGTTTAACAGTTGTTCAGATATTTCCTTGTCGTACTTGTATGGATCGCCGCTATAGGTTCCCGACCAGTTTTGAACCACATTCCAGTCGGTTCCTGTGCCACCGTTACAGGTTGTAACCAATCGTTGCGATGATGTTGTTGGATCCATTTCTCGGATTATCTGCACACACTCTTCTGCATAATCGGTGGGTAACCGGCTTTCGTTTTCCAATCCCCAAAGAATAATTGAAGGACTGTTTCGACGTTCTTTAATCCAATCGCGAAGCAATTGTTTGAAGTTGGCTTTAAACTCTGGGGTGTCGAACCAGATGTGAGCTGCCATTTGCGGCCACCAAAGCATTCCTAAACTATCCCAATTGGGGTGGTATCGAAGATTATGAGGTTGGTGAGCATCGCGATATGCATTATAACCTGCTGCTCTTATTTGAGCTACACGGGTATCGATTTGTTCGTTTGAAAAAGCATGGCTTTGACCCAGATTGTGTTCATATTCGGCAGTTCCATTTATAAACACCGGTTTTCCGTTAAGATTAAAAGTATTGGTACCATCTTTTCGGTTTTGTGGCCAGCCAATCCAACGAATACCATAAGTTGTTTCCGTTTTGTCTATGATTTTTTTGTTCTCTTCTATTTCGGTTACAATAGTGTATAAATAAGGTTTTTCGAGCGACCACAAATTAGGGTTATTGACATTTAATTTGCCAGACAAAATATGTATTTCGCCGGCATTAATATTTATCTTTTGAGAAGTTTTAGCTATTGTGTTTTTGTTTTTATCTATTAACGAATTATGAATGATAATTGATTTTTTATTGCTTGAATAGTTTTTTAATTCGGTTGTGACATTTATGGAGGCATATTTTTCATTTACAGTATTATCGTTCCATGCATGAATTCCAAATGGTTCAACGCGAACGTTTGATGTTGTTACCAAGTGAACAGGTCTGAATATGCCCATTGGTTGCGAGCCTTCCGAAAAGCCCCACTCATCTGAACAACCTCCGCAAACCCAGGGTAGGTCTCTTATTTTGGCGGGGTGATCGGCTTTTACTGCTAAAATATTTGGTGAACCATCCTTGTTGATGGCATCTGTAATGTCGATGGTGAAAGTAGTGCGGCCTCCAGCGTGGTAACCTACTTTTTTCCCGTTTACCCAAACGTTAGCGTACGATCCTACGCCTTCGAAAAACAGGAAGTATCTTTTAGTTTGGTCGAATTTAACCCCATCAAATTGTTTTCGGTACCAGCTGCATCCGTGACGATTGCCATGTTTGCCTCTTAAATAACCTTCGTACTGATCCCAGTTGTGGGGAATATTCACGTTAACCCAGTTAGATGTTGAGAAGTCATTGTTTTCAAATCCCTGATAATTGTCAGAGCTATCAGCTGCAATAGTGACCCAATCGTTGTTAAGTGAGATGTCAGTTCGCTTGGTATCTTGTGCAAATACGTGAATAGAAGAGAGGATTGCTATAAATATGATGGAGATTTGTTTCATAACATTGGATTTTATCTCATAAATAAAGTAAAGTTAACTTATATAACTTTGTAATTAAAAAAAATCCCCCGGGCAACAAAAGCTACCAGGGGAATTCCAACCAGGTGAAGCCTGATTAACACAACACAAACACTAATTCATTTTCACTCTAAAATCGAAATATAATTGTATGTTTTTGCATCTTTGTTTTTCGTAGGAATAATAGATATTCTTTTGCCCCGAAGGCCCCATGCGTTCAGGGCTAAGTGGTTTTGTTCCAATTGGTGTAATGCCATGTAAGAACGAGATGTCTCCATCGGGGAATGGTGGTGCCGTATTGAATGGCTGTTTTGGCCAGTCTGGTGTAAGCATTCTGAAAAACATATCTTCATCGGGACAAACTATTGTAAAAGGTTGCTCTGTTGTTTCAACCGTAAGCCAGTACAAGTTAGCATAGTATCCTTTAAATTCGGGATATTCATAAGGAGCTTCGCCGGTAATGGTATTGTTATATTTTTTGTGCCAAACATTAAGTGTGGTACCTTTGATGCGGTTTTTCCAAACGCGGTAAGGTCCTTTTCCTAGCCATTTCATGCCGGTTATTAATTTTTCGGGATATGAAAAGTTAATGCCCATTAAAACCGACTGTTCAACTTCGGGGCAGTATTCAACATCAAGTTTAATCCATCCCGAAGGATAAATAGTCCATTTTACTTCGTGAAAACTGGTTTGCTTTTCAAATGTGCTATTAACAATTATATTATTTCCATCAGTATGATAGCTTATGGCTGCGAAATTTGTAAAACCTTCGCATAATATCGGGCCATTATTAAACGAAATAGATCCTGATGTATTTGAAACGTTTTCAAGCAGTCCGCTTTTTTTACTGAATGAAACAGTTACTCCATTAGCGATAACGATAATAGAGTTATCATTTTCACGGGCAATTGGTTTTGAGTTACCGTTTTTATCAACAATTCGGTCAGCCACTTTTGCAGGTAACGATATAGGCCAGCTCCAACTGTATATTTCATTGTTGAATGGGTCGTAAGCTGTTATATAAAGAATATCGTATAATAACCATTTTTTTGGAAGGTTGAGTTTTAATGTGTCTTTATTATAAGGTAGTACATTTGGTGGGTTGATAGTTCCTGATAGCGGTTTGATTAGTAAGCCATCATTCGGATCTTGCATTTTTTGTAATGTATATTCGAATTTGCATTGATTTAGATTAGTGAAATAAAACCTGTTTTCAATTCTAAGATTTCCGTCAAAGTCGGGAGTAATTTCGCGATGTTCAAAATAAATAGGCGACCAAACCTCTTTAATGGTATAAAAACTGCCTTCTTTTTCGTGATGTGGTCCTAAAATACCGTCTGCTCCATGATTGCCATCGGAGTCGATTGAGTCGTTTTTATCTTTTCTAATAATAGCTTCATCGGCAAAGTTCCAAAGGAAACCACCTGCCGAAAGAGGGTTGTGCCACATGCTGGTCCAAAAGTCATCCAAACCGGCACCATGCCCACCATCGTAAACGCCATGTAAAAATTCTGTTGGAAACACAACTTCATGCCCCTGGTAGTGCGATCCAACACCATAGTTAAAATCACGATAGTGTTGGGTGTCGGTTCCATCAAATACTTCCCATGCATGTAATACATGACGTTGCTGTAAGTCAAAACTTTTATACAGTGGCAAAAGTTCCCTGTTATGTCCACCTTCGTTGCCATTTACCCACATAATAACACAAGGATGATTTTCGCTAACTTCAATCATCTCTTTAACCAGTTGTGAGCCAACTTTGGTGTCGTAAGCGTCATGCCATCCCCCAAGTTCATCTAAAACCATTATGCCAAGAGAATCGCAAGCATCGTAAAAGTGTTCATCGGCCGGATAATGCGAATTACGAACCGCATTCATATTCATTTGCTTGATGAGTTTAACATCATTAATACTTTGCTGACGGTTTATGGTACGGCCAGTTTCGGGGCGGAAACAGTGACGGTTAACACCTTTAAATTTAATTTTTGTCCCATTTAAATAAATACCGTCTTTGGGCCTTAGTTCGATAGTTCTAAAGCCAAATCGTTCGGTAATTTGGTGTTTTACTTCTCCATTTTGGGTGAGTGTAAACGTTGCCAGATATAGGTTTGGAAATTCGTTTGACCACAATTTGGGGTTTGAAATTTTCGTTATTATTTCGGCAGTTTCTTGTTTGTTATCGGTATCAATAGTGAAGCTATTGCCTATGTTATTGCCTTTTGTATCTTTAATTTGAACAGAGATATTTCCTTTTTTTGAGTTTTTTGGTAAATGTATTTTTGCCTTAAAGACACCTGAAGCTTTAGCATCTATTTGAACCTTTGCAATGTGGTTTTGAGGAAAGGCTTCAAGGTGCACTGGTCTGAATATTCCGCCAAAAATCCAGTAGTCGGCATTACGTTCGGCTTTATTGACAGATGTGTTGGTTGATACTTTTGATACTGTAACTTCAAGAAGATTTGAGGTGTTGAAGTTTATTAATTTGCTAATATCGTATTTAAATCTGTAAAACGATCCCTGGTGGATTGAACCTGCTATTTTGCCGTTAATTTTCACTTCAGTGTCAGTCATAGAACCATCGAAAACGATATTAATGATTTTGTTTTTCCAGTTTTGGGGAACTGTGAATTTATATTTATATATACCTTTTTCATCGGCACGTCCATCTGACTTATCGTATCCGTAATTGTATGTGCCAAATCCTTGTTGTTCCCAACACGATGGCACTTCTATTTTAGTCCATTTTCCTGAATTTAATCCCTTAGTACAATAAAAATCCCATTGTTTTGCATCATTACTGCCTTTGCCTGATAAATAAATAACCTCTGTATTTTGAGCTATGGAAGCGGTTATGTTTGCAATGAATAAAATAATAAATGCTAAATATTTTATGTTATTTGAATGATTGTATGAAAAGGTTTTCATTGTTTTCTGTTAAGATATCGATTTAATAGGTGAATTATTTTTTTATTTCTTATCGGCTTGATTTAGTGTGTGTTTGATTAAAAATGTATTGTTGTGTTTGTTTATTTTTGTTAAAATATATTTGCAAATCTATATTAAAAAAACTAACATTGCAATAAAAACGTTTACAATTTTTTTAATGTTTTTTATTTTAAAAGCTTTAAATAATAGGGTTTATGGTGGGTGAAAACGATTACAAAAATGCTAGTTTAACTGAGGTTGCAGAAATGGCAGGTGTTTCTATTGCAACAGTATCGCGTGTAATAAACAAGAATTCTAATGTAAATCCCGAAACCCGAGCTAAGGTTGAAAAGGCAATAAAGGCATTAAATTATAGACCTAACAGAGTCGCCAAGCGTTTAAGAAATAAAAATGCTTCGAGTAATTTGCTCGGTGTTTTAATACCTGATATTCAAAACCCTTTTTATGTTGATGTGTTACGTGGAATTGAGGATATTGCTTCGGCCAATAATTATGCTTTAATAATGTGTAACTTCTCACAAGATGAGAAGAAGGAGGAGATGTATCTTGATATTTTGCAGTCAGAGTCAATTGATGGTTTAATAGCGGCACCAGCTCATGAAAACGACCAAAAAGTAATTGGTATTGTTAATAGTGGCTTGCCAATTGTATGTGTCGACCGTGGTTTGGCGAATGTAGATGTTGATTTGGTGCTGGTCGAAAATAGGGCTGGAGCCTATTCGGCGGTAGATCATTTGGCAAAAAAGGGGTATAAAAGAATTGCTTACATATCGGGGATGAAACAAATACCATCAAGTCAGCAGCGCGAAAAAGGTTATATCGACGCTCTTCGCGATCATGGTATTGAAATAGATAGTGATTTGATAAAATATGGCGATTCGCGACACGAAAGCAGTACGAAACTGTGTGAGGAGTTGTTGGATATGCCAAATCCGCCCGATGCGATTTTTACCGGTAATAACCTGATTACACTTGGGGCGTTGGAAACCATCCACAAAAGAGGTTTGAAAATCCCGGAAGATGTTGCAATAGTTGGTTTTGATGATATGTACTGGTCTATATCGCTAAATCCGCCATTGACAGCAGTGCGACAGCCGGCGTACGAAATTGGAAAAAGAGCAGCTGAGTTATTAATACAACGAATCAATGATTCATCGCGCTCGGTTGTAAATATGATTTTAAAAACAGAATTGATGGTTCGTAGCTCTACCTAGTAGAGTTATAATGGGATAATGATGAGAGCAATTAATATATATAATCCAGGTAAAGTTTCGGTTGGAGCTGGTTGTATTGAACAACTGGCTAATGATGTTTTAGTTTGCGGAATAAAGAAGGTTTTTTTGATTACAGTTAGTGCTGTATTAAAAGATATTGATCCTGTCATATCTTCAATTAAGAAGAACGGCGTAGAGGTAGAGATGGCTGTTGATTTGCCTGGTGAACCTACATTTGGCGATTTTGAAGGGCTGCTAAAGAAAGCATCTGGTTTTAAAACTGATTGTGTTGTTGGCATTGGTGGTGGAAGCATCATGGATGTGGCAAAGATTGTAGCTGTTTTAATTGATTCAGATCAGAAACTGAAAGACGTTGTTGGAATTGGCTTGTTAACAGGCAGAAAAACAAAACTGTTTTGCGCTCCAACTACATCAGGTACAGGTAGTGAGATGTCGCCAAACTCAATTTTACTTGACGAAAGTGATAATTCAAAAAAAGGTATCATAAGCCCATTTTTAGTGCCTGATTACGTTTACATTGATCCGGTTTTAACAATCGGTTTGCCATCTAATATTACAGCATTTACAGGTGTTGATGCCTTGACTCATTGCATTGAGGCTTATTGCAATAAAAATGCCCATCCGGTTGTGGATGCTTTTGCAATGGAAGGTATTACTTTAATAGCCGGTAGTTTGGAAAATGCTGTTTTGAATGGCGATGATGTAGAAGCACGCACAAATCTTGCAATAGGCAGTATGTATGGTGGTATGTGTTTGGGGCCTGTAAATACGGCTGCTGTTCATGCCATGGCATATCCTTTAGGAAGTGAATATCATATTGCCCATGGATTATCAAATGCACTCTTATTGCCTTATGTAATGGAGTTTAATCTCGATGCCAATTATCAACGATATGCTGATGTTGCTGTTGCCTTAGGTGCAGGGGAAGGTAATGATGATATTGAAACAGCTCAAAATGGCATTTTAATATTGAAAAATTTGCTGAAACGTTGCGGAGTTCCTTCGTCGATGAAAGAGCTTGGGGTGGAGGAGTCGAAAATTACACAAATGGCACAGAGTGCTTTAAAGGTAACGCGGTTAATGATGAATAACCTTAAGGAGATATCGCTCGATGATGCTATTACTATTTACAAAAATGCTTATTAAATTGAAATGAAAACAGAAAAAAAATATAAGGGTGTTATAATACCAATGATTACACCAGTGGACGATAAATTTCAAATTGATGTTTCCGGGGTTGAAAATATCATTGTGTCTTTTATTTCTGCCGGAGTTGATCCGTTTATTTTAGGTACAACGGGTGAGTCTTTTTCTGTATCGGAAAAGGAGAAAGATAAATTGGTTGCTGCATCTGTTAAGGCTTTGAATGGTAAAGGGATGTTATATGCCGGTATATCAGGTAATTGTGTATCGGAAACCATTATTGCGGCAAAAAAATATAAAGACTTAGGAGTTGATGTTTTAGTAGCTCATCAGCCATTTTATTTTCTTATGAGTGATTCTCAATTGCTTAGTTATTTCGAAAATTTGGCCGATAGTTGTGATTTGCCTTTAATTATGTATAACAATCCAATTACTACTAAACAATCAATTTCTATTGATGTAGTTGAGAAGTTAAGTTATCATTCTAATATTTACGGATTTAAAGATTCGGAGCGTGGTATTGAGAGGTTAGACAAGGCTATTGCACTATGGAAAGATCGTGAAGATTTTTCTCATCTTTTGGGATGGGCTGCCCAATCGTCTTATTCGCTTTTAAAAGGATCTGATGGTATTATACCTTCAACAGGAAACTTGACACCCGGCTTGTACCGCAGTTTATATGATGCTGCAATAAATGGTGATTCAGACACTGCTAATAAACTTCAGGTAAGAGTTGATGAAATATCAGCAATATATCAGAAAGACAGGACTATTAATCAGTCGATTCCGGTACTTAAAGCGATGATGGAGATTAAAGGAATATGTAAGCGATATGCATTACCTCCAATGTTTACTGTAAATAATGAAGATATGGAGAATATTGAGCAGGTAATGAATGATTTAAATGTATAGTGTATTAATGGACAAAAACCAAACATATAAACCTCTTTTAGCTGTTACCATGGGCGATCCTGCTGGTATAGGTCCCGAAATTGCGGCTATAACATTGATTAATGAATATTTGTTGGAGAGTTGCCGTCCTGTTTTAATAGGTTCTTTAAGTTGTATGGTGCAAACTATTAAGCAGATGGGATTGTGTATTTCGCTGAATAATATAACTTCTGTATCTCATGCCATTTTTAATGCCGGTATTATTAATATTATTAATGTTGATGAGGATAATTCAATTGTAGAAAAAGGAGTAGTGTCTGCTAAAGCCGGTGATATTGCGTTTAAGGCTGTTGTAAAAGCAATTGATTTGGCCATGAAAAATGAGGTTGATGCAACAGTTACAGGTCCAATTAATAAAGAAGCTATTAATAAAGCAGGTCATCATTTTTCGGGTCACACCGAAATATATGCACATTATACAAATACGCCAAAGTATGCTATGCTTTTGGTCGATGAAGGGTTTGCTGTAATACATGTAACCACACATGTGTCGTTGCGACAAGCCTGTGATTTAATTAAGAAACAAAGAGTGCTTGATGTTATTCATCTGATTGATAGAGGATTAAATGATATAGGCATTGAACAACCTCGCATTGGAGTGGCCGGTTTAAATCCACATTCGGGCGATGGAGGTTTGTTTGGTACAGAAGAGATAGAAGAGATTGGCCCGGCAATAGATTCGGCCAAAGCAGAAGGAATAAATGTAACGGGTCCGGTTCCTCCTGATACTTTATTTTCGCTGGCCAAAGGAGGAAAATTCGATGGCTGTGTTGCAATGTACCACGATCAGGGTCATATTCCATTTAAATTGATGGGCTTTGACTGGGATCAGAAAAATCAATCGATGAAAAGTGTGAAAGGTGTTAATATAACATTGGGTTTGCCTATTATCAGAACTTCGGTTGACCATGGAACGGCGTTTGAAATTGCAGGTAAAGGAATTGCTAGTCCCGATGCCCTGTTTCACGCCATTGAATATGCTATTAAACTAACAAAAAGTAAGAAAAAATAATAATGATTGCTGTTATTGCAGATGATTTTACAGGTGCAGCCGAGATTGGAGGAATAGGCATTCGTCACGGATTGAAGGTAGCTATTGAAACTGATGTGGTTGAACACGACGATTTAGATTTGTTGGTAATTGCAACAGATACCCGATCGATGTGTGCAATGGATGCTTCTAAAACCATTAAAACAATAACGGCAAAACTAATGCTGTTACAGCCCGATTACATTTATAAAAAACTCGATTCGGTGTTGCGTGGTAATGTTTATGCCGAATTGGTTGCTCAAATGGAGGTGATGAAACTTAAAAAATCGGTGGTTGTTGCTGCAAACCCAATTTTTAAACGAACAATAAGTAATGGTGAATATTTTATTGATGGCGAACCATTGCATCATACTCATTTTTCTATCGATCCCGATTATCCTGTTGCGTCTGCTTCGGTTAAAGATATTATTGGTTTCGGACAGATACCATTAATTACCGGCGCAAAGGCAATGGATGTATTGCCACGCGAAGGTATTGTTGTTGCCGATGTTGTTGATTTAGACGACTTAACGAACTGGTGTATTCAAATTGATGAGAAGACAATGCCGGCAGGTGCTTCTGGTTTTTTTAACTCTTTTTTGCAGAGTAAAATTGATGTTAAGCCACAAGAGTTAGATGAAGATGTTGTATTTAATGAAAAGGCACTTTTTGTTTTTGGTAGTTCATATCCTAAGGATATTGATTTTGAAGAAAAATTAAAATCGAAAGATATTTTGCTTTCGCATATGCCCGAGGAGATATATTTTAATAAAAATTACGATACACTGTGGTTTGATAAGTGGGTGGATACCATTGTAGATGGTATTTTACAATATAACAAGGTGGTTTTGGCTGTTCCTTATCGTACCAGTGCCGAAGAAAATATTGGTCAGCGAATTAAGAAGTGTTTTGCCCAAATAATTATTGATGTGATGAAACGTGTTGAAATAAATGAGCTTTTGATTGAGGGGGGCAGTACCACATCGACCATATTAAACCTTATGGGGGTTAAAAAATTAATACCAGTGCAGGAGTTCGAGGTTGGTATTATTCGTATGGCAGTTGCAGAGTATCCTAATTTGTTTTTAACAAC
This sequence comes from Marinilabiliaceae bacterium, assembly GCA_016933045.1. Classification (GTDB taxonomy): domain Bacteria; phylum Bacteroidota; class Bacteroidia; order Bacteroidales; family Marinilabiliaceae; genus JAFGBR01. The sequence goes on along the minus strand of JAFGBR010000013.1, from coordinate 78,894 downwards.
CAAACCTGGAAGTTATTCGTGGCCCGAAATAGTCTGGCAAAATGATGTTCATGTTGAAAAATTAAAATAAAAATTAATATGACAAATCCTCAAATTCATATAATTGATTATATTATTGTACTAATATCGTTATTAGTACCAATAGCCATTAGCTTAAGATTTTCGAAAAAACAGGATAATATAAAAAAGTACTTCACAGCAAGCGGGTCGTTACCAGCCTGGGCTATAGGAATTTCAATTTTAGCTACATTAATTAGCAGTGTTACATTTTTGGCATATCCGGGTGAAGGGTTTGCATCTAACTGGATATTGCTGGTTCAGGGTTTGATGGTGCCTGTTGTGTTAATATTTTTTGTGAAGTTTGTTGTGCCTCTTTACCGAAATGTAATACAACTGAGTGCTTACGAATACTTCGAGCAGCGTTTTGGTTTTTTTGCGCGTATTTATGCCTCATTAGGTTTCTTTTTGGCTCATTTTTCGAAAATGGGAACTGTATTTTTTCTTATAGCACTGGCATTTTCAAAAATGACTGGTTTTGATACCACAACAACAATACTTGTTATTGGAGCTATTGTTGTGTTAATAACTTTTTTGGGAGGTATTGAGGCTGTTGTGTGGTTAGATGTTATACAGGGTTTTCTGCTCATTGTTGGAGGTGTTGTTTCGCTTATTATTATATTATTTTCGGTTCCTGGTGGGCCATCACAAATTTGGAGTGTGGCTGTTGAGAATGGAAAAACTGGTTTTGGCCCTTACACATTCGATTTTGCTCAACTCACTTTTGTAGTTATGGCTCTTAACGGTATATTTTATGCCATTCAAAAATATGGAACCGATCAGACTATAGTTCAACGATATTTGACAGCAAAATCAGACAAAGAAGCCATTAAAGCATCGTTGATAGGTGTGTTGTTTAGTGTGCCTGTTTGGGGGTTGTTTATGTTCATCGGAACAGCGTTGTTCGCATATTATCAAATTAACGTTAATGCTTTGCCCGAAGGTATTAAACCCGATGCTGTATTTCCGTTTTTTATTATAAACCAGTTGCCGGTTGGAGTTATTGGTTTGGTACTCTCTGCATTATTGGCTGCTGCCATTTCCAGTCTTGACTCCGATTTGAATTGCTTGTCGGCTATTTGTGTTGAGGATTATTACGTACGTTTTAAACCCAACAGTAGCGAAAAACAACGAATGATGCTTAGCCGGGTAATAATTATTTTGGCTGGTATTGCATCTGTTTTAATAGCATTGTATTACACTAAAATTGGAGGTAAAGGTGTATTAGGCATAGTATTTACTCTGTACTCAATTTTTTCGGGTGGTATTGCGGGTTTATTTCTGTTGGGTATTTTTAGTAAACGAGCTAATAAAAAAGGTGTTTTGGTTGGAATTATTGCAAGTATCCTTTTTACCGGTTGGGCAGTCTTGACATCCACAAAATTTGACATAGGTGGAGAGTCTAAGTTGCTTATTGACTGTGGAAATCTTAACTTTAGTCATCATAAATATATGTTAGGCGTATATAGCCATATCGTTTTATTTGTGGTGGGGTGGTTATCAAGTCTGTTTTTTAAAAGTGAAAAAGTAATAGATCATTTAACTTATGCGGGATGGAAACAGTCGTTGAAAGATAAAAAGTAGCATGTATTTAAACAATTATTGTCATATACAAATCAATTCAAGCAACTAAATTTGCTTATGTCTAACTATAAAATTCAATTGTTATGAAGAACAAAATTTTTACACGTTTATTTGTGCTATCCACAATGGCTTTGTTGTTGAGCAATCTAGATTTGCTTGCTCAAAATACAGACCCTGGTACAGGGTGGGATAATCTAATCATTTCATCAGATGTAGTTATTGAAGAAGATTTTACTACCTATGAACATTTGCATTCAAGAGAACATACGAATCAAGGAAATAGTAAAGACGTTTTTGATGAGGGTACTTTTGAATGGATATGGGGACATAGAAATCAGGTAAAAGATATTCCATTCATTAACTATTTAGGGAGTGCCACTTTTACTTTTGACACTTGTGCATTTGCTCCTACATGGGGTGTTGCTTATTCTTTAAACAGTGATGGTACTCCAAGAGATCCAGATCCTACAACAGAAGGTGTATCTAACGGCTTTGTAGAAGTGAGTCGTCAAGGTTATGGTGATACTCGTGGGTATTTTATGATCGATTTAAGACAACTTCCTTACGTGGAGGCAATTCAGTATTCTCATTCAAGTTCAGGCGGTGTTAGAAGAGGTTTTGCATTATTATTTAGTTTAAATGATAGTTTGACTTGGGATACATTACGATATCAACCTGGTGATGCTTGGAATACGAGTTATACAAAAAGTCCAGCTGACTTTCCTGGTGATCCATACATCATGACAAAAAAAATGAATGAATACAACTGTCAGGTTTCAGGAAACGGAATGTTATGGGAAGATCAAATTAAAGCATCAAATGTAATGTTAATGTTTATTTCTAATCCCACAAGTGAACAAGCAGTTCGTATTCACGATTTGAAGGTGTATGGTGGAGATGCCCCAACCGGTATAAATGATGTTTTAAGTGGTGGATTAACTGTAACTTCAGTAAATGACCAGATTGTTGTATCTGAACCTGCATTTATTGAGGTATTTAGTTGTGATGGAGCTGTGGTTAAAAATGCTAAAGTTGATGATGTAATGTCTACAAGTGACCTTGCTGATGGTATTTATGTTGTAAAAGCCAGTTCAGCTTCTAAAACAACAACAATAAAAATTTTGAAAAAATAGAGTTTATAATCAATCAGCTTCAAAGAGATAATTCATCTTTGAAGCTGATTATATATTTTTTAGTTAGACAGTATAGTATTGATGTTAGACAATGCAATTGTTTATAGTCTATAATATTTAAATCAAATCGCATTTGAAAACTAATAATGATCATATGAAAAAATCCATTTGTTTGACCTTATTCAAACTCAATGAATTGGCGATCTACAATGTTAAATACAAAGTCCTTTTTTTGATATTGATGTTGTTTTTATCGTTTAGTAATAAACAGGTGTATGCTCAGGAAAATGAAAAAGTTAGCATTTCGGGGCTTATTACCGATGAAAAGAAAGAACCATTAATTGGTGTCAATATTATTGTAAATGGAACCTCAACAGGAACAATTACTGATGTAAATGGTAGATACAATATTTCGGCAAGTGCCAATGATATTCTTCTTATTACATATATAGGTTTTACTACACAGGAGATTTCTATAAATGGTAGAGCAGAGATTAATATTGTAATGGAAGCGGATATTACTGGTCTTGATGAAGTTGTTGTTGTTGGATATGGAGAAGTGAAACGGGTCAACTTGTTGGGAGGTGTTGAGAGTTTAGATGCAAAAGAAATTGAAGATATACCAGCAACAAGCTTAAGTAGTCTATTAAATGGTAGAATGGCTGGAGTTTATGCTGGAGCTGGCCAATCCAGTGGAATGCCAGGAAATCCTACAAGAGTATATGTTCGCTTGGAAGAAAAAACCTTTGGTACAGCTGGAGACGCACCAAAAGATGCTTCACCTCTCTATATAATTGATGGATTTCGTGTTGGTCAAAACGAATTTGATGTGTTGGATCCATCTCAAATTGAGAGTATATCCGTTTTAAAAGATGCATCTGCATCTGTTTATGGATCAAGTGGTGCAAATGGTGTTATACTGGTGAAAACAAAACGCGGTAAAGAAGGAAAGTTAAGAATATCGTATTCTGGAAGTTATGGTATAAGTGACGCAACTCAACAAACAGAAATGTTGAGTGCTCATGATCATGCCAGCATGCTTAACATTCAAAATGCAGGCCGTAATGATGGGCCAATTTCAGAGGAAGAGCTCGGTTTATTGAGCGGTTATGATTATAATTGGTTAGATGATGCATGGAAACTTTCCAGTATTTCTAGAAATACAATTAATCTTTCGGGCGGTAGTGAAAAAGTGAACTATTTTATTGGTGGTTCACATGTATATGAAACAGGTAACTTTGATAACTTGGATGTCACTAAATATTCATACCGAATCGGATTGGATGCTGAAATTGTTGATGGGTTAAAAGCTTCAGTCACTGTTTCTGTTGATAACAATAGTAGAAAATATCCATATTTTGAAGGTTCTGAAGGAGGTTCTACGATGGCTGGTGTATTTGCTAGTTTACTTAATGCTCCAAAGTGGACTCCACCATATATTGATGGGTATCCTGTTTTAACATATGGAGAGAAAGCTAGTGATAAGAATAATGTCTTAGCATCATTTAATACTAATAGTTTCAAGCAAAATATTGCAAAGGGAAATACTGTTGGTATAAATTTAAAATATGATTTACCGTGGGTCAAGGGTTTATCTGCATCATTAACATATAACAGGCGAGAATCTCATTCATATAACAAAGATATTCGGTTACCTTTTAATATTCATCAGTTCGAAAAATTGACAAATGATGAAGGTGATTTATATCAGTTATTATATAGTAATAACATTTATAATGTGGAAAAAAAGAATTCTGGAAAAAGCAGTCAAATCAGTGAAACTTATAATTATGGTCAAAACTATCAGTTTAATGGGAGTTTAGCGTATGATAAAAAAATTGGTAGGCATAGCTTTTCGGCTTTTATTAATTATGAGCAAAGGGAGAATTCTGGAAATAACTTTAAATCTACTGCTCATGAATTATTAGTTGAGAATATTGAAACTCAACGAGGTTTTGATAGAAACAACAATGCACAGACTGATGGCGCAATGGATGAAGGTGGTGAATTAGCAACAATTAGTCGTGTGAATTATAGCTATGCGGATAAGTATTTATTGGAATCTGCATTCCGATATGAAGGGAAAACACAATTTTCACCAAGTGAAAGGTGGGGATTTTTTCCATCTGTTTCAGTCGGATGGATTGTGTCGGAGGAGAATTTTTTTAAAAGCACTTTCCCATTTATTGACTTTTTAAAAGTTAGATATTCTTGGGGTAAGTTAGGCTATGCTTCTGTTCCTCCTTTTGAATATATAAGATTATATGAGCCAAATAATACTACATATGTGTTTGGTGACGGAAATTTTGGAAATTCAATGAAATATATAGATCCTGATGTCGAGAGTACTGGAGTTAGTTGGGAGAAGCATATTTCGAATAATGTTGGTTTAGATCTAAAATTGTTTAATAGTAAGGTTGATGTTACAGTTGATGCATTTTATATTTATCAATACGATATGTTAGAAGCGGTTCAAGCCTCGTTACCAAAAACATCAGGAATAACTGCTATGCCTTCACAAAATTTGGGTCGTATGGAGATGTGGGGTTACGATATGACACTTGGTTATAGCGGACGAGTAGGTAACGATTTTAAGTGGTATGTAAAAGGAATTTTCAATTTTGCCACAAACCGTCTTCTTGAAGCACATGATTATGATGCTGAATATTCAAAACCTGCAGATTTTAGATATCCTATCGGAAAAAGTACTTATTCTTCATTAGGAAGTCCAGAGCAGGGGTATGTTACGAATGGTATTATCCGAACCAGGGAGCAGCTTGATGCTATTAATGCGGAGTGGAATGCTAGGTGGGGACACGATTATCAGCCTCTTAATATGGGAATTGATTATAGTAATCCAGAATTAGGGATGTTATATTTTCAAGATATAGGAAGGCCAGGTGTTGGTGATGAACCTTATTATGTACAAGAACCTGATGGTTATGTAGATAGCTTTGATCAAATTTATATTGAAAAAGTTAATGATTCATTTGTTGCAAAGAATTTGTTGCCTACTAGTTCGCGAATGGGATTTTCTTGGAAAAATCTGAGTGTAGATATGTTATGGACTTTTGCTTGGGGAGTTGGATCAAAAATGGTTGATAAGGCTGCAATTGCAGCTGCATCATACGAAAAGAATGTTCCTGCTTTTAGGGCTGATTATTGGACCGAGGATAATGTTAATGCCAAATATCCAAATCCTTATTATGCAAGTACTAATGCATTACATTCATCTTTTTGGATGAAGGATGTATATACTGTGCGATTAAATACTTTAAATGTATCTTATGCTTTTCCAAAGGAGATTTCGAACAGATGGGGTATCCCATCTCTAAGAGTATATTTTACAGGTAGTAACTTGTGGACTCCGGTAAGTACTTTTGATTATAAAGACGATGCGATTGCTAGGTTTAATACATATCCTTTATTGAGAACATTCAATTTTGGTATTAATATGAGTTTGTAAATTAAGTAGCAAGCTAATAATAAGCTTTCGTTAGTGTATGAAGATAATTATTGTTGTGTAACTTACGACTAAAGATTAATTGTAAATATATGAATATTAAAATAATAACAGTTTTAGGTGTTCTTACAATGCTATACTTTAGCAGTTGTGAAGATGTTCTTGATAAACACAATCTGAATTCAGTTTCTGATAATATATGGGATACAGAAAATCAGTCTATTATGTTTTTAAATAGGTTGTATGAAACGTGTATGCCTACATCAGGGTTAGGTGAATTTGGTGACTTAACCGAAGAATTTCAAGACGATGATAATGAAGAGATTTTATATGGGATATATAATGATGTGAGTAATCAAATGGGATCACATGGTAACAAGGAAATGCATCTTGATAACTATCGTAAAATAAGAGATCTAAACATTTTAATAGAAGGCGTTAATGAAGGTTCTTTATCTGATTCTGTGAAAGGTTTAATTACCGGTCAGGCCTATTTTTTAAGAGCTTTAAGATATTGGAGGATGGTGCGCATGCATGGAGGTGTTTCTTTTGTTTTGCATGTTCAAGACCCGTTTTATGAAGATTTAAATGTACCCCGTGAAACAACTAAAAGGAGTGTTGAGTTAATTGTTAAAGATTTAGATAGAGCTATTAAGCTTTTACCTGAAAAATGGAGGTCCGAGAGTGATTGTGGCAGAATAACCAAAGGAGCCGCAGCTGCTTTTAAAGGTAGGGTTTTACTTACATGGGCTAGTCCTTTGTTTAATAGGTCAGGTGATCAAAGTCGTTGGCAAACTGCTTATAAAGCAAATTTTGCAGCAGATTCAATTTTAACATTTGGGCAAAATCCGCGAAAGTTAAATACTGTTTTTGAGAATATATTTACAGATAATGTAATGGTTAATGATGAAGCAATATTATTTAGAACTTATGATGGAACTGTTTATAAAAATAACTGGGAAGAAAATATTAGGCCAATGTCTGGAGGCGGAGCAAAAAAATGCCAACCAACATGGGAATTAGTTAAAGCTTTCCCAATGGCAAATGGAAAATTTACGGCTGATCCAACGTCGGGTTTTGATTCTGTTATGTATTGGGTAAACCGAGATCCAAGATTTTATTATACAGTTGGTTTTACAGGCGGTCAATGGCCAATGGCTGGAAGAACTACAGGGTCAGATGTAATAGCATATTATGCAAGTAAGAACTATATTGAGAATTTACTTTCTTCATTAACAAATTCATTCTTGTGCCGGAAAGCAAGTGATTATGGTGTTGATTATGCTGAAGTAGGTAATACAACAACAACATGGCACGAGTTGCGTTATGCCGAAGTTTTGTTAAACCTGGCTGAGTGTGCTAATGAGATTGGAGATGGTCAAACTGCTATTGATAAATTGATAATGGTTAGGAAACGAGCTGGAATTGAAGCAGGTGATGATGGTAATTATGGGTTGCCTGATAAAAATGATCAGGAGTTTTTAAGAGAAACAATAATGAATGAACGATTGGCCGAATTTGCATATGAAGGCAAACGATATTGGGATTTACGCCGACGTTTAATGTATCGAAAAGATTTAGGAAAATATACTAAAAAGCTTAATGGAACACAGCGCCATTCAATAGTTTTAAGACCCAAATCACCTTATACCAATAAAGTTGGTGGAACTGGTGCATATAGTAAATATTATAGGATTGATACTGTTCTAATAGAAAATCATTTTGATTTAAATTCTGCAGTGGATTATGATAAGTATTTTACAAGATCATATAACGTTATTGAGGAAACCGGGCCAGGTCTTTCTGGAATTATAACTTATCAAGAGCTTTACGATTTTTATGTAATTCCAAAAGCAATAATAGAAAGTTGTCCGGCAGTTAAACAGACTATAGGTTGGAAATCTGATGCAACATTCGATCCATTAGCCGAATAGTATAATTTTATGGCGTTAAATAAGTTTACCGTCATATTTAAGTTAAATAATGCCTATTAATAAAAAAGATTTTGAAATATCTATTTATTACGATCATCAAAGAGCATGATTGATTTTTAATAATGATATTCCATCTGACTATTGAAAATAAAATTTGAACAGATGAAAAGATTGGTAAGTGTAGCGTTTATTCTGTCACTGGTGGCAGGAGGGGGGGCCCAGCAATTGGCCTTTCCGTCAGCTCAGGGATATGGCAAATATGTAAAAGGAGCTAGAGGGGCTTCCAGTATAGCTGGTTCATTTGCTTATGTGGTTGCTGTAACCAACCTTGAAGATGATGTCACTAATCCACCGGTGGGGAGTTTTAGATGGGCTTTACAACAAGGAATTGGTGATGTTGTATACAATGGGAATACAATAAAAAATTACGTAAGGCCTTTGTATATTGTGTTTAAGGTTGGTGGGGTTATTAATTTACAACCAGATGATGATAAAGGACAATTTAAAATTCAAAGAAGCTATGTGACTATCGCAGGAGAAACTGCCCTTGGTGATGGTATATGCTTTAAAGGTGCTAGTTTGACTTTTTCGGGTTCCAGTAATATAATTGTTCGGCATATTCGTTCTAGACCGGGAGATATTCTCGGGATGGAAACATCAGCATGCCGACTAGAGAATGGTTCAAATTTTATTTTTGATCATTGCTCATTTAGCTGGGGTATCGAAGAGACCACTCACTTTTCAAATTCTGAGAATTTAACGATCCAAAACTGTATTGTTAGTGAGGGATTGTACAATTCAATACATGATAAAGGAGAACGAGGTTATGCAGCACAATGGGGAGGTGAATATGCTACCTATCATCATAATTTACTAGCACACAATCAGTCACGTATGCCTCGTATTAATGGATCGAATGTAAATGATTTGGAAGCATTAGTTGATTATAGAAATAATGTGAATTATAACTGGGGGGCATCAGGTGCATTTTATGGAGGAGAATGGGAGGCTGCTTGTTCTGGGTTTGCAAAAACAAACGTTGTTAATAATTATTTTAAGCCTGGTCCGGTTACTAGCGGTACCACTTTTGCAGCTCCTTCGTATCATCGTGAAGGCATAACGCCTTGTGGTTATGCTCAATGGTATTTTGATGGGAATGTAATGGAAGGCGATGTTGATAAAACAACAAATAATTGGAATGGTGTTGATGGTTCTGCAGTTGGTGGTATTGCTAATATAAAATCAACAGTTGAAGCTGTTAAATTAGATGGCATTTTGGAAGATTACTCTTCTTATACTCAATCGGCTATTGATGCCTTTTCTGCTGTGTTATCCGATGTAGGTGCAACATTGCCTAAACGTGATGCTATTGATGAAAGAATAGTTAAAGAGGCTAATGGTGAGATATCCATAATTAGATATGCACATACAATTGATGGACAGGTAACTCCATTAAGAGGTATTAGTTCTGGTATTATTGATACACAGGATAATTTGGTTGAAGATATAACAACTCAAACAGCTTGGGACTGTTATCAGACTGTAACATCCGACCATGCACCAATTGATACTGATAATGATGGAATGCCTGACGTATGGGAATCTGCTAATGGATTAAACCCAAATGATGTCAATGATTTTAAAAATATAACTGCTAGTGGTTATTCAAATCTCGAACTTTATTTGTTTTCATTAACTGGTGATGAGGTGCCTACTTCTACTAATGAGTTTACGATTCACCCTAAAATTGAGGTTAGTCCAAATCCTGTGGTTAATAAACTTTCGTTCAATACATCGGTTAACATTAGCCAGGTTGAAATAATTGACATGACAGGAAATTGTGTTAAAACTATTTTCGATGTTGAAAATGATCAAACAATCAATGTTAGTGATTTGGAATCTGGAGTTTATGTTCTTCATGTGGTTTCGGTAGATGGAAACGTTTCTGTGGTTAAAATGATAAAGCAATAAACGATGAATAGAGTATTGTCTTTAGTCCTGTTCGTATTTTCTGCCATCATTATGAATGGTCAGGTTTATAATATAATTGTTGATGCCGGTGGTAATGGAAATTATCAAACCATACAGGAGGCTATAAATGCAGTGGTTGATAATCAAACATCTCGTACTTTGATTTTTGTTAAAAACGGTGTTTATAACGAAAAAGTAGCCTTACCTTCAACAAAGGTCAAGGTAAGTATTATTGGAGAATCAGTTGATGGAGTAATCGTTACGTGGGCTGATGAAGCTGGAAGTGGGGTTATTTCTACTGCCGATACTTACACTTTTTGGACTGATGGTGTAGATTGTTATCTTGAAAATTTAACGATTAAGAACACAGCTGGAGATGTTGGTCAAGCTGTTGCATTAAGGACTACAGGAGATAGAACTATTATAGTTAATTGTAAGCTTACAGGTTTTCAGGATACTTTTTATGCGCATAAAAACAGACAGTATATATTTAAATCGTATGTAAATGGAGGTACTGATTTTGTTTTTGGTGATGCAACTGCTGTATTGGATTCGTGTAAAATTGAATGTTTACAGGGGGGGAGTTATATTTCAGCACCAGCAGATACTAAGCTCACGGCTACAGTAACTGGAGAAGATGGTAATAAGTTTACCTTTTATAAAGGTCTTCAGTTTCGAAATTGTGAAATAATTGCAGGAACTGGAGTAATCGACAATAGTTACTATTTGGCGCGTCCATGGCAGCCTGATGCATCTTCAGTTTTTATTAACTGTAAAATGGGTAGTCACATTAAGCCAATTGGGTGGTCAACTTGGAATAATGATAATCACTTAAGCGGATTTTATGGAGAATATCATTCGAAAGATCTAGAAAATAATATACTTGATGTATCTCAACGAGCTGATTGGAGCCATCAGATAACTGACTTTAATTATAAATTTTATAATATCTACACAGATCCTGCCAATGGGGTTGTTTATGCTGCTTTTTATTTAAAAGTTGTTAATAATGTTTTATATAATTGGGCACCTTATGATACTGTAAAACCATTAAATCTGCCCATTGGTTTTTCAGTTTCAGGAAGAAATATTCAGTGGCAAAGCGTCAATAATGCCATTGGTTATATTATTTACAGAGATGGCAATCTACTTGGCTTTTCAAACACTAATTCGTACAAAGACGAAAGTGCCGCACTGTATACCCCATATGAATATACCGTTCGGACGGTAAAAAACACAGGTGGAATGAGTGAACTTTCTGATGCTTATTTAGTTACATTTGATCCTGCACCGGTTAAGAAAAGTGCAGTTTTAAATTTGAATATTAGCGTTTCAAATGGACTTTTGATAGTTACAGAACCAGCTAATGTGTTTGTTTATTCTATGAGCGGTCAGCTTGTTAAAAAGATATTTGTTGAGAAGAGCCTAGATTTGAGAAGTTTAAGAGGGATTTATTTGATTAAAGCAACAACATTCAAAAATATAACTGCACTTACAAAAGTGATTCTATAAATGATTTGTTGATTGCCGGTCTCAACTGCTTTAATTCAGGCAAAGAGGTAAATAATGGCCTTATTTTTGATTTGTAATTGATTAATATCTGAAAAAATGAATAGTCTTAAAAAATTAATAGGATTAATTTTTATAACTGGTATAGGGTTTTCTTCTCATGCTCAGTATCCCGATATGCCAGATGAAGTAAAAAAACAGGTTGGAAAACTAATGGAAGAAACCATGAAATTGTCTGATACTGCATGGGAAAAAGCTTTGCCAATAGTCGAAAAAGAGGCAGAACAAGGAAAGCCTTATATTCCATGGGCGGGTCGGCCTGAAGATTTACCACAAGCCAAAATCCCTGCATTTCCTGGAGCCGAAGGTGGTGGTATGTATAGTTTTGGAGGTCGTGGAGGTAAAGTAATTACAGTTACAAGTCTTGCTGATAGCGGGCCTGGAACATTGCGCGAAGCTTGTGAAACGGGAGGGGCAAGAGTTATTGTATTTAACGTTGCCGGTATCATTAAACTTGAACGACCATTAATAGTTCGAGCTCCTTATATTACCATTGCCGGACAAACAGCACCTGGTGACGGTGTTTGTTTGGCCGGTGAGAGCTTTTGGATTGATACTCATGATGTAGTTATCCGCCACATGCGTTTTCGTCGGGGAGAGACTTTTGTAGGTCGAAGAGATGATGCAATAGGTGGTAATCCGGTTGGTAATATTATGCTTGACCACATAAGTGCCAGTTGGGGGTTGGACGAAAATATGTCGATATACCGACATATGTACGACGATGGAACAGGTAAAAAAGCTGAAAAACTACCTACTGTAAATATTACTATTCAAAACTCAATTTTCTCAGAGGGTTTAGATACCTGGAATCATGCTTTTGGAAGTACTCTGGGAGGTGAGAACTGTTCTTTCATGAGAAACCTTTGGGCAAATAATACCGGACGCAATCCGTCAATTGGCTGGAATGGCACTTTTAATTTTGTTAATAATGTGTTGTTTAACTGGGTTCACCGATCGGTTGATGGAGGTGATTACACCGCACGATTTAATATTATCAATAATTATTACAAACCAGGACCTGCAACTCCCAAAAATGAGGCAATTGGACACAGAATACTTAAACCTGAATCGGGTCGCAGTAAGCTGAATAAACGAGTGTATGGACGTGCTTATGTAACAGGAAATATTGTTGAAGGTAACGAAGTGGTGACAAACGATAACTGGAAAGGCGGCATTCAACTGGAAGATGTTCCTGATAAAAACAATCCTTATCAGGAGGTGTTGTTATCCGATGATATTAGTAAATACAAAAGCGATGTTTATTGGAACGAACCAATGCCAATGCCCTATATGACCATAATGTCATCCTTGAAAGTTTTTGATTACGTTATTGATAATGCCGGCGCAACCTTTCCGCGAAGAGATCCTGTAGATCAGCGTATAGCCAGAGTAGTTCGTACCGGAGTGATTGAATACCCTAAAAAAATCAGTTTGGAAGGAATCCCACAATTTAAGCATCGTCGTTTACCTGCCGATTCATATAAAATGGGTATTATAACTGACATTTCACAAGTTGGTGGATATCCTGCATATAATGGTGAATCTTATGTTGATTCAGATAAAGATGGTATGCCTGATGATTACGAGATTCAATATTCAAAAATGGGTTTAAACCCCAATGATCCATCAGACGCAATAGCCGATTGTAATGGTGATGGGTATACAAACATCGAAAAGTATATTAATGGAATTGATCCAACTCAAAAAATTGATTGGAGAGATTTACGATTTAATTATGATACACTTGCCGGAAAAGGCGGTGTTCGATAAATAGTCTATAAAAAAAAATTGCATATGAGATATTTAATTCTATATATTATCGCGTTTCTAGCTACTGGAACATTAGCACAATATCCAAATATGAAAAATGTTCAGCCTGTTGTTGACTCATTAAACCGGGTATGGGATAGTCTCGATAATTTGGCATGGGAAAAGGCATGGCCGATAGTTTATAACGGTATGCAAAATAATAAGGTTTATAACCAATGGGCTTTTAGAGCCGATGATCTTCCCCAGGCTGAAATACCTGCTTTTCCCGGAGCCGAAGGAGGAGGTATGTATAGTTATGGAGGTCGTGGAGGTAAAGTGTTTGTTGTAACAAGCCTTGACGATAGCGGCCCCGGAACACTGCGTGAAGCCTGTGATGCAGGAGGTGCCAGAATAGTTGTTTTTAACGTTGCCGGTATCATTAAATTGAAACGTCCAATCAATATTAATGCCCCTTACATAACAATAGCCGGTCAAACAGCTCCCGGAGACGGAATTTGTATTGCAGGGGAGTCATTTTTGTTAAATACGCACGATATTGTTATTCGTCACATGCGTTTTCGACGTGGTGATACCTGGGTTGGCCGTCGCGATGATGCCATCGGCGGTAATCCGGTTGGTAACATCATGATTGATCATATTTCGGCCTCTTGGGGATTGGATGAAAACATGACTCTATATCGTCACATGTTTTCTGATGCCCCGAACAATCCGAAAGCCCCAACACATAAATTGTCGTTGGTGAATATAACCATTCAAAATTCGATATTTTCCGAGGCATTAGATACATACGGTCATGCTTTTGGAAGTACACTTGGTGGTCAAAACTGTTTATTTGCCCGAAATTTGTGGGCTAATAACACTGGAAGAAATCCTTCTGTTGGTATGAATGGGACGTTTAATTTTGCAAATAACGTTGTTTATAATTGGTACCACCGAACCATGGATGGCGGTGACTACAGCTCGCGCTATAATTTGATCAATAACTACTACAAGCCGGGGCCTGCAACGCCTAAAGATAAGCCGGTAGGTCATCGGTTTATTAAGCCTGAGTCGCGATATAAAATTGGTGATCAAAAAATATATGGCAAAGTATGGGTAGATGGCAATATTATGGAAGGATATGCCGAAATAACAGCTGATAACTGGAAAGGAGTTCAAATTGAGAACATGGATGGAGCCGGTGAGTTTTTACCACAAATCAGAAACGATAAGGCATTCATCATGCCATACTTTAAAATGATGGAAACCGACAAAGCTTACGAATATGTGTTGGAAAATGCGGGAGCAAATCTGCCTAAAAGAGACCCTGTGGATATCAGAATAGTCAAGCAAACACGAGAAAATAAGGTTGATTTGTCGAACTATACTGTTATTGACTCTTTGTATCAGTTTGAACATCGCAAACTTGGTCGTGATTCATACAAAATGGGAATCATTACTGATGTTGCTCAGGTTGGAGGATATCCTGAATATAAAGGAAAACCACGTAAAGATTCAGATATGGATGGTATGCCAGATTCATGGGAGAAACAATATGGGTTGAATCCTAAAGATGCTTCCGATGCAAATGGTGACCTTAGTGGTGATGGCTATACAAATATTGAAAAATATATAAATGGAATTGATCCAACGAAAAAAGTAGATTGGAAAGATTTAAGTAATAATGAAGACACACTTGTAAAAAATGGTGGTGTGTTAAGTAAGTAAATAATAAGTTTTATGAATTAATCCAAAAATAAAGCAAAATGAAAATCAAGAATTTTTACTATCTGGTTTTGTTATTAATAACTTCTGTATCATATTTTGGATGCGAGAAGGAAAATGAAAAGCCTTTTAGCGATGGATATGAATACTCAGGAGGTACTATTTCTGATATTGATGGAAACACTTATGATACTATAGTGATTGGTACTCAAACATGGATGGCTCAGAACCTTATGGTTACAAAATACATTGATGGATCAGATATACCTCGTGTTACCGATAATACAAAATGGGCAGAAGACACTCTGGAAGGAGCTTATTGTGATTATAACAATGATCCTGGCATTTCTGAAAGCTACGGTCGATTATATAATTGGAATGCAGTTAAAACCGATAGTATTTGTCCGGAAGGTTGGCATGTGCCAACCCGGAGTGATTGGACAAAATTGAACAATTTTATTAATCAGGATAGCTTATATATAGATAGTGCAGCAGTCGCATTAAAATCAACATTTGGATGGGATGATAATGCTAATGGTGATGATTATTATCATTTGAGGGTATTGCCTGCCGGATGTCGTTTGAGTGATGGAAGATTTATGGATTTAGGTAGTTTTGGTCATTTTTGGACCCCTGAAGTGTTTTATCATCCTGTTACTTTCAATTGTCCTTATTGGGGGTATGATTGTAAAAATAATAGAGGACATGGAATCAGTTACTCTTTTAATAGATATGAATGGGAACTAAAATATTATGTACAAGGATACGATGTGACTCGAGGTTATTCAGTCAGATGTATTAAAGATTAATTAAAACAAATCAAAGTCTGCTATTCAATTAATTCTGAATATCAGACTTTAATTTTTCTCATCATGAACAAACTACTACTAACAATTTTAATTTCAATTATTTTATCTCCTGTTATTGCTCAAAATGAGGAATCACCTGAAAAGGCATATACCCGTGTTATTACAGAGCGTGCTGATAAAATAGTTGAAGTGATTGCATTTGATAATGATACTTTAAAAATAAGGGTTCGTGACCTGGTTATGGAGCATTATAGGTTTTTAAGCGAACAGGAAGACTTAAGAAATGCCGACGTTGCAAAAATAAGAGAAGAACTTGCTGAAAACAAGGAATTGAGAGATGCAAAGATTGACTTGCGAAAAGCGGAACAGGAGCTAAAAATACGCGATCATCATTTTGCATTCGTATCTGCACTCAAAATATTAGTTTCCGAAGAACAAATTGATCAAATAAAGGATGGACTAACCTATAATGTTTGTCCAAATACTTATATCGCTTTTCAAGACATGATACCTGCTTTAAAAGCCGAAGAAAAAGAACAAATATTGATTTGGCTTACTGAAGCACGAGAACATGCAATAGATGGAGGTTCATCGAAAGAAAAACATGGCTGGTTTGGAAAATATAAAGGGCGTATAAACAACTATTTATCGGCGCAGGGCTATGATCTGAATAAACTGAGCAAGGAATGGCATGAGCGTTTGAAAAAAGAAAAGTAAGGATCTTTAGGTTTATAAAATCAATCTTTTTTAAACTCATGTCAATAATAGAGCGGTTCTCATAGATTCTTTAAAAAATGAAAAACTCAACAAAAATATTACAAAGTAATAATAAATTATTATTGAGTTTGGTTGTTTTATTGATTGTATTAGTTATGCCTGTCATTATTCATTCAGCTCCAAAAGTAAAACCTGTTCCTCCTCCAGTTTCAATTGGTCAAGATGGGAAACTGGTTTATCGAATCGATTCTTTGGGTGATAGAATTCCCGATTACTCATATTGTGGATATTTAGCTTCTGAGTCACAAATTCCATTTGTACTTGTTAAAGTGGTAGTTTATCCAATAGAAGGTGATGCTACAACTATTATTCAAAAAGCAATTGACTATGTCTCGGGTTTGCCATTTGATGATAAAGGTTTTAAAGGAGTAATATTATTAAAGCCAGGCATATATAAAGTAAACGGACGTTTTAATATAACTAAATCGGGGGTTGTAATCAGAGGAAGTGGTTGGCAGAATAATCCTTCAGTTATAATTGCTGATGGTTTAAGTCGTGAAACTCTTTTTAGAATTGAAGGCGGTAAACCTGAAGTTGACAAACAATTAATCAATATTACTAACAATTATGTCCCTGTTAATTCCACATCGTTTAATGTTGAAGATGCTAAATTATTAAAAACTGGAATGACAGTATTTATCACACGGCCATCAACAAAAGAGTGGATTGATAAGTTGGATATGAAAGTCTTTGGAGGCGAAACCGATTGGTTAGGATGGAAACCTGGTGAACGTAATATTGTTTGGGATAGAACTATAATTTCTATTGAAGGTAATAAAATAACTATTGATGCCCCATTAACAACAGCTCTTGATAAACAATTTGGTGGTGGTACGTTACAAACTTATCAATGGAATACAAGAGTTTTTCATGTTGGAATTGAAAATATTCAACTGCAATCATCTTTTAATTCAGAAAATATAAAAGATGAAGAACATTGTTGGAATGCTATTTCATTCGAAAATGCCCGCGATTGTTGGGTAAGACAAGTAACGTTTAAGAACTTTGCAGGATCGGCTGTTGCTTCGTATGAGAGTACTTCACGCATTACTGTTGAAGATTGTATCTCAAAAGAACCTGTTTCGGAGATTGGTGGTATGCGACGCTATACATTTTTTACATCAGGACAACAGAATTTGTTCCAGCGAATATACGCTGAGTTTGGGTATCATGATTTTTCCACTGGTTTTTGCGCTGCAGGTCCCAATGCGTTTGTCCAATGTGAATCACATTTGCCGTATAGTTTTAGTGGTGCGATAGATAGTTGGGTTTCGGGTGTGTTATTCGATATTGTAAATGTTGATGGGAATGCACTTAGTTTTAGAAATCGTATGTACGAAGTGCATGGAGCAGGTTGGACGGCTGCTAATTCAATGTTTTGGCAATGTTCAGCTTCATTAATTCAATGTTATGAGCCACCAACGGCTAACAACTGGGCTTTTGGTGCGTGGGCTCAATTTGAGGGAAATGGTTATTGGTACGAACCCAATAGCCATGTAAAGCCACGTAGCTTGTTTTATGCTCAGTTAGCCGATAGAATTGAAAAAGATAAGATACCTCAAAATTCGGTTATGTTTGTTGAGTCGGAAGCAACAAGTAGTCCAACTGTAGAAATGGCTGCTGAGATTGTGGCAGGGTTTTCGAAACCAAACCCGGTGCCTACGTTAATTGATTTTATTAATGAAGCACCTCAAAGAATCCCTATTGATATTACACATAATGGAGTGCCAGATGTTTCAAAAATAAAATTAAAATATGTTTCTGTTATTGGAAAGACAATTGAGAAAACCGCAATAAAAAATGGTTGGCTTGTTAAAGATGGTGTCGTTATAACAGGCTTGCGTAGAGGTGTTCCCTGGTGGAGTTTAAATTTGAAACCTAGGGGTTTAGCCCGTGCATCAATGGCTATTACACGTTTTGTTCCGGGACGGATTGGTAAAGGGTATACTGATGATTTGAATGAGGTAATTAGTGAAATGAATCAGAATAATATTGTTGGTATTGAGCAAAACTATGCCTTGTGGTATGACCGCAGGCGCGATGACCATGAGCGTATTCGGCGAATGAATGGCGAAGTTTGGGCTCCATTTTACGAATTGCCTTTCTCCCGGTCGGGAAAAGAGCTTGCATGGGATGGATTGAGCAAATATGATTTAACAAAATATAATAATTGGTACTGGAATCGTTTAAAAGAATTTGCCGATTTGAGCGATAGAAATGGCAAGGTTTTGATTCATCAAAACTATTTTCAACATAATATTCTTGAGGCAGGTGCACATTGGGTTGATTCTCCATGGAGGTCTGTAAATAATATTAACAGTACTGATTTTCCTGAGCCACCACCATTTGCTGGTGATAAACGAATTTTTATTGCAGACAGGTTTTATGATATTTCACACCCTGTGCGACGAGAGTTGCATCGTAAATACATTCGTCAGTGTTTAGATAATTTTAAAGATAACATCAGTGTTATCCAAACGACCAGTGAAGAGTATACCGGACCATTTGAGTTTGTTCAATTTTGGCTTGATGTTATTGACGAATGGGAAAAAGAGAATGGGAAAAATGTACTTATTGCTTTAAGTACAACAAAAGATGTTCAGGATGCAATTCTAAGCGATCCAGTTCGCTCAAAGGTGGTTGATATCATCGATATTCGTTATTGGAGCTCTAGGCCAGATGGAACAATTTATGCCCCTAAGGGAGGTGTTAATTTAGCTCCTCGTCAGCATGCACGACAAATAAAACCAGGTAAACGCTCCATTGAACAGGTGTACACTGATGTGTGGATTTATCGTAAAAATTATCCTTCTAAAGCTGTGATCTATTCCGAGAGCCAGTATAGAGGATTAGAATGGGGTGTTTTCATGGCTTCAGGATCATTAGCTCCAATTCCTAAAGTTGAGGCTGATGGGTTTTTGGATAATGCGTCAACCATGCAGGTCGATGAAAAAGCTTCAGAAAAGCATTGGACGCTTAAAAATGAAAAAGGTGATTGTATTGTTTATTGCAAAGATGTGAATGAGCTTTCGGTGCCAGTGTTGGGAATTAGTGGTAATTATCAAGTAACAGCTATTCATCCTCATGATGGAACGACTGCTTTTGGAAATGAAAAATTTAATACACAAAAACAATCAAGAATTGATTTAAAAGGAAAAGGTGAATTAGTTGTTTGGTTTAAAAAGAAATAGAAAAAGGTTAAAGAAATGAGTCTTAAGAAATTACTTTTATTTGCTGCAGTTTTTGGGTTGATTACATCATGTACTAACAAGGTACCTGAAAAAAAATCGATGCCTCTTTTAAAAATATCAGAAAACAATTGTTTTATTGAAACTGAAGACGGTGATCCTTTTTTCTGGCTGGGCGATACCGGTTGGTTGTTATTTACTAAGCTTACACGTGAAGATGCAGAAAAATATCTTAACGATCGAGTCGAAAAAGGCTTTAACGTTATTCAGATTATGGTTCTTCATACTTTGAGTGCTAAAAATGTTTATGGCGATTCTGCGTTGATAAATAAGACTGTTTCAAACCCACTAATAACAGAAGGATCGGCCTTTGAAGATTCGGTTGCGTATGATTATTGGGATCATGTCGATTATATTGTTGATATGGCAGCAAATAAAGGTCTTTATATGGCACTGGTACCGGTTTGGGGATCAAATGTAAAGAATGGTGGCGTTACTGTTGCTGAAGGAGCTGCTTATGGTAAATGGCTTGCAAACAGATATAAAAATCGTCAAAACATAATTTGGTTAAATGGAGGTGATATTAAGGGAGAAGATTCAATCCGAGTTTGGAAAGCTATTGGTGAAAATATCAATCGAGCAGATACATCTCATTTAATTACATTCCATCCTCGTGGCCGAACCACATCTTCAATTTGGTTTCAAAACGAATCATGGTTAGATTTTAACATGTTCCAAAGTGGACATCGTCGTTACGATCAGGACGATACTGAATGGTGTTTTGGTGAGGATAATTATAAATACGTACAGCATGATTTAGAACTTAATCCATTGAAGCCAACCATTGATGGTGAGCCCTCATACGAAGGTATTCCGCAGGGATTACATGACACGCTTCAGCCTTATTGGAAAGATTGTGATGTTCGTCGATATGGTTACTGGTCGGTATTTTCAGGAGCTTTTGGTTATACCTACGGACATAGTTCTGTAATGCAGTTTTATAAAGATGGCGATGGCGAACCTGCTTATGGTGCCAAGAGATTTTGGTCAATTGCAAAAGATGATGCCGGAGCTTCACAAATGATGTATTTGAAAAAATTGATGCTTTCGCGTCCTTTTTTCGATCGGGTTCCTGATCAAACAATTATAGCAGGTGATAATGGTGAAAAATATGATTATCAGGTAGCTACTAGAGGTCATAATTATGCTTTTGTATATACCTATAATGGGCGAAATATGGAGATTCAAGGAGGTAAAATAGAAGGTAACAAAATTAAAGCGTCATGGTTCAATCCTCGCGATGGCCAAATAACCATGATAGGGGATTTTGAAAACTCAGGTGTCTTATCATTTGATCCTCCGGGTGAAATTGAAAATGGCAATGATTGGGTATTGATTTTGGATACAATTTAGAAACTCAATACTTGTTTTTCCTTTAGATATCGATTATTCAGAGCTGGGTGAGAGTGCACATAGCTGGTGCGAGAATGTTTTTGTTCCTTTTAAATACAAATGTTGTTAATCAATTATTTAGTAATAACAATTCAAAAAAATATCAGTAACACATCCCTTCTCGAGAGGGGGTAGGGGGTGTGATAAATTTGTGGCCAAAACAGAATCATGCAAAAAATAATTCCATATAATCCTAAACTAAAGGAATTGGCGAGAAAGTTGAGAAACAACTCAACAAAATCGGAGATAATTCTTTGGGGGTATTTAAAAGGAAAACAAATGTATGGGTATGATTTTCACAGGCAGAAACCAATTAAAGATTACATTGTTGATTTTTTCTGCAAAGATTTAATGCTTGCCATAGAGTTAGATGGATATTCACACACTTTGGATGAGGTTTTTGAAAAGGATGAGGTAAAAGATCAAAATTTGAATGAATTAGGCATAACAGTCTTAAGATTTAACGATCAATAGGTGTATAATTCAATAGATAATGTGTTGCGAGAAATTGAGAATTATATTTTAAATTATGAAGGGGAAGTTTAAGTAAGAAGATAACACACCCCCTGCCCCCTCTCAAGAGGGGAAGAAAAATGTATTTGAGAATAACACTAAATAATATAGAATATTGAAAAAAACGAAATATAAATATACCAGTAACCATTCCCCTCTAGAGAGGGGATTAAGGGGTGTGTCATATATAGTAAAAAAACAGTTTCTTCTTTTAGTTACGATACTGACTATACTATCAGCCTGCCAAAAGCAAGAAAAAGAAGTTTACCTGTTTACCTCTTTTCATGAACCTGCCGATGAAGGATTAAGATTCTTATATAGTTATGATGGATACCATTGGACTGCACTAGATAGTATTTATCTAAAACCTTCGGTTGGCGTTCAAAAGGTAATGCGTGATCCATCAATTGCTAAAGGTGAAGATGGAACTTTTCATTTGGTTTGGACATCGAGCTGGCGTGGAGATAAAGGGTTTGGTTATGCCAGTTCAATTGATTTAATTAATTGGTTGGAGCCACGCATGATTGAAGTAATGGAAGATTCATCGACCGTAAATGTTTGGGCTCCTGAAGTCTTCTATGATGATGCTGGAGATAAGTTCATTATCGTATGGGCATCAACCATACCGTATAAATTTGAAAAAGGGCAGGAGGAAGAAATGAACAATCATCGTCAGTATTACACTACAACAAAAGATTTTAAGACTTTTTCGCCGACAAAACTATTCCTCGAACCTGGTTTTAGCTGTATAGACGGTGCTATTGTAAAGCGGGGACGTGAAGATTATGCCTTGGTGTTTAAAGATAATACGCGACCAATGCGAAATTTAAAAGTGGCATTTTCAAAATCGCCCGAAGGTCCTTGGGAAAATATTTCCGATCCTATTACACCAACAGACTGGGAGTTCTGTGAAGGCCCTAATGTTGCAAAAGTCGATGATGGCTATTTGATTTATTTCGATGCATATTCGAAGCGGTTTTATGGGGCGTTGAAAACAAATGACTTTAAGAATTTTGAATCTGCCAATGATAAAATTACTATTCCTGAAGGGCATAAGCATGGAACCATTTTTAAAGTAAGCGAATCAGTGTTGAAAAATATTTTGAAACATGAAAGAAAAATATAGTGATAGATGAATAATTTGAAATTAATAATTTGTGTTGTTTTAATATTTAATTACCAGTTAAATTTATTATTTGCACAAGATACTGTACGTTTTGTAGGTAATGAACTGTCTAATGTCGATTATCATGATGGTATGCTTACTCCGGCACTTGGAGTCCATAATATTCAGGTGTTAAGGGCAAACCGTGAAAATCCTCAAATGGCTGATGGTTTTGGTTGGACATATAATCATGCGCCTATGTTGGCATACTGGAATAATCAGTTTTATTTGGAATATTTAAGTGATTCAGTTGGGGAACATGTACCGCCGAGTCAGACTTTTTTAGTGACATCGAAAGATGGATACAGTTGGAATAAACCTCAGGTGATCTTTCCAAAGTATAAAATCCCCGATGGCATTGAAAACTATGCCGATAACGGTGAGAAATTTATCACGAAAGATTTATATGCTGTGATGCACCAACGAATGGGTTTTTATGTGGCAAATGATCAGCGTTTACTTGCAGTTGCATATTACGGCATTTGCAATCACATAAAAGATGGTCCTAATGATGGAAATGGAATAGGCCGTGTGGTTCGTGAAATAAAAAAGGATGGCAGTTTTGGACCTGTTTACTTTGTGAGATATAATCACGGGTTTAATAGTAAAAACACCAACTATCCTTTCTATAAAAAATCGAAAGATAAAGGTTTTGTAAAAGCTTGCGATGAAATGCTTGCAAACCCATTGGTAACCATGCAGTGGGTCGAAGAATCAGATCGTTATGATGCCATTATTCCTCTGCACAAACAATATAAAGCTTTTGCCCCATATACATTGCCCGATGGCCGTATTGTTGGGTTGTGGAAACATGCTTTAGCTGCTGTTAGTAACGACGGAAAAACATGGCCCGAAGATGTAACCCGTGCTCCCGGTTTTGTTAGTAATAATGCAAAAATATGGGGACAGAGAACTTCTGACGGTAAATACGCAACTGTATACAATCCATCGGAATACCGCTGGCCAATGGCCATGTCGGTGAGCAATGACGGTTTAACCTACAATAAGTTGTGGCTTGTTCATGGCGAGATTTCTCAAATTCGTTATAAGGGCGCCGAGAAATCGTATGGTCCTCAATATATTCGGGGTATACTCGAAGGTAATGGAACTCCTCCCGACGGTAATATGTGGGTGACATACAGTATGAATAAAGAGGATATTTGGGTATCTAAAATTCCAATTCCTGCTACTAATATCGTTGATAATCATGTAAATGATGACTTTTCAACGATTGAAGATGGACATGAATTGAAATACTGGAATTTTTATAGTCCGGTATGGTGTCCGGTTGCGGTTTTAAAATCTACAACTGTTGAAAAATGGCTATCGTTGTCCGACAAGGATCCTTACGATTACGCAAAAGCAGAGCGTATTTTTCCTGAAACCGAAAAAGGTGAAGTTGAATTTACTTTAAAAGCCAATCAAAATAGTCATGGTTTATTACATGTCGAACTAAAAGATATTAATGGTTTGCCGGCACTTCGGTTATTATTTGACAGTGAAGGAAAAGTATGGACTAAAGATCGGAATAAACTGTCGGGAGTGATGGATTATGAGATGCAAAAAGAATATAGAATTAGAATTTCATTTGATGTGAAACGTCGTTACTACGAAGTTGATATTAACGGAGAGATAACAAAGAAAGGAATGTTTTTTCAGCCTGTGAAAAGTCTCAGTCGTTTGTCGTTTTGTACCGGAGAACGTCGGTATTTTCCTAATGCCGATTCGAGCTACGATGTTGATGCCGATGTTAAAAATGCAGGAATACCTGTAGAAAATGCAATTTATTTAATTAAGGATGTTAAAACGAAAGGAGAATAGATGAGTCGGAGAATTATACATATTTCAGTTGGGATAGTTATCTTTTTGCTTTCTGTAAATCTTAATGCAAAAAGTAAAAAAAGTTTACAACCAGCCATTTTAAAATCAGAAGACTATAAGTGTTATATCGATTACTTCAATCGAATGGAAGATGAGAATATCGTTCAGGCGATACCTAACAGTGAATCTTGGAACTGGCTTAAAACAAATATTCCTTTATTTGATTGTCCTCAGGATAATTTCGAGGAGATGTTTTATTATAGGTGGTGGACTTTGCGAAAGCATATAAAGGAAACTCCCCAGGGATATGTATTTACCGAGTTTTTGGTTAAACGTTCCTATGCCGATAAATATAATATGATTGCTTGTGCTATTGGTCATCATATTTATGAAGCTCGTTGGTTACACGATCAGCAATATCTCGATCAATATTTGCATTTGTGGTATCGTGGCAATGATGGCGATCCAATGAAAAAGCTATATAAATTTAGCAGTTGGACATCAGATGCATTGTATAATCGATACCTGGTAAATAAAGATGTCAAATATTTGCTCGATATGTTTCCCGATATGGAGAAGGATTATCAGGTATGGCTTGCCGATCGTTATCATAAAAAAAGTGGGCTGTTTTGGCAGCACGATGTAAAAGACGGCATGGAGGAGATGATTAGCGGTGGAAGAAAAGTTGAAAACGAAAGACCTACCATTAATAGTTATATGTTCGGAAACTCAATGGCCTTGGCAAATATGGCCAAAATGGCTAATGATACTGCAAAGGAAAAATACTACCTGGCCATGGCCGATTCTATTAAAGAAAGGGTATTGCAAAAACTTTGGAATCCCGAAATTTCATTCTTTGAAACCGTTAAGCCTAGTGGTGAATATGCACACGTGAGAGAAGCCATTGGTTATTTGCCCTGGTATTTTAATTTGCCTACCGATAATTACGAAGAAGCCTGGAGGCAATTGGTTGATGAGCAGGGTTTTAATGCTTCTTTTGGTATTACTACTGCCGAACGCAGACACCCTGAATTTCGGACTCATGGTTGTTGCAAGTGTGAGTGGGATGGAGCAATATGGCCATTTACAACATCTCAAACTTTGGTTGCATTGGCTAATTTGTTAAATAACTATGACCAAAGTGTGATGAACGATTCAGTCTATTTCAGAAATATGGAAGTATACGTTGAGTCGCAATACTACAGAGGTCGTCCTTATATTGGTGAGTACCTTGATGAAACGACCGGTTATTGGCTAAAAGGCGATCAGGAACGTAGTAGGTATTACAACCACTCTACATTTAACGATTTAATAATTACCGGTTTAGTAGGTTTACGTCCAAGAGCTGATGAGGTAATTGAAATCAATCCATTAATTCCTGATGGGAAATGGGATTATTTCTGCTTAGACAACGTTCTTTATCATGGAAAGATAGTTTCAATTGTATGGGATAAGGATGGATCGATTTACAAGAAAGGTAAAGGGTTATCGTTATTTATTAATGGAAAAAAAGTGGCACATTCCGATAATCTGGAACGAATTATTTATCAGGACTAACTACTAAAACAATAGTGAAATGAAACGTGCTACAATTTTTGCTTTGATGCTTTTTGTTGGAAGTATAGCGTTTTTGACACAAACATCTTTTAATAAAGATCAGGTGCAAGAGAAACAAATAAATGAACAGGAAAAAAAGGCAACTGAGTGGGTTCAGTCTCTTAATTTATCCGATAAGGAAAAAGAACAACGGATCATTAAGGTTGTAACTAATCATCTTACTGCTGTTCGAAACTGGCACAATGAACATCCGGCAACTACAGTTCCTGAAGGAATAAACCCCCGCACCGGAGAAAAATTAACAGAATTGGATCGTCAAATAATTGCCGATTCTGCAATGCCTAACGAGGTGCATGAGAACTTGATGAGTGGTTTGAGAGCTGATTTGTTGGAAGAGCAAGTTGAAGCAATATTGGATAAATATACCGTAGGAAAAGTTGCTTTCACCATGAAAGGATATCAGGCTATTGTTCCCGATTTGACCGATGAAGAATCCGCTACAATTCTGTCATATCTGAAAGAGGCTCGTGAAATGGCTGTCGACTACAAAAGTATGAAACAGATATCGGCCATATTTGAGATATATAAAACAAAATGTGAGCAGTATCTGAATGGTAATGGGCGTAGCTGGCGAGATCTTTACAGAGCTTATGTGAAAAAAGTTAAAGAGGAAAAAAGTAAAAAGGAAAGTGGTGCAAAAAAGTAAAATTTTATTATTGTTGGGTGCTTTATTGTTATGTGTATTGGGTGCTTTTGCTCAAACATCCGATAATAATTTTCAACGTTCGTTAGTTGATGTACTTAAGGACATTGAAACCCGATACCAAGTGAAACTTCGTATTTCAAAGGATGATTTGGAAGGAAAGGTTTTAAACTATGCCAACTGGCGATTTCGACCTAATGTTGAAGAAACACTAAAAAATGTACTGGCTCCTTTCGATTTAATGGCATTGCCCGATGGAGAGTCAAATAAGTATAAGATTGAACCTTTTAAGTATCACCTGCGAACCGTTAAAGAAGGAAAAGAAACTCTCGATTATCTGGCATCTTTATACAAAAATAAAGACGAGTGGGAGGTTCGAAAAGCAGCCTTAAAACAATGTTTAAAAGAAGCTGTTCGGTTGTCTCCAATTCCTGAGTCTCCCAATTCTAAGCCAATTTTTGGTAAAAAGCGCATGATGAATGCGTATTCGGTACAGAATTTTGCTTTAGAGGTTTTAAAAGGTGTTTATGTTTGCGGATCGATTTACCAGCCGGCAAAAATAAAAGGGAAAATACCGGTTGTTTTATGTCCTAATGGTCATTTTGGCGATGGTCGTTACAATAAAGATGTTCAGTACCGTTGTGCTTCTTTGGCTCGAATGGGGGCTATTTCGGTAAGTTATGATCTGTTTGCGTGGGGTGAATCAGCTTTGCAATTCGATTCAAAAACACACCGTACCAGCTTGGCAAATACTATGCAAGCGTTAAATAGTATAAGAATACTCGATTATTTACTGACTTTAAAATATGCTGATACAGATCGTGTTGCAATTACAGGAGGTTCGGGAGGTGGAAGTCATTCAATTCTTATGTCGGCAATTGACGATCGTATTGATTTAAGTGTTCCTGTTGTTATGATGTCGGCAATCCATTACGGAGGATGTCCGTGCGAAAGTGGCAATCCTATTCATTTGTGCGAGGGAGGGACTAATAATGTTGAATTAGCAGGGTTATTTGCTCCAAAACCACAGTTGATTATTTCGGATGGCGGAGATTGGACCGCTAATGTACCTGAATTAGAATTTCCCTATCTGAAACGTATTTATAATTTTTATGGTGAAAATGCTGTTTTGAAAAATGTACATCTTGCTAATGAAAAACACGATTATGGAACATCCAAACGAATAGCTATGTATAGGTTTTTAGTCGATAATTTTGGTTTGGATAGTACTAAGGTTTTCGATAAATATGGGCATCTTGACGAAACTAAAATAACCATTGAAGCCCCCGAAGATTTATTTGTGTTTGGTAATAAGAAAGATAATTTACCCAATGGAGCTGTTATGTCATTTGAAGAGTTGGAGGCTATTTGGGATACATTAAAAAAATGAAATTGGAGTAATGAAACTTTTAAGCTATTTTTGTTAGAAATGATTATAAATGAGCAAACTACTAAATTTAATTAACTATAAAAATTTCTTAAAAATGAGAAAACTAAATTGGACTGTTGGAATTGCCTTGTTTATTTCTGTGATGTTTGTCGCATGTAATCCTCCTGTAGAAAAGAAAGAAAAATATTCGGTTTGGATGGCTAAGTCAGAAATGAAACGCTTTCCTGAAGGATGGATGATGGACTTTGCTAAAAAATTAAAATGGGGTTATTGTCAGGGTATTGGTGCTAAAATGATGTTGGATGTTTATGATACTTATGGCGATTCGGTGTTTTTAAACTATGCTGTTGAGTTTGGCGATACAATAATTACTCCCGAAGGCGTAATTCGTACATATAATATGTCGAAGTATAACATTGATAATGTTAATGGAGGTAAGGCTTTGTTTCGTTTGTATAAATATACAGGTGATGAAAAGTATAAAATTGCTATGGATACATTGCGTAAGCAAATGTTAACACATCCCCGTACATCAGAAGGTGGTTTTTGGCATAAAAAGATTTATCCGCACCAAATGTGGTTAGATGGACTATATATGGGTTCACCTTTTTTGGCTGAATATGCAGCTACTTTTAACGAGCCAGAGTTGTTTAACGAGGTTTCGCACCAATTGTTGTTAATGGCAAAAGTGTCGTACGATAAAGAAACAGGATTGTTCTATCATGCCTGGGACGAAAGTCGTGAGCAACAATGGGCCGATAAAGAGACTGGTCTTTCTCCTAATTTTTGGGGACGTAGTATTGGTTGGTATGCTATGTCTCTTGTTGATGCAATGGATTTTATGCCTGATACAATATCTACTCGTGATAGTATTATTCGGGTAATTGGAAAAGTTGCAGCCGGAATAAAAAAATATCAGGATGAGAAAACTGGCTTGTGGTATCAGGTGGTTGATCAGGGTGGTCGCGAAGGAAACTATCTTGAAGCTACATGTTCGTCGATGTATACTTACTTTTTATATAAAGCAGTTCGTAAAGGATATCTTTCGGCTGAATATTTGCAGGTGGCAAACAAAGCTTATGATGGAATAATTAATAACCTTATTAAAGAGAATGAAGATGGCACTATATCATTAACCCAGTGCTGTTCTGTAGCAGGTTTGGGCGGAAATCCGTACCGCGATGGTAGTTATGAGTATTATGTTGGAGAGCCAATTCGCGATAATGATCCTAAAGGGACTGGTCCTTTCATTTGGGCTAGTTTGGAGCGTGAGATGTTAAATTCCGATAAATAATTGCAATTAATAAATATTATAATAAGGAGGGAGTGTAATCTTCCTCCTTCTTTTTGAATAATAATAAAAACTATTTATGATGCTAAGGGGAATAACAATATTATTTTTTGTTTTTGCTACGATTATGTTTTGGGGCTTTCGCGATAAAAAGGTTAATAATACTGATGTTGTTAACCTTAAAACAGAAATGATGGTTAATCCATTAGGATTAAATACTGCAACACCTCGTTTCTCGTGGCAAATTAAAGATTCTCTAAGGGGTGTTATGCAAGTTTCGTATCAAATACTTGTAGCATCATCACTTGAAAAACTTAATAATAATATTGGAGACCTTTGGGATTCGAAAGATACACCAGGTGATATTTCTGTATTAGTCCCCTATTTAGGATCGAAATTAAAAAGTAAGACTTTTGCATATTGGAAAGTTAAAGTTGTAACCAATAAAAGGAGTGAAGTGTGGAGTAAGCCTGCTTTTTTTAGTATTGGCTTATTACATAAAAAAGATTGGCATGGTCGATGGATAGGCATAGACAAAGCTTTCGAGTGGGATAACGAAACCGCTGAGTCAAGGTTATCGGCTCGTTACCTTCGTACCGGATTTAAGTCCGATAAAGAAATAAAAAGAGCTACTGCCTATATTATTGGGTTGGGTATGTATGAACTTTACTTAAATGGACGGAAAATAGGCGATCAGGTATTAGCTCCTGTTCCTACCGATTATACTAAAACGATTGTTTATAACACTTTCGATGTTACAAATAATATTGTTGATGGGGAAAATGCAATTGGTGTAGTATTAGGTAATGGTCGCTTTTATACCATGCGTCAAAACTACAAGCCTTATAAAATTAAAAACTTTGGATATCCCAAGTTGCTATTTCAGCTTGAGATTGATTATGCTGATGGCTCCCATCAAACAATTGTAAGCAATGATAAATGGAAGATGACTACAGATGGTCCAATACGTTCGAATAACGAATACGATGGCGAGATATATGATGCTACAAAAGAGTTGACTGTATGGAATACAATTGAATATAACGATGAGTCATGGTTTAATGCCAGGTATGTTCAGGAACCGGGAGGAATGCCTGTTGGATTGACTACCCCAAACATGAAAATATTAAAAGAGATCCAGCCTGTTTCCATCCATCATTTGTCGGATGGAAAATATATTCTCGATATGGGGCAGAATTTTGCAGGATGGTTGCAATTAAAAGTGAAAGGAAACAGAGGTGATACAATAACACTTCGTTTTGCTGAGTCGTTGAATGATGATGGCTCTTTATTTACAGCAAATTTGAGAGGTGCATTGTGTACTGATAAATATATTTTAAAAGGAGGCGATGTCGAAGTTTGGGAACCTTCATTTGTTTATCATGGATTTCGATATGTTGAGATATCTGGTTTTTCCGGAACTCCTTCGGTCAATGATTTTAAGGGGAAATTGGTTGGCGATGAGGTTGAAACAGTTGGATCCCTGGAAACTTCGAATAAAACAGTTAATCAGATAGTAAAAAATGCATGGTGGGGAATTGTAAGCAACTATAAAGGAATGCCGGTCGATTGCCCCCAGCGTGATGAACGGCAGCCCTGGTTAGCCGATCACCAGGTTGTTTCTTTTAGTGAGAGTTTTTTGTTTAACAATGCCACGCTGTATGCCAAGTGGCTGGATGACATTCAGCAGTCACAAAATGCCGATGGATCATTGCCTGATGTAGCCCCGGCTTACTGGAATTATTATAGTGATAACATGACCTGGCCAGGAACTTATTTAATTATTGCCGATATGCTTTATTCTCAGTATGGCGATATTCAATCAGTAAAAAAGCATTACGGAGCTATGAAAAAATGGTTGTCATATATGGAAGATAGATATATGAACGATCAGTATATCATAACAAAAGATAGTTATGGTGATTGGTGCATTCCTCCTGCAACAATTGAGGAAGGACGAGGGAAAAATGCAAATGTAAAACATCCGAGTGCATTAATTTCAACTGCATATCATTATTACTTTTTAAACCTGATGCAGAAATTTGCTTCTTTATCAGGAAATACAACCGATATTGAAGGATTTAAAACGTTGGCTGATAGTGTTAATGTAGGTTTTCATAAAGTTTTTTTTAATGAAAAAAGTAAGTCGTATGGCGATAATCTGGTAACAGAAAATATATTGCCTTTGGCTTTTGGAATGGTTTCTGAAAAAAATATAGACGGAGTGTTTAAGAATGTGACGGAATTGTTGGTTCGTCATAAATTATCACATGTAACCACCGGTGTTATTGGAACTTCGTGGTTGATGAAAACTTTGAATGAAAATGGGCGTTCTGATGTTGCTTATCGTCTGGCATCAAACACTGATTATCCGAGTTGGGGTTATATGGTTGAAAATGGAGCTACTACTATTTGGGAACTTTGGAATGGGAATACAGCTCATCCCAAAATGAATTCGCAAAATCATGTGATGATGCTGGGCGACCTTTTAGTTTGGATGTTTCGAAATATGGCAGGTATTCAATCTGATTCGGCTGCCTACAAAAGTATCGTTTTAAAGCCTGAAGATATTGAAGGATTAAACCATGTTAACGCAACTTACAATTCGGTTTACGGACCAATAACAAGTAACTTCACAAAAACATTACACGATTTTAACTGGAACGTGACAATACCTGCAAATACAACTGCGTATGTTTATATTCCGGTGAAGGCCGGAGCAACAATTACTGAAGGAGGTAAAGACATTAAACTCTTATCGGATATTAAATATATCGAAACAAAAGACAGATATGCTATTTGTAAGGTAGGATCGGGAACATATAGTTTTAAGGCTCAATATAATTGGAGGAATGCTATTGTTGTGGATGAGTTTATTTACGAACGAGCTGATTTTCCTGAGTGTCACGGATCGACAATAGCAGAAACACCTGGTGGTTTAGTCGCTTCGTGGTTTGGTGGTACCAAAGAACGTAATCCCGATTGCAGTATTTATGTGAGCCGTATGGTAAATAATAAATGGACAGCTCCGGTTAAAGTTGTCGATGGTATTAAAAATGACACGTTACGTTATGCATTGTGGAACCCGGTTTTGTATCAGGTGCCTGATGGAGAATTAATACTGTTTTATAAAGAGGGTACTCATGTTTCTGCTTGGGTTGGAAAGTATATCACTTCGAACGACAATGGAATATCTTGGTCTAAACCTAAAGACTTGAATGAAGGGTTTCTTGGCCCGGTTAAAAATAAACCGGTGCTTTTGAGTAATGGGACTTTGATTTGTCCTTCGAGTAGCGAACATGATGGGTGGAGAGTGCATTTCGAAACCACAAATGATTTTGGAAAAATCTGGAATATGGTAGGGCCAATTAACGATGGTAAAGAGATAAAGGCCATTCAGCCAAGTGTTTTAGTGCATAAAGATGGACGTTTGCAGATTATTTGCCGAAGTAGAAACAGGGCTTTGCTGCAATCATGGTCGTCCGATAATGGAAAAACATGGTGCGAATTGACTAAAACTAATCTTCCAAACAATAACTCTGGTACTGATGCAGTTTCGTTAAAAGATGGGCGTCAATTATTGGTTTATAATCATGTTTTGCCTCCGGGTAATTTGGTAAAAGGTCCCCGAACTCCTTTGCATGTTTCGACATCGAAGGATGGGATTAACTGGAATGCCTGCTTGGTGCTTGAAAATTCGCCAATTAGTCAGTATTCATATCCTTCGGTAATTCAGGGTGAAGATGGGATGATTCACATTGTTTATACATGGCGAAGGGAGAGGATTAAGTATGTAAAAGTTGATCCTAAAAAGCTTAAAGGAATAGCCATTATTGAAGGTTTGTGGCCCGAATACAAAAAGTAGAATCAGGAATGAGGTTGTTTATATATAATAGATCGGTATTTGTTGTAATAATTGTTTTAAGTATTTTGTTAAATCTTGTCTCCTGTAGGGGAATTAAAAATAATAGCACTGCTATTATGAATGTTCCTGCATACAAGGTTGGAGTTGTTGACCTGATGATTCTAAAACGACAAAAATTAGGTGCGTTTTAC
The DNA here is from genome assembly GCA_016933045.1 of Marinilabiliaceae bacterium. GTDB lineage: Bacteria > Bacteroidota > Bacteroidia > Bacteroidales > Marinilabiliaceae > JAFGBR01. The sequence continues at coordinate 44,984 of JAFGBR010000013.1, read as the reverse complement.
CGAACTTATGAAACCGGAGCCGATGGACTTGAATTGGATATGGGAGGTTTAGGAACCAGACCTGCCTTCGATAATAAGCTGGTCGATACTCATTTTCGAATGTTATTTAGTGATACAGCCAAGTCATTAAATATTGAGATTGCATCATTAAGCGTGAGTGGATTTTATGCACAATCGTTTCCTTTAAGGGAGGATGCTGTAAAATTAGTTGGCGATTGTATTGCTTCAATGAAATTGATGGGGGTGAAGGTAGGTTTTTTGCCACTGGGAGTTGAAGGTGATTTGACAAAATATCCCGAACGAAGAGATTCTATTGTGTCTCGACTTCAAAGAGTAGGGAAAATGGCTCAGGACTCAGGAGTAATTATCGGCATTGAAACATCTTTATGTGCTGCCGAAGAGGTTAAATTATTGAATGAAATAGGGTCTCCTGCAATTCAAATCTACTTTAACTTTTCAATTCCTTTAAAAGCCGGACGCGATTTGTACGAGGAGATGAACATTCTGGGTAAAGATCGTATTTGTATGATTCATGCAACCGATGAAGATGGTGTGTGGCTCGAAAATAATACCAGGATAGATATGCTGAAAGTAAAGTCAACCTTAGATTCGATGGGGTGGAAGGGGTGGTTAATGGTAGAACGATCTAGAGATACAACAATGATTCGTGATGTGGTTGCAAATTATTCGGCCAACGTGAAATATTTGAAATCAATTTTCCAGAATGCAAAAGAAACTAAATAGCTAACTAAACAATACAATCTAAAAAAATGAAAATATTTAAGTTAATAGCACTTTTTTTAATTGTTGCAGGAGTGAATGCTTATGCAATAGATATTTGGGTGTCTCCAAGTGGTAATGATGCCAACAAGGGAACAAAAGATTCACCATTGGCATCGATTATGATGGCACAACGAAAAGCTCGCGAAATGCGGCGATTGCGAAAAGAAGGTGTTGAAAATGGAATCAATATAATTTTAAATGATGGTACATATCAATTAAACGAACCTATTCTTTTGCGTCCTGAAGACAGTGGTTGTGAAAAAAGTCCTACTGTTTTTATATCGGCCGACGGTGCAAATCCTGTTATTAGCGGAGGTGTAAAAGTTACTGGATGGAAAAAGCTGGATGGTGAACTTGTTAATCTGCCCAATGAAGCAACAGGAAATGTTTATGTAACTGATATTCCATCTATAGGAGGGCGTCGAATTGAATTCCGTCAACTTTGGGTAGATAATTACAAGGCTGTTCGTGCAAGTAGTATGAATGACGGCCTATTAAAACGAATTCTTTTGGCCGATCATAAAAATGAAGCTTTATGGATACCTAAACCTGATTTTGGTATTGAACAAATAAATCAATTGGAACTGGTAATTCATCAATGGTGGGCAATTGCCAATCTGCGTGTGAAAAATATTGAAGTTGTTGGCGATAGTGCCAAGGTAACATTTTATCAGCCCGAAAGCCGCATTGAATTTGAACATCCATGGCCTGCTCCCTGGATCGACGTTGAAAACAATTTAAATGGCAATTCAGCTTTCTTTTTTGTAAACTCATTATCACTGCTTAATACTCCCAGTGAATGGTATGCCGATGAAAATACCGGAAAAATGTACTATTGGCCAAGAATAGGTGAAGATCTGAACAAGGCTGATGTTATAGTGCCCTACCTTGAGACCCTCGTTGAATTTAATGGTTCATTTGATTTTCCTGTGTCAAATATAAAGTTTGAGAGAATTAATTTCCAGCATACAACATGGATGCGACCATCTGTAAAAGGACATGTTCCTGTGCAGGCCGGATGGTCTATTCTTGATGCCTATCGTTTAGAAGAATGGAATCTTGACAGTACTAGCAGATGGGAAAATCATCATTGGATTGAACGTCAGCCTGCTGCTGTTGAACTTTCTGCCTCTAATAACATAATATTCAATCGGTGTACTTTTAAGCATATGGCTGCAACCGGACTCGATTTTATAACTGGTACGCATCATAATGAGGTTAAAGGCTGTCTTTTTACCGATATTGGAGGTACAGGTATTCAGATGGGTTTCTTTGGAAATGCCAGTCATGAATCGCACAAGCCATACAATCCAACAGATGAGCGCGAAGTATGCCGCTTCGAAACAATTGCAAATAACCTGATTGTTGATGTGACAAACGAAGATTGGGGATGTGTGGGTATCAGCGTTGGTTATGCTCATGATATTAAAATTGTACACAACGAAGTAGGCCATTTAAACTATGCAGGTATTTGTGTTGGCTGGGGATGGACCAAGGAAATCAACTGTTCTAAAAATAACCTTGTGCATGCCAACTATATTCATCATTTTGCCCGAATGATGAATGATATTGGCGGCGTCTATACCCTATCGGCCCAGCCTAATAGTCTGATTAGCGAAAATCGTATCGAATCGTTGTTAGTCGCTCCTTATGCTCATTTGCCTGAACATGTGCAATACATTTATTTAGACGAAGGAACATCGTATATGAGGGTAGAAAACAACTGGGTTGAGAAAAGTATATTTTTTGAGAACCCACAAGTAGGTTTTGGTAATGAATGGATTAATAATAATTCTAAAGTGGATAAATTGATTAAGGAAAAAGCCGGTTTAACTGCTGCATATAAAGATTTATTAGATGCTTATAAGGAAAAAGGATTATCAGGGGTGGTTGTAAATGATAAAAAACAACCTACCATAAAGTATGATGAAAACTATCACTTTATGGAAGAAGGACGTGGACCTAGATAATGAGAGTAATAATAAAGGAACGAATTAAGATAAATGTCAATGATTAGATTATTTTTTATAGCAACTATCTCTACTTTGATTTTTTCGGGATGTAAAAAATCTTTACCTGAGGTTGTACCTCACGACGTAATGGAGAAAATATATGAAGAGGTTAAAACTCCCTATAAATATGGTTTAATACTCGTTCCCGATAGCAATGCATATAAAATGGATTGCCCAACTATCTTCCGTAAAGATGATAAGTGGATCATGACTTACATTGTTTTCGATGGTCGTGGTTATGAAACCTGGCTGGCCGAAAGTGATAACTTGATTGATTGGATTATTAAAGGAACAATTATGAATTTCAGTGATGATATAACCCAGTGGGATATGAACCAAAAAGCTGGTTATCCCTCTCTTATTGATTACGATTGGGGTGGCGATTATAATATCAATACCTTTAATGGTAACTATTGGTTGAGCTATTTTGGAGGAAGCAGTACCGGATACGAAGCCGGACTTTTATCATTGAGCATGGCTTATACCGATCAAAATCCGGCAACATTACATCAGTGGACAAGGTTAGGGCATCCTGTGTTGAAATCAATAGATGAAGATGCTCAGTGGTACGATAACAGTACAATGTATAAATCAGCCATATTTGAAGATAAAGACAGGCTAACTGGTTATTCTTTTGTAATGTATTATAATGCTAGGGGTGATAGTATCAATCCGAAAAGAGGAGCAGAGCGAATTAGTCTTGCTGTTTCTGATGATATGGTTCATTGGAAACGTCACAGAGCTTCCCCAATGTTGAATCATCATAAGGGAATAACAGGTGATGCTGTATTGCAAAAGAATGGTGATGTTTATGTGATGTTTTATTTTCGTGCATTTTGGCCTGATGGGAAAACTGTTGTTTATAACAGTTTTGCATGTTCTTACGATCTAATTCATTGGACTGAGTGGAAAGGAGCGCATTTAATTGAACCCTCTGAAGAGTATGATAATCTATTTGCTCATAAGGCTTATGTGATAAAACACGATGGTGTTGTTTATCATTTTTACAATGCAGTTGATAAGTTAGGAAACAGAGGCATTGCTTTAGCAACATCGAAAGATATTGGAAAAAGCAATATGGAGTTTAAGTCGAAAGAGGAATCAGAAATTAAATAATTAAGGAATAGAGATGAAGATGACCGGATTTGTAAATCATTCTCTTCTTGAGAGGGGTTAGGCGGGTGGCTTTATCAGTATATCTCAATACTAAAAGAATATGAAAAAAATTTTTGCCGTGCATACTGCTTTGGCTATGATTGAGCCAACCACACAATTGTTTAAAGAACACTTGCCAAATGTGAAACTGAATCACATTGTTGATGATAGCTTAATTCAGGAAGTAATAGCTAATAATAAAATTACACCTGCTGTTGCTAAACGATTGGTAAACTGTTATCACATGGCAGTTGATGCCGGTGCTGATGTGATTTTTAATACATGCTCTTCAATTGGTGAGATAGCACAGTTTGCACGAAAGCTGGTGCCAATTCCATTATTAAAGATCGATGATCCAATGGCCATAGAAGCAGTGGAAACTGCAACAAGAATAGGAGTTTTAGCAACACTTGCAACAACATTGGCTCCAACAGCTAAATTACTAAAAACAATGGCTGATGAACGTAATAAATCTATTGAAGTGGTTGAGGGACTTGCTGAAGGTGCGTTTGCTGCAATGATGTCGGGCGACTGTGATACTCACGATCAATTGATTATAAAGGCATCTGAATTAATTGCTGATAAGGTTGATTTAATTGTGTTGGCTCAGGGGTCAATGGGGCGTATGGCAAGTGAATTAGAAAAAGTAACAGGAAAAATTGTTTTATCTAGTCCATTGTCGGGAGTGTTGGGTGTGAAAAAATATCTTGATCAATAAAGTAATATTAAATCCAAAATCAATCTACAAATCTAAATGAAGAAAGTACAATGGTATTCCTTCTGGCTAGGGTTAACAGCTCTGGCTTTAATTTTAATATCGCTCATTTTTAAATTTGAAAATGCAATTGCTCCATTATCTGTAGCATCGTCTTTGCTAATTGCTTTTGGAATGGGTGCAATACCAGCATTAAAATTATATCAATATACAGGTTGGATTATTGTTGCAATCGTATGTGGCCTTATTTATCCATCTGCATTTTTGAAATGGGGTGATTTTGACCTTCGAAATAAATGGCTAATTCTCATTGTTATTCAGGTTGTGATGTTCGGCATGGGTACTCAAATGAGTATAAGAGATTTTACCGGGATTAAAACGATGAGTAAAGGTGTGCTTGTTGGAATTTTATGCCAATTCTCCATAATGCCGCTTACGGGTTATGCACTTACTCGTATCTTTAACTTCGATCCAGAGATTGCTGCAGGTATTATCCTAATTGGTTCATGTTCGAGTGGCTTAGCTTCGAATGTGATGGTTTTTTTGGCTCGGGCAAATCTTACACTATCAGTAACATTAACTGCAGTTGCGACTCTTTTAGCCCCAATAATGACACCTTTTTTAATGAAGGTTTTAGCTGGAACTTATGTCGAGGTAAAGTTTATGGATATGTGCATCCAAATAATAAAGATTGTGATTGTTCCTATTGGGGCAGCGTTTCTGTACGACGCTTATAAGAATGGTTCAGTAATGTTGAAGAAAAAACTGAATGTACTTTTTTATGTCGCAATTGCTTGGCTTTTTATTGTTTTTGGATTGAGGAGTTCAATAGAATCTAATTTGTCAGTGGGTTTAATACAAGCGATTGTTCTTGTTAATTTTATAAGTGGATCTTTAATCTTTGGAAAGTTGTTTTATCTTGCCACTGTTTTTATTTCAACTATTCCTCAGTTTATGCCAAAGTTATCGATGTTTGGGATTGTATATTTTACTGTTGTTACAACAGCTGCAAGTCGCGATAATATTCTCACCATTGGTATAGTAATGTTACTTGTTTCTGTAATGCATAATTCATTAGGGTATACTTTTGGTTACTGGATAAGCCGAGCTCTAGGATTAGATAAGCAGTCTTGCAGAACTGTAGCTCTTGAGGTAGGATTGCAAAATGGAGGTATGGCATCTGGATTGGCAGGAGTGATGGGTAAGTTGGCAACGATTGGTTTGGCAGCAGCGATCTTTAGTCCATGGATGAATATATCAGGATCAATACTCGCTAACTTTTGGCGAAAAAAGGAGAATAAGAAAGATGATAAGAAGTAGTAATAAATAAAAAAGGAACCCGATCTTGAGTTCCTTTTCTTGTATAAATAAAATACTTTTAAAATCTTTCCTGTCCACTAAAGAAGAATGAACATTCGTATAATGCATTTCCTTCACAGTCTGATCCGTGAACTGCATTTGAAGTCTTGCTTTCTGCAAAATTCTTTCTAATGGTTCCTTCATCTGCTTCTTTGGGGTTTGTAGCACCAATTAAACGTCTGAAATCAATAATAGCATTTTCTTTTTCAAGAATTATAGCAATACAAGGTCCCGAAGTAATAAAGTTTACTAAATCTTCGAAAAAAGGTTTTCCTTCGTGAATGCTATAGAAACGTTTTGCATCCCTTGTGTCTAAATGAATTCCTTTAATAGCCTTAATGGCGAATCCATTATCATCGATCATTGATAAAATTTTACCGGCATAGTTTTTTCTAACCGAATCGGGCTTAATAATTGCTAGAGTTTGTTGAATCATAGATTTTTTGTTTTGAATATAGGATTTTTTTTTGAATAACTGCATTTGGGTTATTAATTTATCTAATTTTGATAGTTTAATGTATTATAATGGAATTACAGGTAATTTTAGATAAAATAGTTCAGTCCAAATCAATAGTAATTGTTCCGCATCATAACCCCGATGGCGATGCTATGGGTAGTGCTTTAGGGTTGTATAATACCTTAATTAGCTTTGGTAAAAAGGATGTTTCGGTAATAGTGCCTTCTGCTTTTCCTGATTTTTTAAGTTGGATGAAAGGAGCTGACATGGTTTTGAATTTTGAATTGAATAAAAATGATGTAATACATAAAATAGATTGTTGCGACTTACTTTTTATGGTCGATTTTAATTCGAGTAAAAGGGTTAAAGGTATGTCGGAATATATTGATTCTTGTAAGGCGTTTAAAATTGTTATTGATCATCATCCTATGCCCGATAATAATGTAGCGAATATTATTATATCTGATATTGAAGTGTCATCAACCTGTGAATTAATGTACGTTGTTTTAAATAAATGTGGTTTTAAAAATTATATTACAGTTGATGCAGCCAGTTGTTTGTATACTGGTATAATGACCGATACCGGGTTGTTGAGCCATAACTCATCGCGTCCTGAAACATATCATGTAGTTGCTGATCTTGTTGAAATAGGTATTAATAAAGATCAGATTCATCGTGATGTATTTCATAGTAACTCTTTTAACAGAATGCGTTTGTTAGGATATAGCCTTTTTGAAAAAATGAAAGTTTTTAATGATTTAAAGGCTTCTTATATTAGTTTAACAAGCGAGGAACTTTTGCGGTTTGAATTTAAACCGGGTGATACAGAAGGATTGGTTAATTATCCTTTGAGTATTGAAGGTGTAGATGTTTCAGCATTGTTTATGGAGCAGAATAATAGAATTAAGGTATCGCTTCGATCGCATGGCAATATTGCAGTAAATCAATTGTCGGAAGAAAATTTTAATGGTGGAGGGCATTTTAATGCAGCTGGAGGTGAGTCGTTTTATAATATGGAAACAACTATTGAAATGTATTTAAAAGCGTTACCAAAATTTATTTAGTAACAATTAGTTAAAACTTTCGTTTGAGTGTTTATGAAACTATCATGTATAAGAATAAATGAAAGCACGGATGATCAAATTATGAGTTCAATCAGGATTTTTAAGATCAATTTTGTTCGGATGAAAACAGTCAAGAGTATTATTGTGTTATTTTTGTTTTTCCCTTTTTTAGTTGGTTGTCAAGGTCATGACACTGTTCGTAAACGAATTACTGAAGAGGATTTAATTAACATTAATAAGAAATTGGTTAGTCGTGATGCCGGACGTATTAAAGATTATGTAAAGGAAAACAATATTAAAATGACCGAAACAAAAACCGGTCTTTGGTATTTGATAACCGATGAAGGTGATAAAGAAAAAGTTAAAAAAGGACAGACTATTAGTTTAAAATATGATTTGTCGCTTTTAGATGGATCGTTGCTTTATTCATCCGATTCTTTGGGTGTTAAAACCTTTCGGGTTGGACAGGGAGGTGTTGAGTCGGGTTTAGAAGAAGGTATTTTGTTGCTCGGAAAAGGATCGAAAGCAAAGTTTATTTTACCTCCTCATTTGGCTCATGGTTTAATTGGTGATGACAATCAGGTTCCGGCACGAGCCATTTTGGTTTACGATATTGAAGTTGTTGATTTAAAGTAAAATAAAGAATGAAGTTTTTTTTAAATTCTGTTTTTTTGTTTTTTTTTATTTTACCTGTTTTATCTCAGCATATCCCTGAAGAGGCTAGGATTAAGCAGTTTGTAAATGCTAATTATAAAGGCGTAGAGCCTCGAATGAGTGGTCTTTATATAATAAAACAAAATGAAACTGATGGGAAGATTGTAAAACCGGGTGATGAGGTTACAGTCCATTACGAGGGAAAGTTATTGAATGATAATGTTTTTGATTCGTCGTATAAAAGAATGCAGCCAATTAAATTTATTGTAGGAACAGGTCGGGTAATTGCAGGATGGGATGAGGGTGTTTCTTTAATGCGTCAAGGAGAAAAGGCAGTGTTGATAATTCCATCGCATTTAGCTTATGGAGATCGTAATGTCGGATCCATACCTGCAAATTCCCCTTTGGTTTTTACAATTGAAGTATTGAAAGTGGGTAAGTAGTTGGTCGGTATTTGAAAAATATGTTTCTTTGTTTTGTTCGAAATTTTAAAAATAACTTATTTTATGAAGATCTTTGTTAAAACATTATTATTGATTGTTGTATTACTTGGAATTTTAAGTGGTTGTGAGGAGTATGATAGATATGAACCTATTGATTATTCTGGAGCAATAGAAGATGAACGTGAGCTTTTGAAAGATTTTTACGAAAACAGGTATAACGATGGTATATTTGATAGTTTATTGAATTTATGTGGGGGTGATACAATTGATAAACGAAATCAAGATACCTATGAAGGATATATTATTTTTAAAACCGATTCGGTAAAAGGACCTTACGATACAGTTACAAGTAACGATATAATTGGTTATAGATATAATGCATATTTATGGGGTAATTTTGTGGTAGACACCATTTTTGGCGATAGTTTAACAAAGATAAATAATGGGATTATTTTTAATAAATATGATCCTAAATACGATTCATTGGTGACTGAGCGAAAATTATTTTTGTTTGAAAATAATTATGATAAGTTTGATCCGGAAATTTGGCATACAAACCTTGCTGTAGACTGTGTAAATAAGGCTATTTTGAGTACAAGAAAATATGGTAAGTGTACAGTTTTTGGATCTTCTTCAGTAACTTATGGGGACAAGCATGATTACAATTCGTACCTTTTTGATATTGAAATTGTTTATGTACAACAGTAATTAATAAAACATTATTGTTATGAATAAAATAATATATTTATTGCCAATAGGTCTGGTTCTTATTATAAGTAGTTGTTTTAAAGTTGATGAACCTGATATTTCCGATTACGATTATATTTCTGTTGGAGATGTAGTCTCGATAGATAATGGATTGGAAATCAGGTTGCTCAAAGATGAACATCTTAAGGATGTATCTTTTGATTTTGGCGATTCAATTGAGGTAGGAAGTAGAGTGAAAATTTTATATAATTTTATTAGTAATGATGAGAATCAATTAAGTCCGTTTTTGGTTAATATTAAAGATTTAAGACTTGTACCCGTTGATAGTGTTTTTTATGTAACCAATGAAAATCGTGATACTATTGAAACAGATGGAGTAGTGATAGGAAATTGCTATCTGAGTGATCATTATTTGAATTTAGACTTTTTTTATTATGGCGATACCGCAGCTCACTACTTTAAACTTGGATTTGACTCGTTACAACAAGATAATAATTCGTTTAACTTTATGTTAATTCATAATTCAACCGATTCTGTTTTTAAATACAGGTTTTATAAAACATTAAGCTTCGATTTAAATAGTTTTCCGTGGACTGGCGATGCTCCTTATGATATGAAGTTAAGATATTACAATTACACATATTCAAGTGAAATTGATATGAAGTATACGCCTCCTGGTATTTGATATAATAATTATAATAGTATTGACAATTTTTTGGTAAAAAATTTATTTGATTAAAAGTATAAAATGGGGAATAGCAAGTGTTAAATATTCTTTTTTTTAGCTTTAAATGTTTAAAATAAACATTATAATAATTCTTTTTTTGAAATTGTATATTCGAAATATGGTTTGTATTCGCTGCCAGATGGTAGTTAAGAGTGAACTTGAAAAACTTGGGTTGTTATATGTTGATGTGAAAATTGGAGAAGCTGATATTATTGGGGAAGTAAATCCTGAACAGTTGAAGAAATTGGATATTGCTTTACGCAAATCAGGTCTGCAATTAATGGATGACAGAAAAAGTATCCTTGTTGAAAAAATAAAAAATGCTATTATAGATATGGTGCATTATAGCGATGAGCAAATAAAACTTAATTTATCAGATTATTTGGGTGAGCATTTAAAACACAACTATACTTATCTTGCCAATTTATTTTCAGAAGTAAAAGGTATTACTATTGAGCAATTTTACCTTAAACATAAAATTGAAAAAGTAAAAGAGCTTATTGTTTATGATGAGCTTAACTTTTCAGAAATAGCTTATAAAATGCACTATAGTAGTGTTGCTCATTTATCTAATCAATTTAAAAAAATAACAGGCCTTACGCCATCTCACTTCAAAATGCTTAAAAATAAAAGGCGTAATACACTTGAAGATATATGAATGATGTAATTCTAAATAAGAATTCTGTAAAAGCTTTTTCTTCAATTACACGAACTTTACTTTAAATAAAAAAACTATGCTATAAGTCTGTTTTTTTAAAAATTACAGGCTATTAGGGTATATGATTTGTTCAAAATATTCTCTCCTCAAAAGAGGATGAGTTTTGTTTTAACACTTAGTTAATTTGTTTAAAGAAGGTTAATTTATTGAGGATAATCATGAAAATTTTACTTGTATATCCAATATATCCCGATTCTTTTTGGAGTTTTAAACACGCCCTTAAATTTATTTCAAAAAAGGCTGCTGTCCCTCCACTTGGTTTAATTACTGTTTCTGCAATGTTGCCAAATGAATGGCAAAAAAAAATTGTTGACTTGAATGTATCTACTCTTGAAACAAATGATATTATATGGGCCGATTATGTTTTTATTAGTGCGATGTATATTCAAAAGGAATCGGTTAATAATATTATTTCAGAGTGTGTAAAACTCGACACAAAAATTGTTGCTGGTGGTCCACTTTTTACGCAGGAGTATGAAAACTATCTTCAGATAGACCACTTTGTTCTCAATGAAGCTGAAATTACTTTGCCCTTATTTCTTGAAGATTTGTCGTTGGGATTGGCCAAAAAGGTTTATGTTACAGATAAATTTGCTGATCTTTCTGTATCGCCTGTTCCTGATTATTCTTTATTGCAAATGAGGAAGTATGCCTTTATGAATATCCAGATTACGCGAGGTTGTCCTTTTTCTTGCGAATTTTGTGAGATAACATCTTTGTTAGGTCACAAGGTTAGAATGAAAGAAACAAATCAAATTATTGAAGAGCTGGATGTGTTATACAGACTTAATTGGCGAGGATCTGTTGCTATTGTAGATGATAATTTTATTGGAAATAAAGTCAGAATAAAAGATGATTTGCTTCCGGCTATGAAAACATGGATGCAAAATCATAATTATCCTTTTAATTTTACTACTCAAAGCTCTATTAATCTTGCTGATGATAAAGAGTTAATGTCACTGATGGTTGAAACGGGCATAACTTCAGCTTTTATTGGTATTGAAACCCCCGATGAAGTATCGCTTTGTTCGTGCAATAAAACTCAGAATAAAAATAGAAATTTGCTGCAATGTGTAAATTCTATACAAAAAACAGGAATTCAGGTTTCAGGTGGTTTTATTGTGGGTTTTGATAGCGATACACCCAGTATTTTTCAAAAACAAATTGATTTTATTCAAAAAAGTGGCATTGTGTCGGCAATGGTGGGTTTATTAAATGCTCCCAAAAATACTAAACTTTATAATCGTTTAGCCGAAGAAAAAAGGCTTACTGTTGAAGCATCAGGAAATAATACCGATTTGACGATGAATTTTATTCCAAAAATGAATTATCGCGATTTATTAGCAGGGTATAAAAAAATTATTATTAGTATTTATGCGGTTAAACCTTATTATAAAAGAGTGCGTCAAATGTTTGTTAATTATAATCGATACTATAAAAATAATAGAATAAACTTTTCATTATTTATTGCATTATTAAAATCAATGTATGTTATTGGTATTATTAATAAAGGACGAATTGAGTTTTGGAAACTATTGATCTGGACTTTGTTCAAAAAACCCGGATTATTTACAGATGTAATAATTTTTGCTGTTTATGGATATCATTTTAGAAAAGTTTATGGACTGAGATCCAATTAAATAAATATGTGAATGATGTAATTTACATCATTAATTATATGACGTTTTTAAGTGTAATTGACATAGATTTTTATAATTAAATATAAACGCATGGATTCTAGTGAAATAGAAAAATCAAAAACACATATTTTAATCGAGATTATTGAATATTTACCAAATTCGGTTGTAACCAAAGCAATAATTAATAAAACTACTGGTAATGTTAGTGTTGTAGCTATTGATACTGGTGAAGCTCTCGCTCAGAAAATATCACCCTTTGATACGTTTGTTCAAATTATTGAGGGTACAGCCGAGGTAATTATTGATGAAAAATCAAATATACTTAATGTTGGTGAAGGTATTATTATTCCTGCTCATATATCTCATAACGTAAAAGCCAATGAACGATTAAAAATGATTTCGACAATTATTAAATGCGGTTATGAGGCAATTTCGGTTTAACTAAAAATATTAATATGTTCGAATGTGGCTTAAAAAGTTTAATTTGTATTTGTTGTTTGTGTTGAAGTTTTAGAAAAGAAATTAATTTATAATTATAAAAATAATAAAATACCTTATTTGTATATTATTTAGTTTATTAAAAACCGTTTAAAATAAAATTATGACAAAAGAAAGAGTGACAAAGAAAAGTGACAAAAAAGAGCCACAAAAAAACCTGAAGGAAAAACGTGCTGATAAACAAAAGAAAAAAGCAGATAAAAACAGAGGTGATTGAGAATGGTAAATTATAAGTATCATAAGTTTTATGAGTTCTCTTTTTATGTGTAATTATCTTTATGGTTAGTAATATTGTGTTAATAAAAAAATTAAATAATGAAAATTGCTTTTATTGGTACCTACCTCCCCAGAGAATGTGGAATAGGTACATTTACTCATAATTTACGGAATTCAATATTACATAGCAGTAAGGGTGTTGATAATAGTTTTTCTGGAATTGTTATTGCAATGAATGATAACAATATGAATTATGATTACCCAAAGGAAGTTAAGCTTACTATTAGGCAGGAGTTTCAGGAAGACTACTTAAAAGCTTCGGAATTTATAAATCTAAGTGGTGTTGATATTTGTGTTTTAGAGCATGAGTTTGGCATTTTTGGTGGTCAGAATGGCGTTTATATTTTACCGTTGTTGCACAAACTCGAAATACCATTGATAGTAACGTTGCATACTATATTAAAAACCCCATCATATAACGAAAAGGCAGTATTACAGGAGATAGGAAAGATGGCAATGAAAATTGTCGTAATGAGCCGTAAGGCAATCGATTTTTTAGTTAATATTTATGATATTTCCAGAGAAAAAATTGAATTTATAGAACATGGCGTTCCGGATATTCATTATGATAATAAAAAATCAAAAAGTGAATTGAAGCTTGATAAAAAAAGGGTTTTGTTAACTTTTGGTTTTGTAGGAAGAAGTAAAGGAATTGAAACGGTAATAAATGCATTACCCTGTGTAGTTAAAAAACATTCAAATGTTTTATACATAATTGGAGGAAAAACGCATCCCAATGTTATGAGGCATTCGGGAGAGGAGTATCGTATTTTTTTAATGCGTTTAGTAAAGAAATTGCATTTAGAAAATCATGTTTTGTTTTTGAATGAATTTATTGAAGTGCAGGATTTATTTAAATATTTAGCCGCAACTGATATTTACATAACGCCTTATTTAAATGAAGCGCAAATAACGAGTGGTACCTTATCCTACGCTATAGGTGTTGGAGCGGCTGTTTTATCAACACCTTACTGGCATGCACAGGAATTATTGGCCGATGGCAGAGGAATACTTTTTAATTTTGGTGATATTTCGAGATTAGCTGAACTTATAACTGGGCTTTTAGATAATCCTGAAGAACTGAACAAACTTAAACAAAAGGCTTATGCTTATGGGAAAAATATAACTTGGCCAAAAATTGGAGATAAATACTTGTTATTAATTAAAAGTATTATAAAAAGTGGTTTTAAGCCTATTAAAAGCAAAAATTCGGTTCTTGATTTTCTTATTTTACCACCTTTTTCTCTTGATCATATAGATAGGTTAACAGATGATACAGGGATTATTCAACATGCAAAATTTGGAATCCCAAATTTGAAGGAAGGATATTGTTTAGATGACAATTCACGTGCATTATTAATGGTTTTAATGGCCAACAGGCAAATGAAAGATAATAAAGCTCTCTCGTTGTCGCCAATATATTTGAGTTATATACATTACATGCAAAATGAAAATGGTACTTTTAAAAACTTTTTAAGTTTTAATCGCAATTTTCTTGATAAGGTAGGGTCGGAAGATTCATTTGGAAGAACTATTTGGGCTTTAGGTTATTTAATGTGTAATGCCCCAAATGATGCCTATTTGCAAACTGGGAAATTGGTTTTTTTTAATGCAGCACCCAATTTCGAAAATCTACAATCAATTCGTGGTATTGCAAATGCCATGATTGGTATTTGTTACTATTTAAAAACTAATCCATCAGATGATTCAATGACAGAACGCTTAAGAAATATGGCTCAAAAACTTGTGATTCATTATAGAGAAAATGAAACAGAAGATTGGAAATGGTTTGAATCACTTTTAGCTTATGATAACGGTATTTTGCCATTGGCAATGTTACATGCTGCCAAAATTCTTAATGATAATGATGTAAATGAAGTTGCTTTAACATCAATGGATTTTCTTACCAAGCACACTTTAACGGATGATTATTTATCAGTTATAGGTAACGAAAAATGGTATATGCGAGAAGGTGAACGATCGGTTTATGCACAACAACCTATTGATGCAATGGCCATGGTTTTATTGTTTCATCAGGCATACAAACTAACAAATAATGACGAATATATAAATAAACTATACACTTCGTTTTTGTGGTTTTTAGGAGAAAATGATCTTAGGATGAGTTTGTATGATTTTGAAACAAATGGATGTTGTGATGGATTTGAATCATATGGGGTAAACCGTAATCAGGGAGCTGAAAGCTCATTGGCATATTTAATATCGCATCTTACTGTTTTACAGGTGTATGAAGAAATTCACCAGCATGGTGTGCCAGTTAAGTCGAGACTGTAAACACTACTCTGTCTAGTACAAGAAAAAATAGATAAACTTGTACTCAGATGGAGCACAAAATGGAATCAGAAGAATTTAAGGCCATGCATGCCAACGTACTTGAACAATTATGAACAGGCAAAGATGGCGCTTTTACACCACTGCTCAAACTGTTCTTAGAGGCTGAAATGAGTGCTCCTTGATTACCTGGAGCGCTTTAAAGGCAATAAATGCAATGGAAAAGGCCGTAAGACACTTAAAACGGAATCAAGCGAAATCGAGATTGCAACCCCTCAGAACCGCCATAGCAGCTTTTTTTTCTTAAATAGTTAAAAAGCGAGAAACGATATTGGCAGAGATCTTGCTCCGAAGATAATCGGACTTTATGGTTTGGGAATGAGTTTTAGGGACATCGTTTCGCACATCGAGGTACTGTACGATATGGAAATCTCGCACAGTATCTTAAGTGAGATTACCGAACGAGTGATCCTTTTGGTTAAATAATGGCAATGGCGTCCCTTGAAATTCATGTACTCCATTGTTTGGCTTGAAGTCATGCACTAAAAGGTCAAAGATGTTGGTAAAGTAGTTAGTCGTGCCGTCTACAATGTATTGGCCGTCAATAATGAAGGACGAAAAGAGTTGATCGGGATGTACGTTTCCGAATGCGAGGGTGCCAATTTTTGGCTCAGTGTATTGATAGATATTAAAGCCCGAGGGCTGGAAGATATTCTGATCGCCAGTATCGATAATCTGAATGGTTTTGCTGAAGCCATCGCCAAGGTGTTTCCTAAAGTGAAAATCCAGTCATGCATCGTCCATCAGATTCCGCAACTCGCTCAAGTATGTAGCTTTCAACGACCAGAAAACGTTCATGAAAGATCTCAAATATGTCTAGCAGGCTGCCAATAAAACACTCGCAGAAAAAGAACTCCAAAAGCTGGACGAGGCATGGTGCAAGAAGTACACTGTCATGCTATAATCATGGCATACGAACTGAGAGAAGCTAATTGCCTACTTCATCTATGATACTCAAATTCGCAAGTTGATTTACACCACCAATGCCGTCGAAGGCTTCCATCGGCAGATTCCGGAAGTGACCAAAACTAAGGGCATGTTTCCCAACGATTTGGCATTGTTGAAATACATCTACCTGGTCACTGAGCATATTTCTAAAAAATGGACAATGCCACTTGCCGATTGGGCAATCACTGCCCAACTGTTACACATCAGGTTTTGCGATAGAATGAGGATAGATTTGTAATTTTTCAATCTCAAAAGCAAAGAAAGGACTTGTTTAAAACAGGTTCATAAAAGATTTTAAGAGTTGAAAAACGAAAAAATAATATTAGGTTTGAATATCAATAAAAATAAGCTAGACAGAGTTTAATTTACACTCCTATTAATTTCTGATAATTTTCACCTTAAACTATATCAATAATTTATTGGTGGTGTTCAGTAATGTTTTTTAATGTTCTCCCTAGTTCTTCCATATCGTGGTGGAGTTTCTGTTTAAATGAGTCCCATTTTTCCGAGCCGTCGTTTTTAAACATAGTTATCTTTTTTTCTATTTCATTTTTTTTCAATTCTAATTCCTTTATTACCTTTTTATATTTGCTTTCTATGTCGTTAGTGCTGAGGGTTTTGGGAGATAATAACTCATTTGGTGCTGTATTATTAACTTCTTCAAGTTTCTTTTTTTCTTTTTCAATTTTTTTAAGAGATTCGACAATAGCTTCATCAAGTTTTTGCTTAACCTCGACAACTTCTTTTTTTGCAAGGTTTAGTTTTTGTTTGGCTTCTTTAATTTCAGCTTTTGCATAATTAAGTTTTGTTTTTGCTTCCTCCATTTTGTTTTCTAAAAATTCACATTTGCTTAAATCTTCGCCTTTAACAAAACCTATTATTGTCAGGTGTTTTAAAACTGTTTTTTTCATCTGTTTATATTTTTATTATTTAAATAAGTTTGTTAGCATTCTGGTGTATCTTCTCAAATAATCAATCCCCGGTTTTAGTAGCACCTCGACTTTGTTTTTTTGCGATTTAAATTGCTTGTTTCATTATAGTTACCTCAAAAATTAGTACGGCAGGTTAAGATTCAATAATTAAAAATTTGTTGTCAGAAAAAGTAGATGAAAAATTTTCACTGGGATTCAAAGCCAGAGTAGTTCCTGATGCTTTCACACAAAACATCAATCATTAAACCAATTCGCTAATTGACAGTAATACGATCTCTTTTTACATCATAAATATTTGAATAATTTGCTCCGATTTTTTTACCCAAATGCATTGATTCTCTATAATCATTTTTGTAACAATTCTTTAATTATCCCCTTGTCTAAATGATAAAATGGTTTATAAAAAGAACAATGCTAATATTGAATAAGTTTTTATTATGAGTGAATAATTGAATTTTTATTATAATAATAAATTCGAAATGTTTTTATTTATTATCGGTAGTCAGATCTTTAAATGCTTTGCCTATTGCATTAATATCATGATTAAACTCATTTTTAAAACTTATCCATTGTTCATGTCCACTGTCTTTAAAATTAGCAAGTTTTATTTTTAGTTTGCTGTTTTTTTGTTCAAGTTCAATCAATATTTTATTATAATCAGCATTGATATACTGATTATCACTTGCTATTTTAACTTTTAATTCATTTATGTTTTTTTCTTGAGCAATTATAACTTTTTCTGCCTCTATTTTAAACTTTTCATAGTTACTGATTGTATCCAATTTGATATAAAACAAGTCTCTTTTAGAATCTGCCAAATCTTGTTTTGCTTCCATTACTTTATCTTCGGCATTTTTTGCTTTTTTTTCTGATGATTGACAGCCGGTAAATATTGTTATTGTCAACAACAACGTACTTCCAATAATTATATTTTTCATTTTTCAATATTTAGTTAAACTACTTGTGATTGTGAACTTAGATGTTTGTAATAGGTCATTAATTATTTATTCAATTCTTCTTTGGTTTTATACTATTTGATTTGTAATTTTTTTGTATTTCTTCTTTTTTATCTTCTTTAAATACTAAGTAATTGTAAGTTAGGAAGACAAGTTTTTGCTAGAGTTTACATTTCAGTATTATTTTCAATGATTATAACATTTTATTATTATGAGGATAGGCTACTAATACGATAAGGTTTTTTGTTAATAATGCGTATTAAGGGTTGCAAATTTGAGTTAGTTCAAAATATAATAAGGAAGTTACAATAAATTACCAGAAACTTCTGCAAATAAAATGAGATTCTCGCCTATGCGGAAATGGACAACGTTTAAAGTGTTTGTAACGCTATTCCATTTTACCATCCCCGCGAAGGCGGGGATTTCCACTGTAATTGGTGCTTCAAATGAATCTTGTTAGTTCATGAATAAAATATGTAATGCGTAATTTCAACCCTTGATTCGAATTAATATAAAGTTAGTACTGATTTGATTTTTATTTTACTAGTGGGACAATTCCTGCCATGTCTCCGATAATGTTGACTAATTCAGAACCGGTAGGAATAACTATTTTTGCATTATTGCCTAAAGATGCTTCTAAAGCTTCTAGTTTTCGTAACATTTGAGCATTTCCTATAAAGTATTTATCAGCAGCTTCATTTACCAGTTTTATAGCTTCAGATTCACCCTCAGCATGTAATACTTTTGCACGTTTATACCCCTCTGCTTCTTTGATTTTAGCCCGTTTTACGCCGTCAGCCACAGTTTCAGCTGCAGTTGCAGAATCAATTGCTGCTATTTTTTCGTTTTCGGCTTTCACTACTTTATTCATTGTTTCTTGAACGTCTTTTGGAGGGTCAATTTCTTTTAGTTCAGTA
Source organism: Marinilabiliaceae bacterium (assembly GCA_016933045.1). GTDB lineage: Bacteria > Bacteroidota > Bacteroidia > Bacteroidales > Marinilabiliaceae > JAFGBR01. The sequence continues at coordinate 25,670 of JAFGBR010000013.1, read as the reverse complement.
CGAACAATATCAATGCCCCAGCTTCTGGTTTCGTCATGTAGTGTTTTATATAAGGCATCGTTAATTTTTCCTCGTTCACTGTTTGCCGATTTAAGTGTTAATGTACCAATAATATTACGAAGTGTAGTGCGGGCAAGATTGACGATCTGCCATGTGTAATTGTTAACATTGTATATCGATTCTTTAACGCTGTCTTCATCTGCTTTTACCCTAAAATAAACCTGGGCATCTACACTTGCATTTAAATTGTCGTTTGTGATTATTTCCTGCGGTTCGGCATCAATCATTTGCTCGGTTACATTAACCAGATATAGTCGGTCGATGAGTGGTATTATCCAATGAAATCCAGCATTAGCAAAATTATGGTATTTGCCAAGTCTTTCAATTAGTCCGCGATGTGTTGGTCTAACAATTCTAATCCCAGATAGGAAAATAATTCCTATTGGTATTATTAAAAAATAAAAAGACATAATTTTTTAGTTTTATTAATTTATATTTTTTCAATTATTTCATTCATTTCATCTTTGCTCTTTCGTAGTTTATAAGCAACTATTCGAAGCATTAGTTGTAAATCATTATTTGTAATAGTAAGATCTTCATTTGTAAGCAAAGGGAATTTATGTTTAAGTTTTATTTTTAACTCGTTAAGACTGTTATCGTTTATCTCAATTTTCATAAGTATGATTTTTATCGGTCAAATTATGTTCAAATAGTATCAGACTAAACAAGAATCATTGTTAAATATTAATAACATTTCTTTGTTTTTATTATTATTGAAGCTATTTGTTTGAAAATTGTTTATTAAAAATAAGTCTGATAAGAATAATTATTCCTGCTACAGCTAGTATCAAATGAACAGCTCCCGAAGAATGAAAACCCCAAAAGATAATTCCCCAAATAACAAGCAACAATATTGCGATTACATAAAGTGAATTTTTCATCTGTATTTATTTTTATTCGTTTAGCTGAAAGTAATTCGCATGATGAAATATCAACCGTGTTTTTGTTTAACGAATCATGCTCGTTTTATATTTTAAGTATTTTGTATAAAAAACAAAGTTATGAAGCTTTAATGCAGAATGTATTGCATAACTCTAATAATAAGTTACATCATTCATACTTTTTTAGAAAAAAATTAGAAGAAGAGTATTGATTTTGTTTTTTTAGTTCATTAAAACATTAATAGGATTTAGAAATTGTTTATTTATTAATTTTCAATTCATTTAGAAGTTCTTTTAAATCAACCGTTGCATAAGTTGACATGTAATCCGACATCGCATAAGGTATAATTAAATCTCCGTTATGTATCATTGAACCACATGAATATACTACGTTTGGAACATAACCTTCTCTTTCTTCAGTATTAGGAATTAAAAGTGGCGTTTTGGATCTTCCTATTTCCTTTTCTGGGTTATCAAGGTCGAATAATGCCGCTCCCAAAGAGTATTCGCGCATGGGGCCAACTCCATGTGTAATAACGAGCCATCCATCTTCTGTTTCTATTGGTGAGCCACAATTACCTATTTGTATTAGTTCCCAGGGATATTTGGGTTGTTGTAGTATTTTGGCTTCACGCCAGATGGTTATATTATCGGAAAAAGCAATATAATTATTAAAACCGTCTAGTCGGCAAAGCATTGCGTATTTTCCTTTTACCTTTCTAGGAAACAATGCCATCCCTTTGTTTTGTGCAATTTCGCCGTGTAAGGGCATAGCTTTGAAGTGGTAAAAATCTTCGGTTTCTAATAGTTTTGGCATTATAGTTAATCCGTCATAAGCTGTATAGGTTGCGTAATATTTTATTTTTTTGTTTTCATCTACAAACTTTACAAAGCGTGCATCTTCAATGCCATTTTTTTCATTTGTTGAAACCGGAAAAATCACCCGTTCCGAAATATTAGTATCTAACGAAAATTGAAGTTCGTAATGTGAAGATGCCAGCCAAATGATTTGATTGAAAAGAATCTCTTTATCAGCTGCTAAGTGTATAGCTTTTCTGGATTCTTCAATGCATTTGCTTAGTTCGCTATAAGTAAATTCATCATTTAGTTTGTCCAATATAAGCGAAGGTGGAATTATTCCATGCACTTCCATTTCATTAAGTTTATGAGCGAATGAGTTCTTATTATAATTATGATGCCATATATGTTCAGCTTCTTCCAGCAAATTTCCAATTGGCTCTAGGGAAAGTTTATTTTTTTTATCAATAATTCCTGTTCGGAAAACAATTGATGAAATATGGCCTTCTCCAGTGGCTCTGAAGCTTAAAATAACTCGTTTTTCGCCTGCATTAGTTTCGCTTTGATCTGGATGATCTACCATTGATGGATTAAAGAATGCAGCCGATTCAATTGAGTATTCCATTGTGAAATAAGATCCGATAAGAATTTTTTTTGAATATGCTATTGATTCGGGTAATACGTTTATTTTAGGCAACAGGTAAACTATTCGATTAAAATGTTTCTCGAAAATTTTTGAAATATTCCTATGTCGCATTGAATAATCCCTAAGGGTTTGCTTTAATGTAAATAATGCATCATTCTCTGACATTTTTAATACAAAGCGAATGGTGTTTATAGCTCTTTGTTCTTCTGTAAATAAAAAACGAGCTATTACTCTACTGGGATCTGGGTTAAATATTATATTTTTTCTGCTTATCGTTAATTGCATTTTACTTTTTTTTAAAGGTAGTTGTAAAAGTTTGATAATTAGATAGGGATTTTAAATTTAGCATTATTTTATATTTTTGTTTTTATGTTTCAGAAAAGGCAATATGATAAATATTTAATGAAGTTTTGAATCATTTTACATTCCTGAAATCTTTAGTTTTTATTATCTCCTTCTTTTTTTTAAACTGTTTCCCTGAGTTTTCGTGTGCAGGATTCATTGATAGTTTCTTTTGTTAATATCGTAATTGGATTGTTGTTATACTGGGGTTTGTGGTTGATTAAAAAGTAGAGTTTCTTTTAGCTTTGTTGCAATGGCATCCTGCTATATTGATTTTATTGTCCGCCTGTTTTGTTTTAAGCTTGATACTACGTTCTGAAGTTTATCTGATTGTTGGTTTATTATATGGGCAATTTGTAGCAATTGATAGTAATTCTGAATGTTGTTGAAATTTTTCTTGGTATATCTGTGCTGTAGGTTATAGCCCACGTTCTTCTGAGTGTTGAAACCTTCAGTTTCTATTTTTCTTCTCAATCTCCTGTAACATTACACTTTCCATACATTGGATTTATCTATGCTAATATTTGTGAAATGCATAAAGCGTTCTTGTTTTGTTGATGTTGTTTTCTCCTGGGTATATTTACCCCAACTTAGGTTCCTGCTTTTTACTAGTATTATCATAGTTTTGGTGCCATTCTGTTTCCACAGATAGGAAGATGGCATTGGAATATTTAAGTTTTTGATTCAAAAAAACCGACCTGCCATGTTTTTTGCCGTTTTTACTTGTTTTATTAGGGTATACTGAGAAAGGCTCTTTATCATAGCTAAATATTTTTGCTATTAACTGCCACAACCAATAGGTTGTTAAAGCGAAATTTTTTAAGGATCTCTTTTTTTACCAAGTTTTTGATAAATATTATGCGTAATATTTTCCAATTCCAGCTGTGCAGGTTTCTTAAGAAACTGATTAATCGTTTCCTTTACAGAGATGCGTGATCCGAACAAATGGAAAAAAGTGCTTTCGAAACTGGAGTTGAACATTTTATTGGTATTGTTTTTTGATCCCCGTTTGAAGATAAAAATCATCAGCCCGGCAATTATATTTTTCCCAATTTCATATGTTTGGTACTGGTGATGTTCTGGCAAGGCATTGAGCAGGCCAATAAAATTGGGGCAATACCTTTTCAGTATAGTGAATATTGTGATAATAAACTGTTTTCCTTAAAATCTTTGAAGCTTGTTCTTACAACTTTCTTTGCTATAATATTAAATAGAAAAAAAATTGAAAAATATCAAAAAAATTCTCGAAAATATTGTTTATATTAATAAATAAAACGGATATAAAGGATGTGTGTTTTTCTGTCAGCTTTTTTTATAAAATTATGAACATCAAACAAAATAAAATTATGAGAATGAAAAATCCGGTTTCACAGGATAGTATATGGTCACGCCTTTAATAATCTGAATAGCAATTCATTAATTAGATGGGTGATTTAATTCAAATAACACGAAAAACCATTTTTGCTGAATAATTTTAATGGCTAATTGTTAAATGATAACAGGATTAATATTATAATTAAAATAGCTGGTGTTTTTTATAATTTATCATTTCATTTTTAGTTTATATAATAATCGTTTTTAAACCTTAATTAATGTGAAAACTGCTTTATAACAGTGTTTGCAAATGAATATTATTCATTGTTTTTACGAAATTTAAAAAATTTTTTAATAAATAAATAGCATAAGCATGATTTACATGGCAGATACGGCTGATTTGGCGGCCTTAAAGAGTTTATACAATTTTTTTCCTTTGGAAGGAATTACTACAAACCCTTCAATTTTAAAACAATCGGGGTTGAAACTTTCAATTGCTGTTGATAGTATAAAAAAAATTATTGGAGATGGAATGATTCATGTGCAGGTGATTAGTGAGAAGGCTGAGGATATAGTTCGCGAAGCCAAAGTGTACAAAAATTATTTTGACATGGGCGATAATTACTATGTTAAAATACCGGTTGTTCCCGAAGGATATAAAGCTATGCGTATATTAAAAGATGCCGGTTTGAATGTAACAGCTACTGCTATTTTTACGCAACAACAAGCTTTGGTTGCTGCTAAAAGTGGGGCTGATTTTGTTGCTCCTTATGTAAGTCGTCTCGATAATATTTCGTCGCATGGTATTGATGTTGTTAGTGATATTGTTCAAAATATTATAGATTACAATTTAAACACCCAAGTGTTAGCTGCGAGTTTTAAAACTGTTGATCAGATTTATCGTGTAAGTATGAAAAGGGCTCATTCTGCAACTATTAGCCCCGAATTGTTAATGCAGTTAATAAAGCATCCGATGACTGATATAAGTGTAAAAACATTTACTGAAGATGGTAAGGATTTGTATGATGTTGCGTTTTAATTGTATCTGATTTTTTTTTTCTTAACTCCATCCTTACTTCATTGTTAGGATGGTTTTTGTTATTATCATTATTAGCGAGATGTGCTTCAAGCTGGGGAACCGCAGTGTTAAAAGGTTTTGATATTTTAATTGAGTAAATTTGAGTTTTACATGAATTATGAAATGAATAAGGATAAATTCAAAGTAGGAAAAAGAAATTGAGGATTTAATAGAAGCGTATGAATTTGCTCAAAACAAAAAGCTGAATGTGAAAAACTTATTGAATTGTCATAAGATATTCTCCGATACTTTATTGATTAGAAATAAAAGAGGAAAATATAGAAGAGAACAGGTCGGTTTTTTTGGAAAATCAGGTTTATAATACATGGTCGTTGAGCCTGAATTTTTGAAGAAAGAAATGAAATTGTTCTTTCAGGATTTAGGCGAATTAATCTTATCAAACCTTAATGAAATTGAGGTATTTTATTTTGTCTCCTTGATTAATTTACGATTTGTACATATATATCCATTTAGAGATGGAAACGGAAGAGCAGCAAGGTTAATTGATAAATGGTTTATTACCGAGAAATTAGGTCATGATTTTTGTAAAATGCAATCGGAGGAATTTTATAAAAAGAACCAAGCAAAATATTTTGAGATTATTAATTTATGTGTAAAATAATTATGAACTGAATTATGACAGGTGTGTAGGATTTTTAGAAATGCTTCTAAATTGTCTGAAATAATGATTAAAGCATATACGCAGTATAACAATTGACGGGTAGTGGTTTATTTTAGGTGTGTAGCCAGCTTTGTTTTTTTGTGTAACTGAATAAGTTATTAGCTCGCAATCGGCAATTTTTCATCTGTTTATATTTTGTTTTTTATTTGTCAGATGGAACATCCTTGTACTAATCATGCCCCTGTGTGTTGGTTGGCTAACATGGATGTTTCATGTTGTCACCGTTTTATAGTATTAGGTTTTCTGCAAAGCATTTTACTCTCATTTGTAAAACGACTTAACGTGCTTGTTGTTACATAGTGAATTCCTGTATTTATCATATTTTTTAGTAATAGTATTTTTTTTAATACAGTCTTTTTGAGTCTTAATTCATTTTTCTCATTCTGTTATTATTTTTTTTTGAAAATTCATGAATCTATTTTAAATTTGCATCAGAACCAGAACAGACCAGAATAGATATAATTATGCAATTATTAGGATTTGACATAGGCAGTTCGTCAGTAAAGGCTGCAATAATTGAAGGAGAAACAGGAAAGTGCTTAGCTAGTGCACAACATCCCGATGTTGAAATGGAAATTTCAGCACCTCAGTCAGGATGGGCCGAGCAGGAGCCCGAAAATTGGTATTTTCATTTGAAATTTGCTTTAAAACGTTTACTCGAAAATTCAAATGTTGATGTTAATGCCATTGGAGCTATTGGCATTTCGTACCAAATGCACGGATTGGTATTAACCGATAAAAGCCAAAAAGTTGTTCGACCAGCAATTATTTGGTGCGATAGCAGAGCTACGAAAATTGGTGATACAGCGTTTAATGATTTAGGAAGCGAGTTTTGTTTAAGTCACATGTTGAATTCGCCGGGTAACTTTACTGCTTCAAAGTTGAAGTGGGTATTCGATAATGCAAAGGATATATATAATCAGTCAGAATATATGATGCTTCCTGGCGATTATATAGCTATGAAATTAACAGGTAATGTTAATACTACAGTTTCCGGCTTGTCCGAAGGAATATTGTGGGATTTTAAAAATGCAAAAGTGTCGGATGATTTATTGTCTTATTATCAGCTCGATATTAAAAAGGTACCACAAATGGTACCAACGTTTGGTGTGCAAGGAGAATTAAGTGATGTTGTGGCAAAAGAATTAGGATTAAGAGTCGGCATTCCGGTAACATACCGTGCAGGAGATCAGCCGAATAATGCGTTTTCGTTAAATGTATTAAACCCGGGAGAAGTAGCTGCTACCGCCGGTACCTCAGGTGTTGTGTATGCTATTTCTGATAAAATAAATTATGATCCGCTATCGAGAGTTAATACTTTTGCTCATGTTAATCATCAGAGAGATGCTAATCGTTTAGGTGTTTTGTTATGTGTTAACGGAACCGGAATTCAATACTCATGGATGAAAAGAGAGGTAGGTAAAAATGTTTATTCTTACTCCGAACTGAATGAGAAAGCATCAATGGTACCTCCAGGTTCGGATGGCGTAAAAGTGTTTCCTTTTGGAAATGGAGCAGAGCGTTTGTTATGCAATCAGGATCCTGGTGCTAAAATATCAGGAATAAGGTTTAATCAGCATCACGAGGGGCATTTGTATCGTGCAGCTCAGGAAGGTATTGCTTTTGCGTTTAAATATGGAATGGAGGTGATGAACCAGATGGGAATTGATACCCGATTGATTCGAGCTGGCTCAGCTAACCTGTTTCAAAGTCCATTATTTCGTAAAACATTGGCATCAATTACCGGTGCAACCATTGAATTGTATAATACCGATGGTGCCATTGGAGCAGCACGAGGAGCTGGCGTGGGGGTTGGTTATTATAAGAGTTTTAATGAGGCGTTTGTTGGTTTTGAAAAACTACATGTAACAGAACCTGTTAATAGTATGACCAACGAATTGGAACCTGTTTATGCTCTCTGGAAAGAGGAATTGGAAAAAACACTAGATATAAAATAATATTAATAAACAAAGTCATGAGTATAGTTTTAGGAGAAAAAGAATACTTTAAAGGTATTGGTAAGATTGGTTTTGAAGGTAATAAATCAACAAACCCATTGGCATTTAAGTGGTATGAAGAAAACCGTGTTGTTGGCGGTAAAACAATGAAAGAACACTTGCGCTTTGCAGTTGCCTACTGGCATACATTCTGTGGCGAAGGTGGTGATCCGTTTGGCCCCGGAACAATTACTTATCCATGGAATAAAGCTTCGGATGTAATGCAGGCATCAAAAGATAAGTTGGATGCTGCTTTTGAATTTATTTCAAAATTAGGTGTGCCTTTTTATTGTTTTCACGATACCGACTTAGTTGGTGATGGATCTGTTTTTGAAATTGAAAAACGTTTAGTTCAAATTGTTGAGTTAGCAAAGAAAAAACAAGCTGAGTCGGGTGTAAAACTACTTTGGGGAACTGCTAATGTATTTTCAAATCCACGTTATATGAATGGTGCATCTACCAATCCCGATTTTAATGTGATTGCCAATGCAGCTGTTCAGGTTAAAAATGCTATTGATGCAACCATTGCTTTAGGAGGTACAGGATATGTATTTTGGGGTGGACGTGAAGGATATATGAGCTTGCATAATACTAATATGAAGAAAGAGTTGGAACACATGGGTCAATTCTTAACAATGGCACGTGATTATGGTAGAGCTAACGGCTTTAAAGGAACATTCTTTATTGAGCCTAAACCAATGGAGCCATCAAAACATCAGTACGATGTGGATGCACAAACTGTTATCGGTTTCTTAAAAGAATATGGTTTAGATAAAGATTTTAAATTAAATATCGAAGTTAACCATGCAACACTTGCTCAGCATACTATGGAGCATGAATTACGTGTGGCTGCCGATGCTGGTTTGTTGGGTTCTATTGATGCTAATAAAGGTGATTATCAGAATGGATGGGATACTGATGAATTTCCTACTTCTATTACCGAAACAACATTGGCCATGATTGAAATTTTGCAGGCTGGTGGGTTTAATCACGGCGGAATTAATTTCGATGCTAAAACACGACGTAACTCAACCGATTTAGAAGATATTTTTATTGGGCATATTTCGGGGATGGATACATTTGCCCGTGCATTGGTAATTGCTGATAAGATTATTTCAGAATCAAATTACCTTGAAATGAGAAAGCAACGTTATGCTTCGTTCGAAAATGGTAAAGGAAAAGAATTTGAGCAGGGAAAATTATCATTGACTGATCTTTATAAAATTGCACAAGAAGTTGGAGAACCTAAGCAAATAAGTGGTAAGCAGGAGCTTTATGAGCAATTGATTAACTTATATATTTAATTATAACAGTTTGGGGGTCACAACATATTATGGGTTGTGATCCTCTTTGTTTGTTATTCAAATTTTATGAAAAAACTACAAAATACATATTACGTTTTTGGAATTACGCTAGTAGCAACTATAGGTGGTTTGCTTTTTGGTTATGATACTGCGGTTATTTCAGGTGCTGAAAAGTCTATTCAGGCTTATCTCATTAATAGTTTGGGATTAAGCACATGGATACATGGAGCAACAACTTCAAGTGCTCTTGTAGGATGTATAATTGGGGGTGCAATATCGGGTTTGTTTGCTTCGAAAATTGGGCGTAAAAAATCATTAATGTTAGCTGCTTTATTATTTTTCATTTCAGCTTTAGGCAGTGGTTATCCTGAATTTTTATTTTTTAATGAAGGTGATGTTTCAATTGAGTTGCTTATAACATTTAATTTATATAGAATTATTGGTGGTATAGGTGTTGGTATGGCATCGGCAATATGCCCAATGTATATTGGTGAAATAGCTCCGGCTCACATGAGGGGGCGTTTGGTTTCATTAAATCAGTTTGCAATTATTTTCGGTATGCTTGTAGTATATTTTGTAAATTGGGGAATTGCAGATGGTCAGGAGATTGAATGGATTAACACAATTGGTTGGAGAAGAATGTTTTTGTCTGAAGCTATTCCTGCCGGTTTATTTGGTTTTTTGTTATTCTTAGTGCCTGAAACTCCTCGTTATCTTTCGTTAGTTAATAAGGATGAAGATGCACTTCGTGTTTTGAGTAAGATAAATGGTAAAGAGATTGCAGGTCAAATATTGTCAGAAATAAAAAATACTATTGAACATCATTCTGCAAAAATATTTTCTTATGGTACAACGGTTATTTTAATTGGAATATTGCTGTCAGTATTCCAGCAGTTTGTTGGTATTAATGTGGCATTATATTATGCTCCTCGTATTTTCGAAAGTATGGGCGTTGCTAAAGATGCATCCATGATGCAAACTGTTGTTATGGGATTAGTAAATGTTGTGTTTACTGTTATTGCTATTTTAACAGTTGATAAGTGGGGACGTAAACCTCTTTTGATGGTGGGGTCGATAGGTATGGCAGTTGGTATGTTTGCTATTTCAGTACTTTCATATTTTGAAATAATAGGTATTGGAACATTGGTTTTTATTATTGTATATACTGCTTCATTTATGATGTCGTGGGGTCCAATATGTTGGGTATTAATATCCGAAATTTTCCCAAATAAAGTGAGAGGTAGGGCTGTTGCAATTGCAGTTGCAGCTCAGTGGACGGCTAATTTTATTATTTCATCAACATACCCTTCGATGATGGAATTTAGTGGAGCATTTACTTATGGGTTTTATGGTGTGATGAGTGTGTTGTCGCTTGTTTTTGTGTGGAAAATGGTTCCCGAAACAAAAGGTAAGACACTTGAAGAGATGGAGCATCTTTGGGGTAAAAAATAATTATTTCTCATAGTGGTTTGTTAATTAATGCAATGAAGGGTGAGGAGTTTTTCTTGCCCTTTTTTATTATATTGTATTTTGATGGGTCAATATCTTGATATCTGTAATATTTTTAATTTTATAAAATTGCTTTTATTATTTTAAACGAGCATGATTCGTTAAATATAAATAGGGATGAAAAATTATCATGCGTGCTTTATCCTACATTATTTTTAAAATATTATCGAGTGAAACAAATAGCAATAGGTATAGATATAGGCGGTACTAATACCAAATTTGGTGTTGTAGATAATATGGGAAACGTGATTATATCTGACAGTATGGATACTCCAACACATGGTGATGTTTATTCTTACATTACAGATTTATCATCCGAACTACGGAAAATGATTAAATCGATTGATCAGATTAATCCCGAAACCGAGATTTTTGGAATTGGAATTGGGGCTCCAAATGCCAATTATTATACAGGTACTATTGAGCATCCGGCAAACCTTTCGTTTAAAGGGGTAGTGCCTTTTGTGGAATTATTAAAAAAAGAATTCCCTGAAATAGGAGTTATTACAATAACCAACGATGCAAATGCAGCGGCAATAGGTGAGATGATATATGGAGGAGCAAAGGGCATGAAAAATTTTGTTATGTATACACTTGGAACAGGCGTTGGTAGTGGTATTGTAGTAAATGGCAATTTGGTTTATGGTAATGATGGATTTGCCGGTGAAATTGGTCATACCATGTTAATTCCCGGAGGTCGTAAATGTGGTTGTGGTAAGCGTGGACATCTGGAGGCGTATTGTTCTGCAACAGGAATTAAGCGAACTGCATTTGAATTATTGTCAGATTTGAATGCAACTGATAGTTTGTTAGCTAATAAAACATATGAAGAACTGACTTCGCGAATGATTTTTGAGGCAGCTCAGAAGGGCGATTTTGTAGCCCAGGAAACATTTAAGCTAACCGGTAAATATTTGGGGCAGGGGTTGGCCGATACGGTACATTATTTAAGTCCCGAAGCAATATTTATTTTTGGAGGACCAACTGCTGCCGGAGAGTTTATATTTGAACCGGCAAAACAGAGTATGGAAGAACATCTTTTACCTGTATTTCGGAATAAAGTAAAAGTTCTCCCTTCGGGTTTAAAGGCTGGTGATGCTGCTATTCTAGGCTCAAGTGCATTAGTATGGAAAGAAGTTGTGAACTGATGTTTAAGCTATTGTAATTTGTAAAACTCTAATTGAAAAAGTATGGAACGTTATTATTTTGCTGTTGTAGTATTGGTATTATCTATTTTATCTGGCAGTGTTATACTTTCGCAAAATAAAAAGGAGATAAGACAAAAGCAACGTATTGAACAATTTATTAAAACAAAGCAAATTGTTGACAGTATGAATTTTGAGTTTGTTGCAGACCGAGCTTTACCACAAGGTTTTCAGCCCATTGAGCTTACTGCAAACCCAAATTACACAAGGGTTAGTGATTCACTGGTAAGTGCATATATGCCATTTTTTGGGCGAGCTTATTCAACAACCGGTTATGGCGAAGATGAAGGTATGAAGTTTGAGAATAAGCCGTTTAAAGATTATAAAATTGAATATAATGATGCTAAATTAACCATTCGAATTACTTTTAAAGTTGAAGCAAATGTTGATGTTTTTAGGGTGGCTTTTGATATTAATTACGACACTAGTACTTCGATGAATGTGACTAGTAACAACCGAAGTAGTATTGTATATCAGGGTGAGTTGAGGGTGCTCAATAATGATGAAAAAAATAATGATAAATAATTTTTTGAAACATTCATATTTATTTATTCGATATTAAAAAGTGTATCTAACACCTAAGGCTAAATCAAAAATATCGCCATAGGCATTACCAAATGCAATGCCGGGGCGTAAATCAATACTTAACTGTAACGGGAAATCAAATTGATATTCTACGCCAATTTGTCCCATAATTGCCAGCCAGGTTCCCCCATCGCCTTTGTATTTGTAATCATCATCGTAACTCCACGATCCAATTTGAGCTCCAGGGCCGGCATACCATTGAAAACTATTTTGAATAGGCCAAACCCATTGGTAAACACCGGTAAGAGCAAACGACGAATAATAGGGCCGGGCTCTAAGGCCTAAATCAACTTCTAATCTATTTGAACCGGTAAAACCTCGTTGGTATGAAATCTCAGCACCAAAGGAGTTACTTCCTCCAAATCTCATTCCTATGGCATGTGGATTTATTTGCGCACTCATTACAGTGCTTAATGTTAAAATAAGTGTTATTGTTATTATCTTTTTCATTTGTATATACTTTAGATATTTAATTGTTTATTGGCTTTGCCAATACTTTATGTCTTGTGTGTGATTACTCTATATATATTTTGTTTTATGTTTTTTGTTAAAAAACAACCATTTTTTTACTCAATTCTGCTGCAATGTTATCATTTAAAAGTTTTTTTACAATTTCTAACGAAAATTGTACAGCAACTCCCACTCCACGTCCGGTAATAATGTTTTGAGATACTTCAATATTACACGAAGTTACATTTGCACCTATAAGTTGGTTTTCGAAACCCGGATAACAGGTTGCTGTTTTGTTATTTAAAATATTATTTTCACCCAAAATAATAGGAGCTGCACATATAGCTCCAATCCATTTGTTGTTTTTATTATGAGTTTTAATTAAAGAAACAAGACCTGTATGTTTTTTTAAGTTGTTAGTGCCCGGCATTCCGCCAGGAAGTATAAGCATGTCGGCATTATTATAATTGAAGTCGTTAAAAGTACCATCGGCCATAACAACAATACTATGAGCTCCGATTACTTCTCTTTTTTCCGATATCGAAACTAAAAAAGTATCGATATTAGCACGGCGTAATACATCTGCTGGTGTTATTGCTTCAACCTCTTCAAATCCTTCGGCCAGGAAAATATAAACTTTTTTACTCATCCGTTTTTACTTTTTTTTTCAAATATACATTTCGATTTTTATGATACAACAGGTAATTTAATCTTTTTGTTTGGTGAGATAATAAGATATTAAAGGCCTTAAATCAAAAAGTGAGCAGAATATTGTATTATTTCATTATTTTAGAATAAGTATCATATAAAAAATAGTATGAAAAAGCAATTTGCCGATATACATTGTCATCCTCACATGCGTTCTTTTAACTGGTTTCGCGATACAAATGTAGAGTATAAACATATTAACTATAATCCTTGGCATATTGTTGTTAGTAATAAGAAAAAGGCCGATAAAGGAAAAAGGGCAGCCTCATATTCTCAGTCAGATTTAATTAAACTTGTTAATGGTAATGTAAAGTTGGTTTTTGCAGCTTTTTATCCTATGGAACAAGGGTGGTTTATAAATAATGATATTAGTTTTTGGAAAGTATTGCAAATACTTACCCATCCCGGAAAAAACAAAGATCGTTTTTGGGCTGCTTTTGGCGCACTCTTTCGAAAAAATTCCAATCGTGTTTCGTTAATACAAAAGTTGGTTGAGCCACTTTATATGTTGATTCCTCCAAATAGAATTCGTTTTTTTCGAAAAACGAGTTATAGTTATTTTGATGAATTAGAGAAAGAGAAAGATTTTTTATTAAGTAAAAGTGGGTTGGAAACTGAGAGTTTGTTGTATCCTAAAGAGTTTCAAAAATTGGTAGATAAGGGTGTTATTGATCCATTGTTTTATAAGTCGAAAGGTATTTATCAAATAGCAAAAAACGGTGAAGATGCCCGTAATATAATTGAAAGTGGTAATGTTGCGTTTGTAATGATTATGGAAGGGGCAAATATGTTTAATACCGCCGATCCTATAGAGGTTATTGTTGAACGTATTAACAGGGTAAAAACGTGGCATGATGCTCCTGTGTTTTTTATAGCTTTAGCTCATCATTTTAATAATTATTTGTGTGGACATGCTCATAGTTTACCCGATGAAGGTGCATTTTTTATTAATCAAACAGAGGGTATGCATTTAGGGATTACAGATAAAGGATGGGTTGTAATTCGTCAGCTTTTATCGCTCAATGATCATCTGAATAAGCAGTCGTCTATGGGCAATCGCATACTTATTGATGTTAAACACATGAATGCCCCATCTAGGCAGCAATATTACAGGATGATTATTGAACCTCGTGTTGATAACCAGATGGATGTGATTCCTGTAATTGCCAGTCATGTTTGTTATTCGGGAATATCTACACTCGATGAGCTTGTTAGAAATATGAAGAGTGAAAATAATAATTCGCAAAAAGAGGTTGGAGGACATGCGTTTAACTCATGGAATATTAATATGAGTGATGAGGATTTGCGAATTATTTATGCATCAGGAGGTATTGTTGGTCTTAACTTTGATCAGAGAGTGCTAGGAGTTAGAGGGAAAGCAAAAAATATTGATGATCATTTCGAGTACTTGTGGATTAATCTTATTTCGATGGTAGATGTTATTCGAGGATCCAGTATTTCAAGTTTATATGGGAAATCAAGTGATGATGTTTGGAATATGTTTTCGATAGGAAGTGATTTTGATGGATATATTGATCCGGCCAACGGTTATAGTACATCACTTGATTTTGAAAAGTTTCATTCGAAATTGATTGAAAAGCTTTCAAATCCTGAAAATTCGATGTTTTTAATAAATGAATTAACGCCTGTAAATATTGCCGATAAAGTTTGTTTTGATAATGCGTATGATTTTATGATTCGAAATTTTAAATCATTTTCGTGAATTAAAAGTTGAATCTTTCGTGCCATATTAAAAAACGGGTGGTTTGTTCTTTACCAAATTGCTCCATCTTTTTAATAATTTTCTCAACAGGTTTTCGTTTAGATAATTCGCCCGATTTGCTGTAAAATTTGTCGGCATAACAAATTATTTGTTCTTCAATGGAAACAGGTAGCATGTCGCGTAACGGAACCGGAAGTTGTTGCGATTGAATATCAGCAATTGTTAATCCTGCGCCAGTATGCCTTTCACATACTAAAGCATGTCGTTCTAATTCCTCATTTTCAAGAATCTCTCGTCCTAAATATCCATGTGTAATGTATGGTTTATCACCATGGCAATGAATATCCGGAGCATTAGTCATAAAAATAGCAATATCATGTAGCATTGAAGCTTCATGAATAAATTTCTCATCAGCTTTAAGTTCTGGGTGTTTAGCTGCTATCTCAACTGCAAAGGAAGCTACATTCTGAGAGTGTTCCAATAGTATTTTGTATAATTCGGAGTTTTTATCGTAGTATTTTTGAATAATATTAATTGTATTCACTATGGTTTTTTTATTTTTTTGTAAAGATAATATTATCAGGTAAAGATATTAAAGAAAATAGATTAGCAAATTTATTTATAATTTTAGCGAAAAGTTTCTTGTAATTAATGTAAAATAATTGGTGATTTTACTTACAGTTTTATGCAATTTGGCGTTAGAAAACTTTATTTTTACAGTTTCAAACAGTAATAATTGTTAAAGTATTATATTATGGCAGATTTTAAGTATCAAAAGCCTTTTCCAATAAAAAAGGATACCACAAATTACAAGTTGCTGACTGCAAATTATGTTTCGACAATAGATGTTGAAGGACGAAAAATATTAAAGATAGATCCAAAAGGGTTAGAGGTTTTGGCACAGGAGGCATTTTCAGATGTGTCGTTTTATTTGCGTAGTGCCCATCTTGAAAAACTTACCAATATTTTAACAGATTCGGAAGCCTCTGATAATGACCGTTTTGTTGCTCATATTATGTTATTGAATCAGGTGGTGTCGGCCGAAGGTGAATTGCCAACATGTCAGGATACCGGTACTGCAATTGTAATTGGGAAAAAAGGTGAGAATGTTTGGACTGGAGGAGGCGATGCAGAACACCTTTCGAAAGGAATATTTGAGACTTATAAAAATCGTAATTTACGATATTCGCAGGTTGTGCCATATACAATGTTTGATGAAAAGAATACCGGAACAAACCTGCCTGCACAAATTGATATTTATGCAGAGGATGGTAATCAGTATGAATTTTTATTTATGACAAAAGGAGGTGGGTCTGCTAATAAAACGTTTTTGTATCAACAAACAAAAGCATTATTAACTGAAGAAAATCTATCGGCTTTTGTTAAAGAAAAAATCAAAGATTTAGGAACATCAGCTTGTCCGCCTTATCATTTAGCATTTGTGGTAGGAGGAACTTCGGCTGAAGCAAATTTGGCTGCTGTTAAAAAAGCATCAGCTGGTTATTACGATCATTTGCCAACAACTGGAAATGACGGAGGACAAGCATTTAGGGATTTGGAATGGGAGAAAAAAATTCAAAAGATATGTGAAGAGAGTACTATTGGTGCCCAATTTGGTGGAAAGTATTTTGTGCATGATGTAAGAGTTATTCGTTTGCCTCGTCATGCAGCATCATGTCCGGTTGGAATAGGAGTTAGTTGTAGTGCCGATAGGAATATAAAAGCTAAGATTACAGCCGATGGAATATTTTTAGAGGAGTTGGAGAAAAACCCAGCCAAATATCTTCCAAAAGAAGCACCTCATTTAGCACCTGCTGTAGATATTGATTTGGATCAGCCAATGGAAAATGTGCTTAAAGAGTTGTCGAAATATCCAATTAAAACCCGTTTGAATTTGTCGGGAACATTAATTGTTGCACGCGATATAGCTCATGCACAGATAAAGCAGATGCTTGATGAGGGAAAGACTATGCCTGAATATTTTAAAAACCATCCGGTTTATTACGCAGGGCCTGCAAAAACACCTAAGGGAATGGCATCGGGAAGTTTTGGACCTACTACGGCTGGACGAATGGATAGTTATGTTGATTTGTTTCAAAAACAAGGAGGCTCCATGATAATGGTTGCAAAAGGAAATCGATCGAAAGATGTTACTAATGCCTGTAAAAATAATGGAGGTTTTTATTTAGGATCAATAGGAGGGCCTGCTGCGATATTGGCTAAGGATAGTATTAAATCGGTTGAAGTGGTCGATTTTGAGGAGTTAGGTATGGAGGCTGTTCGTAAAATAAGAGTTGAGAATTTTCCTGCTTTTATTATAGTTGATGATAAAGGAAACGATTTTTTTGAAAAATTGTAGTTTAAAAACATATAAAACAGAACCCCGGTTTTTTAACCGGGGTTCTGTTTTATTATAAAGTATTAATGGTAAAAAAATGGTTTTCATTAATATGTTTTGTATCTTAAAAAATAATTATTAACAAGCATAATGCTAATGATAATTGATGAATAGGTTTGCTCCAACAGTATTATTAGTAGATGATTTTCCTTTAAATATTGAAATTTTAAAAGGAGCATTGACTCGTTATAATAATATTACGGCCAGTAATGGAGAAGAAGCACTTAAAAAAGCGATGGGCGATAATAAACCCGATTTGATATTACTTGATGTAATAATGCCTGGATTGAATGGGTATGAAGTATGTAATATTTTAAAGAAAAATGATCAAACCAAAGATATACCTATTATTTTTATTACAGCAAAAACCGATCAGGATAGTATATTGAAAGGATTTGAAGCTGGGGCAATCGATTATATCCTTAAGCCATTTAATATAATGGAGTTAAAAGCCCGGGTGAAAAATCAATTGGCCATAAAGATAGCCCGCGATCAGAACCAACGTCTTTTAAAGCGTATTGAAAATATTAATAAGCAAATGACCGACAGTATTGCTTATGCTCAAAAAATACAGACAGCAAGTATGCCCAGGCCTGATTTTTTAACAAAAGTATTACCCGATCATTTTATTTTTTGGCGGCCTAAAGATATTGTTAGTGGAGATTTTTATTGGGCTGGTACTGTTGAAAGTAAAATTATTGTTGCAGTTGCTGATTGTACAGGACATGGTGTTCCGGGTGCAATTATGAGTATGTTTGGTATTGCTTACCTAAATGAAATTGTTGGACGAAAAGGTGAATGCAAACCGTCTGTAATTATTGATGAGTTGCGACGGATTGTTATTAATTCGCTCCAACAGTCCGAAGGTAGTGAAGTGAAAGATGGCATGGATATAAGTGTTGTTTCTATTGATTATTCGACTAATAAGCTTGAATATGCCGGAGCTTTTAATTCAATGTTTTTCATAAGAGGCGGAAAACTAACAGTTTTTCAGGCCGATCATATGCCGGTTTCAATTGGCGAAATTGATAAGGCTTTTAAAAATTATGAAATAGATTTTGTAAAAGGGGACTGTGTGTATCTTTTTTCCGATGGTTTTGCAAGTCAGTTTGGAGGACCTCATGATAAAAAACTTATGCGTAAAGGCTTTAAACAGATGATTTTGAGCCGTCATAACTTAAATATGGCTATTCAAAAACAAGAATTTGAGGATTTTTTCGATCAATGGATGGGTGATAACGATCAGGTTGATGATGTTTTACTTATGGGGATAAGAATTTAATGTTTTGTGATTTTTTGCAGTTTTG
Source organism: Marinilabiliaceae bacterium (assembly GCA_016933045.1). GTDB lineage: Bacteria > Bacteroidota > Bacteroidia > Bacteroidales > Marinilabiliaceae > JAFGBR01. Next base: position 6,683 of record JAFGBR010000013.1, on the reverse strand, counting down.
TTTATTATGTATTGTAACTTTTAGTTTCCGTATTGTTTTCGAATAGCAACTGTTCTTTAGTGTCAATGTTTTCGAGAATTAGAATTTTTTTTGTTAGTTCTATAATATTAAAACGCATATGGTTGTTGTCAAGTATAATTTCTAAATTATTTGTTTCATTATCTAACATCCAGTTGCCTTTTTTAATTTTATCGTCATTTATTATTAATAATTGGTTGTTTTTATCAGCACCATTACTCAAATAATATTCATTTGATTGTTCGTGGTTTTTTTGAATCCAAAAGGTATTAATCAGATTGTATTTTATATTGGGGTTTATGTTTTTCAGCTCTTGTTGAAACCATTTTTCAACTTTAATAGTTGATAGTTCCTCGTGTTTTTTGGCTATAAGATTCATTATTTTTTTGTTGTTTTCCAGTTCGTGGTTAAGCCTTGTTTTTTCTATTTCGAGTGTGGTGTTGTTTTGCATTTGGTTTGTTTGGTTAAGAGTTTCGTTAATGGAAATTGTTTTAGATTTAATTGTGTTAAAATAATCTTTTTCAATTAACAGGTGTTCTTGTTCAATTCGTTCCAGTATAACATCATAAGGTCCTCGTTTTGACATAAGTTTAACAACAATTGGCGCGGTTTCAACAACAATAAACAATAAAATAATCATCCAACTGGTATATTGCATAGTTTTGTTATTTTCGGTTAGGTTGCCCATAGCTTCGAGTTGGGTGATAAAATTGTTGGTATAGCTTTTTTCTTTTGTTATAATGCTTTCGGTAAACTGAGTCTGGGCAATACTATCGGCATTGGCTTTGATTGTTTCTGTTTTGTTTATTTCCGATTGTTTCATCTCAATTTGTCGGGTTAAAAAATTATGATGATACTCTCTTGCGTTTTTAATGTCGGTTTCGATGTCGGTAAGTCTTGTTTTTATTGCTCTTATTTCATTTTCTAAAACTGATTTTTGTTGGTTAAGTGAACTTATTATTGCTTTATGATTTGGTTTTAACGTTTTGCTTATTATTGACCCAATAGAATCTTTAGTTATGATATAATTGTTTAAATCTGTTTTTATATTTTTTATGCGTTTGTTGTATTCATTTATTCTTTCATTGTTTCTTTTTGTTGTTATTGATAGGTCTTTATGGGTATCCCTTATATTATTAAGCAATTGAATAAAAGCTGCATCGGAAGGGTCATTTTTACGAATAATATTTAGTTTGTCAATTTCTTTGTTTTGTTCTGTTAGCTGGCCTTCTAGTTTTGATAAGTCATTAAGCTTATCTATTGAATTTTTTTCATCTTCTAGTTTTTTTCTTTTGTTTTCAAGTATTTGTTGTTCAATACGGTTCTCAAACAATCGCACTTCGAGTGGTTTTGCAATAACAAGCGATATTATTATTGCCAACAAAAACCTTGGTGATGCTTGAATTAATTCTTTTCTGATGTTATTTTCTTTACGTATGCTGGAAACGATAAACCTGTCAAGATTAAAAATAAGTAGCCCCCAAACAAAACCAAAAATCAATGCATACAATATAGCAATTGAATCTCCGCGAAAAATTGAAAAGAGAGCATATCCTCCCGATATAGAAGCCAGTAATCCGGTAAAAAAAATTGTGGCTCCAATACCGGTATATTTGTTCCATTCAGTAGGGCATTGATCGAGAATTGATTTGTCGGATCCTGAACACATGATGAAGAAACGTTGAAATATGTTCGGTGTTTTATTGTTTAGGTTTTGGATATTTGAAGTTTTGGTGGTCATAATGTTTTTTTATTATTGAATTTATAACCTTTAGTTACCAAATGCAATTTGCTGAATAAAAAAATCAGGTTAGTGCAATTTGTCGTGAAATGTATAGATAAATAGTGAACCTTAAATTAGTCATACTATTTTTTAAATTTATATAATGAATAATTGTAATAATTTTTCATATTTGAATTTGAACAAAACAAATAAATTTAATGAGAGCAAATTTACGATTGAACTTATTTCTGAGGGTATTTATTATTGGATTTTTATTAAATTTTTCAGTAATGAATTTTATTAGTTATGCAACAAATTATGCTATTTCACTTCCAGGAGGAAGTAATGGTGTAAATAGTAATGTTGCTATTCCGGCTTTAAACTTAGACTCATTGCCGTTAACTATTGAGTTGTGGTATAAACCGTTATCGTATAACGAGTATGGAGGTTTGTTATATTATCGTGGAGCAACAACAAATGGAGGTATTCAATACGATAAGTGGACAAATAACAAAACATTGAGAGGAATTGATCCGGGAGGTAAACAAGTTGTTGCATCTAACGAGCCGGTTGTTGGAGAGTGGAATCATGTGGCTTATGTTGTTACAAAAACTGATATGACCATTTACCTTAATGGTGTTGCAACAACGAATAGTACAGATGTACCTACCTTATTTACATTTGATGATGGTATATACATTGGATGGGATGCAGCAACAGAAACGCGTACTGTAAAAGGGTTATTTGATGAGGTGCGAATATGGAATGTTGCACGTACTGCCCAAGAGTTAAATAGTAGTAAGTATTTGACTTTAACAGGTTTGGAATCTGGTTTGGTAGCTTATTATAATTTCAACGATCAGGATACTTTAGCCACCGATGTTACCGGTAGTGGATTTGATGCTACAATTAATGGAGGTGTTTATGTAGAATCGTTTGATACGTCTGATCCCGATGGTGATGGCGTGCCTGCTTTTATTGATAATTGTATGTTGATTGCAAATCCCGATCAGGCAGATATGGATGGTGATGGTGTTGGTGATTTGTGCGATAACTGTCCTGAAATGTCTAATGCTGATCAATCAGATATTGACAATGATGGAGCTGGTGATGTGTGCGATACTTCAATGCCCGATACATTAAACTATGCAATTTCTTTTCCCGGGGTAGATGGAAACACAAGTAATATAAATATTTCGGGGTTAAATATTACCAGTTTACCGTTAACGATAGAAATGTGGGTGAAACCCGATGGTAGTCAAAACTGGAATGCCGGGTTGATATATAACCGTCCGGCTAATGTTGGATTACAATATGTTTCGTCGTGGTATACAGGTGGAGCCGATTACGTTCGTTTTATGGCAAGTGGTGGAGATCAGTATGCTCAGCCAACATCGCAGGGGATTGTTACTCCAAATGCATGGAGCCATTTGGCAATAGTTTTAACATCAACTACCCGAACTGTTTATCTTAATGGAGAGCCATTAACAGAAACTTCAACATTTAACCCAATCGATTGGACAACGGGTTCGCTATATTTGGGCTGGGATAGTGATGTGGCGAACCGCGCATTTAAAGGACTTATGGATGAAGTTCGTATTTGGAACTCGGCGCGTACAAAAGAAGATATTGAAACAAATATGTATACCGAATTGGTTGGTGATGAAGATAGCCTGGTTGCTTACTACAATTTTAATGATAAAGCTTCGGCTGCAACTGATTTAGCAGGCAGTCACGATGGCACTATTGCCGGTGGACAATATGTCTTGTCGTTTTCATTAGATGATAAAGATGGCGATGGTATTGTTGATATGATTGATAACTGCCCTGATGTGGCAAATACTGATCAGGCTGATGCTGACTTTGACGGTATTGGTGATGTTTGCGATGATGATATTGAAGGCGAAGGAATATTCGATATCGTAACCAATAATGGTTATGTTACAGCAAGTGGAACTAATTTTGTTTCGTTTCAGCAAAATGCCATAATGACTTTTAACGGGTATCAGTATATTACCTATTGGAATAAAGACAAGCAGGTGTGTATGGCCCGTAAACAGTTGCCCGATGGAAAATGGGAGAGTATTGCACTTACCGGTTACATGTCTACATATGATTTGGGCGATAATCATTATAATATATCATTTGGAATATGTAAGAATGACGGAACCATTCATTTGTCATTCGATCATCATAATGATGAAATGAATTATCGGGTGTCGGTCGAAGGTTTAGCCAGTCGTCCTGATACGTCAAAATGGTCGGCCGAATCGTTTAACCCGGTTCAAAACTATCTCGAAGCGGGAGTTGTTTTAAATGATACAAAATTTGCAGGAGCTATAACTTATCCTCGTTTTATTACAAAACCTAATGGCGATTTGTTGTTCGAATGTCGTACCGGATGGAGTGGTGATGGTGACTCTCATTTATGGGAATATTCAGGCACTACTCATTCGTGGTTGTATATTGGTCAGTATCTTCATGGCCGATCTGATGGAATGCCTAACGGATATGTAAATAATTGTGGATATATTAATGGTTTACATTATACCCCGGGAGGAACCCGTTTGCATGTTTCACTGGTGTGGCGCGATTCTCCCGATGCTAATACAAACCATGATATTTGTTATGCATACAGCGATGACGATGGACGAACTTGGTATAACACAGCCGGCAATTTGATAGGAACTACCGGAAGTGCTGATGTAAGTAAGTTGTTGAATTTATATTCTAATGGATTTAAAATACTTACTGTTGGTCAGAACCGTGGTTTAATAAATCAGGAAGGACAGGCGGTAGACACAAAAGGAAGAATACATATTTTACAGTCGTATATGAAAGATGGTGTTACAGGAAGTTCGTGGTACGACAGCCGTTCAAAAGCATTTATGCGTCATATTTACCAGGATGAAAACGGAGTCTGGCATAATGATGTAATTGCCGAATCGAGAATTGATCGTGGCGATATTGCTGTTGATGCAGCTGATAATGTTTATGTGTTAGGCCCCGATTACAGAGTATATATGGCTAAAGCTGAAGAGAAATGGGCTACTTGGTATGAGTTTGATTTATCGCAGGATGGAAAAGCTGTTGCCGAGGGGTTGTTTGATAAGGAGATGTTGTTAGAACATAATGTATTATCGTTTGTGTTAGCTCATAGCGATTTAAAGGGACGTATCATTGTACCTCACTATACATTGCCGGATTTGCCATCAAAAGTGGTTAATTATAACGACATAAATCAGATTCGTTGTTATCCTAATCCTTTTGAAACTTCGTTTTCGATAATTTTTGAAGGTAAATTTGAGTATTCAATATACGATTTGAATGGTGCTATTGTTGAACAGGGAACTGGAGTTAATAAACTGGAAACAGGAGAAAAGCTTTCGAAAGGAGTATATACACTACGTATTGTTGAAGATAATATTATGAAATGTACTAAGTTGGTTAAAATGTAATATTGGTTTATTCAAAAACAGAGATCCCCGAACGCTTTTATGTTCGGGGATTTTTTATTTTTATTATTAGTATTGTACTTTTAATATTTAAATAAATGTAAAATTACACTAGTTTATAAACGTTATTTTTGTATTTGGTCAAATAGGATTAATTAATTATCATCTTTATTATATATTTAAAAGCCATCAACAAATACTTATATAAAAATGATATTAAAAAAACAGTCTACCGGGTATCAATCGATAAAAAAATATTTAAAAACGGGTGATTTAATTTTGATGCATGGAATTCATTTCAGCAGTAAATGTATCGAAACACTTGAAAATTGTGAATGGTCGCATGTGGGTATTGTTGTGTTGGCCGAAGATATAGGTTTGGATGTAGGAGATGACAATATTTTGTTTTGGGAGTCGGACACACAAACACCAGTAAGCGATGTAATAAAAGGGGAGCCCAAAGCTGGGCCAATGCTGGTTAAATTATCAGAAAGGTTAAAATATAATTTCACTCATGGCGAAGATAGTAAATGTGCTATCCGTCATCTTTATTTCGAAAGAGATGATTTATTTTATGAAGATTTTAAGAGGGTGATACCTGCAATTCATAATTCAACATTTCCCGATACTTATCACGAATTTTTAAACCCGGCTAAAGGAAGGGTTTTGCACGAAAAAACAAATTTGGATACAATGTTTTGCAGCGAGCTGGCCGCCTATACATATATTAATTTAGGTTTGTTAACCGATATTAACCCGGTAAATAGCTATATGCCAATTGATTTTTCCGAAAAGCTTACAGTAGGGCTTTTAAAACGTTCATGGCTGGGAAATGAAATAAATTTAAAAGTTGATGTAAAATAATAATGGAGCCTGGTTTAAATATTCATAAGCTGAAGAATGAGTTTAACAATTATCTTGGTACAGTTTTTTTGAAAAACTTATCCCTTATTATGGGTATGAGTATTATCATTCTTTCATACTATATGTATTCCGATTGGAATGTACGTGATAATAGAATGGCGGCTTTAACACGAATAATACCTTTAAGTTTTATGTTTTTTTTGTTGGGTATTCACCTAATATTTAAGCATAGATTTTTCAGATTAAAAAACACACTTTATATATTAATATATATATTTCTCCAATTAATGATGTATGGAAAATGCCTTATTCATTTGCACGACGATGCTTTGGCTCCTAGTGTAACTGGTGCAATTATGGTTATTTTCCTTGTTTCTTTAGATGTAAAACAAAAAAAGATTATAGCTTTATTGATATATGCTATTCCTATAACTATATTCTCTTTTTTGTTGTTATTTATGGGTAAACCATCGGCAAAGGAATTTTTTATTTTAGCCGATATATATCCGATCGTTGCACTTGGATATGTTGTTAATCAGATTCATTACAGGCTCAGGTTTAGGTTGTTTAAATCTAATTATTTGTTAAATCTTGAACAGCAAAAAACACGTGCTTTGTATAAT
>JAFGBR010000082.1 GCA_016933045.1 Marinilabiliaceae bacterium | reverse complement strand
TTTTTTATCGGTTTATTCAAATGTAATTGTTAAAAAAATTGCACACCTTGGATTGTTTCATTATCGGTATTTGTGCGAAGCCTTTATACAGACTTTAAAAATTGAATATCAGATACTAAAAAGAGAATTATGAATTGATAAAAGTAATTCATATGCTTAACGTTTTTTAACATATTAAATATAGTGTAATATGTTGATAAATGAAATATTAATATTTACATTTGCTGTTACATTTCCGAAGTTAGTTATAATATGTAAATTATTTATACTTAAAACGTTCTTCTATTAATTGTTGATATTAAATAAATAACCCCATCTACTATGATTTCAAAAGAAAGAAAATTAAGAAAAATTGAAGATGAAGAGTGGAAAGAGTTGGATTTTACAGATAAAAAATATGAAATAAGCAATTACGGACGTATTAAGAGTTATTGCTATGATAAGAATAATGGTAAAATTGTAAAACCAGGTAATATTAAGGGTTTTTTTAATGTTAGTTTACGTGTAGATGGGAAAAAGAAATCATACCTGGTTCATAAATTAACGGCAGAATATTTTGTAAAAAAAGAGAGTGATGAACAGAGTGTTGTAATACATATTGATTGGAATAAGCAAAATAATCATTATTCGAATTTGCAGTGGGTTACTCGCGATGAGAGCTATAAGAGAATGCATCAGGTTTTGCAGGAGGCACGCAAAAAGGCAGGTAAGGTTGTAACAAGTTCTAAATTACGTCCGAATGATGTACGTGTTTTGAAAGGATTGTTGGAGAAAGGCGTTAAACAAACTGTAATAGCAAAATTGTTTTGTATAAGTGAAATGCAGGTAACACGCATAAAGCGGAATGAAAATTGGGCAGAAGTAGAGCCGGCATCAGATTTGTAAACAACTTTTAAAAGAAAACAGTTATTACTTGTTATTTGAATATTAGAGCTTAAAATATAAAGTGTTACTTTTGCATTTAATATGGATAAGTTAACGCGACTAGTTGTACGGATTGCTCTTTGGCGGGCTAAAAATGTTAGTCAAACACAATTTGTTTTAATATTGAGTTTGATAATTGGAATATTGAGTGGTTTTGCTGCTGTAGTGCTAAAAAATACCATTCATTATGTTCGATTTTTGGTTATAGGTAAGACCACTGCTGGAGATTTTAATCTGTTGCTTCTTGTGTTGCCAATGGTAGGTATTTTAATAACCATTGTAATTGTTCGATATTTTATTAAAGACAGTTTATCGCACGGAGTTAGTAAAATTTTATATGCTATTTCGAAGAGTGGTGGGTTTATTAAGCCTCATAATACTTTTTCAAATGTTTTGGCAAGTACCTTTACAATAGCATTAGGAGGATCTGTTGGAGCTGAGGCTCCTATTGTTTTATCGGGTTCTGCTATTGGTTCGAATTTGGGTCGGTTATTTCGGCTTAATCATAAAACAATTATACAATTAATTGGTTGTGGAGCTGCAGGTGCTATTTCCGGTATTTTTCAGGCACCAATAGCAGGTGTTATTTTTACCCTTGAAGTGTTGATGCTTGATTTAACAACTTCATCAATAGCACCTCTTTTAATTTCTGCGGTGTCGGGAACCACAATTTCCTATTTTTTATTGGGTAACGATGCCGAGTTTTCATTTTTTTTGCAGGCTCCTTTCGATTTAAATAATATTCCGTTTTATATTTTATTGGGAATTTTTGGTGGGTTTGTATCACTTTATTTTAACTGGGGAGTTCTTGCATTGGAGCAGCAATATGCGAAAATAAAATATATATATGTAAAATGGCTAGTTGGCGGAACGTTATTGAGTGTTTTGATATTTATTTTTCCACCATTGTACGGCGAAGGTTACACAACTATTAGCGCATTGCTTGAGAACGATATGTCGGTTGTAATGAGTGATAGTATCTTTTATTTTTTAAAAGATCAGACATGGTTTGTATTATTGTTTTTATTGTTTTTGATGGCAATAAAAGTAGTTGCTACAGCTTCGACAAATGGTAGTGGCGGAGTAGGTGGTGTTTTTGCGCCATCGTTGTTTATGGGAGGGGTTACCGGATACTTTTTTGCAAAACTGATAAATAGTTTTGGCTTTGTAAAATTGCCAGAGGGTCATTTTACCTTAACAGGAATGGCTGCATTAATGGCCGGAATAATGCATGCCCCTTTAACCGCTATATTTCTTATTGCTGAAATAACAAATGGATATGATTTATTTATTCCATTAATGATATCAGCAACATTATCGTATTTAACAATTAAGAATTTTCATAAGCATAATATCTATACCAAGCGATTGGCTATGAAAGGAGAACTTATTACTCATCATAAAGATAAGGCAGTTTTAACATTAATGAAGCTGAATCGGGTTATTGAAACTGATTTTCATACAATACGGGAGAGGATGAGTCTCGGTGAGTTGGTTAAAATTATCAGTATTTCGCGCCGTAATATTTTTCCGGTAGTTAATGGGCAGGATAATTTGGTTGGAATTGTTGTATTGGATGACATTCGGGATATAATGTTTAATCAGGAGATGTATTTAAAAATAACTGTTCAAAATTTAATGAATATTCCACCGGCTTTTATTGAATTAAATGAAACAATGGATGGAGTGATGAAAAAATTCGAAGATACAGGAGCCTGGAATTTACCGGTGGTTGAAAATGGTAAATATGTTGGATTTGTATCAAAATCAAAAATATTCTCGGTATATCGAAGGGTGTTAATTCATTATTCAGATGAATAAAACTTTTTCCCATTTGATGGGTATTTATAGTTTGTTTTTAAAAAAATACAATGCTTATTATTTTAAATGAAAAAATTAAAGGAATAAGTGTATTTTTGCAACAAATTTAGCACATTATTAATAATACTATATCGAATAACAAATTGATATTTAGTTGTTTGATTAAAAAAAAGAAATAATATATGAAACGGGATGATAAAATTTTTGAGTTAATTCAAAAAGAAAAACAACGTCAGCTTCATGGTATTGAGTTGATTGCTTCTGAAAATTTTGTAAGTGAGCAGGTAATGGAAGCCATGGGGTCGGTATTGACAAATAAATATGCCGAAGGTCTTCCCGGTGCCCGTTATTATGGAGGATGCCAAGTTGTAGATCAGAGTGAGAGCCTGGCCATAGATCGATTGAAAGAACTTTTTGGAGTGGAATGGGCCAATGTACAACCACATAGTGGAGCACAGGCAAATATGGCTGTTTTGATGACAGTTTTAGAGCCGGGTGATAAATTTTTAGGATTGGATCTTTCTCATGGCGGACACTTGTCGCATGGTTCTCCTGTAAACAGTTCAGGTACATTGTATCAGCCAATTGCATATACTGTAAAAGAAGATACCGGACGTGTTGATTATGACATGATGGAATCTTTAGCAATGGAGCATAAACCAAAATTGATTATTGGTGGAGCTTCAGCTTATTCGCGTGATTGGGATTACGAAAGAATGCGAGCTATTGCCGATAAAGTTGGAGCAATGTTGATGATTGATATGGCTCACCCGGCTGGATTAATAGCTGCCGGTTTGTTGAAAAATCCATGTGATTATGCTCATATTGTTACTTCAACAACGCATAAAACATTGAGAGGGCCTCGTGGTGGTATTATAATGTTGGGTAAAGATTTTGATAATCCTTTTGGTAAAATGACAAAAAAAGGAGAGATAAGGAAAATGTCATCTTTGTTAGATTCTGCCGTATTCCCTGGAATTCAGGGGGGGCCGCTTGAGCATGTAATTGCAGCAAAAGCAGTATCATTTTTCGAAGCTCTTCAGCCCGAATATAAAACTTACCAAAGCCAGGTTAAAAAGAATGCTTCAGTAATGGCAGAATCATTTATTGAGAAGGGCTATAAAGTTATTTCAGGAGGGACTGATAACCATTCAATGTTGATTGATTTACGTACTAAATTCCCCGATTTGACAGGTAAAGTGGCTGAGAATACTTTGGTATTGGCCGATATTACAATTAATAAAAATATGGTTCCATACGATAGCCGTTCGCCTTTTACAACATCGGGAATTAGAGTTGGAACACCTGCAATTACTACACGAGGAGTGAAAGAGGCAGAGATAAAAACTATTGTTGGTTATATAGATGAAGTTCTTTCAAATGTAGGAAACGAAGATGTTTATGCATCGGTTCGTTCTAAAGTTAACTCATTGATGGAATCTTATCCTCTTTTTGCATAACAATAAAATAACATATAAAAATAACAGATTAAAAAAGCTGCCTGGTTTATTTCAGGCAGCTTTTTTGGTATCTTTACATTTTATAAACAATAAATAAAAACTTAATAAAATGGATGATCAGAATAAAAGAAACCAAAATCAGATGAATATTGAGTTAAAAGAAGATGTTGCTGAAGGTGTTTATTCAAATCTTGCAATAATAACTCATAGTCCGTCGGAGTTTGTTGTTGATTTTATCAGAATAATGCCCGGAATGCCAAAGGCTCAGGTAAAGTCGAGAGTAATATTAACACCCGAACATGCTAAGCGTTTGATGATTGCTTTGAAAGATAATATTGAAAAATATGAAATGCTTCATGGTTCAATTAAAACTAATGATGGTAATCAGGGTATTCCGATGAATTTTGGGGGGCCAACAGCACAGGCATAGGCAATTACGATTAAAGAAAAAAGCATGCGACAGCTCTTTCTGTTTTTTATTGTATTGACGTTTTTTTGTTCATGTAATAATATGTTGGTGGGTGAAAAAAAAGATAGAGAGATTATTGTTTATGGAAATCAGCAAACAACGGACTATTTTCCAAAATTGATTAATAAAAATGTTGGTGTTGTTGTTAATCACACTTCGGTGGTTGATAATATTCATTTGATTGATACTCTTTTATTGTCGGGAATAAATATCAAAAAAATATTTGTGCCTGAGCATGGATATAGGGGAGTGGCCGATGCTGGGGAAGAGATTAAAGGTAGTATAGACAAGGAAACCGGTTTGCCAATAATTTCGTTATATGGTAAAAATAAAAAGCCTTTGCCTGACCAGATGCAAGGGCTTGATTGTATAGTTTTTGATATTCAGGATGTTGGAGTAAGATTTTATACTTATTTGTCAACATTACATTATGTTATGGAGGCTTGTGCCGAAAATAATGTTAGTTTAGTATTACTTGATCGTCCTAATCCTAATGGTGATTATGTAGACGGTCCGGTTCTCGATACTTCATTTTGTTCTTTTGTAGGAATGCATCCTATTCCGGTTGTTCATGGAATGACGTTGGGCGAATTGGCGTTAATGATAAATGGTGAGGGATGGTTGTTGCATAAATTAAAGTGCAATCTTGATGTTATTAAACTTGAAAATTACAATCGTAGTCAATATGTTTCGTTACAAATAAAACCATCTCCAAATTTGCCAAACGATTTATCTATTCGTCTTTATCCATCGCTTTGTTTTTTTGAGGCTACTGATTTGAGTATTGGCAGGGGAACTACATTTCCGTTTCAGGTAATAGGTTATCCCGATAGTTCATTAGGGAAATTTACTTTTACACCCTATTCGATTATTGGTATGAGTAAAGATCCTATACATGAGGGTGATACATGTTTTGGCGTTGACTTAAGGGACGAAGATTTATCGGTTGCATTTACGTTGAAATATATAATTGCGTTTTATGAAAAATGGAGAGTTGATAAACCATTTTTTGAAAGGCCACAGTGGTTTAATTTATTAGCAGGTAATGATATCTTAATTAAGCAGATAGAATTGGGGATGTCTGAAGATCAGATTAGGGCAACTTGGCAAACAGATTTAGCAAGTTTTAGAGCAAAACGGGATAAGTATTTGTTGTATGGTAAATAATTTGATAAGAACTTGTGGTATATTGATTGTTTTGATAATTAAAATTTTATTTACAAATACGGTTTTGTATGGACAGTTGGATGTAAACCGTTTATTTCAGATTATGCAATCGGAGAGGATTGATTCATTATATTTTAATATGACTCCTGAACAACGAATTTCACAGCTTTTTTGGATTACAGCCGAAGAAATTAAAAATGATAAACGTTTTAATGAGCGAATTCAATTGATTGAAAAGTATCAGCCCGGGGGAGTTTTATTTATGAAAAATGATCTTGAGTCTATAAAACGTTTTATTGTATCGGCAAAAAATAAAAGTAAAACTCCTATAATATTTTCCATTGATGCAGAATGGGGATTGGCAATGCGAATAGATGGATTAACATCATTTCCTAAAGCAATGACGATGGGGGCTGTAAAGGATTTATCGCTTCATTATAAAATGGGACAGGAATTGGCAAAGCAGATGAGAGTTTTGGGCATTCATGTAAATATGGCTCCTGTTGCCGATGTAAATATAAATGCCAAAAATCCAATAATAGGAGTAAGGTCATTTGGTGAAAATCAGCAAAAGGTAACTCAAAGAGCAGTAGCATATATGTTAGGTATGCAGGATGGTGGAATAATGGCTGTTGCTAAACATTTTCCAGGTCATGGCGATACAAATATAGATTCGCATTTAGATTTGCCATGTATTAATGGGAATTATCAACGACTTAGTTCTGTGGAGTTAGTGCCGTTTTATGGTTTAATAAAGAACGGGGTACTTGGTATTATGTCTGGTCATTTAAATGTTCCTGCACTCGATTCTGTATCGGATATGCCAGCTTCATTATCAGATAAAATAATATCAGATTTGCTTAAATTAAAAATGGGATTTTCGGGCTTAGTTATTACTGATGCTATGAATATGAAAGGGGTAAAAAAGTTTGGTGAGCCCGGTCGGTTGGATGTTTTAGCTTTAATAGCAGGAAATGATGTTATTGAGAGTACTGAAGATTTGCCAAAGGCAATTGTTGAGGCTAAGAAAGCTATTGAGGCCGGGGAGATAACTTGGGATTTAATAGAAGATAAATGTAAAAAAACGTTGGCATTAAAAGAGTTGTTACAAATTAATAAAGAAGTGTTTTTTGATAAAGAGGTTAGTTTAAAATTGTTAAATGCAAGTGTAGAAAAAGGATTTATTCAGACATTGTACAATAGGTCAATTACATTTATTGGCGATAAAAAATATGAGCCATTGGATATTTCGAGAGTTAGGTTAATTAAACTTGGACAATTTGACAATAAACATGTACTTAATACTTGTGAAGAAATAGGGAAGGATTTTGAAATGCACAAATATAATGGCGTTGAGCGGGTTTTTGTTGGAATAGAAAATAGTAAGCAATGTATTGCAATTTGGAATAGTGCAGAGTTTCAAAAGAAAATAGCAGATTTAACTGGTAAAATTGCAGTTGTGGTTGTTTATGTTGGATCTCCTTATGGATTAAGTCGGTTTGTTAACATCGATAAAGTTGATGGAGTACTTTTGGGGTATGAAAAAAATGAATTTACATATATAGCTTTAAATTACGTCATTGGAGGTAATATATTACCTTTAGGTGTTTTGCCAGTTACAATAAATGAATTTTTCAGAGAGAGATGTGGAGAATAAAAAAGGGTATCTTTTAAGATACCCTTCCTTTTTATAATGGTTTACTTTTTTTTATCAGAACACTGAGAATTGAAGTAAAAATGATAAGATCGCGAATTTAAGAACAAGTCTGGTAACTTTCGAGAGATCATCAGCCCATTAAATTTTTAAAAATAATAGGTTAGTTATTGTTGTAACCACCTCTGCTGTTTCCACGATCGCGATTGTAACCGCCTCCGTTTCCACCTCTTCTGTTGTTGTTGTTTCCACCACTTCTGAAGTTACCGCCACTTCTTGGACGATCGGACTTAGCCTTTTCTTCAGATTTGTTAACAACAATGGTGCGTCCATCAAGTTCTGCACCATTAAGTTCTTGGATCGCCTTAAGAGCAATTTCTTCATCGTTCATTTCGATGAAACCAAATCCGCGGCTTTTGCCAGTGAATTTGTCAGTGATGATTTTTGATGAAGCTACTTCTCCGTACTCTTCAAAGATCGATCTCAAATCAGCCTCCTCAACATGGTAAGGAAGACTACCTACAAAAATGTTCATAAAAAAAAATTTAAAATATAAAGCAGACAAATGTAGATATATTTTTTAATTATTAATTGATTGATTTCAATTTTAACAGAATTTAAGAAGTTTTATGGATTCGATATTGAGAGTGTTAGTTAATATTTTGTAATGTGTTATTTAATAATTAATTAGTATTTATCTGTAAATGAATTTATGCAAAGTGAAAAATAACTAAAATTAAGTATTTAGATACTTAATTTATCGAATTGAAGCATTACTTTTGTTTGTCAATTATTTTATTAAAGTATTTAAATAATATTTGATTATGTCATCAATATATCATCCCGAAACATATAAAATTAAAGATGTTGCCCAGCAAAGCTTTATCGATTCAGATGAGATTTGGGAAATTTTGAATAATACAAAACCAGATAGAGAATTGGTTCGTAAAGTAATTGGTCGATCGCTTGATAAACACAGATTGAGTTTGCAAGAGACGGCAGTTTTAATTAATGCAACAGATCCTGATTTGATACAGGAGATTAAGGAAGCCGCAAAAGAGCTAAAAGAGAGAGTTTATGGGAAGCGGATTGTGTTGTTTGCGCCATTATATATTGGAAATTTATGCGTAAATAATTGTGCATATTGTGGTTTTAGGGCTGATAATAAAAAGCAGGTAAGAGTAACATTAAGCGACCCGGAAATTGTGGAGCAGGTTAAGGAGTTGCAGGATGATGGCCATAAGAGGTTAATTTTAGTATACGGTGAACATCCTAAATATTCACCTGAGTTTATAGCTAATAGTGTGCGAACGGTTTATAGTGTTAAACACGGAAAGGGGGAGATTCGAAGAGTAAATATTAATGCTGCACCTATGGATATTGAAGGGTTTAAGGTTGTAAAAGATGCAGGAATAGGTACTTATCAGATATTTCAGGAGACTTATGACCGCAAAACATACTCTGAGGTGCACATAAGTGGCATTAAAAAAAATTACGATTGGCGAATTACAGGGCTAGATAGAGCTCAGGAGGCCGGAATTGATGATGTTGGAATTGGAGCTTTGCTTGGGTTATACGATTGGAGGTTTGAAGTTATGGGGCTTATTCGTCACGTAAATCATCTTGAGTCGGTTTATAATGTTGGCCCACATACAATATCGTTTCCTCGTATTAAGGAAGCATCTGGATATTCTATAAACAGTAGTTATGCTGTAAGTGATGATGATTTTACCAAACTAGTGGCTATTTTACGATTAGCAGTGCCATATACCGGATTAATATTGACAGCTCGTGAGCCTGCTTATATTCGCGATGAGGTTCTTCAATATGGAGTATCGCAGATTGATGGCGGTACAAATATTGAAATGAAGGGATATACTAAACGTAAAGAACAACAGAATATTGAAACTGAACAATTTGTGATTAATGATAATCGCAGTTTGAACGAGGTGATGAACGATTTGGTAGATAAAGGTTATATTCCATCGTTTTGCACAGCTTGCTATCGTTCAAAAAGAACCGGTGAACATTTTATGGAATTTTCTGTACCTGGTTTTATTAAACGTTTTTGTCAACCAAATGCAATGTTAACATTGGCCGAGTATCTCGAAGATTATGCTCCTGTTGTTACAAAAGAAAAAGGATATGCGTTAATTGAAGAGAATTTAAAAGAATATGATGATGACCGGTTTAAAACAAAATTAATAGATCGTTTGGAGCGTATTAAAAATGGAGAACGGGATCTTTATTTTTAAAATAAAAAAAATATGCATAAATTAGGTTTAAATAAAAATTCTGATTTATGGAAAAGCCAAATGTTGCCGACAATAAACCAATTGCGGTAAAGCTTGAACAAGGAAAGAAGTATTACTGGTGTCGTTGTGGATTATCTAATAAGCAACCTTTTTGTGATGGTAGTCATAAAAATACAACCTTTACACCTTTAGTTTTTGTTGCCGAAAAGAGTGAAACATCTTATTTGTGCCAATGTAAGCAAACATCAAATCCACCTTATTGCGATGGATCACATAAAAATGTGCAAATATAATACTCATAAACATTTAATAAGTATTTGAATTTTCTCGTTATAGCTTATATCTATTGGATTGTTTTTTAATTCTGATTTTGCAGCTATTTCGTGAATGTCTTTTTCTTGAATTCCAAAATGCGCAAAACCGGGTATTTTGAGTATTTGTGTAAGCTCTTTTATTCTTTCAATAAACAAAAGAGCTTTTTTTGATTCATCAGGTGAATTTTTTTTAGATAAACAATCGTAAAGTTTAGAATAGCGTGATATTGTATGTTGATGATTTAACTCTATAGCCTTTTTGACGTTAATTTCGTGGCAGGGAACACAAAGTTTAGCACAAATCGCGCCATGTGGTATTATAAATCTTCCTCCAATTTCTGATGCAAAGCCATGAACCAGACCTAATCCGGCATTTGCAAGTGCAATACCCGAAATATAAGCAGCATACATTAAAGCAGTTCGTGCTTCAATGTCATTTCCGTTATGTATAGTCCTGGTAAGTAAATCATCGAGTTGAAAAAAAGCATTTTCAATTAAGCTATCTGTAAAACGGTTTGATTTAGTTGAGACATAAGCTTCCGTTAATTGAGTTAATGCATCCATGCCGCTTTGAGCAGTTATGTTTAAAGGGCAGTCAAGCGTTAGTTGTGGATCTAATATTACATAATCGGGTACAAAATTTGGGTGGCGTAGTGATCGTTTAAAACCATCGATTCCAACTTTCGAAATAACGGCATTTGCTGAGGCTTCACTGCCAGTGCCAGAGGTTGTTGGGATAGCAATAAACAGGTTTTTAATACCCGGATGTTTTTTTGAGCCAATAATTTCGAGATATTCAGTTATGTTTTCTTTTAAGGGTATCATAGCTGAAATAGCTTTTCCCGCATCAATAACACTTCCGCCTCCAATTGAAATTACCGCAGCCTTGTTATCGTAAGTATCACGAACAATTGTATCAATATCATTGGGTGAAGGTTCTCTTTTAATTTTATAATGGAGAACGTGAGATTTTGTTTTTAGTTGATGTATAATTTCCTGAAGCTTGTTTGATCGTTCAATGGTATTGTTTCCTGTAATTAATACAATGGTACTACACGAAGAATCGATAAGACCCGGTAAAATGTTAATTGTACCAATACCAAAATTTACAGATGGTAGTTTTGTAATGCTAAAATTTGTTACCATGCTGTTGTATTATCAGGTGCAATAATATTGTGTTTAACTCCATATCTGGGTGATGCCATCCATGGTTCAACCTGAGTTCTCCATTCTTTGTAATGAAGTGTTTCTTTGTGAAAAAGAGCCGCTTCGTCTGATATCCACGCTTCGTAAAGTAAAAATTTTGAAGGGTCAGTATCGTCTTGTAAAATGTCAAACCTAAGATTACCTTTTTCTAAAACCGATTTTTTGTGGTTTCTTATGCAGGCCTTTTTAAATGGTTCAATAAATTCAGTTTTAACATTTACATAAACTATATTTACTATCATAAAAAATGATTTTTTAATATTTATTAATCATTACATCCTTGTTTTTTTGGTTCTATATGTATTGTAGCAACAAGTCCTAATTCGTTCAAAATTTTATTTTCAATTTGGGTTACAATATTATGACTTTCGGTAATTGTCATTTTACCTGGCATTAATACATGAAAGGTTAGTTCTTTGTGGTTAATATAATTATGTATGTGAAAATGATGAGCATAAAGTTTTCTATTTGCAGTATGATTAGCCAGTTTAGATATTTCGGTCATCATTTCTGTTGATGGTTCTTCGCCTAAAATGGTGCTACTGGCATCGCGAATAATTGATATTGCTACCCATAAAATCATTATTGTAACAATCATGGCCATTAAGGCATCAATCCACCAGAAATATTTTCCTAAGAAAATACCAATAAGAATAATGACAGACGAAAAAGCGTCGGAATGGTGATGCCAGCCATCGGCAATAACCGATTTAGATTTGGTTTTTTTTCCAATCCAAAATGCGTATTGAGCTAAAGCTTCTTTAAGAATAATTGAAATGATAGTTGCAACAATAGCAAAAGTGTTGTAGTTGACAGATTCTTTAGACTTGAATTGATTAACCCCTTCCATGAAAAAAGTATAAGCAATAACAGCCAAAAAGCCTCCAATTAATAGTGAAGAGATTAGTTCGGAACGTCCGTGACCAAAAGGATGTTCTTTATCTGCCGGTTTTTTAGCAATTTTTAAGCCAATGATAACAATTATTGAACTTAACGAATCGGACAAAGTGTGCCAAGCATCAGCAATCAGGGCAATAGATCCGGTAAAAATACCAGCAAAAAGTTTTAAAACAAAAAGTAATATATTAACAAAAACCGATACCCATCCTTCCGATTCGGCCAGTTTAATATTTTTAGCATTTTGGAGCATATTATAATATTCAAATCAGATTGTTCAAAGATAATAAACTGATTGGGCAAAACATAATAAGTGTTTTACTCTAAAAAAAGAAATAATTTGTTGCAAAAAGTTGAATTTGTTGCATAAAAAATAAAAAACATTTCGCTGGTAAAGATAAAATTTATCAAATATTGTATTTGAAAATCTAAAATCATATTAATTGAAAAAATATTATTGTATGAGGTCTGTATTATTAAATTTATGGGTTTATGTATTTCTGTTAATGATTCTTGTTTCATCGTGTTATGATCAGGATGATGTTGGTGAGTTTTATACAACATTTACCGAAGAATTAATGGGAGGATATTTAACGGATCGACCTGATAAGTATTCTGAATTTAGCAGGATGCTTGATACAACCAGAGTATTAAGTTTATTAAATGCTTATGGTAAGTATACGTGTTTTGCACCCACTAATGAAGCAATTTATGATTATTATCGCATTAAGGGTAAAAATTCGTTATCGGATTTTGATTTAGATACAATAAAGAAAATTGTATATGATCATATAATTGAAGATTATGTGATAATGCAGGAAGAATTTTCAGAGGGGCGGTTAGGGTCATTAACCATGAGCGATCGTTATCTTACCATTGGTTTTGATGCCGGAGAAAAAGGACTTGTTGTTGTTGTTAACCAGGAAGTTCCGGTTTTGGAATTAGATAATGAAGTTCATAATGGGGTTATTCATACAATAGGAAAGGTAATTAATCCTACAGAATATTCATTGGTTGAGACTATTGCGAAAGATCCGAAGTTTAAGCTATTTAATAGTGCATTGATAGAGACAAAATTATATGAACAAATGACATTAAATGAAGATTTGTCGTATGATAAAAATGCTATTAAGGGTGGTTATGAGCTTTATAATACATGGAGGTTAGGGACTTATATTGATTTGCCCGAAAAAAGAAAATTTGGATATACGGCTCTTATTGAAAGTGATTCGGTATTTGCCGAAAATGGAATTTTTAATATTGATGATTTAAAGGCCTATGCAAAAAAGGTTTATGATGAAATATATCCTGAAGATGCACATATTGAAGATGTAACAGACCCCAGAAATAGTTTTAATAGATTTGTGGCTTATCATTTAATAAATAAACAAATAAGTGCATCAAAATTTATTAAGGATATTGATAATACATTGCATTCTATTAAAACATACGATATGTTTGACTACATTGAACCCATGTGTCCGGGTTCACTTATTGAAGTGAGAACGCATAGGTCGACAAACAGGACAACATTATTTAATTATTTGTCAGAGACGGGTAAATGTATTCAATTGTCAGATGATAATTTTGATAATGATGCAATAAATGGTGTTTTTCACGAAATAGATGGCATTTTAACATATAACAAAAGTCTTATTTCTGAGTTATCGGGTAAAAGATTGCGTTACGATGCTGCAAGTTTCTTTCCTGAAATTACGAATAATAATATGCGGGGGAGGGGAACCCAAACAGGGTTGAGATATATTTTACCTTATGGTTATGTTGATCGATTATGGACATCGGAGGGTACAACTCTCTATTATTATCTGCCAGATGATAGATTAGCTGATTACCAGGGAGATGAAATATTTTTAATGGGGATGTATGATTTTGAAATGATAACACCTGTTGTGCCAAAGGGAGCTTATGAAATTAGAATGGGGTATCAGCCAAACGGAGGGCGTGGTGTAGCTCAGTTGTATTGGGATGGACTTCCTTGTGGTATTCCTCTCGATTTAAGAATACTGGCTACTGATGCTAAAGTTGGTTTTGAAGCTCCCGGAGAAGATCCGAGTGATCCAAATGGTTTTGAGAATGATAAAATGATGCATAACAGGGGTTATATGAAAGGGCCTGCAAGTTTTAGGTCAAATGGTGATTGGTATGCCGATAGTGAATCCAGTGCTCGGAATAGTATTACTTGTCTTCGTCGGGTATTAGGTATTTATACATTTGACGAAACAACAGTGCATAAATTTACAGTTAGAGCTGTAAGGGAGGGACAGTTTCAGTTAGATTATTTAGAATTTGTTCCTATTGAAATACTAGAGAGAGAAGGTATTGAATAAGTTATAAGGGTGTGTCTGGAAATAATTATTTTTTTCAGGCATACTCAACTTTATTTTTTTACTTAAATTAAGCAAGCTGCATCTTTATCAAAAAGCCACAGGCTCTTAGTTATATCAACAAAATAGGCTGGGTATTTTTGGGCAGAAATATTTTTAGTGAAAATATCTTTTACTTTTCGTGCTTTGTTAGAACCTGTTATTAGAAAGATAATTTTTTTAGCATTATTTATAACCTTACCAGAAAGTGTAATTCTCTCTTGGTTAGTAATAGGATGATGCCCAATTTCGCAAATGTTATCAGAATTCCAAAGGTTAATTTCGTGAGGGAAGATAGAAGCTGTATGGCCATCATCGCCCATTCCTAAAATGATAAGGTCAAATTCGGGAAAACCATTTTTTTTTGACACATTATTATTTATAGATATTATGTATTCGTTTAATGCATTTAATGGTTGTAGCTCGCATTTTATTCGACAAATATTTTCGTTTTTAATTTCAATTTTATCGAGCAAATGTTTCTTAGTCATACCATAATTACTGTCGTTATGAGTGGGAGGTACACATCGTTCATCTACCCAAAAAAAGCGTATGTTTTGCCAATTAATTATTTCGTTGTATTCTGATGCCATAACATCAAATATTGCTTGTGGAGTACTTCCGCCCGATAAAGCAACATTTTTGATATTGCCATTATTTGCTAAAGAAATAAGTTCTTTTGCGAGGTAATGGGCTAGTAGGTTTTTTGTTTCGAATATTATTTTATTCATTTTACGAATAGGCTTTATAGTTTTGACACTACGATTTTTTTATTAAAGTATTTGAAACATTAAACATTTTTTTTGTTGTTTTGGTTTATTCTTTTAATTGTTTCTTTACGTGTTATCAAAAAAGGAACAGCTACCCCCAATGCTAATGAGAGCAAAATAAAAGTTGCATTAAGTCCGTTACTTATTGTGTTTGATAATACCTGGTTAAACATATTTTCGGGTACTTTACCCGAAAGCTGCATTAAACCAAGCATCATGCGGTATGCAAAAACCCCAGGTACCATTGGTATTACAGATGGAATAGCAAAGACCATTGGTGGGGCGTGAAGTGTGTGTGCTGCAAAAATGCTAATGGTACCAATAAAAACAGATCCAGCAAAGCTTGAAAGGATAACATTTATTCCAATAAAAAGGCAAAGCGTTTTAGTTAACCCGCCTATAGCTCCAATAATAAATATTAGTTTCAATGTTCGTACAGGTACATTAAAAAGAATTGCAAAACCAATAGCAGCCAATCCAAACCAAATACCTTTTTCAAAAAACAGTAATAGATCCATTATTGCTAAATTTGAAATATTTGCATAGCAAGTAGTAATCCTAATGCTATTGAAAATGCAATTATTAAACCGTTAATGCTACGTACAATACCGTTCATTATATTTCCATCGATAAGGTCGGAAAACGAATTTATTAGTGGAACACCGGGAATAAGGTATAAAACTGATGTTGATAAAGCATATTCCTGAATACTACCTGCATATTTTACAAATGCACTGGCAATAATAGATGAAGTAAAAGATGCAAAAAAAACACAAAGGTATGGATTGAATTTTTGTTTAATGCTTTCCTGTCTGATAAATAAACCAATGAATGTGGCTAAAAAGGCGACTGACATATCCATTATGGTACCTCCAAAAAGTCGGCAAAATGAGGATCCTGCAAGAGATACCATTGTTAGAATAACAAATCGAGGGTAGTGAGGTAATGAGATTAGTCGGTTTAATTCGTTGTTTATTTGTTCAATGTTCCACCTTTCTTCAACAATTTTCCAGCTCATTTTACTAATTCCAGACACAATTTTAAAATTAACACCGTGAGGCGATGTGCGTTTTAAATTACTATGGAATTGGTTTTCATCGGAATCATATACTGAAATCATTAATGCTCGATGGGTAATTAATAATTCAACAGAGCAATTAAAAGCTTCCGAAATTCGTTCGACTGTTGTTCTTATGCGACGGCTATTGGCTCCAGAACTCATTAATAATGAGCCAATTTTGAGCAGGGTATTTCCTAGTTCTTTTATTTGATTGTTATTATATACTGCACTCATTTATTATGTATAAAGAAGTAATAAACAACAGTAAAATTACTTAGTATTATTGTAATATATAGTTAAAACATGTGAAACGGTTACGTAAAATATTTCTTTGTTATTAAATATATAAGCTTATGTCTTTTTTGTAATAAAAAAGGCGCTCTTTACGGGCGCCTCCTTTTTGAAAAATGATTTTATTTTTTTACTATTTTTTTTGTGTTTATTTTACCATTTCTCATTTTTATTTCGATAAGATAAACTCCTTTTGATAAGCTGTTTGTGTTAATAGTATTTTGCTTTGCTAATTGATTGTTAATTAAAGTTTTGCCCGATAAATCGTATATGACAACACTTTCAATTTCGCTTTCAGATTTGATTGTAATGCTGTTTCTGAAAGGATTTGGATATATGTTTACTAAGTCACTTTCAATTTTTGTGATGTTGTTTAATAGGGCAAAGTTGGCAGTTATGGTTTTATTTCCATCCATTGTAAAGGTTTCTGCAGCATTTGTCGATGTAATATCGCCAGTCCATTCTACAAAATGGTATTCG
>JAFGBR010000081.1 GCA_016933045.1 Marinilabiliaceae bacterium | reverse complement strand
CTCATTAACATTCAGGGTAACCCCCATAAATAAAGAAAGGATAGCCTATTGCATAATGCACGTATGAGAATTAAGAAAAGTCAGCAATTTTTGTTGAAGGCATGTTTACACCCTAAATTCTAATGTAATCGTGTTGGATATTATTTTTTTCTAAAATCGAAATCGCTGGACCTACAAGCCAAAGTTTGCAAAAGAGTTGTTTATTTTCCAGCGCAAAACTATATTTTTGTATATTAAGTGCAACCATTTTAAATTTTTGCATCACAATAAGAAGACTGATTAATAAATGGACTCGAACGAAGGTTTTTGGATAGACACATATAATCGAAATGTTAAAAAGTTGATTGGAATTTGCTACAGGTATGTTTTCGACAAAAAAATTGCGGAAGACCTTGCTCATGATTCTTTTTTGACTGCAATGAAAAAGTCTGGAACATTTAAAGGTAAAGGGCATTTCGATGCATGGCTTAGAAAGATTACTGTAAATACTGCATTGCAATATTTGCGGGAGACAAAATCAATACAAGATAGCCAACAAGAGCTTTTGCAGCGGGAATTGATTAATAACGATGAAAAAATGTTTCAGAAGTATGATTTTACAACACATGAATTACTAGAGGCAATAAACAAATTGCCCGAACATCATCGTCTGGTTTTTAACCTTTATGTTATGGACGGATTTACACATAAACAAATTGCCGAAAAACTTGATATCAGCATAGGAACCTCTAAATCTCATCTAGCAAGAGCCAAAAAGAAATTACAACAAATTCTTAATAGAAAGCAGGAAACAAAATGGTCGCTTAGTTTACTCCTTTGCCCTTGTGGATTTGGAAGAATAAATAGATTATACAAAAAGAAATTTAGAAATTACGAAATACCACCGCAAAATATTTCTTTCTTAAAAACAGCTGATTGGACTAAAGTAAAACCGCCACGATTCACATTGTATCTAAGTTTTATTAAAGCGATTGTGGCCATTGGTACCATTTCAATATTAACAATGATTATAAATAACAACAATTCTAACCCCATTGACTTAAAAAGCAATTCCGACAACCAGAAATTTATTGATACAACAACAATAAGAGCTGATTCAATTCCAATTCAAGAATCTATTGATTCAGTAATTCAAACAGAACCATTACAAAAACCAAATCCTGTTATTATAAAAAAGAAAAGAATAACCCATAAAAAAGTAGTCGTCCGCGATACCTTAATCGTTTTAGACACGACCAATTTTGAGTAAAATAAAGTACATATCGTTAATCCTATTTGGGATTTGTATCTTCTTTCTTACAAATGCACAGACCGACACAATTTATGTGTATGAAGATATAGTTGTTTATGATACCGTTGTTGTGTACGATACAGTATTTATAAAACCTGATATTGATAATTTTTTACCGTTAAAACTTAAATCAATAAGCATTTTACAGCTTGATACGATTAACCATCAAGCAAATTTGTTGTTAATTTTTGACCAACAAACTGCCACCTTTCCGATAAACAACATCATACTGGATGAACGCTTTAGTAAAAACATTAAAAATTCAGAAAGTATGAAAAGGTTAAGTTTCTTCGGTGTTGTGTTTTTTGCCTTTAATAATTTAGTATTATCGCAAATTGATTACGGTATAACAATAGGAACTGGTGCGTGGTGGGCAAGTATAAACCGCCCCATTGTTAACGAGGTTCAAATAACAGAGCCTGCATTGTCAGAGAATTATTCTTTGGGATTTTATTTCAGCTATATTTCGAAGTGGAATATTACATTGGAATCGCAGTTAAACTATCGTTTTATGCGAAAAAACAAAAGTTACGATGCTTATTATAGTGATGAATATAATAACATAATGATATGGGAAGAGCAAAATGATTTTTTTGGAAATTTTTGGTTTCTACCGTACTATCCAGAAATCAATGAGCAACCAGTAGAATGGGGTAATTCTACAACTAATTTTCATTGCCTTGAGATTCCATTTAATATTGGCTATAAATTCAAAAAGTTTAATCCATACATTGGCTTACGTTATTCATATAAATGGTATAATATGGATGATATTGGATCCGAATATTTAAACCAAGAGTCTTTTGAGTTTCTATTGGGGTATAAACATATTTCAACAGAAGGGCTCAATACAAGGCAAAGTTGTTTTGGATTTCAGGCTGGATTTAATTATAATATATTCAAATGTTTATCTGTGAAATTTAATTACTATCATGGAATAACTAAAGATTACAATTATGATGGGTGGTTAGTTAATATTGATAATTATGATCATTTAACTTATATATCATCGGACAATTACTATTGGCAAACCAGAAGTCTGGAGTTATCATTTATTCTGAGCTTAAAAAAAGATTAAAAACTACACAAAGCCTATAGTTCATTGGCTTTGTGTAGTTTGCAAGCATTTGTATTTTAAATTATCTGCTTTTGTAACTTAAAAAGTTAGTACATTGAAATCGCCAATAACCGTACTCAAACGATTGGCGGTAATCAAGACTGATACCCCAACATAGTAAATATAAAACTTTAGTTTTATTTTCGTTTTAGAAAAGTTGAAATGCAAATGGTTGTAAGGTTTTACATATAAAAATACTTTAAGATGGTGGTTTTTTAATTCTATCAGGAGTAATGGTTCAATCTATGGATTTCAATGTCCACTTTGGATTACAGACTATCAGGTTGCGATTAGAAAATTTGTTAATGTTCTGAATTGCCACCCCCTTTTGCTAGCACATTGGCAAGTCGCACAAACCACACTCAAACCAAAACTTGCCAAAGAGCTTTCTATGTTGTAATCCAAATTTAATTGCTGTTTTTTTATTTCTTTTTCTCGGCATAAGCTTGTAATGTTTTATTTATCAATAATATATAAAAGATAATTATTTTCGTAATTTTATAAAACCAAAAGATAGATGACAATATCTATCCAGCCCCTGTTTTTCAACAGGGGCACATTTTAAAGGACAGCAAAAAGAATATTTTACAAATATCTTGTAATTGGTTTGTTCTTACATGTAAAACTCCCCAACTGCACACCTTTGTTTTTGCCCCTGTTTGAATATACATTGAACCATTTCCAGCAAGACCATTTTTCATCCAGAAATTTTGAAAACTTTAGCAAATTGTCAAACCGATATTTTACACAATAGGCTTTTCCATCCGGCCTATTGGATATTTTAACAATGGCAATATATCTTTTAGGCTTATTGTTTCTATCTTTTGGTACCATCCATCAATATTTTGACTATAAAAACACCCTTCTATCAACAGTCCTAAAACAGGCTGTATTTTCTGTATCATTTTATTATAGTTATGGGTCGTGGCCTACAAAATACAGACACTTTAATTAAGAAAGGCTGCTAGATCTTTGAAGCGATCCCATATCAAAAAGGTGTTTTTATAGTAACTTTTATTTGACAACAGCTTTAACATATTCATTTTGGTTTTTTAATACATACCTGATCCTGTTCAATAGTTTTTTTGCTATTCTTATTATTGCTTTATTGGGTTCCATGCGTTTACACAGTTTTGAGTATGCCATTAATAAGGCCGGGTCGTTTTTAACCGCAACCCATGATGTTTCAACAATGGCTGTTCTTAACCTGCTATGTCCTCTGGAAGTGATTTCGCCAACGATGTCTTTGTCACCAGAAGAGCTTGTAGATGGTATCAATCCAACATATGAACATAACTGGTCAAGGGATTTAAACCTGCATACATCTTCCAATTCCAAGATAATCAGTATTGCTGTTATCATGGCAATTCACGGAATACTAGTAAGCAGTTCAACATTCTTTTTGTAAGCAGGGGTTTTTGACAGTTCCCTAATTTGTTTAGTTATATCAAGTAAAGTTTCACGGAGGTTTTTAACTTGTTTTATCAGCATTTTTAACGAATATGTTGCCGAGGGTTCATTAAAAGCCAGGGTTTCGAGCCATGCGATAAACCTTTTGGGCCAATGGCCTGAACGATTGTTATATTCTTCCGGTATTGTGACACCATAAAAAAGCAATAATGATTTTATCCTGTGTTTAAACCGCTTTAATTCTTTTATCATTGTGTACCTGTTCCTGATCAAGGTTCTGTCTTGTAATGTTTTCATCGTAGGTATGTGTATTGGGGTTAAATCCCCGTTTCGAAGACACCTGGCAATCTTTCGGCTATCCCTTTTGTCTTCTTTCTGTACATGCTCCTTATTGGTCGTTGGTATATCGGCTGGATTGACCACTATTGAATTTATACCCAACTCTGTTAACCTGTAATGTATCCAATATCCACAATATGATGCTTCGTATGCAGAAAAATATTCTGCGCCCGGATAATTCTTCTTCAGATATGAAAAGAGGGTGTCAGGCTCAGGAGGCTGCACAAATGTTTTAAGCAATAATTCTTCATGGACTATACTTTTTTTCCAACTGTTTTTATGGGTATCCATACCAACAAAGATTTTTTCACCTGTAAAATTCAATTTCGTAACTTGTGTTTGCATAAGCTTTTGTTTTTGATGTTAATTATTTAAGATTGTTGTGAACCTTAATTTAATTAATACTCATTAACTTTAAGCTTATGCTTTTACAAACATAGGATCTACAAATGCCAGCCCTGTTACCACCTTTAAGGGTGGTTTGAAGTTTGCCACCCACAAAAAACAAAATAAATTCGAGCTTCGAATCAAGGTAGGTGCAGATTGATTAAGATAAAATATTAGATTTGCAAAAACTTGTAACAGATTGACTTTGAACAATGAACACCAGCTTACAACAGGCAATATACACAAGCCGGGGGTTTGGTGGTTATTTAAACTTTTGTAAATTTACTCAAATTTATAACGGTTTGATATGGAAGTGGCTGGAAATCCCGCCCTGTGCATATTGCAATCGTTAACCGCAAATTTAAGAACAAACACTTGTTTTTTGCGACAATTACGGACAAACCGGTGCATTAATTGAAATGTAATAAAAAATATTAATACTGTTAGTCATCTTTTTTTATTTGATCTTTTCGCCTTTGAAACAATCGAACACCACCATTTGAGTCGCGTGTAAATGGCACAAAACGAACCGGAAGTAATTTCTTTTTTTCAAGTTTACCATCTTTTTTTTCCAGTAATTGTAAGTATTGTGTGCTTCCCTGTGGGCCTATTGGGATAATCATTGTTCCACCATCTTTTAGCTGTTCAATTAATGGTAATGGAACACTTTCGGGAGCAGCTGTAACAATTATGGCATCGTATGGTGCATATTGTTTCCAACCTTTGTAACCGTCACCAATTTTTACTTTTACATTATTATATTTTAGTTTTGTTAGTCGTTCACGAGCTGTTTCGCCCAATGGTTTAATAATTTCAATTGTATATACTGAGTTTGCCAGTTGGCTTAGAATAGCTGCCTGATAACCAGAACCGGTTCCAATTTCAAGTACTTTTTGGTTTTTGTTGAGTTCAAGTTTTTCGGTCATATACCCAACTATGTATGGTTGCGATATTGTTTGATTGTATCCTATTGGCAATGGAGAATCATTGTAAGCTAAATGTTTGTATTCTTCAGGTACAAATTCATGACGAGGAACTGTTAACATGGCATCAACAACTTTTTGAGAAGTGATGCCGCGGTTTATGATTTGTTCTTCAACCATTTTTTTCCGAAGAGCTTTGTAGTCTTGATTCATTATCATACAAAGTGTAACTAAAAAAAATATTTTCATATTTAATGGGTATGATGACTTTTTATACTAAAATTATAAAAAAATGGGAGAATGCTTAAACTCCCATCTTTTTTATTTGTTAGTTGTCATTATGATGCGTTATTATAATATGTATATTTTATTGATTATGTGCCATTTCGATATTTAATTCCGATAAGTTATTTTGTTCAGTAATTGGTGCTGAAATATGGCTTTGAACAATTTGCCATTTATCATTTATTAGCAACATAACTCCGGTATGTCTGAATCCTTCAATTCGGGTAGTTTCACTTTTAGTTTCAATACAAGTGTCAATTAATTGGTAGTACCAGGCTGTTGTGTTGTTTTTATCTGTTTCAATTCGGGTTGATGATTCGAATATTTGTAAACCTTGCCGTATTTTAAATATGTGTTTCATCCATGATTCAAAAGCTTCCCATCCAATCCATATCTCATCCATATCGGTTCCAATGTGAGTTACATTTTCACTTTTGTAAAAACAAGATTTGAATGCTTCCCAATTGCCATCTTCTTGTGCTTTTAATAGAGTATTAAGAACACTTTTGATTTGCAATTTTATTTCCTGGCTATTACTATTCATTTCTTTCATGATTTTGTTTTTTATTGGTTTATTAACCTTTATGTAAATAGAAAAGAGTAATAAATGTTGCCATTGTTGCAGCTTGTAATAAATTTACTAACATATTGCTGGTCTGTCAAGATAAATAATTATAGTTTTATTCCATTGAAATTGTTTTGTTGGTTTTTTGGGTTTTGGAGATATAATTATTTGAATATTTTTGTTTGTATATATAATTCAATATGAGTAGATATTTTATTGAACTTGCATATAATGGATTGTCGTATCATGGTTGGCAAATACAGCCAAATGCAGTTAGTGTTCAGCATGAATTGACATATTGTATTAGTAAAGTACTGGGGCATAAAGTAAACCTGGTGGGTTGTGGTAGAACAGATACAGGGGTGAATGCAAGCTATTTTGTCGCTCATTTCGATTGTGAAAACGATTTAATAGATAGTGTTCAGTTTTGTAATAAACTTAATAGGTTTCTTTCGAAAAATATAGCTTTGTATTCTATTACAAAAGTTGATGATAATGCACATAGTCGGTTTTCAGCTGTAAGCAGAACATATAAATACTGGGTAGTTAATGTGAAAAATCCTTTTTTACATACTAATGCCTATTGTTATTATGGCGATATTAATTTTGATATGATGAATGTTGTATCAAAAGTATTAATGGAGTATACCGATTTTACTAGTTTTAGTAAATTACATACCGATGTTAAAACTAATAACTGTAATGTTATGGAGGCTGGTTGGGAGTTTGATGGTGTAAAGTGGGTTTTTACAATTAAGGCCGATCGTTTTCTTCGTAATATGGTTCGAGCAATTGTAGGTACTCTTTTTGAAGTAGGCAAAGGTCGTATTGATGAGAATGGTTTCCGAAGTATTATTGAACAAAAAAACAGGGGAGATGCTGGTGTTTCTGTTCCAGCACATGCTCTTTATCTGGTTGATGTAAATTATCCTTCTGAAATATTTATGCCGGTATTTAATAAATTACAGATGTAAATATATTATTCATTCCATATTTTCCATGCTTCCTGAGCCTGAATATGCAGCATTTCGAGTCCATTTTTGATTTGAGCACCATGTTCTTTTCCTCGTCGCAAAAATTCAGTTATTTCAGGGTTGTAAACCAAATCGTAAAGTAAATGATTGTTAGTAATATACATATATGGGATGTCGGGATATGTTTCTATATTAGGATACATACCTAATGGAGAAGAATTTATTATTAAAGGAAATGATTCAATAATTTCTCTTGTTAAACTGTTGTAGCTAACTTGTGATGATCCTTGTGGGTTTCGTGAAACATATCGGTATAATATACCTAGTTTTTTTAAAGAATATGCAACAGATTTAGCTGCACCTCCTGTACCTAAAATTAATGCTTTGGTATGATTTGTTTTCAAAAGAGGGGTTAATGAATTAGTAAAGCCAATAGTGTCGGTATTATATCCCTTTAATATTGCATGGCTTTTATTCCAGGTAAATTTTATTACATTAACAGCTGCTATATCTTTTGCAATAGCATCTATTTCGGTAAGGTATTTAAATACTTGTTCTTTATAAGGAATAGTAACATTTAATCCGGCTATATAAGGATGGTGTTGGATTAATCCTGGTAATTCATCTATTGAAGCTATTGGGAAATTCAGATATCGGGCATTTATATTTTCTTGATCAAATTTTTCTGTAAAATATTTTTGCGAAAATGATTGTGATAGGGGATATCCAATTAAACCAAATGTTCTCATTATGATTTGAATTAAATAAGTTATTTAGGTAAAAATGATAGTAATGTGTCACCTCTCAATCCTAATCGTAAAGTCTCTAATGGAATTATTTCATTATATGCAATATTTCCAAGGTTAACTTCATTTCCAATATGTTGTATAAACCAAACTTGTTGGTTCTTTAATGGAGCTTCCCATATAATGTTTGATTGGTCAACATGTTTTTCAATATCATCAATTAATTGTGTGTTTGCCGATCCATCTTTATTGTAAATGCCAATGTTTCCGCTTTCACGAGCTTCTGCAATAACTTTCCAGGCGCCGGCTTCCAGTTCTGTTTTCATCATTAATACCCATTCATCGTTGGTTATGACTTTTCCGGCTAGTTTAGATCCTACTTCACTTAGTACGGTGTAGTTTTTTGATAATTTTTCAA
This sequence comes from Marinilabiliaceae bacterium, assembly GCA_016933045.1. Classification (GTDB taxonomy): domain Bacteria; phylum Bacteroidota; class Bacteroidia; order Bacteroidales; family Marinilabiliaceae; genus JAFGBR01. Next base: position 94,618 of record JAFGBR010000081.1, on the reverse strand, counting down.
TATATCTAAGTTTTTCATCGTGGTTCATTTCAATTGTTCCATCAGAAACTTCAACATATTGAACGTCATATTTTTTCAAATATTCTATATACTCATCAAACATATTACGTATTACAAATGCTTCAAACAATGTTCCTCCCAAATAGGGGTTTATACCTGCATTTTTGTATATTTCTACTTTTTCGGCAACATTATTCGAAATAAGTGATGTGCCAAAACCCAATTTTATTAAATCGGTATATTCGGCAGATATACTACAAAAATTTTTAGCATCGTTTGTGCTTAATCCTTTGTCCATCATCATTGTTACACCATTAGTGCGTGGTTTGGACTGGCGGATAGGTAAATATGGCAGTTTATAATTAAAACTCATAATTATTTTAAGTTCTTTACTTTATTGTGGATGTATTTTAAAATCTCTTTTGAATTTAATAATTCAGGAAACTCGCTAATTATTACATTCAAATCATCAGGTTCTCTTTTTTTTCCTACTTTTAAATAACATAAAGCTAACTCTTTATCCGATGCAAATTTGTAATAAACAACTGCTGCGATATATGATACAGCACCAATTGTAGGATAATTATTTAAAGCATTATCGATAAAAGATATATAATCAAATTTTTTACTGTGTTTTAAGTGTAGTTGAAGTAAATCAATCCATGCCGAGATCTCTTCAGGATCGATAGTTATTCCTTTTTCTAAACTTGCAATTGCTTTTTTATATTGTTTTGTTTTATAACAAGCTTTAGCATAAGCAAACCAAAAATCAGAAACATTGGGGTTTAGTTTAACTGCCTCTGATAATGGTGTAAGACTCTCTTTGTAAAGTTTGGTCGATAATAGAGTTGTGCCAATTCCGTACCATGCTTCAGCCGATTCTGGGTTAGTTTGCAGAACAAGGTTGTAAAATCGTATTGCATATTCGCTATTGTTTAGTTGTTCCCAACACTCGCCTATATACTGATATGCAATAATTGAGTCTATTCCGTATGAAGCATGTGTTAAATAATTTTCAAGAGCCAGTTCAAATTGGTTTAAATTTGCATAGCTATTACCCATATTAAAATATGATTCCTGATGGTGGGGATTTAGTGCCAATGAGTATTCGTAGGCATTAATGGCTTTACTAAATTTACTTTTTTTATTGAATAATATTCCAAGGTTATACCATGCATTATCAAAAAATGGATTTAAGTCAAGTAATAACTGATATGTTTCTATTCCTAAATCTATTTCTTCAGCTTTATCGTATGCAAATGCTAATTCGAACAACAGGTTTTCGTTATCGATAAACTCTTTATTTGCTTGTTTTAATATTTCAATAGCTTCGGTATAAAAACCTTCTTGGTTTAAACTAAAACCTATATCAAGAAAAAAACTCTCTTTTTCTTCGTTAGCATTCAATAAGGTTATTTTAAAAGCTTCTTTTGCTTTTTCGATATGTCCCTTTTTTAAGTTTAACCATCCAATTGACATGTTAATTTCGGTGCTGTTAGCATCCATTTTAACCTGGTTATGAAGAATCTTTAGTGCATCATCATATAATCCCATTTCAGATAACAGGATGGTTGACTTTACTTGTAATGATTGTGCCTGTGGATGTTGTTTTAAACCTATTTTCAAAACTTTTTCTGCAAGGTCAAATCTATTGTCTTCGACATAAAAATCGAATAAATTTTCAATTTGATGTACATCAAAATAATACTCACGATTTGTATTTGTCATGAATTCAAATCGTTCGAGAGCATCATTTATTTCCTCAAAATTCCCTTGCAAGTAATCCTGCATATAATCAATTTTTCATACAAAAGTATCATTTTATCGAACACAAAAGAACGAATTGCATCCATTATTATATATATTTTATTAACAATTATTCCTTAAGGTGTTAAATAGTAGAGTAATAAGTTGTTTTGATTAGTGGATTAAATAGTATGAAAAAATTGATTTTTTTATTCAGGTTGATGTTGTGGCCTTAATAAATCATTTATTGTTTTTACAGGATTAAATGTTGACAGTGGTACTTCTACAAATATTGTTATCCAATGTGCCATTGCTCCATTCCATAATCCGGGCAATTCTAAGGCTTTAATAGGAGAGCCGACATAGGATTTTTCCGAAATAAAACCAGTGTCAGGGTCTACATAAAGAGATAAATCAAATTTTTCTCCTTTGTAGTTTTTTAATGAGCAAACTAAATCAACCGGATTAAAATGGGTACTTTTATTTACTATGTTTTTGTATTTTTCATTTGTCATTTCAATTTGTGAACTCTCTACAATTTGCAATGCAATGTTTCCTTCTTTATCTTCAACCCAAAAAGGACCTCCGCCTGGTTCTCCTTCGTTTTTAACCATGCCGCATACCCTAATTGGACGATTTAAATAACCGAATAACGAATCTTTTAAATGTTTTGCATGTTGCATTAATATGGTTTCAGGAATATTGATATTATGGGCTTGTAACGATGGTATAATTGAATCGCGTATGATTATTTCACTTGCATCTTCAAGTAATTCTAATATTCTGAAAATAAGATCCTTTGTTTTGCAAAGTGTTCCGGCAAGTGCTTTTTTATATAATACAGTATCATCTATTAAGTGTTCCTGCGTTACATTATCGATGTTTTTTATAAATACAATGTCGCTTTTTAAATCGTTTAGGTTTTCTATTAAGGCTCCATGTCCGGCTGGTCTGAATAATAATTCGCCACTTTCAATTCTAAATGGTGTGTTATCGGGCTTTACAGCTAATGTATCAGTGCTCGTTTTTTGGTGTGAAAACGATATTACATATTTTACATCGTATTCTTCTTCAAAACGTTTACGTGCCGATTCTACAACTCTTTTGAACATATTTTCATGTTCAGGACTTACTGTAAAATGAATGTTAACATGGTTTGATGAATCTTTAACATATAAAGCACCTTCAACCATATGTTCTTCAATTGGGGTTCTGATGCCTTTTGCCGACTGGTGAAATTCTAAAACTCCTTTGGGTAAATTGCCATAATTTAAACCATTTTCGTTAAGTAATTTTTCAACAATGATTATTGATTCATTTATTCCAATTGTATTATCATCATTTATTTTGCTAATTTTTTTTAGTTCTGCCGAAAACGGGAATTTATTTAAATTATCAATAAATTGTTTGCTAAAATTGGTGTGGAAAATATCTTTCTTTTTTTGGTTAATAAATTCATATAAATCTTTGAACATTCGGGTTGCGGCTCCCGATGCAGGTACAAATTTTTTTATTTTAATATTTTTTTGCACAGCCTTTTCATACTCATTTGCCATTTCATTAAGTATCTGATTGTTATATTTAATAATGCCGTCAGAAATAATGGCTGGGCGGATGATATTCATATACGGAAACCCCGATTTAAACCATGAAATTTGATTTTCAATTTTTTCCAATGAAATACCTTTTTTTTCAAGCTGCAATTGATCTTCTAAAAACATACGGATTAGTTTTGATTTTATTATTAAATTATAAAAATATGAAGTACTTCTTATTGAATATTCATAATTAGGATTAGATATTTTTGTTTTTTTTTGTATTATTAATATAGTAATTATTACTAAATTATTTAAATGTTTTGTTGGAAATTTGGAAAGGGAATTTCGGCATTATTAACCGATAGACATGGAGGTATTAGTAAACCGCCTTATAATTCGAATAATTTAGCTACTCATGTTGGTGATAATATGCAAGCTGTTATGGAAAATCGTAATAGGTTGGCTAATGAGTTGGGGATTAATACTGATGATTTTGTTTTTATGAATCAGATTCATAGCAACAGGGTTGTTTGTGTTGATGATAATTTGGGAGGGGTATGCGATTGTGATGCTTTAATAACAAATACAAAGATGAAAGTTCTAATGGTAATGGTAGCTGATTGTGTGCCAATATTGTTTGCCGATGAAGATTGTGGGGCTATAGCAGTAGCTCATGCCGGGTGGCGAGGTATTAATAAAAAAATTGTTTCTTGTGTTATTGATTCTTTAAATGGATTTTATGGATGTGAACCAAAGAATATAAAGGTTTGGTTGGGCCCATCAATTAAGTCGTGCTGTTATCAGGTAGGGGAGGATGTTGCATTTGCATTGCATAATTCACATGGAGTTAAATTAGAAATTGGAGAAAACGAAAAATTCCTTATTGATATGCATGAGGTTATTAAATTTGAATTATTTAAAAAAGGGATAAATATTGATAATATTTTTAGTGATAATGATTGTGTTGCCTGTAATTCAAGTCATTATTTTTCATATCGAAGGGAAAATGGAGTAACTGGAAGGTTTGCTGCTGGTATATGGTTAACCGATAAGTGAAAATGTTAATAACTTATATGAGTTTTATTTGAATAATATTTTATTAACATCTAATTTTGAATTTCAGAATGAATTCTGATATGTTAACAATAATTCGAAAACAAAAAATGGCAAAAAATTCAATAATGAATTTTGAGCTGTTTTTTTTTGTTGCTGTAAATTCGTTTAATAATTGTATGTAATTTATGTATAGAGCCTGTTTTTACAGGCCTTTTTTTTGAGTATAGGTTATAAATTTGAAAATAATGAAAGGTAAAAGTCTGGTTTCAATTACAGATTTCTCAAAAAATGAGATTCTTAGAATTGTTGATTTGGCTGCCGATTTTGAAGCAAACCCAAATCAGAAGTTACTTGATGGTAAGGTTGTGGCCAGTTTGTTTTTTGAGCCGTCAACTCGTACACGTTTAAGTTTTGAGACGGCTATAAATCGACTTGGCGGTAGGGTTGTGGGTTTTTCCGATAGTTCATCTTCGAGTACAACTAAAGGCGAAACGCTTAAAGATACAACCATTATGGTTAGTAATTATGCCGACTTAATTGTTATGCGTCATCCGTATGAAGGTAGTGCTCGTTTTGCTTCTGAGGTTTCATCAGTTCCGGTTATTAATGCAGGAGATGGTGCTAACCAACATCCTTCTCAAACTTTGTTAGATTTATACTCGATAAAGAAAACGCAGGGAACGTTAAATAATTTAACTATTGCAATTGTTGGCGATTTAAAATATGGAAGAACAGTGCACTCTTTGTTAATGGCAATGTCTCATTTTAACCCGGTATTTCATTTTATTTCGCCGATTGAACTTAAAATGCCCGATGAGTATAAAATATTTTTAAAAAATAGAAATATTAAGTTTGAAGAACACATTGAATTTGGAGAAACTATTAATGAAGCTGACATATTGTATATGACTCGAGTGCAAAAAGAGCGTTTTGCTGAGCCAATGGAGTATGAAAAAGTAAAAAATGCTTTTATTCTTAAAAATGCAATGCTTAGTCGTTCTAAAGATAATCTTAAGGTGCTTCATCCTTTGCCTAGAGTGAATGAAATTCATGAAGATGTTGATAATAACTTAAAGGCATATTACTTTCAACAGGCTAAAAATGGAGTTTTTACAAGAATGGCAATTATTTCGTCAATTTTAGGAGTTAAATAATAAAGGTATTTGTGATGGAACTAAATAAAGAGTTAAAAGTTAGTGCTATTAAAGATGGTACAGTGATCGATCATATTCCTGCCGATAATTTGTTTAAGGTAATAAATATTCTTGGGTTACATTCGATTACAAATCAAATAACTTTTGGAACCAATTTGGAAAGTTTGCGAATGGGACGAAAAGCAATTATTAAGGTTAGTGATAAATATTTCGAAGATGATGAAATTAACAAGATAGCTTTAATAGCACCTCAGGCAAAATTGAACATCATTAAAGATTATGTGGTTATTGAGAAAAAAGTAGTTGAAATTCAGGATGAAGTTATTGGTATTGTTAAGTGTTTTAATCCCAAATGTATTACAAATCAGGAACATATAGTTACTCGATTTCAACTGGTTGACAGGGAGAATGTTGTATTAAAATGCCATTATTGTGAAAAAGTTACTATGCCGGAACATTTTACTATTGTTTAATGTTTTTTTTTAATACTATCTTAAAATATGGAAAAAGTTGACTGGAAACCAGGTACAATGATATATCCATTACCTGCAGTAATGGTTAGTTTAGGTCATAAGCCTGAAGATTATAATATTATTACTATATCGTGGACAGGTACTATTTGTTCTGATCCACCAATGTGTTATATTTCAGTTAGGCCTGGTCGTCATTCATATCAAATTTTAAAAAATACTGGTGAATTTGTTATTAATTTAACCACTAAGGAATTAGCTTATGCAACTGATTGGTGTGGGGTTAAGTCGGGGCGACAGTTTAATAAGTTTGACGAGATGCATTTAACGCCAGGAAAGGCTTCGGTTGTTAAAGTTCCAACTATTGAAGAAGCTCCAATCAGTATTGAGTGCAAGGTTACCCAGATTATACCTCTTGGTACCCATGATATGTTTATGGCCGAAGTAGTTAATGTAAAAGCAGATAAACGGTATTTGGATGAAAAAACTGGAGCTTTTAACCTTAGTAAATCCGAACCAATTGCATACTCTCATGGTCAGTATTTTGCTTTAGGACGAAAAATTGGTAAGTTTGGTTTTTCTGTTGAAAAAAATAAAAAGAAACCAATTTTAAAAGTATCTGGAACTGGCATTTATAGGAAAAGAAAATCAAAATAAGGTTAAGTTTTCACTTGAATTTGTTTCTAATATTTGTTTTTCAAATACATACCATATATAGCCTTTAACATTTTTATAATTCATTTCTTTTAAAAGCTTAACGTAGTTATTTACCTGTTGAAAATGTTTTTGTGAGTGTTGTTCTCCAAATTTGTAATCAATTACAATTGTTGAATTATTGTCAATGACAACTCGATCGGGAATATAAGTTCCTTTTTTTGTAATAATTGATGTTTCATTAATTATTTTAACACCTGGTTTAAACCAATTGTTTACTCTTTTGTCTGTTAGTAATTCTGCAATTTCACTTTTTAAATATTTTACCTGTGTTTCGTTAATAAGACCTTCGGTAAAGATTTGATTAACACTTTTTTCTATGTCGTTTGTTGTTTTGATTAATTCAAAGGCATGATGCATTATTTTACCTTTATTTATTTGGTTTTTGATATCATCCGATAAAATAAGTTCACTACTGTCTAATACGATTGAGATTCGTTTTGAATAATCGAATGTTTTTAGTAATGGTAGGTTAAATGACAAAAAATCAATTTCAGTATTATTGTTTTTAGTTTTATTTGAATCTTCGTTTTGTTTTAGTTCTCCATATTGAAAAATATAATCATCGGGTTGTTTTAATTCATGTTTAGTAAGTGAATTTTTGAAGTTCTGATTTGTTATACAGGTGAATAATAAATCAGATACTTTATTTAATCCCCCTTTTGAATAAGGTGCGTATCCAAATAATCCTTTTTTTGCTCTTGTAAAAGCAACATAGAGCATGTTTAAATTATCAACGTATCTATATATGTGTTCAGTTATGTAATGTTGGTTAAAATATGTTTTTAATAAGTTTTTTGAATATTGCACTGGGATTTGAGAAAGTTCATTGAATGGGTCTTCGCACCATATTATTTCCTGGTGTTTTGCATCGTCAAGTTCCCATGATAAAAATGGCATTAATATGATATCAAATTCCAGTCCTTTTGATTTGTGGATGGTCATAACTCTAATTGCATCTTGTTCCTCAGGAATTTGAATAGTTTTATTTTTCCCTTCATTATCCCACCATTCAATATAGTTGGCAGGATCTGCCCCGTTGTTTTGAATATAATCTGATGTGAAATCAATTAAAGCTTGTATAAATACGCCTTCGTTTTTATGGGTCATTTCGGGTAATAATTGAATTAGGTTTTCAATTAAGTCGAGTAAGGGAAGACCTTTTAAATGTTTTAGATTTTTGTTTTTTATAAAACTCTCGAAATCAAATAATGAGTTTGAATCTAAGCTTATTGATTTATTTGTAAACGTATCAACATCGTTATAAAGAGAAATGTAGCAGTTATTAATATTATTGTCGGGAGCTATTATTACTTTTATTTGGCTTATAATTATATTAACAGCTATTGAACCTGAAAGGGTTAATGATTCATTTGATACAACAGATATTGGAGAAGAGGAATAGTTACCCGATAAAAGGGCGTTAGTAATGCTTTTTGCTTCATCTTTTTTTCTTACTAAAATGCAAATGTTTTTGTATTTGTATCCGGCATTAACAATTTTTTCAATCTGTTCAATAGTTTTTTTTATAGTAATATCTTTATAGTCATTATCGTTTTCGGAATTTATATACTCAATTTTTATCTCACCACCCGATTCAATGTTTTTTACCGATGTTTTTTGTTTAACATCGGCATAGGCATTTGTAATAATAGTAGTGCAATCGTTGTCGTTTATACCTGTTTCATCAAGTGTTTCATTCAAATCATTTTGAAGAATATCAGCTGCGGTTTTGAAAAATGAATTATTAAATGTTATAATATTCTCAAAACTTCTCCAGTTAGTATCCAGATTTAATTCGGTAAAACCTTGATGTAAAAAATCGTTTTTTGCTTTATGAGCTAATAGTTCCCAGTTTGAGTTTCGCCATCGGTAAATTGATTGTTTTACATCTCCAACTAATAAACTAAAGCAGTTAGAGGCTAAACTCTGGTCAATCAGAGGTTTGAAGTTTTCCCATTGTAACCCTGAAGTATCCTGGAATTCATCAATCATAAAGTGTTTTAAGGTGTTTCCACTTTTTTCGTATATAAAAGGGGTGTCGTTATTGTCAATAATATTTTTAAGAAGCTTATTTGAATTAGCAAGTAGGTATATCATATCTTCTCGGCATATTTCATCTATCTCGAGTGATATGTCGTTGATAATACCAAGTGAATTAAATTGTTTTGTTATTTCAATAGCAGTAAAGTAGTTTATCGATTCTGATTCAATAAATGAAATACTGTCTGCTAAAAGTTTATTCATCCCATCGTTATATATGGAATTTATTTTATCATTTAAGTGGTTATCTTTTTTGTTTGTTTGCCATTCGTCAATGTTATTAATCCAGTTTTTAATTCGGTCAGTTTTATCTATATTTTTTACATTTTTCATGTATTCAATATATTTGAGAGGGGTTTTTGATTTCCCTTTAAAATCATCCCATGTTAATTGATGTTTGTTTAATAGTTCCAGTCCAATTGAGCCAAATTTTTTTATTGTGGTTTCAAAATTGTTAATTATTTTTTTTAGGTTTTCTTTATATGTTTCAAGAATTTTTTTATCCTGTATTTGGATGGAAAAATTTCGGTGAAAAGATTGGAATTTTTCTGAGAATATTTGTTTTCCTAAATCATATAATTTTCCCGAAAGATTCCAGTTTAGACCTTGTTCCATGTTTTCACTGGCTGTTTGAATTAACCATTCTTTAAGGTTTTTCTTTTCTTTTTGCCCGAGTTTCATAATTAGCCTGTCAATAGCTAATTGTAATATTTTTTGGTTGTTTAGTTCTGTTTTGAAGTTGCTTTGTAATCCAAGTTCCTGTGCGAATGAACGTATTATTTTTTGAAAAAAACTATCAATGGTTGATATTGAAAACCTTGAGAAATCATGTAATAAAAGGAATAATATTAATGATGCTTTTTTAGATACATTTTGTGCTGATCCCTCTTTTTTTATTAAAATATTAACGTAATCGTTATCGTTGCCTTTCCAAAGATCATAAACTTTTGTCAATATTCTGTTTTTCATCTCGGCAGTGGCTTTGTTGGTAAATGTAACTGCGAGTATGTTTTTATAGTCGAAAGGGTTCTCGAATAAAAGCATTATTACTTCCTTTGTTAGTGTAAATGTTTTTCCTGAACCGGCAGAAGCTTTGTATATTTTGAGTTTCGACATTAGATTATTCCTTTATTGTTTCAAATATATTCAAATGTTAATTACAAAAAAAAAGCGTGAATGAGTAATTTTTTCACGCTTTATATTGATTAAATCAAATTATCATTCAAATATCTCTTGTTCTGCTACAAAACCTTCTGAAACAACAGTCATTTTGATATTTTGTTTGTTAACTAACTGGGCTTTAAGCAAAAGAGATGGTATTAAGTGGCTTCCGTTGTTAATGGTAATGCTCATGTTTGATGCCGGATTATCGCCATTTGCTAAATTATAGGCGGCTTGAGCTGCACTATGTGCCATAGATGCAATTGGTTTGTAGATAGTTATTGTTTGATCTCCTGCAACAATATTTCGAATGGCATCAATATTTGCATCCTGTCCAGCAACAAGTGTTTCGCCGTTTATTTTTTTCTCTTTCAGAGCTTTTATGGCACCGTTTGCAAGTGCATCATTTCCTGCAATTATTGCTCTTAAATCATTTTCGGTACTTAGTATTTGCTTTGTTATTGTATATGCTTCATCGGCAGACCAATCTTTTGTATATTCATCATTTATAATTGTAATATCTCCTTTATCAATTAATGGTTGAAGAATATTCATCCATCCTAAATGTAGTAAATAGGCATTATAATCAGTTGTTGCTCCTCCTATTAACATGTATTTTCCAACAGGGCATATTTTAGTTAAGTAATTTGCTTGTAGTTCACCAACATCAATATTATCTGTAGAGATATAAAAATCAACATTGCAATTACGAACTAATCTGTCGTATGAAATAACAGGTTTATCATTTTTATGATACAGATCCACTATGCGTTTGGCATCATATAAATCACTTGGTATTAGCACTAATACATCAACACCTTCTAAAAGCATTTCCTGGGCAAGTTTGAATTGTTTTTCTGTGTCTGAATCCGATATTTTTATCACTGTTTTCCCCCCCAGTTCTCTCATTTTTTGTTCAAATAGAACTTTATCTTTTTTCCAACGTTCATTTTCAATGCTATCCATTAAAAAACCAACTTTAGGTTTTGTTGTGCAGCTGACTATAAGTAAAAGGATTAGCAGTGTGCCGATGATTTTAGAAATATTTTTCATGGTGCATGTTTTAGGTTTATATTAAATTACAAAAAGCTATTTAAAATGTAAAGTCATTTATTGTTGATTGATATTATTTTTATTTTTTAATGTGAAGAATAACAATTGTTAATTGAAAAATCATTTTTAATTTCAATAATTTATAATTAATACATACTTTTGTTTAATCAAAAAATAGAAACAAAGAAGGAATGAATACTTCACTTGCATTTGTTTTACTTTCTGTTTATAAAACTACTACCCCTTAGGGGGTATAAATTTCTTTTATAGTAGTTTTATGTATTTGTTCTGTTAATCATTAAATTTTTATTGATGAAAGTTTTAAAATTTGGAGGAACCTCTGTTGGTTCTGCTAATAATATTTTACGAGTTAAAGAGATTATTGAATCGTCCGATGAACAAAAAGTTGTTGTTGTTTCGGCTGTTGGTGGTGTAACTGATAAGTTGATTTATTTGGCTAATTTAGCTGAAGCTGGTAATGAAGAGTATAAAACAAAGCTTGACGAAATTATTGATATTCATTATAATATTATTAAAGATCTTTTTAGTCCTGTTGATATTGACAAAATAAAAATGTTAATAGAACCTGATATTGATGAACTGAAATCAATTATAAAAGGTGTTTTTTTGGTTAAAGAGTTGAGCCGTAAAAGTTTTGAAAGCATTTCGGGTATTGGTGAGCGATTGTCATCTAAGATAATTGCTTCTTTAGTTACTGGTACAAAATGGTTTGATAGCCGTGAATATATTAAGACAAATCTTGAATTTGGACGAAATCAGGTAGTTCAACCATTAACAAATGATTTATTAAGTAGTGTAAAGGCTTCGTTAGGTAAAATTTCGTTGTTTCCTGGTTTTATAAGTAGTAATAATGATAATATTAATACTACACTTGGGCGTGGCGGATCGGATTATACTGCTGCTATTTTAGCTGCTGCTTTTGATGCTGATATACTTGAGATTTGGACAGATGTTGATGGTTTTATGACTGCTGATCCTCGGATTATTAGCCGTTCATATTGTATTGATAGGTTGAGTTATGCCGAAGCAATGGAGCTATCACATTTTGGAGCAAAAGTTATATATCCGCCTACAATATTGCCTGTGTATCAAAAAGAGATACCTATTGTTATTAAAAATACATTCAATCCCCAGGCTAAAGGAACTCTTATTGATAGTTTTAAGGAAAATATATCACATAAGCAAATAAAGGGAATATCTTCAATAAAAGGTATGTCTCTTATTACTGTTCAGGGAATAGGAATGGTTGGAGTAACAGGTATTTCTATGCGATTATTTTCATCTCTTGCATCAAAAGATGTTAATGTTGTACTTATTTCGCAGGCCTCTTCAGAAAACAGTATAACAATTGCAATTGAGTCGGGTCAGGTGAAAGTAGCCAGAAAAGCTATTGAATCAGAATTTAAAAGAGAAATTGAACTTAAACAAATTAATAAAATAAGTGTTGAAGATGAAATGGCAGTTGTTGCTATTGTGGGTGAGAATATGAAGCATACAACAGGTATTTCAGGTATGCTTTTTAACAGTCTGGGTAAAAATGGTGTTAATGTTTATGCAATTGCTCAAGGAGCTTCTGAGTTGAATAATTCTTTTGTAATTAAAGAAAGGGATACGAAAAAAGCTCTGAATGCTATTCATGAATCGTTTTTTTTGTCCGATGAATATCGATTAAATTTGTTTTTAGTAGGAAAAGGTACTGTTGGTGGAAAATTATTAAAAAAGATTAATGAACAACGCGATAAACTTGCTTTAGATAGTAAGTTGAAAATTCGACTCTGTGGTATAGCCAGTAGCCGGAAAATTCTTTTTGATGCTGAAGGTTTGAAAATTGAAGGGATTGCTGAAAAATTAGAAAAGGATGGTTTAACAGGTTCTGTAATTGAGTTTAAAGATGAGATTGTTAAAATGAACCTTGCTAATAGTGTATTTGTTGATTGTACAGCAAGTGAACAAGTTGCTGATTTATATCAGTCATTGCTTGAAGCAAATATTTCTGTTGTAACGGCTAATAAAATCGCCAGTTCATCATCTTATGATATTTATAAAAAATTGAAACAAACGGCACGTAAGAAGGGAGTAAAGTTTTTGTATGAAACAAATGTGGGAGCCGGGTTGCCAATTATTGCACCAATAAATGATTTAGTAAAAAGTGGTGATAAAATTGTTCGGTTAGAAGCTGTATTATCAGGTACACTTAATTTTATTGTTAATACACTTTCGGAAAAGAAAAAACTTTCAGTAGTAATAAAAGAGGCAAAAGATATGGGATATAGTGAGCCCGATCCCAGAATTGATTTGAGTGGTACTGATGTGGTGCGTAAATTATTAATTCTCGCACGTGAATCGGGATATGTTATGGAAAAAACTGATATTAAAGTTGAACCATTTGTTCCAAAAGATTATTTAGATTTGCCTTCGCTTGATGAATTTATGGCAAAAGTGCCAGGATTGGATGATGAGTACGAGCTTAAACGTAAAACATTGGCAGAACAAGGAAAACGTTTAAGATATGTTGCCCGTTTATTTGAAGGAAAAGCAAAAGTTGGACTTGTTGAGGTTGATAAATCACATCCTTTTTATGATTTAGAAGGAAGTAATAATATTATTCTTATTAACTCAGAAAATTATTCTGAATACCCTATGCAAATAAAGGGTTATGGTGCAGGAGCAGATGTTACTGCAACCGGTGTTTTTGCCGATATTATTAAAGTAGCTAATATTTAATTGATTATTTTGATGGGTAAAAAAATGAAATATCTTGTTGTTTTAGCCGATGGTCTTGCAGACGAGCCAATATCAGAGCTGAATGGTTTAACTCCTGTTATGGCAGCTAAAACACCAAATATTGATAAGTTATGTTCAATGTCGAGGTTAGGTTTGTTTAAAACTGTTCCCGATACTCTTCATCCAGGAAGTGAAGTGGCTAATATGACCGTTATGGGATATGATGCCGAAAAGTTTTTTAATGGAAGAGGTGTGCTCGAAGCTGCCGCAATGGGAGTGGAATTAGATGATACTGATATGGCTTTCAGATGTAATCTAATATCAATACACGATGAGAAAATATTAAATCATTCGGGTGGTCATATATCAACAGAAGATGCAGGAGTTTTAATTGATGTGTTAAACACTGAACTTGGCAGTGATGTGGTTAAGTTTTATAAAGGCGTTAGTTACAGACATTTGTTGGTAATTAAAAATGGAAAGGGTCAAATACAATGTACACCGCCACACGATGTTCCCGGAGCCTTGGTTACTGATGTGTTGCCAACAGCCCAAAATGTTGAGTCGAAATCAATAGTGTCTTTTGTTAATGAACTGATAGCCAAATCAAGGAGTATACTTGAAAGTCATCCAATAAATATTCAGCGTGCAAATAATGGAAAGCCTAAAGCTAATTCAATTTGGCCATGGTCGCCAGGTTATCGTCCTCAAATGCCTACAATGAACGAATTGTATGGTTTAGAAAAAGGTGCCGTTATATCTGCTGTTGATTTGATACATGGTATTGGAGCTTATGCAGGTTTAAAATCAATTCATGTTGAAGGTGCTACCGGATTATTTGATACTAATTATGAAGGAAAAGCAATGGCTGCCATTGAGGCTGTTAAGGATAACGATTATGTTTATTTACATATCGAAGCAAGTGATGAAGCAGGTCATGAAGGTGATTTTATGCTAAAGATTAAAACTATTGAAGATATAGATAAAAAAGTGATGAAGCCAATTATTGAGCAATTGGTTGAAGGACGTGATGATGTTACAATTGCATTTTTACCCGATCATCCAACTCCTTGTAAATTAAGAACACACACGCGTGATGCAATTCCATTTTATATTTATCGTCCTGATGGAAAAACCGATGGTATTAATGTATATAACGAACAGTCGGCTAAAGAAGGATCTTATGGTGTACTAAAGGGAACCGAGTTTATGAATGTGTTTATTAACGATAATAAATAATTGATATACAATGCAATTTTATAGTATTAACTCACCAAATAAATTTGTTGGTTTAAAAGAAGCTGTACTTCGTGGTTTAGCTGAAGATAAAGGGCTTTATATGCCTGAATATATTCCATTGTTGCCTGCTTCGTTTTATGAGAGAATTGACAAAATGACTCTTCAGGAGATAGGGTTTGAAGTATTAAAACCATTTTTTTGTCCTGATATTTCAGAGAATCAGTTTGCCGATTTGGTTACAGATGCATTAAATTTTGAAATACCTGCTGTTAAAATAACAGATCAAATCCATTCTTTGGAATTGTTTCATGGCCCAACTTGTGCTTTCAAAGATGTTGGTGGACGTTTTATGGCTCGTGTACTTGGCCAATTTGTGAAAGGGATGGATAAAGAGATTAATATTCTTGTTGCTACATCGGGAGATACCGGGAGTGCTGTTGCCAATGGTTTTTATAAAGTGCCTGGAATTAATGTGTTTGTTTTGTATCCCAAAGGTTTAGTTAGTGATGTTCAGGAAAAACAGTTTACAACACTTGGTAATAATATTACTGCAATAGAAGTGGAAGGTACTTTTGATGATTGTCAAAAACTTGTAAAAGAAGCTTTTATGGATAAGGAGTTGAATAATCATTTGACTCTTACATCTGCAAATTCAATAAACCTAGCTCGATTGTTACCTCAGTCAGTTTATTATTACTATGGTTATGCTCAAATGAAGGCTCTGGGTATTTCTGATGTTACTATTTGTGTGCCAAGTGGAAATTTTGGAAATATTACTGCTGGTTTGATTGCTGCAAGAATGGGTCTTCCTGTTAAAGAATTTGTGGCTGCAACAAATCTTAATGATATTGTTCCGAAATATCTTGAAACGGGTAATTATGAACCACGAAAATCGGTAGCTACAATTGCTAATGCAATGGATGTGGGTGATCCAAGTAATTTTGTTCGAATTGAAAATCTTTATAATCATGAATATCAAATTGTTAAAAATAAACTAACTGCATATTCATTTTCCGATCAGGAAATACGTGAAATTATTAAAGAAGTATATTCTAAGTACAATTATATTTTAGATCCACATGGAGCTACAGGTTATGGAGCTTTAAAAAGACACTTAAAAGATGGGGAAACTGGTTTGTTTATCGAAACAGCACATCCGGCAAAATTTCCCGAAGTTGTAGAACCTGTTATTGGAAAATCTGTTGAAATACCCGATCGGTTAGCTGCGTTTTTTACAGGGGAAAAGTGTTCCGTAGAAATGAATGTTAGTTTAGAATCGTTAAAAAATATTTTATTAGGTAAATAATGGCTCAATAATTGCATATTACTTATGAGAATTGTTAAAATAATTCAATTTTTGGGCAAAAATGTATAGTTGTTATCAATCATTATTTTATTTTTACAATTCGTTAAAGGGTAAAATAATTATTTAATAAAAATGTATTGATTATGAAGTATTTTGTGATTTTGACATTTGCATTGTTATCGGTTTTTTCAGTTCTTGCTCAGGATAAGAATGCAGATGATTTGATGAAGGAAGGTGATATTGCAGTAGCAGCGAAAGACTATTCAAAAGGATTAAGTTTATACGAACAAGCTATTGCAAAAGGAGGTTTGGGTGAATCTGAAGGAAAAACTTTTTACAATGCTGCTACTTGTGCCCGTAAGAAAAAGGATATTAACAAGGCTTTAAAGTATTATATTAAGGCCAATAAATTATCTTACAATGCTGATATGTCAAGCTATTATATAGCATATTGTTATAAAGAGTTGGATCAGGGTTCAAAAGTAGAAGAAACACTTGTTCCGGCAATTCAAAAGCATTCGAAAAGTAAATATGTTAATCATATGAAAAAAATGCTTGTGAATTATTATTTAGTTGAGGGTGCAGTGCCTTATAATGATGGAAATAATATTCTTGGCTCAAAAGTTCCTCAAACTCAGGAAGAAAAAGATGAATTGATTGCTAATGCTAACGTTAAATTTGAAGAGGCTAAAGTTTGGTTTGAAAAAGCAGCTAAATATGCGCCTACCAATGAAAAAGTAACTACAACATTGGCTGAGATTAATAAACATCTTTCAGGTGAAGTACAATAAAAAAATATTGAATATTGGTAAAAAAAAAGAGGGTAATACCCTCTTTTTTAATTATTAAACATTCTGTTCTGTACATTGTCTTTGTACGATTTCCCTATTGGAATAATTTTTTCTGTACCTTCAATAATTAGTTGATTTCCATATAACGATTTAACACTGTTTATGTTAACGATATACGATTTATGAACTCGTAAAAACATATCGTCAGGCAATACATCTTCAAGCCTGCGTAATGATTCGAGCGTAATGATTTTTTCGTTTTTACAAAAAAAAGATACATATTCCCTTAATCCTTCAATGTAGAGTATTTGATTAAATTTAACCCTGTGAATTTTATGATCGGCTTTAATAATAATGTGCGATTTATCGGGTTTATTTAGTTCTGATAAATTGTCGATATTGTGTGGCGTTGGTTCAGTAAAAGCCAATTTTTCAGTTACTTTGTTAATTGTTTTTAAAAAACGTTCAAACGAAAACGGTTTGAGTAGGTAATCGAGAACATCTAATTGATACCCTTCAATAGCATACTCCATATAAGCAGTTGTAAATACAATAAGAGGTTTTTTCGATAGAGTTTTAATAAAATCAATACCTGAAATATCTGGCATTTGTATATCTAAAAACATCACATCAACAATGCCACTTTGAATTATTGAGATGGCATCAACAGGACTGCTAAAGCTACCAGCCAATTCTAAATCAGGTATTTTATCAACATATTCCTTTAGTAATACTCTGGCTGGGAATTCATCATCTATAATAATGCATTTAATATTCAAAAGTTTAATTTTTAAAGTTTTACTTAATACGCATAGTATGATTTTATGTTTGAATCATTAATGAAACAGAGAATTTATTGTTTAATTGTTTTACGCTAAGCTTGTGTTTGTTTGGATATAGATGTAATAATCTTTTTTTAACATTTTCAATTCCAATTCCTCCAATTTTATCTTTAAAAATATTTGATTTTAGAAGGTTATTCTCAATATTGAAAAATATTGCTGTTTCTTTGGTTAAAATATTAATATGAATCCAACTGTTTTTTATGTCCTCTATTTTACTGTGTTTAAAGCTGTTTTCGACAAATGGTATTAATAGCATTGGTTCAATCATTAAGTCCCTGTTCGAATAGTTAATATCGAGTTTAATGCGAGGTTCGCCCTCAATTTTAATTTTCTGAAATTCGATAAAATTGACAATATAATCTAGTTCTCTTCCTAATTTTATCTTTTTATCTTCTGTTTCATAAAGCATAAAGCGAAGCATATCTGATAATTTAAGTATCATTTCGGGTGTTTTATTCGATTGTATTACAGCTAAAGAATAAACGTTATTTAATACATTGAATAGGAAATGAGGATTAATTTGTGATTTTAGAAATTTCATTTCTGTTTTTAGGTTTTCATTAACCAATAGCATTTCTCGTTTATTTCTTTTATCAGATTCGATAATTACCCAAAAAATTGTGCTGAGAAATAAAATTCCAAGTGTTGATAAAAACCCCATAATTATACCTGGACCATTAAAAAAGCGAAACTGATCGTCTTTGTTTAATGGTAAGTGTAATATGTCGGGTTTATCATCAAATTGAGGTATATCATTATTAAATGAACTTTGATTTTTTTCTAAAAAATCAAGCCTTTTTTCATACTTTAAAGTGTTAAAATGTTTTTTTCTAAATTGTTCTTCGGCATATTTATTAATAAGTGAAATACTCAGTAAAAGAATAAGTGTTGTTAAGGCATAATGAAGAAGTTTGTTTTTTCCAACCAATTTTGGGAGAAGAAAATATGTATTAATATAAAAAACTACAGCATTTAAAAATAATGATCTGATTGTTATTTCAATTGCAAAACTTGAAGATCTCATAGGACCTGTAAATACAAGAAAACTATAACCAACCCAAATAATTATATGAACGATATGGAGTATCCATTTTTTATTTAGCATGTCAAATATTTTTTTTAAAAATACAGCATTTAATGTTTTGTAGTAAAAAATATTCAACAAACAGTAAAAAAAAGTAAATGTTTATTAGTAAAATTATATTAATCATTTAACCTTGTTCTTTTTGGTAAAATGTGCTTTTTTTTTAAAATTATATTTTTAAAAAGGGGTTATTTTTTTAAATACATATCAAAAAAAGATATGAATTTGTTATAGTTTGAATTTGTAATAAATTTTTTGTTGTTGATAATAAAAAGAATGCGAAATTTTTTGATGTAAAATTGTTGTGTATGTAATATTTTTTAAACTTTCAATATATATTTGAAACCTTTTTAATTTCAAATAATAAAAAGGATAAAAGAGGAGAGTTAACCAAAATTGCAACATTTTTTAATTTTGATTTTATGAGTCAAAACAAATTACGGGTAATTAAAGATTATGAGAAATTGGATGCTTCTTTGCAAAAAAGGATTAAAGAAGCTTATCCTTATGGTTTTAATGATGAATTGATCACCATAACAGGTAAAGATGGGGCTTTAATTAGAGCATTACCATTTGAAACCGAAGATCGATATTATTTGGTGAAATTTCCTGCTGGCAATGCTGCTGAAATCGAGGATGATGATGATTTTGATAGTGAAGTAATTGTTAAAAGCAGTAAAAAACCCGATTTAGGTAAGGATTTTGATGATGATTTTAGTAGTGATGAAGAAGAGGAGAATGACAGTTATGATGAGCCTTATGATGATGAGGATGATGATGATGAGGATTAGTTAATGTTATTGCATTGATTCAAATAAGAGCCATTAAATTGAGGCTCTTTTATTGATAAAATGAAAAAAAATCCCGAAAAATTATGGATATGCATAAATTTTAGTTCTCCATTTTTTTTTCGGTTTTTTTTTAATATCATTTTTATGACAAAACCGGGAGATGTTATTAAGTATTGCCCAAAATGTGGGAATAATGATTTTATTTTTGATGGTGATCGTCAATTTAGGTGTGATGGATGTGGTTTTATTTTTTATATAAATTCATCGGCAGCTGTAGCTGCAATTATTGTTAATGATTTAGGACAAATCTTACTTACAATACGTGCTTTTGAGCCAAAACAAGGTTTTTTTGATTTGCCCGGAGGATTTGTAGATCCAATGGAGTCAGCTGAGGATGCTATAAAAAGGGAAATTAAAGAAGAGTTAAATCTTGATGTGGTATCATGTCAATATCTTGTTTCATTTCCTAATGAATATATTTTCTCAAATTTCTCAGTTTATACAACAGATTTGGGTTTTATAGTTGAAGTGAAAAGTTTTGATACAGTTTTAGCAAACGATGATATTACAGGTTATGTTTTTGTTGATCCGGATTTAATTAACTGGACAAAGATTAGTTCAGAATCAATAGCTTTAATTATTAGATATTATTTTGCAAAGAAAGTTTATTAAAGAAGAAAAGCTTGAAACGTTTTTCAAGCTTTTCTTTATAACAGTTAGTCTGGTTTACCATTTTAAGGTTGCGGTATTGATAGAAGAGATGAGTTTGTGTGTATTCATAAACTAAAAGTGTATATGTCCGGAGTGTGTGAATGACTAACTGTATTGGCTCAATATTTACAGATTAAGTACTGGGAAATGTTTTAGAAAGGGATGTAACATTTATAATAATAAAGTTTTTATAATCTGAAATTTGATGCCAACTTTTTTTCATAGTTTAAATATTTTATCTGTTTTTTAGTAATAAAAAGTTTTAATTGTTTAAATCAAATTTATGATATGATGATGAAAGATAATTAACCAATATGATCTGTTTTTATTAATAAAAAGTATTGTTTTTACTAACCCTTTTGGGGTGTAAAACACACTTTTTTGTGAAAGGTTAATTTTTTAATCAAAAAATGAAAAGAATTGTTTATATTTTTAATATTAAATAAATGATTAAACGAGCATGATTCGTTTATTATTAATATGGAACATAATTTATCATGCGAATTACATCCAACCTTATTAATCTAATTATTTTCGAATGAAAAAAGTTTATTTAAAAATTACATTATTTATACTGTTAGTGAGTTCGATAATTTATTCGTGCTCAACAGTACCTCTTACAGGGCGAACACAATTAAATTTATATCCCGAATCGGAAATGATTGGGATGAGTTTAACCCAATACGATGATTTTCTGAAACAAAGTACCCTTTCTGATAATAAAGAGCAAACAGCCATGGTAAAAAGGGTAGGTAATAAAATTGCTATAGCTGTTGAGGAATTTCTTAAACAGAATAATTTGCAAAGCAGAATTGAAGGATTTCAATGGGAATTTAATTTAGTTGTTGAGGATGAAACTCCAAATGCTTGGTGTATGCCAGGAGGTAAAGTTGTTGTTTATAGTGGCTTATTGCCATATACAAAAAGTGAAGAAGGCTTAGCCGTTGTAATGGGGCATGAAATTGCACATGCTGTAGCACGTCATGGAAATGAGCGAATGAGTCAACAAGTTGGGATTCAATTAGGAGGTGTGGCATTAGCTACTGCGTTAAGTGAAAAGCCTCAGGAAACACAACAAATTTTCATGGCGGCTTATGGAGTTGGTAGTGAGGTTGGGTTGATGTTACCATATTCAAGATCGCATGAAACAGAGGCTGATAAGATGGGGTTAATATTTATGGCTATGGCAGGTTATAACCCTAATGCTGCTGTTGAATTTTGGCAGCGAATGTCGCAAAGCGGAGGTCAAAAGCCACCTGAGTTTTTGAGTACTCATCCATCTGATAATACACGCATAAGGAATCTGAAAGCTTATATTCCTGAAGCAATGAAGTATTATAAAAAATAAAGAGGATGTATTAGAAATTGAGGTTTTAATTATCAGATATCATATAAAACAAAAGAGGGTGTTGCATAAGTCTGCTACACCCTCTTTTGTTTTATGCAATTATTATTATTCTTTTTTATTATTAGGTAATTCTTTCTTAGACTCTTTTTGTATTACTTTTATACTTGTTAATATTTGTTCTTTTTCTTTGTCGAAATCTACTCTAATAACATCTCCCTCAGATACACTTGCCTCAATTATTACTTCAGCCATTTCATCTTCGAGATATTTTTGAATAGCTCGTTTTAAAGGTCGGGCACCAAATTGACTGTCATATCCTTTTGATGCAATAAAATCTTTTGCATCGTCAGATATTTCTAATAAATATCCCATTGCATTAATCCTAGCATAAAGACCCTTTAATTCAATATCGATAATTTTGTGAATATCATCTTTTTCTAATGTGTTGAAAACTATAACATCATCGATGCGGTTCAGGAATTCAGGTGCGAAGGCTTTTTTCAGAGCTTTTTCAATAACGTGTCGCGCATGTTCATTGTCACTTTCGCGGTTTGAAATGGCAAAGCCAACACCTCGTCCAAAATCTTTTAATTCACGAGAGCCAATATTGGATGTCATAATAATAATGGTGTTTTTAAAGTCTACTTTACGACCTAAGCTGTCGGTCAATCGTCCTTCATCTAAAACCTGTAATAAAATGTTAAATACATCCGGATGAGCTTTTTCAATCTCATCAAGTAAAACAACGGAATATGGTTTTCGTCTTACTTTTTCTGTTAACTGTCCACCTTCTTCATATCCAACATATCCTGGAGGTGCACCAACTAATCGGGATACTGAGAATTTTTCCATGTATTCACTCATATCAATTCGAATAAGTGCGTCTTGAGTATCGAATAAATATTGAGCTAATACTTTAGCCAAGTGTGTTTTTCCAACTCCAGTAGGGCCAAGGAAAATAAAAGATCCAATTGGTCTGTTGGGGTCTTTAAGGCCGGCTCTGTTTCGTTGTATTGCTTTAACAATTTTAACAATGGCATCATGCTGTCCAATTACGGAACCTTTTAATTCTTCGCCCATTTTTAATAGACGTGTTCCTTCGGCCTGAGCAACACGTTGAACCGGAATTCCAGTCATCATAGCAACTACTTCAGCAACTTTTTCGTCGTCAACAGTTTCTCTGTGTTGCATTAGTTCCTCTTCCCATTTTGCTTTTGCCTGATCTAAATTTTCAATAAGTGACTTTTCTTTATCGCGATAACTGGCTGCTAATTCAAAATTTTGAGCTTTTACAGCTTTAATTTTATTATCTTTTATCTCTTCAATTTCTTTTTCGAGAGAAAGTATTGTTTCAGGTACAACAATATTTGAAATATGAACCCTAGAACCTGCTTCATCTAAAGCATCAATAGCCTTATCGGGTAAATGCCGATCGCTTATGTAACGTTCTGTAAGTTTAACACACGATTCTATTGCTTTTTCGGTATAAAAAACGTTATGATGGTCTTCATATTTTTCTTTAATATTATGTAATATTTCAATTGTTTCAGCAGCAGAAGTAGGTTCTATCATAACTTTTTGAAATCGTCGTTCTAAAGCTCCGTCTTTTTCAATATGCTGTCGATACTCGTCTAAAGTAGTGGCTCCAATACATTGAATTTCACCACGAGCTAAAGCTGGTTTGAGCATATTTGCTGCATCAAGTGATCCGGTAGCTCCACCTGCTCCAACAATTGTATGAATTTCATCGATAAACAATATTACATTTGTATTGCGACTTAACTCGTTTAATATTGCTTTTATTCTTTCTTCGAACTGACCGCGATACTTAGTGCCGGCCACAATTGAAGCTAAGTCAAGTGTAACAACCCGTTTGTCGAATAATACCCTTGATACTTTTTTCTGAATTATTCGTAACGCTAAGCCTTCGGCAATAGCAGATTTACCAACACCGGGTTCGCCAATTAAAATAGGATTGTTCTTTTTTCTACGGCTCAAAATTTGCGCTAATCGTTCTATCTCTCGTTCCCTTCCTACAATTGGATCCAAGCGTCCTTCTTCAGCGGCTTTGGTAATATCAATGCCAAAATTATCTAAAACAGGAGTTTCAGATCCTCCTTTACCAGAAGGTTTTCCCTGCGATTCTTGTCCTGATGAAGAAAAAGGGCTATCAGCATCATCGTCTTCGGGGAAGTCTGATTTTGCTAGTGGAAGTTGTTTTTCCATAAGCGATCTGATTTTTTCGTATTCAATATTTTCTTTTTCCATAAGTTCCCATAAAAATGTACTCTTATCCCTGGCTAAAGCCAATAATAAATGACCTGTATTAACTTGCTGACTTTTAAATGATTTAGCTTCTAATTGAACTAGCTTTAAAATTCTTTCTGCCGATTTTAATAATGGAATAGAATCGGAATGAAATGGATTTTCTTCTTTTAGTTTTAATTCAATATTATGCCTTATTTTAATCAAGTCAACATGTAATTTTTCTAAAATATCAATAGCAGTACCTTCTCCTTCTCTTAAAATGCCTAACATTAAATGTTCGGGAGAAATAAAACGGTTACCTAACCGTTCAGCCTCTTCTTTACTAAAACTTAGAACATCACGTATACGTGGTGAAAAGTTCAAATCCATACTTTACATTTATTTAACAATTGTAAAAATAAAATGTTCCTTTTATTTTTTAATATAAATAAGGTCAAAAATACTATATTTTCCTAATTATTTGTTGGCAATAACCTGTTAATAAATTGTGAATTGAATCATTTCATCTTTCGGTTATAATTGACTAAATTAGGGGGTCTAAAAAATAGGCTTGAAAAAGCCTATTTTTATTTTATCACAAATTTTTCAAATTAAGTAATAAATGGCTGAAGGAGAGAAAATTATACAAATAAACATTGAGGAAGAAATGAAATCGGCTTACATTGATTATTCAATGTCGGTAATTGTTTCACGTGCTCTTCCTGATGTACGTGATGGATTAAAACCAGTTCATAGACGTGTATTATTTGGAATGAATGAACTGGGACTATCATTTAATAAATCTTACAAGAAATCAGCAAGGATTGTTGGAGAAGTATTAGGAAAATACCATCCGCATGGAGATTCCTCAGTGTATTATGCAATGGTTCGAATGGCTCAGGATTGGTCTTTGCGATATCCTTTAGTTGATGGACAGGGAAACTTTGGTAGTGTTGATGGAGATAGTCCGGCGGCAATGAGGTATACAGAGGCAAGATTGAATAGAATTGCCGAAGAAATATTGGTTGATATTGAAAAAAATACGGTAGATTTTCAGTTAAATTTTGACGATTCATTGAAAGAACCTACTGTATTACCAACGCGTATACCAAATCTTTTAATTAATGGAGCTTCGGGTATAGCAGTTGGAATGGCTACAAATATGCCACCTCATAATTTAAGTGAATCAATAAACGCAATTATTGCATTTATAAATAATAATGAGATAACAATTCCTGAGCTTATGCACTTTATTAAGGCTCCCGATTTTCCAACAGGAGGATTAATATATGGTTATCAAGGTGTTAAAGATGCTTTTGAAACAGGGCGAGGACGTATTATAGTACGTGCAAAAGCTGAGGTTGAGAGTGATGGTTCACGTGAGAAAATTATTATTACAGAAATACCATATATGGTTAACAAAGCAGAGTTAATCATAAAAATTGCAGATTTGGTTAATGAGAAAAAAATTGATGGTATTTCTAATGTAAATGATGAATCAGACCGAGAAGGGATGCGTATTGTAATTGATTTGAAGCGTGATGCAATAGCAAATGTTGTTTTAAATCATTTATATAAGTATACTGCACTGCAAACCTCATTCGGAGTAAATAATATTGCATTAGTCAATGGTCGACCCAGGATGTTGAATCTGAAAGATTTGATAAAATGTTTTGTGGAGCATAGACATGATGTTGTAATTAGACGAACACAGTATGAATTAGAACAGGCTGAAAAAAGAGCACATATTTTAGAAGGTCTCATTATTGCCAGTGATAATATTGATGAAGTAATAAAGATTATAAGGGCAGCTCAAACACCCGACGAGGCTCGAGAAACCTTGATGAACCGTTTTGAATTGTCAGATATACAGGCTCGTGCAATTGTAGATATGAGACTACGCCAGTTAACAGGTCTGGAACAAGATAAGTTAAGAGCAGAATATGATGAGTTGATAAAAGAAATAGCCCACCTAAAGGATATATTAGATCAGGAGCCACTGCGGATGCAAATTATTAAAGATGAATTGCTTGAGATAAAAGAGAAGTTTGGTGATGATAGAAAAACTGAAATAGTTTACAGTTCAGAAGAATTTAATCCTGAAGATTTTTATGCCGATGATGAGATGATAATAACGATATCTCATTTGGGATATGTAAAAAGAACTCCATTGGCAGAGTTTAAAACACAAAATAGGGGTGGAGTAGGATCAAAAGGATCAACAACCCGCGACGAGGATTTTATTGAACACATATATCCGGCTTCGATGCATAATACAATGCTTTTCTTCACAAAAAAGGGACGTTGCTTTTGGATGAAAGTATATGAAATACCAGAAGGGTCAAAAAGTTCGAAAGGAAGAGCAATTCAAAATTTATTAAATATTGATCCTGATGATAAAGTAAAAGCCTTTATCAGGGTTAAAATGTTAAATGATAAAGATTTTACAACAAGTCATTATATTGTAATGGGAACAAAAAAAGGGATTATTAAAAAAACAACCCTTGAAGCATATTCACGACCTCGATTAAATGGAGTTAATGCAATAACCATAAAAGAGAATGATGAATTACTTGAAGCCCGATTGACTAATGGAAATACAGAGATATTAATGGCAACCCGTAGCGGAAGAGCAATTCGTTTCCCTGAAAAGAAAGTACGTAGTATAGGTAGAACTGCTGCCGGAGTTAGGGGAGTGTTACTCGATAATGATAAGGATGAAGTAGTTGGCATGATTTGTGTAAAAGATATGACAGATAACATCCTTGTTGTGTCGGAGAAAGGATATGGTAAGTGTTCATCATTAGATGATTATAGGATTACCAACAGGGGAGGTAAAGGTGTTAAAACAATGAGAATTAGTGATAAAACCGGAGCACTGATTACAATTAAGAATGTTACAGATGAAAATGATTTGATGATAATTAATAAATCGGGAATTACTATTCGTCTTGAAGTTGCAAATTTAAGGGTAATGGGTCGAGCAACACAAGGAGTAAGGTTAATAAATCTTGATAAAAAACATGATGAAATAGCATCGGTAACAAAAGTAAAATCAGAAGCTGTTATTGAAGCAGAAAACCATTTAAATGTGGATGTTGATAATCAAGAAAACACACAATTAGATGCAGAGGAATCAAATAATTTAGATTAAATATTATATTTGAACGTAATTAATTCAAAACTAGTAATATGAGACATTTAATAACTTTATTAATTATAGTTGCATTAAACCTGTCGGTTGTATATGCTCAAAAGGGTAAGGTATATCTTGCTAAATCAAATCTCGAAGAGATGAATGATTTAGAAGGTGCAAAAAAAGCAATAGAAGATGCTTTAGGACATGAAAAGTCAAATAATTGGGCTTTTACATACATTGTTGCAGGTAAAATTTATAGAAAACTTGCAGCAGAAGGAAAAGATCCTGATGGATTAAAAAAAGCATTAAATTATTATTTAAAAGCAATTGAGCTTGATGCAAAAGGAGATGAAAAGGGAAAAGGTAAAGGTAAATTTAAGAATGATTTATTTATTGATTTAGGTTTATTTAAAAATGAATTAACCTCTGCTGGTGTTGATGGCTTTAATAAAGAAGATTATACAAAGGCTATTGAATCATTTGAAAGTGTATTAACAATAAATAAAACGAAAGTATTATCAGAAACTGAGGTTATTGATACTGCAATTATTTATAATACTGCATTAGCTGCATATAATGGAAAAAAATATGATATAGCTTCGGAATATTTTAAAAGATCTATTGATTTAGAATATGGTGGTGGAGATGCCGTATTATTGTTGAATCAGGTGTATATTACTACAAATGATTCTGTTGAAATGGGAAAGAATTTAAAAAACGGTTTTGAAAAATATCCTGATGATAGCAGAATTTTAACTTTGTTGATTAATTATTATATGACGTCAAATAAAGACACAGAAGCATTAGATTATTTGAATAAAGCTATTGAGAAAAATCCAACAAATGCATCTTTTTATGTAGCTCGAGGAGTATTATTTGATAAAAGTAAGAAATATGATAAAGCAGAAGCTGACTATTTAAAAAGTTTAGAAATAAATGAAAATTTCTTTGATGCTTTGTTTAATATTGGAGTAATATACTTTAATGAAGGTGTAGAAAAGTATAAAAAAGCAAACGAAATTAGTGATTTAAAAAAGTTTAATGCTGCAAAAAGTGATGCTGACAAATCTTTCGAGAAATCATTACCCTATTTAGAAAAAGCTCGTACTATTCTTGATGCTGATACCAAAGCTCAACCCAATGAAAAGATGGCTGTATATGACAGCTTGAAAAATTTATATTATCGATTTAATAATATGAAGAAGTATGAAGAGATGAAAAAATTAATTGAAGAGCTTGAACAAGCTAATTAATTATAATTTATTTATTTAATGCTTTTAATAAATGGTATCTCAAATTTAGGAGATGCCATTTATTTTTATTTCAATATACATACTTTACATAATTTACAACCTTAGCGTTATTTGGTTAATTTATTATTTGTGTTGTGGTAAAACAAAATGAAGAGTTACAATATTAATAATAAATAAAATTAACATAATATCAATTATAAGACAAGCGGGTAGATTTTTTTATTATATATTAAACGAGCATAAATATCAAAAATTAAAAGATTATACTTTCACGTTTTTCTTTTGAAGCATAATTGGTTTCTAAATCAAATAAATCGTAATCAGGCCAAATATTTATATTTGAAATAGCTTTATTCATTTGATTATAAATTGTATTTGAAAAATCAGGACCACGCCAGTTTCCAGAATTAGATAAAAAAACCCACGATATTTTATTCGACTTATCATATACCAATTGAGATGAAACACTTGCCAGAGTTCCAGTTCTAATCCAATAATCATCAATAATTTTACGCCATCCTAAAGGACTTTTAAGAGAATCATCATTATTAGTCATAATTTGAATTGACTCTTGGTTAATAATATCATTGAAAACCGGATTTCCATTAATAGAAAGCATTAATTTCATCAGATCAGTTGAACTGGCAATCCAACCACCGGCAGGGCCTAAAGTTCGCATATCATTACCACCATAAGTTCGGGATACTTTTGTACCATTACCTAAATAATCATCAACAAAAAATTGATTATCAGGTTCGTAATACATAACTTCCAATTCATCTCTTTCAGATAAAAAACTACCGGCAATTTTCATATCAAAAATACCTAGAGGAAACAAAACCTCATTTTGAATAAAGGTTTCGTAATCAATACCTGATATTTTTGATATTATTTCACCAAGAATTCCATATCCTAAATTAGAATAGCTCGAATAAGAACCAGGTTCGAAATGCAACCTATGGATTAAAGCAAATTGAATAATATCCTGAATACTTACTGGTAGATTTTTTCCTAACTTTTGGGCAACAACAGTAGGCATAAACATATGATCTCCATATTTAGGTGTCCAACCGCCACTATGTTCCAATAAATGTTTTACAGTTATAGATTCAACTCTTTTATCAACATAATTTAAGTAAATACTATCATTTAAAATTCCTGATGAACCAAATACATTCTGGTTAAGCGATAATTGTTGTTTTTCAACAAGTTTCATAATTCCAACAGTAGTAATTAATTTTGAAATACTTGCAATTCGGAATAAATGAAAAGGTTCTGTTTCTGTTTTTAAATCAATATCGGAATATCCATAACCTTTTGCAAAAAGTAATTTGTCGTTTTTTGCTATTGCTATTGATGCCCCGGCAATGTTATTTTGCTCTAAAAAACGCGCAATGTATTTATCAAAGTCCTGAAAATCTTCCGATTGACTAAACAAATTAGATAAACGTAAAGATGAAAAATTGGGTAATGGTGTTTCAAACTCATTACCTAAAATTTGAAATTCCGAAATGTATAATGTTGATGAGAAAGCCAAAACGCTCATTATTATAACTGTTAACCCTATTTTGATAAAGGTCTTTCTCATAATTTATTGTGCTTTATTATTAAAAATAGTTTATATCGAATAATTAAGATGTAATGTTTCATTTATTAGGTTTATTATTTAAAAAGATTATATTTTTAACATATTTATTTTTAAATAAATAAAAACCAATTCTGTATAAAAGCAACAAAAAAATGACAACATATCCATTAGGTAATTCCTGAGGGATATTTTTCGAAATGCTAATAAAAACAACTAAAAGTAAAACTGATATTATTATAATAACTGTTGAGAAAATACTATTAAAGTATTTTTTTTGGGTTATCCATAATATTAAAATATTTAACGGATTAGCCCACAAAATATTGTAATTCATACTTACAATCTGATGGCTGGTGAAAAACCACATATATAATATTAATAAACCAGATAATCCAGTTGCAAGAAATAAGATTATATCGAATGTGCGAATAATGATTGTATTATTTGTAAATAGTATTGAAAATAATATTACACAGATGAGTAGAATTCCAAATACTATTGATGGTGAGAATCGAAAACTTGTTTTTGATAATTCATTATTAAATGATATTATTTTTTTTTCAGTTTTAATTAAAGGTTTTTCAGAACTATCACGTTTTACTATTGCATTTTTAAAATGATAATCGAGATAATTTGGTAAAAACATTTCTTGCCATGTATCGGTTTGCAAATCTGTTTTAGATCCTAATAATATATCAATTCCGAATTTTGTCCACGTTGAATTATTCAAATAACTACTAAATAAATTTCTAAATGTTGAATTCTCGCCCTTTATATTATGTAAAATAATTTCACCTTCAATAGATTTAAAAACAATATCTCTGATTTTAGTAGCACAATTATCGAAGAAAAAATCATATCTATAAAATTTGTTTTCAGGTTTAGCATTTTCAATAAGCAATTGAGTAAGCTTTTTTTTCTCTTCGAAATTAAGATCTAGAATTTGTTCTGATACTGTCCGTTTATTAAAAAAATAGTAACGAATAAATGGATCGAATTTACTAACCGATAACATATAATTTAAATTACCGTTAATAAACTTTAAGTAAAAATTTGGTGTATCAAAATCAAATGTTCCATAATTAAATACCCAGTCGATATTATTTATTGAGTCGTTTAATCGAATAGCACTATGACCAAATTTTGCATATAAATCATTACCCGGACCACAGGTTATTAAAGATATTTGGGCATTGGGTGAGATTTGTTGACCAAATAATAGTGGTGTGAATAATAATAAAAAAAGTGTTTTATAGATATAGTTCATAATTATAAAATGGGATTTACAAATGTAATTACCTTATTTACATTTGTAAATCACCAACTAAATCGTTAATATTTAATACATTATGCCTGATCATATAATCGGTTATTCCTTCAATAATTTTAACACAAACAGTAGGATCGATAAAATTAGCAGTTCCAACTTGTATTGCCTTAGCACCGGCTAACATAAATTCAATGGCATCGGTTGCATTACTTATACCTCCAAGTCCAACAACAGGAATTTTCACAACCTGACTAACCTGCCAAACCATTCGAAGAGCTATTGGTTTTACAGCAGGGCCAGATAAACCACCGGTAACAGTTGATAACAGAGGTTTTCTTTTTTCAGCATCAATAGCCATTCCTAATAGTGTATTAATAAGTGATACCGAATCGGCACCAGCTTCCTCTACTCCTTTTGCAATTTCTGTAATATTTGTAACATTAGGCGATAGTTTTACCATTAAATGTTTTTTATATACCTTTCTTACAGCCGATACAACAGCAACTGCCGAAGGACAACTTGTTCCGAAAGCCATACCTCCCTCTTTTACATTCGGACAGCTAATGTTTAGCTCAATAGCTGGAATTTCATCCAGATCATTTAACTTTTTGGCAGTAGCAATGTATTCATCTATAGTTGATCCGGATACATTAACCAACATATTAGTATTAAACTGCTTAATACGTGGATAAATTTCCGAAATAAAATAGTCAACACCTTTGTTTTGTAAACCAACGGCATTTAGCATTCCCATTGGTGTTTCGGTCATTCTTGGGTAATTATTACCCTCACGGTGGTGTAATGTAGTTCCTTTTACTATAACTCCGCCTAAAATATTAATATCATAAAAATCGTTGTATTCTTCGCCATAGCCAAAAGTGCCCGAAGCTGTCATTACTGGGTTTTTTAGTATTAAACCATTACCCAAATCAACGTCTAATTTTACCATTTTAATAGTTTTGAATCAAAAACAGGACCATCAATACATGTACACTTATTACCATCGGTTGTTGCTGTTACACAGCATAAACAAGCACCAATACCGCAAGCCATTGTATTTTCGAGCGATACCTGACATTCGATGTTATGGCTTTCTGCATATTTTGCAATTACTTTCATCATAGCATCAGGACCACACGTATAAACAGTATCAAAGTCGGGAGTTTGAGTTTTCATAACAGGGTGATGAATCACATATCCTTTAGTGCCGGCCGATCCATCTTCGGTTGTTTTAAAAACTTCGCCAAGCTCTTCATATTCGTTTAATCCTATTAAATACTCTTTATTTTTAGCACCAATTAAAAAACGGGGTTTTATACCATTTGCTTTTAATACCCTACCTAAAAACAGTAATGGAGCTACACCACAACCGCCACCAACCAACAAAACTTTTTCCGATTTAGGCAGCTTAAACCAATTTCCTAAAGGATATACCAGATTCAAAAAATCACCTTCTTTAAGTTGTCCCATCCATCGTGTTCCTTCGCCAACTTCTTGTATCAGAAGCTTTATTATTCCTTTTTTATAATCAACATCATGAATTGAAATAGGACGTCTTAAAAATGTAGCAGGAGTATTATCAACTTTAACCTGTACAAATTGTCCGGGATGCATTTCGGGGAGTTCTTTTCCTTTTAATGCAAGTTCAAGAACCACATATTCATGATTTAAGCGATTATTCGCAATAATTTCGAAAATATCAATGTTCTTTTTCACCAACTAATAATTTGCGTTGTTTACAAATGTAATTATTATATTTTGGCATAAATATAATACAATTTAGTTGATAAAATAATTGCAATAATTAGAATAAACTCTGTTATAGTAGTAGTTTAGGAAAAAATAAGAAATAAAAAGTTATTATAACTTATCAACCATTTATAATAAAGTTAATCTGCCGATAAATATTCAATGAAAGTACGATCGGAATAAAACACTACTATTCGATCAATATGTTTATTTTCTGTTTTTTTAATTATAGTATTATTACCAGGTGAATTATCAGTATTATTTACGCTTTGTTGTGATTGAATTCCCAATGAATCATTAAATAGTTTTGATATAGTATTACCGGGTTTTAAGGGTGTTTGCGATACATCCTCTTGTTTAATTACAGTATTTGATTGATTAAACAAGTTATTACTATTAGTAATTGTTTTAGAAGAAACACCTGTTTTTATCATTGCCCCATTGCCTGATATAAGCCAATCGCCACTTAAGTGAGGGAATTGTGCCAGTATTTTACCTAAAAAATCGAGGCTTGGCTTATTTCTTCCAGATAAAATATGAGAAACACTTGAGCGTTGTACACCAATTAAATCAGCAAATTTTGCCGATGTTAGCTTTTCGTGTTGCAGTATTTTAGTTAATCTATCCTGCATTGGTAATAATTTACATCCGTAATAACATTAATTGCACAAATGTAAACAATAAATAACACTTTTCAAATAACAAATGTACACGATTAATCAATTACATTTGTAACAATAACAAATAATAATCGTTTTCAACTCAAATATTCAATAAGCAATTATTAATAATTCAAATATCTATTCAATTTAGTTTATATAATATTTTTATATCCAATCATATAACAATATTAAATCTAAGTATGATATTTAATTATTCAAGCTTTTTATTAGTAGTGTTATTAATTTATTAATAAACAAATTACTTGTAATCCAATATGTTACAAGTAGAAAAAAAACACTTAAATACACAATTCATATAAATACACTAAAATACTGGTTTTTAATACTTTAATCACAAAAATAATTTGTTTTTTTATGATTTTTTGTTATTTGTGTATAATTGTAATCAAAATATATAAAGTTATACTATATATAAAACCTTTATATTATTGGTTATTAGTGAATTAACTACTTGAATTAATGTTATAAATAAAATTTATTCCCCCACTGTTATTATAATACACATGTAAACAATAAACTTATTAATAATCTATTACATTGTTAACATTTGTAAATATTACTCACCTCTACCCTCCACTCACCATTATTAAAATATACATTTGTGAATTGCATATTTTGGTTTTCTGTGTAATTTTTTTCTGTAATTTTTTTGGGATAGATAATACTCGCTATTATTTATTGTACCATGTGAGATTAATGTCTGTTTTTAGTTGATAAAACTATTTATGGCATTTTACAATTAATGAAATAGTATAAACTTTGTTTTATGTTATAATAAATAATTGATTTTGCTCATTGATTATAATAATGCCCAATTTTTGGTAATTCTTTTAAAAAAAATATCAGTTTGTATCGAATATCTTTTAGTCAACATCAATTTTGTTTCATTTTAAACTAGTGTTTCAACTTATTTTTACTTTTTTAAACACTAATAGTGATTATTTAAACTTTAAAAATTAAATAGAATGAAAAACAGAAATCTACTTTTTAAAAGATTTTGGTTAATAGTAGTAGCTGCAGTTTTGTATTGCAATACATCTATTATTGGCCAAACGGTCGATACAACCGGAGTTTTTGATACTCCGTTAACCGGAAACAAAATTGTACATGCCGAATTGGTATTTCACGATGTGGATGCAGATGGTGTATATGATGCTTCATTTGTATTATCTCAACCCGAAATTGTCGGTTGGGGTGATTATTCTGCTTCTTTGGCTTTTTATCCTAACCTGCAAATAAGAAATGGAGGAAGTGGATTTGTAAATACTAATAATGTAGCATTGGTACCAGGACAAAAATATGATGCTTGGTTTGACTTGAATATTACTAATATGACTTATAGGGTATATGTTCAGACCACAGGAATGGAATTACCGGTAGAGATTTTTACACAAGATGCGGGTTTTAGAAATACCAGTATTACATCTATCGATCGTTGGTCGTGTTTGCATAACGCTGATACAGAGCCTGATACCGTTCAGGTTTTATCTGTTACAGTAGGCGATGTTCCAGAGGGATATGATGATTATTCACTTAAAACTTTAACTTTTGATAAAGGAGTTATTAGCCCGGAATTAAATTTGCAAGAAATAGCTGAGTATGATTTATTAGTACCTTTTGGAACAACATCTGTAAACATTAGTGCTACAGTTAATGGTTTAGGTGCTAAAATAGAGGGTGATATAGGAGAAGTTACACTTGTAAATGGATCATATAAAGCTTCAATTTTAGTTACAGCCGGTACTGGTGATATGGTTGAATATGTTATTAAAATTACTGAAGATGTAGGTACTACAGATGCTACCCTTAAAGATATTGAATTAAGTGTAGGTGCTTTAAACCCTGTATTGAATCCTTCTGTTGATACTTATGAATTAATAGTACCAAAAGGAACTACATCGGTTAATGTAGTAGGTGTTACTAATGTACCTGAGGCAACAGTAGTGGGTAATGGATCGTTTACTTTGTCGGGAGGTGTAGGAACAGCAACACTTACAGTTACTGCTAAAGATAATCAAACTGTAAAGACATATACAATAAATATTGCAGAGGCTGATGGTAAAAATTACTCATTATATCTTCCTGGAGTAAGTGGAATTAACAGTAATGTTAATCTATCGGGGTTAAATCTTACAACTCTTCCGTTTACTATTGAAATGTGGATTAAACCCGAAGGTGACCAGGTGAATAATGCTGGTTTGATATATAACAGACCTGGTAATTTTGGATTGCAATATGCATCGAGCTGGCAGGCTGCCGAAAGTATCAGGATGATGACCGGGACAACTTATGTTGATGGAAACTCTGATTATGGAATTGTTTCATCAAATGTACCGTTCGATAACTGGCATCACATCGCATTAGTATTAACTGAAGATACCAGAACTTTTTATTTGGATGGCGTACCAAAAACTGATAGTGCAGTTAATGTATCGATGAGTGGGGTATTTGCTGCAATTGACTTTTCGGCCGGTGATACCTATTTAGGATGGGATACCAATAATGGACAAACTGCAGGAACAGCTTTTAAAGGAAATATTGATGATGTTCGTATTTGGAATGTTGCTAAAGATTCGGCTACACTTGCTGCAAATAAATTAACTTCTTTAGTTGGCAATGAAGCAGGATTAATTGGTTTCTGGAATTTTGATTTGCAAAACCCTTCACAGGCAGTTGATTTGTCGATAAATAAATTACATGGTTTAATAAGTGGAGGTAGTTATGGTCCTTCTATATCGCTTGACGATGCAACACTTTCGGGTATTACAACAAGTTATGGAGGGTTAGATCCTGTATTTAATGCCGATACCCTTGAATATACCGTAGTAATACCACAGGGAAAAACTGAAGTTGTAATATCTGCTACTACAACCAGTCCGCTTGCTACAATATCGATGGACGATACAATTACCATATCAAATGGAACAGGAATAGCAACAATAGTAGTAACATCGTATGACTTAACCAGTACAAAAACATATACTGTTAATTTTACAGAATATAGTGGAGAGTTAATTCTTAAACACTCTTACGATTTTTGGAGCGGTGATGCAAAAGATAAAGTTGGAGGAGCTAACGGTGTTGTTGTTGGTGGTAGTGTTTATGATGGAAGATATAGAAGTTCGGTCAATGGCGATTATATAGAGTTACCTGGTGATAAGATTAATTTAGGTATTTATCCGGCAATAACTCTTGAAGCTTTTATTACAGCAACCGGCGAGAATATTGGAAAATATACAATGCTTGCTTACTTTGGTGATATTAATGGAGCTAACTCTTATTGGATTCAGCCAACCCGTAATGATTCAACAATGACAAGTAGAACTCAAGCCAGTGATTCAACTGCAACTGGCATTGAAATTGATATGGCAGATGATAAATATCATGTAGTAAGTACTTTAACTTATGATTCAATAGCTTATTACATTAATGGTATTTTACAGAATAAAATTGAAGCTATTGGTTTAGTTAATAAAATTAGCAGTGCCAATGCTTTCTTAGGTAAGAGTGGTTGGAGTGCTGATGATACGTGGATGGGCTATTTACATGAGTTTAACATATATTCAGGAGCAATGAATAGTACCGAAGTAGAGACTCGTGCTGCTCATTATTTTAGCACAGTTTCTGTTGATGGAAAAAGTGTTGAGCAAACCATTTCGGTATATCCAACAGTTACAAACGGACAGTTTAACGTTTGTGTTTCAGGCGCTGAAGGTATTGTAACTGTTTATAACCTAGCCGGAAATATTGTGATTCAGGAAAAAGTATCGAAAGAAGTTACTCCTGTTTTGGTTAAACAAGCTGGAATTTATATGATTAGGGTGGAATGTGATGGAAAAACAGAATTGTTTAAAGTTGTAAAAAACTAACTAGTTATTATCAATAACAACAGTATTAAAGGGTGTCTTAAAATATTGAGACACCCTTTAAATTGTTATTCAGTTATATGAGGAATACTAAACCAGAAAACAGAACCCTTGCCAATTTCTGATTCGACCCAAATTTCACCATTCATTAATTCTACTAAAGCTTTAGTAATAGCTAAACCTAAACCACTCCCATCGCCGGGTTCTGTTACTGAATTTTTTACCTGGTAGAATCTGTTAAAAACCAATTTTATAGATTCCTTTGAAATACCAATACCTGTATCTTTTACCCAAAAAATTAATTTATTGTTTTTTGTTTTACATCCAATGTTAATATGTCCTTTGAAGGTGAATTTTAAAGCATTATTAATAAGATTGGTAAGTATTTGTTCAATTTTCACTTTATCAATTAATACTGAATAATTGTAATAATCAATTTCGTTAGATAATACTATATCAATTTTTTTAGATATTGCCTGATTGTTAAATATAACATATAATTTATTTAGTAATTCAGCAAGATTAACCGGTTCCAGGTTTAATGTCATTACTCCCGATTCAATTTTTGAAATATCAATTAGTTCCCCAATTAAGTTAAGTAAACGTTCACTGTTATTTTGTATAATTGTAATATAAGCTTTAGCTTCATCTTGTAAACCATCAACATGGCTTAATAAGTCGGTAAAACCTAAAATTCCGTTCATGGGAGTTCTTATTTCGTGACTCAGGTTTGCTAAAAATGCTGTTTTTAACCTGTCACTCTCTTCTGCTTTTTCTTTAGCCTGCTTAAGTTCAAATTCGTAATATACCTGATTAGTAATATCGCGCATTACTTCGAGTATAGCTGTTTTATCATACCAGATTATTTTACTTAGAGAACACTCAATGAAAATTTTATTCTTATTTCCTTTTTGTTTAAATGCTAATTGTAGTATTTCAGTATTTCCATGCAGTACATAGTTCCATATATTATTAATATTTGATGTACTGATGCTTTTATTAATTATTTCCAGGATATTGTTTGTTTCATTAAGTTGAGTACAGTTTTCGAATAGTTTTTTGCATTGCTTATTCGACATAAGTATTTGTCCTTCAATGTCGTGAATTACAAAACAATCGGTAGTGCAATTGAAAATTGTATTTAGGTTTTGATTAGCAGCTTCCAGCTCTTTTATTTTATTTTGAAGTTCGGGATAGTAACTTTTTTTGAATGAGTTATCGCCCATTCCAATTATTTTATTTCGGTCTTCTTCCCAACTTTTTTTCATTGCTGTTATAAAGCTTCAAGGTAAATAGTTTTTAAATCATCTTCTGACGGAGTTCTGGGATTTGTTGCATTACATGGATCTAAAATTGCTTTTTTTGATAATGTATCAATTATATCATAATTAACTCCTTTGTCTTTTAATGTATTGGTAATATTTAAATCTTTTTTCATTGTAATTAAACGATTAACTAACAGTTTTTTAATTGTTAGTGATGATTTTTTATTACAATTAATTCCCATTTTGGAAGCAATAATTTTGTATTTATCGGCTGCAAAGGGGAAATTATACGAAATAACATGTGGTAGTAAGATGGCATTACATTCACCATGAGGTAAATCGAGATATCCACCTAAACTGTGTGCCAGCGAATGAGTACAACCCAAACTTGCATTCGAAAATGCTAATCCTGCATAAAGGCTTGCTAACATTGTTTTACCTTTAATTTGCATATCGTTTGAATTGTAAACACTATTGACTAAATTTTCAGATAAAAGAGATATTGCTTCAAGTGCAAACAAATTGGTAAATGCCGAAGCTGCATTAGATACAAATGCTTCAAAAGCGTGACATAAAGCATCCATGCCTGTATTAGCTGTTAGTATTTGCCCCATAGTTAATAATACTTCAGGATCGATTAATGCTACATCTGGAACCAGTGCTTTACTAATAATTGCCATTTTATACCTATTGGCATTATTATTAATTATTGCAAATTGCGATACATCAGCAGAAGCTCCTGCTGTTGTTGGGATGCATATTAAAGGTGGAATAGGAGCTTTAATTTTGTCAATACCTTCAAATTTATTTATGGGATTTTTATTAGTAGCCACAATACCAATGCCTTTTGCACAATCGATAACGCTACCGCCTCCAAGAGCAAGTAGCATATTGCAGTTTTCTTTTTGATACATATCAGTTCCCAGCATTACCTCTTCATCTCTGGGATTTGGAGATACATTGGAGAATACAATATGATTAATCTGCTTATCATTTAATGATTTTTTGAGTTCGATATACCATGGGGTTTTTTGTAGACCTATGTCGGTAACTATCATTACTTTTTTTGCACCTAACTTTTTACAATAACCAGTCGCAAGATGACGTGCATTTAAACCGAAAATATATTCAGGAGCTACAAATTTTCTAGGTTCTAATTCAATATCATTTGCTTGAGGCATATTAAACAGATATTTGGTTTTGTAGAGAAGTTAAGGATTAAGCAATACATTATCAAGTCATTTTTTTTTAATACTTACTTTATTTTAAAGCAAAAAAAAACTCCAACAATAAAACGTTGGAGTTGAAAAGAGGCAATTAGGTTTTATTTTATTGGATCAATACCTTTTATTGTTGGTATTGTTTTAATTATATTTCCATCGGTATCAAACTCGAGTTTATCAATACAAATTTCGCGATGGAAACCAGCCGATCGTCCCATATTTTTACCTTTGGGACGTGTAAAGCGGTGATAAACAATGTACCATTCGTCTTTTCCGGGAATTTGCAAAACCGAATTATGACCTGTTGCATAAATGCCGGCTTCTTCGTTTTTGGAAATTACAATATTATTTTCCGGAATATTTAGTTTACCTAAAGGAGATGTTGTAGTTCCATATCTTACACAATAATTAGGACTGCGGGTATCATCTTGCGACCACATGAAGTAATAAATACCATTTCGGTATATCATATATGATCCTTCGCGGAAAGTATTATCGACATTAATAACTGTTTGAGTTTCTTCTTTTATCGATATCATATCATCGCTAAGTTCAGCCCCCATACAAAATCCATTGCCCCAGTATAAATACGACTTGTTGGTATTTTTATCGGTAAAAACATCGGGATCGATTACCTGACCACGCTTCACTCCTTCGGGTCTTTCAGCAATTAATGGTTCTCCCTTATCAATAAATGGTCCGGTTGGGTTATCAGCTACAGCAACGCCAATTTTTTGAGCAGCAGTATAATAATAAAAGTATTTATATTCACCATTTATTTTTTTCTCAACAATACATGGAGCCCATGCATTTCTATCAGCCCAGGTAACATCACCTTCCTTTTTCAAATCAAGTATTATGCCTTCATCTTTCCAGTCAACAAGGTTATCGGACGAGAAAACTTTAAAATAATATCCACCCCAGTTATGAAAACCGTCACTTGTTGGGTAGATATAATATTTTCCGGTTTTTTCGGAATAAAGAATATCGGGGTCGGCATAATAACCTTCAATAACTGGGTTATTGTCTTCCGATATTTCAACTTTAAATTCAACTGGTTGTTTGTTGTTGATTGTAAATGTGTAAGTTACATGTTTTTTTGAGAAATCCTGTGGTCCTTTGGGTAAAAAATTAATACCTGGGAAAGTAATGATTTGGGGATCCAAAGATGTTAGCTCGGCTCCTCTTTTAACCGGTAAATGAATGGTTCTCTTTCCGGCATCAATAGACACGTTTAGCTTTTTAAGCTGGTCTGATTTAAAACCAATTAGCAGATCATCGTAACTACCC
Organism: Marinilabiliaceae bacterium; assembly: GCA_016933045.1. Taxonomy (GTDB): domain Bacteria; phylum Bacteroidota; class Bacteroidia; order Bacteroidales; family Marinilabiliaceae; genus JAFGBR01. The sequence continues at coordinate 53,250 of JAFGBR010000081.1, read as the reverse complement.
CACTCTGATATTAATCTTTTCAACTCAGTTTCAGTTATTGGCATTATTGTTCCGTGGCGTGGATGAAAATTCATCGACACTTCTTGATCGATCACTTCAAAGTTTTTTAAGTTAGAGCTTTTTGTAAACTGGTAACCTCCTTTAGTATAAAGATCATACATAAGAACGTAATCCTCAGAGTTGTTTAATTTAAAAATTCCAGAACCTTCAACCGGATCCTTTTCACAATCAACACGATCGGCGCTCACCAATTCATAGCCTTCGGTTAACTTATCTGATATAGCAAGTTTAATGCCTGGTTGGCCGTCTTCAGCTTTATGAAACAGGTGGTATTTACTGTCTTTAAATATTATATCGCCATCAATGCAAGCTTTGTTATTACTCCATTCCGGAGGAAAATAAAGTTGTTTTGGTGCAGCTTCAAGACCTGTAAAATCTTTATTTGCATAAGCATAATAGATTTTGTCAGGATCGCTTTTCTGCTTCATCGAGAAATAAATCATGTATTTGCCGGTTGCTTCATCATAAATAGTTTGAGGCGCCCATACTCTGTAAACATCACCAAACTTATCAGGAAAAACTTCTGGAATATTAACCACTGATGATGTCCAGTTTATTAAATCGGTCGATTTCATCAAAACCATGGCATAGTTACTCCATCCCATTTTAGGGACATATAGATCAGTAGCAACCATGTAAAATATTTTTCCATCAGCACCTCTTAAAATGTGAGGATCGCGAACACCTCCGGTAGTACAAATCTTCTTATTGTCTAAAACTGGTTTGTTGTTGTTTAAGGCTCTGTAGTTAAAACCGTCAGTACTTACTGCAAAATGTATAGACTCCTCTCCTGGGCCGTTACCCACAAAGTAGGCAAATAAATAAGCCGACGGTCTTTCATTTTTACATGCACTAATAATCATAAGCGCTAATAGTGCAAAAATTAGATTTCTTTTCATATTTATTGTGTTTGTTGTTTTTACTTTAAAAGAAGTTCGGGATTTAATATCCCGAACAGTTACACCATCTTGCATCATCCCTGACTTGATCTGGAATCTCCTGTATAAAGGAATCATAAGATTAAAAGAGATTCCTGCCTTCGCAGGAATGCTGTATGACTGATATTTTAATTCTCTATAAATCACTACTCTTTTTCAATTGGAATCCTGATAACAGAAAACGAATAAGGTACCATTTTATAATCGAACCTTTCTGCAATATCAGTTTGTGTTGTTTCTGGCTTTGCATGTCTGTCTTTAGGATCACCTGATAACACAATACAAGGTACTTGTTGGCTTTTAACTTGATAACCTGAAAGATCAATGGTCGTATTGATTTCAACTGGTAGCATATTCACCAATTTAATAATCAACTCATTGGTTTTACTGTTTTTTACAACAGATGAAGCAAAACGGTTTTTTACTTCAAACTGATTGTTAGAAAGCTTTATAGAAGATGGAATATACAGATCACCAGAATTTTGACCATAAAGTAATTGCACATAGTAATCGACAGTTGGTTTAACCTCAGTATTGTTAAAATATATCAAGTCGGGATTCCATTGAGTGTTTCGTTCTCTGGCCAATAAAGGAGCATACGAGGTCATTTCAACAATGTCGCCATTTCGTTCAACCGATGTTAAATAAAGAGCTTCGGAAAGGGCGGTTTCGATGTTTAATTGACGTTGTGGTAAATGAGAAGCATATTCACCTAAATATACTTTAGGTTCATTGCGGTCGTAACGGTCGTAATAATCTTGATTATAAATAAACCATCCCGGAGGAACATAGTAATGTTCATCTAAAATGTCAACACCCAGTTTGGTTCCAATATTCCAGCCCTCTTCATAATCTGTTCCTTCGTAAAACGGACCAACAGTTCCAACCACTTTTATTTCAGGATATTTTTCTCTAACAGCATTAAAAATCATTGTAAATCGATCTTCGAATACATTTGTAATCAAGTCTTCATTTCCAATACCAATATATTTAAGATTAAATGGTTTAGGATGCCCTGCTTCAGCTCTAATTTTTCCCCATTTACTGTTTTTGTCTCCATTAGCCCATTCAATAAGGTCTAAAACCTCTTGTATATAATTGTCCATATCGCACATTGGTATCCCACCTTGCTGTCCATGTCCTCCAATACTTGAATTTTGACAGGGTACGCCTGCTGCCAATACAGGAAGTGGTTCAGCACCGATATCTTCGCAAAACTGAAAATACTCGAAGTAACCCAGTCCGGCCGATTGATGATATCGCCATATATTACGTTGGGGCACTCTTGATTCGAGAGATCCAACAGTATTTTTCCATCGGTACATATTTTCAAGTCCGTTACCGTGCGCAACGCATCCACCTGGGAAACGAACAAATTTGGGATTAATATCGGCTATGCATTGAGCTAAATCAGCCCTAAGTCCGTTTTTACGGTTTTTAAAGGTATTAACAGGGAATAGAGATATCATGTCTAATCCAACAATTCCTCTGTTTTGAGGTATAATTTTTAGTTTAGCATTTGATATTGTTTCTTTTGCAATTATTTGTGTTGTAAGTTTTTTCCAGCTGTTATTTGTAATTTTAATTGAAGAATTTCCAACAATATTGTTATTAACATCAACTAAAAGTATTTGTAAATTATTTTTTTTTCCGTCAAATGATTTTACAAAAACAGAGAAGTCATATTTTTCACCTTTATTAATAGCAATTCCGTCAAAACCTTCGTTAATAATACCCATTCCAACAGAATCGATATTAAGAACTGCATAATTTGGGTTGTTTTTATGTATAGGGTTTTCGGTTTGAATAGTTACATTGTTATTGTTACCTATTATTTGCCAATAAGATAGATTATTCCACTCTTTACGGTCGTTATTACTGTATTCAAAATCGCGGTTTTGAATCAGCTCTGCATAAAGACCTCCATCGGCTGCATAATTAATATCTTCGAAGAATATACCAATTAATAAATTACTGATTGATTTTGAATTAAGTGAATCTACTTTAATAGCGACATCAATTGTTTTTAAGTCAGAAAAACGTATTGGATCATCTTCCATTCTCTGATTATGAAGAGTTTTTTTGTATTCTGCAAGTTGCATTTCTTTAATTAAACCATTGATTAATTTCCAAGATACAAATTGAATTACTCCTTTTTGCTCTATTCCATTAATAATTACTTTTTCCCTATTGTTTATTCTTTCATTTTCAGAACATATTTCAGTTTTTGAAAATGTTTTAAAATCGGATGTATAAACTTTAAGATATTGTGGTACATCCGATTTATCATTAAACCAGGTGATTAGGTATTTATCATTCGCCTTTTCGTAAGATATTTCGGGCATTAAACAACTGCCACTTTCCATTACATAAGGATATGACTGACGCCACCAAAAAGAGAGATTGTCAGAAGCTGCATGTGCAAATTGTGGAATATTTTTATTTAAATGCCATACACAATGCCATTTACCATTATTATCGAGAAAAAGGTATGGGTCGAACATTTTTTTTTGTCCACCCCAACTCCCGAAATCACTGTACATAAATTTGTGGTTATCGCCAATTGTATGCCAGTTTTTTTTATCTAAACTCCATGCGAATTGTAATCCGCCACGCTCACGTCCAACTTGCTTGCTATAAGCTATGATGTATGCCGAATCGGGTTCATTTGCAATTAGATTTATTGGGAAAAAACTCAATATTAGTCCAATTGTTAAAAGTGTTTTTTTCATTTTATTGTGTTTTTAGTTATCAATTTAGAATTGAGATGTATAAAAATAATAGAATGAGTGATTTGAATGGCAATAAAATTTAAATTTTATGAAAAAAAGTAAAAAACACCTTTTATTGTATTAAAAATATGTGTTTAGGTATTGAAAAAGAATTAAAGAAATAGTTTATCTGTTTTTTCGAATATTAGATAAAGTATCTCCACGATCGTAAAGATGTTTGAAATTAGCTTTAAATACACTAATACGTTGAGATCCGTATATACCTGAATGACCACTGAAATAGTAAGCCACAAAACAAGCTACTGCGTAATAAAGAATATGTTCGCCTCCAAATAATTCAACACCCATAATTGTACAAGCCAGAGGGGTGTTAGTTGCACCAGCAAAAACAGCAATAAAACCAAGACCAGCAAATAAATCTATTGGGTTTCCTGTTAATACAGCAAATGAGTTCCCCAAGGTAGCACCAATAAAAAATAAAGGAGTTACTTCTCCACCTTTAAAACCTGTACTAAGTGTTATTGCAGTTAGTAATAATTTCCAAAACCAGCTAAAAGGCTCTGCTCCACCTGTTTTAAAGGCATTTACAATGCTTACGCCAGTGCCATCAGAGGTTGTAACTCCTAGACCTAAATAGTCTTTTGTACCTAATATAAATGAAATGCCAAGTACAACAATACCACCAATAAAAGGTATTATTAGTTTTTTTGTAATGTATTTATTCGATATAGTTTTAATACCATGAGAAATTTCGGAGAATAAAAAACTTGCCAAACCAAAAACTATACCACCAAATAGAGCCGATAATAATAGTTTTGCATCGAAATGAAAAAATGATTCAGTATTAATTGGGTTTAAATGATAGTCGATGTGATAATGTGTGTGTCCAATTCCGTAAGCAGAACAAACAATATCGGCAATAATCGAAGCCATAAGTGCCGGTATAACAGCATCATATTTAATTCTACCTATAGTAAGTACTTCAATGGCAAATATAGCACCAGTCACCGGGGTTCCGAAAACGGCTCCGAAGCCGGCTGCAATTCCCGATATGAGTAAAATACGTAAATCATCGGGCTTTAGCTTAAATATTTTCCCAATAAAATTTGCCATGCTGCCTCCAATTTGAACGGCAGTACCTTCACGTCCGGCTGAGCCACCAAACAGATGGGTTGCAACAGTTGTAAAAAGTACAAAAGGAGCCATCCGGAAGGGAATACCCCCACCCGGTTTATGAATTTCGTCCATTACAAGGTTGTTGCCTGCTTCGGCATTTTTGCCTTTGAAACGATATAATGCTACTATAATTACACCTGCAAATGGAAGTAAATAAATAAGCCATTCGTATTGCCATCGTAATAGTGTAGCCTTATCAAGTAAAAATAGAAATAAAGCAATAGCAGATCCTGTTACAATAGCAACCGGGATAACTAAAACAATCCAACGGATTAAATATTTTAAAATATCTATTTGTTCAATTGAATGTCTTAGTTTTTGAATCATATTAAAAAAGTATTATTGATTTTTTAAAATTAATCATTAACAAAAATTAGTTTTTCTTCCTTTTTTGATAAATATCCAATTGGTGTGTTTTGAAACAAATGTTTTAATAAAATATTTTCAACTTCTTTAGTAGCTTCTTTTTCTACAGCTATAAGCAGTCCCCCGCTTGTTTGAGGGTCGCACAGAATATTTTTTAGGTATTCATTTTTTAAATGAATTGAATTACCATAACTATCCCAGTTCCTGAATGTTCCACCCGGAATACATTTCATGTTTACATACTCCTGTATCATTGGAAATTTTGGAATTGAATTGTAACTTATATGAGCAGTTAACTTACTTCCTTCACACATTTCACTTAAATGACCTAATAAACCAAAACCTGTTACATCGGTCATGGCTTTAACACCTTTTATTTTCGAAAGTTCCAGTCCAATGTTATTAAGTTTACACATCGATTCAGGAGCTATATGTGAGTGCTCATTTTTTAAAACTCCTTTTTTTTGTGCAGTTGTTAAAATACCAACTCCAAGAGGTTTTGTGAGGTATAAAAGACAACCTTCTGTTGCAGTGTTATTGCGTTTAAGCTTATTTAAATCAACACTTCCGGTAACAGCTAACCCAAATATTGGTTCCGGACTGTCAATGCTATGACCTCCGGCTAATGGAATTCCGGCTTCTCGACAGGTATCTCTACCTCCTTCTAAAACTCTTTGGGCTATATCGGGCGACAATTTGTCAACCGGCCATCCTAAAATTGCTATTGCCATCATAGGTTGTCCCCCCATAGCATATACATCGCTGATAGCATTTGTAGCAGCAATTTTTCCAAAGGTAAATGGGTCATCTACAATGGGCATAAAAAAATCGGTGGTGCTTATAATTCCCATGCCGTTTCCGATATCGTAAACAGCAGCATCATCTTTTGTGTCATTTCCAACAATTAAATTTTTATCTGATAAGGGAGAAATATTTGTTTTTAATATTGAGTCGAGTACTACAGGTGATATTTTGCATCCGCAACCAGCTCCATGGCTAAAATGTGTTAATTTTATAGTGTTTATATCCATTATTTAGTATTGTAAATTTTGTTTAAAATATATTCGGCGTTTGTCGATGCGTTAACACCCGACAACGGAATTGTGATTATCTTTTCTTTTGCTCTGCTTAATAAACCGTTCATGTATGACTTGTCGTAATATTTTAATGTTATCATAGCTACATCGAAATAGTTTTCGGAATGTAACGATTCTAATGCTAATTTGGTATTTAATCCGCCAAGACGACGTGATATTTTATTTATTGCCTGCTCTAATAAAGTGTTTTCGCATATAGCATAATCGCCAACTAATAATTTAGCTCTGGGTTCTTTAGGAATATCTAAAAAATATACTATTGATGATCTAATTTTATTAAACAGGTTCATTGGTATTTGAATTTGTCCTATGTTATGGCTCTCATCCTCTATAAATACTGGTTTTGAGAAATTAAGTTGGTGCCATTTTTCTGAAAGGTTATTTTCGAATTGTTCAATTGTAGGCTGAACTGCTTCTCCTATACTACCAAAGGCACTTCCTTTGTGGTTTGCTATTTTTTCTAAGTCAATAACTTGTTCACCTCTTTTTTCGAGTTCTTTTAAAATTTTTGTTTTTCCGCTACCTGTATATCCACCTATTACTTTCAAATCAACATCGATATCGAATGAAGAAAGTACATAGTTACGATATGATTTATAACCTCCTTTAATAACTAATACATTATTAAATCCATTATTTCTTAAATGATCGGCAAAGGCAGCACTACGCATACCTCCACGCCAGCAATGAATTACGACTTGTTTATTTGGAGCTATTGCTAATGATTCATCAATATAATATTGTAATTTCGGATTAACGTAAACATATCCAAGTTCAATTGCTTCTTTTTGACCTATTTGTTTGTATACAGTACCAATATGTGCTCGTTCTTCGTTTAAAAAAAGTGGAATATTTATGGCGTTTGGAATGTGTCCTTTATCATATTCTCCCGGAGAACGTACATCAATTACAGGTAAATGCTGATAACTATCATAATACTCTGTTATTGTGATATTTTTATTCATGCCGGTTTTAATTTATCGAAAGCGCAAATTTAGGTAAAAAAAGAAAAATGTTTTATGAATATATATTATTTAATGTGATACGAACTTTAACCTGAGGTGTGCAAACACGGATGAAGATAATATAGAGGTAGTTATAATTTACTATACGAGTTTTATCGGACTTTAATTCATATATTTTATTATAATGAAATTATTGGTTTGAAATATTTTATAGTGCCTTAATAATTGCTTTAATTGTCTGAAATTTGTTGTTTGTGAACTTAAGTGCTGACTATTTTTGTTTATAAAACAATTATAACCCATAATTAAATCCAAAAATTTAATATTTATGAGAAAAATATATGTTGCAATTTGTATTTCGGTAATATTTGGAGTTATTTCATTGAGTTTAATTAATAAGCAACGAATAGTTAACCAAATCATTGAAGATGGAGGAACTGGAAAATATACAGCCATTATGCAATCCGATTCCGATCTTCCAACACACACCATTTTCAGACCTGAGAACATATCTGTTTTTAACAAAAACAACCCACTACCCATTATTGTATGGGGAAACGGTGCTTGTGCCAATTCGCCATGGGAACATGTAAACTTTCTTAGTGAAGTTGCTTCGCATGGATTTTTAGTTATTGCTATTGGTATCATGCCTAAAGAAAGCATAAAAGAAAATGAAAAATCAACATCGTTGCAACTGACTGATGCCATTGACTGGGCAATAGCTCAAAATAGCAATAAAAAAAGCCCTTATTATAACAAGATAGATGTTGCTAATATTGCAGTTAATGGCATGTCATGCGGTGGTTTACAAGCTCTCGAAGCAGCCCCCGATTCCCGGATTAAAACCCTTATTGTTTGCAACAGTGGTATTTTGCCTAATTCAGGCGATGGGCTCAGCGGTATGCCACAACTTAAAAAAGAACACCTTTTAAAATTACATACCCCTACCCTATATTTATTAGGAGGAGAATCGGATATCGCCTACCATAACGGCATGGACGATTTCAAGCGTATCATTCATGTGCCGGTATTTGTTGCCAACATGGACGTTGGACATGGAGGAACATATAGTAAACCACATGGAGGCGAATTTGCCAGAGTGGCAATCGAATGGTATAAATGGCAGTTAAAAGAAGATTCAGATGCCGGAAAAATGTTTACCGGTAATCCTTGCGGACTTGCCCAATCGCCTGTTTGGACGGTTGAAAAAAAGAATTTACCCTAAAAGAATTACCTTAAAGAAACCAATAATAATGAAAACAAAAAAAACAACAAGTCTAATATTAGGACTTGCATGCTGCTTAGCTATTGTGAGTTGTAAACAAAACACACAACACAGCATAGGTGCCGATATCTCCTTTGTTCCCCAAATGGAAGCACGCGGAGGTGCCTATTACGATGAAAACAATATAAAAAAAGATATTTGCCAGATCATGGCCGACAATCATTTCGATAATATCCGCTTGCGAATATTTGTTGATCCGAATGCTGAAAATGGTTACTCCAGAGGTGGCGGCGATTATTGTGGTTTGGGAAAAACCCTTGAAATGGCCAAACGAATTAAAGCAGTTGGTATGGATTTTACCCTCGACTTTCACTACAGCGATACCTGGGCCGATCCGGATAAGCAATTTAAACCTTTGGAATGGGAAGGTTTAAAAGGTAAAGAACTTGAAAACAAACTTTATGAATATACCAAAGAGGTACTAACAACCTTAAACGAAGCAGGCGTTGCACCTAAAATGGTTCAGGTTGGCAATGAAATAAACCACGGGATGGTTTGGCCCGATGGAAGAGTAATGGATAATGCCACCGAAGAGAACTGGGCTGCCCTTATGGGACTTTACAAAGCAGGACAGCAGGCCGTAAACGAGGTATTACCCGATGCCAAACTTATGGTTCACCTGGCACTGGGAGGTCAAAACACGCTGTGCCGCCAGTTTTTGGATAAAATGAATACATACGGCGCTGAGTTTGATGTTATTGGCTTATCGTACTACGAGCGTTGGCACGAAACCTACAACGACTTGAAAGCCAATATTTACGACCTTTCGAGCCGTTACAATAAGCCAGTTTGTGTATGCGAATATGGAGCCAATACCGAAAATATAAAGATTATAAACGACATTGTTCGTTCAGTACCCAACAATTTGGGTTTTGGCACTATGGCCTGGGAGCCTGGCCGTGTGTTGTTTAATCGCGAAGGGAAACCATCGGAGGAGGTTTTTGCTATAAACAACGAAATATATAATCAGTATTCAAACCCTGACTTTAAGCCTGATGTTGAACCACCTTTTGAACGGACAGTAAGCATTGAAAAACCGGTTATTGGTGCCGATATCTCATTTGTTCCGCAAGAAGAAGCCCGGGGCAAAAAATACATCGATAATGGTGTTGAAAAAGATGTACTCGAAATTTTAAACGATCATAAATTCAACTGGATACGATTACGGCTATTTGTTGACCCCAATGCTGAAAACGGCTACTCAAGAGGCGGTGAAGGCTATTGCGGTTTGGAAAAAACCCTCGAAATGGCCAAGCGTGTTAAGGCCGAAGGAATGAAGTTTTTACTCGACTTTCATTACAGCGACACCTGGGCCGATCCGGGCAAACAATTTATACCTTCGGCATGGAAAGATCTGCATGGCTCTGCCCTCGAAGGTAAAATTTACAGCTACACCCACGAAACCATTAAACGTTTTATCGCCGAAGGAGTCAAACCTGACATGGTTCAGGTTGGAAACGAAATTAACAATGGCATGCTCTGGCCCATTGGAAAACTACCCGAAGGCAAAGAAAAAGTGAATTCGAATGAAGAAATGGAAAGCTTTTGTATTTTGTTGCGTTGCGCCAGTGCAGCGGTTCGGGCTGCCGATCCGGATATAACCATTATGGTACACATTGCCTGCGGAGGTCAAAATCCTGAATCGGTTGCTTTCTTCGACAAAATTATAAGCCGTGATGTAAAATTCGACGTAATTGGCCAGTCGTATTACCCCGAATACCACGGCACACTCGAAGACCTGGAATTCAACCTTAACGACCTGGTAAAAAGATACAACAAACCCATATTTGTAGTTGAATACCACGAAAACAGGAAAGCGGTTAACGATATTGTTCACAATATACCGAACAAAATGGGGCTGGGAACTTTTATTTGGGAACCAACATCACCCCGATGGGGAGGCCTGTTCGACCGTGATGGTGCAACGAACGAAAACATTGATATTTATCCGGAACTACAAGGAACTTACACCAACCAATAAACACGCAGCAATGACAAAAATAATAACAGTTATATTCTTGTTTGCCAGCTTTTCGATTTTTGCACAGCAAAGTAAAAGCCGCCTCATATCCAATTTCGACACCGAATGGAAATTCTCACTCGGTGATTTTCCTAAAGCCTCACAAGCGGAATTTGATGATGCCAACTGGCGCACCCTCGATGTGCCACACGACTGGAGCATTGAACTCGATAATAACAAAGATGCACCGGGTGGTGGGAACATTGGATTTTTTCCTACCGGTATAGGATGGTATCGCAAAACATTCGATATACCTAAATACAATCCTTATAAAAATTACGCCATTGAATTTGATGGCATCCTTTCAAATAGTGAGGTATGGATCAATGGCACTTATCTGGGCAAACGTCCTTACGGCTACGCAAGTTTCTCGTATAGCTTAAACGGATTACTAAAAAGCAAAGACAATGTAATTTCGGTACGGGTGGATAATTCGAAACAACCCAATTCGCGCTGGTATACCGGTTCGGGAATCTACAGGCATGTGCGAATGGTGGAAACCGAACAGTTGCATTTTGAAAAATGGGGCGTGTTTTATTACACCAAATCGATTGATGATGAAAATGCCGTTCTTCATCTTGAATCCACAGTAATAAATCAAAATTCGTATGCTGTAAACGATGTAGTTATAAGGCATTCTGTTTTGGACATGGAAGGCAAAGAAGTGGCTTTTGCGATAACATCCATTCCTGTAAATGCAAAAAGCCCGATTAGAACAGAACATGAGATAAAAGTAGATGCCCCCCTCCTGTGGTCGATCGAATCGCCTAATTTATACACCCTTAAATCGGTTATTTTAATCGATGGGAAAGAAACCGACTGTGTATTCAACAACCTGGGTATTCGTACCATTGAGTACAACGTGGATAAAGGTTTTCTGTTAAATGGCAAACAGGTAAAAATGAAAGGTGTTAACCTGCATCACGATGGTGGACCTGTTGGCGCTGCCGTTCCTGAACGGGTTTGGGAGCGTCGTCTGGAAATTTTAAAAGAAGGAGGCTGTAATGCCATACGTACCGCCCACAATCCAATGGCTCCTGAATTTTACGACCTGTGTGATAAACTGGGTTTCCTGGTCATGGACGAAGCTTTTGACGAATGGGTACATGGAAAGCGCGATTATAGCTACAAGCTCTATTTCAACGATTGGTACGAAAAGGATCTGAAAGCTATGGTTTACCGCGACCGAAATCATCCATCGGTGGTTATGTGGAGCATCGGGAACGAAGTTCCCGATCAATCAACGGATGAAGGTCCGGAGCTGGCTCGTAAAATGATTAACATCTGTAAAGAAGCCGACCCAACGCGACTTGTAACAGCAGGAAACGACCGTATTGCTGCCGACGATAACCCGGCTTCGGAAGCCTATCTTGCCGAATTCGAAAACGAAATTGTGGGATACAACTATCCCGATCGCTGGCACGAGCGCAGGGAACTCAACTATCATCCCGACAAACAGAAATATCCCAATCGCAGGGTGGTTGCTACCGAATCGACCGGCATGGGTGGTGTGCGCGGAGCATATTTTCTTGGACGAAACCCCGATAAAATTCAAGCATCATACTCATACGGGCGCGTAATTGACGTGGAACAACGATGGAAATATACCATGCTTTACGATTATGTGATTGGCGACTTTATGTGGACCGGCATCGATTACTATGGTGAATCATGGCGTTGGCCTTCACGTGGTGCTTCATCGGGGTATCTCGATAATTGTGGTTTTAAAAAAGATGGGTATTATTTCTTTAAAAGCATTTGGACAGAAGATCCCACATTACACCTATTACCTCATTGGAACTTACCTGCAGAGCGCGAAGGACAAATCGTTCCGGTTATTTGCTATACCAATTGCGATACAGTTGAACTGTTTCTTAACGGCAAATCGTATGGCGAAAAGCACCTTGAATTTCCGCGAAAAGGGAATACCGAACAATGGAACAAGCCCGAGGCCGGAAAAGTAAATACATCCACCGGCGACCTGCATTTATCGTGGGATGTACCTTACGAACCCAGTGAACTGTTGGCTAAAGGAAAGAAAAATGGAAAAGAATATACCTATCGCTTGGTTACTGCCGGCGAACCGGCACAAATTCAATTGACGGTTGACCGCAATATAATCAAAGCCGATCCTTCCGATGTGGCTCATATTATTGTTGAAATAATTGATAAAAATGGTAATTTCGTTCCCACAGCTAACAATCTGATTCATTTTGAAATAGAAGGTGCTGAAATTATTGGTGTCGAAAATAGCAATATGAGTGATTTATCATCGTCCAAAGCAATGGAACGAAAAGCTTTTAATGGATTGTGTCTGGCAATTGTCCAGGCAAAAAAAACAGGTAAAATTACCTTAAAAGCTGTTTCGGAAGGATTAAAAGATGCAACGATGATAATTAATGCCAAATAAGCGGGATAACCAACATTATTGATGATTAAAAATTTCAATAAATTAATCTGTAATAATCGTATGTAACTTAATATAAGATATTTATTTATGAGAAATATGAGCCAGATAAAAAAACAACTTTTTGCCTTATTTATCGGATTTGTAACTTTTTCGGGGTGTTTTGCCCAAAACAACTATTCCATCAATATTGATGTGCCTGAAAAGGAAATCATTAAGGGTCATTTGAACCTTGGTGGGATGAATCCAAATGGAGACTTGATTGATGTAAACAGTTACTTTATCACTTACAATAATAAACCTTTCTTCCCGGTAGTTGGAGAATTCCATTATTCGAGATATCCGGCTCAATATTGGGATGAATCCATAAAAAAAATGAAGGCCGGGGGTATTAATGTTATTGCCACTTATGTGTTTTGGAATATTCATGAGCGTGAAGAAGGTGTTTTCGATTGGACCGGAAATCTTAATCTGCGGCGTTTTGCCGAGCTATGCGAAAAAAATGATATTTTCCTGATTGTTCGGATGGGGCCTTTCTGTCATGGTGAAATGCGCAATGGCGGAATACCTGATTGGTTGTATGGTCGCACATTTGAGATCAGATCAGACGACCCGCAATATTTAACTCATGTTGACAGGCTGTATGGAGAAATTGGAAAACAATGCCATGGAATGCTTTTTAAAGATGGAGGACCAATTGTGGGTGTTCAGTTGGAAAACGAATTTCAGCATTCGGCAGCTCCATGGGAAATTACCTATCCCGGTGCAAAAAAAGAATTAACAGTTGCCAATATAAATGCCGATGTTACGCATGAGCAAATCTCAAAAACCAATGGGCACAATCCTTATGCCGAGATGGGTAAAAAACATATGGATAAGCTAAAAAATATAGCCATTAAAAATGGTATGAATGTTCCTCTTTACACCGCAACCGGATGGGGAAACGCTGCTATCGTTGAAAAAGGAAGCATACCAGTTACAGCAGGATATGCTTATCCATTTTGGGCACCTCCTAGTCCTTCTCCTTTTTATCTTTTTAAAGATATCCACAAATTCCCCGATTATATGCCAATAAGCTATGAAGCAGAATTGTATCCTTCCATACCGGCTGAGATAGGGCCCGGAATACAGGTTAAATACAGTCGCAGGCCGATTGTAGACCCTGAAAGTGTTCTCCCTCTGATGGTACGGATTATTGGCAGTGGATCAAATGGTATAGGTTATTATATGTATCATGGAGGATCAACACCCGTTATTGATGGAAAATTTTATAATGAAGAAGTAAATGGTATTCCTAAGATAAACTACGATTTTCAGGCTCCCATCGGGCAGTTCGGACAAATTCGCCAACACCACAAAAGTTTAAAGACACTTCACATGTTTCTGGATGAATATTCCGATGAACTTGCTCCAATGAAAACGGTACTTCCCAAAGGAAATGAAGATATCAAACCTGAAAATATTACAACTTTGCGCTATGCTGTTCGCTCATATGGCGATAGGGGTTTTTTGTTTATGATTAACTTTCAGGACGATGTTGAAATTGCCGATATTAATGATGTAAACGTAGAATTGGTAAAGGGAAAGGAAACGATTCGTTTCCCTCATAGTGGAACCTTCAATTTAAAGAAATCGACATCGGCCATATTTCCTTTTAATTTAAAATTGGGCGAAACACATATAAAATCGGCCACCGTGCAACCGCTAACCACTTTGCATACCGACAAAGGTAATTATTATGTTTTTACCTCGATTGATGGTATTACGCCTGAGTTTGTGATGGTTGGTAATACGGAATTAACGGAAATTCAGAATGCTACGAAAAATCAAAAAGGCGATTTCACTCTTATTCAGGGGGATGTTGATAAAGTTTTTTCTTTTAAAAATGGAAAAGATCAGTTCCTGATTATTCCAAACGAAATGGCATTGAATTCCTGTAAAATTGATAATCATTTAATAATATCCGATGGTTTGGTTTTAAACGATAGAAACCAACTGAGTTTGATAACACGATCTGTTAATTCTGCTTTTCACATCTTTCCTGCTGTTGATCAGAAACCAAAGGTTTCATTTGCTTCTCTCCGCGAAATAAAACCACTATTTAAAGGTTCCTCTTCCTTTGAACTGGCATTTATAGAAACAGAACCTATTGTTACTGTTCAAAAAGTTGCAGATCGAAAGTACGTAATAAACACTAAAGGTGGTCTTGCTAATCTCAATGATGTTTTTGTTGAAGTAGATTATGTTGGCGATAGGGGAATGGCATTTATTGATGGACTTTTGGTTACCGATCATTTTTATCATGAGAAGAAATGGGAGATTGGATTGAAAAGCTTTATGTCTGAGTTATCAGAAAAAGATATGGTGTTAATTTTCCATCCGCTTTACAGCGACCAGGAAACTTTGGTGGATTTTACCAATATCCCTGAATTTATAAAAGGTAAGTTTTTGGATATTAAAGAAATAGAGGTAATAAATGAGTATAAAGCCATTATTTCCCTTTAAAAATTTTATAAATAATGTGTATAACAAAAACTATTGATTTAAAGAAGGAATATTTTGGTTCATTTGATGATAAAAGAATTTATTTATATACACTCAAGGCCGGTTTTATAACATTGCAGGTTATGAATTATGGTGCAACCATTACTGCTATCGAAATGCCGGATAGGCGTAAGCAGGTTAACAATATTGTTGCTGGTTTTTCTTCGTTTGACGAATACATGAAACCCCATCCATACATGGGCGCGGTTATTGGTCGTTTTTCTAATCGCATTACAGGTGGGCAATTCAATCTTAGCGGAAACAACTATCAACTGTCAATTAATGATTTTCCGAATCATCTGCATGGTGGTATCAACGGGTTTGATAAAAAAGTGTGGCAACCTGTTGCTGAAACCATTGGCGATGATCATTGCTCACTTTCACTAACCACCTTTTCTAACGATGGAGAAGAAGGCTATCCGGGCAACCTAAATGTTACAGTTGTTTTTACTCTGACAAATTGTAATGAAATTGAAATTGCTTACAAGGCAAGTACTGATAAGGCAACACCATTGAGTTTAACCAACCATTCTTATTTTAACCTTTCGGGCTTTGTAAAGCCGACTATTAAAGATCATGAGTTGACTATCAATAGTACCTATTACAACGAGAAAAATGAGAACAATACCTCCACCGGAAAACTTCTCATGTGCGCAGGAACCCCTCACGATTTCAGGCAAGCGAAAAAGATTGGCAGTGACATCGGTCAGCTTCATCGTGATATGGGGTACGATCATAACCATGTAATAGACGGTTTCGGACAAGGTGTGCAACCAGTTGCAAAGCTTACTGATGATTTTTCAGGACGTGTGTTAGAAGTACAAAGTGATATGCCCGGAGTGCAGGTGTATACATCAAACTGGTGGGACGGATCTTTAACCGGTTCACAAGGAGTACCTTATATAAAACATGGGGCTATAGCCTTGGAAACGCAGCAATTGCCTGATGCACCAAACCATGCAGCATTTCCGGATTCGATTTTGAGGCCTGGCGATGATTTTTCTTCACGAACCATTTATAAGTTCTCATTAATTAAATAGTTACACAATTGAATTATAACTTAATACATTATGAAGATACAGTACATTAATATCTCTAAAATTATACTAGGAGTGCTTTTTATTTTCACTCTTGGAGGAAAATACACATTGGCACAATCGTATAACATTAAAAATGACACATTTTGGGATACAAAAGACGGCAAACCTATTTACAGTCAGGGTGGTGGTATATTTAAATTTGCCGACCCAAAAACCGGAGAAGAAAAATATTACTGGTATGGCGTGCACTATAAGCAGGCTGAATTATACAGACATGACCCATCAGTTACACAAGAAAGAAACAATTTTGAAGGTGTAAGCTGCTACACATCAACCGATTTAGTCAATTGGGAGTTTGAAGCAAATGTACTAACCCCGGAGGAGGTATTTGGTGATTCAGGACGTAGATGGGGATGGCTGGGACGCATGGGAGTTGCTTATGTAAAAGAAGTAAATAGGTATGTGCTTATTATCCAATATAATGCCAGCGTGCTTTTTGCTGTTGCCGATTCTCCTTTAGGGCCTTTCAAAAAACAGCATGCTAAAAGCATGGAAAGCTGGATTGGTACACCTAATACAGGTGATCAAACCGTATTTACAGACGAAGACACCGGCAAGTCGTATCTCGTTTACAGTTACGGCCGCGGGCGAAATAAAATCTACCTGTCCGAAATAGGGTTGAAAAATGATACCATTACCTTGTTAGATTACAAACAGGTATTTCGAGGTGCTGGGCGCGAAGGCAACTGTATGTTCAAATACAAAGGTAGATATTACCTGGCAGCATCTCAGTTATATGGTTGGGATGGTTCGAATGCCTACTATCTTAAGGCCGATGATATCTGGGGGCCTTACTTGCCGGAAAATGACATGCAGATATTTCCCGGTGCCGAAGACGATTACGCACATATTTCTCAAACCGGTTTCTTTTACACTGTTCGTGGAAGCAAACAGGAGACCGTTATTTTTTGTGGCGACCGCTGGGCCGATTTTGCCGGAAACGGACTGGGATACAATCAGTGGTGTCCCTTATCTTTTGATGGTGAAAACCCCTATTTCAATTCACTTAATTCGTGGAACTTGAATGCAGAAACCGGTGAATGGCATGTGGCCGATGACAACAACTGGGTGAAAAATGCCAGTTTCGAAGCCGACAGAAAACAAATACCAAGCCCGGTAAAACCTTTACAAACCAGGCTTCTGGGATGGGAAACTGCCGTAATTAAAGGAACCGAAATATCGCTCGACTCGCTTTCGCCTGTACTAAACCATGCCAACACAAAAGAAGAACGCGAAACGGTTATTGGCGAACGAAGCCTCAACATGAGCGACAGGGTAAACTTTGTACGAAAAGTATCTCAAAAAATTAGCTCCTCTCCTTACGTAACATACCCAAATGACACTTATAACCTAACTGCAAAAGTGAAAAACAGCGGGGGCTTTAACAAACTCGAAATGTATGCTGAATCAGGTAAAAAGCGATACAGCGTAAAGATAAAACAAGAAAACAATACTTGGATAACCATTAGCATCGAAAACATAAAAGTTGAAAACAATGAATTAGAAGTTGGTTTCCTGGCCGATGGTAAAGCCGGTTCTTTTTGTTTAGCCGATGATGTATCATTATTAAAGCGTAAATAGAATATTTATATTTGATTACGACCATAAAAGTTGAAAAAAATTGGTTTTGTTTTAAAAAATATAACGAGCATGATTCGTAAACAATAAATTAGGGATGAATCGAAGATTGACGGATTTAAAACTCATCATGCGAGCTCCTCCTGGTTATTACAGGCTATCCGGCTTTCTTCACAAAATCATTTAGGATGAAAAAAATTGTGACAACACTTATTATGCTTTTATGCATTACAGTTATCATTGCACAAGGTTGGAAACCGGAAGTTAAAGAAAACATTCCGTTGGATTCAATACGGTTAAGCGATCCTGCCATTCTTGCCGATCAAAACACCTCAGTCTATTACATGACCGGAACAGGTGGATTACTTTGGAAGAGTAAAGACCTTGCAAAATGGTCGGGTCCTTATGTGGTAACCGAGACTGATCCCAATTCATGGATGGGCCCACGCCCTATGATATGGGCAGCCGAATTGCACCAATATAAAGGTAAGTATTACTACTTTGCTACTTTCACCAATCAAAAGGTAGTTATTGATACTGTAAAAGGAAATGCAATTAACCGACGTGCGAGCCATGTTTTGGTTAGTGATAAACCCGATGGCCCTTATGTACCTATGGAAGATAAGATTTATTTGCCTGCCGACCTACCTACTTTAGATGGTACTTTCTGGGTTGATACAGATGGTAAACCTTACATGGTTTATTGTGGAGAATGGTTAATTAATTGGAATGGTACCATGGAAAAAATTGAACTTAAACCTGATTTAAGTGGTACTGTCGGGAAAAGAAAAATAATGTTTTTTGCTTATGATTCACCATGGAGTAAAGAGAAAGAAGAAAACGGACGTATTGTTCCCAACAAAGTGACAGATGGCCCTTATCTGTTTAAAACACAAACGGGTAGGCTTGGAATGATTTGGACAAGCTGGGTTTTTAGCGACTATGTTCAGGGTGTTGCCTATTCCGAAAGTGGCACCCTGGATGGCCCCTGGTTACAGGAGCAGGAACCTATAACGCCTCCAAATTTCGGGCACGGAATGTTGTTCCGCACCTTTGAGGGAAAACTGCTTATGTCGGTTCACAGCCATAAAAGTGTAAATGGCCGATATGTACGCATACCGCATTTGTTTGAGGTGGATGATTCGGGGGATAAAATTATTGTGAAAGGTGAATATCATCCTTAAAAATAAAAAAAAGATTTATATGAATACATTCCGTATTTATTTCGTTGTGTTTCTCGTTTTGAGTATTGGTTTTAATGGCCTATCTCAACAATTAGAGAATGTGCCACAATCGTTTAATAGAAACCCTGATTATAACCATATAGAAATCGATCAAACTCAAATCAAAAGTATCGATTCATTGTTGCAATCGTTTGTTGACGAGCAAAAACTTAATTGTGTAACTGCTTTTGTGGCTAAAAATGGAAATGTTGTTTACAAAAACGCATTTGGCCTGAAAGATATCGAAAACCAGATTCCCGCCTCAATAGATGATTACTACATATTATTTTCTCAAACAAAAGCCATAACCACAGTAGCCTTTATGACGCTTGTTGAAAAAGGCCTGGTGAAAATAGACGATCCCGTTTCGAAATATTTTCCTGAGATACCCGATCAGGTGGTGACAAAAGTATATGATGACGGCACTTACGAAACCCGGCCGGTAGCCAGTCCAATGACTTTTGTTCATCTGATGTCTCATTCATCGGGGATAAACGCAGGTTTGGTGGGTAAGATTAAACAAGCCGAAAGAAGACAAAGCGATGCCCCTGCCGGGTTTGGCGGAATGATGCCAACTGAAACCCCGGCCGGACAGCACAGCGGAGGCGGCAACTACCAGGCACAATATCTCGAAGAAGAGATGCTTGCCCTGGCAAAGTATCCGTTAGGCTTCGACCCCGGAACCGAGTGGAACTATCACATCAGCACCAATATGTTGGCATACCTGGTTGAACGCATCTCGGGACAATCGCTCAGAACCTATGTAAAAGAAAATGTTCTTATTCCGTTGGGTATGGATAACACCGATTGGTATTACGAACCAGGTAAGTTAAGCCGTTTTGTAAAAGCTTACAGTACTGTTAATGGTAAACTTGAATCGGCAACTAATATTTATAGCGAAGGAACAGTTAGCCCACAACAAACCTACTGCGAAGGAGCCATCGGTTTAAACGGCCCCATTGAAGATTATGCTAAATTTTGCCAAATGCTTCTGAACAAAGGCGAATTCAACGGAAAACGTATCCTAAAACCCGAAACCATTGAAGTGATGACCACCATAAACCGCTTACCGGAACCTAATGCCGGAGGCAAAGGGTTTCAGTTTGGCTTAGGATTCGAGTTATATAACGAACTAAAAAAGCCCGTTCCGGCTGTATCGAATACGGCTTTTGCATGGGGTGGAATGTTTGGTACGGAATACATCATCGACCCCGAAAACAACCTGATTGCGTTGTTCTACATAAATATGGCTCGCCGCGACGCTCTTTATCCACAATACCTTGACAAGGTATATCAAATGATCAAATAATAAATGCACAATAAGAACTGAAAATCTTCTGATATGTTAATCAACCTAATCGAAAAATGTTTACTGCTATGCCTGATAGCAGGCCTCTCGCTGACAGCAACGGCTCAGCAACAAACGCAAGCAAGTGACTCAAAAGGATACATAGCTCACGATCCGGTAATGATAAAACAGGATAGTACCTTTTATCTTTTTGTAACCGGTGGTGGTATGGCAAAAAGTACTGATTTGCAAAACTGGACAAAATTAAAGCCTGTGCCAAGTAAGTTGGAATGGGTTACAGACTCTATTATTCCCGGATATCGTGGAGGATTTTGGGCTCCCGATATTCAATTCTATAATGGAGAATACTATTTGTATTATTCTCCATCGGCATTCGCAAAAAATACATCGGCAATTGGTGTAATGACCAATAAAACACTTAATCAGGATGACCCTGATTATAATTGGGTTGATCACGGAATGATTGTTCAATCGATTCCCGGACGCGATTTCTGGAATGCCATTGATGCAAATGTCTATTTTGAACGAAAATGGGGCGGAGAATCAACCGGATGGTTATCATTTGGTTCGTTTTGGGGTGGTATAAAACTGGTAAAACTTGCTCCTGATATGAAATCTCTGGCCGAACCACAGGAATGGTACACCGTAGCCAAACAGGAACGTACATTTGGAATGCCCGATACCGACCCTGGCGATGGCACCATTGAAGCACCATTTATTTATCGCAGACACCAGTACTACTATCTGTTTGTATCGCTCGATTATTGTTGTAGAGGATTGGAAAGCAGCTACAACACAGTAGTGGGTAGATCGCGCGATATTCGTGGCCCCTACTTTGATAAAAATGGTGTACCAATGTATGCGGGTGGTGGAACTTATGTGGCAGGTCCCAACGACAATTATGCCGGTATTGGCCACTGTGCAGTTTACGATTTCGACGGAAAAACATATTTTGTGGCACATGGCTACGACAAACACGACCACGGACGATCGAAGCTTGTTGTAAAAGAAATAACCTGGGATAGAGTCGAATGGCCAACAGTTGTTTTTGAAGCAGACGAAGAGATAAATATCGATGAAAAAATAAATACAGAAGAATAAAATATAATAATTGATAGCTATTCAAATGAAAAAGCCAAACAAAGCGTTATTGCTTATTGTAATAGTTGCACTTGCTTCGATAAACCAAAGCTTTGCTGTTGATCTAAAGGGTAGTTTGTTTTCCCATGATCCGGCAACTTTAATAAAAGACGGTGATAACTATTGGCACTTTTTTACAGCACCAGGGGTAGGTGCAGCATATTCTAAGGACATGGTTAACTGGACTTCCAGTAATAATCACATATTTCAACCGGGCTCTAATTGGAAATCGAACTACCCGGCATGGACTATTCCTTATTTTGGAAGTGGCGAAACGGCTAATACCGACGGAAATTTATGGGCGCCGGATATTATTTACATGAATGGAGCCTATTATTTATATTATTCCTGCTCATCATTTGGCAGTTCATACTCGGCTATTGGTTGTGTTAAGTCAACATCGCTCAACAATCCCAATTGGGAGGATATGGGTAAAGTTGTTTCGTCTAATTCAAGATCTGATATCAATGCCATCGATCCGGGTATGTTTAAAGACGACGATGGAAAAGTTTACATGGTGTATGGATCGTTTAGCGGAGGAATTGGCATCGTTGAAATTGATACAATTACGGGGTTAGCAACGACGCAAGTAAAACACCTTGCCGGTGGAGGTAGCAGTTCGTACGAAGCTCCTGCACTGTTTAAAGAAGATGGTTATTACTATCTGGTTATAAACCGGGGGGCATGTTGTAGAGGGCTGGAAAGTACTTATTACATAATTGTAGGCCGCTCAACCAATGTCAATGGTCCCTACACCGATTATAGAACTTTACTTCCAAATAAAGATGGAAAATACATTGGCCCCGGACATTTTAGCCTCTATCGCGACTCATGCGCTAACTATGTAACAACGCACTTTTATAATGGTGAAAGGAACGGGTTTGCCCAGTATGACATTCTTAGAATGAAAATGCTTGACGGATGGCCGGTTCTTTCCCGTAACTTTTCGTTTGATAATTGTGATGTCGTTTTACCACCTTCTGTATTGATAAATGTTTCATTAATCGCTCCTGCTAAAAATGCTGTTTACGAGCTTGACCAAAGTATTAATCTTGAGGCAGAAGCCAGCCATGCTGAAGGTGAGATTGTAAAAGTTGCTTTCTGGGTTAATGAGGAACCGGTTGGAGAAGACTTTACGGCACCCTATTCATACGAAATCTCTGAATTAGAAGCCGGAGTTTATTCAATATATGCAGTTGCTACAGGAGATGACGGCCTTGAAAATAAATCTGAGACGACTTTAATACAAGTGGGATCCATGGTAACAATTCAGGAAAATGCTGATGGTTACTGTGGCATAACGAACGATGAAGGAAGTATTGATACCAACCACCTAAACTATACCGGTACTGGTTTTATTAATACAGACAACAAAAGTGGTGTTACCATTAATTGGTCTGTTAATTTTACTGAGACAGGCTCATATTCAATACTGTTTCGCTATGCATCGTCCTCTGATCGGCCAGGAAAAGTCATAATTAATGAAGATAATATTGGCGTTGTAGATTTTCCCGCTACGGCATCGTGGGACGATTGGAGCTTGGCTGCCATTAATTATACAGTCACTAATCCCGGAATTGTAACTATTTCTGTTTCGGCCACAAAAAACGAAGGATTAGGAAATATTGACTATATGAGAATTATTCCCCTTGAAACTACAGTGGTACCGGTTGGAGCAAAATGCCCTGATGATAATTCCACTTCTCTTTTTCTTTATAATTCAGATGAAAAAATGGTGATTTATCCGGTACCGGTAAAAGAATTATTATATGTATCGACTCCCGAAAACATGTCTGAAATTGGTATACACACAACGAATGGCAAATTGGTAAAATCTTTATCCATTACAGAGAATAATCATGTGGAAGTACCTTGCAGTGACTTAAAATCAGGTTTATACATTATTAAATTAAGTACGAATGTTAAAACCTACATCGGAAAATTTGAAATTATTGACTAATAATGCTAAAATGAGAAAATATTCAATATTATTATTGGTTTTACTTGGTTTGTACACCATCAGTTTCGGACAAATAGTAGGTTCAAAAATCGTTGATCATGGAGGCAGCGGACCATACAAAGCCATAGCAGCAACCGAAAAATCATTACCTGATTTCGTAGTTTATCGTCCCGAAAATTTTAAAAAAGCAGTTAGGAAAGAAGGGAAATTACCTGTTATAGTATGGGCCAATGGTGGTTGTATGAACTCATCTATTCACCACGAGAAATTATTAACCGAAGTGGCTTCTCAAGGCTATATCATTGTTGCCATTGGTGCATTACAGATGACCGTTGAAGAACGAGAACATAAGCATACACCCGATGACGAATTGCTTAAAGCTTTGGATTGGATTTCGGAGCAAGCAAAAACAAAAGGAACAGATTATTTCAATAATGTTGATTTATCCAAAATCGCTGCCGGTGGACAATCGTGTGGAGGGGCTCAAGTTTTTCGCGTAGCTGATGACAACCGCATTAAAACCTATATGATCGTTAATGCCGGCATGGGCAATATGACCATGGCCGGGGCAAGTACCAAATCGTTGGAAAAGCTGCACGGTGAAATTATTTATATCATTGGAGGCGAGTCGGATGTTGCGTACGCAAATGCCATACTCGACTACGAAAGAATTGATCATGTTCCGGTCGTTTTTGCCAATCATACAACAGCCGGACATGGCGGAACTTTCGCAGAACAATATGGAGGTTCTTTCGCAAAAATGGCGCTCGACTGGCTCGATTGGATGTTTAAAGACAAAGACAATTCAGCCCTGTTCCTTGAAAAGGATTTATCTGTATACCCGGGTTGGACAATGGATTCAAAAAAAAATTAATCATTAAAAAAAGATTAAAAACAATATTATACAAATAGCTATGAAAATAAGCTACAGCACAAGTAAATTTAGGCCTATTCAATTTTTCCGAAATATGAATATCTATTTTGTCGTTTTATTTTTAAGTCTTACATTTTCCTGTGCAACTAAAAAAACAAAATCATATTGCGATAATGGCATATCCAAGTATGGCGAATATTTTGGATACAGCAAACCTCTTTATGCCGATGATTACCATCTTAGTTCGCAATACGTTGAAATGAGAGATGGCGTAAAATTGGCTGTTGATATTTGCAGGCCCATTGATTCCATTACCCGGAAAGTTGTAGAAGAACCACTCTCGGTATTGTGGATGCATACACCTTATAATCGCAGGTACAATGATAATTCGAATGAGCGAATGACCGTTGAG
Organism: Marinilabiliaceae bacterium; assembly: GCA_016933045.1. GTDB lineage: Bacteria > Bacteroidota > Bacteroidia > Bacteroidales > Marinilabiliaceae > JAFGBR01. The sequence goes on along the minus strand of JAFGBR010000081.1, from coordinate 28,064 downwards.
TGTTATGCCGGAACAGCAGCTCAACTTGTTAAATATGGCTATGTGGTAGCCACGGTTGATTTTCGTGGTTTATTTGGTTCGTTTGGCCATAACGAGAACTACAACCGTGGCGAATGGATTGGTGCAGCCCGCACCGATGCCTACGATATTACAGAATGGCTGGCAGTACAACCGTGGAGTGACGGCAATATTGGTATGTGGGGGTGCTCGGCTACCGGTGGAAGTCAAATGCAGGCAGTCACTACTGCCCCTCCCCACCTGAAAGCAATATTTCCGATGAGCTTTGAGTTCGATGTATACGATTTTCGCGTTGCCGGCGGGATGTCTAGTGAATGGAGGCCATGGTCACAGCCCGAAGGTGAACTTACAGCACAGCAACGAAGAGATTTGATGGCTGCCCCGGTTGATGGTGATACCGATAGTTCGCAATTAAAACTAGCTATTGCCGAACATGCAGGTAACATTGAAAATACGGGTCACATACCATATCGCGATAGTCATTCTACAACACTTACTGATGAGGGTTCAAAACAATGGTGGAAACATAGCAGTCCTTCAAATTATCTGAAAGAAATTAATGCATCAGGTATCGCCATGTATATGGCTGTAAACTGGGATGAGGGAAATACAAAACCAGGGCCGTTTTTTGCCTTTAACAACTTTACTGTTCCTCGAAAACTGATTATTGGTCCGGGTGTTCACTGCGATTGGTTTACATCGATGAAAACGACAGGTTTTGATATTGTCATTGAGGAACTTCGTTTTTTCGATTACTGGCTAAAAGGGATTGATAACGGCATAATGGACGAAGATCCGGTTTACTATTATACCTATAATGCTCCTGAAGGGCTCGAATGGCAATCGTCGGCCTCGTGGCCACTGCCCGAAGAAAAAAGAGTTAATTTTTATCTTGGTGAAGGATCATTGAGTACGACAGAACCCGAAATACCAGGAAAGGATGTAACAACCATTTCGTACGATTTCCACCCCAATTCAACAACAAAAGGAGCTGTAATTTACGAAACTGAAATACTAAGTGAAGATGTTCAGGTTACCGGTCATCCCACCATCAGCCTTTGGGTATCGTCAACAGCCACCGATGGCGATTTTGTAGCTACCATTCAGGATGTTGCTCCCGATGGAACACTCACCTCGTACAACGTTCAGGGGCAGCTACGAGCTTCGATGCGAAAACTGGCTGAACCGCCCTACAATAAACTGGGATTACCTTATCACAGCTGTAATGAGGCCGATGTTACCCCGTTAGTGCCGGGCGAACCCACTTTGCTTGAGTTTTCCATTCTACCAATATCGATGGTTTTTAATGCGGGTCATAAAATTCAGTTGGCCATCAGTTTTTCTGGTCGCGGAACGCCGCGATTGAATCCCGCACCTGAAGTAACTGTTTATCGCGATAAAGAATTTCAATCGGTTTTGACTTTGCCTGTAATTGAATAATATGTTTTTTTTTCTGGCTGTAATACTTATTTTTTAATAAAAAAAGATGAATAGAATTAAATATGCCGTAATAATCATTCTTACGCTTGTTTTTAACATGATCTTGCGGGCCCAGGATTATATCGCACCTAAATTAGAATTTACCTGCGAATTAAAGGTAACCATTGACCCGGCAAAAGTGCTTGGAACAACTATGCATGGCGAACGGATTATTATTCCTATTACGGGCGGTAAATTTGAAGGGCCTAAAATGAAAGGTGTTGTTTTAAGTGGAGGTGCTGATTATCAATATTTTAATAAGGAATTGGGACGTACCGAATTGGAAGCTATTTATACCATAAAAACAGACGACAACGTATTAATCCATGTTCGTAATATTGGATTGTTGTTACAGCCACAACCACAAAAAGGAGGTTCTTCGCTTGGATCATCTGAAGTTTATTTCCGTACAGCGCCTAAATTTGAAGCCCCGGTAAATTCAAAGTATGCATGGTTGAATAATGCCATATTCATTTGCAAACCGGTTCCTGAAAAGGAGTATATTTCAATACAGGTATGGAAAGTGCTTTAAAATTATAAGCTGTAAATGTTTTAATACATGTTTTATTTGAAAATTTCACAAAAGAATTAAAGAACTATGCTGAAACGGATTTTTCAGTTATTTCTCATTATATATCCTTTATGTGTTAATGCACAGGTGCATAATTACCGAGTTTTTGATAATTATAAACCAGATGACGGAGCTAATTCTGTTCGTTTTATTCTACAGGATTCTTTAGGGCTGATATGGTTTGGAACCGATAAAGGATTATATAGTTTTGACGGTTATACTGCTTATCCTCATTATTCACCCGGTAATATATCAAACTGTGTTAGCAATTGTGGTCTTTTTATTTCTAATAACCATTTGTTGCAAGGAACTGAATTTGGATTGTTGCTTTATAATATTAAAACAGATCAGTATGAACCCATATTATCGGATTTTAAACAGGATGTCAGGTCTTTGCAAAAGGTTGGTGATAATATATGGATTGGGTGTTTTGATGGATTATTCATATACAATATTAAAACAGGTACAATTAGCCAACTATGGTTTGATAAGGAGAAATGGGAAAAACACCGGATGAATTATTCATTATTAGCTGATGCCGGATATATATATATGGGTTCTAATGGAAAATTTGCCAGATATTCAATTGAAAGTAAAAAATTTGAACTATTAGATATTAACAGGCTTGGTGGTAATTATTTCGTGCATTCAATATTAAAAGATGACAAAAATGGATGCATCTGGGTGGGTCAAGGTAGCGGTCTGTTAAAATATTTTCCCGCGACCGAAAAATTAGAATATATTGGTGAGTTTGATGTTGTTAAATCAATGGCTCTCGATTACCAAAACAATCTTGTAATTGGTACCGACAACGGATTATGCATATTTAATGAAAAAGAAAAAAGATATATACTTCACGATTCACGTGAACCAAAATCGCTGGCAAATAATGTGGTGTGGTGTGTGTTTAACGACAAATCGGACAACATCTGGTTAGGAACTGATAACGGGATATCATTATCACCCAAAAAACGAAGTTTATACCACATTCCAATATATACAATTACCGGAACCGGAGAGGGCAATCAATTCTATTTCATTTATCGCGATTCATCAAAAAAATATTGGTTGGGAGGTACGAATGGTTTAATAATGTGTGAACAACTTATTGAACAGAAACCGGAAATTAAATGGTATAAAATGGGTGGTACCCGGTATCATATTTCACACAATCATATTCGACATATATTTGAGGATAGCAACTGTACTATTTGGGTAGGTACTGATTATGGTTTAAACAGATTCGATAGACAATCTCAAAGTTTTATTCAATATTTAATATATGCGCCCGATGGAATTAAAAATGCTAATTGGGCTTATGATATTCTTGAAGACGATAAGGAAAGATTTTGGCTGGCAAGTTATAACGGTGGTGTTTTTGTGATCAGCAAGGAAAAGTTGTTTTCAGATAATTATTCTCAAATAGCCGACATACACTTATCAACCAAAAATGGTTTGTCGGGTAATAATATCGATTTCATTGTTTTAGATAAAAGTAGAAATGTATGGACTCTTGCCCGGAATAGTGGAATTGATATTATTAATAGTGTTACGTTAGATATCTCAACTTTTCCAATAAATAAATATTCTTCCGGAGTAATTCCTAATTACTTATTGGCAGATATTAATGGGGATATATGGGCAGGGTATCGCAATGGTGTTGTCCGCATTGAAACCAATAATCGAAAAGCAGATAATATAACTCTCAACGGGGCTAAAAATGCCGAGGTGTTAGCAATGACTGAGGTGGGGTCGTCAATATGGATTTCAACCACTGAAGGAATATGGGTTGTTGATAAAGATAATTACGCCACAAGACATATCACAACAATGAATCGAGCCTTTACCAGCATTTATTTCGATGTGTTGCAAAATGAAATTATTTTGGGAGGAACTGATATGCTGGCTTTATCGAAACCCGATATACAAAACCAAATCATTAATGAGAGCATTGTTGTTAGTGCCATTTACATTAATAATGAACGTTATAAAGGTAAAGAAGGTTCCCTGGGCATAGGTTATACCAATAAAATTAAACTTACATACAATCAAAATAACATTGAGTTAGATATTACTGATTTTAACTATACAGAAGAAAACAGGGGTGCTTTTATATATAAAAACAATGACAGCAAAAAATGGACAACCTTAACACCGGGTGAAAACAGAATAAAGCTCAGTAAATTAGATCCGGGTGTATATGATATAACAATGGGTAAAATGAGTAATGAGGACAACCTGATCAAGTCACTGACAAACTTCACTATTTCCATAACTCCACCATGGTATGGAACCCGGTTTGCCAGGATCATTTATTTGTTACTGATAATGTCTTTCATTTGGTGGGTCTATTACTTTATTACAGCCCGAAACAGGATGAAATATGAACAGATGGAGAAAGAGAAATCATTGGAACAATCAAAACTTAAAATATCTTTTTTTACCGATGTAGCCCATGAGTTTAAAACACCGCTGAGTTTAATTATTGCCCCTTTGAGTCGTCTTATACAAGGTATTAAAAACGAAAAAGACCGCGATGCACTTGAAATGGTTCATAAAAATGCAATGAAATTAAATTCGCTCATCCATCAGGCAATCGATTATTATCGCGATGACAGCAAAGTTAACATTGGTCTGCTTCTTTCTAAAGTAGAACTGGTCGAATTTGCTCGCAGCATTTTATCAACTTACCATGAGAGTTTAAAAGACAAGCAGATTGAATTTATTTTCAATACAAATATTCAACAATTATTTCTTAATATCGATATTGTAAAAATTGAGTCTGCATTTAATAATTTACTTTCAAATGCTTGTAAATTTGTCAACCCCGGTGACAGCATTATCTTTTCAATTGAATACTTTGCGCAACAGGATGGTGTGGAAATAAAAGTATCAGATACCGGTTCCGGGATTCCAGATAAAGATATTCCATACATTTTTCAACGTTTTTTTCAGTCAAATAACAGTTCAAAAATACCAGAGGGTACAGGCATTGGCTTGTTCCTGGTAAAAAACTATATCGAACTACATGGAGGTGATGTAAAAGTAATATCGAAACTGGGCGAAGGTACTACATTCTCGGTATGGCTGCCTGTGGTAGTTTCTGAGGTGGAAAAAAAACCGCATGGTAAAAATGCCAAAGATGACAAACCTGAGAAGCAACTTATTGTTATTGTTGAAGATAATGTGGCAATAGCCGATTTTGTTTACAATACGTTTATTTCTGATTATCGGTGTGTGATAGCCCATAATGGAAAAACCGGACTTAAAGCCTGTCTGGAATTAAAACCCGATATTATCATTGCTGATGTTATGATGCCTGTAATGGATGGCCTTGAAATGGCAAAGAAACTTAAAGAAAACACTTTGACAGCAACCATTCCATTGGTTTTTTTAACTGCTAAGGATGATAAAGAAACTGAGTTAAAAAGTATTCAATTAAACATTGATGCTTTTATTGCTAAACCATTCGATTCTACAATTTTATACTCTCGTGTAAAACAAATACTTGAAAACAGAAAATTAATTGAGAAAAAAGCTAGGATCGAAAACCTTACTTCTCCAAAAATTGAAAAAGCTGAGTCGTTAGATGAAAAATTCCTTGGCAAAATAACCCGGATAATCGAAGATAAAATAGATGATCCTGAGTTAAATGTGAATGTGTTATGCGAATTGGCCGATATTAGTTCAAAGCAGCTTTATCGTAAGGTAAAACAGCTTACTGGATTAACAACTGTTGATTACATCAAGTCCATAAGAATGAAAAAAGCAGCCATGTATCTTTCAAATAAAAACTTTACTATCGCTGAAGTGATGTATATGGTTGGTTTTTCAAATCATTCTTACTTTGCAAAATGTTTTGAGTCAAGATTTGGACTTACCCCCCGGCAGTTTATCGAACAAGCTGAAGAAAATTAGTCGCTGTATTTAATTTAAAAATCTCGATAATAGTTTGTATGTTTTTATAGATCTGTTATATGTGTTATAATAAACAGATGCTTAATAAAGCTGTTTTTTATTTTATGTATTTGATATCATCCTCCTTATAATTCTCTTTGGGGTTTATTTTTTTTCATATCTGTCCGATTTGTGCTTCCTGATAATATTGATGAAATATAGTTTTACTAATCTTTTAATAATTCTATTCTGGTTTTTTAGTTTTTGTAGAGGTATTTCCCTTTTTAGTTACTTAATAATACAGTGTGGTTTTATTTAACAGGGCGTGTAAATGGAGATTATTATTTAACCTGATACGTTGAATTATTAAATTGGATATTTATATTAAAAGTTTAAATAAATTGATAAAAATAAATATAAATTAGATAGTTAGGAATTTATGAAAAATCTAAAAACAACTAAAACTTTTCTTATAATTGTCGCTTTGATGGTTGTTTGTAGTTTTAGCATCATTAGTCAAACAATACAAAACGATGTCTTTTGGCATGATACAGATGGAAATCCGATCTATACACAGGGAGGTGGTGTGCTGAAAGTTGACACTACCTATTATTGGTATGGTGTAAGGTATCATGGTGTCGATGATTATTACAACAACCCCGAAGCCGGCAAAAATAGTGGTTACCAATTTAATACCATGACTTGTTATTCTTCTACCGACCTTGCAAATTGGAAGTTTGAAGGTGATTTATTGACTGGTGCTGATGGTTTAGGCGGTTGGATTGGACGTGTTGGTTGCGCCTATAACGAACCAACCGGTAAATATGTGTTGATTGCCCAAAAGTACCCGGGCCTCATGTTTGCAACCAGCAACACACCTACCGGCCCATTTAAAGTGGTGGCTTCTCAATCGGTCATCGAAAATGTGGTGAACGACATGACTGGTGACCAATCGGTATTTACCGATGACGACGGGCAGGCATACTTGGCTTACTGCAATGTGGAAGGAAGGGGCCACCAATATATTTCACGTCTCCGTCCATCTGATTATCTTTATGTAGAGCCAGGTGTAGAAATTCACAAAGGAAGCGGACGTGAAGGTAACGTGCTATTTAAGCACGATAGTACCTATTATTTCATATCATCCGACCTTCATGGCTGGAATACATCACACACGTATTGTATTACGGCAACAAACATTTGGGGCCCATATTCTTCTGAGTTTATAATTGATGGTACACGTAATGATTACTCACATGTAACACAAAGTGGCCTTGCATTTGCCGTAAATGGTTCTACAGGGTCTTTTGTAATATTTGGAGGGGATCGTTGGTCCGACTTTGCCGGAAACGGTATAGGTTATAATCAATGGTGCCCCATTGCATTCGACGGTACTAAGCCAATCTTTCATTCACTCAGTCAATGGAATATCAATGCAACCGAAGGAACCTGGTCGGTTGGTAGTGGAAACAATTATGTGTTAAATCCAAATTTTGAGGCCGACCGTGTTTCCGTAAGCAAATTGACTGGATGGACTAACATCGGCAGTGCAACCAGTAATGCCAGTAGTAGCCATGATCCGGGACGCTTTGCTATGTCACAGTCAGGTTCCTCGCCTTATCAAGTAACCAGTTATCAAAACATTTCACTACCCAATGATACATACCGGCTTACTGCATGGGTCAGGAGTAGTGGCGGACAGAATGCAGCAAAAATCTATGTCAAAAACTTTGGCGGAAGTGAAATGAATTATTCAATAAACAGTTCAATCGGAAATTGGACGCAAGTTATTATTTCTAATATTATTGTAACTAATGGATCAATACAAGTAGGCGTATATTCTGATGCGAATGGTGGAAACTGGGTTAATGTTGATGATTTCAACCTTGTTTTGGCAAGCGAACCTTTCTGTTACCCATCAACGATAGACTCGTATTTTCAAATTAACGGAGGAGACTGGAATGATACTACAAGCGCTAAAGTAAGTGTTGGTGATAATATTAAGTTTGGCCCCCAGTCTGCATCTGAGGGCTCATGGGTATGGAATGGCCCTAGTGGTTTCACTGCTAATACACGCGAAGTTACCGTTAATAACATCCAAAACTATCAAGGAGGTAACTATGTTGCAACTTTCACAAATGACTGTGGTGCAAAAAGCTATGCTGTTTTTAATGTTGAAGTGAACAGTCAGGGCACAACATCATTTACGATCCAGGAAAATGAGCTTGGTTTTTGCGGTGTTGATGGTACTATTGATACGAATAATCCGGGATTCTCAGGAGATGGCTTTGCCAATACTCCAAATGAATCGGGCACAGGTGTAAACTATAAAATAAGTTTCTTTGAAGACGGAACATATCCATTCATTTTCAGGTATGCCAATGGAGGTGGTAGCGACAGGCCCGGAAGGCTTATGATGAATGGTTCTACCGCTATTCAAACTGTAAATTTCCCGGCTACAGGATCCTGGACTAACTGGAAAACCACATCGGTTAGTGTTAGTGCAAAAGCAGGAACGTACGATATACGTCTCGAAGCAACAGGTAGTGATGGTTTAGCAAATATTGATTACCTGGAGATAACGGGAATAACTTTAACCGGGGATAGCTGTAATGCCATCATTACGAATACGAACTTAATCCTTAAAAAGGAATCCGATACAAACATTACTTGTTATCCTGTTCCGGTAAAGGATAAGCTTAATGTAATGTTTAGCAAAGAACTTACACAAACTGTAAATGTAATGTTGTTCAATATAATTGGAGAAACGCAATACTGCAGAAGTCTGAACAAAGGGCAAAGCCATATTATCGACATGAAAGGTTTACCTAATGGATTATACTACTTAAGAATAACCGGACAAGATGTTGATATTAACAAAAAAATTGTTAAATAACTCAATTTAGACAGCTATAAATATATGAAAAACAAACTATTACTGTTGGTATTGACCTTTTTGTTGGCATTGAACGATGTGAATGCACAAACCATAACCGATACCATTTTCGACAGAAATGCACACGAAGATTTTGCTTTTGGTGCCGATATTAGTTGGGGTGGCTCCAATTTTAAAGATAAAAATGGCGTTTCAAAAGATCTTTTAACCATTTTAAAGGAACAAGGAGTTAATTCCGTGCGTTACCGGGTTTGGTATCCGGCTAATGGACCAAGTGGTAAAAATGAAGTGGTCGCAAGAGCAAAGGCAGCTCACGACAAGGGATTTAAGGTGATGATCGATTTTCATTACAGCGATTCGTGGGCTGATCCGGGCAAGCAATATATTCCATCGGCATGGGAAGGCCATACTACCGAACAACTCATTCAGGATGTTTATGATCACACCTACGATGTGTTAAAGGCTCTTAAAGATGTTGGTGTTACTCCGGCATGGGTGCAAATTGGAAATGAAACAAAGCGGGGTATGTTGTGGCCTAATGGAAATACCAACGACACTCCCGGAGGTATGGATAATTTTGCAAAGATGATTAATAGCGGTTACGATGCTATTAAAGCCATTGATAGTACCATTCAGGCTATTGTGCATTTACCCGATGCCGACGAAAACAGCCTGTACCGATGGATGTTCGATGCTTTAAAAGCACGAGGTGCAAAATGGGATATTATCGGTATGTCAGCTTACCCTCGTTGGGCTCATCTGGATTGGGATGTGGAAATTGAAAAGTCAATTTACAACATGAAAGATATGATTGCTCGTTATAATACCAAAGTTATGGTTGTTGAAACGGGGCATTATTGGTATGAGCCTTACATATCAAATCATTTCCTGGTTGGATTAATGGATGAGATGATGAAAATTGGTGCATTAGGCTGTTTTTGGTGGGAACCTCAAGCAACAATGGTTGGGGTATATGAGTTAACTGCCTGGGATCCGAATACTCGTCGGCCAACCATTGCAATGGATGCCTATCTTGGCATTAAACATACCGATCCTGCTACAGTGATTCATATTTCGCTCAACGAACCAACAAATGGGGCTATTTACGAAGAAAGTGATGATATTACTTTATCTGCTATTGCAACTCACGATGATGGTGAAATTGCCAAAGTAACCTTTTATGTCAATAACAAAAAGGTGGTTGACGTTATCCAAGCTCCTTACTCGTATAGTATGGCTAACCCGGGCGAAGGAATTTACAGCGTATATGCCACTGCTACAGATAGTAATGGTGTTGTGGTGAAATCCAAAACGAAATCAATACAGGTTGGTATTGCTACTATAATTCAGGAAAATGCCGATGGTTACTGTGGTATCGTAAACAATGCCGGTACAATCGACAGCAACCACGATAATTTTACTGGAGCCGGTTTTATCAATACCGATAACCTAAATGGTGTTACTGTAAACTGGACTGTAAATTTTGTATCAGAAGGTACTTATAAAATTGAATTTCGATATGCAGGAACATCCAATCGACCTGGAATTGTAACAATTAATGGAAACGAAATTGGTACGGTGCCATTTGCTTCAACAGGATCGTGGGATGTTTGGAATTTATCATCAATAAATTATATTGCTTCCAAAACCGGAACCTATCCAATATCGGTTTCTGCTACACTGGCCGACGGTTTACCTAATATCGACTATTTAATAATAAAACCGGTCGACCATTCCGTAAAACCTGTGGCTTCTGTTACCTGTCTCGATCAACCAACTGTTACATTTATTGATAATCCTTCAAAAGCGTTGAATGATGTTTTAATATGTATGAATCAAAACCTGCACTATTTAGAGGTAAAATGTTCCGATAAAATTGAGAATATTTATATTTACAAAGCAGATGGTACGATTATTAAAACCTTACAACAAGTGAACAATAACGAGATAGTAATTCCATATAACGACTTGAATTCAGGTGTGTTTCTAATTCGAATAATGGCTATTGGAAAGTCTCATGTCAGAAAATTTATTATTCAGTAATATCTGTGCTATTCATTAATAAATAAAGGTTATAAACGAAAAATTAGTAATTTTTTTATGCTTCAAAAAAATCTATTAATTACATTTTTATTGATATTGCTTATTGGGTGCAGTGCAATTCAAAAACAATCTTCTCACCGGAATGAGTACCTGCTTGAAGAAGGATGGAAATTCAGTCGCAATGATACTACTGCCTCATATACTGAATTTGACGATAGTAATTGGCAGGATGTAACTGTTCCGCACGATTGGGCAATATATGGTCCGTTTAGTATGAGTAACGATCTTCAAAAAGTGGCAATTACCCAAAACCTTGAGAAAGAGGCTACTTTAAAAACAGGTAGAACAGGTGCTTTGCCGTATGTTGGCGTTGGATGGTACCGAACTTCTTTCGATGTTGATAATTACGATAAAGATAAAACTGTCAAAATATTGTTTGATGGTGCTATGAGCGAAGCCCAAGTATTTGTTAATGGTAAAAAGGCCTGCTTTTGGCCGTATGGCTACAATTCGTTTCATTGCGATATCTCTGAGTATTTAAATGAGTCTGGAAAAAATAACACCTTAGCTGTGAGGTTAGAAAATCAGCCAGAGTCTTCACGTTGGTATCCGGGAGCCGGATTGTATCGAAATGTGCACATTATTGTTACCGGAAAAATTCATATCCCGGTGTGGGGAACTCATGTCACCACTCCCGAAGTATCTGATGAACAGGCTAAAGTTGTTTTAGTAACCAAGGTTGAAAATTGCAATGTTAATGTAACTGTTTCGACAGATATTTTGGATTCGAATAACCAGGTGGTAGCAACAGGAAACTCATTCCAGATGAATGAAAACGTATTTACTCAGGAGTTTCAAATTAAAAACCCAAATTTATGGTCACCCGAAAACCCTTCACTTTACAAGGCTGTAACTAAAGTTTATGATAATAAAAAACAGGTTGATGAATATGTTACCCGTTTTGGGGTTCGCACCATCGAGCTTATTGCCGATGAAGGATTTTTCTTAAACGGTAAAAAAAGAAAATTCAGAGGTGTTTGCAACCATCACGATTTAGGTCCGTTAGGTGCTGCTGTTAATAAAGCAGCTATTCGAAGACAGCTTACCATGTTAAAAGATATGGGGTGCGATGCCATTCGTACATCTCACAATATGCCTGCTCCCGAGCTTGTTGAACTTTGCGATGAAATGGGTTTTATGATGATGCTTGAACCTTTTGATGAGTGGGATATCGCCAAATGTAAAAATGGGTATCATAGGTTTTTTAACCAATGGGCAGAAAAAGATATGGTGAATATGTTGCACCATTTCCGAAATAATCCAAGTGTGGTTATGTGGAGTATTGGAAATGAAGTGCCGAGCCAGTGCAGAAAAGAAGGGTTTGAGGTGGCAAAATTTTTACACGACATCTGTAAACGTGAAGATCCCACCCGACCAATAACTTGCGGTATGGACCAGGTATTATGTGTGCTTAAAAATGGTATAGCCAATTTGCTTGATGTACCTGGATTTAATTACAGGGTGCATCTGTACCAGCAGGCTTATGATACGTTGTCGCATAAGCTGGTGTTGGGCAGCGAAACTGCATCAACAGTAAGTTCGCGCGGCATCTATAAATTTCCGCCCGAAATTGCAGCAAATGTAAAACACGATGATAATCAGTGCTCGTCTTACGACCTTGAGTATTGCTGGTGGTCGAACCTGCCCGATAATGACTTTGCTATGGCTGATGATCACAATTGGACAATAGGACAATTTGTTTGGACAGGTTTTGATTATCTGGGTGAGCCTACCCCCTACGATGGTTCATGGCCAAATCACAGTTCTATGTTCGGAATAATTGATCTGGCTTCAATACCAAAAGACCGTTATTATTTATACCGCAGTCAATGGAACTCAAATGAGAATACCCTTCATATTTTGCCACACTGGAATTGGGAAGGCCGTGAAGGGCTTGTTACGCCTGTGTTTGTTTATACCAATTTTAAATCGGCTGAATTGTTTGTGAATGGGAAAAGTTACGGTGTACAACATAAAAATGATTCAACTTTACAAAACAGGTATCGGTTAATGTGGAACAATGTGGTTTACGAACCGGGTGAAGTAAAAGTGGTAGCGTACGATAACAATGGCATTAAAAAACAAGAAGCTGTTATGCGAACAGCAGGTAAACCGGCACGCATTGTTCTAACTGCCGACCGGATGGTCATTAATGCCGATGGTAACGATCTTGCATATATCAATGTGAAAGTGGTTGATAAAGATGGAAACCCTTGTCCCATCGATAGCAGTCTTATTAAATTTAGTGTTAATGGTGCCGGAACATACAAGGCGGCAGCAAATGGCGATCCTACATGTCTGGATCTTTTTCACCTGCCACAGATGCATTTGTTTAGCGGACAGCTTACTGCCATTGTTCAAGCAGCTAGTAATAAGGGAAATCTGATATTATCAGCTTCGGCCGATAATATGGATGGTTCGCATATAACAATAAAAGTGGAATAGAAATCGTAATGTAATAATCTTCTCTTTTTTTTAGTTAATAATTAAGTTAAATCTGTTTAAAGGCCTTATTCTCTATTGAATAGGGCCTTTTTATTTTTGTTTAAACCATATTTTGATGTTACTCATTAAGTTCTGCAAAACAGCTTAAAATATGGTTATTTTCTCTTCAAATGTGTCCGATTTGTAATGAATTTTATTATTGTCGGATAATATTTTTATACCTGCCTATAAGATAATAGGTTCATTTCGGATAAATAACTCTGAATTATATTTTTTATCGATAATGATCTTTTTATACATTATAAATCCATTGCCTATGTAACATCGAACATTCACTAAAACTTAAGGCCTAAAGCAAACAGGCTATTTTATTTTCTGTCTGATAATATTTTTATATCAGATAGCATTAAAAATCAGTGAAAAAAATCAATTTATTATGCAAAAAAATCTAAAACTAATTTTATGTAAATTACCTGACTTGTGTAACTTAAAGTTACCGTTTATAGTCAGGTTTTCGTTGGTATTATTCTTAATAATATCACAATTGGCTTTTGTAAATGTATTTGCGCAAAATAACGCATCAAGCCAGACAATTAAAGGAAAAGTAATTGATAATACAGGTTCTCCAATACCCGGTGTTTCAGTTTCAGTACCCGGCACTACAATTGGTACAATTACCGATGCAGATGGTGTTTATTCAATACAAATAAACTCTCAAATAACGCGTTTATTGTTTTCTTTTATTGGGTTCGAAACGCAAACTGTTGATATCAACAAAAGGAATATTATTGACATAGAGTTGGTTACAAGTACTATTGGATTAGATGAAGTGGTTGCCGTAGGGTATGGTACCGTTTCAAAGAAAAACCTTACAACTTCTATTTCTAAGGTAAATACAAGTGATATATCAAAATCGGCCAGCAGTAATATGCCTCAGTTATTATTGGGTAGGGCTGCCGGATTACAGGCAACGGTTGCAAGTGCTCAACCTGGAGGTAATATTGATATTTCAATTCGTGGAGGTGAACAGCCTATTTATGTGGTTGATGGGGTGGTTATGCCATCTGAATCACTTGAACCCGGCTCTGGCGGTACTTCCACTGTAATACCGGCAGCTGTCAACCGATCGGGCCTGGCTGGCTTAAATCCTGAAGATATTGAGTCTGTTGAAATATTGAAAGATGCTTCTGCTGCTATATATGGTATTGGTGCAGCAAATGGCGTTATACTCATAACAACAAAAAAAGGAAAAGAAGGATCCTTAAAAGTAACTTACGATGGTAGTTATTCTGTTGTAAATAATTATGATTACATCGATCCTCTCAATGCTCAGGATTATATGTCAATGGTTAACAGCTTTAGCAAAGAACAATACCTGTTCAAAAATAAGATGGGAGTTTATGGTGAAACAGATTACGATAATGGATGGACGGCACGATACACAGATCAACAAATTGCTGATGCTAAAACCACAAATTGGAGAGATGAAATTCTTAAGCCGGGAAGTATTTCTAATCATAACCTGATGATTACAGGGGGTAATAAAAAAGTCATCTATTATGTATCGGGTAATTACTTTAATCAGGATGGTACGGTGTCAAATTCAAGCATGACACGATATGCAATGCGTAGCAATGTTCAATTGCAGCTTTTCCCATTTTTAAAACTTACATCTACTACTAATGTAAACCGGAATAAATATGGTAACTCATCTGTTGGCGGAACCTCAAGCGGACGTGGTGCTCAGGCTGCTGGCGCACTTACTGCTGCTCTATCCTATCCTTCTTATCTGCCTGTTAGAGGTGAAGATGGCGAGTATACCCAGTTTTTGAATATTCCTAACGCTGTTGCTCTTCAGGATATTGAAGATAATACCAATACAAATGGGATCTATCTGAATTTCAGTGCTGATATTAATCTGATAAAAAAAATATTAACAGCAAAATTGCTTTATGGTAATAACAAAGAGGCAACCAACCGTTCTGTTTATATTCCCTCATATGTTTACTTCGACCAGATGTACAAATCAAGAGGTAATTTGGCCAACGATAGCCGAGAGAACCAAACTTATGAAGCGACCATAAATTTTAACAAATTATTTATGGACTTTCTGAGTTTTGATTTTGTAGCCGGTGTTGGTAAGTATCTTAATTCGGGTAGTGAACTTAATGTTGCTTACGATGGACAGCATGATGCTATTGGTAACGATAATATCAGTGCTGCCAGTGGTGTGTACAAACCGGGTTCAAATCGTTCTGACGACGAGAAAAGATCGCAGTTTATCAGGGCAAATATCGATATTCTCGATCGCTATGTAATTGCATCAACCATACGCCGGGATGGTACTGATAAATTCTTTCCTGAAAAAAAATATGCCATTTTCCCTTCAGTATCAATGGCATGGAAAATATCTAATGAGACTTTTCTGAGCTCTGTTTCATGGATCAACTTGTTAAAACTTAGAGCCAGTTATGGAGAAACTGGAAGCGATAACTTGGGTTCTACTCTTTACGGTACTTTTGCCCCATATAGTCGTGTTACTTTTAATGGGGGAGCAGAGCAATATATACCAATCACACAGAGAGGTTTGGATTACCCGGAGGTGTCATGGCAAAAAACGACTATGAAAAATGTCGGTATTGACTTTTATGTTCTTAACAATAGATTATCAGGTAGTTTCGACTTGTTTCAAAATAACATCACCCACATGCTTGATGATGCCAATACAGCCGGGCTGTCAATGTTCGGAACTTATCCTATAAATGGTGCCCATTTGCGAAGAGAAGGTTGGGATGCAAGTTTATCAGGTGAAATTATTAAAACACCTGAATTTCTATGGAATTCTATCTTAACATTAACAAAATACAATGCTATATGGAAAGACAGGATGCCAAACTACGACTACAATGAATATGAGTTGCGTAAGGATGCGCCAGAAAATGCACGTTATTATTATGAAACCAATGGGTTGATAAATGCCGATTTGTCAAACATGCCCGAATCGCAACCTGCTAATGTTCGTTTTCCCGGTTATCCTATAATCGTTGATAAGAATAAAGATGGTGAAATAACTGTTGACGATGTGGAAATGAATAATGAAGTTCCTGATATCTATTTTGGATTTGGAAATACATTTACGTACAAAAATTTTGATCTTGACATATTTATGTATTCCCAATTAGGGGTTAATAAATACAATTATGCTTTAGATTGGGCTCATGCCGGTAATTTGGCTAACGAGGTAAATAATTCAAATACCTATGCAAAAAGAATTTGGAATTCAGAATCTAATCCTAACGGAACGTTACCTGGTATTGCCTGGAACCTGGCTTCTGTATCTCTTCCTGGTAGTGCCGGTACTGATATTGGTTATCAGGATGCTTCTTTTTTGAGAGTAAGGAATATTACACTTGGATACAACATTAAAGGTGCTTTATTAAAACAATTTAGCCAGTACATAAGTAACATTCGTGTTTATATCGATGCTCAAAACCCTTTAACATTTACAAATTTCGAAGGTTTTGACCCTGAAGTGCGCACCGGTGGTAGTTATAAAGGCGGAAAGGCTGAATATCCTCAAACCAGGACTTTTTCTTTTGGTGTAAAAATTAACTTTAACTAAGATTTAGAATGATAGCAATGAGAAATAAATTTATAATACTTACAATTGTTTTATCCACGCTATTAATAAGTAGTTGTGAAGATAATTTTGATCCTAAAATTTACGGTAGCCTTTTTACTGCTAACTTTCCTAAAACTGAGTCGGATTATGAAGCATACATGATGGCTTGTTATGTGCCTTTTTCTGTTAACTGGGCATATGATTTTACTGGATCTACTCAGCATAATTTTTATGTTGCCGAAGGAGGAATTGTAAGGCTTTTTGATGTTACCACAGATATTAGTAATGCATGGGAAATAGGATCGTGGGGCGGCGCATGGACCTTGCTTTCACAAGCCAATTATGACGATTGTGTTTATTATGGTCGCAGTTCAAATAGTAATGTATCTCATTTCGAGAAAATCAGGGATATTACAAGGTTTACTAAGATTATTGGTGATTTGCAGGCAGCAACTGTGCTTTCCGATGATAAAAAAGATGCTTTGGTTGGTGAAGCCAGATTGCTAAGAGGTTTGATGATGTATTACTTGCTTCATATATATGGCCCCGTACCTGTAATTCTTGATCCCAAAATGGTTGGAGATACCGAGTCAGAGAAAAACATGGTTCGTCCCACGTTGGAACAAATGACCGAATGGATTACAAATGATTTTGAATTCGCTATTTTAAATATGCCTAATAACCAAACAAAAGGAAGGTACACAGCCGATTATGCCAGATTCTGTTTGATGCGTCATTGCTTGAACGAAGGGTCATATATGGATGATTATTACGATAAGGCAATTAAGATGTATAATGAATTAAAGGCCTCTGATAAAGGATATGGATTGTATCGAACAGGTGGTGCCGATGCTTATGCCAATCAGTTTAAACAAGCCAATAAATTTAATGTCGAAGTTATTGCCGCTGTATCAACTAATGAAGCCGGTGATGGATCGGCCGCTAATGGTAATTTCAATCCCTTGTCGTGGTATGTTCTTCCATGGAATGTGTCGAAATATCTGGATGAAGAAGAAACTCAACCTTCTCCTTTTTATCCACAAGGAGGCGGATGGGGTCAGTGTTTTAACATTTCACCACAGTTTTATGATACATTTGATTCATTAGATAATAGGAGAAATACAATACTAACATCTTACGTGAGAAATGATTTTACTTTGGTAACACGTGATGATATTGGTAATCTTTGGTCTGGCTTTATCATCAATAAATTTCCTATAGAGATTGAGAGTTCATTTCAGCCAACTGATATTCCATTAGCCCGATGGGCAGATGTGTTGTTAATGTATGCTGAAGCTGTCGCACGTCGCGACCAATCAGTCCCAGATGGTGAAGCTCTTCAGGCAGTTAACGATGTTAGGGATCGTGCCGGATTACCTTCATTAAGTGGCGATGCTGTTGCTGGTTATGAAGGTTTTATGGATGCATTGTTAATGGAGCGTGGACATGAACTTATGTTTGAAGGATGCAGGAAGGTAGACCTGATACGCTTTAATAAATACCGTCAGTTAACCGCCCAAAGGAAAGGATATACACCAACACATCAGTATTTTCCAATTCCAGACTATGCTGTTCAACAGGCAGAATCGTATGGAAAAACTTTAACTCAGTGGTTCGAACGTTCCGGTTTTAATCAGGACAATTAGGATTATTTTTACAGGGGCTGTGCTAATAATGTACAGCCTCTGAATTTTATTTATGTATAAAAATTAAGATCAATTTCATTTTTTTTTGGTGGAATACAAAAGCAGGTTAATGTAAATTTACCAATCGATAGGGAAATAATCTTTCAGGAATTTTCCACACCAATGTTCTCCACGGTTAATACCATCTATAAATGGATCACAGATACGTGCTGCACCGTCTACAATGTCGAGCGGAGGTTGAAAGTCATGTACTTCTTCATTGTGTGCTGATATCTGAGCAGGGTCTTCGTCAGTTACCCATCCTGTATCAACGGCATTCATATAGATTCCATATTTTGCCAAATCGCTGGCCGACGTATGTGTCAACATATTCAGTGCTGCTTTAGCCATGTTGGTATGCGGATGACGGTCTGGCTTTTGGAAGCGATAGAACTTACCTTCCATAGCTGTAACATTAACAATATGTTTTTTCCCAGTATAGTCACGCTTCATCATGCTCGAAAGTCGGTTGCAAAGAACAAAGGGGGCAATGGCATTAACCAACTGCACTTCAAGCAGCTCGGGTGTTGGTACTTCTCCCAGTCGCAATCGCCACGAATTGGTAATGCGCAAATCAACTTGTTGTAAGTCGGCATCGAGCTTTCCTGTTGGAAATACTTCTTCATTCTGCATTACCCCATCGTAGCTGTACGGAATTTGAGAAAGCTGTGCAGATGCCCTAAGTCCTAGTCCGGGAGCTTCTTCTTTCCATGTTACCGCAAGGTTTGATGTATCTTTACCTATTTTACTTTCTTGTGCAATAATATTAAGACAGTTATGATGACTGGAAAGAAGTTTTTGTACTATCGGTTCGTGTTCATGAAATGGCAGAAGCTCTTTTTCCATCATGTGCGAGTAAAATCCTGGAGGACGACGTACTGTTTGTGCGGCATTATTTATTAAAATATCAAGCCTGCTGTATGTTTGCTCAATGTAAGAACAAAATAATTCTACACTTGGAGTATGACGGAGATCAAGTCCGTGAATATGTAAACGATTACACCAAATGGCATAATCTGGCTCTTTTGCAAAACGAATGGCCGAATCAGCAGGAAAGCGGGTTGTTGCAATAACAGTAGCCCCTGCCCTAAGCATTATGAGTGTTGCCTGATAACCTATTTTTAGTCTTGAGCCGGTTATTAGAGCTACTTGACCTGATAAGTCGGTTGTTTGGAATCGCTTCTTATAATTCAGGTCGCCACAGCTTGGGCACATGGCATCGTAAAAATGATGAAGTTTGGTAAATTCAGCTTTACACACATAACAGTTACGTGGCGAAATTAATTGCTTATCTTCCTTTGTAGTTGTTTCGTTAGTCGACAATTGTTTGGGAGCCACAAACACGTCTGAGGTTCTGGCATAACGTATACCGGTTGTCGATCGAGCCTCCCTATCCACTACACGCAAAGCGGTTTTTTTTGCTTTTTTAAGATCTTTTCGGCGTTTCGAAAGCTCTTCTTTTGACGGCCGGGCAAGCATACCTGCTGCTTTGAGCAAATCTATCCGCTTATCTTCACTCACTAATACCAAAGCACTACTGTCATTAACCAACGACTTTAGCAGTGACAAACATTGTTCTACGTCTTCTTTACACAAAGAAGAAATCTTTTTTTTGTCAGAAATATCCAATTCCACGTCCTGAAAATTTTAATGCGCAAATATATTCAATTTCAATATGCGCTGCATGAGATGAGAGTAAATAAATAATACGGTAGAAATTGAGTCATTCTTAATTCATAGGATTATAGGTTTATTCCTGTAGAGTTAGGAAACTCAGTATTGACAATGTAAATCAATCATCTGTGATATCCCTGTCTGTGCAGATATGAGATACTACTTGTTAAGATGTAATCTATTCTCCAATAATTGTTAATATGAGTGTTAGAATTTTTTTTTTAATAAAAGAGACTGGTTTCCTGATCTCATTTCATTTTTCGTGACTCAGCTGGGGTTCGAACCCAGGACTTCTCCCGATAAAATCGGGATGCTCTACCATATATTAATTAAAAAAAAAGAGACCAGAATATCTGATCTCATTTCATTTTTCGTGACTCAGCTGGGGTTCGAACCCAGGACCCCATCCTTAAAAGGGATGTGCTCTACCAGCTGAGCTACTGAGTCAACGTTTCTCTTTTGCGGTTGCAAATATAGGATAAAAAATCTTTCAAATACAATCCTGAAAGTCTTAATTCGTCTCATTTTTTAAGAAAATTATCTTAAAAAAAGTTAATCCTCCAATAACCAAATACTTATAAAGGCTAATTATTTTGCATAAAATTCCTTTTTCAGTTGTTCAACCCAATTTGAAATGCGTTCATCGGTTAATGCCGCTTGATTTTCGATGTCAAGTGCAAGCCCAACAAAAGTATTGCCTTTTTGTGCCTTCGATGATTCAAATGAATACCCTTTTGTAGATGTGCTGCCAATTATTTTTGCACCCAAATTCTCAAGGAAGTTTGCCATTAGTCCGATACCATCCACAAAGTTCTCGGGGTAGTCTTTTTGATTTCCTCCTCCAAAAATTGCGGCTTTAATACCTTTTAAGTCTC
Organism: Marinilabiliaceae bacterium; assembly: GCA_016933045.1. Classification (GTDB taxonomy): domain Bacteria; phylum Bacteroidota; class Bacteroidia; order Bacteroidales; family Marinilabiliaceae; genus JAFGBR01. The sequence continues at coordinate 6,799 of JAFGBR010000081.1, read as the reverse complement.
TATCTTCTAAATCGGGCAATAATTCGTCCCAATAATTAGGAAGCTCGCCATCGAACCATGTTGGAACAGCTAAAATCCACTTGTCATATTGCATCATTTCGTCTCCTGTAGTAGCATCGGCATCTACCTCCTGCACATTTGCTTTGCCAAAATATTTGACAATTTTAGCGACTTGTTGTTTTGTTTTAACCGATCGAAAACTGTAAAATATGCCAATTTTCTTCATTATTATAAGTTTTTGATAACCTTACTAATCGAAAAAATAGCAGGGTTAAAGTTTTTAATCAATAATTTAATAGTTCAACAATGCCTTTGTAAATTTTATCATTGTTTGGTAATACAGCTGCTTCCAGTATTCTGTTAAAACCAACAGGAGTAAAAGTTGATCCTAAACGGCGAATCGGAGCGTCTAACAATTCAAACATTTCATCGGTTATTGTTGCAGCAACCTCTGCCCCAAAGCCTGAAAATACTTTGTCTTCATGAACAATAATAACTTTCGATGTTTTTGCTATCGACTTTTTAACCGTTTCTTTATCCCAGGGAAGTAACGATCGCAAGTCAATTACCTCAATATCTCCTTTTCCTTCTGATTTAATTTGTTCAGCAACTTCAATGCACATGTGAGTGGTATTTCCGTAAGTTATAACTGTTAAATCAGAGCCTTCTTTTCTGATTCGGGCTTTGCCAAAAGGTACTTCAAAATCATCGGGAACCACGGTTGCAGCTTTTGGGGCGTTGTATAATGCTTTGGGTTCCATAAACACGGTCATTCCCTGCGAACGTATACTGGTGCGGATCAGTCCTGCTGCATCATCGGCAAATGATGGATAAACGACTCTTACACCCGGAAATGTTGTAAGTGCTCCTTCAATTGTCTGACTATGATATAATCCGCCTCCAATATATCCACCCGAAGCCAAACGAACAGTTATATTAGGTGAATATTGTCCTTTGGTTCGCCAGTATTCGTGAGATGTTTCAACAAACTGTTCCATTGCAGGCCAAAAATAATCGGCAAATTCTGCACCTTCAACAACAATTCGCATATCCTTTTTGTAACGGCTCATTCCATTGGCAGTTCCAAGAATATAATCTTCGGCTATAGGGCCATTGAAAACCCTATGTTTGCCAAATTCCTGCTGCATGCCTTTCGAAACGTTAAAGATACCTCCTTTGTCTTTATTGGCAACATCCTGCCCCCATAGGAAGGTATCGGGATTGTGGCGGAATTCGGCTTTTAAAGTCTCGTTTAAAGCCTGTATGAATTTAATGCTCTCTCCTTTTTGATTATGAACTCCTTCGGGATATTTTTCCGATTCATAAGCCGGGGGAATTACATAATCGTAAATAGAATCGGGAGATGGTTGTGGTGCCGCTAAACCATTTTTATGTGCAGCTTTTACTTCTTCAGCTATTTGATTGTCAATGGCCTCTAATTCTTCTTCTGTAGCTCTATTGTAGCGTAATAATAATCGTTTGTATTTTGCTAAAGGATCATATTCGCGCACATAACTCAATTCATTGTCATCGCGATAGAGTTCATGACGATCGGAGTTTGAGTGAGAGTGAATACGAACACAGTTGGCATGTACCACCACTGGTTTTTGCTCTTCTTTAGCCCATTTTACAGCTTCAGTCATGGCATTCATCGAATCGAAAACATCTTTACCATTACAGTAAATAACCCTTAAATTTTTAAAAGATTCAAAGTTTTTTGCCACTTTCCTGTTGGCTGTCTGGTCCTTTTTAGGAACAGAAATTCCATAACCATTGTCTTGGAAAACAAAAATAACAGGTAGTTGCTCGTTCGATGCACCATTTACAGCTTCATAAACATACCCCTCGGAGACAGACGATTCTCCTTGTGAACTAATTACAACAGCATCTTTTTCTTTATAAGTTTTAATCGCACGACCTAAACCGGCTGCATGCAATGTGTGATTTCCAGTACATGATGAAACATTATGAATATTCCATTCGGGTTTTGCAAAGTGGTTCGACATATGACGTCCTCCTCCTGCTACATCAGTATCTCTCGATATACCATTATAGATTATTTCTTCGGCTGTTAAACCAGCAGAAACACACGTTTGTAAATCGCGATAATACGGAAAAAGATGGTCTTTATTCTTTTTAAAAACCTGACCTATGGCTAGTTGAATGCCGTCATGACCAGCTGCAGGTGCATGATACGACCAACCAATAGCTTGTTTGAGGTAATTTGGAGCACGGTCATCTAAACTACGACCTAAATTCAGCAGGTAATACCATTTTAAAAGAGTTTCCTTGTCGGTATTCTTAATACTGTATACTACAGGTACATCGCTTTTCATTGTTTATTTTTTTTATATTAAGTATCACGTAGTAAGATTAATAACGTCTTGCTCCCTGATACTATAATAGTGATACTTTTTTTACACTTCTCTGTTTATATCAAAAGCTTCAAGGTAATCGGCAATACGCCGTAGAAAACTGCCGCCAAGTGCACCGTCAACTATTCTGTGATCGTACGATAACGATAAGAACATTTTATGTCGTATGCCAATCATATCTCCTGTTGGTGTTTCAATAACGGCAGGTTTTTTCTCAATGCTCCCTGTTGCTAAAATGGCTACCTGGGGTTGATTTATAATAGGAGTACCAATAATGTTATTGAACGATCCGAAATTGGTAATGGTAAATGTTCCTCCCTGTATCGAATCTGGCGATAACTTATTGTTTCGAGCCTGATTGGCCAAACCATTGATGTCGGCGGCCAAACCGGCAAGATTTTTTTGATCGGCTTGTTTAATAACCGGTACGATCAAATTACCCGAAGGCAATGATACGGCTATGCCAACATTCACATTTTTGCGGTAAATAATTTTATCCCCATCAACCGATGCATTCACTCCCGGAAAATCGCGCAATGCTTTTGCAACAGCCTCTGTAAATACAGGCATATAGGTTAATTTTTCACCATATTTCTTTTGGAAAGCCTCTTTTACCCTCGATCTCCAAATAACAATGTTCGTCATATCAGCTTCAACAATTGAGGTAACATGTGGCGATACTTGCTTCGACATCACCATGTGATCGGCAATAAGTTTTCTCATCCGATCCATTTCCATGATGGTGTCTTCTGCTCCTATTGAAACGCTAACTTTTGCAGTTGGTGTTGATGTTTGAGGTTTGATAACTTCTTTTTCAGGGGCATTTGCAGAAGCCTGTCCTTTGTTTTTTAAATAATCAAGTACGTCATCTTTAGTAACTCGTCCTTCTTTTCCACTTCCTTTAATTGTATCTAATTCATTAACAGTAATGCTTTCCTCTTTTGCAATACTTTTAACCAGTGGGGAATAGAAACGTGATGATTCTTTAAAAGCTTCACTATTGATTTTGGCGGCAGGAGTTGAAACTTGTTCCTTTTCAAGCTTCAATGGTATCGATTCTGATGCTTGTTTCTCTTCTTTTATTACTTTGTCGTTCGCTTCCCCTTCTAAAGCGATAACAGCAACTACGGCACCAACAGGAACAACGGCATTTAACTCAAACTTAATTTCTTTTACAAAACCGTCTACTGGCGAAGGAATTTCAGAATCAACCTTATCGGTTGCTATTTCTAAAAGTGCATCGTCTTCTTTAACCCTATCGCCAACTTTCACAAACCAATTTGTGATGGTTGCTTCTTCAACGCTCTCGCCCATTTTAGGCATTATAATATCAAATGTTGACATCTTTTTTATTATTATTTAATTTATTTCTAACACCAAATTAATTCACTGTCTTATGTTTATTTAAACTTAATATACGTTAATAAATACAACTATAAGGTTGATTTGTTTAATATTAAAACAAAAAATAAACGAGTTGGTTTTTTGAACAAATGCAAAATATGATTAATACTTTATGCTTTTTATATAAAAAAGAAATTCATATTACTATTTTTGTTTCTTATTTTTCAATAATTATTAATGATTTGATATGAGATGGTTTATTTGATCAAAACGACTTAAATTTTTTAATATATGATGAATAAATTATTACAAATAAGCATGTTGGGAGTATTCATTATTAGTGCTTGTCAACAAAGAGGAGATAATAAAATGGCAGAACTACCGGTTTTTAATCAAAATGATATGGATTTAACTGTAAATCCAGGAAATAATTTTTACTTGTATGCCAATGGTGGTTGGATGAAAAACAATCCTTTGCCTGACGATAAAAGTCGTTTTGGGGCTTTTGATAAGTTAGCTGAAGATAATAAAGAGAAGGTTAAAAGTATTATTGAAGAAGTGGCTTCTATTAGTGGCAAAAAAGGGGCTGTTAGTCAGCAAATTGGTGATTTTTTTTCTTCAGGTATGGATATTGATGCTATTGAGAGTGCCGGAATAAAGCCTCTTCAAGCGACCATTGATAACATCAATTCTATTGATAATAAAGATGATTTAATAAAAGTTATTGCCCAATTAGATAAAGAGCAGGCTTTTCCATTGTTTTATTTATTTGCCGAAGCTGATATGAAAAACAGCAATATGATGATTGCTAATATTTATCAGAATGGTTTGGGAATGCCCGATAGGGATTATTATACAGAAATGGGAGAACACGCTGAAAAAATTCGTTCTGCTTATGTTGATTATATTGCTAAATTATGGATTAATATGGGTAGTAAAAATGAAGTTGCACATAAAACAGCTCAAAGTATTTTGAAATTTGAAACACGTATGGCTCTGGCCAGCAATACACGCCTTCAAAACCGCGATCCACAGTCTACATATAATAAAGTTGATTTAGCTGGTATAAAAGAGATGGCTTCGGGGGTTAATTGGGATATTTTTTTTACCGAATTAAATATACCTGTACCATCTGATATTAATATATACCAACCAAAATATTTAGCCGAAGTTGCAAAAATGGTGCAGGATGAAGATTTAGATACCTGGAGAAAATATTTAGTTACTCATGTGGTTCGTGAAATGTCTCCTTATTTATCTTCTGATTTTGAAGATGCTAACTTTGAATTTTACGGAAAAACATTGTCTGGTAAATTGGAACAGGAACCTCGTTGGAAGCGCGTTTTAAATACTACAAGTGGAGCTTTAGGCGAAGCTATTGGTCAGTTATATGTTGCTAAATATTTTCCTCCCGAGGCAAAAATGCGAATGGAGCTTCTTGTTGAAAATTTGCGTATTGCTTTTGGTCAGCGCATTAACGAACTCGACTGGATGAGTGATTCTACAAAACAAAAAGCTCTAGATAAGTTATCTTCAATTAGTGTAAAAATTGGATATCCAAATAAATGGCGCGATTATTCTGGTTTAAGAATTTCTAAAGACTCTTATGCTGAAAATATTATCAATTCGAATCGTTTCGATTTTATTTATAATATTTCGAAAATTGGGAAACCGGTTGATAAGGAAGAATGGCACATGACTCCACAAACTGTTAATGCCTATTATAATCCTTCGGCTAATGAAATTGTTTTTCCGGCTGCAATACTTCAACCACCGTTTTTTTATATGGCAGGTGACGATGCTGTTAACTATGGTGCTATTGGTGTGGTTATTGGACATGAAATGACTCACGGTTTTGATGATCAGGGGCGTCAGTTTGACAAGTTTGGTAACCTAAACGAATGGTGGCAACCCGAAGATGCCGAAAAGTTTTCAGCTAAAACAAAAGTGCTTGTTGATCTATTTAATTCATTTGTTGTTAAAGATACTATTAATGCCAATGGAGAATTAACTCTTGGTGAAAATATTGCCGATTTAGGAGGGTTAAATATCTCTTATCAGGCTTTCCGCAATACTCTTAAAAATAAAGTTGAACCAGCTAAAATTGATGGTTTTTCTGCCGATCAGCGTTTCTTTTTAGCTTTTGCTCGTATTTGGGCTCAGAATATAAGAGAGGAAGAGATGTTGCGTAGGGTTAAAGAAGATGTCCATTCGCTTGGCGAACACCGGGTTAATGGCCCTCTGCCAAATATGGATCAGTTCGTTAAGGCTTTTAATATTAAGCCCAATGATTCTTTATTTATTTCAAATGATAATAGAGCTAAAATATGGTAGATATATTATTTAATTAAAGCATTTATTTAATCTTTTAATTGTATCTGAACAATGATAAAGCCGGAGTTAATTCCGGCTTTTTTGATAGCAAAATAAAATGCTGTTACTTCAATGAACTAAAAAAGTAAATTTTTAAAAATTTAAATATGTTCCAATTTTAAAACTTGAATAGTCAAGATCTATTGAGTTGCTATTAATATAACTGTTATAACTATTATTAGTTGCTTTTCCTATTGCCTGATCCCATCCCATAAATACCTGGGGATTAAAATTTTTATGATTCATAAATGAGAAACCACCTATTGCCCTCCACCCCAGACTACTATCCTTAAATTCTTTAAAACTTAAGAAATTGTATAAAACACCACCGCCAAAAAAAAGTGAATGTTTGTGTTTTCCAACAGGTATATGAAATAATCCTAAAACCCCGGGTGATACCTTATTAAATGAATAAGTTTCAATATCATCAGCATAAACTGTGATTATTTTTGGAGCCATTGATAATTCAATCATGGGCTTTATTTCTAAGTTTTTATTTAATTTATGGCTAAAACCCAATGAAAGAGAAAGGTTCAGATAAATATCAAGATTGTACCCCGAATTAATACTTCCATATTTATTTTCCAACCATGAATAAATATAGTTATTAACATCGGAGGGATAAAATACACCTGCATTAAAACCGAACGTAAAGCTTGTATGATTGTTTTTTATTACAACTTTATTATTGTCAATAAAATCCTGTG
>JAFGBR010000080.1 GCA_016933045.1 Marinilabiliaceae bacterium | reverse complement strand
TTTCGGAAAAGTGTCGTTCAAAGTGAGCGGTGGCATCAACAATTTGTTCAATATTGGCTATGCATCGATGTTGCTGGTTAACGCACCTTCGTTTGGCAATGCTGCCCCCCGATACTACTACCCTAGCATGCCCCGCCATTTTTATTTGGGTTTTGGGGTTGGATTATAGGCGGTTTTTAAGAATGAGTAAAAATACGTTTATCCCCTAAAAAAGCCCTTTCGTCAAAAAATAGTGACAATTATCAGTAAAAATTTTGTATTTACCCCCCCCCCTTATATTATGTTTGCTACAAATAACTTAACAAACTATATTATGAGCTTAAACGAAAAATATTACATCATCGAAAAAATGGTGAAGCTTATCGAGCTAAAAATTACAGGCAATGCATCTGAATTTGCAAAACAAATTGGTATTTCTCGCAGTCAATTGTTTATTGAAATTGAAAAACTAAAAAGTATGGATGTTGAAATTTATTTTGACCGTTCAATAAGATCATTTGTTTTTAATGGAAATAAAAAGGTTGTAGTACGAAAGCCTATTTTAGTAGTTGAAAGAAACAGTTTAACATCAATTAATGGAGGGTATTCTTCAATAAAAAATCTTTCAGTTCTTTTTTCTGGACGGAATACGCATATTTTTGCAACAACAAACCAGATCAAGTAATTATATATGAACCTTTTCCCTGAAGAAATAATAAAACACACTACAGAATATTTACATGCAAAATATTCTCAAAAGAGCAATGTATTATATATGGTTGTATTGATGTTTGTTATTACATCAATAGCATTTACCTCATTTATAAAGATTAATATAACTAAACAGAGTCGGGGCATAATCCGATCTGAAATTGAGAATAATATTCTACAAACAACGATTGGAGGAATGGTTGTTGTCAATAATCTCCAAGAAAACAAAAAGGTTAAATCAGGCGATACATTATTAGTAATGAAAGCAAATCATTTGGAAGAAAGATTAAATAATTTGCGTCAAAAGGTTAGGCTTAACTCACAATTCATTGCCGATATTGAAGGAATTATCAATGACAACACTGATTCCTTATTGACTACTAAGTATTACAGTTAATATAACGAATATTTAGCACAAATTAACCAGCAAAGATCTCAAAGCGAATACTTTCTGTATTTGAAGAAAATATCTGACGAATTATTTGAAAAAAGAGTAGAGACAAAAGTTGACAATAAAAGATTTCATAATGATTATTTAGCATCGATTAAAAAGGAGAAATTCATTTATGAACAATATCAACGAAAATGGAATGCCGAATTAGTAATGCTTAAACAAGAAAATGTTGAATTTGGTACCCAGATGACCCAACTAGAAGAAGAAATAAAAAAATACACAATTATTGCACCAATTGAGGGTGAGGTAATGCAAGTGGCAGGAATTCAAGAAAATTCATATGTGCCTTCAGGTTTTCAGTTTGCGCAAATAAGCCCCAAAGGTAAGTTGATAATCGAATGCTTTGCAACACCTTACGACATAGGTTTTCTACATGAAGGGATGCAAGCTAATTTTCAGCTTGATGCATTTAATTATAATCAATGGGGTATGGCCAAAGGTTTGGTGAAAGAAATATCAAGCGACATTGTTTATGTAAATAATCAACCTGTATTTAAGGTTAGGTGTTCGATACAAACAACGTACTTACAATTAAAAAACGGGTATAAAAGTGATTTAAAAAAAGGCATGACTTTAACCGGAAGGTTTACAATAACAGAACGAACTCTTGCCCAGTTAATATTTGATAAACTGGACAATTGGTTAAACCCAAAATTAGTAAACAACTAATTATACAAATCATTTTTATGGATTGTCCGCCGGTAGCGCAAAACCGGCGGACTTATTTTTAATAGGGCAAATGAACATTAAATTAAAACAAAGAGATATTACTGATTGCGGAGCAGCTTGTTTAGCATCAATTGCGGCACATTATAAATTAGGTATGCCAGTTGCCCGAATAAGGCAAATGGCAGGCACCGATAAAAAGGGTACAAATGTTTTGGGTTTAATAAAAGCAGCAGAGAAAATAGGGTTTACGGCAAAAGGCGTTAAAGGAGGAATTGACGCCTTGTCACAAATTCCATTGCCAACAATCGCCCATGTAGTTGTTAAGGAGGTTCTGCATCATTATGTTGTTATCTATAAAGTGAGAAAAGATATTGTAACGTATATGGATCCTGCAGATGGAAGGTTTCATAGCTTTAGTTATAGCGAATTTGAAAAAATATGGACCGGTATTTTAGTGCTTTTTGCGCTTGCTGATAATTTCGAAACCGGCAACCGGAAAATTTCAAATATTCAACGTTTTCTTTATCTTTTAAGACCACACAAAAGTATACTGGCCCAGTCACTTTTTGGAGCATTAGTATATACAGTTCTTGGTTTATCAACATCTATTTATATACAGAAATTAACTGATTTTGTTTTAATTGACGGAAATCGTAAGCTTTTAAATCTGTTGAGCTTGATAATGTTTTTTGTATTGTTTGTTCAAATTTTTATTGGAGCAACAAAAAGCATTTTTATGCTTCGAACCGGACAAAGAATTGATGCACGTTTAATTTTAGGTTACTATAAACACTTATTAAAACTTCCTCAACGCTTTTTCGATACTATGCGTGTAGGAGAAGTTATTTCGAGGATAAATGATGCTGTAAAAATTAGAGCGTTTATTAATGATACGGCTATTTCGATGATAGTGAATATTTTTATTGTTTTATTCTCGTTTGGACTAATGTTTATATATAGTTGGAAGTTGTCACTAATAATGATATTGGTTATTCCCTTGTATAGTCTAGTGTATTTTTATACAAATTACTTGAACCGTAAACAAGAAAGAAAGCTGATGGAACATGCTGCAGAGCTAGAAAGCCAATTGGTGGAGTCATTAAATTCGGTAAAAACCATTAAACAATTTGGTATTGAGGAGTTTGCTAACCTAAAAACCGAAACCCGATTTGTGGACTTGTTGAAAACAGTTTATAAATCAGGATTAAACGCGATATTCTCGGGCAATTCATCAGAATTTATAAGTCGTGTATTTACCATTGTTTTGTTATGGGTAGGGGCTGGTTTTGTAATCGATCATTCAATTACACCTGGTGAGTTGTTGGGTTTTTATGCGATAATTGGGTATTTAACAGGTCCAGCATCTAGCCTGATAGGTATGAACAAAACCATACAAAATGCACTTATAGCTGCCGATAGGCTTTTTGAGATCATGGATTTAGAACGCGAAAGTCAAGAGAATAAAATTGAATTAAAGCCTAAACTTATTGGTAATATCAGTTTTGATAATGTGTCGTTTAGTTATGGTACTAGAGTCGATGTATTTAAAAACTTTACCCTCGAAATTGAAAAAGGAAAGATTACGGCAATTATTGGTGAAAGTGGATCGGGTAAAACCACCTTGGCAGTGTTGATCCAAAAGCTCTATCAAATTGAAGAAGGGGCAATTTATCTTGGAGATCACAATATTGAATTTTTCGAGAATCAATCATTACGAAAACTAATAGCAACAGTACCTCAAAATTTAGAGCTATTTGCAGGTAACGTGGTTGAAAATATTGCCGTAGGCGAGTTCTCACCAAACATGGATCGTATTCTTGAAATATGCAAAACATTAGGATTGCTGTCATTTATTGAGAAGCTGCCGGCAGGTTTCAGTACTTATCTTGGCGAGAATGGAGCACAATTATCGGGAGGACAAAAACAAAGGCTTGCGATTGCACGGGCTTTGTACCGTAATCCCGAAATACTGATACTCGATGAGGCTACCTCATCACTCGACTCAGAGTCGGAAAGTTTTGTGCAAAATACAATAGACAGTTTGAGAGAACAGGGTAAAACCATTATAGTGATAGCACATCGCTTAAGTACTGTGATCAATTCCGATAAAATTATTGTACTTGAATGTGGTAAGCTAATTGAGCAAGGAACACATTACGAATTATATGAAAGCGAAGGGAAATATTACCAAATGTGGCAAAAGCAGTTACCTACTATAGTATTTGAAAGTTTAAACTAAATCAGCTATGTCGAAAATAATTGTGTCAATTGCAGTATTGCTTGTTGAAATATTGCAAAGAATTTAAAAAATCAGTTCAGTTCTTTTTTCTGGACGGAACAACCTTATTTTAGCACTTGAGAATTCTCAATATGATTACCCCAAATCATCCCCTTTAGGGGACAGGAGGGATAAAATAAGCCCGCCGGCCAACCACTTTTCGCGAACCGGAAAGCCAACGGGCAAAAGCCAGCCAAAAACTTTGGCCGGCACAAAATTAACAATAATTATTAACGTTTAAAATTTTGTGTAAAATGAAAAATTTAGAATTAATGGGCGTTCAGGAAATGACCTCTGTTGAGAAAATAGAAATAAATGGTGGATTCCCAATTATCGCTGTAGGCATTGCGCTTGCTATTGGCTTGATTGGTGGTTATTTGTTTGGGAAAGAATTAAGTGAACGAATGGAATAATAATAAGCTATGGAAAATTTAAAAGAATTATCTAAAGAAGAGATGCAAACCACTAAAGGAGGAGTTGCAGGAATTATCATTGTTGCTGCTGCACTCATAGGTATTGGAGTTGGCATCTGGTTAGGCCTTAAAGAAAAAGAAGAATAATTGGCATCATCCGGTTGGTTAATTATGATTAGCTAACCGGACTTCTTCTAAATAGATTAATATATAAAAAATTGGAAAATTGCATGAGTTTAGATGTTTTTTAGGAGCTTCATGGTTGGTGTTATTGTATTTAATGCCTTATTGGATTGGTTGTTAGTATGATGTTTGAGTAAATGGCCGAATACGCAAATATTACCTCAAGGATCTTTAACCAACTAGAATTTTTAATTTTATGAAACTAATTTTCATTTTTGTCTTATTGTTAGGTATTCAATTATTTGCATTTTCTCAAAAAAATGAATTATCAGGAATAATTATTGACAACAAAGACCTCTCTCCAGTTCCCTTTGTGAATATTGCCGTTTCGGGATCATATCACGGAACAGTTAGCAATGCATCGGGTGAATTTGTGCTGCATTTGCCCAACAATCTTATAAACGAAAAAATAACTTTTAGTTGTATTGGTTACGAAACGTATGTGCTTTTACCACCACATACAAGTAATTCGTTCACTATTAAACTAAAACCACTAGCATACGAGGTGAGCGAAATAACCGTTATGCCCGATAGTACCTTGCGCACACTGATACGTATGGCTTATCGAAAGATACCCGACAATTATCCTGATTACAGTACACGCAGTAAGGGCTTTTACCGGGCAGCGATTAATAAGGTCGATGGCGATTATATTATGCTTACCGAAGCAATGTTGGATGTTTTTAAAACATCGTACAGCAATAAAACAGAAGGTCAGGTTAAAATTAACAGAAGCCGTAAGTACATCGCACCGGGTATTGATTCAATTAATAATGTTAGTTTTTATAATGGACACTACATTCCACATTGGGCCGATATTGTAAAAAATAGGCATCCAATTGTTCAAGCCTCGAGAAAGTATAACTATGAATTGAATGGGCTGGCTAAAATCGGAGACAGAGTATTGTATGTTATCAGTTTTGAACCTGTTGATTTTGAGACCGAAGGATATATCGGGAAAATGTACATCGACAAAGCAACACTTGCTTTCGAAAAATTCGAATACCACAGTAACGAGGAGCGGTTAAAATGGCGTGAAAAAGAAATCTTTGCACAGCTTTCATCTAAAGAAGCAAAAACAGTTGTTGCATATGCACCAACTGCTGGAAAATATTTTCTTAAAACTGCAAATTTTTCTGAGGTTTTTGAAAATAACAAAACGGGGCACTTATTGGAAAAAGTTTCGGAATATGTACTTGTCGAAACCAATCATGATAATGCAGCGCCAATACCTTATGCCGAAATAACGCCTTATTCGGTTGTTATTGCACATGAAGCTATTCCATATTTTAAATCTGATTGGCGCGATTATCCAATAGTAGGGCTCGATGAGAACAAAATGTTAAACAATAAAATGTCGGATAGTATTTTTGTCAACACTTTATCGGATGCAATTAATGCACAAAATAGAAATAATAAGATTGAAAAAGCCAAAAGGATCTTAAATGTCTTAGATCGATTCGATTTTGAGTATAATTTCTATCAGTACAAGGTAAACGTCGATCAAGGTTTATATTCTTTGTACCAAACAAATCAAAATTCACTAAACGATATTTTAAGTCATAGTGTTTCATCAGCTAATTCTAATTGGGGTTTTGAATTAGCTATTAATTATAAGTTGAAAAAACAAATTGGTTTAATGTATTTAACTTCTGAAGGGCTTAACAAAGGCTGCTTTTTGAATGCTCATAAATTAGGTTTATCATTTATTTTACCTGTAAAAACGTATGGTAAGCAGTTGTTGCTATCATTTCAGCCAGGCTATAGGTTTCAAACCACGACGATTTCGTTAGGTAAGTCTGAATATTTGTTTCGTTTTAAAAATGGAAACTTAATCATGACAGATGGCAAAAGTAAAGTTTATTGGGGCGAAAAATCACATGGTATTGATGGGCGGGTTACACTTAAGTATCAATTCAGAAGAAGCTTATGGCTCAATGTTTTTTCAGGTTATTATCACCAAATGCATTCACGCACTATGCTTAGGTTTGAAGATAAAAGTGGAAGTGTCTTTGCCCGAAAAAATAAAAATATTGGGTTTAACGAAGGCCGGCTTAACTTGAACATAAACGGAATGCCAAAAGTTGACCCTTTATTTGAATTGAATCCGCTTTATTTCGGTTTTGGGGTGGTTATGGCATTCTGAAAAAGCTAAGCGTACACGAACTTAAAAAATATTTTAAAAAACTTTAAATCATTTCGTGGGTAATATTTCTTCCATTATGTTTGTTTCAAATTATTTGGAAGCCATGAATTTTAGAAAGC
>JAFGBR010000079.1 GCA_016933045.1 Marinilabiliaceae bacterium | reverse complement strand
GTAATAATAAACCACTTAACTGTTCATACCTCTTGTTCCCTGCCCATTTAGGGGAAGGGCTAGGGAAGGGGGGCAATGTGTGTTTGTTAACCCCCTTTCCCGTTTCCCCCTAAAGGTGGAAAGGCTGATTTGCATTATGGTTAATTGTTGTTGTAAGTTTTAGTTTTTGAGGAGTTTAATTGTTGAGGTGTTTAGGTGTTTAGTTGGGGGAATAAGTCAACTTGTGGTAATTAAGGAGGTGATTGTAATTATTAATTAATGATAATTGCAAACTGGCACCAGCAAATTAATAAATTAACCATTAACAATTAATTGATAAATAATAATTGAATATATTTTAAAATGAAGTAAAATTACCTAAATTGCATTACACAAATTGCGTTATAAGTTATGATTAAAAAAATATCAAATCCTTTTTTATTAACAGGATATGTATCGCCCGAGTATTTTTGCAACCGAATAGAAGAAACCGAAAGGTTGAAGAATGCAATTGAAAACGGACGAAATATAACCTTGCTATCGTTGAGAAGGATGGGGAAAACCGGATTAATAAAGCATTTTTTTTATGAATATGCGAAAATATCTTTAAAGACTCGTTTGTTGTATGTCGATATTATGCCAACTAACAATTTGAATGATTTTATAAGGGAGCTTGGCAAAGCCATATTGTTAGAAGAGCAGAAAAGAAGTGCGAATTACTTCACAAAGATCAAGGATATTATTAGCAGTATTAATGGTAAGCTTACATTTAATCCGTTAACGGGAGCTCCGGAGCTCGAACTTGGATTTAAACCTTCGGAAGAGTCAATAACCGATTTGGGTATTCTTTTCGATTATATATCTAAGCAAAAAAACAACTATGTAATTGCTATTGATGAATTTCAGCAAATTACTTATTATCCCGAAAAAGGTATTGAAGCACTTATTCGAAGTTATAGTCAGCAAATTAATAATGTTCAATTTATTTTTTCGGGTAGTAATAAGCACTTGCTGATGTCAATGTTTAGCGATTATGGCCGTCCGTTTTATCAAAGTACTGAAATAGTTGTTCTTGAAAGAATAAAAAAAGATGAGTATGTTGATTTTGTTTATAAACACTTTGTTAATTCGAAAAAAGTTATTCAAAAAATGGATATTGAAGATTGGATTGATATTTATGATGTTTATACTTTTTATGTTCAGTATTTTTTTAATAAGCTGTATTCGACTGGAATTAAGACAATAACTTATGAATTAATGCATTCAATAGCCTGGGAAATATTAAAGGAGCGTGAGTATATTTATTTTAATTATAAAAATTTAATAACAGTTAGTCAATTTAATCTTATAAAAGCTATTGCCAAAGAGGGTAGGATTGATACTCCCAATGCGGGTTGGTTTATTCAAAAGTATCACCTTGTTCAACCTAGTTCTGTAAGTAGGGGTATTCAGTCTTTGCTCGATAAGGAGATGATTTATAAAGACGAATTCGGGTATAAGGTTTATGATTTATTTTTTTCGCAGTGGTTGGCACAGTTGTAGGTTTTGTTTGTAGCCCTCATTCCTGTTTCTCCCATAGGAGGAAGGGCAGATTTGCATTTTGGATAATTGAAAGATCAGCATTTATTAATGTGTAGGAGTTACAAACCCGTATCAGTGAAGAAATAAATTATCATATCATTAATCACCAACCACTAACCACAAACCACTAACAATTAACCATTAATCTAATATAATCTTAATCCGTTTTCGATGTATTCGTGATTCCATATGTTGAATTCATTGATATCGGTTGGTATATTGGTTGGTTCATTACAAAAAAAATCTTTTTGTTTTTCATTTGTAATATTAGTGTCGGCTAATGCAACACCTTCTTGAATGTCGAAAGATTTGTGATTTAGATTTAGTTTAATTGTTGATTTGTTGTTGGATACATCGGTTAAAATAATTCCCTTATAGCTAACCGAGTTGGGTTGTGAATGCCGGATATAACCTTTTTCAGTTATTACATTATTGTTGGGTATTAGTTTTTGAGTTATTTGACGTCTAAAACCCGATTTTTGAAATCGATATTTAAAAAAGAATGAACAATAATTGATTCCAATTTGCAGCTTGTTTTGATGTGCGTATTGCATTATTTCCAATGCAGCTAATTCCGATTCTAAAACAATAGGGTGTTCAGCTGCTATATAGGTATAGTTATGTTTTGTAAGTTTTGGAGCATTGTATGGGGTTAATCGTAACTGATGAAGGTTTAAATGTTTAACTCCGGTTTTAATCATTTCGGGTAAAAGTGATTTAAGTCTATCCTTTTCTTCAGGAATAGCAGGTATTTCAATAGTAATATTATCGATTATACCTTGTGCTAAATTAAGTTTTTTGAGGTTATAGTTTGTTGCTCCAATGTCAAATCTTATTTCGTTTAGTCCGGCTTTTTTTAAAAGATTAATTTTTTCTTTAGTAGCCAGAATGCCATTTGTGTACATCCAAATATATAAATCAGGTGAGCATTTTTTTCGAACTTCGTTTATATAGCTTAATGTTTTATCGAAAAAAAGCAATGGTTCTCCACCACTAATACTAACTCCTTCGAAGTTGAAATGAGAAATATATTCGGCATAAGCGGCCGGGGTATCGAATGTTAGTTGTTGAGATGTTGGTAAGTCATCATTTTGTTGCGGAGTAGGGCAATAGAAACATTTGGCATTGCACTTTCCCGTTATAAATAGGCAGCTCCATTTTCCTTCGCCACATAGTTTACATCCTTTAGAAATAGTATTATAAAAAGGTTTGGTTTTTTTGAACAGCCAATTGTTTGTGTTCCATTGAAGTAGATTTGTTCTTTTTTCCTCGGCCTGATATGCATCATACGGGGTTAACCACTTCATTTCGGGGTAAGCCGAATAAATCTCTTTATTACGACTGATTAGGTCGTTGAGATAATGATGGAATGCTTCCATAAATCATTATAAAGTGTAAAAATGATTATTTGTATTGTTGTGTGTGTGCCGGAGTAAGTTTGTTACTCTTTGTTTCTATGCCAATTGATTGTGGCGTAAAGCGGTTCTTATAATTCGGAAAAGACAACTAAAAAGATTAAATGATGCAACATAGGTATGCGATTTTTTAATCGGTTGAATATGTTTAATTGTTCTTTCATAACGGGACTAAATGTAGCAAAAAACTGTAATGAAAAATTGTATTTATAAATAAATATTGCATTGTATGATTATTGAAAAATAGTGAAAAGAGTTTATTAAGTTTGGTGAATTAAGATTAATGTAAATGTTTTTAGGTAATTAATTACCAGAATTTGCGAAGTGTTAAAATTTTCATAAATATATTAAGCTATTATAATGATAGTTAATGAGTTTTAAATTCGACAACCTTCATTAGTACTATACGTTAAACATGAAAATATCAGTTGAAAATTAATTTTAAAATCATGTTAAAGAGAAAGATTATTGTTTTAGGTATTGTTTTGTTAACGTTTGTATCTGTATTTGAATCAAAAGCTCAATTGCAAAAAGTGCAAGCTTCGTTTATTGTAAATTTTTTCCGTTATATTCAATGGCCCGAGTTAAACAGTAACGATTTTGTTGTTGGTGTTTATGGTACAAATCCAGCCATTATTAAGGAACTTAATTCAATGGCTGCTGGACAGAAATACCGAAATACAAGTATCAAAGTAATTGAGGTAGTGTCGGTTGAAGAGGCTGCAAAATGTCAAATTTTGTTTTTGTCGGCTGGTAATTCAAATTTGCCAAAACGTATGAAGGAAGTTTTGAATAATGCTTCAACTTTAATTATTACAGAGGAACAAAATTACATGCCATCACATAGTGTGATAAATTTTAAAGTTGTTGATCAAAAGTTAATATTTAGTGTTAATCAGAAAAATGCTGAATTGCGTAATTTGGCAATTAATTCGAGGTTATTAGCTTTAGCAAAATAGGTTTTAGGGTTTAGTTAGATGAAAAAGGGAGATTATCGTTACTGATGATCTCCTTTTTTATTTGATGAGTTGTTTGTAAACCTCCTTTCCCGTTTCCCCCAATGGAGGAAAGGCTGATTTGCATTATGGTTAATTGAATACCTGCTTTAATAATTGGTACGAATTGCAAACTCGCACCAGCAAAGATAAATCCATATTGTTAAATTTTTATAGTGTTTGAACTTTGTGTGAGTAATACTAAACCACTTAACCATTCATACTTCTAGTTCCCTGCCCATTTAGGGGAAGGGCTAGGGATGGAGGGTGGTGAATATGAGGAGATGTGTTTATGTTGATTTTTATCCGAGTTAAATCACTCTATTATTCTTTCAAATAATCAATATTTGAATATAATTATTAATTTAAAGGCAAAATTACTTCGGAATGAGGTATTGTTATATATTATTTCTATTATTATTAATAACAATAGGTGTTCGGGCAGGTATTAGCTCTAATCAGTTGATGTTTCAGCCATTAACTGTCGATCAGGGTTTACCTCATAATTATGTTCATTCGGTAACTCAGGATCGTAAAGGTTTTTTATGGATAGGTACTAATTATGGATTGGCACGTTACGATGGATACAGTTTTAAAGTTTTTCAGCCCAATTTAAATAAAAAGCATTCGATTACACATAAACCCGTAAGCCGGCTTTTTGCTGATTCGAAAGACAGACTCTGGTTTGCCATAAACAGCGGAGGGGTGAATAAAATGGATCTTCAAACGGAGTATTTTACCGGTTATTTTTTCGATTCAACCGGAACTGTGAATATTGGATTTGATGCGAATGGTTTTTTCGAAGATAGAGATTCAGTTATATGGTTTGCCAGTAATAATGGTTTGTTTAAGTATATTGATGATAAAGATGTTTTTGAGTATGTGTTAACAAAGGTTGATGATCGTTGGAACGATGTGTATATAAACTCTTTTGCCGATGATTTGAGTGGTAATATTTGGATGGTTTTTCAGGATGAACTTTGTATTTTAAATAAAGGTAATTATAAGGTTTATACACTTAATGAATTTCTGGGAACTGATGATTTTTCGGACACGGTGTTTCGCGGTGTGTTCTCTAATAAAAAGGGTGAGGTATGGATTGCCACTGAGCGTTCGGGGTTGCTTTGTGTTAATTTAGAATCGAAAAAAATTCATCGATATTTGAAAGATATTACCAATCAGTGTAATATTCACCTTGATAATGAAGGGAATGTATTTGTAGTAACCAATTATCCATCGTATCAATTATATGCGTGTAAACAAAATGAACTGGAGTATGAAAATTTTAAGCAATATTCATTGTTTGAGTCGCAGTTTTTAAATCGTTACATGAGATTGCATAACGATAATGTTGGTAATTTATGGATTGCTTCAGCTGTTGGGTTTGGTAACTTTTGTTTCGATACCGGTTTTCATAATTACACAAATATAAAAAAGAAATATGGTTTGCCCGGGGTTGATATTGAAGATTTTTTTATCGATCGAACTGACAACATCTGGTTGTGCCCATACCGATTAGGAATTTATAAGGCCGATGTAAGACAGAAACCATTTAGAAGCTACGATTTTACCGATAAGCGGGTTTTAAAGAGTGAAAAGGCAAATGATATTGCATCGGTTTATGCCGATAATGATGGTAATTTATGGCTTGGTGAGTCGGATAAAGGAATTAGTTGTTTTAACAGGGAGCAAAATAAGTATTATCGGTTTAGCTTGAATACGGCCGATCTGATAACTTCGATTTATGAAGATAGTAACGGTTATTTATGGTTAGGTGCTTATTGGGATCACATGTTTAGGGTTAAGAAACCTGACTTGAATACTATTTCGGAAAATAAAAAAAATCAATTTACCGATATTGAACGTTTTTGGGTTTTAGGTGTACGTGATATTGTGGGAGATGCGCAGGGAAATATATGGCTTGCATCGGGTGAAGGTATAGTGGAGTGGAATGCTAAAGATAATAGTTTGACAAATCATTCGCAGCTTTACGATTCGTTACATGAGATGACTTTTTTTTATCGTACACTTTTTATTGATAAAGATGGGATTATTTGGGGAGGATCGAATAATGGTGGATTATGCTCTTATGATACCAAATTGAACCGATTTGTTCATTATTTACACGATAAAAAAAATCCGGGTAGTATTTCAAGTAATACGGTTTATGCTATCTACCAAAAAGAAGATGGAAATTTTTTAATTGGGACAGCATTAGGTGTTGTGTCATTTTGTCCTGCTAAAGAAACATTTGAGCCGTTGTTTAACGATTCGTACTTATCGCAACGCAGTGTGTTTAGTATTTTCCCCGATACTATGGGTAATTACTGGATGTCGTGCGATGCAGGGGTGATAAAGTTTAATAGTATAACAAAGGATAGTCACCTTTATGGGCAGGCAGATGGATTACATAGGAATGAATTTAATACTACCGGAAGTTTTATGAGTGGCAACGGAGAGATATTCTTTTCCGGATCAAAAGGTCTTGTCTCTTTTTTTCCGTCAGAGATAAAGTCCAATCCTTTACCGGCACGTCCTGTTATTACAAACTTTATGTATTTTAATAAAGTTGTTTCTCCTGGTGATAGTGTTAATGGTCGTATATTGCTCAGTAATCAGATTTGGGATACGAAAACGGTTGTATTAGAGTATGATGAGAATGATTTTTCGCTTGAATTTTCGGCACTTCATTACTCAGCACCCGAAAAAATTGTTTATCAGTATCGTTTGAGTGGGTTTAATGAACATTGGACAACACTATATTCAAACAGGCGTTGGGCTAACTTTACAGGTTTGCCTCCTGGCGAGTATTTGTTCGAGTTAAGAGCTACCAATAACGATGGTATTATGTGTTCTGATTCAGATATTGCATCGTTGCTTATTATTGTAAATTCACCTTTTTGGCTTACACCCTGGTTTATTACATTGATAACCGTTTTTGTAGTAGCGTTAACTTTTATAATAGTACGATTACGATTTAGGCGGCTTAGTAACCAAAAAACACAGTTGAAACGAATGGTTTATATACGCACCAAGGAGCTTGCCGAGACGAACCAGCTATTAGAAGAAAGAGGTGAAGAGATTGAAACGCAAAATGAAGAGCTGGCACGAGCCAATAAACTTCTTGAAGAACAGAAACTTGAAATTGAGGTTCAGAATGAAGAGTTGCTAAAACACCGAAATCATTTGGAGCAATTGGTGAAAGAACAAACATCTGATTTAGAAAAAGCTGTAAAGAAAGCAGAAGAATCAGATCGTTTAAAATCGTCATTTTTAGCAAATCTGAGCCATGAGATACGTACTCCAATGAATGCAATCATTGGTTTTTCAAATCTTTTAAATACAGATGCTGAAGAATCAGAACGTGATTCGTTTATTCAAATTATTAATAGTAATTGTGAATCGTTATTGGTGTTAATTAATGATATAATTGATATATCGATGATTGAAGCCAACCAAATTGCAATACATAAAACTATTTTTAATCTACATCGTTTGTTTACTGAAATAGAGCGAAGCTTTAATCTTAGTAATACAAAAACAATCGATATTGTTTTTGAAACTATAGTGTCAACCGATTTTGAGCTTTATACTGATGAATATCGTTTGAAACAGATTGTTGTTAATTTGTTGTCGAATGCTATTAAATTTACCGATAATGGCTCTGTTGTATTTGGTTATAGGCTTAATAATGAAATGGTTGAATTTTTCGTTAGCGATACCGGTGTTGGTATAGCTAATGAGGATTTAGATAAGATATTTAACCAGTTTCATAAAAAAGAATTGATTGATGGACGTTTGTATAGGGGTACCGGAATAGGTTTGTCAATTAGTAAAAGCCTTGTTGAATTACTTGGTGGTGATATTTTTGTGAAATCGGAACTTGGAGAGGGAACTGTGTTTACCTTTACACTGCCTAAAAGCAAATAAAAACTTTAAAAAATTAATTTAAAATGCTTTTTAATTCTATTGATTTTGCTATTTTTTTACCGATAGTTTTTGTGCTATTCTGGTTTGTATTTGAAAAAAAACTTAAGTATCAAAATTTATTAATAGTAGCTGCAAGTTATTTGTTTTATGGTTGGTGGGATTGGCGATTCTTATCGCTGATACTTTTCAGTACACTTGTTGATTTTTCTGTTGGCTTAAGTCTTAAGAACGAAAAAAATACATTTAAACGGAAACTGTTTTTGTGGATAAGTATAATAGTAAACTTGGGTTTTTTGGGTCTTTTTAAATATTATAATTTTTTCTTAGATAATTTTATTGACGCTTTTTTGTTTTTTGGAACCGAAATAAAAGCTTCTTCTTTAAATATAATTCTACCTGTTGGCATTAGTTTTTACACATTTCAAACAATGAGTTATACAATTGATGTATATAGAAAAAAACTTGAACCAACAAGTGATTTTATTGCATTTACGGCATTTGTAAGTTTCTTTCCGCAGTTAGTAGCAGGGCCTATCGAAAGGGCAACCCACTTACTTCCGCAATTCTATACTAAAAGAATATTTGATTATTCAAAGGCTGTTGATGGAATGCGACAAATTCTTTGGGGGTTATTTAAAAAAATTGTTATTGCCGATAATTGTGCTGAATATGCTAATATAATTTTTAATAATTCAACTGACTATTCAGGAAGTACATTGATTTTGGGGGCTTTGTTTTTTACATTTCAGATTTATGGTGATTTTTCGGGTTATTCCGATATTGCTATAGGTACTGCCAGGCTATTTGGTTTTGATTTAATGAGAAATTTTGCTTTCCCTTATTTTTCAAGAGATATTGCTGAATTTTGGAGACGCTGGCATATCTCTCTTTCTACTTGGTTTCGCGATTATCTTTATATTCCTTTAGGCGGAAGTCGTGGAACGATAGCATTGAAAATTAGAAATACTTTTATAATTTTTATTGTTAGTGGTTTTTGGCATGGAGCAAATTGGACTTTTATTATTTGGGGGGCTTTAAATGCATTATATTTTTTGCCACTTTTAATATCGAATAAAAACAGGACTAATTTAGATGTTATTGCGCAAGGAAAATATTTACCCGGCATAAAAGAGTTTTTTTTGATGCTTATAACATTTAGCTTAACAGTTTTTGCATGGATTTTTTTTAGAGCAAATGACTTGAATCACGCAATTTCTTATATATCCGAAATTTTCTCTTCATCACTGTTTTCGGTTCCAAATTTTATTGGTAATGGTAAGGTGTTGATTGTTATTATGCAAATTGGATTATTTGTTATAATAGAATGGTTTGGGCGTGAACGTCAATATGCAATTTCTCATTTGGGGTATAAAATGAAAAGACCCTTTAGATGGGCTATATATTTCATTATTATCGCGGTAATATTTATTATGACCGGAGAAGAACAACAATTTATTTATTTTCAATTTTAATTGATTAAAAATGACTCAGTTTATTAAAAAAGTAATATTATTTATTATTGCCTTTTTTATTTTCGATAAAATTTTTTACATATTTCTGTTTATTTCACCAAAGCTTGAAGTTGATAAACGATTGGAGTATTTGGTAAATGGTAAAATTAATAAGGATGTTGTTATTATTGGTTCGTCAAGAGGTGCGCGAGATGTTATTGCCAAACAAATTGAGGATTCAATTAATGTTTCGGCATATAATTTATCATATCCAGGTTCTGATATTGAGTTTCACGAGTTTTTATTAAAAACATTGATTAAGTATAACTCAAAACCTAAAGCTGTTATTTTAGTTCTTGATGATTCAAGTGAATTATTACCCGATGAAACTATAAATTTCCGTCTTGATCGTCTTTATCCTTTAGCAAGGTATAATTATATCAATAATGAAATGATAAAGAGAGGAGAAAAAAATTTCTCTTCAAGGTTTTTGGTTTTATCTCGAATTAATAAGCGAAATTTTGATATGAGTCAAAAGTATTTTACCCATTTAGATTCAATTAAGGATTGTGGGTCAATGCCAATATCTTTTCAACGCGAAGGTAGTAAAGAGTTTGAATACAGTAATGTTTCTGTTTATGACGAAACCCTTGAGGTCCCAGTTAAAGTTGAGTCATTTTTGAGTTTTCAGCAAATTTGTATTGATAATGATATTAAACTTTATTTGGTTTTTCCTCCTAATTATAAAGCTCATAATCAATTGTTTGAAAATAGAATCCGAAAATTGGCTCAACCGAATGTTTCATTATTAATTCACGATACTATAAATGAATCATATAGAAATCAAATGTTTTATTATGATGAATTGCATTTGAAAAATAATGGGGCAGTTATTTTTACAAATGAGATTATTGATATGTTAAAGTCGGAAAAAAGTAAGCGTAAAGTACTATAATTTATTTTTATCTTTTTTAAAACGGGCTGTTAAAACAAATCCTATCAGAAAAATGCATATTGTACCTAATACGATAGTTAAATATGCATGTAATGGGCTTTTAAATTGTATTAATGAGCCTTTATTGAAATAGATAGGTGAGAGGCTCATCCAAAGAATTACAATAACACCAACAGTAACACCAACAACGGCTTCGAAATTTTTTGCTTTTTTCGAAAAGTAGCCTAACAAAAAGAGGCCAAGCATACCGCCGCTAAAAATTGATGCTAATCCCCACCATGCATCCAAAGCGCTTTTTACGCTTATCATGGCTATGGCAACGCTAATGCCTAAAATACCCATTGTGATTGACGAGCTGTATAGAATTGACATTGATTTTTTGCCCGTTGGATTTGGGTTAATGAACTTTTTGTAATAATCAGACAGAATAATGGTGGCAGTACTGTTTACGCTGGTTGATACAGTGCTCATTCCGGCTGCAAAAACCGATGCTATGAGTAATCCGGTCAAACCAACTGGTAGTTGGTTAACAATGAAATAAGGGAATACTTTATCGGCCTCGCTCATGTTTTTTAAATTATCGGGTAATAATCCGGGTTGTGACTGGTAGAAAGCAAAAAGAGCTGTACCGATGAAAAAGAACAGAAGTGAAACGGGTATGTATAAAAGAGAACCAAACAATGCCGACGATTTTGCTGCTTTTTCTGATTTTGCTGTCATGTAACGTTGTACGTAGTTCTGGTCTATGCCATAGTTTTGAAGGTTAATAAACAGCCCGTAAATTATTACCACCCAAAAGGTCGATTCAGTCCAGTTGAAATCAAAACTGCCCAGACTGAATTTGTTATTTTCAATAGCAATGGAGAATAATTGCATGGGGCCTTCAGGCATTTTAAACATTATAATGAGTGCACATGATAAAGCTCCACCTATCAGTATTATTCCCTGAATGGCATCAGTCCATATAACAGCCTGTATGCCACCCAGCATTGAGTAGAGTATTATAGCAGCGCCTGTTATAATAATAATTGTTGCAATACTCCACCCAAACAGTGCATTGAGAGGTAAAGCAAGTAGATACAAAATGGTACCCATCCTCATTATTTGAGTAAGTATGTAACACAAAGAGGCATAGACACGCGCCCAAGGCCCAAAACGTTGTTCCAGATATGTGTATGCCGAAATGCTGTTTATTGACCGGTAAAGAGGTATGAAAAATTTTAGTGCCATAAAAGCAGCCAGTGGTATTGATAAAGAAAATACGAATGCATTCCAATCGTTTTGATAAGCTTTTCCGGGTAATGCTAAAAAGCTGATACTACTAACAAATGTTGCAAATATTGACATGCCAATTGCCCAGGTTGGTATTTTGCCACCTCCTGATGTAAATTGATTTTCGTCACGGTTTTTGAAAAAGAAACTGGCACCAAAAATAACAATGCCAAACATATATGCTAAGAAAACTATAAGATCGATAAGAGGTAATTTCATGTTTAATTTTTTTTTAACCACTATGGCACTAAGAATATTTATGGATTTGTTGTTTTTATTATTTAAAAACTGGTTGCTTATTAAACTTGAGGTTCTTGGTGTCTTAGTTGGTATTAAAAACTATTCTACAAGGCCT
The DNA here is from genome assembly GCA_016933045.1 of Marinilabiliaceae bacterium. GTDB lineage: Bacteria > Bacteroidota > Bacteroidia > Bacteroidales > Marinilabiliaceae > JAFGBR01. Next base: position 32,615 of record JAFGBR010000079.1, on the reverse strand, counting down.
TCAATGCCAAGTGATAGGAGATTTTTTCTTATTATGTCACGTTCTTCTTTTCTGAAACGGTGAAAAGGGTCGGCAATAAAATCGTTACAAATTCCCATAAGGTTAAGCACTGTTTTTACCCCTTTCAGGTAGCTCGACCCATATCGGCCAACAGTGTATATTGTTGCGCTTATTTCAAGTATTTTTTCCTGTATTGGTTTTAGTTTTTCGATATCACGATTTACGGCTGCGTTGAACATATCAACGTACAGTTGGGGAAACATATTGGCTCCGCCATTCACACCTCCATTGGCACCCATCATTACCATTTCGGCAGTCATCTCCTCAGGTCCAACAAATATTTCAAAACCCTCAACATCTTTCATCGCATGTCTTACCAGGTTTAGATATACTGCATTTGCAGAGCTGTCTTTAAGTCCAATTACATTTTTAACTTCCGATATTTTTTTTACAGTATTAGGGTCAATCATTACTTTGGTATGAACCGGCATGTTATAAAGGTATAGGGGCAAGGGTAGACGTGGTGCAAGGTTGTGATAATATTCAATTAACTCGGGTTGTGCTGCGGCATAATAAAAAGGAGGAGCAGAAACCACTGCATCGGCACCACAATCAGCTGCTTTGTTTGCCAGATTAACACTTTCAATTATTGATGTATCGGTAATACCAACCAATACAGGAACTCTTCCGTTAACTTGTTTGCATACTTTTTCAATAAGTTCATGACGTAGTTTGTAGCTGATACTTGAAAATTCGCCTGTAGTACCTAAAATGAACAAGCCCGATACAGGAGCTGATAAGATATGTTCAACAAGTTTCTCAGTTCCTTCAATGTCTAATGAATCTATACTGTTTAATGGTGTAACCATAGGAGGAACTATGCCTGTTAATGGTTTTTTTCCAAACGATGTTGTTGTCATTTTTTTGTTAATTATTTGAATTTGTATTATCTCATGTTTTTCAATATAATCTCAACCGGACCAATTAAACCCGATGTTAACAGAGGTTTTTCATTTAGTCGGTATGGAGCTGTTGTAAAAGTTATTTGTTGTTCTTTTGGTAAAATGTGGTCGCCAATTAAACGGTTTGCCCAAGTGTTTGTAACTTTAATTTCGAGTTGATTAATTCCACGCCTGGCAGCATCAGTTATGTTTATTTCCATTGGGGATGTCCATAAAATGCCACATTGTTTACCATTAATAAATACTTCGGCTATGTTATTTACATTGCCCAATGAAAGGAATATTTCGTGTTGTACAATGTTGTATTCTTTAATTTCAAACTGGGTTTTATACGATGCTGTTCCTGAGTAATATTTTATTTTGTTGTTGTTGCTTTTAGTCCAGTCGAAAAGAGTGTCAGATATAAAAGGATCTTTTGGTCCTCCGTATTTAGAGTTAAAAGTAATTGCCCATGGTGTTTTAATTGGTTTCCGTGAAATTTCTTTAGAATATTCGGGTTCGGAATAACTTTCTGATTCATCAGTTGGTTTGCGGAGTACGATAAAGATAGATTGATTAGGAGCCATTTTAAGTGGAATATTTGTGCGACCCATGCTGTTAATCCATTTACTGCAAGGTTTTATATGGCCATTTACCGGGTCGAAAAATTCGGGAAGTTTGTTGCTGCATCGTAATGACACTTCGATGTTACGGTTTTCGTTTAATTGGTTTGATATAAAATAAATATCATATCCCGAAGGAGCATGGCGGTGAGTGTATGCAATTCCATTTGTTGGTGATCCTGATGAATCAAAAACTTTTACGTCGGGGCTAACTCCAATCATCTCGAAATTCATTGCCCTGTATGGCGAAAATATTACTTTACCTTTTCCCACTTTACGCGATAATATTTTACCATATTTTGTGTTATGTGTTTCCAATGCACAGCTCCAAATTTCATCAACTACATTTTTAAGTCTTTGAGAGTCATTTTTTGCATTTTGGAATGATATAGTCTTTTCTGGTTTAAAATCCATTATTACAGTAGCTCCATCATTAATTATTTGGAGTAATTTTTCGGCAATTTCTGCACTCATAAGTGTGCCATTCGGGTTCATTCGGCGAACACCGGGGAAAATTAAAATGCTGTATTGGGTGTTGTTTCCGAATGATACTTTACCATTTTCAACTTTGGCAAGTCGAATAAAAGCATCTTTATTAAAGCTGTCGTATTTGTACCCGTTTAAAGCATTTGCCCAGTCTGTCGGATCAGCTATATTTGCCGAGTGATTAACTCCGGCAGGTTTTTCATTTTGTGGTTGACCTTCGTTTAATAGTCTTTTATTTTCTCGTTTTAGTACTTTGTGATCGAACAAACCGGGTAATACGGGAACTAGTCTGTCGGGCAGTATTGAGCGTCGTGGAACCTCTTCTCCAATAAATACTGCAATATCGGCCACATGATCACCTTGTTGTAACAGGGCTTGGCAACGTTGTATGTATTTGATCCATTCTTTACCCGGTTTCCACCATGTTTGGTCGCGTTGGAAATAAAGACCAACACCATCGAGTGTCATACCAGGCATTTTGTCCATCCACGGGTTATGAGTAAATACATGAAAAACAAGACGGTTTATTCCTAATGCGAAGTTACGGTCGCCTAATGCCTTTAACATACCTGGGTGTTCACTCCAGTCCATTCTAACGGTAGTGAATGATTCGGCCTGAACTATGGGTTTATTGTAAATGTGAGCTCCCGAAATCGCATCGAGCATGTCGTTGGGTTTATCATGAGTTGGACTATTTAACCAGAATTCACCCATAGGAATAGTTACTTTACTGTAGTGTTGTAATCCATCGCTCATCATGGTTGGAGCAATGGCTTCGGCTGTGAATTGAAAACCTTGTTTTTTGCAATTTTCGGCTAATGTGCCGTAGAAAATATCGTTTGTGAGGTCAATAATGGTTTGGCGGATATCAGCAAGGATACGTTCTGTTGAGTCTTTCGATATTATTGGAATTCCTGCAAATACTGGCATATATTTATATATGTCGTAACCTCTTCTTTTTTCAAATTCATTGCGAAATGCAGGCGACCAGTTTTGGCTTCCGCATTCCCAACTGTCTACATGAAATGTAGACAGAACTTTTTTTGCCAATTTTGGTCCAACTTGATTTATTGCTTCTCCAAACCACGAATCCCACTGTAGCTGAACAGCTTTTGTATTATACTTATCGCACTCTAAACCTAAACCACCGCCGCCGGTATAGTTGGTATGACCTGTTGATGTGTGTCCAATTCTGATAATAGTCCAGTTGCCGTTGGGGATATCCCATTTTAGATGCCCTTTTTTACTAAGTTTGTCTGTTAAATCAATAATTTTATTTGGATTGATACAAAGCGAGTTGTCAATTTGATCACTGGATGTTTTTGGGCTGATACGCCATACCGATCCATTCTTGCTTTCGAACTGATGTATAAGTGGTTCGCTTTTTAGTTCGATACTGTTTATTTTGAGAGTAGGACTCCATTTTGCAGCATCTAAATCTTCGGCTCCGGGTTCAGTGCCTTTTAATGAGTGAATAAACCTGAAATATTTTGATGTAACGGGAGGTATTGCATGAGTTACATTGGCATCGTTGTTTTGCCACCCATGACGAGGGCAGGAGAGACGTGTGTGATATTTAAAAGTTTGTCCATCGTTACTTACCTCAATAATTAAACGGTGAGCCTGATAGTTTGTGCCTGTTGTATAAATGGTTATGTTACGACAGGTAAACGGTTTATCAAAGCTAAATTGAATCCAACATGAGTCTTTACTTTTAAAAGTATTTTTAGCTGGGGCATTTGCTAAAAAATTTGCATTAACATTATTATTGTTTGTGGTAGTTTCGACGTTTCGGTTAAATGATGATTCATATTGTTCATTATTAGGGTTTGGATATGCAAAAACAGCAATGTCCTCATAGTAGTTTTCAATTGTCTCAGGCTTTGGAAGATAGTTGTTAAATATGGTGTCGCCATTAACAAATGTTTTTGACCATACTACTTTTTGCATCGATAATTCGGGAGTAATCCATGGCCCGCCGGCAAGCGCAAAACCATCGCTGGCATGCATGGCAATTTTAAGTTCCAGTCTGTCAGCTTCTTTAAAAGCGTGTTTAACCATAGACCAAAAATTAGGAGAAAGTTGAATTGCAGCAGGTTCGTATAATGGAGGGTTTTTTACATCTTTTATGGGCATTAAATAGGCACCTCCAATACCTGCCTCTTTCATGGCTTCTAAATCGGCAGTGATCCCTTTTTTCGATACAGCTGCGTGCATCCAGTACCAGAATACCCATGGTTTTGCTGATTCAGGTGGATTTTGAAATAGTTTATCGAGGTGTTCTCCCGGATGTTGGCATCCGGTAAGCAATACGATTAACAGGAAAACGATATTCGGTATTGTTTGTCGCATGGAATGTGTTTTAGTTCTCTTTTATTGTGTATTTTCCCGATCCCACAGTAAATATTGATGATGCGTTTTTTATTGTTACATCCTTTAAAGGTTTATTATTAATTGTTATCGTTTCTTTTTTGATTGATGGGTAATAAATTGTAGCGGTAGTGTTTGCTGGTATCTCTATTTCGAGTGTTATGCCTTTGTTATTTCTGCTCCATTTCGATTTTATATGGCCATAAGGACTTAAAAGTGATGCCAGTGCATAATCTAGTTTATCGGAAATATAAGGTTTGATATTTATTTTTTTGTATCCCGGAGTTGTGTTATCATAATTAAGTCCGGCAACTTTGCTGTATAAAAATTTGCCAACTGCACCATAAGCATAATGGTTGAATGAGTTCATTCCGGTTGATTGAAAACTTCCATCGGGTTTTATGCCATCCCATCGCTCCCATATTGTAGTTGCTCCCATTGTAACAGGGTATAGCCATGATGGGTATCGATCGTTAAACAATAACAAATAAGCCAAATCGGGATAGCCATTATCTGTTAGAGCATCGCAAAGTAGTGGTGTTCCTAAAAAACCGGTGGTAAGGTGTCCAAAATATCGAACATCGTCGGCTAAACGTTTTGCTGCAATATGTCGTAACTCATCGGGCATAATTGCAAAAGCTAAAGCAATTGCATAGGCCGTTTGTGTGTTTGAAGTTAACCGTCCATTTTGGGTTACAAATTCATGCTTGAATGCTTCTTTTATTTTTGGCCTGATGGATGCATATTTTTGGGCATCATCAATTTTATTTAATAGTGTGGCTATTTTCTCCATCAAACCTGTTGTGTAGTAAAAATAAGCCGTTGCAATAAGTTCTTTTTCGGTGTGAGCACCGGCATAACCGTAATCGGGAGCATTGTAGTTATAGCTGTAATACTCGGCAAACGAAAGCCAGTCGCCAAAGTGAAATCCGTAGTCGAAAATGTATCTGTCGGTCGAATTATGAATCATGAAATCAGTCCAGCCTTTCATTGATTGGTATTGATTCTCTAAAATTCGAATGTCGCCAAATGAACGATATATTTCCCAAGGGATAATAACTGCAGCATCGCTCCATCCGGTAGCTCCAAATCCATCGCTCCATCCAGTGCCCCCACCATCGGGTATAACATTTGGAACCACCCAGGGAATGTTACCATTTTTTTTTTGTTCCACAGGAAAATCCTTCATCCATTTGGTGAAAAAAGGTGCTGTATTCATATTAAAGCAGGCAGTAGGTGCAAAAACCTGTGCATCGCCGGTCCAGCCAAGACGTTCATCGCGCTGAGGACAATCGGTTGGTACATCAAGGAAATTACCGCGAAGACCCCATTGTATATTGCTTTGAAGTTGGTTAATGAGTTGGTTTGAGCATTCGAATGTTCCGGTTGGTTCCATATCGGAATGAACTACGCATCCTAAAATATCATCGCACGATACCTGACCTTTATAATTGCTTATTCTGATGTATCTGAATCCGTGAAAAGTAAAACGAGGTTCATAGGTTTCAACGCCGGTTCCTTTAAATGTGTATTTTTCTTCACACTTTATTCCGCGCAGGTTTGCAGTGTAAAAATTACCTTCCTGATCGAGGATTTCGGCATGGCTAATAGTAATGCCTTCACCCCTGTTTCCTTGTAGCGAAAATCGAACCCATCCAACAATATTCTGACCAAAATCGAATACTATTTCACCTTTAGGTGTGATGATTTTTTTTATTGGTTTGATAGTTTGGATAACACGAACCGGTACTCCAACAGAATCGACCAATATTGATTTTGAATGATTGAGAACCCGAGCATTTGTCCAGTTTGACAGGTCGAAACCGGGAGTGTTCCAATCTTCAATTTCTAGTTGCGAATCGTATATTTCACCGTTGTAAATATCGGATTGAATGATGGGGCCGGTGTTCGATTTCCATTTGTCGTTGGATACGATTAATGATTCTGATCCGTCGGTATGGGTAATTTTAAGTTGCAGGATCAATGAGGTTTTATCTCCGTAAGTATTTTTATTTCCCTGCCATGCTAAATAGCCACGATACCAGCCATCGCCTAAAATGGCGCCAATTGCATTTTTGCCCGTGTGTATTTGTTTAGTAACATCGAATACCTGGTATTGAACACGTTGCTGATAACTTGTCCAGCCTGGAGTGAATACTTCATCACCAATTTTTTCTCCATTTAAACTTATTTCGTACAAACCCAATGCAGATGCATAAATTCTTGCGTTTTTAATCTCTTTTGATATGTTAAATTGATTAACAAGATATGTACAAGGTGAACTTTTTGAGGTGTCTTCATGCAAGCCTGTTGTAATCCAATCAGCTTTCCACTCTGAATTATTTAGTAAGCCCATTTCGAAAAAAGCTTCTTCGTTCGACTGGGCTTGGTTGTTGTGATTGTCCCAAACCTGAACTTTCCAATATATTCGTTGTTCGGGTTTTAAAGTTGAGCCATTGTATTCGACGTGAGTCGATTGATCGGAATGTATTTTACCCGAATCCCAAAAAAGAGATATATTATTATTTAATTCATCAGGAGAAGCAGCTGCTGTTATTCGGTAAGCCACCTGCAATGTGTTGAATACATCTGTTTCAATAATCCAGCTTAAACGTGGTTTTAACACATCTAATCCTTGAGGGTTGTATTTATACTCTGTTCTAAGTCGGGTAATTTGCATTGTTTATATATTTAATAATCAAAACATTAAAGATGTTAGGTTGTTGGTTTTAATTATCTTCTTCAAGTGGTTTACTTTTCATCCAAAATGGGGCACTGCCAAACCAAAGCAGCATTCCTATACCCATAAGCCAATAGTTGTTTTGCATTGTTATTGTTCCGTTAAAAACGAATAATGATGGAATTATGGTTAATACTAATCCCAAGGCTGATATTATTTTAAGTATTATTTTCATGTGTAATTAATTTGTTAAATAGTAAGCTCCGATAATATATTTTAGTTAGTTACCATTTTTAGTTTACTGCTTTTTTGTTGTAAGTAGCTGAAAAGTAAATATAGTATTACAGCCAAAGCCCATTCGGGAGCCAACAGATACATTAAGTCGGCTTTTATATTTGCTAACCAATTTGGTTGAGGAAATGAACTTAGAAACTCAAAGTTATCTTTTGCATACAAAAACCAACATACAAAAAACGAAAGTATCCAGGCTGTACCGGCAGGCCAACTTATCATAGATCTCTTTTTTTCGGTATAATAGCTTTCTAAACCCATTTTAGGTAATATCCATAAGTCAACAAAAATGAAAGCTCCCAGTGGAACAAATGCAATACCGTTGTAAGCTACCAGGCGGTCGAGGTTGTGAACAACTGCGGGTATGCATGCAGCAATAATCATTAAAATACCGGCAGCTAAAGTTACTTTCCAGCGTTTCCAGTTTGGTGTGAGAACCTGTATGGCCAACCCAGTGCGGTATAATGTAGGATTGGCTGTAGTCCATCCGGCAACAACAACACATACAGCACCGGCCAAACCAGCAGCAAAATAAGCAACATCGCCCGGTTGAGGGCTAGTGCTGCCAATAACTTTTAAATATACAGCAACCATAATATACGATGATATCCATGCGCCAAAGTGTCCTATATACATGCCGAACGCTGATGCAAAACCTTGTTTCCAGCTTTTTGCGTAACGGAAAATTGTTATGTCAGACATGCCAATGTGCTGTGGTGCATTGCAAAGCCATGCAAGTCCTATTACGTGCCAAATTGTGTACTGTGAATATCCATTTAATGGAACACCTTTAAATATTTCGGAGGGAGCTTTTTGCCAAAAATCGTTTAATGAATTAATACCTATTGCCGGTAAAGCAGCTATTGCGCAGGCTAAAAATACCAATGCCATCCAGGGTGCACAAACCTTGGCGAAGTGAGCTATTTTTTCGAATCCTAAAACGGCAAGTAATGCTATAATAGTACCAATAACAACAGCAATTATTATCCAGGGTAAATTAGGGATAACATCGGTTGGGTAATTTGGGTTTTGTACGCCAAAAGGGATGGATATTGAAGTTACCGCTACATAAACCATTGACCCTGCCAATAAACAAAGTATGAGAGCGTATAAAGCACTGTAAATTACGGTTATGTATGGGTCGCATACTTTTCGTATTAGCCAGTATATTGTTAATCGGGTTTTTACGCCAACAGGCGCACAAAAAAATGCCCAGCTAAGTACAGCTAATAAGTTTCCTATTAATAGACCTAAAATTAAGTCTTTACCCGAAACACCATGCTGAAATAATAAAAAACCAAGAACAAATTCGGTTCCTGCTATGTGTTCACCCGAAAACATTCCGATAAATGTTTTCCATCCATGTAGTTTTTTTTCCGATACCGGCTCTCTGTCAAACTCGTATAATGCATCGAGCCGGCTTATTAGCGTTGAGTTTTCTTCGGTCGCTGTGTTTGTCTCCATTTGTAGATAGTTTCGTAGTTTTTGTTGTTAATTTTTTTCTGATTTTTTATTTCTGTAAATACATTTTTTATCGCTGCATTTGGCGCATGAATAAGGTTTGAATATTACTTCTTTTCCAATGCCAACCAGTCCGCTCACCGATTTTATGGGATTCATTAGCGCAGAATTGTTAAGAGTTACAGGTATTTGGTTATTGTTAAACAGGCTAAAAAGATTATGTTGTTCGTTTACATCCCAGTTGCAATACCCGGGACTAAAACGGTTTGTAATGTTTAAATTGTTTTTGTTTGCTTCAAGTTTTATTGTTTGGTGTATTGATGATGCCATAAATTCCGCGGCTTCGGAGCCGATTAGGTCGAGAGTATAGCCTTCGAGCAGATCGCCTGTTTCAATCATTTTTTTAGATTCTTTTTCAACGTAATTACCTATTGTGGCGTAGAAAACAGCTGCATATTCGGCATGTTTAAGCTGTGAGGCAATTATTTTCCCAACATTAAACAGTATGTTGTTCACTTTAATAGAGCCCGACTTGATATCGATATGTTCAATTTGATTAATAATGAATCCACCAATAGGCATAATTGACTGGTATGCCTTATTAATCATTGAGTGAATAACATAATCCATGTGTTGATCTGACTCAAGAGTATATTCCATTAAAGCGGCTACATTTTTGGCGTGTACCTCAATGTCGTTTTGGCTTAGTTGTATTTCTATTAGTTTATTTATATCCATTGTGCTTAATCAAATGTTTTTGGTTTTGCAAATGATAAATACAACTGTTTTAGTACACTTTCCTGAATGGCATTACCAATTGCAATTATCTCTGTTTGCCGTGTTTCAGCATCTATTTTTGAAATGTTAATTTGATCCATAACACATTGTACTGAGTAAACGTTTCCATCGGTAGATGCAATAAACCCTTTAACACGGTATGTTAATGAGGCTAATTTTTTTAATAATGAACTTATTTGTGTATCAGGGAGTGGGGTGGTTGTTTTTAAAACTGCCGAATTTATTTTAAAACTTCCATTATTTATGAGGCTAACAGGTAGATATTTGTTGCCTGTGCTGTTTGAGTATAGCTCGGTGTTATAAAGTTGAACTGGTATTTGGCAAAAAGATGTTTCAATTATTTTGGCTGTGGGGTTTATTTTTTTTAAATATGAAGTAATGGCTTGGTTGTTAGGTGTAATATCTGTTTTGTTGATTATGATATTATCGGCTATTAACAATTGATTTTTTATTTGTGGGAGCTTATGGTGGATTTTTAAAAAATGTTGAGCATCAACAATAGAGGTTACAGATGATAGAAAGAACAGTTCATTTGTTTTTGCATTGAATATTTCGCCTACAGAAACAGGATCGGACATGCCGCTTGTTTCAATAAAAATCAAATCGGGGTTGTGTTGTTGGGCAAAGGAGTTTAATCCGGTTAAAAAATCGGAGAGAAGACATACACAAAATACAGATCCGTTATTAAATTCGAGTAGCTCAAAATGCCTTGATACCTCTTTTTTTAATGTCTTTCCATCGATATTTCCGGGAGCAAATTCGTTTTGAACAATGGCAATTTTTTTTGTGCTGTTGAAGTTATTTAACAGATGTATGAGAAGTGTTGTTTTGCCACTACCTAAAAAACCACTTATAATATGTATTGGAATTTGCTTCACCCTTTTATACTTATTTGTTTTTTGCTACTTCGGCCATTTTTTTAATGTGTTCGGGAAAAGTTCCACAACATCCCCCGATAATGTTGGCTCCTGCATCAATTAGTCCGTTTACACAACTAGCCATTTGATTGGGTGATTCGGGGAAAATGGTTTTACCATCAACATACTGTGGCATACCTGCATTTGCATGAATAAGTATCGGAATGTCAGTATTTGATTTGCGAATCTCTTTAACAATATCAATCATACCTTCAATGCCATTGCCGCAATTGGCACCAATAATATCAACCCCAAGAGGTATTAGTTGTTCTACCATTTCGGTAGGTGTAGCACCCATCATTGAGTTGTACTGACCGGGTGCTGATTGCTCAAATGTCATGGTGCAAATAACAGTGCATTTTGTGTTTTCTTTAGCAGCACGTATTGCACAACCAGCTTCAGTAATGTCGCTCATGGTTTCAATTACAATAGCATCGGCACCGCCTTCCTCTAAGGCCATGCATTGTTCTTTAAAGGCATTGTAAAGTTCCTCTTCTGTTACATCGCCCATCATGAGTATTTTGCCTGTTGGGCCAACACTTCCTAAAACTGTTTTGTCAGTTCCGGCGGCTTTGCGCGATATTTCAGCAGCGGCTTTGTTTAGTTCATGTACTCTGTCCTGTAGCCCGAACATTGCAAGTTTAAAGCGTGAGCCTCCAAAACTGTTTGTTTCAATCATATCCGATCCGGCATCTATATAGCTTTGTGCAATTGCAAGTACATCTCCGGGATGCTCAATATTCCAAAGTTCGGGACAGTCACCTGCCTGTAAACCTTTTTGTTGAAGAAATGTTCCCCACGATCCGTCGGAGATAAGTACCTGTTTGTTTTTTAATTTATCAAGTAGTGTCATGTTGTGGTGTGTATTTTATAAATCTTTAAGCCATTCTTTAATAATTTCAACTTTGGGTGTTTCGCCTTGCGATTTTATTTTATGCTCAGTTAAAATTACTGCAGGAAATTCATAAACTCCATATTTACTAGCCAGTTTTTCGGTTGTGTTAATATTTATTTTATAATGTTTTCCGGTTTCTTTCATTGCAGTTTCAATGTTTGATTTTAGTTCATTTCCACTGGTTTCATCTTGTGTAATTATAGTAAGTTCTGCATTTTTCGATAGAATGATATTCTTAAGCTTTTCGTTTAAACGTGATTGTATGGTATCAATAAGTTTTTGTTTTGGAGGTATTTGCGATACAAAAGCAATTTTTCCATCAATGCATATTGTTGGTATGTTTTTAACCATAAGTGAGTTCATGAACGAAACAGCTTCCATTTTTTTAATGGCGTGTTCTCTCCATTCAACCAGCCCATCGAAGTGAGGGGCAATATGTTTAACTGCTTCAACCATATATTGGCATGGAGCGCACGATTCGGAATCGAGAGTTATTATATCTACAATTACTTTTCCTGTCGATCCATAATCTTTCATGTTAAGCAGTTCTATTGAAGTTTCGGACTTTTCTTTAGCTCTAAGAACCTTTTGTTGATATGAATCGCTCACTATAGTGGTAATTGCCTGTATATTTTCAATGGGGGTGTTCATTGGCAGATCGCATCCGGGAGCAAGTATGAATCCTTTGTTTCCTCCTAAATCAATACATTCAAGTGCATTAATTTGGTTATCTTCTTCAGTTCCCATTAGCATAACAACAGTTAGTTTTAAATTACCTCCAAAACTGATGTTGTGTTTAAGTGCTATATCTTTTACGTAGGTGAGTGATATGTTTTCGTCAATGGATATGTTATCAGGTTTACATTTGCACATCACTTCGATGTTTTGTTCGGCATGGCCGCAAACAAAGAATGAGCTTAAAGCTTTCTTTTCTCTGATAAAGCTAAATAAATCAATGGCCGAAGGAGTAACAAATTGCTCGAACATCGTTGGGTCAATTTGTGAAGTCATCGGATCAACAACTGCAATAATATCACATCCGGCTTCGATGTAATAAGTGGCCATTGTTTTAGCTACTTCATTTGTAAACTCCATTATTTCTATTACTTCATCAGGTGCTTCCATCATTTTCATGAATATATCGGTTCCTAATAGATGGAGAGTTAGTGTGAAAGGGCCTGTAATTAATCCGTAAAGTGCTATATCGGGATGTAGTTCGCGAATTTTTTTTGTTGCTTCTATCGCTATTGGAATTCGTCCGCTGTTTTTATCTGGTATAATGAGGTCTGATAGTGTTTTGCCATTAGTTAATACATGATCGGTTACAGCTGGTGGATTGTTGTCAGCCCATGTTAATTCGCAGCCTAAAGCTTCGGCTTCGAGTTGGAGGTCGAATATAACCGGTATCCCATCGGGATTGTATAGTTCAATGGCTTTGCTGATGCCATTGACAATATGATTGGCCGATTTTAAATAATCGGTAGCTGTTAGCCCCAAAAGTGTAGCCCCATGACAACCAACAAAAGGAACCCAGGGAGTTCTGTCTGTTTGCTCGAGCTGAATGGTTTTTAAAACTCTTTCTTTACCAGTCATTATTTATCGGTTTAAATAAGATACTGCACTTTGAGGGTCGGGTGCATAAAAATCTGCTCCAATTTTAGTTTTGAATTCTTCATTTACCGGCGCTCCACCAATAATTATTGCATTAGAAGGATATTTAGATTTTATGCTTTCAACAGTAACCTGCATATTTCCCATTGTAGTTGTTAAAAGTGCAGATAAACCAATCTTTGCATCAGGATTTGCCTGTATTGTTTCTAAAACTTTTTCCGTTGGTACATCAACCCCAAGGTCAATAACTTCCCATCCGGCACCTTCAATGGCCATTTTAACAAGGTTTTTGCCAATATCGTGTAAGTCGCCTTTTACTGTTGCAATTATGAATTTGCCTTTACGTGTTATTTCACCACTATTAAAGAAGGGTTTTAGATGCGCTACTGCTGCATTCATAGCTTTTGCAGACATTAGCATTTGAGGAATAAAGATTTTTTTTTCGGTAAATTTTTGTCCTACTCGATTCATGGCAGCAACCAGTGCATCTTCCAAAATAACTGCTGCACTTATGCCCTGCTCAATGGCTTGTTTTGTTAATTCATCAGCGCCATCTTGTCCTTTCATATCAGGCGGATAAGGAGCGTTTTTGTCAACCTTTCCAAACTCAACACAATACCCCAGCTTTACTAATATATCTTCCATATATCTTTTTTTTATTTTGTTTTAAACGTTTGCCATTGCTGCTTCACCAATGTAGCTTCCATAACCAGTTATAATGAACGATGTAACTAAAATAAGAAGAGCAATAATCAGTAATAAATATGTTTTTTTGCTTACGTTTTTCCACTCTTTCATTAATACTCCTACCATGTAGCTAAAAAATATGAGCATAGACATGTGTAATGCCCAGCTAACGAATTGGAAATTACCCATTTTAACATGACCCAATCCGTAAAAAAAGAATTGAAGGAACCAAAGAGAACCTGCTAAAGCCGACCAAAGCGTGTTTCTTAATCTTACAGATGTAGGAATACCTGATTTAGAAGTGTATTCTTTTAGTGTTTTTTGACGAATCCCTAGTACTAAAAACCATATGAAGTTGACAATAAAGCACCCAGCAGTAGAGACAATTATTTTTGCATTTCCTTCGAAATGGCCGGCTCCTTTTTGTGCTGCAATATCTGATATTGGCTGTCCTAATTCCAGCGAAATGTTGAATACTCCCGATAAGATACCTGCTACTATTGCAAGCATTAAACCTATTGACATATTGAATGTTGGTTTGTCGTTTGTTTGTGATTTGAGGTCTTGTTCTTTTCTAAAACCTGCCCAACCGCATAAAACAACTCCTATTATGGAAATTATCATCCCTATTAAAACGATGCCGGCTCCCGGACGAGTGAAATAGCTTTCTAATCCTCCCAGAATTGATAGTGGTAATATGGTGCCTAAAACCGCAGAAATACCAATGGCAATGGTATAGGTTAATGAATAGCCAATGTGTTTAATGGCTAAGCCAAACGACATACCCCCAAACCCGTAGGCAGCACCAAGAATAAAAGCTCCCCATAATGCTTTTGATGGGGCATTTGCTAAAATGTTAAAGAAATCAGGAACTGTAAAGTAGCCAATAATAGCCGGCATTAGTATCCATGCAAAAACAGACTGTACTAACCAAAAAGTACCCCACGACCATGATTTTAGCTTGTGAGATGGAGTATAACAAACCGATGCTGATATGCCTCCAATAGCATGTAAACTGGTTCCAATAATTGGGTTAGGTATAATCATAATTATTTAATAACGGTTTAATATTTTATCATTTATGGTTTAATAAATTGATATTATATAAGTTTAATGACTTAATCTAGGTGGAAAATTTCTTCCATATCTGCCCAAAACTCGCCTGGTTGTCGTGTTTCTAATGGATCCATTAGTGGTTTAACGGTATCCCACCATTTTTGAGTTATTTCATCATCTGCCATTTTTTTCATATCGCCATTAAAATCGTATCCTTCATATTCGAAGTATGCAAACAGATTATTGTCTTTAAAAAAAATAGAGTAATTAGAAATGTTACATTCCTTTATTTTACGAAGTACAGCAGGCCAAACCAGTTTATGATGCTTTATATATTCACTAGCACATTCAGGTTTTAATTTTATTGTTTGTCCGAATCGTTTCATTTTTTAATCTTTAATTGCTTTAAAAAGAGCTTCGATATTGGCAGGGGCTATGTCGGGTAAAATTGCTTCATGGCTAGGGGAGATGATTAAACCGGTAGGAAATAACTCTTTTAACTCATGTACTTTGTTTATTATTTGATTGGGTTTTCCGTTTACTAATAGATATTGAGCATCCACACCTCCGCAAAAAGCAATTTTGTTTGCAAAATTTTTTTTAAGGTTTGGTGCATCCATTTCGTCAGCCAATGCCTGAATTGGATGTATTATATCGGCTCCAATTTCGTGCAGGTCGTTGATGATTGGGAAGATGGATCCACACGAATGGTGCATGACTGATAATCCATAGCTTTTAGCCTGATCTATTAGTTTTTTTGTTCCCGGAAATACCATGGTTCTTATCATGTCCGGATCAACCATTAATCCGGTTTGGCTGCCAAAATCGTTACCAATTAAAACAGCATCGAGTTGGCCTTTGGTTGATTCGTAAAATATTTCGTTTGCTTTTAGATAGAAATTAGTGATTCTATCGATAACCACCTGAAACATATCCGGGTTTGTAAGCATCACCATTAAGGCATGTTCCATACCAAAAGCAGCGCAGGCATCCTGAAAGTGGGCACTCCACATAATACCCATTCTGATATGATTTTTGCTGGTAGCTTTGGCTCTGCGGTTACTCTCTTCACGATCGAGATGTTTTGTAGGATCGGGCCAGTCAAATTTATCAATATCAGTTACTTCGTTGTAATCTTCGAAAAAACCGGGAGCTGTTAAGGTTCGTTCATCGGGTGTGTCGAGGTGAGTTTGCTTTGCAAAATTAAATGCACAGGCAATATGGTTCGATGGTGGAAAATTATATGGAACCTCAATCGGGTGAATATCATCGTCGATAGCAAGTTTAAGATTTTCAATTGAGTTAACCCCGAAATGTTTTAGTAAAGCAGGTTCTGCTGACGGAACTGGTAAGCCCAGCCATGAAGCGGGTCGGTCAACGACCTGGTGATTTATGGTTGCGTAAAATCTATCCTTGTGATTCATTTTTTAGTATTGAGAAATAAAAAAATAAAATTCATTTTTCTCTTAAATTATTACATTAACACATAATTAAATCATTACCAATTATCTGTTCTGAAAGAAGTTAAAGGTAATCCTTCGGTGTTGAAAATTTGAGCATCAACATGATTTTTAAAGCCATAACGCACAGCTATTGGATTTTTAACTTTTGAACTGGTTAGAATAACTGATTTACGACGAAGAGTGCATGTTGCAGGATGGAAAATACGGTCGTTTCCTGCAATTTCAAAAAGGGTTACCTCTTTTCCATACGAAGTAATGCCATTTGGGATGTTTTTAAATGTTACAGTTACACTGCTGTCCTTAATGTTTATTTCGTTGTAAGTTGGGCTTGCATATCCAAATCCTTTAATGTTGTATGTTTTAGCCAGGGCCCAGAGAGCAAGTCTTTCACCAACAACTTTTTTGTTGGCCGGATGAATATTTTTTTCTTCGCCTTGATCAAGTAAAACTGCCATTCCGCAATTTTGAATTGTATCCATAGCTAATCGTTGGGCATCGCGTAAAAATGCTGAGTTGTTTTGTTCGCTTTTTTCATTGGGTGTTAGCATATCATAATCGAATGGTGCTATTTGTGTATAGTAGAATGGGAAGTCACCCAGATTCCACTGTTTTCTCCATTCTTTTACCATATTGTAAAACAAGATTGTATAATCTTGAGCGTTTTTATAATTTGTTTCGCCCTGATACCATATTGCCCCTTTTATACCATAACCTATAATCGGATTTAGCATTCCATTGTATAAAACTGTTGGCGTTCTGTTGGGTGATTTTATTGTGTCATTAACACCGGGAATGGGCATGTCTTCGAATTGTAGCGATGTTTCTTTGCTCATCCACGCTTCAATGCATGAGCCACCGTAGCTAACGCAAATTAAACCGATAGGAACATCAGTTATTTCATTTACTAATCGGCCAAAATAGTAACCAGTTGCACTAAATTCGGCAATTGAGGCAGGGGAGGCCTGTTGCCATTCGCCTTCGAAATTGCTTTGAGGAGTTGTTTTTGACGAGCGTGGAACTGTTATAACCCTTATATTATTATTAGTCGATTTTAATATGTCCATATTTGCTCCGTTAATTCCTTGAGCTTTAAATCCTTTCATGGGCATTTCCATGTTCGATTGTCCTGCGCAAATCCAAACATCTCCAATCATTACATTCTTTATTTCAATAGCATTTTTGTTGTTGGTAATTGTTATTGAGTGTGATTTTCCGGCAGATGGAGTTTTTATGTATGTTTTCCACGATCCGTCTTTTTTAGGTTTTACTGAAGTGTTTTTTTCGCTCCACGAAGGTTTAATTGAAATAACATCATTAGCGGTACTCCATCCCCAAATTGCCACATTGGCATTTTGTTGCAAAACCATATTATCGGTGAATAACGATGGTAGTGTTATTTGCGAATATATGGGAATAATTGTTAGGTAAAAAAATCCCAATAAAAGAGTTTTTTTTATATGTAATCTTATGCTCATTGCTATATTGTATTTATTGGATTTGAAGACTTTAGATTTTCTTGTTGGAGATTTTTTCTAATGGCTCGTTTCATTTATTCCGGTTTCCTTTTAATTGAATTGATGATGGTTATTAAAAAAAGGATGATTATTTGCAAATGTATGTTAAAAAATGTAATATTGCAATAATAACGTTTACAAAAAATATAATTGACATCTTTTAAAAGTATTGAAATAAAAGAATTATTTATTTGAAAACGTTTACAAAATTATTGATTTTTAAAAATTTTTTAGAGTTTATTTGTACCAACAGTAGATTTTCCTCATAAGTGCGAAAGCTCATAACTAAGTTTTTTTGTGAGCTTTCTTTTTTTTATTTTAAACGATTGCAAAAAATTTTATTCAAATACAATAAAAATCAAGACAATGGTATTCAATTTAAAAGAAATAAATAGGTTAATAGTTGGTTTGACGATTTTATTGATATTATCGGCCTGCACAAAACATGAACGTGTTGTTTTTTTAATTAAAAATGATTCGGAGAGAGTTAAATATGGTATTGAAAGATTAACTCATACATTAAAAAATCTTAATTATCAGGCAGTTAAATATGAAGGAACAAATGATGATACAACCCATTTAAAAATTGTTATTGGAAGTCAGAATGATTCTATTATTTTAATAAAATTAAAAGAAAATAGAATAAAGCCTGTTGAATTATCTAAAAAGGAGTCGTTTCGAATTATATCTCATAATAATACCATAATTGTGATTGGATATGATGAATCAGGTATGTTGTATGGATGCCTAGAGTTGAGAAGAATTATTGAAGAGCAAAAACTGATTCCAACAAATATTAATATATACGAGCACCCCGAAATGGTATTAAGAGGTGCTGTTGTTGGTTTGCAAAAAACTGCTGTTTTGCCTGGCCGAAAAGTGTACGAATACCCTTATACCCCCGATAATTTTCCATGGTTTTATGATAAGGATTTGTGGATCAGATATCTTGATATGTTAGTCGATAATAAAATGAATTCATTGTATCTGTGGAATGGACATCCTTTTGCATCTTTATTAAAATTAGATGATTATCCTTATGCAGTTGAAGTTGATTCTGTCACACTTAAATTAAATGAAGATATATATTCATTTTTAACTCACGAAGCCGATAAGCGTGGAATTTACGTTATTCAAATGTTTTACAATGTTATTTTATCGAAGCCATTTGCTGAAAAGCATAACCTGCAAACGCAGGATAGGAGCAGAGAGTTAAATCCTTTAATTTCGGATTATACGCGAAAATCTATTGCTGCTTTTGTCGAAAAATACCCTAATGTTGGTTTGCTTGTTTGTTTGGGTGAAGCCATGAATACCATCGATGATGATGTAAATTGGTTTACTAAAACTATTATACCGGGGGTAAAAGATGGATTGAATGCTTTAGGTTGTAATGATGAACCTCCAATTATTTTGCGTGGTCATGATACTGATCCGGCAATAGTAATGCAGGCTGCGCTCCCTGTTTATAATAATTTGTATACCATGCATAAGTATAATGGTGAATCATTGACAACTTACGAACCTCGCGGCCCATGGACTGCTACTCATCAGAGTTTAAGTAGTATTGGAACTGTTCATATCGAAAATGTTCATATTCTTGCAAATTTGGAGCCATTTAGGTATGGATCGCCCGATTTTATTCATAAGTCGGTTTTAGCTATGCGTAAAATACATGGTGCTAATGGATTGCATTTATATCCTCAAGCATCTTATTGGGATTGGCCTTATGCTGCCGATAGTGTTATAGGTGGTTTATTGCAAATTGATCGTGATTGGTTGTGGTACGAAGCATGGGCCAGGTATGCCTGGAATAGTAAAAGAAATCGTGCAGATGAGCTTAAATACTGGGGTTCAAAACTGGGCGATTATTTCGGTTGTGGCGATGGAGGAAAAGATATTCTGGATGCTTATGAGCAAATTGGTGAGATTGCTCCTAAACTGTTGCGACGTTTTGGGATTACAGATGGAAATAGGCAAACTTTGTCGTTAGGTATGTTTATGAGTCAATTGGTTAATCCGCATAAATGGCGAATATACCCTAGTTTTTATGAATCTAATGGTCCTGAGGGTGAGATATTAATTGATTATGCAAAAAAAGATTGGTTCGGAGAAAAACATTTGGGAGAAACACCTCCTCAAATTGTTTTCGAAGTAGTTATTCATGCAGAGGAAGCAATTATGGCTATTGATAAAGCCGCACCATTTGTAACTAAAAATAAAGAAGAGTTTGTGAGGTTAAAAAACGATGTGTATTGTTATCATGCTTTAGCTCATTTTTATGCCGAAAAAGTAAATGCTGCTTTAAATATATTGCGTTACAGCTATTCAAATGATAT
The DNA here is from genome assembly GCA_016933045.1 of Marinilabiliaceae bacterium. Lineage (GTDB taxonomy): Bacteria > Bacteroidota > Bacteroidia > Bacteroidales > Marinilabiliaceae > JAFGBR01. The sequence goes on along the minus strand of JAFGBR010000079.1, from coordinate 12,483 downwards.
TACTGATTTAGAAATTGCATTGTTACCTTTTCAGCGAAGTGTTATCCATTTTTCAAGACTAGTATCGCTAACTGAGGATTCGTATAGATATGCCAATAGTATGCAAACTAATATGCGCCGAATACCTGCTGATGGCAATGATGGTATTAATAAAACCTGGAACGATCTTCTTCCTCAATATCAAGAGGAGTTATTAAAGTTTAAAAATAATTTATTGCGTTTGAAAAATAATAGAGTTGTTGAAAACTCAAATGCTGAAATTCTAAAACCTGTTGATGTTGAGTTTTTAAATGATAATTATAAATGGTATCAGCTTAAAAAAGGTGTGAGTGTTTATTCTGATGTTAATTATTATATCAAAGCAGTGTCGAATGAGTTGATGAATTTAAAAGGAGTTAAGTTGAATTATCAGGATCAGTTGGATAATGGTACATCTATCAGGTTTAAAAGTGATCAGCCAGTTAAAGTTTTAGTAGGTTATTATAATGGACATAGTTTTAGGTTACTTAATCCGCCATCGTTAGAAACAGATGCAACTGCCAATGATAAAGGACAAGCTGATATTCGTATTGCAAATGCTTTGGATATTGATGGTTTATTTCCGGTTAACGTATATTCATATAAGTTTGAAGCGGGCGAACACGAATTGAAACTAGGTAAAGGCATTGCTCTTGTTATGGGGTTTATTGATGGAAATATTGATATTGATACATACGATGCAGGAATAGTAAAAGGTGAATATGGTAAAAGTGTTGATTGGTTGTTTTATTAAATAGAATACTTGTCTTATATTTTCATGTTTTTTTATCCCTGGCTTGTTCAGGGATTTTTTTACTCCCCCTTTTGGGTCATAAAATTGACCTGTTATTCATTGAAAAACCAACCTTAAATGTCATTTTTTTTGACATTATATTATAATAAATTGAATGTTGTTTTTGTTACTGATTGTTGGTAATAAGATATATGTATTAATAAGCATTTAAGTTTGTAATAAATGATTTTTTTTCGTTGATATTCATGTTTTGTTATTAATTATCAATTAACGTTGAAGTAATAATTTAAAAATATTATTATGAAAAAGTTTAGTGATTTGAGAATAGGACTTCGAATGATAATTATAATAAGTGCATCTGTGGTAATTATTCTCTCTTTGTTTGGGGTGTATATGTATAGAACTCAGTATAATAAAATTATAAATGATACTAACGCGAATTTGAATGAGCAGGTTGAAGATTTGTGTAATATTGTCAGGTTGCAAGTTAAGGAAAGGCGTATGCAAGTTGATATTTCATCAAGAATTGCTCAAGAGTTTTTTGATAATGCAGGTGAGGTGCAAATAGATGAAGAACAGTATCTTGATATCAGTGTTGTTAATCAGGAATCACTTGAAAATAAACGAATTCGTATTTCTGCTATGTTGATAAATGGAGAATCTTTGTATGATAATAATCTTTTAGTTGATAAAATTACTGAATTAACCGGCGCTAAAGCTACTGTTTTTCAGAAAATTAATGATGGATATTTGCGTGTTTCAACATCTGTTATCAAGTCTGATGGGAATAGAGCAGTTAATACATATATTCCAAACAATTCGCCGGTTGTAAAGGCTGTTGAATCAGGAAATGATTATACCGGACGAGCTGTTGTTGTAGATGAATGGTATTTAACTACTTATATTCCTATTAGTATCAATGGCACTATTAATGGGATGCTATTTGTAGGAATACCGGAAAAAGATATGGCAAATATTAAGCAACTTTTTGCACAAAAGAATTTTTTAAAAACCGGTTATGCTTTTATTGTTGACAAAGAAGGAACTTTTGTAGTTCATCCAAAACAAGAAGGTGAGAGTGCTAAAGAGGAGGTTTTTTTTAAGCAGCTTGTGGCTGCGGGTGCTGGCGCAATAAAAGTGAATTACTTATGGGAAGGTGAAAATAAAATTTTATATGCCAGGTATGTTGATGAAATTGGTTCTTATATAGCGGTTTCTATATATGAGAAGGAATTGTTGAGCATTCTCCATAATCTTCGAAATATGATTGGTTTAGCAGTTTTTTTTAGCATAATAATAATAGTATTGGCTAGTGCATACATAGCTAAATCAATAACCTCGTCAATACAAAAAAGTGTTGTATATGCTAATAAAATTACTAATGGGGATTTGAATGCACAGTTAGATGTTTATCAGAAAGATGAGGTTGGACTTTTGGCTGATGCACTCCGATTTATGGTTAAATCATTTCGTTCGGGTGTTGATATGGCCCAAAAGATTGCATTGGGTGATTTACGGCATGAGGTAAATGAAAGTAATATTATTAAGGGTTCGTTGGATGAGGCTTTGATCAAAATGCAGGAACAATTAAGTAATGTTGTTCAAAACATTAGGGTTGTAGCACAAAATGTAGCATCCGGAAGTACACAAATAAGTGAATCGGCAACCGACATATCAACGGGCGCAAATGAACAGGCTGCAACAGCCGAAGAGGTATCTTCTGCAATTGAACAAATGACTGCAGCTATTTCGCAGAATACTGAAAATGCACAAGATACATTACAGATTGCTAAAAAAGCTTCAATAGATATTGACGAAGGACGTCAAGCTTTTGAAATAACATTTTCGGCCATGAAAGATATTGCTCAAAAAATATCTGTTATTGGTGATATTGCTGAAAAAACAGATTTGTTAGCTATTAATGCTGCTATTGAAGCTGCCAGGGCTGGCGATCAGGGAAAAGGTTTTGCTGTTGTTGCTGCTGAGGTGCGTAAATTGGCTGAGTTGAGTCAAAAGGCTGCAAAAGAGATAACCCAGTTATCATCATCTAGTTTATCGATTGCTGAAGATGCAACTAAGTTATTATTAGCTATTGTGCCTGATGTAAAACGTACATCAGAATTGATAATGGAAATATCTGCTTCGTCGAATGAGCAGAAAGCAGGTGCAGAACAGATTAATTTAGCGATGCAGCAGTTCTCGAATGTTACACAATCGAATATGGCTAATGCTGAGGAGATGGCCAGTAGCTCAGAGGAGTTAGCCAGTCAGGCTGAACAATTGAATGATGTAGTTAATTATTTTGTAATCGATGATGAAAAATCGATGAATAGTTTTGTAAATAATCACAAGAAATTAGTGAAAAAAGACAAAGAGTATTTTGATTTTTCTAAATCATCACAACTTAGTAATTTGGAGTATCAGAATATGTAATCATTTTTTTAAAACTTTCGTATAAAAAAGCAATTAAAATTTTTAATTGCTTTTTTATTTGTGAAAAATGTTTTTAAAGTGTAAAATACACCTCTATTTTGTTAAAGAATATTAACAATTAGAGGTATATTTGTTGTTCAATATAGATTTGTTATTTGAAACGGTTTGTTTGTGGAAATCTGCGATGAATGAAGATATCTTAATATAAATAAGGTGTTTTGTACTCGTAAAAAAATTAGTATTCAAACTCCTACTTGATGGAAAAATGATTTGTGTGTTATGGATAAAATATTATTCAGATTTGTTGGTTTAATAATGTTAATAATGCCATTTAAGGTATTATATGCACAGGAAATTGTGTTTAACGAGGTTATGTCGTCAAATACAGGTACTTTGTGGGATGAGGATAACGATACCCCCGATTGGCTTGAGATTTATAATAATAGTCCTGTAGCTGTTGATTTGGGACAATACATGTTAAACGATACTCCTGATACTACCGGAGCTTGGTATTTTCCTTCTTATTTGTTAGAATCTGGAAAATATTTATTGGTTTATGCTTCTTCTAAAGATAAAAAAGATTTTCCATTGTTTTGGGAAACAATTATTACCCAGGGAGACTCTTTTAGATATATTGTTCCAACATCTGAGCCATCATCGTTATGGAGAACTGTATCTTTTGACGATACATCGTGGGGAGAAGGTAAAAGTGGTTTTGGGTATGGAGATGGAGATGATAATACTATTATAGCAAATGGAAGTGTTTCAGTTTTTATTCGTAAAACATTTACCATAGACGACATTAGTAATGTAAAGGATGCCATTTTACACATGGATTACGATGATGGGTTTGTGGCTTATGTTAATGGTGTTGAAATAGCAAGGGCAAATATTTCTTCTACAGGTGCCCCTGTTTATAATCAATGGGCATCGGGTAATCATGATGCTGTAATATTTGAAGGTGGAACTCCAACTTCGTTTCCAATAGATGATGTGGCCTCAGTATTTGTAGAAGGAGAAAATGTTCTTGCGATTCAGGTTCATAATGTGTCAGCAAGCAGTTCTGATATGAGTGCTATCCCTTTTTTATCTATTGGTTCAGATGTTTCAGTGAGTGGAAGCGTGGTATCATATATTGAAATTCCTTTGGCCAGATTTCACACCAACTTTAAAATTAGTGCTGATGGAGAAACATTATACCTGTTGAAAAATAATCTGGTTACTGATTCAGTTCAAGTTCCGGTTTTACCAACCGATGTTTCTTATGGTCGAAATGAAACGGGTGATTTAAGTTGGAAATATTTCTCAGAATCAACTCCTGAAGCGATTAATAACACTACTCCGTATGATACGCTTTCAAGTAATGTTACATTTTCGCAGTTGGGTGGTGTTTATAATTTTACTGTTAATGTGAAAATAACTTCCGAAAATTCGGGTGATAAAATATATTATACTACCGATGCTACAGAACCAACTTCGAGTTCAAAATTATATACCGGCCCAATATCAATATCTAACCCAATTGTATTAAGAGCTAAAGTAATAAATCAGGGTGCTATGCCTGGTGCCACAGAATCGCAATGTTACCTGTTTGGTTTAGAACATGATATACCAATTATATCACTGATAACCGATCCGGCAAATTTTTTCGATGATTATACTGGTATTTATGTCACTGGGGCAATTCAACACCCGTTAAGCGGAAAAGATTGCGATAATGGACAGAATTTTTGGCAAGATTGGGAACGTCCAATTCATGTGAGTATGTTTAACACTAGTGGCATAGTGGAGTTTGATCAAAATGCCGGGGTGAAAATTTTTGGCGGATGTTCACGTACTTATGTACAAAAATCGCTGTCGTTAAGGTTTCGTAAAGCTTATGAAAAAGATGGGTTGAAGTATAAAATGTACGAAAACCTTGATGTTGATAAGTTTTATAGCATTAACCTTCGTAACTCAGGTAACGATTGGAATAATACCATGATGCGCGATGGGTTAATGGGAAACCTGTTTCCAAAACAATTAGATAAACAGGCTTTCAGACCAGCTGTTGTTTACTTAAATGGGCAGTATTGGGGTATTCACAATATTCGCGAACGTTTGGATGAGGATTATGTATCAACCCATTACGATATTGATGATGCATCGGTTGATATGATGGAATTTCATGTGAATATGAAATTGAACGAGATAGAAGGTGATGGACAGTCGTATGTTAAAATGCTCGATTATATTGAGCAAAATGGTGTTTCATTAGCCAACAACTACAACCATGTCAAATCCATTATCGACGTAGAAAACTTTGCTCTATACCAGGCTTGTAACATTATGGTGAAAAATACTGATTGGCCGGGTAATAACGTAAAGTTTTGGAAGAGTGAAGAAAGTGATAATAAATGGCGTTGGATGGTTTATGATTTGGATTTTGGATTTAATGATGTTAATCATAATACATTGGAATTTGCATTGGCTGAATATGGACCAAACTGGCCAAATCCTCCCGCATCAACATATTTGTTACGTAAATTAACTGAAAATAACGATTTTAGGTATTTGTTTATCAATTCATTTGCCGATGTTTTAAATACGTTATGGTTGCCATCAAATATAAACTCATTAATTGATAAAATGAGTGGCGATATAAGTAATGAAATACAGGCTCACATGACTCGCTGGGGAGGTAATTATAGCAGTTGGAGTTATAGAATTAATGATTTAAAAACCTTTGCTGCCAACCGTCCGGCTGTAGTTCGTAACTTTGTGCGAAATTATTATGGTATTAATGGATTATACACTTTAAACTTAAACGTTAGTAATAATGCGCATGGAGGCATTAAACTCAATACCATACAGCCAAATAGTTACCCCTGGGCTGGAACGTACTTTAATAACATACCTGTTACCTTAATAGCCAAACCTGCAAAAGGGTATAGATTTGTAAAATGGCAGGGAGCTTCAACTGCAACAACTGATACTATTGTTTTAAACAAAAGTGCAGCCACATCGGTTACAGCTGTTTTTGAAGAGGATGATAATTATGAAGATATCATTGTTATAAACGAAATTTTCTTTACCAGTTTAACCGGAGAATCGCCTAACGATTGGCTTGAATTGTATAACTCTAGTTCCAATAGTGTTGATTTATCGAACTGGATGATAAAAGATGAAGATGATACACATGTTTATGTTATACCCGAAGGAACTGAAATTGCAGCTAACGATTATTTGGTTTTTTGTCGTGATACGTTGGCCTTTGAAAGTTACTATGGCAGTAAAGCTAATGGAAACTTGAGTTTTGGTTTTGGCAATACAGCTGATTGTGTTCGGTTGTATAATTACCAGGAGGTGTTGGTCGATTCGGTTGGTTATATTAATACACTTACTGATAATACATTGTTCTCGAATCAAAGGTTTATTGAAAATAACACTGAGGTTTGGTATTCGATAAGTAATTATGGCACACCTAAATCCCTCAATGTGAAGGGTACTGTGTTGTCGGTTAGTGAAAAAACAAAGATAGAAGAACTTACTGTTAGTGTTTCTCCAAATCCATTTATCGATGATATGATGATTAAGTTTTATGTAAGAACTCCGGGAGAAGTTTCTATTAGCCTTTACACGTTAAGTGGTGAGATGGTTGATGTTTTGACTAATGATGAATATCAGTCAGGATCTCATATTATAAGTTGGAATAATGGCAGAAAATTAGTTTCAGGAGTGTATTTGATGCAGGTAAAAAATTGTAATCAGATTATTTCGATAAAGGTTATAAAAAAGTAATTGTTAAAAATAAAACGTAAAAACCTGCGTTTAAACTGTTATTAGTTAGCGCAGGTTTTTTTTATAATTAATCATAAAAAGTTATTTGGTTTGATTTTATTTTTTTTGTAATTCTTAATCATTTTTCCAAAGTTTTTTTCTTTTTGGTGTCTTTCGGCTATTGTTGATTCGTAATGCATTTGCTCACGCTTTATTCGTTGGTAGTTATTGTATAACGAAAGATCTATAGTTCCATTCTCGATTGCAGCCAAAACAGCACAGCCAGCCTCGTTGGTATGGGTGCAATTTTTAAACCTGCAATTTTTCGAAAATTCGGTTATTGTATCGAAAGTAATATTCAGTCCTATACCTACATCGGCAATACCAACTTCGCGCATGCCCGGGTTATCTATAAATAAACTTCCATTTTTAAGAATATGTAATTCGCGATGGGTAGTAATGTGTCGTCCACGGTTTATTGTTACGTTTATAGTGTTCGTTTTCATTACATCGTAACCTAAAAGAGTGTTAAGCAGAGTTGATTTTCCAACGCCAGACGATCCCAACAGGCAATATGTTTTGCCATATTCAAGGCTTTTTTGTAAAGTTTCAATTCCACTTAACGAATGGTTGCTGATTGCATAAAATGGAGTTTTTTTAATGCGTTTTTGGATTGCATCAACTAATTCCATTCGTTTATTGGCATCCACAAGGTCTGTTTTGTTCAACACTACTACTGGTTTAATATTAGCGTTGCTGCAGATGGTTAAATAACGTTCGATACGGTTGATGTTAAAATCGCGGTCGACAGCCTGGATGATGAATGCATAATCGATATTTGTGGCAATAATTTGCTTTTCGACTTTTTTACCTACAGCCAGCCTTTCGATGACCGATTTTCGTGGTAACACGGCATGAATAAGTGCTTTGTTGCTATCGTATATCGATATGGAAACCCAGTCGCCAACAGCTGGAAAGTCAGTCCTGCTTTTTGCTGTATACCTTAGGTTTCCGATAATCTCAGTTTCATATTCATAATCGGGTGTTTTTACAATGTATCGTTCTTTGTGTTCCGAAATAACCCGGCCAACTTCGAATATGTCAAGATTATTATTTTTTCGGTAAACATCGAGTGCGTTATCGTACCCTAAATCGGTTAGTTTCATTTAGCAAATATTTTTTTTAGCACAAAATTTGGTTAAAAAACCGAATAAAAAATTCACATAAGTTAATTTTTAGTTGAATAAATTTTTAGTTTTAAAAATTCAGATTTACATCTTTATTTAAATATAAAATATATGTACCCAAAGCAAAAGTAACATAACCTTTACCATCGCAACTATTATGAAAATCTATTGTAATATTTCCCAAATCAATACCTGAGCCTGCTTTTATTTTTTGTATAAAACCTGTTCCATGTAAAGGGTTTACACTGCATTTTGAATAGTTGAAACGAGTGTCAATAAGAGCATGATAAGTAATTCCTCCATCAGTCGAAGTGGCTTCAATCATTTGCCCTCCTCCGTTAATATAGTAATCATCGTCGTAAAGTAAGTTTTCTTGATTTTGGTTCACGGTTACAAACCATACGTTTTGTGATACTGCCACGAAAACATTTTGAGGTGGAGTTTCTCTTGCCCTGTCTGTTTCTAAATTAAATTGTGGATTTGTAAAGCTCAAATTTAAAATTGTATCATTCCCGTTGCCAAGTACTATATCTTGTTTGGCAAAAACAGTGGTGATATTTCCGGTTTCTTCTTCAACAATAAATGGGATAGTATGCACACCATAAAACTTATATTGTGTATTTATTAGGTCAATATTGCCAAAAATAACTGTCATTACACCCGATTGAGATTGTTTGTCCCAAATTGCACCAATTATAATATCACCAATTTGGTTGTTATAAGGTAGCGGATTATCGGATGTAATATTAATATATATTAAACCAGCATTAGAAAAATTCGATTCTTTAGCGGTAAAAATAATATTGTCAGGAACAGAGTTGCCGGTTAATACCAAGTGTGTTAAGCTGGCGCAATATCCAATTGCCGCTGATACTTTGAATCCATCTTCAAGCATTTTCAGGTCGGGGTTTTTATCGTCAAGTTCTTTAATTTTATTGCATGAAACTATTAACAAAGCAATAACTATAATAAGTAATGTATTGATTAGATGATTGTTTTTATGCTTCATTAGTTTGTTTTTTATTTATTAATTGAAGGTATTAAAGATTATGACTTAATGCAATTATATATGAATAATAGATATCTTATCTCTTTTTAGAATCAAACCACAACAACGTTAGAGTGCATTTAATACATCTTTAAGGTATATCTTATCTCTTTTTAGAATCAAACCACAACAACATTATCGAGTGCATTAGCCAGCGTGAAGGTATATCTTATCTCTTTTTAGAATCAAACCACAACTATTTGTATTTCGTTGAAATGCTTGTTGAGGTATATCTTATCTCTTTTTAGAATCAAACCACAACGTCTTCTATTGCCTGAATCGCTTCATTATAGGTATATCTTATCTCTTTTTAGAATCAAACCACAACCTTCTATAAAAACGAGTGAATAACCTAATTGGTATATCTTATTTCTTTTTAGAATCAAACCACAACAAAGTGTAATCATTATGCAAACCAATACCAGGTATATCTTATTTCTTTTTAGAATCAAACCACAACTCCTCTTGTAACAACATAAATTTTTTCCATGGTATATCTTATTTCTTTTTAGAATCAAACCACAACCGTGTTGTGCGTAGTGCTTTAATAATCAAAGGTATATCTTATTTCTTTTTAGAATCAAACCACAACAGTTCTTCATCAGTTAATTGATGCTTTACTGGTATATCTTATTTCTTTTTAGAATCAAACCACAACAAAACTACCATCTTCTAAAAATTCACGAAAGGTATATCTTATTTCTTTTTAGAATCAAACCACAACTACAGGCGAACATGGTAAATTTGACTATGAGGTATATCTTATTTCTTTTTAGAATCAAACCACAACAGAAGATGTTCTACATTTAACTTTAACCCAGGTATATCTTATTTCTTTTTAGAATCAAACCACAACATTATTGCTAAGTTCGGAAAGTTGTGTTTAGGTATATCTTATTTCTTTTTAGAATCAAACCACAACAAGGTCTTTTTCATCTTTTGCAAATTCTGCGGTATATCTTATTTCTTTTTAGAATCAAACCACAACGTTGCGTTCGAATCCTGTAATGTTAATTGTGGTATATCTTATTTCTTTTTAGAATCAAACCACAACTTAACTCCTGTTGTTTTTCTTCTGTTCGATGGTATATCTTATTTCTTTTTAGAATCAAACCACAACAAGAGCGACACTACTCTCAACTTCATTTCCGGTATATCTTATTTCTTTTTAGAATCAAACCACAACCATTTTTATATGATTATTGTAATGTCTACAGGTATATCTTATTTCTTTTTAGAATCAAACCACAACCATGATTCTGCCATATTTTAGCTGCTTTTGGGTATATCTTATTTCTTTTTAGAATCAAACCACAACACAAAGGAGCAAAAGAGCTTTTCCTTGCGTGGTATATCTTATTTCTTTTTAGAATCAAACCACAACAATGACCAACATTGCATAGGAACATACACTGGTATATCTTATTTCTTTTTAGAATCAAACCACAACTTGACAATAATATTTATAAGGCTAATAACTGGTATATCTTATTTCTTTTTAGAATCAAACCACAACAGGAACCTGTTAACTGCAAATCTCTGTATAGGTATATCTTATTTCTTTTTAGAATCAAACCACAACTGCGGGCTCTGTATTCCTTGTTTTACGTGTGTTACAGGGTTTATTTTAAAAATAAAAATGGCCACGAAGAAGCAGAATGAAACCAAAAAAGTTCATTTTTTTTGCAGTATGTCAAAGAACGATGTGTAAAAATATAAAAAATTAAAACAGTTCCAATTGTTTGGGACCTTCAGCCATTGGTGTGCTTTTGCATCCCCAGTAGTTGAGCATATTGCCATACTGCTTGTCGGTTACCGCCAATACAGTTACCTGACCTTTATCGGGTATTAATTCGCTGACCCTGTTTACATGAACATCGGCACTTTCTTTACTGGCACAATGGCGCATGTACACGCTCCATTGCATCATGGTAAAACCATCTTTCATCAATTCCTTACGAAAACGAGTTGCCACCTTGCGTTCTTTTTTTGTGGTGACAGGTAAATCGAAGAATACAAAAAGCCACATAATTTTGTAAGCATTAAGTCGTTTGTGTTCCATGTTAATTTCGTAAATAGGTTGGATAGACTATTTTCTTCTCTTCACCCGCAAAGCAGCGAGCCAGCGAGGCAGTGGTTATCGACAGTGCCACCATTAACGGGCGTTTTATGTCGTTAATTAACACATCGGAACTTAGTATTTGTAATAAATGGGCTTTGGTTTCTTTCCCAAGAATCAGTTCATCATTACCCGACAGAACCAGCTCGTAAACAGCTTTATCGACATAAGGGCGGTAGGGTTCCATAATGTCATCGGCCAAACAATAGGCATTGTATCGGTTATGATGGTGAATGCCCAGTGTTGGCAATAATCCCGATCCCGAGAGAGCACGGGCCACGGCCGATCGTAAAATAATGTATCCGTAGTTGAGTAATGAGTTTGGGTAATTGCCGTATCGGTCGCGTGTAAATGGATTATCGAATAATCGATTCCAGTATTCGCGGGCTGCTGTTCCTTCGCGGTTGGTGATGTCGCCACTTTGTACCGAAGTTGCCAATGAGTGTAACGGTCCGGCATCTTTACCAAGCGACAATAACAGGCTTGCCTGGTTCTTAATTTTAACTTCGATGGTTTGTTTCCATAGTTGTTTTTTTAGTGGGAGTGAGCAATTAATTTGATGGTTGAACAACTCGCTTTGTAAGTGGTGCCCATCTAAATTTAGCAGGAGGGATGACGGCATGTGCTTGTCGTCGCAACAAACTACTGCCACATTGTTGTCGTTGAGTTTTTGAAGTGCCGGCAATGTAATGGTTATTTGCGGATTTTCGAGTATCACAAAGGCAATGTCCTCAATAGGAACTGTTTTCTCTTCAGTGTTTTCTTTTTGAGAAATAACCAATTGGTTTTGTTTTACCTTCAGGTAGGACGGATTGGTAAAGTACAAGGTTCGTTTAAGCATAATCGTTTCATTATTTGTAAATCATTAAAAAACGGTTAATCGCTTTTAATTACAAATACAGCTTAAATTAAAACTCATTTCTTCTGTTTTGTTTATACATTAATAAATGACGAAGGTATTGTTGTTTTTGTTTAACAGGTGTTTTGTTGTTGATAAACATTGTAAATGGTTTGGTGGATGAATGATTTTAGTCCCCCTTTCCCGTTTCCCCCAAAGGTGGAAAGGCTGATTTACATTATGGTTAATTGTTGTTGTAAGTTTTAGTTGTTGGGGTGTTTAACTGTTGAGTTGTTTAACTGTTTAGTTGGGGGAATAAGTCAACTT
>JAFGBR010000078.1 GCA_016933045.1 Marinilabiliaceae bacterium | reverse complement strand
CAAAAGTTTTTCGCCCCACTCCTGGAGCGGGCCGGACAAGTCGAATTGGCTGGCTCCGAAAAAGAAGATGGCTCCAATGGCGGTGTACGAAATAACCCTCCCCAAGGTATAAACCAACCCATTGACAAATACCTTTCGTTGGTTCTCAATATCTTTGCTGATAAAGCCAATGGCAGTTATGTTGGTGGCCAATGGACAGGGACTGATGGCGGTCATCAATCCCAGCAGGAATGCCGAAAGTAGCGGGATTTGCGATGATTCGAAAAATTGTTGAAGTATCTCCATATTAATTCATTAAACCATCGACTGTTGATTTGATTTTTGCTTTCAGGTTTTCGGGTTTGGTGCGGGCATTCATAAAGGCTTCATTGGTGAGGTTGACTACTTTATCGCCTTTCACAATGATCAGGGTTTGTCCCGATATCTTGTATTTGGCAATCAGTGGGTTGCCCTTTTCTTCTTCGCGGTTGATGGACGAGAACGCAATCTTGTCGCCATAATACTCCTTCAGAGCTTGTTTGGTCACGTCTTCTACCGCATTGCAGGTGGCGCAACGGCGTGTGGCATGAAAGTAGTAGGCTTTAACTGCAGAAGCATCGTTGGTTTTGACTGCGGTTGTTTTAGATTGCTTGCTTTCGGCGGCGTGGTTGCCGCAACATTGCGCCCTGGCTGTCAACATTCCCAATAGGAAGATAAAACTGAGTGTGGTGATTAATTTTCTCATCTGTAAAAATATTATTTGGTTAACAATTGCTTGATCTCTTCAACTGAAGGCACTCTACCTTTTAGTACCACTTTGCCATCAACCACCAAGGCGGGGGTGGTCATCACGCCAAAGTTCATGATTTCCATTATGTCGTCAACCTTGGTAATAGTGGCATCAATTCCCAATTCCTTCACCGCTTCGTTGGTGTTTTTTTCCAATGTTTTGCACTTGGTACATCCGGTGCCTAATACTTTTATTTCCATATTAATTAAATTAAGTGTTCGTTATTCGCAAAAATGCGAACAAAAGGGATAAAAAATATTATTATATATTCAATAATTGTTTCAATAATTGTTGAGCTTCTTTCCAGTTCTCACGGTTGATGCAATATTTAATACGGGGGGCTTCAATTTCGCCTTGTATTAATCCTGCATCTTTTAATTCTTTTAAATGTTGAGAGAGTGTCGATTTTGCTATTGGAAGTTCTTCACTAAGATCGCCGCTATAACAGCACGATTGTTTCGATAATAATTCAAGTACATAAATTCTTACCGGATGCCCCATTGCCTTTGCATACCGTGCAACTTTTGTGTGATCTGATGTAATTGGGTTTTTAACTTCCATATCTGTTCGTAATAATGCGAACAAAAATAGTAGTTTTTTTTATAGTCGCAAGTGAAATGTGTTATTTGCATTATTTAACCGCTTTTATAACCACAAAGCTGCCTTTGCCGAAGCCTTTTTCAGGTTGTTGTTTTTCTTCTATTTTATCCATCGGGCCAAAAATTGTCTGTAAAGTTTCTTCAATAGAAAAGTTGTTATTGTTTAGGAGTGTGGTTATTTCTATTGTGCTGTAGAATTTTGCATCTTTATAGAACAGGCTTTTGTTTTTTTTCAAAATGTACTGCTTACCTACAAAACTATCTTTATCAACAAAGCCTGTAACCAGGTATCCTCCGGGTTTGAGAATTCTGTATATTTCCTTTAATGCACTGTTTGCATCATCAACAAAGCAAATGGTTGTTATCATTAAAACAAAATCGAAACTTTCATCTTTATATGGCAGGTTTTCAGCTACGCCGTAAATGGCATTTATCCCTCTTTCTTTGGCTTTAGTGCGCATTGCAGCAGATGGATCGCAACCATCGGTAATATTTAATGCTGATGCAAAAATGCCGCTTCCAACACCTATTTCAACGCCATTTCCCGTTGATGGTATAATTTGGCGAATTGCTTCAAGCTCTGAAATAAAAACAAAATGATTGTTTAAGAACCATTGTTCGTATTCTTCAGGATATTTGTCGAATGATTCTGTTTTTGCCATTTAGTTTTTTTCTGTAATTCCTTTGGATGCCTAAATATAATACAACGAAACCAGAGAATTTATAGTTGAATTGCACAAATTCAGCACTAAAATAACTGCGGAGTATTCAGAATTTATTATTATTTCAAAGTCATAGTCAAAAACCATTTTCTATTTTAATATTTTTGCAATTGTATGTCAGAGTTTTTTATATGCGTTGCATATATTTTTTAGATAATTATTTACAGCATATGTTGATTTGAAATACCAATGATAAATATAGTAATCAAACCATTTAGTAATTCTGTATTTTTCGGATTTTTAGTATTGTTATTTTGCATGTTTCATTTGCCACATGCTTATGGTAATTGTTTTATCGAGAGACAAAAAGGTAATTTTGTAGTCGATAAAAAGCCTGATAGAATAAATGATAGTTTATTTCAGCGTGTAAAATATCTTAATCAGACAGGTGTTCAACTACGGGATAGTTCGTTATATAAAAAAGCTCTTAATTTCCACTTTGAAGCTCTGAAATTGGCTGAGGAGATAAAAGATACCTCTGGTTTGATTCATTCTCTTAATAATATTGGCACCGATTTGAGGAGGACGGCTGCATATATGGAAGCTTCCGGTTATCATTATCTTGCACTAGATCTGGCCAGGAGTGATAAAAAATATCTTAAATCTAAGGCAATAGCCATGAATGGCTTAGGGAATATTTTTCTGGCACTCGAAAAATGCGATTATAGTCTTACCTATTTTGAAAAAGCCCTGGCTATAGAAATACAGTTGAAAAGTCCATTGGGGCAGGCTATTAATTATGCCAATATTGGGGAGGCATTTCGCATAAAAGGTCAGTTGGATAGTGCCTTGTATTACTATAATCAATCGCTATTGCAGAACAGTATAATGTAACCATTCGCTGAACCGCGTATTTTAACTCCTCCTGCTTGTCTTTAGATTTGAGGGTTTAATTTCAAAGACAAGCGACATGTT
>JAFGBR010000077.1 GCA_016933045.1 Marinilabiliaceae bacterium | reverse complement strand
TAACCTCTTTTATCTTCGCTTATCGTTCAAAGCGGGTGCAAAGAAATGGAGTTTATTTTTAATCTCCAAATACTTTTGTGCTTATTTAAAAAAAAACACAGAATGTAAAGATAATGTGAAGATTAGAATTTTAAAAAAAATCAATAATTTATTTTAACCTTCATAACCATATTTATTCCTCTGATGAGTCTTCACCTTTTTTAACTGATGACTCATCATCAAATGATAATAAATCTTTTGAATGAAGAAGGTTATACCATCCGAGTATTTTTTTTATATCAGATATATAAACTCTTTCTTTATCAAAATCGGGTAAAATTTCAGAAAAATAGTTTTTCAATTCATCTGCTGATGCTTTATTAGATATGCACTCTCCTCCATTTTCCTTTTCGAAAATATTTTTAAATACTTCGGCAAGTTTTACATCTCCATCATAAGTATAAATTGAAATATCTTCAAGCGCACTAATTCTTGAGGTAGCATATGCAGGCATACGTTTACCATCAACAAGAGACTCCACAATTATAGAGTTTTTACCTTGAGAAATCGTTTTAAACAATCCTCCATAACCACTAATAGACAAAATATCTTTCAACATATATGCTAATTTTAAAATGCGATGCAAAAATAAGCTATTGATTGATTAATCAAAATCAACTAATAAGTTTTTAATTAAAGCCTCTGTTTTTCTTTATTTTTTCGTACGCCTCATTTACTTTTTGAAATTTTTCATTTGCCGATTTTTTAAATTCATCACCTAAATGTTCAACTTTATCAGGGTGATATCGCAATGCCATTTTTCGATATGCTTTTTTAATATCATCATTAGAAGCATCTTCTGATATTTCAAGAATCTTATAAGCCGATTCAATAGTGTTATAATAAGTATTTTGAATTGAAAGGATATCATTAGCAGATATACCCAATTGTGATGCTATAAAATATATTTGTTTAGATTCAGAAACGTCTAAATGACCATCGGACATGCCAATACCGTACAAAAGATGGAGTAATTCTAATCGTGATGAATAGTCAAGATTAATTCTTATTTGCATACATACATCTTGAATTGGTATATCATTTTTTAAAATATCGCGCAACATAATTAATGACTCAGAGGCTTGTTGAATTCCCAACGCACGAACCAAATATTTTTTTACATATTCTAATTCTGATTGACGAACTCTACCATCAGCTTTCATAACAGCAGCCATTAGAACAAGCAATGAAGCATAAAAACCATTTCGAGACTGTCGAGAAGAGTCATTATCGGTAAGGATATTTTTTATGGCTCCAGATGATTCAGAAGCAGCACCAATTAATCCTCCAATAACCATACCTATTGGACCACCAAGCCACCAACCAACTGTCACTCCAATTAATACACCAGCAATTCCCATTGTTTTATCAATTTTCAAATAATCTTTTTAATATCTTCAATAATATTTAACACTTGCGACAATAAAAAATGTTTATCGTCGCTAATTATAACATAATCAGAACGTTGCATTCTTTCTTCATCGTCTAATTGATTTTTCATTCTATCTAAAATATTTTGTTTTGAAAGACCATCACGATGCATAATACGTTTAATTCTCATAAATATCGGCGATGAAACAGTAACTATCTTATCAACTAACAAATAACCACCCGATTCAAATAATATAGCAGATTCTTTAATAACAACCGAACTATTTACATTTTTCTTCCAAATCACAAAATCTTCAAAAACAACCGGATGAATTATTTCATTTAATTTTTTTAGTCTATTGGCATCTTTAAAAACTATTTCACCAAGTTTTCTTCGATTTAAAATGCCTCCTTCAAATAAATGATTACCAAATTCATTAGCGATTTGTTTTTTAATTAACAAATTAGTATCAGTTAAAACGCGGGCTCTCAAATCAGAATTATAAACCGGCCAACCAATAATATCAAATATACGACAAATAGTACTTTTTCCACTTCCAATACCACCAGTAATACCAATTACCATATTATGCTAATTAAGTTTTTCAATAAGAAAATCAACAAAAATAGGTTCATATTTAACAGAGTAAACAAATTCGGGTGAAGCAATAATTTTAACCTTTAACCTTTGCTGACTTGAAATATCCACTCCGGTCAAATCAACTTCTGCAGTAAAGTTATCAGGTTTAACCCTTTCAAACTGACCAATTGCAACTAAACAAGACAAATCTATTTCGGAAGGAAACGTTTTTATAGAATAATTTTGAGGTAATCCTGATACACTGATCGGTATTCGAAACCGAGATTCTGTATATGACTCAACAGGTATTGTAATACTTACTTTTGACTGTTTTATTTCACACCATGAAGGAACAATAAGATTAACAACTAAAAATACAGAATCACTTATTCCTTGTAGTGTCAACATTTCGGTTTTTATATTTTTTAATGTATCAATAAAATTTTCAGGTCCGGCTACTTCAATTATACCCGGATCAATAATAATTTTACCCGACTGCAAATAACTACCCTGGTATGATAAATCAGCATTTAATAAAACTGGCACCATTCGTTTTTTTCTATTTTGTAATCCAACTACTATTGTATCAGGATCAATTTCTAAAAGTTCGATATCTTTATTTAACTCACTAGAAATTAGCGATTCCAAATTTTCTGCCAATAAAAAAGCACCTTTTGTATGCCCATTACTAAACCGCCTCATATATTTAAAATTAACCGGTATCGAATTCAACTTTCCACTTAATTTGTAACTCAACAAAATAAAACCATTACCCCTAATTTTTATTTTAAGTTTTTCGGACATATCACCAGATATTAATTTATCATCAGGTAAATTTTCGAAATGGATTGGACATGATACTGTGGTTACATAGTTTTTTCGAAGCGAATTAAGTAACCAAAAAGTAGTAGAAAGTAACAGAAAAAAAACAAAAAGAAGAACGTTTTTATTTTTCATAAAACTCTCAAAAAAATAGAAAATGCCATAAACATCTTTTATTTTTTTTTGAAACTTTTTAACCGATTCTATTTTATTTTTCAAATTTAATAATTAATGCATTAATAAAACATTCACCAATACCATTGTTTTAACAATGATGACATTAATATATATAAAATAAAATTGCAATATAAAAAAAAAGGCCGACGTAAAAGCCAGCCTCATCAAATCGTAACTAAAATATTATTTTCGTTGAGCATCGGCCATATCAGTAACAATAGCTGATTTATCAATTTTAACTTTAACATTATCTGCTATCTCAACAACTACAGTATTATCTCCCTTAATCTCGTTTACTACGCCGTAAATTCCACCAGTTGTAATAACCTTATCTCCCTTTTTTAAAGCATCGCGAAACTTCTTCAACTCTTTTTGACGCTTCATTTGAGGTCTGATCATAAAAAAGTAGAATACAACGATAATTAAAATAAAAGGAAATAATGACATCCATGTCGTTCCTTGTTGCTGTGCTGCCTGTAAAAACTGTACTAAAAACAAATTCATAATTTCAAATTTTATACTAAATAATTTTCTCCAAATATATACTTTTTATGCTAAATCAGGGGTATCCAATAATCCACGTCCGACTTTTACAACTTTCTTTTCCTTTTTTAAATGATCAACAATTTTATCTAAAACTCCATTAATAAAAACTCCACTTTTATTTGTAGAATAGTGTTTAGCAATTTCGATATATTCATTTAATGTAACTTTAACCGGAATATTTTCAAACTCAGTAATTTCGGCAAGAGCCACCTGCATTAACACAATATCTATAAAAGCAACACGGTCAATATCCCAATTTTTAGTATACTTATCAATTAACTCACGATATTCATTTTTGTTTAACACTGACTTACGGAATAGCTTTTTAACAAACTCTTCATCTTCATTGTCTTTAAACTCGGGTAACAATGGCTGATCAGTTCCCAACGACAAATCATATTCTTTTATAGTTTTAATAACCATACTAATAACAAATTCTATTTCATCGTTCCAATAAATACTTTGTTCTTCGAAAAAGCTATATAGTTCATCAATTGGAGCAATTACTTTTTCAATAAATTTAAGTATAAATTTCCGATCGGACTCAACATTAGATTCCTGAGCAGACATATATTCGTTATACAAATCAGACTCACGTATTATTGATAGTATTTTACGAACAAACTCCTGTTCATTACCCCATGACACTTTATGAGAATTAAGATATTTTAACAGATTATTATTCTCGGCAATAGAAATAAGAAAAGGATTATCAACAAACCTTGTATTAGGATTTAAATCTTCTTTTGTAGGAATTCTTTTTTGTTTTCTCAAATCAAGCCTTTTCTCTTCCTGATTTCTAAGATCAATAAGCAAGA
Organism: Marinilabiliaceae bacterium; assembly: GCA_016933045.1. GTDB lineage: Bacteria > Bacteroidota > Bacteroidia > Bacteroidales > Marinilabiliaceae > JAFGBR01. The sequence continues at coordinate 53,550 of JAFGBR010000077.1, read as the reverse complement.
GAAGAAATAAATGATACATCTCATACGATTTTGAGATACTATGAAACAATTCCTTCTCTGTACGCTGTATAGTTTCATCGCCGTTATTATAATAAGCGTAAACTATTTGCATTACTTTAACTCGGAGTAACCGTCTACTTAACATCTAATAAAGAACTTTTATTCAAATGCAAAAGTATATCTTTTTTATTGCATACCCAATGGTTTTAACTTTAATAACATCACCTTTTTTATTAAAATATACTTAAAATAATGATTGAGAGATATTAAGCATTTAAAAATTATTGATCATAAAAACAACTGTTAACATAAATAATTCTACAAAACGTGAAAAAATGTAAAAATGCGTTGGGAAATTCAAAAAAATATTCTCATTTTTGAAATGAGAACATATAAATTTCTTTATTTAAAACCCAATTGGAAGATGGAAGGATTTGAAAAAAATGAAGGATTTGAGCAAACGGAAAGAGATGAAATCTTTTCGAAAGCTGTGAGGGCAGGAAAAAGAACCTATTTCTTTGATGTAAAAGCTACTCGCAAAAATGATTATTATTTAACAATTACAGAGAGTAAAAAACGATTTGAGCAAGACGGCAGATTCCATTTTGAAAAACACAAGGTTTTTTTGTATAAAGAAGACTTTGAAAAGTTTTCTGACGGACTGCAGGAAGTGATTGATTACATTAAATCAGCACAACTAGAAAATGCAGAAGTTGATTATACTGAAGAACCCGTTTCAGCTACAGAATACTCTAATGTCGAATTTGAAGATTTAAATCAATAAAAAAAAGGCTGTCTTTGACAGCCTTTTTTTTATCCCAAAACTCAAAAAAATAAAAAAATCAAATAATCTATCCTACTAACAATTTAAAAACCAATTGCATCATCCTTATCATATTCATTAACAGATTCACTATCATTATTACTAAGAGCCTCCATGATTTCCCCATCAGACAAATGCTTAACATTTGTTACCAAAAAAGATGAATCAACAAACCCTCCTAATTCATTACAATTTTTCACTAAATCTAACAAGCAATCCTTAACCGACACTTTAAGTGGAATCATTAACATTAAAGTACAATAAATACCTTCAAATTTTAATTCTTCGCATACCGAATTAGTTTTGCCAATAATATAATCAACTTCACCTTTAATAATATTCTGCTCCAACTCTGAAAAAACTTTTCTATTCTTATTAAAAAGAACCACACAATAACGAAGTTTATCTTTTTTACCGCCCAACCCTGTCGAAATAAAAATAGGTGCTTTTTCCATTAAAGATGATTGAATTAACATACGACTTTCCTGATATGCTAGAATAGCCCAGTCGTGTAATTCTTTATCACCATCTTTCATATATTTTTCAATAGCTCTAAATACATCCACATCATTAATCGATGCTAATTTCGACAACAACATCCTTTTTTCATCAATAGAAATATCAGACGCAAAAAGATCATCCTTATGCATGATAACCCGACCAGAATTCAACTTTTTTTTAACTTCGAGTGATTTTTTAAAGTAATCCATTTGTAAATCAACATCAATTACTTCTTCAAGAATGGTTACATTTTCCGGATCCTCCTCAATCAATTTCCTAATTTGTTCAAACATAACACCATAATCCATGATTCCAATTTTGTTTTTACAAAAATAATACTAATTAAACGATAATATGTACTATTGCGTAATAAAACCCCAATAAATAGTGATTGTAAATTATTAATATCAATTCTATTTTTGCATTTACATTCGAAACTTTACCTTAACAATTTTTTTAATATTTATAAATACCATCTTATCGATACGAATATAATTTAATGAAACTATCAGAACTTCAAACGGGTGAATCCGGAGTTATTGTAAAAGTAAAAGGACATGGAGCATTTAGGAAACGAATTTTAGAAATGGGATTTGTTAAAGGGAAAAAAGTAACCGTTATAAAAAATGCCCCACTAAAAGATCCGGTTGAATATGAATTGATGGATTATAAAATATCATTACGCAGAGCCGAAGCGTCACATATTCAAGTAATTACCAAAGAAGAAATAACTATAAACACTAAAATTTCAGAACAATCATCATTAACATTTACCGATGATTTATTAAAAATATCTGCATTTGAGAAACGAAAAACAATAAATGTCGCATTAATTGGAAATCCTAATTGCGGAAAAACAACACTATTTAACTTTGCAGGCAAAGCAAGAGAACATACCGGTAATTATAGTGGGGTAACCGTTGATACAAAAAATGCGGTAATTGAAATGGATGGTTATCATATTCAAATTTCCGACTTGCCCGGAACCTATTCATTATCGGCTTATTCACCTGAAGAGCTATATGTAAGAAACCACATTTTTAAAGAACAACCCGATGTTGTAATAAACGTAATTGATTCATCAAATTTAGAACGCAACCTATATTTGACCACGCAACTTATTGATATGGATATAAAGGTAGTAGCAGCATTAAACATGTATGATGAACTACAAGAAAAAGGCGATATATTTAATCATATTCAACTAGGAAAGATGCTTGGAATTCCTTTTGTACCTACTGTTAGTTCGAAAGGAAAAGGAATTAGCAAACTGTTTAAAAAAGTAATTGAAGTTTATGAAGACAAAGATGAAACAGTTCGACATATACACATAAATTATGGAGAAATAATTGAAAAATCTATTGCCAAAATAGAGAATCAAATAACAGAAAAGCTTATAGGACTAAAAACAGAGATGTCACCCCGTTTTATTGCACTCAAACTATTAGAAAAAGATAGAGATTTTAAATCATTACTAAAGAAAAATGAGAACGGACATAGTGTTTTAGAATTAGCAGAAGAACGAATATTAAAAATTGAACATTCGGAAAATGAAGATAGTGAAACACTAATAACCGATGCAAAATACGGTTTTATTGCAGGTGCATTAAAAGAAACTTACAAAGAGAGTCCAAGATTAAGACGACAAAAAACTGATGTCATAGATACATTTATGACTCACAAACTGTTTGGAATACCGATATTCATTTTTTTCATGTGGGTAATGTTCGAAACCACATTTAATCTGGGTGAATACCCCCAAAACTGGATTAAAGCCGGAATTCAGATTCTGTCAAAATTAACAGCAAATATAATGACAGATGGTCCGTTAAAAGATTTAGTAATTGATGGAATAATTGGAGGCGTAGGAGGGGTAATTATTTTCTTACCCAACATACTAATCCTGTTTTTTTTCATTTCATTTATGGAAGACACAGGCTACATGGCACGTGCAGCATTTATTATGGATAAGGTAATGCATAAAATTGGATTACATGGAAGATCATTCATTCCTTTATTAATGGGCTTTGGCTGCAACGTACCTGCTATTATGGCAACAAGAACAATTGAAGATAAAAATAGTCGATTACTTACCATGTTAATCAACCCTTTCATGTCGTGCAGTGCAAGACTTCCTGTTTATCTTTTATTACTTGCTGCTTTTTTCCCTGATAATGTTGGAACTTTACTGTTTATTATATATTTAACCGGAATAGCTATTGCAGTTATTGTGGCTAAAATTTTTAAACGTTTTTTATTAAAAGGTAATGACATTCCATTTGTAATGGAGCTACCACCATACCGTATGCCAACTTTAAAAAGCACACTAACACACATGTGGAATAAAGCAAGTCAATATTTGCAAAAAATGGGAGGCATTATTTTAATTGCATCAATATTAATTTGGTTTTTAGGTTATTTTCCAAAAAATAATGATAGTGAACTATCAAAGCAGTTATTACAAAAACAACAAATAATTGAACAAGAAATAGAATCTTCAAATAACAACATAACCCATAATGCAAAATTGAAACAAGAATTAAATGAAATAACAAAAAACATTAAAAGTGAACGCCAAAAAAACAGTTTTATTGGAAAACTTGGACATACAATTGAACCAGTTCTAAAACCATTAGGTTTTGATTGGAAAATGAGTATAAGTTTATTAACAGGAATTGCGGCCAAAGAAATTGTAATAAGCACAATGTCTGTTTTATATCAATCAAATGATGAAGACAAAGATCTTATTTCAAAACTTAAAGAAGACAAATATGAAGATGGTACAGAAGTTTTCACCCCATTAGTTGCGGTTTCATTTTTAATATTTACTTTAATATATTTCCCTTGCGTTGCCGTTGTTGCTACCATAAGAAAAGAATCTGGTTCATGGAAATGGACACTTTTTAGCATTAGTTACACAACAGGTTTGGCATGGGTATTGTCATTTTTAACATATCAAATAGGATCATTATTTATTTAATTTATGGTACAGGAAATAATAACATACACAATTGTTAGTATAGCATTTATATATGCTATAAGAGGGGTAGTGAGATTATTTCAAAACTCAAAAACGACATGTGGTTCAGGAGCTTGCAGTTGTGGCTCAAAATCGGATTTAATAAAAGAGATAAAAAAAGGCAAGAAACCTTACCTTTTTTTAAATAAAACATTGTAATCTATTCTTTTATCATTTCTAATAAAAACTGCCAAAATTTCTGCACACTTTCAATATTAATACGTTCATTTGGAGAATGAACCTCTTTAATAGTGGGACCTATTGAAATCATGTCTAAATCGGGATATTTTTCAAGAAACAACCCACATTCGAGACCAGCATGAATAATTCTTATTTTAGGTTTTTTTCCAAATAATCTCGAATATATTCTAACTCCTTGCTTCAAAATTGGCGATTCTATTTTTGGTTCCCATCCCGGATAACCATCAGAAATTGTTACTGAAGCTCCATGTTTTTCAAAAATAGTTCTGAAATTATTTGCAATAGTAATCTTCTCATCGTAAACCGACGATCGATGGCTTGACACAATCTCAAGCTTATCATTTTTAATTTTTATTGATGCCAAATTAGTAGATGTTTGAACCAAATCAGGCAACATATCACTCATAGCAACTACACCGTTCTGACATTGATCAAGAGCCATAAGTATTTTTTTTTGTAAATCAGCACTAATAATCATTTCGGGAACATCAACAGACTGAAGCGTTAATAACATATTAGGCTCAGTTTCAAGAAATTCCTGTTCAATATCGTGTGACAATATATTAAACTCAACCCTCAATGGTTCTTTAAGAGAACCCGGAATTACACAAACAGCATAAGCCTCACGAGGAATTGCATTTCTAAGATTTCCTCCATCTATTAAAGCCAAATGAAAATCAAATAATTCAGAGAAACTGGTTAAAAACCGGGTCAAAATCTTATTAGCATTAGCTCTACCTTTATTAATATCTTCGCCAGAATGTCCACCAGATAAACCCGATACTTTAATTATACAAGCAAAAGCTTTTTTAAAAACAGGTTCATATTTTAAGTCAAATATTGCAGTAGAATCAATACCCCCGGCACAACCTATGCATACTTCACCTTCATCTTCCGAATCGAGATTAATTAATTTTTTACTTTTAAAGAAACCACTTTCCAACTCTTTAGCTCCGGTAAGTCCAGTCTCTTCATCAACAGTAAACAAACACTCAATAGGGCCGTGTTCAATATTATCTGATGCTAAAATTGCCAATTGAGAAGCCATACCGATTCCATCATCGGCACCTAATGTTGTTCCCGTAGCTGTAACCCACTCGTCATCAATTCGTGGTATTATCGGATCTTTAAAAAAATCATGAACCGAAATATTATTTTTTTCACAAACCATATCAACATGCGATTGTAAAAGCACAGGATTATTTTTTTCAAAATTTTTTGTAGCCGGCTTTGATATTAAAACATTACCTGCTTTATCAATCTTTGTTTCTAACTTATATTTTTTACCAAACTCAAGTAGGAAATTAATAATTTGTTGTTCGTGTTTTGAAGGACGTGGAACTTGACAAATTTCATAAAAAAAAGACCAAACAGAAGTCGGCCTTAAACTATCCAATACATTCATTTTCAAATATTTTACTCTTAAAAACTTTAATAAACGTTTTTAAAGATAGATATTAACTCGGAAATTTCTTTCACTTTATCAATTTCTTCAGAAGTTTCAAATGCATATAAAAGGTTACTGAACATACGTTTCACAATTTCCTCATTACTTTTACATGGCAAAAAATATGATGGAGATGGCTGAATTCTCTGTTGTTTTAAAAAAAATTCAATCTCTCTGCGCCCGAGTACAGCTCCCTTATTTATTGGATTGATATAAAACATCACTTCCAAGTTAGTCATTAAATTAGCTGATGATTCACCCACATCTAGATATGCTAAAATAAAATTGCGTGGTAAATTAACTCCATAAACAGGTATTCCTAAACGCTGACAAACCACAGAATAAATAACTGACAAAGAAATAGGGTTTCCCTTTTTAGTTAAAAACACCTCACTAATATAATTATTTTCAACTGCCAATATATTAATATTATTTCGGGAAAATTTATAAACATCAAACATGATATGATTAATAACTTTCACCTTTTCCATCGATGTTTGTTTTTCACTAAGTTCAAACCAAATATCTTTTCTAAGTTCATTTATTTGATTCTCAACCCAACTATAATCGAGACCAGGAAAACGGTATTTTGAAACAAGGTAAGCTCCATACAATAAGTCTGTTGCACCATTTTCTATCCAGATTGCCAATTCATCACGAATATTCTTAAACTGAATTTGATGAATAATATTTTCTATACGAAGTTGAAATAGTTCATCGACAGATTGCTCCCAAGCATGTTCAAGTAAAGGAACAATTTCGACCTGACATTTTAACAATTCCTGTTCAACAGCGTTAAACACCTCATTGTGAGAATCGTCTAACAATGAAATTAAGGCCTCAATTTTTTTTTTATTCATAATCCAATCTTATTCGATTGAAAGCTTATCTAATACTGTTTTAACCAAACGCTCAACAACGGGATGATAATCCTTACTATACTCTCCCCTAAGTCGGTTGGCAATTATAGCACATACTGTTACTGCTTTATGCCCCATTAATGCTGACAATCCATAAATAGCTGAACATTCCATTTCGTAATTAGTAATTTTAAGTTTATTATATTCAAATGAACTTATTTTACTGTTAATATCTCTGTTTTGAATGTTCAACCTAATAACTCTACCTTGAGGACCATAAAAACCAGGAGCAGAAATTGTTATTCCCTCATTCATATCATTAACAAAAATCCGCTGAAAAAGTTCCTCATCTGCATTTATTACGTATGGTGTTGTTAAGCGTTTATTCCAATTAACATGAGTCATAAGAGCATTTTCGAAATTATTATCCGATAATTCAGCTCCTCCCTCATAAAAATTAAGCAACCCATCGAACCCAATCACAATTTTACTAATTAACCAACTATCGACCGGAATATTATATTGTAATGACCCTGAAGTGCCAATACGAACAATATTAAGCGAAGTATGATAACTTTTTACCTGTCGGGTTTCAAAATCAACATTAACAAGTGCATCTAATTCGTTCAAAACAATATCAATATTATCAGTTCCAATTCCTGTTGCAACAACCGAAATTCTTTTTTTATGATAAACCCCAGTTATTGTATGAAACTCTCTGTTTTGTCGGGTCAACTCAACAGAATCAAAAAAACCGGCAATCATTTTCACCCTTGCAGGATCACCAACTAAAATTATAGTATCTGAAATTTCTCCAGGTTTAAGATGAAGATGGAATACAGAACCATCATCATTTAATATAAGCTCAGATTCTTCAATGTGTTTGTTCATACTATTAAATTTACAAATCATATATTTGATGTGCAATTAAACAAGGTTAAAAATATCTGTTTAAAAAAGATTCCACTAATTTTTTCGAAAACTTATTATTTTTGCAAAAAAAATAAACGATGATTCAAAGAAAACAAACTATTTACCTGTTATTGGCAGTATTACTAACCACAGCACTGTTATTTGTTCCATTAGCCGATTTTATTAATAAAGAAGTTGGGTATGTATTAAATTACAAAGGAATATTTCAAAAAGCATCTGATGTAGAATCGCAATTACTTATATTTCCTGCATATCCCTTGTTAATTCTAATTCCTTTATCGATAATTTGTAGTGTGATTACTATTTTTATTTATAAAAAACGAATACTCCAAATTCGTCTTTGTGCAGTAAATATTGCACTTATGTTTGGAATAACAGGATCAATTTACTATCTGGGATATGTAAGTGCCAAAAATTTAGAAGCTGAAGTATCATACAATTTAGCAATGGTTTTTCCATTAATTGGTATTATTTTAACAATTTTAGCAATGATTTCAATTGGGAAAGATGAAGCTTTAGTACGATCATTAAATAGAATCAGATAATAAATGCAATAAAAAAAGGGTGTCTAAAACATTCTAAACCACCCTTTTTTTACATTATGGAAATAATTATTTCACATTATCTATTTCAAAATCAACACTTTTAAACACAATATTAGATGCACCAGAAATTTTCGATGTTTGTTTTACATTTTTAAAACTACAATTAATAAATTTCACATCCGATACCTGAATACTATCATCAATTCCTTCGATATAGACACCATATTTACTTTTATTACAATTAACATTTTCAAGAACCACATTTTTTAAAGTAGGTGGGTAATCTCCTTTTCCATCTTTAGGTTCGTATTTAAACTCTACACGAAACACCGCTTCGGCACATTCACCAACCTCAATATTTCGAACATATAAATGATCAATATCTCCACCTCGAACAGTATTAGATTTAATACGAATTACCCTATCGAGGTTCGGGCTATCCATTTTACAATTTTCAACAAATACATAATGACATCCGGCTGATATTTCACTACCAATTACAACGCCACCATGACCATCTTTCATATTACAATTACGAACAATAATATTTTCACTTGCAACCCCCGAACGACGGCCATCGTTATTGCGCCCCGATTTAATAGCAATGCAATCATCGCCAGTATCGAAAGTACAATTTTCAATTAAAACATCTTTACACGACTCAGGGTCGCAGCCATCATTATTAGGCCCATGACTCTTTACTGTAATGCTCCTAACTGTAACATTCGAACAAAAAAGTGGGTGGACAATCCAAAATGGAGCTCTAATAATCGTAACTCCATCAATAAGTACATTTTTACAATTTGTCGGGTTTATAAACTGAGGTCGTAAACAATCATTATCTGTCATTAATCGCTTATTTGTTGGAACATTTCGTTTTACCATATCCATTAATCTATCACGACCACCTCCATGTTCCTGGCTATTTAATCCATCTTTCCAACCATACTCTTTACGCCCTTTCATATACCACCAAGAATCATTATCGGCCTGGCCATCCAATAATCCTTCTCCGGTAATAGCAATATTTTCCTGCCCTTCGGCATATATTAAAGGACGATAATTTATACAATCCATACCTTCCCATCGTGTAACCACAAAAGGTGCATAATCTGAAGGTTTATTTGAAAATTTCAAAACAGCCCCCTCCTCTAAATGAAGGTTCACATTACTTTTTAAGGTTAATGGTCCGGTATAGTATTCACCTTTAGGAATAATTACTTTCCCGCCCCCCTTTTTATTACAAACATCGATTGCTTTTTGTATAGCTTTTTGCGAATTAAAGCCACTCTTTTGACTGGCACCATAAGAGGTAATAACAAATGTCTTATCCGGAAAAACAGGATCGCTTATCCTACTTAATATCACATCGGCTTTTGCCCATTCATTTTCATTAGCAAATGATTTTTCAACCCAAATAAATGATAATAAAAAAGAAAACAATAATAATCGATACAAAAGTTTCATACAAAATATACAATCAAAATATTAATACTAAAAAACCACATTGTTGTAAAAAACAACTAAATATTTAATTTTCGAAATACTTAATAATTTTAATTGCAAACAATACTTTTAAAAAATGAGGTTAAAATACACCCTATTTTAAAACAAAATTTAAACATTAACAGATCCAGTTTACGCAAAAAGATGAACAATTATTATAAAAACAAAAATCCCCGGTCAATTTGTCTACCAACAAAACAACCGGGGAATAACTATTAAAAAAGGCGAATAACTATTTTGTCAAAATAAATTTATCACCTTCAATTTTAAACTCAACAGATGATTCGGGTAAAAACTTACCTCTTGCTTTAACTTTAATAACACCCAGTGGCTGAGTTGCCTGAATATAAGCATTGCAGGTACCTCGATAAAGTCTTTTAGATGACCCTTTCATAGAAGTATGACATTCCAAATCACCATTATCGACACCAACAATTTTCCCGGGACCTTCAACTTCGAAATAAATAAGCGCATCTGACAAAGGATTTTCAACACCATTTTCATCAACTACTTTAACCGTTACAGTCATTACCTCATCGCTATTAAAAGCCAATTGGTTTTGATCTAAAGAAAGAACAATTTTCTCAGGATATGTTGCAGAATGAAATTCTTGAGAAGCCAGCTCTTTACCATCAATAAATCCAACTACTTTCAAAATTCCTTTTTCGTAAGAGGAAATATATGAAACCGAACTTCCATTATTGGGAACATCTTTTACCCCAAGTGATTTTCCATTAATAAAAACCTCAACCGAATCACAATTACTATAAACCTCCATGTGAGCAACATCATAAGTATCGTAATCTTTAGGAGTCCAATCAGCAACCCAGTTTCCACCACCTGCATTTGTTTCTTTACGAACTATATAAGCAACAGGCTTTTTACCCCACCAACTTTCACGCTGATAAGTTGCTGCCCGATAATTGCCCAAACGATCGAAAATACCAAAACCATGATCAATCTCAGGCCAATCAGCTTCCCCCAGGTAATCATACCCGGTCCATATAAACTGTCCCGACATAAAAGGTTCATCACGCAACGTAACCATTGCCTGTCTGGTATGACCATTTTCAGTACCAATAACAATACGATCAGGCTTATCTTTATGAGCTTGAACCAACTCATTCTCACGATAATTCTGACCAACTACATCCATCAACTCGGCAAAACCGTTAGTATAAGCCTTTGCCCAATCGGAATTAGGCCTGAACAAAGCAACAGTATTGGGGCGGCTTGGATCTAACTGATGAGCCAAATCGCGCATTTTAATAAATCTATCTTGACCTTCTTTATCGGCAATACGATCACGAATTTCGTTACCTAAACTATAAATGAAAATTGACGGATGATTACGATCTCTCAAAATCATATCACGCGTATCGGCTTCCCACCAGTCATTAAATATTGTATGATAGCCATAACGTGCATGATTTTTAACAGCGGTCCATGTATCAAATGTTTCATCCATCACCAAAAATCCCATTCTATCGCACAAATCGTAAAACTCGGGAGCAAAAGGATTATGAGCTGTACGAATTGCATTAACACCAATTTCTTTTAGGTTTGTTAAGCGGTTACGCCAAACAGAAAGAGGAACCGCCGCACCGAATGCACCTCCATCATGATGTAAACAAACACCTTGAATTTTAATGTTTTTTTCATTCAAATAAAAACCTGTAGCTGCATCAAATTTCATAGAACGAATTCCAAATGTAGAGACCTTATCATCGATTAAAACATTATTAACATATACCTTACTAACAGCTTCGTATATAACAGGATTATCCAAATCCCATAGTATTGGGTTTTCTACATTTACTGTTTGCAATAACTTAAGCGACTGCCCTTTTACAATTTTTTGCGATTTTTCAACACTTCCAACACTTTTATTAGACGGATCAAACAACTCAGTTACAAGTTTTATCTCCTGATCGATAGTTGACGAGTTTTTAATTTCTGTTTCAATTTCAACGGTTGCATTATCATTCGAAACCTTAGGTGTAGTAATAAAAACACCCCAATGAGATATATTAACAAGATCTTTAACAATAAAACGAACATGACGATAAATACCCGATCCGGTATACCAACGTGAAGCAGGTTGTTTACTATTATCAACCCTAACAGCTACAATATTTTTCTTTCCGGGCTTAACCTGCTCAGTTATATCGTACTGAAAACCACTATAACCATAGGGACGGTATCCTACTTTAACTCCATTAACAAACACTTCGCTAAACGACATAACACCATCAAACTCAATATAAAATCGCTTACCCGATAGTGTTTTAGGAACATCTAATTGCTTTCGATACCAACCTATACCGGTTGGCAAATAACCGCCACCTCTACCCGATGGTTCATCACGATCAAATTCACCTTCAATACTCCAATCGTGAGGTAAATCGAGCAAATGCCATTTTTTATCATTAAACTTTAATTGTTCTGCACCTTTTACATCGTCTTTAACAAAACGCCATGATTTATCGAAATTAATAACCTGACGAACTCTCTCATTATTATTTGTTGGTATTTGAGCATTAATATATACACCAATTAAACCAAACAAAAAAGGAATTACAAATAGTATTTTTCTCATTTTAATAGTGATTGATAAAATATGTTTATTCATTTCTCATACCAAAAATATCAAATTCAAAGGAGATAACCATAAATCAAACTCGAATTAGCATCGCCTTAACATCATTAAAAAATACTTAAAGAAAAAAAACAGTATAAAACATGCGTTTTTTTAATTGGCAAATTTTATTTACTAAAACATAGTATGTATTATTTACGTTTCTTTTTTTGTTTAACCGTATTCTTTTCAGCATCACGCATTAAAGTTTTCCAATCGCTCGATGTTTGAGATGAAAAATCAATAACATTATTATAAATATCTTGTTCTATTTCAACCAATTTAATGGAATCACCTAAATACTTTTCAATTTCATCAAGACTCATTTTTTCTTCATCGCTACAAAACGATAATGCCAACCCTTTTTGAGTTCCTCGCCCAGTACGACCTACCCTATGAACGTAATTTTCGGGTTTTTCGGGCAAATCATAATTAACAACATAATCGACATCTGGTATATCAATTCCCCTGGCCGACAAATCGGTGGCGATTAGAACTTTTACATCACCACTTTTAAACAATTTCATTGAAATATCACGATCAACCTGATCCTTTCCACCATGAATTGTAATACACTTAATTCCTACCCTATCCATTGCTTTACACACCCTTTCAGCACGAACTTTTGTACGAACAAACACCAGTATTTTACCATCGGGATGGTTATTTATCAATCGCTCTAAAAAGAAACGTTTATCATCCATTTTAATCATTGTAACAGAATGATCAACATTTTTAGCAACCGGGTTTTTAGGTGATATTTGTATTCGAATAGGTTTAGACACAAGCGAATAAGCAAGTTTTTTTATGTTAGCATCTATAGTTGCCGAAAAAAACAAAGTTTGACGACGAGATGGTAAAAAACGAATTAAATCACGAATGTCTTTTAAAAAACCAAGAGCCAGCATGTGGTCAGCCTCGTCTAATACTAATATTTCAACACTTGCTAAATCGAGGTGTTTTTGATTCACCAAATCAAACACCCGACCAGGAGTAGCAACCAACACATCAACCCCACTTTGAAGTTTTTCGATTTGAGGCTCCTGACTAACTCCCCCAAATAATGCTAAAAAATCGAGTCGAGTATGTTTTCCAATCTGAAAAAAAACATCGGTTATTTGAAGTGCCAATTCATGGGTAGGTACCATAACCAAACAACGTACACCTCCTTTTCTACTACTTTTTTTTCGAAGTTGCAACCTGTGCAATATAGGAATAACAAAAGCAGCAGTTTTACCTGTTCCTGTTTGAGCAATAGCAAGTACGTCTTCGCCTTCGAGTATTGGCCTTATCGATTTATATTGTATATCAGTAGGTCGTTTAAACCCAAGTTTCTGAATACTTTTTAATATTCCTTGTTCAATCCCAAACTCTTCAAATCTCATGTCTTATAATATCAGTATTTTATATCAAAAAATAAATAAATTATTCAATACAATTATTTATAATATTTGGCAAATATACGTTTTAACACCACATTAAAAAATGACTTTTTACTAGAATAAAAAAACTACTAATCTACTAACAATTAATAATGAATTTAGAAAAATAATAACTTTACACAACCAATAAAAGTATGATGTATTTTAAAAAAATAAATAATGTACAAACACCTGTTTAAATTTGCAGTATTAAGTATTACTATATTAACTGCCGAATTACTTACCGACTTTATTACCAATAAATTAATAAGTCATAAATGGGAATACCATCCAATACGCTTCACACTTATTTCAATGGCAATCATTACTATACTTTTTTATCCATTATTTACAAAACTCGAAGAATGGATAAACCGTTTTTCAAAACGATTTATAAAGGCAGGACATTCATATTTTGGCAAATATATTGGATTACTATTAATGTATTTAATTGCTCTTTTAATACTAACTTTTTTTTATGCCCAAATGTGGTATAACATAAATATTTTCAATTATTTATTCCGATTAAAATTATTTACCTAATAACTCAAACTCTTTACAAAATTGATTCAATCCGCATTCGTAACACTTTGGTTTACGAGCTAAACATACATACCTACCGTGTAATATTAACCAGTGATGTGCTATAGACAATAAGTTTTGAGGTATATATTTTACCAGTTGTTTTTCAGTTTCAAGAGGAGTTTTCGAATTTGAAGTAAGTCCCAGTCTTGCAGACACCCTAAACACATGCGTATCGACAGCCATAGCCGGCTTATTAAATACCACCGAGGCTATTACATTTGCTGTTTTCCGCCCCACTCCCGGTAATTTTTGTAGTTGATTAATATCGTCTGGTATTTTACCGTTAAATTCATTTACCAGGGTATTTGCCATACCAATCAAATTTTTGCTTTTATTATTAGGATAACTGCATGTTTTAATGTAATCATATACCTCATCAACTACCGAAACAGCCAACACCTCAGCAGTAGGAAAACGTTTGAAAAAAGCAGGTGTAATTTTATTAACCCGCTTATCGGTACACTGAGCAGATAAAATTACGGCAACCAACAATTCATAGGGATTAGTATAATTGAGTTCAGTTTCAGCAACCGGCATATTTTTTTTAAAATATTCAATAGTTTTTTCAAAACGTTCTTTTTTATTCATTTTTTAATCTGGTTCAAATAAAAAGTAACAAACTCACAGCCATAACAACCATTCCCGCAACCATACCATAAATAGACAAATGATGTTCACCATACTCACGGGCTGCAGGTAATAACTCATCAATACTAATAAAAACCATAATACCTGCAACAGCAGAAAATATCAACCCAAAAACCAAAGGCCCCATAAAAGGCATTAAAACTAGATAACCAAATAAAGCACCAATAGGTTCAGAAAGACCCGATAAAAAACTTAAACGAAAAGCTTTTCTCTTATTTCCGGTAGCATAAAAAACAGGAACAGAAACTGCAATTCCTTCGGGAATATTATGAATTGCAATTGCCACAGCAATAGCGATACCAAGTTCGGGATTTTGCAATGCCGCAGTAAAAGTTGCTAGTCCTTCAGGAAAATTGTGAATTCCAATAGCAAGAGCAGTAAACATTCCCATACGCATTAGTTTCTTTCCTTTTTTAGAATGATCTTTAGCCATCTCCTCAATGGAATGTACTTCGTGAGGATTCTCAACAGATGGAATTATCTTATCAATCAATGCTATAACAAGCATTCCAACAAAAAATGCTAAAACAGTATACAAAGTTCCAATTCTATCTCCATATTCACCAATCAGCTCAATACGAGCCTTTTGAAAAATTTCAACAAATGAAACATATATCATAACCCCGGCTGAGAAACCAAGCGACAATGATAAAAACTTTGTATTAGTACGTTTGGCGAAAAAAGCCATAGCACTTCCAATTCCGGTTGATAACCCTGCAAAAAGAGTTAATCCAAATGCAAATAATAAATTATTAAATGTTATTTCCATAATTATTTAATGTCAAAAATATTTGATTTGCCATATTAAATCCTGCAAAAAAATTGTTGTTTTCACAATTAATTTCCATATATCCATTTTTTTTATCATTCGACACAACAGAAATTAAACTACCTACCTCCAAACTATATTTGTCGTAAAACATTACCACTTCAGGTTTAGAATATATCAAACGAACAATATATCCTGAATCGCCTGATTTTGCATCTTTAAGCATAATAACATCATCCATATTTGGCAATATGCCCTTTATATCAGGAATTGGATCGCCATGCGGATCAAATATTGGTTCTCCTAAATAATCGGCAATTCGTTTCATTAATTCTTCCGACGATTGATGTTCCAACTTCTCAGCCTCCTTATGAACAGACTGCAAATCGAGCTTTAATACACGGTACAAAAACGTTTCCCATAATCTATGACGTCGAACAATACTTAACGCTATTTTATTACCTTCAGAACTTAACCGTAATTCCTTATATCTTTCATATCTAACCAACCCTTTTCTCGACAGTTTTCGAGCCATATCAGTAACTGCCGGATTTGATATTTTCAATCGTCTGGCAAGCAAAGAGCATGTTACTTTTTGTCCTTCATCATTTTTAATAAGATAAATATTTTTTAAAAAATCCTCTATAGACACCGATACTTTCACTCAAATATATTTTAGTTAATTAACAAACCATGTTATACCTCCACAAAAAACATTTATTGTGTTCTGATAACATATTGCACATAAATATTTCATCAATAAACATAAGTTTTAAGCAAACTTAAAAAAATATCAACATCACAACCTTTTTTTCTTACTATTTGTTCACAATTACTACAAAAAAATAATAAAAACAGAACAATATCATTACAGCAAACACATAACGAAAAAAGCCTGTTCCAGTCGAAACAGGCAAAATAAACATTCAAAAACAAAAACTAACCCTAAACCATGTACCAACACTTAATAATGAATTATTCTCTTAATATTAGGAACAATAAAATTCATTTTTTCATTAAAATGACTAATAAATTTACTATCCGACAATAAAAAATGCAATATTATTGCTATAAATTATATTAATGTTTATTATTAAACTTAATTGGTAATTTAACATAAAAAGTTGTTCCAACATTTAAAGTTGTATCAACCCATATTTCACCTTTTAATAACCTGGTTAATTGTTTACAAATAGCCAAACCAAGTCCTGCACCATTTGGATTATTAACAACATTTGAAGAATCGACCTGCGAAAACTTTTCAAATAACTTACCGGCCGATTCCTTACTCATTCCCTTACCTGTATCTTTTACATAAACCACAACATTATTATCAACAACAAAACACCCTAAATGAATAAACCCATTATCGGTAAATTTAATAGCATTGTATCCTAAATTGATAATTATTTGATATAGCATGATTGCATCCGATTCGATAAAAATGTCATTATTTGGGATAACAAGACCAAGATCAATATTTTTTTTCTTTCGGGCTTGCAACTTAATTACATCATTAACCTGTTTTAATAATTCTGAAACATTAAATTTTGAAAGAGAAACATTTGTTTGGTCTTGCTCAATTTTTGATAAATTAATAATATTATTCAGTAAGTTAAGTAAAGTACGACTATTATCATTTATTATTTGAATAAACTGTTTTTTACTATCATTATCAAGGTCATCATCGTCAAGCAATTCTGCAAAACCCATAATAGCGTTCATGGGAGTTCGAATTTCATGACTCATATTAACAATGTACGAAGTCTTTCGTTCTTCTGATTTAATAGCTTTAATGCGGTCTTCATCAATTATTCGTTTTGCAAATAAAATAACCGGAATCTCAAACAGAAAAAAAATAGACATATTAACAAAAACATCAAGCGAACGAGCCTGATTTGATGAATAACTCTCAATATATTCTGGGTATGTCCATTCAATGATAAAAAGAAAAAAAACATTAACAAACAATAATGGAAGCACTTTTATTACCTGCATTTGTGAGCTAAAAAAAATTAAAATCAATATAAATGCCTGAATTATTACTAGTCCACCACCTGCACTCCCCTGCGTAGTTAACCAAATAATATTGAAGAGAAAGAAAACATAAAAAAGAAAAATATTTTGAGATAAACGAACTTTTCTTTTATAATATGACAACCAATAAAGAAAAAATAAAAATGGAGCAGTAAGCAAAGTCAATAAGTTAAGTAACCTTGAAGAATCAATTATAATATTTGTAAAAAAAGAAATAAAAGCCAGCAAAAAAGTAATGCCTAAAGCATAATAGTACATCAACTCCTGAAACGGAAATTTATCAGATCGAAAAAAAATATACCGATTAACAAATTCCCTAAACAAATAAACAGCATCCTTCATCCTAACACATCTAGCATGCCATTAAAACGTTATTAATACAACAAGTGTTAGTTTATTTATATTAAAAAACCTTAATATTTACAATTATTACCAAATAATTTTCTACAAATCATTAGAAGCATTATTTTCAACAACACACACTATTTTACTAACTTTGCAAAAAAAATTAAAAGTGATCTACCCAAATAATTTTGAAGAAAAGATAAAATTTAACAAAATACGAAACTTAATTATTCAACAATGTACCAGTTTATTAGGAATTGAATGGGTTGACAAAATGAGTTTTTCGACCCATTATAACCAAGTATCGACATGGCTACATCAAACCAATGAATTTGTACGTGTTTTAACTGAAGAAGAACAGTTTCCTGGATTAAATATTATTGACGTACGCGAACCTCTAAAAAAAATAAGGATTGAAGGATTATTTTTAGAAGAAAAAGAACTTGACGAATTACGTAAATCGCTCATTTCAACACGCGATTTACTAAATTTTTTCAATTCGAAAAGCGATGAAGAGTACCCGTATTTAAAGAAACTAACAAAACAAATAAATATAAATCCCTCATTAATAAACAAAATTGATTGCGTACTTGACAAATTTGGCAAAATAAAAGATAACGCCACACCTGAGCTGGCAAGCATACGAAGAGAAATACAGTCATTACAGATTAGTATTAATCGTAAAATGGTTCAAATACTAAAACAAGCCAAATCAGATGGATTAATTGAAGGCGATGTATCAGTTTCAATACGTGATGGAAGAGCAGTAATACCAGTTCCATCGCCAAATAAACGAAAACTGGGAGGTATTATACATGATGAATCATCAACAGGAAAAACAACCTTTATCGAACCGACTGCTATTGTAGAAATAAATAATCAACTAAGAGAACTGGAGTATGCCCAACGTCGTGAGATAATAAAAATTCTAACAGATATATCTAATTATATTCGCCCATATCTAGCCGATTTATTCAACTCATTCAATTTTATGGGGCAAATAGATTTTATTAGGGCAAAAGCAAAACTGGCACTCAACATTAACGGAATTCTCCCAAACTTTAATAATACGCCAGAACTAATTTGGGATAAAGCAGTACATCCATTACTATATATACAGCACAAAACATCGGGATTATCAGTTGTCCCACTTGACATTCAGTTAAACAACGAAAATCGTATTTTAGTAATATCAGGACCTAATGCCGGAGGTAAATCAGTATGCTTACAAACAGTAGGACTATTACAATATATGTTTCAATGCGGATTGCTAATCCCACTTAATGAATCATCAAAAGTTGGGTTCTTCGATCAGATACTGCTAGACATGGGTGACGAGCAAAGTATTGAAAATGACCTAAGTACATACAGCTCCCACCTTTTAAATATGAAAAATTTTATTAAATTAAGCAACAACAAAACCCTCATACTAATAGATGAATTTGGTACCGGTACCGAACCAATGCTTGGAGGTGCTATAGCCGAATCGGTATTACAACAACTTAATAATCAATGCGTTTTTGGAATTGTAACCACCCATTATACAAACTTAAAACACGTTGCAGCACAAACAAATGGACTCATGAATGGTGCCATGCTATTCGATACACATGCTATTCAACCACTTTTCAGACTAGAAATTGGGAAACCAGGCAGTTCATTTGCTTTCGAAATAGCACGAAAAATTGGACTCCCCGAATCAATTCTGGATCAAGCAAAAGAAAAAATAGGTCAGGAACACATTGATTACGACAAGCACTTGAGAGAAATTGCACGCGATAAAAGATACTGGGAACAAAAAAGACAAAACATCCGAAACAATGAAAAAAAACTTGAAGATGTTTTAGCCCAATATAAGGA
The DNA here is from genome assembly GCA_016933045.1 of Marinilabiliaceae bacterium. Classification (GTDB taxonomy): domain Bacteria; phylum Bacteroidota; class Bacteroidia; order Bacteroidales; family Marinilabiliaceae; genus JAFGBR01. The sequence goes on along the minus strand of JAFGBR010000077.1, from coordinate 33,412 downwards.
AGAGCTTGATAAAGTAAATAAAGAAAAAAAAGAGATAATTAAAAATGCAAAGATTGAAGCCAACGAATTATTACGAAACGCAAACCAAAAAATAGAAAATACCATTCGCGAAATTAAAGAAAGCCAGGCCGAAAAAGAAAAAACCCGGGTTTTACGTCAGGAATTAATTGAATTTAAAGAAGAAATAAACATTGACAATACAAATAATAATACATTTATAGATAAAAAAATACAACAAATAAGGGAAAGAGAAAACCGCAAAAAAATTCGCCCAACAAAAAAAACAAACGAACCAAATCCAATAATAAAAGAAAAAAAAGAGTTTTTAAACCCATTACAAATTGGTGACCAAGTAGCTTTAGAAGGACAAAATATACCCGGAGAGATTATTGAAATTAAAGATAAAAATGCAGTAGTAGCTTTCGGTCAAATCCAATCAATCGTTAAACTAAACCGTCTCAAACGAGTTTCGGGAAACCAATTGAAAAAAGAAAACCGAAGTATAATCTCATCTTCACCCGGCTTAATTGACAAAATAATGAACAAAAAGTTAAATTTCAAACCCGATATAGATGTGCGTGGAAAAAGAGGCAAAGAAGCACTTCAAATTGTTATAAACCATATTGATGAGGCTTTAATATGCGAAACAAATTCTTTTAAAATATTACATGGTAAAGGTGATGGAATTTTACGACAAATGATTAGAGATTATCTCGACACAGTTGACTTTGTAAAATCATTTCGAGATGAACATGTTCAATTTGGAGGCAGTGGAATTACCATTGTTGAACTAGATATTTAAAAAAAGCCTGAGACAATATTTCAGGCTTTTTATTTTTAATAACGATTTCGTGGAGTGTAATGTGTATGTAGTAATTTATGCGATTTATGCCCAAGAGGTTCTTTTAAAAAATCGTCATAAACCATTTTTATTTCAGGGTTTTCGTGCGATTTCCGAATAGGTTTTCCTTCATCCTCGCTATAAATAGCATCTGTACGTTTTTTACGAATAACATAATTGGTAGGTATTGGCTGCCCACCCCCACCAATACAGCCACCTGGACATGCCATTACTTCAATAAAATGATAATTAACCTCACCTCTTTTTACTTTTTCCATAATCATTTTGGCATTCGACAATCCATGCGCAACACATGTTTTAAGTTCAACACCGTCTAAAAAATCCCACTCCGGCAAAGGATTATTAATTACAATAGAGGCCTCTTTAACACTTTCCATACCACGCACCGGCAAAATATTAAGATGTTCAAAAGGGACTTCACGTCCGGTAACCAATTCGTAAACTGTACGTAGTGCAGCCTCCATAACTCCACCGGTAGCACCAAAAATAACCCCGGCTCCCGAGCTTTCGCCCATCAGGCTATCGTAATCGTCTTCGGGTAGCGCAAGAAAATCTATTCCGGCCTGTTTAATCATCATAGCCAATTCACGTGTAGTAACAACATAATCCACATCTTTATAACCACTAGCATGCATCTCGGGTCTGTTAGCCTCATATTTTTTTGCAGTACAAGGCATCACCGACACCGAAACAATATTTTTAGGATCGATATTACGTTTACGTGCATAATACGTTTTAGCCAAAGCCCCAAACATTTGCTGGGGCGACTTTGCAGATGAAAGATTATCAAGATATTCAGGATAAGCATGTTCCATAAACTTAACCCAACCAGGAGAACAACTTGTTGCCATAGGAAATCTTACAGTAGTATCATTCTCTTTTAAAGACATCCGAAGCCTGTTTAACAGCTCGGCACCTTCTTCCATTATGGTTAAATCGGCCGAGAAATCAGTATCCAAAACAGAATCAAAACCTAAGCGTTTCAGCGCCGCTACCATTTGTCCTGTAACAATAGCTCCAGGAGGTAATCCGAATGACTCCCCCAAAGCAATTCTAACAGCCGGTGCTGTTTGTACCACCACATGCTTTTTACTATCGTAAATTGCATCCCAAACCTGATCTATATATGATCTCTCAACCAAAGCACCGGTAGGGCAACGATTAACACACTGCCCACAATTAGTACAAACAACTTCATACATTGGCTTTTCGAAAAATGTAGAAATTTTCATATTCGCACCTTTATAAGCCACTGTTAAAGCTGAAATATCCTGAAGTTCACTACAAGTTCTGACACAACGTTGACAACGAATGCATTTTGAATCATCTTTACTAATAGAAGGCGATAAATGAACCTCCTTATAATTTTTATAAGGTACCAGATTTATAAAACCTTCATCGTTAAAAATATATTCCGAAGCAAGAGACTGTAACTCACATTTTGTATTTTTAAAACATTTGGTACAATCGGCATTATGTTCAGAAATTAACAACTCAATAATACGTTTACGAGCATTTCGCACCCTTAAACTGTTAGTAATTATTTCCATACCTTCGGCAACAGGCGTAGCACATGATGGCAACAACCGATCAGTTCCCACTTGTTCAACAATACATACGCGACAATTTCCTGCCACACACAAATCTTCGTGATAACACAAGGTTGGAACTTTGATATTTATTTTTTTAGCAGCTTCCAAAATAGTTGTTCCTTGTTCAACACTAACGCTTATATTATCAATTTTACAATTAACTTTTGTGGTCATATTAGTGTGTGTTAAGTTTTAGTAAATCATCTCTTCTTTAAAATTTTCAACAATCGATGAAAAAGAATTAGCAACCGATTGACCAAGTCCGCATTTCGCTGTAATACGCATTGTTTCAGCCAAATCGAGTAACTTATCCAAATATCCTGAAGGCAACTCCCCCCTTTTAACTTTTTCAATACCAAGCAACAATTGTTGGGTACCAACTCTGCAAGGAGTACATTGTCCACACGATTCTTCAACAAAAAACTCAAGATAATTATGTAACACATTATACATAGATCGCGAAGAATTAAAAATCATCATCGATCCTCCTGTAGGTAATGAAGTACCAGTAAGCTTTCCCTGATATCCAATAATAGTTTTTTCAAATTTTTTACGAGGCACACAAAAACCCGAAGCACCACCAACCTGAACTGCTTTAGCATCACCATCACCAAAATCTTCGACAAAACGCTGAAGCGTCATCCCAAATTCCAATTCATAAATTCCGGGTATAGGAGTATCACCCGATACAGAAAACACTTTAGATCCCCTTGAATCCTGAACTCCTAAATCGCGAAAAATATCAACACCATATTTAAAGATAGAATAAGTATGAGCAAGTGTTTCAACATTATTAATTACCGTTGGTTTATTTCGATAGCCTTTTTGGGTTGGAAAAGGTGGCTTATTTCGGGGTTCACCCCTGTCGCCCTGCATACTTTCGAACAACGCACTTTCCTCACCACAGATATATGCTCCACTACCCGAAAAAATATTTATTCGAAATGGAAAATTAAGCTCATCGAGCAAAAGATGAAACTCATCAATACTTTTTAACAACTCTTTTTTTAAAAAATCGTATTCTCCTCTTAAATAAATAAATCCTTCTTTAGCTCCAATTATTTTAGCACAAGCTGCCATACCAGTCCAAACTTTATCAGGCACCCTAACTAATATCTCTCTATCTTTAAACGTACCTGGCTCACCTTCATCGGCATTACAAATGATATATTTTTCATCACTAACCTCATCTGCAGTAAGTTTCCATTTCAACCCGGTAGGAAAACCGGCACCTCCACGACCCTTTAAACCCGAACTAATCAACTCGTTAATGATGTCATTATTCGATTTGGTCATCACCTTTTTTAATATATCAGCAGTATCTCTTTCATTTTTAAAAATAAGATCGAGTCGCATTAAATGTTTTGTTGCCATATTATTAATTTTGATTGGTATATTAATAATTAGAAACCTCCAAAACCAGGTAACTATTAATAATATCTCTTACTTTCGATGGAGTTAATTGTGTATATGGGGTATCATTAATTAACATTGCAGGCCCCTGATGGCACTGCCCCAGACAATTTGTTTCGAGTAATGTAAAAAGTCGATCATGGGTGGTTTCTCCGGGCTTGATTTTAAGCATCAACTCAATCTCTTCAATAATCTGGTTTTTTCCATGCATCATACAGGTAATTGTTTTACAAACCCTAATAATATACTTTCCATAAGGCTTACTTGTATTTAAAAACGAATAAAAAGTAGCAGTTCCAAAAACTTCAGCAGCCGAAATATCTAATTCCCTTGCTACTTCAATCATTGCTTCCTCCGTAATAACATGATTAATTTCCATAATATTCTGCAAAATAGGCAACAAACTTTCAACAGATTTGCCATATTGATTTGTCAGGTTATGTACTATTTGTTTAACATCAGACATGATAAAATATTTTATTAGAAAAGAATTAAAGAAAAAATTCTCTAATCAATTTATGGCCAAAAAAATCTAAAAAATATGATAAATATCATGTTTTACAATAATTTTGCAATCATGTCAAAAGAAGGTAAATACATATCAAACCTCATAAAACAAGGAGAACATTGCCAACTAGATTTTAAATACGCAATATCCGATTCAAAAAAAATTGCACGATCAATTGTTGCATTTGCCAATACCATTGGAGGAAGGCTATTGATAGGAGTTAAAGACAATGGCCAAATAACAGGTATTCGAAGTGATGAAGAATATTATATGATTGAAGGAGCCGCAGCAATACACTGCTCCCCCCCGGTTCCGTTCATTTGCAAAGAATGGATGATTAACGGCAAATCAGTTTTAGAGATAATTATTGAACCCAGTAAACATAAACCACATACAGCTCCAAACAAAGATGGAATACCCAAAGTATATATAAGGGTTAAAGATCAAAACCTTTTAGCAAACTCAATATTATTAAAAGTTTGGAAAAGAGAAAAAAGTATAACTAACACCTTAATTGCTTTAAAAGATGCTGAAAAAGTATTACTAAATTACCTAAACGAAGAAATAAAAATAAGTAAAGCAAAATTTTGTAAAATTGCATCAATAAACAACTATCTGGCCGAAAAAATATTAGTTAACATGATATCGGCCAATGTGTTAAAAATTGAATTTACCGAAATAACCACTTTTTATCTTCTAAAAAATGAAGGTGACAGTACATTTATATATACATAAAAAAAAATAGACAAACGTATAATTATAACAGAATTTGACTAACAGCATGTTCGCCAATTAAATTTGACAATTTTTTGCGCGACAAAAAAATGCGCGACTTAACAGTACCCATTTTTAAATTTAATTTTTCAGCAATTTCGTAATACTTAAACCCCTGAACATGCATTAACAATGGAGTTTTATACTCATATTCAAGTTTTTCCATTGCTTCATGCAATTGTATCATTGATAATCGACCATCCGGAGTGTCATCCGATTTATATTTCTGCACAATAGTAAAATGATCGGGAGTTTGATCAATTCGCCTGCTTTTTTGAAGTTTTCGATATTCATTAATGAAAATATTTCTCATTATTGTAAAAGTCCATGCTTTAAAATTGATATCTTCTCTAAACTTTTCCCTGTTAGCCCATGCTTTATAAAATGTATCCTGAACTAAATCCTGAGCACTTTCATTATTTAAAGTTAACTTATAAGCAAACCGACGTAAGTGACTACGCATTTTATTAAGATTAAAATCAAATTCAATAGCTGTCATAACTTTGGGCTTTTTAATTATTAAAAATGGTTAGATAAAAGAATAATTATTTAAACATTCTGAAACAATTTTTACTTTTGAACTAATCGTTTCTCAAAAAAAGTTACAACAAAAAAAAGTAAAATAAAAATCAGGTTGTTGAATTTTTAAATAAAAAAATAAAACAAACCAAAATAAATTTAACTGAATCAATTAACTTCTTATATCATTTATTCATAAGTGGTTGTTGGAATCTACAAATTCTCATTATAACAAAAAATATCATCTTAAATTTATTTTAGTTAATAACATATTACAAAACCACTATAAATAAATATACACCCCAAAAAGTACCAATTTAAGTAACGGTTACGTGCTAAGTATAAACAGTTATTATATTAATTAAGTTTATAATATTCAATACATAATTCAAATAAAATTATGCTTAAATTAGAAATAACTTAAAACGATATAATAATCATTTAACAATACTAAAAAATGACACTTGAAGCTTACAGTACCTTATGGAAAAAAATTGTAAAAGGAACAATTGATCCTCAAGTGCAAAGTTTACCACTAAAAATAAAAATCAATTTTTTACGAATGCAAACAAAAAACGGAAATATTAGTGATGAACTTGCAGCAAAAGAACTTCAACAATACTGTCTACAAAACGAAAAGATGCTGGAGAAAGATCTAACAGAAATAAAAAAACTAAACATTTTTCAAGCATGAAACTATTCAACGAACTTATTTCTCTAAATGAGGCCTCAATCTTAATAAACAATAATCGTTCATTGGCTATTGCCGGAACCGAAACAACATTAACCAGTTTACCAAGGGGGAATTGGATTGGAGGTACTATTCCTTATTTTATGACAAAAGAAGGAGGAAAATTTGACACTCAAATGGTGTTTGTATCAGATTTAACAGATATTTCGTCAAAAATAATGATTAAAACATACAACACTGATTCAATTGATTTAATGCCGTCAAATAACTTTCGAAATGGGTTATCGTATTTAATTATACCTGGATTTTCAGAGATTCATACACATTACGCCATTAACACTCCATCCATTAAAGGCTTAATGGATTCACCCGTTTATGGATGGATATCAGGTATTGATGTTAATAACATTGGAAAAGAATCACCTAAAGTTGTTAATGGGAATACACTCGAAGTATTAAATAATGAAGCTATATGCATGCATATAGAACTCTATCAAGGCCTAAGTGCAAATATTGATATAATAAACATTTTTTCACAAGCCGAAAATGGAGATGTAATTACATTCGAAAAAGTAGGTTTTTCATGTACCGATTGTTTTGTGAACGGAAAAAAAACCAACCTGGCACAATACATAAAAGAAAAAGAGATAAATACACAACTCCCTATTGTTGCTGATTTTTCAGGAACATCCATTAACGTAAGCTTACAATCGGTAAACAAAACAACTGGTATAACTACGTTTTATGCCCCGGTACAACCAGGCATTGAATATAGGTTTGCAGGTTTTCACAACGATTATTTGAAATCGTTCAACAAAGAGATAAATATTAATTCAAAAGATATTGCACTTTCGTGTAACTGCATACTTAACTATCTTTACTCAAATCTTGAAGGAAAATCGACAGGTAATTTTCATGGCCCAATAACTTTTGGCGAAGTTGCATACATTTTAGTGAATCAAACAATGGTTTATGTGAGTATTAATTAAAAACTTATACCCATAAAATAAAAAAGAGGGAATGTATTTAAAAGCATCCCTCTTTTTAATCAACCTTCTTTAGTCTATCTGTTAAAAATACATGAATTAGGAATAACACCTACTGTATATCGTTTCAACTCCTGCCCGGTATTGGAATAAACCACAACATCTGATGGAGCAGAGTAGCTTTTAACATCACAAGCCCAAATATTATCAGTTAAAGGATCTACATCAATACCATAAAACGAATCATCAATAAGTGAATTAATTGGCAATGATGTAGCATCAATGTCCATGCAATAAACGGCATCAGTAATAAAATAAACTTGATCTTTAGCATTATTAATAGCAATACTCTTAACTGCATAACTTGGATTTGATAAATCGAACGATTTAACCGAATAATCTGTAGATGATATTTTTGAAATACCCGAATTATAAAAGGTTCCATTGGAATAATTAGGAACTCCCGAACAATAAACCCAAATGTTGCCATTAGCATCAATCACCATATCTTTAGGACAATGTTTTACAAAAACAGTATCGACAACCTTTTTGGTATTAATATCAATAACACTAACAGTACTGTCGGTTCCATACCCTCCACTATTTGCAACAAAAAGTTTACCCTTGTTAACAATCATTTTTTCAGGTCCATAGCCCACCAAAATCGAATCTTCGTCCATTGTTAAAGCAGATATCGAAATTGTATGAATAGCTCCTTTATATTTTCCATTAGAGACATAAGCATAGTTACCATTTACAGTAATTTCTCTTGGATAACTAAATCCATCGAAATAAGTAACATGCTTTAAATTTGAGCGATCAACAACCTCAACCAAACCGGCTCCTGTATTAGTTGTAACTGTAATAAAAATGTATTTATCAGACAATGCCATTGCCTGAGGGTAACTGCCTAAATCAACACTATTTACTTGTTTAAAAGCATTGTTTAATATCGAATCAGTTTCGGTTTTTATATATGAAATGGATCCGGTTCCCGAACCTTCATTTAACACTAAAACACCTTTCATCTCAATAGATAATGCATCATCATCATCGGAACAAGCAGCAAAAACAAGCATACATGTTACAAACAAAAAAGAAAATTTCAATAAATTTTTCATTGTATTTAAATTTTAAATGTTAATCCAATCCAATATGTTCGCCCTGGCATGGGATAAGCATATACTAACTGGTATGAATAGTTAAATAAATTTTCGACACGCATAGTTATTCCGAAATCGATATTTTCAATATCAATGTTATAAAGACAATTTGCATCTGTTAAAAACACTTCTTTCATTTTAATATTATCATTATCATACATCAACGACTGAAAAGAAGTATTCAATCCAACTAATAAATCATTAATTCTGGCAGAAGCATTAAAACGAACAAGATGCCGTGGTTGATAGGATAAATACTCTTTATATCTTTTTTCAGATGGATCGTTATATTGGGCTTGACCATAAGCGTAAGCTAATTGAACAATAAAACCATAAGTATTACAATCGTAATTCCACTTAATTTTTGTTTCAATTCCTTTTGACAAAACTTTACCTGTATTTACAGCTTTAGACAAACCATTAAAAGGCACCCACTGAATTTGATTATCATTATTGCTGAAATAATAGTTAATATCAATTGTGAAAAATCCCAGTTGAGTTGCATTTTGAAAAATAGCGCCAGTTTCCCATCCTGTTCCACTCTCAGAATTGAGCAATAAATTGCCACCCGATTGCCAATACCTCTCATTAAAAGTTGGACGTCTGTAATGTGATGATATTTTTGCCCGTAGAGTAACACGTTGAGGAATTAAATCTGCCAAGCCACTTAAAGCAAACATTAAAGGAGGGTTAGTAATTGAATTAAACTCTTTCTCAACCGAAGAATTAACAATAAGCCACTTTTTTTGATATTTAGCTGCCAATGAAATTGCTTGTTCTTCTTCAACAATCATCTTTCCATAAGCATACACATCACCAATTAGCCGATTATATTTCATCATTGCCGAAAGAATTAACAAATTATTAAGGTAAAATCTACCCCCTACTTGATTGATCCATCGGCGGGTTGCTATTTTAGATGGTTCAGACTCAGGATCACCATCAAAATACTTCAAACCATCAGTAATATACCCGGTTAATACATTAAACTGAGTATTGCTGCAAATACAATTCCACCCAATAACAGTTTTCAGTGTTGAATCTTTTTGATTTTGATTACTCAAAGGAATGCCCTGCCCCATTTTTCCAGGAATATTGTGGTCTTTTGACTGGTACCAAACACCGGCATTAAATGAATGTCTGTTAAATTTATAAAACAGTGAGTGAATTGTTCCAAAATCAGTTGTTTCGGCATTTGACATAATTTCTTCAACCTCAATAACCCCATCTTTTGTTAGTTCTTTATCGATAAACTTAAAATCATTTACCCCTTTAGAAGCAAACACTTGCCCCGAGTATGAAAAATTTGAATTAGAAAATTTACCTCCCCCCCTTAAACGATGATTTGAAAAACTACCAGCATCATAGCTTACACTAAGCTCACTTGATTTAATATAAACAGGGTTGTTATTCAACTCAATTGCCCCACCAAAAGTACTACTTCCATAAATAGAACCCGAAGCACCATAAACCACATTAATTTCATCGAAAGCACCAACATTAATCATACTAAAATCTGCACCTCCAGTTGTTAACGAATTAATTGGCAGTCCGTTCCATAAAACAGTTGTATTTGCAGCACCTCCACCTCTCAGCCTCACCGAAGAAAGTGCTCCATAGCTACCATAATTTGATATTGTTGCCAACGAAGTTTTACTCAGCAAATAAGACAAGTCGCTATTTAAGTAACCCTGAATAACAAAAGAGTCAATCTCATCTTTTTTATCAGCATCAGAGAGTAGTTTAGTTCTTGATTGAACAACATTAACATTCATCAAATGAACCAATGTATCCATTAGCAGCGCCTTATCTTCCCCTCTGGAATTACCAACAACGCAAACAATAAATATTAAAAACGCAAATGTTTTCAAAACATAGTTACAAATGATTAAACAATCATTCGTCACAGTCGGTAATTGAAAAAATAGAACCTGAAAAAAATAATGAAGTTCTACTCTTCGCCTCTCACCCGAAAGCTACGAATTAACTAAATTGGCAGGTCTTCTGGCTCACCCACTTTGTTGCGCCTTCCCGTTACTTTAAACAGTGGCATAGAATACAACAATATATTCTGCTAATGCAGATTAGGTTTACAGCTGCGGGGACAGCTCCGGACTTTTCATTTAAAGAATCACCGGATTCCCTTTTCACTCCCTCTCAAAAAATGATTAGAAGAACCAATATTGTGGTGCAAATATACACTCATTTTTAAATGTTGCAAAAGAAAGATATTAGAAAACATATATAAAAAAAGAACACACATTGAAGTAATTATATCTTCTGTATGTTCTTAAAAAAACACTAATGTTTACTTAAATATTCTGCAACACCACTACTGTTGGCAATCATAGCTTCTTTTCCTTCTACCCAGTTAGCGGGACATACCTCACCATATTGCTGAACATGTGTATATGCATCAATTAGTCTTAAAAAATCATCAACATTACGCCCCAAAGGCATGTGATTAACTCCCTCGTGAAAAACAACACCATCTTCATCAATTAAAAATGTAGCTCTGTAAGATACGTTATCACCCGAAATAATTTTAACATCAACATTATCGACAGATGACACTTCAACACCATCTAAAATACCCAAAGCAGAAGCCAAATTTCTGTTACTATCGGCCAAAATATTATAGGTAACACCTTTTATACCTCCTTTATCTTTTGGCACATTCAACCAGGCATAATGAACTTCGGCTGTATCGCATGATGCTCCTATAACAATGGTATTACGTTTATCAAACTCATTAAGTGCTTTTTGAAAAGCATGCAATTCAGTTGGACAAACAAACGTAAAATCTTTAGGATACCAAAAAAGCAATACCTTCTTTTTATTTATAATAGCCTCATCTAATACATTTAACTGAATAGTTCTACCCGATTCATTAATAGCCGTAACTGTAATATTCGGAAATTTTTTACCTGTAATTGACATATCTATAAAGTTTAATTGTTATTTATGAAACAAAAATAGAAGCAATATAATATAGATACAAACGAAAATATCTATACATTTGTTAGATAAAATCTATTATGAATTTTCAACAACTTGAATATGTTTTAGCAGTACATAATAATAAACATTTTGGACAAGCATCGGAATGCTGTAATATTACACAAGCAACCTTAAGTGCCATGATAAAAAAGCTTGAAGAAGAACTGGGGTTTCTAATATTCGACAGGTCACGAATGCCGGTAAAAACGACTGATATGGGACAAAATTTTATAGTGTTAACAAAAAAAGCATTACAAAACCGACAAGAAATGTACCAACTAAAAAATGAAACCATAAAAGAATTAACCGGAAACCTGTCATTAGGAATAATACCAACCATAGCCAACTCACTATTGCCAATAATATTACCGTCAATATTAAAAGAAAATCCAAAACTGCATTTATCCATAACCGAAATAACAACCGATAATATTATTCATCAATTAAAAACCGACAAAATAGATTTAGGCATATTAGCAACGCCACTAAACGATGAAACGTTGGACGAAACAATTTTATATTACGAAGCCATGATGGTATACGGGGTAAGCGATTCACAAAAACGCTACATAAGCTCGAACGACATTCGCGATAAAAAAATATGGCTTCTCGAAGAAGGTAACTGTTTTCGCAAACAAAGTATGACCATTTGCGAAATGAAAGAAAAAACAATGGACACCGACAATCTCAATTTCGAAGGAAGTTCATTCGAAACATTATTAAACCTTACCGATAGCTTTGGCGGCATAACATTAATACCCGAACTTTATTTTAATCAGTTATCAAATAATCGGAAAAATAAAACAAAGAGTTTTGACATTCCCATACCAGTACGTGAAATTAGTTTGGTATCGCACCGACCATATTCAAAAATCCAAACAATAAATTTAATCTCAAATAAAATTAAACATTTAATAAAAAATCACCTATCAACAAGCACATACAAACCTAAAGATCTTGAAATTATTGGCATTTAATTTTAATAAAGTAGTTAATTTTATATGTCTAAAATATATTCAAGTGAAATTAATAACAAAAACAAGTCTAAATTTTATATCAGCAAGCGTTTTCTTTTTCTTTATTGGGAGTATAGGAGGATACTATTTTATCCGTTATTCGATGAATAAATATCTGAACAATCAACTTATCGAATCGAAAAAAATAATCGATACGCAAATAAAACAGAACGTTGAAAAAACCAAACTCACATTTGCCGATGTAAATATTGACAGCATAAACACCAACATTTGTTTCAACACAATGTATTTTAAAGATACAGCTATTACGAATCTATCAAACGAAACAGACCTATATCGCCAATTGTGTTATTATACCGAAGCTGGAAATCAAAAATACCGGATAAAAATACACCATTCAACAGCTCCTAACGATTTACAAATAGTCAAATTCACCTTTATGCTAGCCACATTTCCACTCATCTTTTTTTTAATACTTTTTTGGGTTAACAGGCATAGCACAAAACGATCATTAAATGTTTTTTATGACACCATTGAAAAACTTAAATCGTTTGATGTTAATAAAGATAATAAATTAGAACTAATACCCTCAGATGTAGATGAATTTGAACAACTAAAAGAGGTTTTTAGCACAATGGATGCAAAAATAAAAAACGATTTCATTCGCTTAAAAGAATATACCGAAAACACTTCGCACGAACTACAAACGCCACTATCTATACTTTCATCAAAACTCGATGAATTATTGCAAGACAGCAACTTGACACCTAACCAAATTGAAACTATTGCAGGACTGATTGAAACCACCAGCAGAATAAGCCGGATAAACCAGGCACTTATTTTTTTAGCAAAAATTGACAATAAAATGTTTAATCAATCAGATATGGTTAATGTTAACCAAGTAATAACATCCATATTGGAAAATTTCGAACTATTATTAGTAGAAAAAGAAATTGAATTAATAAAGCATTTTGATAATGAAATTATTGTAAATGTTAACCATAATTTATTACAAACACTGCTGCAAAACCTTATAAAAAATGCTATATTACATAATATTCACAAGGGTTTTATAAATATAAACATAAACAACAATCATTTAATTATAACAAATAGCGGAAAGCCTTTAGAATTTGAACCCAATGAAGCATTTATACGTTATAAAAACAGGGGACATCACTTATCGATGGGTATTGGATTATCAGTAGTCAAACGAATTACCGAAATATCAAATATAAATATTCAATATACTAACGAAGGAGAATCACATAAAATCACTCTTACTTTTAACAATATTGTCCACTAAAAAACAAAATATGATATGTTTAAAGAACTAAGTTTAACAACACCTACCCTGCTCTTTTCTGCAGTTTCACTAATACTATTAGCATACACTAACAGGTTTATGGGCTATGCCCAGCTTATTCGTAATCTGCACGACAAATTCATTCAAAAGCCAGATGAAGTACTTCGCGACCAGATTAAAAACCTTCGAAAAAGACTTTATTTAACCCGTTCTATGCAACTTTTAGGAATACTTAGTTTATTCTTTTGTGTGCTAGCCATGTTTCTAATTTATGTAAATTTGTTAGTTATTGCAGCATTTTCATTCGGAATTGGGCTACTTTTTTTAATCATATCGCTGGCTTTATCGGTTTGGGAAATTCAAATATCAGTAAAAGCTTTAGATCTGCATTTGAAAGACATGGAAAAAAAACACTAATTATTAATTAACAAAATACTATAATAATTACTAATAACAGACTATTATATAAATAATAGTATACAATATTTTGTTAAAAAATTTAAAACTACTATATTTAAATTTATTAAAGGGAATCATTTTTTATCGAAGCTATTGATTTTCTATTATTAAAAAACAATAGCTTCGAGATAAAATCTTTCAATGGTCATATGAAAGAAAACAAAGGTTGTTCGATATAATTGGACAACCTTTTATTTTTTGAATAAAAATTTTCATATAATTCAAGCAATAATAACTCTTAAAAAATAAAACAAAACGATATAGCTTATACATGTTAATTAATCATGTGCAAAACGATATCCAACACCATACACATTTTTAATGTAATCGTAACATCCAGCATTAATTATTTTTTTTCGCAAATTTTTCACATGTGTATAAATAAAATCATCGGAAAAACCGTAATCAGAAATATCAGTTGTTAAATGTTCTCCGATTGATGTTTTAGTAAGTATCCGGTTTTTATTAGCAATAAAAAACATCAATAAATCAAACTCTTTTTTAGTCAAGTCCAAAAGTTTGTTATTAACAATAGCTTTCATTTGGCTTGGAATAACTCTCAACTCATTAAAAACTATCTCCTCATCTCCATTAAAATTAACACGTCTGGCCAGCGATTTTAAACGAGCATTAAGTTCCGAAAAGTGGAAAGGCTTAGTTAAATAATCATCGGCTCCCAACTCCAAACCTTCAATTTTGTTTTCCAAAGCATTACGAGCTGAAACAACAATAATACCAGTATAATAACCTAACGATTTAACCTTCTTAATAACCTCTAAACCACTCCCATCGGGCAAATTAACATCCAGAATAATAACATCGTACAACATATTCAGATAAAAAAAAGCATCAGATAAAGTAGGTGCTAAATCGCACTCATACCCTTCATTTACTAAAAAATTAAAGATAGTTTTTGCTAATTCTTTTTCGTCTTCAACCAAAAGTATTTTCACACGAATAAATTTTAGTTATTTAGTAAAAAACATATCATTTTTTTTTTAAATACCCAACGAAGAAAATGGTATTGAGAAATAAAACTGAGTGCCTTTATCTTTTTCCGACACTATCCACTTATGTCCATTAAGTAACTTAATATATCCTTTAACAATACTAAGCCCCAGTCCCATTCCTCCATTATTTAACGATGAATTATCGCGCCAGAAACGCTTAAAAACTTTTTTCTTATACTTATCATCAATACCTATTCCAGTATCTTTTACATAAAAAATAATACTTGCATCGTCATAATAGCATCCTATAGAAATTCCACCTTTATTTGTAAACTTTAGTGAATTAGCAATCAAATTATTAAATATCTGGGTTAATTTGGTTTTATCAGTATTAATAAACACCATGTTTTTCTCAACAGCAACATTACTTGTAAAAGAAAGTCCTTTTTTATTAATTAAATCAAAATGACTTAAACGAAGCGCTTCGAAAAAATCGAAAAGAAAAAAACGTGTATTATTAATTTTTTCCTGTTTAGAATCAATAGATGACATGGAAACGATATCTTCAATAATATCAACAAGTTGAATACTACTATTCTCAATAACCTTTAGGTATTGTGCCTTTTCTTCGGCACTATGTTCTGTAGCAGTCAAAAGCTCTGAATACCCTAATATACCATTTAATGGAGTTCGTATTTCGTGTGAAATATTTTTAAGAAAAGCAGTTTTTAACCGGTCACTCTCCTCAGCTTTTTCTTTTGCTTGTTTTATTGACTGCTCAAATTTCTTTTGTTCTTCAATTTTTTTTAATAAAAAAAGATTACTGTAGGCCAATTCACTTAATTCCTGTGCAAAAATCCACACAAGATTTATGATACGTTCAAATTGATTAAGCGACATATTTTTCATTTTTTTGTATTCGCTAATCAATTTGTTTTCATCAACCCCAATATCTTTAGCATAATCAACTAAGTCATCTTCAGTAACTCCTCCCAGGTTAGCTTGCCCAATCATCCAGATTGCAATTTGCTGATTCCCAACAATTATAGGGGCAGCAGCATCGATAAATCCACAACTTTTGCACTTTTCATAACCGGGTTTACGTAATAATCCAGTTTTTATTCCAATTTGTTTATCGGACATCATGCAATTTTTTAATCCTTTTTCACTTGAACGAACTAACTTACATACAGAAGTAAAATTACTTGGTTTGGTTATTGGAATTCCTTCGGGATTTGTAATGACCGATGCTACACCTGTAGCTTGAGCGAAAGCATCTTGAATTTGTTGAAGATTATCTAGTCTTATGAGATCAGTGATGTTTAATTCTTGAAAAGTCTGCTTCTGTTTCTCTCCATTATTATTAGTGTTTAAAACAGACAATCCAACAAAATCATTAGATGAATCATGAAAAAGATATCTAGATCGTCGTAACTCTGCTTTTGTTACATCTTTTGTAACAGCTAAAACATATTTTTTTAATGTTGAGGTATCAGTTATTAACTGGATATTTGTTTCCAAAATATCATTAAAACTTATCCTCCAGTTCTGAAAAGAAGAATTATGAATGACATTTGACTTATAAAGATTCTTTACAGCTTTTTTAAAATCCGATGAATAATCATTTCCAATAAAAACATCTATTGCGTATTCGATATTAATAGATTTATGCGCATTTAATATAATCTCAGCAGCCCTATTAATATAAATAATTTCCAATTCATCATTAATAACCCAAACAGCATCATTTATTTGATCTACAATTAGCCTTAACAAATTGTTTTTAAATAATGATTCATCAGAATTTGAGCAATATTTAACTTGTTGATTGGGTTCGGTTTGCATATCCCCAAAAATTTAATTATCGAATATGCAAATATAACATCTTTAACGGTTAAGACATTATTAGTTTTTAATTGAAATATTTTATCATACTTATAATCATTGATAAACATAGCAACAAAAATGTTATACCAAAATAAAACCTGTTTTTTTGAAAAATGGCTTTAGAAACAATCGTATTTTTATTGTAAATGTATCCTATATGCCCAAAAATAACTGTAAAAAGCATAAGAGAAAAATGCTCAACTCCCCAAAAACGCATACAATAATTTCCATTTTGCGAAATCCTAAGGCTATATGCTTTATAATCGTTAATTAAAAAAATAAAAAGAATAATTCCCAAAAACAACTGAATATATAATAATAATACAATTAATCGAGGTAAAGATTTATCAATTGATTTATAATCATATTTCATTTTTAAAGCATATACCGATCGAAACACAACTACTAATGTAGCAAAGCAAACTGCCAGGCTTGAAACAATATGAATTACCAGAATAAAACTTCGCATAATAAAATCTATAATATTTGCGATAACAGGGTGGCTTGTTTAATTCTATCAGCCATTCCAATGCCATCTTTTAAATTACCAGCAATGTGCAATCCCGGATACTTTTTTTCCAAATAATTCACAGCTTCGAGTCTTTCTTTTGTCGATGCTGTATATTGAGGAATAGCATATGAATAACGTTTAAATTCGAGTAAATCGGGCTTAAATTCATTTAACCCTGTAAGTGAAGTAAACTCATCTGCCAATATTTTTTTTACTATATCATCAGATAAATCGCATAGACTATCATTTCTAACACCTCCCATAAATACAGTTAACAATGCACCTCCCTTTGGTGCCCTATTGTTAAATAAACTCGACATAAAAAGAATACCCAGTAAATTACTTTTCTCAATATGAGGAATTAACAATCCAAAACCATCCAAATCAAATCCTTTCCATTTTTTAAACCCAATACTAACTTCAACAACTCTTGCATATTGAAGATTAATAAGTTTTTCGGCCCACTCTTTTTCAACAAAAGGTAGTACATCAATAAGACCATGAGAACCAATAGTAGTAATAACTTTATTAGCAATAATATTTTTCTTTTCTGATTTTTGATAATAACTTACATTAAAAGTACCATCTTTTAATGGCCGAACGACAACCCCGTCGGAACAAAAACAAAAATAGTTATCTCCAATCCTATCATAAACAGCATTTGTTAAAGAACTCAAACCACCTTCGAATGAAAAAACAGCTCTATTAGTTTTTTTCTCAAGTTCTGTTTTAGGTAACTTTTTCTTTTTAATAGCTCCTTTAACAAAGCTGCCATAATCTTGCTCGAGATTATACAGTTTGGGCAATGCATAACGGGTAACCAATTTATTTGGATCACCGGCATAAACACCTAAAATAAATGGATCAACAGCATAATTCAAAAAACTATTACCCATTCTGCGCTTCACCATTTCGGCGAGAGTTTCATCAGGGTTTGTTCCCTTTTTCCGAAATGGCTCACCCAATATTCGAAACTTATCTTTTAAGGTAAATAAAGGTGTTGAAACTGCTAATTTATGATTATGAGGGAGCACTTGCCACTTTTTATTTTTTAAAATGTACCTCTTTTTCACAAGGTCATTGCCTTCTTCAATCTTAATAGCATTTCCAAGACTATCAAATAGTTCAACAACCTCAGGTTGTCCAATAACACCTGTATTAGGGCCTGTTTCGAATAAAAAACCATCCTTTTTTATAGTTTTAATTACACCACCATGTTTATCTGATTTTTCAAGCACAACAAATTGTTTACCAGCACCTTTAAGATAATATGCCAATGTCAAACCGGTTATACCAGCTCCAATAATAACAATATCAGTTGTTTGACTCATCAATAAGTTGTTTAAGGGTTTTAATAAAAAGTGGATGTGCCGGGGGAATTTTTACGCGCGAGATATGATCTAATCTTGCATCTGCCAAATAATTATCAATCAAATTTAAATCTAAATCATAAATAGTCTCCAAACATTCTGTTGCAAAGCTAATTGGAATAATAATAATATTTCTATATCCATTCACAACCAACTCTTCAAGGTGTTCATCAGTATCAGGACCAACCCATTTTACCGGCCCAACTTTTGACTGAAAACTAACCGAAAACCTCATTTTCAAAACTTTAGCAATATTGGCAGCCATTTTTTTAACAGTTTGAGGATAACTATCCCCTTTTTTCAGTGCATACATTGGAATAGAATGAGCTGTAAACAGTAAAAAAGGTTCCTCAATACTGTAACCCGACAAATGATCTTTTATTAATGTAACCCAGTATTCTAAAAAGGTAGGATGATTGGCATATTCACCCAAATATTTGTAAGAAATCCCTTTTAATTTATTTGCAGCCTTCACAACATCATCTATAACACTACATGTTGTGGTAAATGAATCCTGGGGATAAAGTGTAATAACTTTAATATCTGTAATGCCATCAGACTTCATTTTAGCCATTGCCTCCGAAATATAAGGATGTGTATAAGAATACCCCACGTTTACAGGTAATGCAGCAACTTCTTCCAGCGATATTGCAACCTTATTTGTATGATCAATAATTGGAGTACCGCCAATTAATTGGTATTTTTTCCACGACGATACATATCTTTTATTAGAAATCATATAGGCAACAAATTGACGCAGACCATAAGGAAGATGAATAATCATTTTATCGCTAAACATATTTTTTAGGAAAAGACTCATCTCATCCAGCGACAATGGCCCCCCCATGTTAATTATCAAAATTCCTTTCATCTGAAATTAATTTCATATTAAACTGTTACATTAAACAGTCTTCGAATATACCCCAATACCTTTCTTAATTGCAGGATCGAAAACCATTGCAATATTTCGAATTACAAATCGTCCCTGTCCTTTAACTATTATTTTATCATCTGTTATCTCAACTAAACCATCGGCAATAAATGGGTCGAGAGCTTCAATGTTATTACCTGTAGCTACTAAAACATCATCAACAGAAGTATTGTAATCTTGCGCAATTTTCTTAAAATCGACATAATAATTACACATCAATTCATTAATTACATCGCGAATAATTTGTTCGTGTTTCGAAAGTTCATAACCTCGAACAACAGCCAATCTTTCATTTTCTATTCGTTCAATGTATTTATAAATTGTTTTTTCGTTTTGAGCATAAGCTCCAAACAATTGAGTAATTGATGATGTACCAAAAGCATAAACCTGCCCGGTTTTTAAACGCGTACAATAACCCTGAAAATTACGATGAAGTTTTTTATCATTTAATGCAACAACAAATTCGTCGTCAGCACGGGCAAAGTGATCCATTCCAACAGGAACATAACCGGCATTAACAGCCATGTTAAAAGCAATTTCGAGCATTGCCATTTTAATATGAGGTGAGGGCAAACCATATTGTTCCAAAAGCTTTTGTTTAGGGATTACAGACGGTATATGAGCATACGAAAAAGTAACCAATCGATCGGGGTTAGCATCAATTGCAAGTTGAACAGTATCGGCAAAACTATCAATTGTTTGAAAAGGAAGTCCATAAACCAGATCGATATTAATACCCTTAAAGCCATTAATCTTCAAATAATTAATCATTTTGTCAACCGGAATTTTAGCCGGTTGTCTATTAATAGCTTTTAACACTTTAGGGTTAAAATCCTGAATTCCTAAACTCAACCTGTTAAATCCCAATCGGGTCAAATGATCAACCATATTGTAATCGAGATATGCAGGACTACATTCCATAGCCATTTCGTAGTTATCGGCCAAATTAAAACTGCTTTTAATAACCTCTGTTACCTTGGTAATAAACTCAGGTTTAATAGAGTTAGGAGTACCTCCCCCCCAATGAACCTGGGTAAGATATCGATCTTTTGAAATAAACTTAGATACATATTCAATTTCTTTCACTAAAGCATTAATGTATTTTTCAATTACATCATTACCCATTCCGGTATAAGTAGTACAACCACAAAATGTGCATAATTGAGGACAAAATGGTATATGAACATACACCGACACATTTTCAGGTTTTTGATAATTCGATAACTGCACATTTTTCAACAGATCATCATTATTAAAACGATCATGAAAAAATGTTGCCGGCGGATAACTGGTATATCTGGGACCAGCAACGTTGTATTTATCAATTAATTGACTGTTGAATATTAACATACCGTCACTAATACAAAAATTATCTTTTCCAGTTTGCACTCTTAATCCAATCAACAACAAACTTTACATTTTCAAATGGAGTATCGGGCATAATTCCATGCCCCAGATTAAATATCCATTTCTGATTTTCACTACCAAACTCAATATATTTTTCAAGAGTTTGCATAATATTGTTTTGATTGCTATATAATAAACGGGGATCTAAATTTCCCTGAATTCCAACTTCACAATCAACAATCTCACGTGCATAATCAATCGGCATTTGCCAATCAACACCAACAAAATCGGCAACATCTTTGGTTACTTTTACTATACCATGACCCAAATCTTTAGGAAAAAAAATAGTTGGGACACCTTTGTCGCGAACAGCATTTAAAATTTTTTTCGATGCCGGCAAAATTAATTCCAGG
The DNA here is from genome assembly GCA_016933045.1 of Marinilabiliaceae bacterium. GTDB lineage: Bacteria > Bacteroidota > Bacteroidia > Bacteroidales > Marinilabiliaceae > JAFGBR01. The sequence goes on along the minus strand of JAFGBR010000077.1, from coordinate 11,753 downwards.
TAAAGATCTTCGGGCAATAAACCACCGTAGGTTTCAAATAGCTGAAAAATATTTATTCCATGTTTTACCTGATTAACAGCATATTCTATCGAAACCTCAGTTATTGCATCAATAATTTTTTTAGTAGCATTAATGTCGCGATAAATAAACTCAATGGCATTTTTAAAAGTAATGTCGCGCACATTATCGCGAAACATAAAACAAAATGTTGTTAAAGGAGCACCACAAAAACCAATTAAAGGAATATCTGAAGGTCGTGTTTCAATAATTCTATCGATTGCTGCATATATATGATTCAACTTAGACAAATCAGTTTTGAGATGACTAACAGGATCACTGAATGTTTGTAACGGAGCACCAAATACAGGCCCAGCATTGGTAAATTCCAATGACATACCTAACGCTTGTGGAACAACTAAAATATCTGAAAACAAAATGGCAGCATCAACATCCAAATCATTAACTGGCATTAATGTAACCTTAGCCGCTAAATCGGGTGTCTCCATCATTTCGACAAAAGAATATTTCTCTTTTAATTCCCTGTAATTAGGTAGCACCCTCCCAGCTTGACGCATAAACCACACAGGAGGACGAGAAGTACTTTTACCATTTATTGTATCCAGTAATATTGAGTTCATTATTTTCTTGTTTTGTATTTTCTCATCATATTATTTCAAACCTTCCAAAGCTAAACGATTAGCACTGATAAGTTGTTCAATATCGTCAGTAGTATGAGCATAAGAAATAAATAAACATTCAAATTGCGAAGGAGCCATGTAAATTCCATTTTTAAGTGATGCTTTAAACACTTTAGCATATCTTTTTGCATCAGATGTCATAGCTTCATCAAACGAAGAAACCTTTTCAACAGAGGTAAAAAACGCTGTAATCATTGAACCTACACGATTAATAACTAATGGGATATTAAGATCGGCAGCATTAGATTTCAGACCGGCTTCAACTTTTGCAGCCATAGCTTCCAATTCGTCGTAAATAGCTGTTGATTGGTTAAGTATCTTCAACATCGTTAATCCGGCACTCATAGCCAACGGATTACCAGATAATGTACCTGCCTGGTAAACAGGGCCATTGGGAGCAAGAAGATCCATGATTTCAGCACGTCCACCATAAGCGCCCACAGGTAAACCACCCCCAATAATTTTTCCTAAAGTAGTAATATCAGGCATTACATTAAAATACTGCTGTGCGCCACCCTGCGACAATCGAAACCCGGTTATAACTTCATCAAAAATTAATAAAGCACCTTCTTGTTTAGTAATACCTCTCAAACCTTTTAAGAAATTTTTATTCGGTGGAATAACTCCCATATTTCCGGCAACCGGCTCAACAATAACTGCAGCAATCTGTCCTTTTTGTTGCTTAAACAATTCTTCAACCGAGTCTAGGTCGTTGTAATTAGCAGTAAGAGTATCTTTAGCAGTGTATTTTGTTACTCCCGGACTATCAGGCAAACCTAAAGTAATAGCACCCGAACCAGCTTTAATCAAGAAACTGTCGCCATGACCATGATAACAACCCGCAAACTTAATAATCTTTTCGCGACCAGTGAATCCTCGTGCCAATCGAATAGCACTCATAGTAGCTTCGGTACCCGAATTAACCATTCTCACTTTTTCGATAGAAGGAACCATACTAACTATTTGCTGAGCCATTTCGGTTTCAATCAAAGTTGGAGCTCCGTAACTGGTTCCTTTTTCGGCTGCACGGTTGATAGCCCTTAAAACATCATCGTGAGCATGACCTAAGATCATAGGACCCCATGACGATACAAAATCAATATATTCATTGTCATCAATATCCCATATATGCGATCCTTTAGCTCGTTGAATAAATAAAGGATCGCAACCAACACTTTTAAATGCACGAACAGGAGAATTCACTCCACCCGGAATAACTTTTTTAGCTTCTTTAAATGCCTTACTACTATTACTTGTTTGCATGAATTAGATTATTTTTTATTTATTATGTCGGCAGCTTCTAAGGCATGATAAGTGATTATTAAATCGGCACCTGCTCTTTTAATAGAGGTTAATATTTCCATCATCACTCTCTTTTCGTCAATCCACTCTTTTTCTCCAGCAGCTTTAACCATCGAAAATTCGCCACTCACATTGTAAGCAGCTACCGGCATGTTAAATTCATTTTTTACTCTATAAATAACATCGAGATAACTTAACGCAGGTTTTACCATAACAATATCGGCACCTTCGTTAATATCTTCCTGAACTTCGCGCATAGCTTCATTACTGTTGGCTGGATTCATCTGGTATGTGCTTCGGTCTCCAAACTTAGGAGCACTATCAGCGGCTTCGCGAAAGGGACCATAAAAACCCGATGCATATTTAGCTGCATACGACATAATAGGAATTTTCTCGTAACCATTTTCGTCCAATGCCTGACGAATTCGCCCAATACGACCATCCATCATATCGCTTGGTGCAATCATATCAGCACCGGCTTCGGCTAACGAAACAGACTGAAGAGCCAACGTATTTAACGTCAAGTCATTATCAACATCGTTATTTACAATTGTACCACAATGACCATGAGTAGTATATTCACAATTACACACATCGGTAATAATAAAAATATCACTAATTTCATTTTTAATTGCACGTATTGCCTGCTGAACAATTCCGTTATGCTGACAAGCGACAAGGCCACTCTCATCTTTACTTTCAGGAATACCAAACAGCAATACACTTTTTACACCTTTCGAAACAGCTTTTTTACACTCTTCAACAACTAAATCGATAGATAATTGATAATTACCAGGCATTGAACTAATAGGATTCTTCACCTTAGTACCAGGACATACAAATAAAGGATATATAAAATCGTCAGTACTCAGATGTGTTTCGGTAACCATCTGCCGTAAAACACTGTTATATCTTAACCGTCTTAATCGTGTTTGAGGGAAAGCCATATTAATATTTATATCGTTGCGTTAATATTCAAATACTCTTCAATACTTTTAAAAAGCCCTTCGTAAGTTGATTCTTTAGCTTCAATTTCAACCTTAAGGCCAAATTCTTCAATTGTTTTAGAGGTTACCGGCCCAATACTTACACATTTTATAGAATTATGAAAATAATTAGCATACAAGTTTACAAAAGCTTTAACTGCCGAGGAACTGGTAAAGGAAACCAAAAAAGAATCATTTGATTTTAAAGCCTTTATTGTATCAACAGAATGCTTTTTTTTATATAATGTTTGATAGACATCAATACGTTTATAGTCACATAATTTTGAGAGATACTCTTCAATAGTGTCATCGGCCAACTGAGCCAACAAGGCAGTAACTTTTTTGCCAGTAATAATGCTATCAGCAATTAAGGCCTCACACATCTCCTTGCCGGTTTGACCTTTTGATACAAAAGATGGCATTATGCCACAATCGGTTAAAGCCAGTGCCGTTTTTTGTCCAACAACAACAACTTTTTTATCGTGGCAACACATTGGATTCATTTGACTTAAAGTATATTTTACCCCTCTTTTACTTGTAAAAATTACAATATCGGAGTTACAAATCTCTTCAATTTCAGATAACGAAAGAATAATTTGATGTGTTTCGATCATAGAATCAGCAATCACATTCATTCCTTCCTGCATAGCTTTTAACGACAAAAAATCATCATTATCAAAAGGATGGGTTAAAATAATATTGGTAGGTTTTTGGGTCATTGTATTTACATTTTAGTTTATACTATTCAAATTCCGAATTAAATTTAAAATATCCTTTCCTCCCTTCGAAGCAACTCTACGAGCTAATTCTCGCCCCAAATTTTCAGCCTCGTTTACATTACCTATAATTGTTTCAATAATTTCATTTGAACCATCAATCATTGCAACCAAACCGGTAAGTTTCAAAATATCTCCATCAATTTGGGCAATACTACCAATGGGAATCTGGCATCCTCCTTCGAGCTCGTTTAGGAAAGATCGTTCAGCGGTAACCTTAAAAAAAGAGTCAGTACAATGAAGTGGTGCAATAAAATCTTTAATTTTAGTATCATTTTTTCGTATTTCAATGGCAATAGCACCCTGTCCAGGAGCAGGAATAAAAAGATTTGCATCTAACAGCTCTGTAATATAGCTTTCATAACCCAAACGAATAAGTCCGGCACCAGCCATAATCATGGCATCGCAATACCCTTCATTCATTCTTCGCAATCGGGTATCAACATTACCCCTAATATCAATAACCTGAACATGAGGGTTAATACGATGAACCTGAGCCTTTCGTCGCAAACTGGATGTTGCAAGTTTATGATTTGATGTAAGTTGCTCAATTCTAAGTCCGTTTTTCGATACAAGAGCATCTCTAAATTCTGCACGTTTTAAAATAGCACCCAACTCAGCCTCATCAGATAATATTGTAGGTAAATCCTTTAAACTATGAACAGCCATATCAATATTACCTTGAAACAAAGCAATCTCAATCTCCTTAGTAAACAATCCTTTATCGCCTATTTTCGAAAGAGCAACATCAAGTATTTTATCACCTTTAGTAGTAATTATTTCAATTTCAAAAGAAATATTGGTATATATTTTTTCGAGTTCCGATTTAACCAACTTTGCTTGGTAAAGAGCTAATTTGCTTCCCCTGGTTCCTATTCGAATGGTTGTTTTACACATGAAAATTTTATTAACCTTCAATAATGCCGCTAACGATTTTCGTTAAAGTTAAACAAATCACTGACAATTTTAACTTTTTCGGGATCACGCCCTTCATTTGTTATATCTCTTAACTGTTTAATTAACATACGGGTAAATTTAGCACTCAGATGATCGCCATATTCTGCAATATGTTTTTTGACAGTTTGATTCCCTTTAACTTTCTTATAGTTTCCTATTTCTTCAGAGTTAACCTCTTTAAAAGTAGATGTTATTGAATTAATAGCACATTTCAATCGACGAATACCTATCCACTCTTCAAAATCAACAACCGATTTATCAATTATCTCTTCTGCTTTACCAACTTCACTTTTTCTCATTTCAAAATTAGCATTAACAACCTCTTCGAGATGATCTAAATCAATTAATGTTACTCCATCTAAATCAGATACTTTTGGATCGACATTACGAGGGATACACAGATCGATTATTAACAATGGCTTTGAATTACGAGCCTGCATTACCGGATAAAGAAGATCTTTAGATAAAAGAACCTCCTTTGAGCCAGTCGAATAAAGAACTACATCAACGGTTTCGAGATTTGAAATAATATTATCAAATTCAATAGCAATACTATTTGTTTTATCGGCAAGATTAATTGCCTTCTGGAAAGTACGATTTGACACAAAAACGTTTTTACACTCTTTTTTTACAAGGTTTTGAACTACAATAGTACCTGTTTCACCAGCACCTACAGAAAGTGCCTTAATATTATAAAATGCACCTAAACGTTTTCCAATCATTGCAACAGCTGCCGAACTAACCGAAACAAATCCCTTATTAATATTTGTATTAGTTCTTACCAGCTTACCGGTTTCAAAGGCTTTTTGAATCATTCTTTTTAACAATGGCCCTATAACCCCAAGCTTTTCCATATTTACATAAGCCTCTTTAAGTTGCGATACAATTTGGTATTCGCCAAGAATCATTGATTCGAGCCCCGTTGCAACCCTAAAAAGATGTTTAGCTGTTTCTAATCCTGAAAATGCAAAAATATATTTATGAACTTCATCGCCAGAAGAAAAAAAACGCAGAAATGCAATTTTCACCATCTCCAACACAGATGCTTCAGTTTCTTTGGTAGGACTAGCCTCGAAGTATAACTCCGTTCGGTTACATGTTGTTAACGCAAAAATACCTGTTATGGGAGAGACTTCTTTTAAATAAATGAACAAATCAGAAACCAATTCGGGAGAGATAACCAACTTTTCTCGAACCTCTACCATTGCAGTTTGATGACTTAAACCTATTAAACCTATCATTCAAAAAAAATTTCTTTAATGCCACCCACATCTTTTTCTATTCAAATATATACATCAAATCTGTAGCAAATCTGAAGATTTAAGAAAAATAATTTACAACAGGTTTAGTAACTGTTTAAATTTATTTAATTATTGAATATTAAGACAAAAAAATAAAGATATATTAGACAAACAGAACAGACTAATTAAACATTCAGTAATCATTAATTTTTCTATAATCCTGTCTATATGTCTGAAATACAAAAATCTTCTTATCATCAGAGTTATATGGAAAGTTAAATTTAAGCCATTTATGAGCCAATTAGATATCCTTTTTCAACTGATTCTTTTACAATTTCGTTAACTATTTTCCATAAATAGGTTGACCCATCATTAATTGGGTTATTTCGCGTAAGTACCTTTGTGGCTGTTACCCCAAATGCTTTCCATTGCTTACCCTGGGTCAAATAGTTAATCATAATTGGAATAAACCGGTCAACAGCATCAACAAATTTTGCTTCGGGAGATTCTCGTTTTTCAAATTCGTACCATAAATTTTTCAACTCATTCTGCCGGTCGTTTTGTAACAAACCATAAATACGGTCTGCAGCACACACTTCTTTTTCATGCTTAAGCTTATTGGCTTCATCATCGTAAGCATAAGTGTCACCAGCATCAATTTCTACAATATCATGAATAAGAGCCATCCGGGTAACTTTAAGCATATCCATATTTTTAAAATTCGCATAGGGCTCCAAAACAGTTACAGCAACAGCCAAATGCCAAGAGTGTTCAGCAGAATTTTCGTTTTTCGACTGATCGAGAACTAATGATTTCCTAAAAACAGATTTTAACTTATCAATTTCAATAATAAAATCAATTTCGGATATAAATTGTAGCATCTGAAAAAATTATTTAAAACCAAATAGCAATTTCATCTTTTTAAAAATATCAGTATTTTGATAAATACCTGTAAAACAATCAGCTCCCGGACCATAAGCAAAAACCGGAACCATAACAGCCGTATGCTTTGTTGACGCATATTTTGCCTGAATTGTATGTTTTTCGAAATTGCCACCAACAATAGCCATACCCCCGGTTTCATGATCGGCAGTTACAATAACCAGTGTGTTTTTATCTTTTACAGCAAATTCGAGAGCCTTACCAACAGCCTTGTCAAAATCAAGTGTCTCCAATAATAAATAATCGGTATTATTCTGATGACATCCCCAATCAATTTGAGAACCTTCAACCATTAAAAAGAATCCTTTTTTACCGGTTGAAAGAGTTTTAACAGCCATATCTGTTGCATCGGGTAACAATTCGCCTCTATGTGGATATTTTGGAGTGTGAACTGAGTCTGTTAACACAGCATAGGGACGTTTCAAATCCTCAATATCGGTAAGTTTTTCACCCACCTGATAACCTTTTGTTTTCAGTTCAGTTAACAAATTTCGACCATCTTTCCGTTGAATAAAATGTTTCTTACCACCTCCAATAAAAACATCAATATCAGTATTTAAAAAATCATTAGCTATCTCTTCGTACATATTTCTGCTTTTTTGATGGGCAATAAACGATGCCGGAGTTGCATGAGTAATTGCAGATGTACTAACCAACCCGGTTTTTAAACTGTGTTTTTCAGCTATCTCCAAAATCGATTCACTCGGCATCGCTTCTGCATCAACACCAAGTGCCCCATAATAAGTTTTTTTTCCAATAGCAATGGCAGTTCCTCCTGCTCCCGAATCAGTAATATATTTATCGTAACATGTAGTTATACTAAAACCTGTATAAGGCATTTGAGCAATATTTAATTGCCCTCCATTAACTGTCATTGCAGCATAAACCTGCGAAAGCCCCATTCCATCGCCAATTAATAAAATAATATTTTTAGGTTTATTTTTTTTTGTTTTTTTATTTAGAGTTTTAACAACACGATGAGGCTTTTCGTTTGTAAACGATGAATCGTTATTAATAATCTCTTTATACTCTTCCTGAGTATATAATAAGGAAACAGAAAATAAAAAAAATAATAAAACAGTGAAGTATCTCAACATTGTAGATCTATTAATTTTGCAAGTCATTATATAATGGTTTTTATTCATTTTTTCGTAATTAATGCTTAATAAACGTTTATATGTGTATTTTGGTTGATAAAAAATACACATATAAATAGTGGTTGCAACATTATTGAATAAACATTAATTTAATCTGATGTATAAATTATTAAAACATAAAATGAGTTATTTCAAAAATAGTGCAAAAGCAGGCATCTTTCTCTCATTCATTTCTGCTTATAGTTTTTCAGTCGAAGCACAAAGATATTCGATTTACGACAATCAACAGTATAATTCAATTGAAAAAGAACTTTACCGTCCCGGAACAAATTTTCACACATCGGTAAAAAGCTATCGGCTCGACCAAATAAACAAAATAACTAACTTTGATTCTATACTTTATAACGAAATCAAAATCCCATTGGGGAAGCTCAATTTTTGGAAACGACTATTTCATGATGATGTATTAAAATGGAAGCAACAAAATGAAGATATTAACATTGTAATAAATCCTCTTTTTAATATTGAAACAGGCAAAGAGTCAATCGATGGAAAAAATACATTTGTTAACACCCGTGGACTTTTTATTGAAGGAAATATTGGAAAAAACTTTGCTTTTTATGCCGACTTATACGAAAACCAGGGAACATTCCCCAATTACATTGACAGTTTTGCCCACACAATGAATGTGCTTCCGGGTCAGGGAAAGCCTAACAGAGTAGCCAGTCGATCGGTTTTTGATTACTCACAGGCAACCGGTTACATATCGTACAATGCCGGTAAATATTTTAACTTTCAATTAGGACATGGTAAAAATTTTATTGGCGATGGGTATCGCTCACTACTACTATCTGATGTACCATTTAGTTACCCGTTTTTTAAATTCACAACCGATTTTTGTAAAGTTAAATATCAAATTCTATGGGCTTCACTCACACATCTGGAACGAAAAAATGAAAGTATTGACACCAGATACCCTGTTAAATATGGTGTTTTTCATTATCTCGACTGGAATATAGGCAATCGACTATCATTAGGTTTATTTGAATCGGTTATTTGGGCCGCCGAAGATTCTACTGGTCATTATAGGGGGTTTGACTGGCACTACGCTAATCCGTTTGTATTTTTCCGACCTGTTGAATATTCAGCCGGTTCGCCCGACAATGTAAATATTGGGTTAAACACAAAGTACATAGCATCAAAATGGCTAACTTTTTACGGACAAATAATGTTCGATGAATTTAGAACATCCGAGTTATTTGCAAAAGAACAATGGTGGGCCAATAAGTATGGTTATCAGCTTGGATTCAAAACATTCGATTTGTTCGGAGCAAAACATTTAAACATAAAAATGGAATATAACCGGGTAAGACCTTTTACATATAGTCATGGCAATGTATTAAACAGTTATGGGCATTATAATCAAAGTTTAGCCCATCCACTGGGAGCTAATTTTAGCGAACTCGTTTCGATATTGAATTACAGATACAAACGTTGGTTTATTAGAGGCGAGATAATGATTGCAAATTATGGGAAAGATTATCAAGACAGTATAAGTTATGGCAAAGAAATATTTAAATCTAATGATTTGAGATTTTCAGACTATAACAACACTGTTGGACAGGGACTAAAAACTGATCTTTACATAATGGAAGCTTCATTATCGTATTTAATCAACTCACGAAACAATTTTAACATTGCAGCCGGAATAAGGATAAGAAACGAAAGTAACGAACTTGAAACCAACAAAACAAATTTTATATGGTTTGCAGTACGTACTTCGTTACGAAATCTATACTACGATTTTTAATAAAACTGTATTTTTTAAAAAAAATGTGATAACTTTTTTTATTAGTTGTAATAATTGAAAAAATTCATTCCTTTGCGAATGATTATTAATCCTTTTTAAAGCCTAAAGAAAAAAACAAAATGGGTAAAGTTTTAATTATTGGAGCAGGTGGCGTGGGCACAGTGGTAGCTCATAAAATGGCTGGTTTGCCAGATGTATTCACCGAGGTTTTATTGGCAAGTCGTACCAAAAGCAAATGCGACACTATAGCTAAAAACATTGGTGGTAATCGTATAAAAACAGCTCAAGTAGATGCCGATAATGTTCCTGAATTGGTTGAGTTAATAAATGATTTTAAACCCGATTTGGTTGTGAATGTTGCATTACCTTATCAGGATTTAACCATTATGGATGCCTGTTTAGAAACCGGAGTATCGTATCTCGACACAGCAAATTATGAACCTAAGGAAGAAGCTAAATTCGAATATAAGTGGCAATGGGCTTATGCCGATCGCTTTAAGCAAGCTGGCATAACTGCAATTTTAGGTTGTGGTTTCGATCCTGGCGTTACAAGCATTTACACCGCTTATGCTGCCAAACATCATTTCGATGAAATTCAATATCTGGATATTGTTGACTGTAATGCAGGCGATCATGGTAAAGCATTTGCAACCAACTTTAACCCTGAAATTAACATTCGCGAGGTGACCCAAAAAGGAAAGTATTGGGAGAATGGACAGTGGGTTACTACTGAACCTCACGAAATTCACAAACCATTAAATTACCCTGAGATCGGCCCTAAAGAGTCATACGTAATATATCACGAGGAGTTGGAGTCGCTGGTTAAGAATTATCCTACTTTAAAACGCGCTCGTTTTTGGATGACGTTTGGCCAGGAGTATTTGACTCATTTACGTGTAATTCAGAATATTGGCATGGCAGGTATTGAGCCAATCATGTACAATGGTGTTGAAATAGTTCCGATTCAATTCTTAAAAGCAGTTCTTCCAAATCCTGGTGAACTTGGAGAAAATTATACTGGTTGGACCTCTATTGGTTGTCGTATTAAAGGTTTAAAAGATGGTAAGGAAAAAACTTACTATGTATACAATAACTGTAGCCACGAGGTAGCTTATAAAGAAACAGGCACACAGGGGGTAAGTTATACAACCGGGGTTCCTGCAATGATTGGTGCTATGATGTATTTAAAAGGAATCTGGAAAAAACCCGGAGTTTATAATGTGGAAGAATTTAACCCCGATCCTTTTATGGAACAACTAAATAATCATGGATTACCTTGGGTTGAACAACACGATATTGATTTGGAGTTGTAAAAAACATAAAACAAGCGCAATTATTTATTGCGCTTGTTTTATATAACAAAGAATTATAACTACTTTTTTACAATACTAATTATAAACTCAGTAGTATTATCCGACAAGTTTTCAATATAAAGATAAAGATCTTGCTGAGAAAAAGTATATGTAACTTCTTCATTAACTAACCCATCGTTAATACTATTAGTTAAATCAGTTCCCATACCCGTACCATATCCAATAACAACCCTTAAATCTAAGTTTTGTGTAAAACCACTAATTTTAATGGTATACTCCTCCCCTGTTGAATACGGAAATTCATATAAATATACTCCCGGCTCAATATTCGCTTTTATTGTACCTGCAGGTAATTTAAAAGGATTATTCCACGTGCCTGATCCGTTTAGGGTTGTAATGCTTAACTCATCATCTTTATCTTTACTGCACGAATAGTTTAAGCTTGCCAAAAGAATGAGGCTAAAAACAAATAATAATGTCTTTTTCATTTTGTTGATAGTTTATAATTGGTTAAAAATAAAATTTCTAGAACTTCACAAATTCAACCCTGCGGTTATTTGCTTTACCCTCGGCAGTGCTATTGTTATCGATGGGTTTGCTTTCGCCAAAACCTTTACTTGAGAGTCGTTCT
>JAFGBR010000076.1 GCA_016933045.1 Marinilabiliaceae bacterium | reverse complement strand
GACAACACCTTAGCATTGGTAAGGTTATTTGCTTGAATACTAAAGAAAATCCGTTGATTTTTAAGACTGTGTTCAAGCCCTGCATTAATTGTAAAAGTTTGCGGAATTCTGCGTTCCTGATAAATACTTTGCTCGAAATCGTAAAAATATTCTTCTACAAAAGAGCCATCGGTAAACAAGCGGGTATTTTGCCCCTTACCGCCAAATAGGTTCGCTTTATGCAATTCGAGTCCTGCATTGGCAAAGAAATAAGGGATATTGGGAATGCGGTCGCCTTTAGTAGGGTTTGGTACAGATGAGCCGGGTTCGTATTCACGTGTATCCCTTAAATCCTGATAGGTAGCATTTGCCCATACGTATAACCAGTTTGTGGCATCATATTTTGCTTCAATTTCAGCCCCTAAGGTTTGCATTTCGCCGAAATTTTCGTATTTGTTCTGCAATGGACCGCCGGTGAAGCGAATCATGTTTTCGAGTTGCATATAAAACCCATTTATTTCAAATTGAAACCGCTTATTTCTTTTAGAAGTTTTATCGTACATAATACCTACATTAAAACTTGTGTTACGCTCAGGTTCAAGATTACCCGAAGGAGCGATTATGAATCCATCGCCCAATAGTTCATTCTCAGACGGCAAACGCACATCATACGCTAAAGATGTTTTTACTAAAAAATCGGGGGTTATCCTAAACCTAATAGCATCGCTAATCCCAAAGTCATGTTTCTCCATGTCGATGTCTTCGGGGGTTTTGCTTATTCCAAACAAATCAACCAATTGGGTTTGCATGGAATAGAAGTAATATTTAACCGTGAAAGCATTTGAGAATTTTTTGTTGGTAGAATTGAATTCATGAGATAACCCACTTACCCAGCTATTCATAACGCTTGTAAAATTTGTTTGGTAGCCTATCACTTTATCAAGCAAAGTATCGCTGGGTAACCCCTTGGCGAAATTGTATTGCGAATTGAAGTTTATAGAATTATGCTCGTTAATGAGGTAGTTCAGGTTGGTTTTTTGCATAAATATGTGTTTCTGGTTATAAACATCATTGGGTTGCATCCCTATTTCGCCACCATAATTTGTAAGAGGCGGACGGGTTTCGCCTTCCCACGAATAGCGTTGCATTGCTTTGTCTTGAAAGCGATAAATTGTATATGCATAACTATTGCTTATATCTAAATCCAACCCTTCTAGTAAGAAGTTTGTTTTTTCGTTGTGGTTTGAAAACACATAAGCATCGGAAGAGCTTTTTGCCTCTTGTATATTATATTCTATACCCTGTATTTCTTTTTTTGTAAGAATTACCGCAGGTTCAAATACGACTTCATCAAACCACCACTTTTTTGAAGTGAATCCACCTCCTAAAACAATTTTTTCAAATTTATCATGGTCTCTGGTTACATATTTGCCCGGTTGCAAGGGCAGTTCCATTTCGTAATTGTTGTCGGAATAGGTATAAAATCCTCCTACCCCAAATTCGTATCCGTTCTTGTTTCTTTTAATAATAGTACTTGCTTTATGTGTGTTGAAAGATTGGAGGGAATAACTGGCATCAATGTAAGCAGGCGGATATTCTTTTAAAACAATATTAACTGCTCCACCAACGGCAGAACCGCCGAATTTTGCAGGAACAATTCCTTTGTAAATCTCGACCCTATCAATAAGGTCGATAGGAATATCGTTTAAGTCGAGAAAATCAGAATTATCACTTAATGGAGTTCCATCAATAAAAAAACCAATTCGTTTTCCTTCAAGCCCACGCACCGATATTCGGGATGAACTGCCTTCGCCTCCCGAAGTTCGGATTTGAACCCCGGATGTTTTAGAAAGCACATCGCTTACATCACTCACCGTGCCTTGTAGTTCATTCATAGTAATTACAGCAATAGGCATAGCTTGTTCCCTGATTTGCCGAGCTTCTGATTTACCTGTTACAACCACTTCTTGTAACTGTGCCGCATCTGTTTTAAGTGAAACATTAAGATTTATTGGCTGACTTTTTACAGTTACTGTTTTTGAAATGCTTTCATAACCTATATATGAAAATGAAATAATGTGAGTTCCTTCCTGTAACTGAATCGAATACTTGCCGTCAATATCTGTGATTACACCTTTATTCAATGATTTAACTACGATAGATGCACCAATTAGTGGACTATTATCATTAGCATCTTTTACGATTCCCGAAAGGGTTGATTGAGCATGAGAAGTTATACTGATAAGCAATATTCCAAATAACAAAAAATTAAATCTATTTGATTTGTGTTTAGGAGAGCATAATTCATAATTACTGTACATCGGATATCTGTTTTAATGAGTTAAAAACCGATGGCAAAGTAACTATGATATTAAAAGGGGTGCAATCGCTAAAAGTGATGAAAAAATTTTGGTTTAATAGCGAAATGAAGGTATATGCAAATTAATCAAGGGTAATAATTCCTTTTGAAACCGCGTATATTGTTAGCCCTGCAAGACTTCTAACACCTGTTTTATCCATAATGTTTTTACGGTGGGTATTGACGGTATGAATACTAAGGTTTAATTTATCGGCAATTTCTTTATTGGATAATCCTTGAGCCAACCATTTTAAAACATCAGTTTCCCGTTCTGACAGATGGCCATTTTCATTATTATTTACAGTATTGCAATTGTATGTCTTATTTATTTTCCGAATAATAATTGAGATATCATCGGTAATTGAAAAGGTATCATCAAAAAGCTTTAGAATTGAATTTTCATAAAAGGAATAAATAATTCCTATCCAAAAAATATCAGGATGTTGTCTTTTAATTTTGGAGAATTCATTTAATTTATTTTGCACTATTGCCGGATTTATCAAAATAACGGCAACCTCCTTTTTTGAATAAAGAATTTCAAGTTCATTAAGATTATCGGAATGATAAAAAGTATAATCAACACCAAGTTTTGAGATTGAGGTAAATAATCCCTCATAAAGGATTTTTGAGGGTTCAAAAACAATAATATTTTTTCTGCATTTCTCCATCTTATTTGCCTTCAATTTTTTCAATAAGAGGGATTAATACTTTTTCTTCAATAATCGAATGGATTTTTAAATCAAATTCTAACCCAAATAATGTGTTAAGAAATTTACGCTTTATATTTAAATCGCTTTTGATTTTAAGATGTTGCAAGAATAAATTTTTTAAATCAGTCAGTTTTGTTTCTATATCTGTATGATGATTCCTATATTCTTTTGCGGAAAATGATTTTTTATCAACAACCCCATCTTTTTCCTTCAGTCTATAAAAATATGGAAAGGCTATTTCATCTTCATATCTCAGGTGTTCTAAAACTTCTTCAAAGTAATCGACAAAAAACTTTTCAATCATTTGAAAATCTTTAGAACTATTGTTGTTTTTTAATTTTCCCAAATAATATTTCAACTCAGGGTATTTGTCTTCGATGTAAAAAGAATGACTGTTTTTAAGGAATGATAAAACTGGTTTTATATCTTTAATTTTAGTAATGTCATTTTCTCCGGGAAAGAATCCATTATATAAATTCGCAATTATAATAAATGTATGTGGGTCGATTTCATTCTCAGAACACAATGTCTCAACTGTTTTATTATCAACCGCAAAGTCAATATCAAAATGCTGCAAACAAAGTAACAATGAATAATTCTCATTGATTAAATTGAGCATTTTTTTATCTTTTGTAATATATGTTTTCTCGGTTTTATACATCGTTTTTATTTGCAAAGGTAATTTTAACTGCATTATATATCTGCCATTTATTGCATGAAGCTTTCGGATTAGAATTAGTACGTTGGCTTGTGAAGGTTTGATTTGTCCAGACATCAACAAAACATTTTAAATTTCATGCTCCAAAATGCATTAAGTCGCCACCCCAACTTTTTCCCCCCCTCCACCCAAAAACACCAAACTCCAACCAATCCCAGCAAACCCTAACCAAAAACACCCAAATCCCCACCTACCACCTACTCTAAGTTTGCTCCCATTATGGAAGCAAGCACAAAGAAAATATTAGGCACATTAGCAGTTGTTGCAGCCGTTGGCGGAGGTTTCTACCTCATAAAGAAAGGCAAAAAGCTACTGGCAGGGGCAAAAATGAACTTTGCACTCTTGGGATTCCGCATCCACAAGATGAATTTACAGGAAGTTCAATTTGCCGTTAAGCTCCGCTGTTACAATCCCACCAAAGCTCCCATCACATTAGCCGTTAACCAGGTAGTTGCGAACTATAAAGGTTCGGCAGTCGCTTATTCTACCCCCGATATTAAAGGACTTACCATTGCAGCAGGCAAAACGCAAGAGCCTGAAATTCTTTTTGATGTACCATACCTGAACCTTATGGGCAAAGGCTTAACCCTTTCGGTACTCTCCAATACCGAACAGCTCAAAAAGGACATGACATTCACCATGACCATCAGCATCAATGGCGAAACCATTACAACAACCCAAAATTTAACAGAGGAATCAGATATGAACGGATTAGCAATGGGCAATTTAGGCATAGTCTCCGGCCCACGAAACACCCAAAACGGCAAACG
>JAFGBR010000075.1 GCA_016933045.1 Marinilabiliaceae bacterium | reverse complement strand
CGTGTTAGTTGTATTGCGCCATTACGCTATTGCTATTTTGTACCTCACATAAAATTTGGCACTAGCGGATACCTTGCACCAGATGAGAGAGTACCAAGATGAACTTTGCCGCCCAAGTCAGCGCCCCACAAAAAAATACATGAGAAAAGCAGATTAAATAAACCGTTTATTACAGCTGCGCTGTTTATCCATCATAATCGCCACAATCATACACATCAAATAACTCTTCCTTGTTTGTAATATATTTTTCCAACCACATTGTATTAGGCAAATCACCCTCTGTCTCCAAACTAAAAACATTTTCATCATCAAGAATGCCAAATATAAAAACTACCTCTTCATTATCCGAATTTTCACAAACTCCCTTCACCGACATTTTATTATCGACATAATCGATGCTCGATATGTTGTATTCCCAATTATTATAATCTTCTTTTGAAGGTTGACTATTACAATAAGGGAATAAATAAATCTTCATAACATCTTTTTTCATCAGCATTGACAACATTTCACAATTGCAAGCAGATGAAAAACTTACTCTGTAAATGCTATTATACCCCTCATTCACAAGCTCTAATCCTACTAGTTTTTTCTCAAAAAAAGTGCTAAAAACATCCGGCATTTTTTTTGCAACAGTAGTTTCTGCATTATCAACTTTGTTATATATACTATTCTTCGTGTCAATTCTTTGTCCTGAAAAAGGGTTTTCAAGTATGGGCTCTATCGACGATTTTTTTTTAAAAAATCCATTCGCATAAACTCCATGTCCAAATCCACAAGAATTACCTTCATCTGTTTTAACCATTATTCCAGATTCAGAAAAAGCAAATTCAATTCTGCAATCTGTTGTATTTTCCAAACCTTTATAAATTGCTTTATTATTCACAAACGACAATGTATCTACAAATCCACCCATATTGTAACTTGGCGCCCCTTTATTAACATAAAAAGTAACAGCAATTTTATCGTCTCCAATTTTTTTTACTTGTATTTTACCCGAATAACCATAGGTATCACCATCTTTAGTCACTGTTTCACTTGCAAGTTTATACGTTCCTGTTGGATCAATACTCGTCTCTTGTATTAAATCATTTTTTGAATCTACATTTATTTGACTACTATTTTTACCTACACAACTAAATAATACCACAACAAATATAATATATAATATTTTCATCATTTTTTACTTAAATTTTTAATTTGAATTATTTCATAATAAAAGTAACCATTCACATTATTTCATTTTTCAACTACAAAATACAAACTTATTGTACATTTCACTTGGATGACTTAATTTAATGCAAAAATAAAAGGCAATATTTTTACATATAACAAAAACAAAAAATGCGCTTACAAATATCATTATTTATATTACTTATTTTAACAATCGCATGTAACCCACACATTGAAAAAGACTTAATAACATCTGTAAAAAAAAACGACATTAAAAGCATTCAATATCACCTCGAAAAAAATGTCGATATTGACAGTGCCGATCAAAACCATCAAACCCCTTTAATGCTTACTGCTCAAAATGGTTTATTACAAGTTGCAAAACTGCTTATCGAAAAAAACGCATCAATTGAAATTAAAGATAAAAATGGAGAAACAGCTCTATCGCTTGGCGTAATAAACAATAAGTTACAAATGGTGAATTTACTATTAAATAAGGGAGCAAATGCCAATAACACCGACAACGATTTATATACTCCGCTAATGTTTGCAGCAACTAAGGGTTACTACAAAATTGCACAATCACTACTTAAAAACGGAGCAAATCCAAATACTATATGCTCCGAAAAAAACACAGCTATTGTTTATTCACTCATTAACAAACACATTAACCTTACCCGGTTGCTAATCGACCACAAAGCTAATGTTAACGCCCAGCTCGCTAATGGCGACACACCGCTTCTTTTAGCAACATCAATCAATTCAACTAAGGCAATGACTTTACTTATTAACAATGGAGCTTTAGTAAACCATCAAAACAACTTTAACGACACCCCTCTTATAATTGCTTGTCGTAACAACAATGAAGAAGCAGTTATACTTCTTTTAAAAAACAAAGCCGACAAATACTTAAAAGATGAATATGGAAAAACAGCTATCAATTACGCTAAAGAGATCAATAACAAAGTAATAATAGAACAGTTAAGCCATTAAAAAAGGGAGTGCAACAACACTCCCTCAAAACTAAAACTAAACTAATCCACTACAACTAATAAATACGATACCACAACGATTTACCGTTCCCGGTTCCTGTACTTCCTGTTGTTGTTATATGTCCGGTATTTCCATTACCATCATATCCACAACCTAAATTATAGCTCGAAGTACAATAAGTTACGCTATGAGGTACTTTTTGGCCTGCACTACCTAATTTAAAACCATTACCATCACCATTTGTACCATAACCATTATTTCTAGCCAAACAATTATCCATAACTACAGTATACGGTTGTCCGTATAAATCCCATCCATCATCCGAATTATTTTTAGCATTACACTTATAAAATTTATTACCGGCACCGGCCGAAAGTTTACAGGCAAACCCATCGGCATTTTCACCTCCATTATCTGCATCGTAATTATCGTACGAAGTACAATAATTTATGCTATTATGATGAGAACCATTATATATTTGCAAGCCCGAATCGCCACAACCATAAGTCCTCAATTTATTAACCCAATTATAACCTCCAGTTTGAAACACCAATCCACAATCACCAGCATTACGAATATTTAAATAACTTATATTCCAGTAGCTACCATTACATTTAATCCCCCATCCTGAAACACCCGAACAATCGATTGTTGCATAACTGGTACCTCCAGTAAGGTTTATTTTGGCACTCGATGTTCCGCTTTTCAGTAACTGTAATGTACTTGTAAGATAAATAGTACCGCTCACTTTAATCACATCGCCAGGTGAAGCATTCGCAACCGCCGTTTTTAATTGAGCTTCAGTTGTAACTGTAACTGATGCTTTTAACGAACCTTCGGCGTTTTCCTGATCGACAACCAGATCCTTTTCGCAGCTTAACAAAACCATAGCCATTAAAGCCATTAAATAGATTTTTTTCATTTTCGTTGTTTTAAAAATTTAATTTTGGATGATTTAAAGATAAGAAAGACAACAACTAACGTGTGATAGATAAATCATCGGAAATACACCCCAACATTCACACACCCTTAAAACAGGCACATCCAGAAGCAGACAACAACACCTGTTAACGAAAATGACACATTGATTAACGAAAAAAAAGTATCAAATCAACAGCTAATAAAAATAATATCCCATCAATATCTCTTTGATAAGAGATATATTGATGGGATAGTCTTTTTTAATTACCTATTAAGCATAATCGTGCATCTCTTTCATAAATGCAACAAAGTCGTTTTTACGTTCCGAATCCATCCAAGCCAAAGAGCTCCGAGGATGCTCGTTTAATGCACCAGTAATCAAATAAGGAATATGATACCCCCAATCGATACTCGACTGTAACGGATGAATATGATCCTGAATTGTCTGAAGTATTGGCAACAATCGGTATTTAGGATTTTTTAAAAAGGCCACTAATATTTCAAGAGGACAGTTTCCGGCACCACGACCCATTCCAAGCATCGTTGCATCTAACATGGTACACCCTTCCTGAATTGAAGTAATGGTATTAGACATGGCCAACTGCATATTATTATGGGCATGAATACCAATTTCTTTACCTGGCAATGCATCTTTATACTTACGCACCAGGTACTGAATACTCTCCGAAAACATACTTCCAAAACTATCAACTGCATAGAATATTGGCACACGCGACTTAGCTATATCTACTAAAGCTTCATCCAAATCATGCTCATTCACTTTCGATACTGCCATTAGGTTAATACTTACCTCGTATCCCTTATCCATACAATGATGAGCCAGCTCAACAGCCTTATCAACCTGATGAACATAACAGGCAACACGAACCATATCCAACACACTATCATCGGCATGAGGTATATCGTCAAGATTTATTCGTCCAATATCGGCCATTGCCGACAATTTCAAACTGGTTTTGTTATCCCCGACTATACGGCGTAAATCTTTGTCGTGACAAAATTTCCACGGTCCCACAACTTTAGGATCGAAAGCCTCGGCACTACTCAAATATCCAATTTCCATATAATCGACACCCGATTGCACACAAGCATTATAAACTGCACGAACAAAATCGTCACTAAACTGCCAGTTATTCATCAGACCACCATCTCGGACAGTACAATCCAATACTTTAATTTCTTTTTTGTACATTTTTTATATAATATTTTAAAATTTGGTTATTTCCCACATAAAAGATCCATCTCTTTTTTAATATTTGAGTCAATTAATATTCGAAACATTTCGGCAAATGTATCCTCATCTAAACCTAACTCTTTAGCCCATGCGGCACGTTGATTAATAACATGATCCTTACGCCCCTGGGCAACAACTGATTCTTTATCGCGTTTAAAGGCTACAATAGCTTTTACATATTCGAATCGCAAAGCAAAAAGATCGAGTATTTGTTTATCAATTCTGTCAATTTCGTTACGAACGTCTTCTTTTGCTGTACACTCATTTGGTGTCTTTTGTAATTTCAACTCTATGTTCATTCTATTTTATCAATTATTTTATATTTCGCCTGTCGTTTTTCCCATCGTTCCCGGGCATATTTTTGCATATCAATAATAGTATCTTTTTCATCAACTATTTCGAGCCCCAATAGTGTTTCTATAATATCTTCCATTGTTACAATACCATCTAAACCACCATATTCATCAACAACAAGAGCTATATGCTCCTTTTTTTCAAGAAGTTTTTCCCACAATGAAAACAAAACCATTGAGTTTGGTGCAACAAATATTTCACGTTTAATATCTTTCAAAATTAACGAATGTTTATCTTCGGCCAGATTCTCAAATACATTTTGCCGAAATACATATCCTGTTATATTTTCATCATCGCCCGAAAACACAGGAATACGTGAAAACATCAAATAATTCTTATTCTTTAAAAATTCACTTAATGTAATATTTTCATCAGCCACAGCCACCACTACACGAGGCGTCATTATTTCTGTTACTTTAACATTTTTCAAGCGTAATATATTTTGTATTATCTTATTCTCTTTATCCGAAAAAAGACCCTCATCGGCACCAATACTGGCCAATGCTGCTATTTCCTCCCTACTGGTTGTTTGCTCCTTTCTATTACCCGATATCAACTTGGTAATAAGGGCCGACATAATTACCAAAGGATAAGTAAGTATTATCATAACCCTTATGGTAAAATAGGATAACTTTGACAATCTGCGCCAATACCTGGCTCCAATGGTTTTTGGGATAATTTCGGTTAATACCAGTATTAAAATTGTTAAAATTGCCGATACCAATCCAAAATACATCTCACCAAACACCTTCACTGCCTGCGCTCCAACACCTGCGGCTCCGATAGTATGTGCAACCGTATTAAGCGATAAAATAGCCGATAATGGTTTATCAATGTTTATTTTTAAATCAACAAACATTTTTGCCCATACTTGCCCACTATTCTGTTTAACCATTAAAAATGACTGAGGTGTAGAAAGCAACACTGACTCCATTATTGAACACAAAAAAGATACAAATAGTGCTAAGAATAAATAAACTATAAGAGCTATCATTTTTTTTTATTTTAAAAATACAATTTTACTTTTCTAAATATCTCAACTCACTAAAATAGTTGCCTTTTTAAATATCTAAAATGAAAAAATAAAAAAAGAGGACTACTTAAGAATAAGCAGTCCCCTCGAACATATAAATCAAGAGCGAAAAATTCGTTAAAAATCATCTCCATCGCCATTTGACGAATTATCGGCACCCTGAACTCTTTCGCGTTTTGGATTATAATTATTAATACGATACGAAATAGTAAACGACACAAATGGCGATTGATGCTCGTAAACATAATGCGAATAAAAACTGTCGTCTTTTAAAGTACGTTCATGTTTAGCTGTTGCAAACAAATCACGCACTTCAATAATTGCCGACACTTTACGTTTAAACAAATCAATTCGGTATGCACTATTAAATTCGAAAAAACCCTCATCCCGCCCCTGGGCTGTTACCGACGGACTGTTATAACGCATATTAAATTGAAGCTGACTTTTTAATGGTAACTTAAACGTATTATTCAAACGAGCCCCCCAGTTAAATGAGCTATTTGAAAAATCAACCCCATTACGCTCACCCTCAATATTGTAATTATATACATCGCCCATTAGGTTCATCTCCCACCATTTTATCTTTGTTATATTTACACTGGCTTCTACTCCCAAAGCATTATCATCACCAACATTTTGGGGCTTACTCATCAATACATCTTTTGTGTAAACAGACTGAATAAACTCTATTTTATTATTTGTATGACGATAGTAACCCTCTAACGAAAAATATGCTGATTCCATCTCTTTCAAATAACCAATTTCGTACGAATCTATATATTGCGATTTCAAATCCGGGTTTCCCATTCTTACACTATATGCCCCACGCCAGGTAATAAAGGGCTCCAACTGCCATCCACGAGGCCGTTCTATACGTCGCGAGTAGCTGGCCATAACCTGATGATCGTTCGGAAAATTGTACGATAAATGTAGTGTTGGAAAAAAATCCCAATCATCAATTGTAAATTTATTGTCATCGGTTGTTGTTTTAATCATCCGGCTTGTATATTCGCTTCGCAAACCAATCTGATAACCAAAAAAGCCCTGTTCTCCCGAATAAATCCCATACAATCCGGTTATATCTTCATCATAACTGGTCGAGTTTCCATACTTACTCAACCTAACGTAATCCAAACTGCTAATATCTAGCGAATCAACACCTGTATTATCTATCCCGTAACTGTAGCGTCCCTGGTAACCGACTTCCAATTTATTTTTATTATTAAATGGCAAAGTATAATCCAATCTTATTTCAGTTCGTTCTCCGGGACCCGACTCGTAGTTTATTCTTCCATCAACAGGTTCTTGTAATTCGTTTAACGTCTCATTCATTGACCTCTCATCACCAGTCCGCTTACCATAATTAAACTGAAACTTTAAATCGTGTCCTTCTGTTTTAAACTGATGCTGATAATTACCCGAAAATGAAAAGAAATCACCATCGCGATAACTATCTTCATAACTATCATAATATGTTTCATTCCAAATGGTATCAATAATTAACGAAGAACTAAATTTTCGATAACTTGTTATCCCATCGTTACTACCCTGTCGAAAACCATAACGTCCTCCAAGCGATAGTATATCTTTTTCTGAAATATCGATATCAACTCCTCCATTAAAACTCCATCGCTCACGCTGTCTGTCCGAATTCCCGTTGGAAATAAGAGAACTAAATTCATCACCTAAATATGTAATACGCTCCGATGAACTATTGCCCGGATGCTCATTATAATTATAATCGGTGCTCAAGAAATAATTAACCTTATTCGAACGATAGTTTAAAAGAAGCTCACCCCCTTTACGGTTATACATACCTCCATGAAGGGTCAACTGCCCGTTAACACCAAGAAGTTTATTACCCTTTGTAATAACATTAATAATACCTGCTGTACCATCGGGCTGATATTTTGCCGATGGATTAGTTATTATTTCTATATTCTCAATAGTATTTGCAGGTATCTGCTGGAGAGCATCACTGGGGTCGAGCATGGTTGGCTTACCATCTATTAAAACTGTAAACCCCGAACTACCCCTTAACGAAACGTTACCTTCAATATCGACTTTTACCGATGGCACATTTTCCAAAACTTCAATAGCCGACATTGAAGCCGAAGAGAACTGCTTTCCAACATTAATAACCTTTTTATCTATCTTGTATTCGAATGATTTTCGTTCTCCAATAACCTCAATTTCATTAAGCGTTTCGGCCGATGGACTTAATACTATAACACCCAAATCAACAGCACCCTTACCATGCTCAATTTCAATATCACTAATGGTTTTGGTATTATAACCCAAATATGATACCTCGGCATAATACAGACCCGATGCAACACGAGTAATTTGAAAATCACCATCAACATTAGTCACAGTACCATCAACAACCGATTTATCGGACTGTTTATAAAGTGCAATTGTTGCATACTCTATAAATTCACCACTTTTACCATCTTTAACTTTACCCAAAAGGGCTGTTTTTAAATTTACATCAATGTTATTTTCTACTGCTAAGATATTAAAACTCAATAAAATTCCCATCACCAATACATAAAAACTCTTCCACATAATTATCACTCTTAATTTAGAATCTGTTTTTATATAGACGATAAATCAAACAAATTCCTTCATTGTTCTATATTAGGAACAGACTGATAATCAGCAATAAACAATTGATCATGAAAAATTAACAAATCATTAACACAACAAACAAAAAATCAAGTCTAATAAACATTCTCCGTTTTACTATTCAAATCGACTGCATATATTTGTGAATTACCTTCGAAATTTGCCCTAAAAACAATCTTACTTCCATCGGGCGTAAAATGCACATTTGGTTCCAAATCGTAATCGTGCATGACCATATTAACCAATTTTTCCGACCGTAAGCTATCCCCATCTGGCGAAAAAAGATAAATCCAACGCCCATTTTTTGCTTTAGCCACCTGCGTCTCGTCACCTCCATCGCCGGCAAAAAGTTTTTGATCAGGCGAAATATTAAAATGTATTGACCATTCATTTCGCGTAAGTTTATATCGAGTTTCTTTTTGCGAGTCAAGATTATAACCTGCCAAATAAAACAATTCTCCTCTTGGAATCTGCAAATCAAACCATATTGTTCGTCCATCAACACTAAAAAATTCATGGCCTGCTATTTCACGGTAAACAGTTCGTTTGTGCACTAAAACAGGTTTTGGATCATTGATGTTTATTGTCCATATTCGATTTACCTTGTGCCAGGGGCCTTCGTGACAAAACATAATCTGATTCGGATCGGCTGGCGAAAACTGAACATGATTAATCCATGCAGTATCACTATGAACCACATTTAGTTCATTGCTTTCAACATTAACAACAAATAAATAATGCATTAATTTTGCCTCGTATATCAATCGGAAAAAATCAGATTTTTTAGGGTTATTTTTCAATATCGAATCTTTCTCGGGTACGCTGTAAACGCCAACTATCATTGTTTCATCAGCATTTATTGAAGTAACACCGGCTCTATGTATTGAATCGGGAAAAACATATACCTTTCGCAACTTACCATTATCAATATTTACTGAAAAAACGGTATCACCTCCCTGGTAAAAAGCTTCTCTTCGCTTCGGGGCAATCATCTCGCCTCTTATTGGGTAATTACAATTTGTAAGCTGCCTGCCATTTCCAGTTGTTAAATCCATAACATAAAGCTGACTAATATCATTCCCTTTAAACCATTTATCCGAAAGACGGTTTTTTTTACTATTGTAATAAACCATTAACGAACCCGATGAATCGGGTTTTGACAGGAAAGGATTGTTATGAAAATAAAAACTGCGATTATCGCCTTCAGTTGTTGACAAACGAGTTAATTTATACCCGGTATCTTTGTCAATCCACGATTCAGGCATTGGCTTTTGACTTCCTGTTTTTAAAACAGGCAACTCAACATCCGAACAAGAAACAAATAAAAATATTTGAAGCAAAACAGTAAATAGTACAACTTTTTTCATCGCAAATGTGTTTACAATCAGATTTAATGATTAAGTTATAAAATGTTTTTGAGCTTTTGCTTACTTTTATTATAGTTATTAATATATATCAATAGTTCGTTAATTTTTAAGCGGCCATAGTGCCGTATAATATAAGCTCTTTGACATATTTCTGATTTTTAGCAGAGTGTG